>JASNZW010000001.1:0-1019760 GCA_048499435.1 Anaerolineae bacterium
GTGCCAGGTGTTCACGCGCGAGATGTGGCCGTTGACCATGCGCTTGCCGTGCGTGATGCCGTAGAACTGAAGCGTCTGCGCCGCCTCAGTGCCGACGATGCCCTGGCCGCTGGAGCCGCCAGTCGGCACTTCAATCACCACGTAATCGTAAGGCTCGCGGCCCAGCGCGGCGTAGAAGTCGTAGGGGCGCGGCTCCGGCTGGACGGGCAGCGGGCTGAACGTCCGCGCTGCGCCGATCACCGCCAGCAGCGCCAGCGCGGGCACGGCCAGCGCCGCGCGCGGGCGGGCGCGCAGCAGCGGCGTCAGCGTGAGGGCGGCGAACAGGGCCGCCGGGATCAGGAACACGGGCAGGAAGCGCTCCGGGTAGCGGAACATGCCGCCGAGCGCCAGGTGCAGCAGCGCGTAGGGCAGGGGGATTTCGACGCCCGCCACCGTGATCGCCGCGCCAAACGACAGCAGCAGCGGCGCGGGAACCAGCGCCAGCCAGAACCACCGCACCCCCGCCGTGCCCCTGCGGGACTTTCCCTCTCCATCGGGCAGGGGGGCTGGGGGGTGAGATTTAGCGCTCGCGGCCCCCGCCAGCAGCGCCGCGACCACGCCGACCAGGGCCAGGTGCGCGCGCGGCGTGCCGTCGGTGACGTGCCACAGCAGGCCAGCGGGGAAGCGCAGCGCCACCGCGTCGGCGGCGGGCGTGAGCGCCAGCGTGCCGGTGTCAAAGGCCAGAATCCCCGGCAGCGGCCCGGCTATCCACAGCAGCAGCAGCGCCCCGCCGACAGCGGCCGCCCCGGCGGCCAGCAGGCGCAGCCGTTCGCGCAGGTTCGGGGCCTGCCAGAGCGTCAGCAGCGCGTATGGGCCGGCCAGCCACACAGCGAACAGGGGATATTGCAGGTCGGTGAGCAGCATGGCCCACAGCGCGACGGCCAGCGCCAGCGTCCACGCGCGACGGCGGCGGACGCGGGCTACCTGTCCCCACAGCAGCAGCAGCGCCGGCAGCCAGAACCACGCCATGATGTTGATGTTGGTCCAGAAGGCGGCGGTGAACATCGTCGGGGCCAGTTCGAGCGCCGCGCCGCCGGCCAGCGCCAGCCCCGGCGCGACCCCCTCGCGCCGCAGCAGCAGGTAAAACGCATACCCGGCCAGCGTGAACGCCAGCAGATAAACGCCAGTCATGGCGACAGTTGTGCCGCCCAGCGGCGCCAGCAGCGCCCACACGGGATACCAGAACGGCGTCAGCGTGTGCAGCGCCAGGCTGGACGTGAACGGGGCCAGCACGTAATTCGTTTCGTAGACGCTCAGGCCGGGCGTGGTCAGCGCGTGGCGCAGCCACCAGTAGTTCCAGTGGAAGTGATAAAAGTCGGTGTAGCCGCTGCCGGCGACAAAGCCGGGAACGTGAAAAACCAGGTTGTAGAGCGCGAGAAACGCGATCAGCGCGTAACAGGCGATCACGACCGCGTGCTGAACAGCGCGGCGGCGCATGCCAGCCCGCTAGCGGAAAAGCTGGTCGTAGAGCATCTGCCCCACAACCCGCTGAAACGCGGCACTGGCGTGCGCGTCGCGCGGGGAGACGATGCGCTCCGCCAGCGGCATGGCTTCGGCGGCGTCGAACAGCCTGACAACGCGGTCGCCGTAGCCGCGCGCCGCGAAGACCTGCGCCACGCGGTCCACATAAGCGATGCTGCCGAAGGGGTTGAGCATATCGGGGAAGATCACAGCGGCGGGGACCGCGCCGAGCGCTTCGATCTGGTCAATCAGGGCGTTGAGCTGCTGCTCGTGGATGTCCCACACAACCGAGTGATCGTACATGCTGTGCAGCCAGTCGGTGTAGGTCTGCGTGCCGCGCGCTTCGGGCCGGGCGAGGTTCACAAAGCGCCAGTAGAGGAAATTGCCCAGATACGTCTGTTCAGCCCAGGTCGGCATCTGCGCCAGCGGGTTGAGGCCGGGGTCCAGGCCGATGCTGAGCGCAGCGGGTTCGATGTCGTTGAGCGTGTACTGCACGATCACGTAGTCGGGCGTTTGCAGCGGGTAGGCGCGCAGGTTCGCCAGCTCTGTTACAGTGCTGGCGCCGGGCGCGCCCAGGTTGATAACCGCGTAGCCGTCCCCAAGCTGGGCCGCCAGCACATCGCTGAAACGGTCGGCGGTGTCTTCGATGCCCCAACCGGCAGCGAACGAGTCGCCCACGACGACGACTGTCTGTTTTCCTTCCCAGTCCACCGGTGTCCAGTCGCGGTCGCGGTAGCCCAGGCTGTTGGTGTGCCAGTGGCGCGCCTGCCAGTTGCGCAGCGCCAGCGTAGGCAGCCCGTCGGACTCGGCATAAACGAAGCGGAAATAGGCCTCGCCCGCCAGCAGCAGCAGGGTGAGCATGGCATAGGTCAGCAGCAGATTGGCGGCAGCCCGGCGCAGCCCGGCGCGGCGGCGCTGGAACGCGCCCACCGCCAGCAGCGCGCCCAGCCCCAGATAGGCCAGCGCAAATGGCAGCAAGGTTGGTCCTCATGACCAGCGCAAACGCCGCTTTTTGTACCACAGCCGGGTGTTTTGGCATAGGTCCGGCCGGGCAGGGTGCGATAAAATAAAGTGGTTCAGCATAGCCTGGCATCACCACCACAGAGGAAATCTGACATGGCTTATAACCTGCACGGCCGCAGCGTTCTCACGCTGCTGGATTTCACACCCGACGAGATTCGCTTTCTGCTGCGCCTGTCCAGCGACCTGAAGGCGGCGTATTACGGCGGCTACGAACAGCCGCGCCTGGCCGGCAAGAAGATCGCGCTGATTTTCGAGAAAACGTCCACGCGCACGCGCTGCGCTTTCGAGGTAGCGGCCTATGACCTGGGCGCGCACGTCACTTATCTGGGGCCGGAAAGCTCGCAGATCGGCCATAAAGAATCGATCAAGGACACGGCGCGTGTGCTAGGCCGCATGTACGACGCTATCGAGTATCGCGGGTTCGCGCAGGCCACTGTCGAAACGCTGGCGGCGTATGCCGGCGTGCCGGTGTACAACGGCCTGACCGATGACTTCCACCCGATGCAGTTCCTGGCGGACGCGCTCACTATGCAGGAACACAGCGACAAGCCGCTGCGCGAGATCGCGTTCTGTTATGTGGGCGACGCGCGCAACAACGTCAGCAACTCGCTGCTGGCTGGCGGGGCCAGGCTGGGCATGGATGTGCGGCTGGCCGCGCCGAAATCCTTGTGGCCGTCTGACGCGTTGGTGGCGCAGTGCCGGGCTATCGCCGCTGAAACGGGCGCGCGCATCACGATCACCGAGGACGCCGCCGCCGGTGTGCGCGGGGCGGACTATATTCACACGGACGTGTGGGTTTCGATGGGCGAGCCGGAATCGACCTGGGCGGAGCGCGTTGCGCTGCTGAAGCCGTATCAGGTTAACGCCGCGCTGCTTGAAAAAAGCGGCAGCCCGACGGTTAAGTTCATGCACTGTCTGCCGGCGTTCCACAACCGCGAGACAAAGGTTGGCGAGCAGATATACCAGCAGCTCGGCCTGGAGAGCATGGAAGTCACCGAGGACGTGTTTGAGTCCGACCGTTCGATTGTGTTCGACCAGGCCGAGAACCGCGTCTACACCACGAAGGCGGTGCTGGTCGCCACTATCGGCGCGTGATGATGGCCCTGGCGCGGGGCGAAATGAACAGCGGCGGCCTGGCTGGCCGCCGCTGCGCGAACAGATTTCAGCGCCGGAACTCAGACGTAGCGCTCGCGAATCGCGGCGCTGGCGTAGTCCAGGATCGAGACGACGATGGCGATTGCCAGCACGGCCACGCCGGCATCACGGTAGCGCAGCAGGTTGACCTGCTGCTGGAGCAGGAAACCCACGCCGCCGCCGCCGACGAAACCGATGATGGTGGACATACGCACGTTGATGTCCCAGCGGTAGAGCGTGAACGCGATATACGGCGGGACGATCTGCGGCACGACGGCGTAGATCATCATCTGGAGGCGGTTCGCGCCGGTCGCCTGTAACGCTTCGATAGGGCCTTCGTCAATGCTTTCGATCTGCTCGGAGTAGAGTTTGCCGAGCGAGGCGATTGAGTGGAGCGTGAGCGCCAGCACGCCGGCAAACGGCCCGATGCCCACCCAGATGACGAAGACGATGCCCATGATCAGCGGTTCGATTGACCGCAGCGCGTTGAGGATCGTGCGCGTGGTGTTGTAAACGATGTCGCCGATTGGCATTGAGGCGCGCATCCCGCTTAGCCCGGCGGCGATGCCGCCGAGGACCGCGCCCACCAGCGCCGCGTTGGGCAGGTAGACCGCGGCGACAGGCAGGCGTCCGTCCACTACCGCGCGCGATACGTCGAAGAAATTGTAGGTGAAAACCGCCACCGCTATAAAACCGGCGAAGCGCAGCACCGTTCGCACCAGATTGTCGGTCGCGGTGCGTTTAAGCGGGGTCGTTTTGCCAGTCACGCGGTCGTAGAGCATCACCGGGATTTGCGCGCCGAGCACGCCCGCGACCAGCGGCGTCAGCAGGGCCATCAGCGCGGCCTGTGTGCCGATGGCGGCGGCGGCCAGCATGATGAGGGCGCCGCCGATGCCGCCCAGGACGGCCCCGCCGGCGTGGTCAACCGCCGCTGGCAGGTGGCGCAGCGTCGGAGAGATCAGCCGCATGCCCAGGTTGCCCAGCACAAACGCGCCGATGACGCCGGCCAGCGGCACGATGGTGAGTTCGACCAGGCGGCCAATCGTGTGCAGGAAAGTGCCCA
Organism: Anaerolineae bacterium; assembly: GCA_048499435.1. Classification (GTDB taxonomy): domain Bacteria; phylum Chloroflexota; class Anaerolineae; order Aggregatilineales; family Phototrophicaceae; genus DAOTWC01. The sequence goes on from JASNZW010000001.1 coordinate 4,721, forward strand.
GGTGCGTGATGAGCGCCACGCTGCTGGTGGCCATTGACTCGCTGAGCCAGATGCCCAGGCCGCTGACGATCCCCAGGGCCAGCACGGCGGCGACAATCGCGGCGACCGTCGTCAGCAGGCCGCGAAGCTGCCCGCCGAGGGTGTTGGTGTCGGGGTCGGTGCGCAGGCGCGTGGCCGCCGCTGACGCGAAGATCAGGATGGCGGGCGCGGCGACGCTGCCGGACAGGCTCTTGCCCAATTCGACGCCGAACGCGCCGACCGGCCCCAGCAGCGTTGTGCCCACCCACCAGCCGACCGGCAGCAGCGCCAGGCCAATCAGCGCCTTGCCAACCGGCATCCTGATGGGCCGCATCAGGTTATGGGCCGCCATGAAGCTCACGACCACCGAGACCGGCAGCGCCAGCGTGGTCGCCATGAGGGCCAGGAAGATCGTCTCGATCATCTTCTCGATGACGAGGTTGGTTGTGTCGCTCAGGCGGGGGGAACCCACCGGCCAACTGATGATCGCCTCAATGCTGAACACATGGCCGCTGCTCATCCCGCGGATGGTGGGCACTGTCGCCACGAGGCTGAAGCCGCCGCTGGCGTCAGTGAGGGTGCTGCCCAGGGCGCGCGGCTGGCCGGTTTCGCCGACCCACCGCACGTACACATCGGCGTTGGCGGTGAAGCCGGCGCCGGTGACAACGAACGTGCTGCCGCGGGTGCCGCAGGGCGGGTCTAGCGTGATGGCGAACGCCGTTTCTGAGGCTGGGGCTTCCTGGGCGGCGTTGTCGCAGCCGATGATAAGCGGCGCTGCGGTTATCTCGGTGTCACGGTCCTGCGTAAAAATATTGGGGGAGAACAGCTCGCGCAGCGCGCGCGTAACCGCATCCTGACGGGTCGCGTCCTGTGTCGGCTCCAGGCTGATCTCGGTCACATCCCAACCGTAAGCGTACACGACCACGCCGACAACGACTGCCGCGACGATAAGCAGGCGGCGCAGCGCGCGCTGGGAGCGGGTGGTTTCCGTTTTATTCATGGCTCATCGCTCCCTAGGCAATTCCCACTTCAACCGCGTCCTCGCCATAAATTTCTTTGAAGCGCACCTCGTTAATGTCTTTGGGCAGGCCGTCAAAGCGCAGCACGCCGTCCTTTAACGCGATCACGCGGTCAGCGTAGGTGCGGGCCAGGCTGAGGAAGTGCAGGCTGCACAGCACCGTGATGCCATCTTCCTTGTTGAGCAGCTCCAGGTATTTCATCATGCTGTGCGAGGTCGCCGGGTCAAGGCTGGCCACCGGCTCATCAGCCAGCATCAGCTCTGGGCTTTGCATCAGGGCGCGGGCGATGCCCACGCGCTGCTGCTGGCCGCCGCTGAGGGTGCTGGCGCGCTTGTACGCCTGGTCCCGGATGCCCATGCGGTCCAGGTTGGCGAGCGCGTCGGCTTTGTCCTGAGCCGGGAAGTAGTTGATGAAGCTGTAAACCGGGTTGATGTAGCCCAGCCGCCCGCTGAGCACGTTGGTGATGACCGACGACCGTTTGACCAGGTTGAACTGCTGAAAGATCATGCCGATGCGGCGGCGGATATGGCGCAGTTCCTCGTCGTTGGCGGCGGTGATGTTCACCCCGTTCCAGATGATGCGGCCTTCGGTCGGGTCTATCAGCCGGTTGATGCAGCGCAGCAGCGTGGACTTGCCGGAACCGCTGAGGCCGATGATTGCCACGAACTGGCCATCGGGAATCTCCAGGCTCAGGTTGTCGAGCGCTTTAAAGCCGTTGTCGTAAATTTTCGTCAGGTTCTCGATGGTGAGCATAGCTTCTCCGGTAAAACAGCGCGCGGGCAGGAACAGCTCCCACCCGCGCGCGCCAGTCACGGAAACGACGAAACGCTTACTGGCCCAGAATATCTTCTTCGGTGCGGCCCAGCGTGGTGATGAGCAGCCGGACCGGGTCGTAGGCGGCGTCAGTCACCGGGGCGAGGCTCGACCAACTGTAGAAGTCACGGCTGCCGATGGACTGCGCCCATTCCTCGGTCGCGGAGAACTCAATCAGCGCGCTGACGATCTGGTCGCGCAGTTCCTGCGGGAACTCTGGCCCGAAGCTGAGCGTGTCGTTGGGGATCGGGGCGCTCAGGCGCAGGATGCGCACCTGGTCAATGACATCGGGCGCGGTGTCGCGCACGCTCTCGCGGGCGTCCAGCACCTGCACATCACCGACAAACAGGCCATCCGCGCTCACAAAGCTCTCGTCCACGGTCAGGTCATAGGGTTCGGGCAGGTCGCCGCTTTGCCAGGCCGCGCCAGGGGTCAGCGGCGGGCTGTAGTAGGTGGTGCCGAAGTCTACCTCGCCGTTGTAGACGGCCAGAACGGTCTGCGGGTGGCCGCCAGCTTCCACGACCTCACCGACCTCGATGCCAGCCGCGATCAGCTCGACTGACGGATAAACGTAGCCGGAAGTTGAGGTGATGCTGGGCACGGCCCAGGTGCGGCCCGCCAGGTCGCCGAAGGTGTAGATGTCGCTGTCGCGGCGCACCAGATAGGCAGCCCAGTACACGGGCCAGCCGTTGCGGACGGCGGCGGCTTCCACCTCAACGCCGCAGCGATTGTGGGCGATGACGTAACCGGCAGCCGGGATGAAGCCCATCGAGTTGCCGGGAGAGGCGCACATCGCCTCGACGGTGGCGGCGTAGGACGTGGGGACCGAGACCTCGAACTTAAGGCCGGTGGCCGCTTCCAGCGCCTCCGCCATGACCTCGCCGCCGGTGACGATCACAGCGGCCTCGACGGACGGCACGAAGAACACCTGAATCGGGTTGGCCTCGGTGCCCAGGTCGCTTTCCTGGGCCAGCGCCGACGGCGCCGCCAGGCCAAGCGCAAAGACAAGAAGCAGGACCAGAACGCTGAATTTTGACCGCATTTCGTTCTCCTCAGTTAACCACTATGTAAACAACAGCGCCGCGCAGCGGCAGGCCGGTGAGCGCTTTCTGTCGCGATGAAGTTACCGCCAGGTTGTTAAGCGAATGTTAAGAAAACAAGGCAATCAGCGTAACACCGCTTACCGCCCCCGCTGGCTGCAACCGGCAGCATTCATGGCTAAGCGAACGCGCACAGTATAGATTTTACCCGATTATGGCCGCGACTGCACGGCGCGCGACAGGCAATTTCTGAATCAGCGGCACGCCGCGCCTGCCGCCAGCGCGCCCCCTCAGCCGCCGCCAGCCACCAGCGGGTAGAGCGCCTCGGCAGCCAGCCGGTGCGCCTCGACGCCGGGGTGCGCGTCGAAGCGGTTTACGACAAGCTGGCGCGGATCATGATCTTTCAGGGCGTCGCTCATATCAACCACCGGGATGCCGGCGTCCTCAAAAAAGGCGCGCACGCGCTGCGTCGCTGGCTGCGACTCGGCGATGGCTGTGATGTGCGGCCACAGCAGCACGATCAGCCGCACGTCGTGCCGCTGTGACCAGGCGATAATTTCGTAGAGGCGCTGTGCCTGCTGTTCCCAGAACGTCTCGTCGAGGTGCGCGTCCACCAGGTCCTGCAGGTGGTTGGCGGTGCGCTCCGGCGATGTGAACTGGAGCAGGTTGTAGTACAGGTAGTTGGGGACGAAGAAGTTCAGGATAAACCACGACAGCAGCGGGCTGTCCGGGAAGGTAAAGTGGCTGTCGGGGTTGAGTTCGGGCGCTTGCAGCAGGTAATCAATGTCGTTCAGGTAGTACGACAGGATCACGATATCGGGCTGAAGCGGGTAGCTTTCCAGCTCATACAGCTCGACATCGCTGTCCCAGCCGGACTGCGCCACCACGTTGACATCGTAGCCCGGCCCCAGGTCGCGCTCAAGAAGCTGGGCGAACGTGTCGTCCAGGTTGTTGATGCCGTGCCCCATCGCGAACGAATCGCCCAGGACGGCCACGCGCGTCACGGCGGCGTCGGCGGGCTGCGGTTCGTAGTCGCGGTAGCCGAGCGAGTTGTAATGGCCCCAGTAGAAATTCTTGTACCAGTGATAGTTCATGGCCGTGAAGCCGTAGCCGTCGGTGGTGACGTAGAACAGGCGCATGTAAGTTTCCGCGCCGATGAAGATGAGGGCGACCGTTGTTAGCAGGACCATGACGCCGGAGAAGCGGCTGCGGCCTAGCTGCGCGCCCATTTCGCGCAGTTGGGCGGTGCGCAGGTCGTAGAACAGCAGGTACACCAGCAGCCACGCCAGCGCCAGCAGCAGAAAGTATTCGACGGCTGTTAACGGGCGGCCATTGGTCGGCTGGTAGCCGACCACCCACGCGCCCAGCCCGCCCAGCAGCGTCAGCAGCAGCGCCAGCCAGTAGAGGATGGGGCGCCGCCGCAGCCAGCGCACCGGCGCGGCCAGCCGCCGCCGCCAGCGCGGCGACAGCGAGTCGGCCATAGTCACGATGATCATCACCGCCAGCGCGGGCATTACCCCGGCGTATTCGGGCTGGCCGGTTTCGACCGACCAGCCGGCGATGATCGCCAGCAGCACAAGCACGGTCCACAGGACCGCGGTCCAGCGTTTGGTCATGGCAAAATCTCAGGCTGCTCTATTGAGCGCTATTGTCGCGGGCGCAGCGCAGGCCCAGGAACCAGCTTCGTGTGTCGGGCGTGTCGTAGAAGCGGATGGGCGCGCTGACGCCGAAATCAATGTAGCTGCCCCAACCGCTGCGGTAAACGCGCGGGCTGGCCGTGTCGTCCGGGTTTTCGCGTCCGTCGGCGGCGTCGTAGGGGTACGGCCGGTAGATCGTGCTGGTCCACTCGAACACGTTGCCGCTCATATCATACGCGCCCACCCACGACACGCCGCCCGGCTTGCTGCCGACGTCGGCGGTCTCGTTGTTGGAGTTCTGGTCGAACACCAGGTTGTCGGCCACCATCTCGCTGCCCCAGGGGTAGAGCAGGCTGTCTGGCCCGCGCGCGGCGTATTCCCACTCGGCCTCGGTGGGCAGCCGCCCGCCGCGCGCCGCGCAGAAGTCGCGCGCCTCGAACCAGGTCAGGTTCTCGCGCGGGCGGCTGTCGCCCGCGAAATTCCCCTGTGAGCCGTACTGGGCGTTGGTCACTTCGTAGCGGTCAAGCCAGAAGGCGTCCACGCACACCTCGTGTTCCGGGCGCTCGTCGCGGCGGCCTTCAGCGTGGCCCATCGTGAAGCAGCCCGCCGGGACCTGCACCATTTCGACGCCGTCGAATGTCTGTACAACCGGCGTCCAGTCAGCGTTGGCGCGGACAGCCTGCGCGGGCGGGGCCGTCGGCGTCGGCGCGGCGGGCGCCGCCGGGCTGCACGCTGCGGCAGCGATCACCAGGGCGCACCATACAGTTTGTCGGAGGCTGCTGAGTGTCATCATCGTATCTCGCGCGCGGCTGCGCGCCATTATCTGTCTGGAATGTTGCCAGAATTCTAACGCAAGTGCTAAAATGCGCAAACTGCCAGGCTGACCCAGCCTGATCTTATACCTGGTGCGCAGGATTAACTATGGACGAGTTTTCAACCGAATCGTCGCCGGTGCTGCCCGGCTGTCTGATTATCGCGCTGGTTATGCTGGCGCTGGCGCTGGTGACGGCGGTCGTGCTGTCCGTTTTTCTGGTTATCGGCGCGGCGCAGCCCGCCGAGCCGGAAGCGGCGGCGGCTGCGCCTGCTGAGCCGACCGCGCCGCCGGTCACGCTGCGCGCTGATGGGCCGCCGGATGGCGCCGGCTACCGCTGGGTAGAGGTGGCCAGCGGCTTCGACAACGCGCTGCAAATGACGAACGCCGGCGACGGCTCCGGCCGGGTGTTCGGCGTCGAGCAGCTTGGCCGCGTGTGGGTGATCGAGAACGGCCAGCAGCGCCCCACGCCGTTCCTCGATATCTCCGACCGGCTGCCGCCGGAGGTGTTCCAGGGCGTTTACACGGAGCGCGGCCTGCTCAGCATCGCCTTTCACCCGGACTTTGAGCACAACGGCTATCTGTACGTGCACCATTCCGACGTCAACGGCGACTCGGTGATAGCGCGCTACCGGGTCAACCGTTTCAACCCCAATATGGTGGACCTGGACAGCCGCACCGAGCTGCTGTTCGTGAAGCAGCCCTGGTATGACCACAACGGCGGCAACCTGGCGTTCGGCCCGGACGGCTATCTGTACATCGGCTTTGGCGACGGCGGCAACGTCAACGAGCCGGACTACGACGCCCAGGACCCGCAGAGTATGCTGGGCAAGCTGCTGCGGATTGATGTGGACGGCGGCGAGCCTTACGCCATCCCGCCCGATAACCCGTTCCTGGATAACCCCGCCGTGCTGCCGGAGGTCTGGGCGCTGGGCCTGCGCAACCCCTGGCGCTACAGTTTCGACCGCGCCACCGGCGACCTGTATATCGCGGATGTTGGCCAGTGGGAGATCGAGGAAATCAACTTCCAGCCCAGCGCCAGCGCCGGCGGCGAAAATTACGGCTGGAGCGCCTGGGAGGGCACGAAGCGCCATCAGGAAGATGTTACCCCGGAGCTGGGCACGCTGGCGTTCCCGATCTGGGAATACAAACACGACCAGGGCTGTTCGATCACCGGCGGCTATGTCTACCGGGGGCCGAGCATGCCGGAGCTGCACGGCGTTTATTTCGTCGGCGACTACTGCAACGGGCGCGTGTGGTCCGTCTTTCGCGACGCGGACGGCGTGTGGCAGATCAACCTGTTTATGGACTACACCGGCGCGATTATCACGTCGTTCGGCGAGGACGAGCAGGGCGAGCTGTATATGGTGGACTATAAAGGCGCGATCTTCCGGCTGGCGCGCGCCGGCTGAATGCTCATCTTGAGTTTTGCCCCACCGTTGATTACAATGCGCGTCTGTCAGACAGGCAGAGGGCAAACAATTTGAGCGCAGTTGTCCGGTTGATGTGGGCGCGCTTTAAGATCATCGGCGCGATTGTCGGCGATGTGCAGGGGCGCGTGATCGTGACCGCCTTCTACTACACCGTGCTTGCGCCGTTCGCGATCGGCTCGCGCCTTACCAGCGACCCGCTGCGGCTGCGCGCCGCCGGGTCATGGCTGCCCCGCGAGCCGGTCAGCAGCGGCCTCGACGACGCGCGGCAGCAGGGGTAGGGCATGTATATTCTGGGCATTTCCTGTTTCTATCACGACGCGGCGGCGGCGCTGATCGAGGACGGCGCGCTGGTGGCCGCCGCGATGGAGGAACGTTTCTCGCGCCGGAAGCACGACAACACGTTTCCCAAACGGGCGGTTGATTTTTGCCTGCGGCAGGCGGGTATCACGGCGGCTGACCTGGATTACGTCGTGTTTTATGAAAAGCCGCTGGTGAAGTTCGAGCGCATTCTGCTCACGACGCTCAGCACCTTTCCGGCGTCGGCGGGTGTCTGGCGCGACGCGATGCTCAACTGGCTTAACGATAAGCTGTGGATCAAGAACATCATCCGCCGTGAGGTGGATGTGGCCTACGACCGCATCCTGTTCTGCGACCATCACATGAGCCATGCCGCCAGCGCCTTCTTCGCCAGCCCCTTCCGCGAAGCCGCCGTGCTGACGGTGGACGGCGTTGGCGAGTGGACGACAACCGCGCTCGGCCAGGCCAGCAGCCGGTGGGATGGCGAGCCGGGCGGCCAGAACGCGATCACGCTGTTTCAGGAACAGAAGTTCCCGCACTCGCTCGGCCTGCTTTACTCGGCTTTCACGGCCTTCCTGGGCTTTCGCGTCAACAACGGCGAGTACAAGGTGATGGGCATGGCCCCTTACGGCCAGCCGCGCTATGTGGACCGGGTGCAGCAGGTGTTTCAGCAGGACGCTGCCGACGGCAGCTTCCGCCTCAACATGGACTATTTCAGCTTCCATCACTCGCCAGAGCACACCATCAACCACCGCTTTACCGACCTGTTCGGCCCGCCGCGCCCGCCAGAAGCTGACTTTTTCACGATGGCGACCAACCCGGAGCGCAGCGCCGAAAAGGCGGCGATGGACCTCAACCAGCATTACGCCGACGTGGCCGCCAGCATCCAGCAGGTCACTGAGGACGCGCTGGTGCGGATCGCCAATTATCTGCACCAGCGCACCGGCCTCACCAAGCTGGTGATGGCGGGCGGCGTGGCGCTCAACACCAAAGCCAACTACCGCATCCTGGAGCAGACGCCGTTTGACGAAATCTACATCCAGCCGGCGGCGGGCGACGACGGCGGCGCGCTGGGCGCGGCGCTGTGGGCTTACCATCTGGTTCTCAACCAGCCGCGCCGCTGGGTGATGCCGCACGCTTACTGGGGCGAAGGCTATTCGGACGCGGCCTGCGCCGGCTTCCTGCGCGAAAAGGGCGTCCGCTATGAGGCGTTTGACAGCGACGACGGCGCGCTGCTGGATGTGCTGGCCGAAGAACTCACCCGCGAGAAGGTGATCGGCTTCTTTCAGGGACGCTTCGAGTGGGGGCCGCGCGCGCTGGGCAACCGCAGCATCCTGGCTGACCCGCGCAGCGAGGCCATGAAAGAGGTCGTCAACACCAAGATCAAATTCCGCGAGCCGTTCCGCCCGTTCGCGCCGGTCATCCTGCGCGAGCGCGCGCCTGAATACTTCGATTACCCCGGCGTGGCGGCGCACGAAGCGCCGCGTTACATGCTGATGGTCAGCCCGATCAAGGCCGATAAACAGGATAAAATCCAGGCGGTGTGCCATGAGGGCACGGGCCGCCTGCAAACCGTTGAGCGCGAGACGAACCCGCGCTATTACGGCGTGATCGAACGTTTCGGCGCGCTGACCGGCGTGCCGGTGCTGCTGAACACATCGTTTAACCTGCGCGGCGAGCCGATTGTGTCGTCCCCGCGCGACGCCTGGAACACCTTCCGCAACAGCGACATTGACCTGCTGGTGCTGGGGCCGTTCCTGGTGCGCAAGCCGTTATGAACCGCTTGCCGCTGGCCACAGGCCGGCGGCTGACGGCTGAGACTGAGGAATCTACATGCGTGACTTTCTGGATCGTATTGGTATCTGGGGCGAGCTGCTGGGCTTTCTGTGGAAGCGGCGGCTGTTCTGGCTGCTGCCGATGGTGATCGTGCTGACGCTGTTCGTGCTGCTCATCATCCTGTCAAGCAACCCCGTCACCGCGCCGTTTATCTACTCGTTGTTCTGATCGGACCGCTAATGGACAGGCTTCTGACAGCGATCCTCATCGGGCTGGCGTTCGGCGTCACGCTGGGCGCGCTAGCGGCGCGCAGCTCCAACCGGCGCGAGCAGGTGCGCGGCGGCCTGCCGGCGCGGGTGTTTCACTACCTGGGCGCGGCCCTGTTCGTGAGCGCGCTGCCCGGCGTGCTGGCCGCTGTTATCCTGGGGCAGGGGTTGCTGCGCGCCGCGGCGGTCGGCTTTGGCTTCGTGCTGCTCAGCCTGGCGATGCTGTTTGTCTACGCGATCTTTGAGCGCGGCGCGCGCGCTGGCCTGCCTGCCGCGCCGGACGACGAGTGGACCGCCGAGAAGGCGCGCACGTCCGGCCTGTAAGCGCCGCCGGCCTCAGCTCAGCGCCAGCGCCTCACTTTCCGGCGGCGCGCGGCGCGCCAGCCGGCGCGTCAGCCACAGCCACGCGCTCAGCGGCAGCAGGCTGACGGCGAACGTGCCCAGCGCCACCCAGTGTACGTGTTCGCTGCCTAACAGGTCGATCACGCTGCCGTGCACCAGCGTGCTGGCGACGGTTGCCGCGTAGAACAGCGCCATATCGAACGCGAACACGCGCCCCAGGTGGGTGTCGGGCACGCTTTTCTGGATGATGATCGAGCTGTAAGTCCAGTTGGTGCTGCCGCCCATCGCGCGCGCCAGCAGCGCCAGGCACAGCACCAGCAGTGACCCGGCGCTGCCCATTATCAGCCAGCCCAGCGTGGCCCACACGAAGCCGACGCCGATCAGCCGCCGCATGCGAGGGACTGAGCCGTTGTTGAAGCGGTTGAGCAGCAGCGGGCCGACGACAGCGCCGAGGCCGTAGACGCTGTACATGATGCCCAGCGAGAGCTGGCCGTCTGTGCCCAGGACGAAGATCTGCGTGGCGAAGATCGTCATGAGCGTGTCCACGTTGCCGAGGCTGTTGCCGAATTTCACCAGCAGCGCCGCGCCGACGTCCGGGCGGCGGCGCACAAAGCGCAGCCCTTCGCGCACGCTGCTGTCAGTGTGCGCGTCGTCGTGTGCCGGGGCGCTGCTTTTGTAGTGGCGGACAGCGGCGATGAGCGCCGCCCCCACCAGAAATGACGCCGCGTCAACCAGCAGCGCGGTGTTAGTGCCGAACAGCGTCGCCACTACGCCGCCCAGCACCGCCCCCAGCGCCAGCATGACCGACCACGTGATCGTTACCAGCGTGTTGGCGACGATGAGATCGTCGCGCTGCACCACATTCGGGATGAGGGCCAACTGCCCTGGCTCAAACACCGCCGACAGGATGAACTGGAGCACCGACAGCAGGTAGATGAGCCACAGCAGATCGGGGCCGCTGGTCGCAACCAGGAAGCCCAGCACAATCAGCGCGCGCAGCAGGTTGCTCCAGATGAGCAGGTGCTTGCGGTCGAAACGGTCTACCAGCGAGCCAGCGACCGGGCTGATGAGCATAGGCGGGATGAAGCGCGCCAGCAGCAGCCCGCTGACCGCCAGCCCCTCGCTGCCGGGGCTGTAATGCACCACCAGTGTGGACAGCGCGATCGTGCTGAACCAGTCGCCCAGCAGGCTGACAACCTGGGCCAGCCACAGCAGCGTGAAATCAGGGCTGCGGCGCAGGAAGCGGAAATAGGCTGTCGCGCTCATCGCGAGCTTCCCTCAGCGCGCAGGCGCGGCAGCAGCCCGCCGTGCCGTTCCGCGACCTGGTTGTTGTTCACTGCCAGGTGCACCGCGCGCCGGCTGCCCACCAGCACGACCGTCTTTTTGGCGCGCGTGATGGCGGTGTACAGCAGGTTGCGCTGGAGCATCATGTAGTGCTGGGTGAGCAGCGGGATCACGACCGCCGGGTATTCCGACCCCTGGCTGCGGTGCGTGCTGATACAGTAGGCCAGCATCAGCGCGTCGGCTTCGGCGAAATCGTAGGCGATGAAGCGCCCGTCAATGACCACTTGCAGCTCGCTGTCGTCGAAGTTAAAGGCGTGGACGCGCCCGATATCGCCGTTGAACACATCCTTCTCATAGTCATTACGGGTTTGCATAACTTTGTCGCCTGCGCGGAACAACTGCCCGCCCAGCCGCTTTTCGGCCACGCGCTGGCCGCCGTTGAGCGCCGTCTGAAGCGCCTGGTTGAGCGCGGTTACCCCCGCCGGGCCGCGATACATCGGCGCGATCACCTGCACGTCGTCGAAGGGGTCATAGCCGAAGCGCTGCGGCAGCCGGTTGGCGACGATATCCACCACCAGCTCAGCCGCTTTCGCCGGGTCGTCCTCGCCGAAAAAGAAGAAGTCGGCGCTCTGGTTATCCATGAGGGGCGCGTCGCCCCGGTTGATGCGGTGCGCGTTGAGCACGATGTGGCTGTCCTCGCCCTGGCGGAAGATCGTTTGCAGCCGCGTGACGTGCGCCGTCCCGCTGGCGATCACGTCCTGAAGCACGCTGCCCGCGCCCACGCTGGGAAGCTGGTCCACGTCGCCGACCAGCAGCAGGTGAGTCTGCGGGCGCAGCGCCTTGAGCAGGCTGTAGAACAGCAGCAGGTCGAGCATGGAGGCTTCGTCCACAACGACGACATCCGTTTCCAGCGGCATGTTGTCGTCGCGCAGGAAGCCCTCGCCCGGCTTGTAGCCCAGCAGCCGGTGGATGGTGCTGGCCGGGTATCCGGTGGATTCGCTCAGCCGTTTGGCGGCGCGCCCGGTGGGGGACGCCAGCATGAACATCGCTTTGAGCGCGGTCAGCGCGCTGATAACCGCGCGCAGCGTGGTGGTCTTGCCGGTTCCCGGCCCGCCCGTGAGCACCGATACCTTGTTCGTCAGCGCCGCCAGCACGGCGTCGCGCTGCTGCGCGCTGAGCGCCACCGCGTCGGCGCGGGCGACGCGCTCCACCAGCGCCGGGCCGCCGGCTTTGCCAGCGTCCACCATGAGCTGCGACGGCGCGCTGGCCAGGGCGCGCAGCCGCTGCGCCGCGCCGCGCTCCGCGTGATAGTACAGCGGCAGATACACGTATTCGCCGGCGGGCAGGCTGTCACTGATCAGGTGGCTGGCGCTGATCTGCGCGTCGAGCACCGCGCTGAGGCGGACCGGGTTGTCAATTTTGAGCAGTTCGCCGGCGGTTTCGATCAACTGGGCGCGCGGGGCGCAGGTGTGGCCCTCGCTGGCGAGCTGGTTGAGCGTGTAGAGCAGCCCGGCGCGCAGGCGCTCGCGCGCGTCCGGGGCCAGGCCCATGCTGCGGGCGATGGCGTCGGCGCGCACAAAGCCGATGCCGAACACCTCGTCGGCCAGCGTGTACGGGTCCTCGCGCACGCGGGCGATTGTCTCCGCGCCGTAGTGGCGGAAGATGCGCGCCGCCATGCGGCTGCTCACGCCGTATCCCTGGAGGAAGATCATGGCCTGCCGCGCCGCCTGGTTGTCTGTCCAGGCGGCGATCAGCTTGGCCGCCAGGCTGGCGCGCAGGCCGGGCACGTCGTACAGGCCGCTGGGGCGCGTGTCGAGAATGGCGAGCGTGTCGGCGCCGAAGTGGCTGACGATCTTCTCCGCTGTTTTGCGGCCAATGCCCTTGACGATGCCGCTGCTCAGGTAGCTGACGATGCCTTCGGGGTTGGTGGGCAGCAGCGGCGTCACTGTTTCGGCGCGGAACTGACGCCCATAGCGCGCGTCGTCTACCCATTGGCCGGTGAAGCGCACGTTTTCGCCGGCGTTCAGCTCGGTCATCGCGCCGACAACGGTAACTGTGCCGTCGCGGGCGGCCGTCCCCGGCTGCACCGCGCTGTCGGGCACGATTCTGATCACGCTGTAGCCGTTTTCGGGGTTAAAGAAGGTGATGCGTTCCACCGTGCCGCTTAGCGTTTCCATGTGCATCCTGGCTCTGTTTGGCGCTGGTTGACAGGCTTACCCGCGCAGACTATGATTGCGCCGCTGGCCACCGCCGGCTTCCTGAGCGTACACTAGGTTTTCTGCTTTTGCCAGCGAACGGGCTAGCGCCGGCGTCTGCCAGCCGCCTGACTCTACAGGGAAGTGTGCCGTGAGTGAATGGTTAAAGGTTATTATCCTGGGGATTGTGCAGGGTCTGACGGAGTTTCTGCCCATTTCGTCTACCGGCCATCTGATTGTTGCCAGCGCGCTGCTCAATTTTGAGGGCAGCCTGGGCGGGACATTTGAGATTTTCATCCAACTGGGCACGGTCTTTTCGGTGCTGATCTTCTTCCGGCACGAGATCTGGCGGCAGGCGCGCGCGGTGCCGTTCGACCGCAGCGTCCAGCGTTTCTGGCTGGCGATCGCCGTCGCGTCGGTCCCGGCGGCGCTGGCCGGTTTCCTGTTTAGTGACCAGATCAAAAGCGTGCTGTTCTCGCCGGTGGTGGTGGGCGTGGCGCTGATCGTCGGCGGCCTGATCTTTCTGCTGGTGGAGCGCCGGCCCGCGCCCGCCGTTGAAACACCTGAAGCCACCGCCATCACGCTGCGGCAGGCCGCCGGCATCGGTCTGGCGCAGATGCTGGCGCTGATACCGGGCACGTCACGCTCCGGTGCGACCATCGTCGGCGGCCTGCTCACGGGCCTCAGCCGGCGCGCTGCCGCGCAGTTCTCGTTTTACCTGGCCATCCCGGCGCTGGGCGGGGCGACGCTCTATGACCTGTGGAAAAGCCGCGACCTGATCGGCGGCGACAGCCTGGCGATGCTGCTGCTGGGCGCGGCGGTGGCGGGGGTGGTGGGCTGGCTGGCGGTGGGCTGGCTGCTGCGCTACGTGGCGTCGCATTCGTTCGTCGCCTTTGGCTATTACCGGATTATCGCCGGCGCTGTCATTCTGCTGCTGGTGCTGAGCGGGATGCTGGTATAAAACGCCCGGCGGGGCAGGTGGGCGGCGGCCCTGGAAATCGCTAAAATCAGGGAATGACGGCTTGTTTAAGTGTACGCGGTGAGCGCTGACATGGCGAAAATTCTCGTGATTGAGGACGAGCATTCCCTGCGTCGGGACATCATTGACATGCTCAGCTTTGAGGGGCATGAGGTAAGCGGGGCTGAAAACGGCGTGGCGGGCGTTCAGGAAGCGCTGCGGCTGATACCGGACCTGATTATCTGCGACATTATGATGCCGGAGCTTGACGGCTACGGCGTGCTGGACGTGCTGCGCGGCGATGAGGCCGCCGCCGCGATCCCTTTCATCTTTCTGACCGCGCGCACAGATAAAAGCGACCTGCGCTCAGGCATGAACCGGGGGGCTGACGATTACCTGACCAAGCCCTTCGCCTTCAAAGAGCTGCTCCGCAGCGTTAACGCGCGCCTGCGCCGCCGCCGCGATATCGAGCGGACGGCTGAGCGCCAGCTCGACGCGCTGCGCGACAACATCATCCTGGCGCTGCCCCACGAACTGCGCACGCCGCTTACGGTGATCCTGGGCTTTTCCGACATCCTCAATATAGACTGCGAAACGCTGCCGCCGACGCGCATCCGCGAGATTTCCGATCACATCAACACCGCCGCCCACCGGCTTTATCACATGGTCGAGAACTATCTGGTCTACGCTCAGATCGAGCTGATCGTGGCCGATGCCGCTGATCTGGCGGCGCTGCTTGACCATCGCACACCCAGCCCGCAAACGCTGCTTGAGGGCCAGGCGGCCCAGCGCGCGCAGTTCTACGCCCGTGAGGCGGACCTGAAGCTGGACGTGCAGCCGGCGGGCGCGGTGCAGATGCTCGCGGACTACTTCCAGAAGGCCGTGTCGGAAGTGATAGATAACGCTTTTAAGTTCTCCGCGCCGGGCGCTGAGGTGCGCGTGAGCGCGGCGGCGCAGGGCAAACGCTACGTTATCGCCGTGCGCGACAGCGGGCGCGGCATGACAGCGGACGAGATCGGCCAGGTGGGCGCCTACATGCAGTTCAACCGCCACTTTTACGAACAGCAGGGGTCCGGCCTGGGCCTGATTATCGCGCGCCGGCTGGCTGAGCTGCACGCGGGCGGCCTGGAGATCAGCAGCGTGCGCGGCGCCGGGACAACCGTTACCCTGAGTTTGCCGCTGGCGCCGTGAAAACGGCGGGATTGCTTGCCCGGAATCACGGCTGATGCTACACTGAACGCAGTCGCACCACATACCTGTTTCACGGCTGTCCGGGCCTGCTCGTCAAGGAGGCAAATCCATGCAAGGTCACCGTGCTCGCCTGTTTCTTCCCCTGGGCTGTGCCTTGCTTGTTATGGGGCTGGCTGGTTGTTTTCAGACGGCTGGCGACCCGGCCAGCGGCGTTGGCGTAGCCGGCGTCTCCACCTTTACCCCGACAGCAGATGAGACCATACCGCTGGCGGTGTCGGTGACGCCCAGCCCGGAGATAGAGCTGCCAGAGTTTGTGACGGCCACGCCTGAAGAAGTGGCGCTGTTCGTGACGGACACGCCGACGATCAGCAGCGAGCCGACCGAGGAGCTGCTGCTGTTCGTGACCACCACGCCGACCGCGCAGTTCATTTTCGAGGACACCGCCACGCCTGAGGACCAGGCGGCCAGCCTGGGCAACGGCGGCCAGCCGCAGCAGGACACTCTCAGCGACGCGGCGCTGACGGCGACGGCGGTTCTGGAGCGCGCCACCCAGGCGTACTGGGAAACGCAGACGGCGACAGCGCAGGTGTTCTTCCCCACGCCGACCTCTGAAGGGGGCGGCGGCGGCATCTTCTTCCCCACGGCGACGCCGCCGGGCCAGTTTTTCCCGACCAGCCCGCCGGTGGTCGGCGGCGCGTGCCAGCACACGGTCGTAGCCGGCGACAACCTGTTCCGCATCGCCCTGCGCTATGGCTCGACGGTTGAGACGATCGCGGCGGCCAACGGCATCGCCAATGTGAGCCTGATACGGGTGGGCCAGGTGCTGACCATCCCCAACTGCACCGGCGGCGGCCAGATTCCGCCCGCTGGCGGCGGCGGTGTGGGGCTGCCTTACACGGTGCGCACGGGCGATACGCTGTTCCGCATCGCGCTCACCCACAACACTTCGGTAGAGGCGATCGCCGCCAACAACCCGGCCATCACCAACATCAACCTGATCTTTATCGGCCAGGTGATTTACATCGTCTAGGGCAGGGGCAGCAGGAGAGGAGCCGGCGCGGCGTTCAGCCGCGCCCTGGTTTTCATGCGCGACACTATCGTGCGCACCCGGCGCATTTACACGGGCCGCGTTGTTAAGCTGGATGTGCACGACGTGCGCCTGCCCGACGGCAGCGCGGGCGTGCGCGAGTTGATCGCGCATCAGGGCGCGGTGGCGGTGGTCGCGCTGTTTGAAAACCGCGACGTGCTGCTGGTGCGCCAGTACCGCATCGGTGCTGACGCTGTGCTGTATGAAATTCCCGCCGGCCTGCTGGAGACGGGCGAGCTGCCAGAAGCCTGCGCCGCGCGCGAACTCCAGGAGGAAGCTGGCTACCGTCCCGGCGCGCTGACGCCGCTGGGCGGCTTTTACACCGCGCCGGGCTACACGACAGAGTATATCCACCTCTACCTGGCGTCAGTGCTGGTGAGCAGCCCGCTGGAACGCGACGCCGATGAATTTATCGAGCCAGCGCGCCTGCCGCTGGCGCGCGCGCTGGAGATGATCGAAACCGGCGACATTGTGGACGGCAAGACCGTCACCGGCCTGCTGCGCACTGCCCGCCGCCTGGGCCTGTGAGCAGCGCGGTTATAGGCGGATTCCGCTGCGCTCTGGGTGCGGCGTTTTGTTGAATCTATGCGGATTATGTGAGTATAAACTTTACTGTTTTCGTGAATAATCCTATTTCTTAACCGATTGTATATGATATACTGTTTTAATCACTTTATTAGCAGATTCACGGAGGACGGCATGAAACGAACAGCTTTTGTGGTATTACTAAGTTTTTGTCTCGTCTTTGTTGCTTCCGCGCTGTTGGTTCAGGTTGGCGTGGCCGCCGTTACTGATGGGCGTATCAACGGGGTTGACCACCTCGGCGGGATGGCCGTCTACTGTGTGACTGCGGATCTGGTTTCTGCAAGCTATTACACGGATGGGGGCATCCGTGTGCTCGACAAAGACGGAAATGAAGTGTTGTTTGTGTCGTCCGCGACGATCGCCAGCACAGGGATTCCTGGGACAAACGCGCTGTTGGGCGAGGCGAACGCTGCCTTCGGGCCAGTCGCTCTTTACCGCCTGACCACAGGCGAATTCCAGATCAACGGCATGGATGAGCACTTTAAGCCGTTTGTGTTTATCTGGAAAGGGTGTACGCAGGTTGGCGCTGGCGCAAGCGCCCCGACTGGCCTTCCCGTTCCGACTGGCGTTCCTGTTCCGACTGGCGTTCCTGTTCCGACTGGCACGCCTTAGCTGATCCGGCACGGATGGCTTTCAGGCAGCCGCAAACAGCGTAAAAACGCGAGCGCCCTCCAGCAGAGAAGGGCGCTCGTTTCGTTTCAGGTGGCAGGTCTGCCCGCCAGCTTAGCCGCCGCTGGCGCCCGGCCTGGGCGTGGGCGGCCCGGCTGCCGCGTTCGCTTCCGATTTCCCCTGGCCCCAGGGCGTGCCGAGCAGCGGCAGCAGGAAGTAATCCAGGCCCAGGTAGCCGGCGGTTTTCCAGGCCAGGATCAGCAGGATGGCCGCCAGCAGCAGCAGCCCGTTGATGCTGGCCGACCCGGCCATGATGAAGTTCCAGTTCATGAAAGCGCCAAAGAAGGCGGCGATGCCGACGAATGCGCCCAGGATGAGGGCAACGCCGATCAGGATTTCGCCGGCGACGATCAGCTTGGCGAACCAGGTGTAGGCCCCCGCATCCAGCATGCCTTGCAGGAAATTGCGGTACCAGTCGAAGGCGATCGCGGGCTGGCCCTGCTCCGGGATCGCCACCGCCTTCGTCCAGAAGCCTTTCAGCGCGTCGCCGGTTTCCACCCAGCCGGGGTTGCTCAGCTTGGGGATGCCCGACTGAAACCAGGTGATGCCTAGCCACACGCGAACTACCAGCCACACAACGGAAAAGCGGGTGTCGCTGAATAGAAAGCGCGCCAGCGGCGGGTCTTCAATGATGCGATGCCTTTTGAAACGGCGGACGTTGGCCATGATGTTCGTTCCTCCCTGGTGTGCGCTTTATTTTGCGCTTAGCTACTGCTGTGAACGATAACAAATTGCCTTCGCGTTTGCATTGAAGTTTTCTTAGCGTTAGCTTAGCAAGCGAGCGCGCGTTTTCAAGGCCGCCGCCGCTATCCAGCCTTGCCGCTGGCAAGCCGGCCATGCTATAATGCCGCCCGTGCAAGCTGCTGACCGACACGCCTGGCGGCGTGTTTTTTGAGAGGGACGAGATACTGTGGACGACATCATGAAGTCGCTGGCGGCGGCGGACCGCGGCCACCCTGAACTGGCTCCCGGCGATACGGTTAAAGTGCATGTGCGCATTGTCGAGGGCGACCGGGAGCGCATCCAGGTTTTCCAGGGCATCGTGATTCGCCTGCGTAAGGGTGGCAACGATGCCAATTTCACCGTTCGGCGCATCGCCAGCCACGGGATCGGCGTCGAGCGCACCTTCCTGCTCAAAAGCCCGCGCGTCGAGAAAATCGAGATCGCGCGCCGGGCTAAGGTGCGCCGCGCCCAGCTTTACTACCTGCGCGACCTGCGCGGCAAGGCCGCCCGTCTGAAGGAGCGCCGCTAACACTTGCAGCCGCTCATTGGCATCACGGCGGCGCTGCACGCGGATGAGCGCAGCGGCCGCCGCTACCACCGGGTTTACGCCCCCAACGCGCTCGCGGTTGAGCGCGCCGGTGGCCTTCCGGTTCTGATTCCGGCGGGCCTGCAGCCGGCTGCGCTGCGCGCGCTCTATGACCGGCTGGACGGCCTGCTGCTGCCCGGCGGCGGCGACATCAACCCGGCGCGCTATGGCGCGCTGGCGCACCCGCTGACCGCTAACATTGACGACGCGCGCGACACGCTTGAAATCAGCATGGCGCAGTGGGCCGCCGCCGATGATCGCCCGCTGCTGGGCATCTGCCGGGGCCACCAACTGGTGCACGTTGCGCTGGGCGGCGCGCTGGTGCAGGATATTTCGGCGCAGATTGCCACAGCTATTCAGCACGATAACCTGGTGAGCCGCCCGCGCGACCTGATCCACACGGTCAGCGTGGCGGCGGACAGCGGCCTGGCGGGCGTGCTGGGCGGCACGGTGTGCAGCGTGAACAGCCTGCACCATCAGGCGGTGGCGCGTTCGGCGGCTGAGCTGCGCATCGTCGCCTATGCCCCGGACGGCGTCGCCGAAGCCTCAGAGCTGCCCGGCCACCGTTTCTTCACGGCGGTGCAGTGGCACCCTGAGGACCTGACCGCCGACCCGGCGATGCAGCGTCTGTTTGACGAGCTGGTCGAAGCGGCGCGCGAATGCGCCGCCGCGCGCTACGCCGGGGCGTGATCCTCAAACGGCAGCACGCGCTTCGCGTCCTCCGGCGGGCTGACAGGCAGCAGCACGTAAAACGTCGCGCCGGGGAAGGTTTCCATGTTGTGGCCGCTGCTCTCCGCCCAGATTTTCCCGCCGTGCCCCTCAATTACGCCGCGCGCGATTGTTAACCCCAGGCCCGGCCCCGCGCCCATGAATTTGTACGTCCCGGTCGAGTGCAGTGACGGGTCATACGCGCGGTAAAACTTCTCGAAGATCAGCTCCAGGTTGGCCTTGTCAATGCCCACGCCGGTATCCGAGATGGCGACCAGCACGTTGTCGGACTGGCGCGGCGCTTCGCCGGGCTGCAGGCTCGCCACGATTTCGATGCGGCCCCGGTCCGGCGTGAACTTGATCGCGTTGACGACGATGTTGCGGAAAGCCTGCACGAGGCGCTGCATGTCGGCCTGGATGGGGGGCAGGCCGCGCGTGCCGCGCACCGACAGCGAGATTTTGCGCTGGTTGAGCGCGTCGGTCAGCGGCTCAATCGCCAGCCGGACGATTGTTTCGGGCGCGGTTTGTGTCAGGCGCAGGTCCATCGCGTTCACGTCAAGCTGGCTGACATCGAGCATGGCGGAGATCAGCTCGTCCATGCGCTGGGCGGCCCGCCGCAGATTGCCCACCATGCCGCGAATCTGCTCTTTGTCCAGCATCCCCTGGTCGTTGAGCGCGTCCACGATATCCACATAGCCGCGAAGCTGCGCCAGCGGCGTGCGCAGCTCGTGGCTGGCGATGGTCACAAAGTCAGTCTTGACTGAATCCAGCTTCTCCAGTTGTTCGTTCGCTTCTTCCAGCCCGGCGTTCAGCGCCTGCATGGTGGCGTTGAGGTGGCGCAGGTCAGCGACCAGCCGCGCGTTGCGCAGCGCCACGCCGGTCTGGTCGGCCATCGTCGCCAGCAGCTCCAGGTCGCGCGGGAAGAAGGGCGTGTCGTTGATTTTCGCGCCGCACGTCAGCACGCCGATCAGCACTTCCTCAACGATGATCGGCGCGTAGGCGCTCATGCCCAGGCCGGCGAAGAACGCGCGCTCAGCGGCGGTGGCGGCGCGGTAGTGGGGGCTGAACTCCAGGTCGAACTGGGCCAGCGGCGCGCGCTCAGCCGCCAGGTGACGGTAAACCGGGCCGCTTTTTTCCAGGCGGCCTTTCGGTTCCTTGACGTTTGCCAGCCCGCCGCCGCGCATCACCAGCAGCTCAACGCGGTCGCTGTCGGCGCTGGCGTCGTTCACTAGGATCATGCCGGAGCGGCGCACGCCCATCACGCTGTTGAGCGTTTCGCTGCCGACGGCGATAAGCTGGTCAATCTCGACCGTTTTCGAGATCTGCTGGCTGTACCGCCGGGCGGCGCGCGTAGGGTCTGGCGGCAGGCCGAGCAGCGGCGCGGCCAGCCAGGCCAGCGCCCGGCGCGCCAGCACATAGAGCGCCGCTGTCACCAGCGCCACCACGCCGATCAGCGCCAGCCGGTCGCCCGCTTCCGGGGTGACAACGGCGTCAACCAGCAGCAGCGCCGCGGCGATAAACAGCGCCGTCAGCGCGATCAGCCACAGCGCGCGCGCGGCGGCGGTGAGGCCGCGGCGGATGTCAACCATGCGATACGAGAACAGGGCATAGGCGGCCCCGCAGAGGCTCAGCAGCAGGACGCCGCTGCCCACCGCCAGCAGCGCCGGCGGCCCGCTGGCGGCCAGCACCACGCCCAGCAGCGCGGCTGCCGCGTTTATCACCCAGAACAGCGCCCGGTTAGCGACCTCTGGCAGCCGCGCGATGTAAAAGCCGTAGAAGGCCACGCTCAGCAGCAGCGTGCCCAGCAGCACCAGCCCGGCCAGCGCCGCGCCGCTGAACAGGTCCAGCCGGACGAACACGCGCACCAGCCAGTCTGGCTCGCCGGCCAGCGGCGGGCCGCCGAACAGCGCCGCCGCCAGCAGCGCGGCCAGCCACGCCAGCCCGGCCGCCAGCCACAGCCGGCCAAACCGGTTAAGCACGTCGCGCACGACCAGCATGCCGTAAGCGGTGAGCAGGGCGGCCAGCGCCAGCACCAGCGCCGTGCCGGCGTTCAGGCGCCCGTCAAACAGCCCGCCGGCGGGCGCGAAGTGTGTCAGCGCGGCGGCCAGCGACAGCGCCGCGCTCAGCGCCAGCCAGGCAGCCCCGGCGCGCGCGTGGGCGCGGCGCACGACAAGATAGCCGAGCAGCGCGGCGTGCCCGGCGGCTGACGCCAGGATGATGCTGCCAGACAGGCTCATGGGTTTATATTCCTTGCGTTTCTTCAGGCCGCCCGCTGGGGCTGCGCGCTGAATACCTTACTTGAGAATATAGTACGTCCCTTTCTTTGAGCCAACCTTGAGCAGGATGCCCTGTTCGACCATATTCGCCAGGTCCAGCCGCAGCGTTTCGGCGGAAACGCCGGAACACAGCGTGCGGTATTCGCGGTTGGTGATCGAGCCGTGGTCACGAATATATTGCAGCGCGCGCGCCTGCCGGTGGTTTGTATTGCGCGACCACGCCGGGGCGCTCTGCTTCTCGCGCGCGTTGAAAAGCGTGACCGCGAAGCTGTAAGGGCGGGCGTCGAAGTACGGCAGCTTGTGCCCGGCCTGCTGCATCACCTCCAGCATGCGGTCAATGCCCAGCCCCAGCTCTTCGATATAGCCCCACTGGAACAGGCCGTTGACCATGCGCGGGTTGCGGCTGAAGTGTTCGTCCACGATGTTTTCCACCGTGATAAACCCAGGCAGCCCGCCGGGTGAGATCACTTCCAGCCGGTCAGAGTACATGCGGATTTCGATGCGCCGCCCTTTGAGGCGGTAGTCGCGGTGGCAGACGGCGTTGACGATCGCTTCACGGACGGCGAACTGCGGGTACTCGTAGGTTTCCTCGCGCTCCAGCCCCTTGACGACCGCGCTGACGGCCATCTCGCTCCAGATGAGGTTCCACGACGCCTCGATCAGGCGCGGCAGCGGGCCGGTGAGTTCCTCGCGGCGTGAATAGCCGGCCAGCCCGTCCTCGCCGCGCGGGGTTTTGCCCACGAACTTGGCGAACACAACGCTGCTCTGCGGCAGCCACTGCTGCGGGTACTCGCTGAACAGCAGGATGCCGCTGACGGTGGGCTTGCCGTCCTCGTTGACGGCGCTGATCTCGCGCAGCAGGTCGTCTACCTTGCCGTTATAGGGGCGTTTGGTGCGCTCAGCGCGCTTCGCCAGGTACTCGTCGATCATCTTGCGGCTGAAGTCGTCTTTGGTTGCCCCCGGCACGATCTCGGTCTCGAAATCGCCCGTGCCTTTGGCGCTGGCCAGCTTGAGGATTTCCTGCCCGCCCAGCGGGCGGTTTTTAACGCCGCTGCGGATCAGCACGCGCCCGTCGGCCAGCGCGTGCAGCTCGATGCTGCGCGGCACGCGCAGGCTGTAAGCCGGGCTGTCGGCGACCTCCACCTGTTCCCAGTTGCCCACCACCACCGGCGGGCTGCAGGCGGCGTCCGCCTCTTTGAGCGCTTTTTCCAGCGCTTCAACGGTGATTTTAGCGGTCGAAGCCTCGCCGCTGTCCTTCAGGCCGATCACCAGCGTGCCGCCTTCGGTGTTGGCGAAAGCGACCATCGTTTCGGAGATGACCTTCGCATCTGCCTTTTCGATAAACGCGGTGCGCGGCCCTGGCCCGGCTTTGATGAGGTCCAGGTTTGACATAGGCATCTTCTTAACAAAAAGCGGCACGGACCCGTTCTGTTTGTCCGGCGTCCTTGTGCCGTGTCGGCCCAGGCTGCTGATGTTGTGCTGCTAGTTCGTTCGGTATTGTAGCACAGTTCGGGCTGCGAGACAGGCTGGCGGCGGGCGTCTTTGCGCGCCAGCGAAACAGCGCCCCTGCCGCCGGCAGTGCGGCAGCAGAGGCGCTGGTGAGCGACAGGCGGACGGCGGGCCTACTCGCTGCGGGTAGCCTGCTCTGGCGCGCTCCACAGGCTGGAGATCAGAAGCTGGCGCACCCACATCATCTCTTTAGGCAGCCGGTCATACAGCTTGATGAACAGCTCCTCGTGCGACAGAATCTCCTGTTTCCAGATGTTCACGTCAATTGACATGACCTTGTTGAAGTCTTCCTCGGTGAAGTCCTCCAGGCCAGCCCATTCGATGTCCTTGTAGACCGGCACGCGGCCAAGCTGCGTTTCTTTGCCGGCGGCTTTGGAATGGGCGCGGTCGACAATCCACTTCAGCACGCGCATGTTCTCGCCGAAGCCGGGCCACAGGAAGTTGCCGTCTTCGTCCTTGCGGAACCAGTTCACAACGAAGATGCGCGGCGGGTCAGGAATATGACGCCCGAACTTGAGCCAGTGATTGATGTAGCTCGCCATGTGATAGCCGGCGAAGGGCAGCATGGCGAACGGGTCGCGGCGCACTTCGCCCATTTTGCCGAACGCCGCCGCCGTCATTTCCGACCCCATCGTCGCCGCGAAATAGACGCCGTACACCCAGTTGAACGACTGGAACACCAGCGGCGTCACGCTGCTGCGCCGCCCGCCGAAGATGAACGCGCTGATCGGCACACCGGCGGGGTTCTCCCACTCAGGGTCAATGGACGGGCACTGGCTGGCCGGGGCGGTGAAGCGCGCGTTAGGGTGCGCGGCCTTGCGCCCGCTGGTTGGCGTCCAATCCTGGCCCTGCCAGTCAGTGAGGTGGGCCGGCGGCGTGTCGGTAAGGCCCTCCCACCACACATCGCCGTCGTCGGTGAGGGCGACATTGGTGAAGATGGTGTTGCGCTCGATGGTGGCCGTCGCGTTGGGGTTCGTTTTGGCGTTGGTGCCGGGCGCGACACCGAAGAAGCCGTATTCAGGGTTAATGGCGTACAGCTTGCCGTCGCCGCCCATCTTGATCCAGGCGATGTCGTCGCCGACGGTGGTTACTTTCCAGCCCTTAAAGGCCGGCGGGGGAACCAGCATGGCGAAGTTGGTTTTGCCGCAGGCGCTGGGGAAGGCGGCGGCGACGTAGGTTTTCTCGCCGGCGGGCGATTCAACGCCCATAATCAGCATGTGTTCGGCCAGCCAGCCTTCATCGTGCGCGAGGTTGGAGGCGATGCGCAGCGCGAAACATTTCTTGCCCAGCAGCGCGTTGCCGCCGTAGCCGCTGCCATACGACCAGATCGAGCGCTCTTCCGGGAAGTGGACGATGTACTTGGTTTCCAGGTTGCTGGGCCAGGGCACATCCTGCTGGCCGGGTTCCAGCGGCATGCCGACGGAGTGAACGCAGGGCACAAACGGATCGTCTTCGCCCAGGAACTCGTAGACCTGGCTGCCCATGCGCGTCATAATGCGCATGTTGACGGCCACATAAGCCGAGTCCGTCAGCTCGACGCCGATATAGGACAGCGGCGAGCCAAGCGGCCCCATGCAGAAGGGGATGATATACATGGTGCGCCCGCGCATGCAGCCGTCGAACAGGGCGTCCAGCGTCCGGTGCATTTCGCGCGGGGACACCCAATTGTTGGTGGGGCCGGCGTCGTTCCGGCTGAGGCTGCACACGAAGGTGCGGTCTTCCATGCGCGCGACATCGCTGGGGTGCGAGCGCGCCAGATAGCTGTTGGGCCGCAGCTTTTCGTTCAGACGGGTGAATGTGCCGTTCTCGACCAGAAGCTGGCACAGCTCGTCGTATTCGTCCTGCGTGCCGTCGCACCAGTGAACGGCGTCGGGCTTACACAGGTCAACCATTTCCTGCACCCAGGCGCGCAGCGCTTTGTGGCGCACATAGTTGGGGTACTGCACGGCGCCGCCGGTTTCGGCGGGCCTGAAAGCTGTGCGAAGAGAGCTGGTTATAGTCATGGGGCAGATTTATCCTCTCTGCTAAACGCGCGATCAAGGGTAACTGGCTACACGGGCGGGCGGGCGGCGGCTTTCGCCGCCGCAGCGCCCAGCTCGTGCATCTGTTCGGTAAGGATTACACGCAGCAGGTCCATCGCTTCGATAATGCGCGGGTCTGACGGAAAGTAGTATACCGATTTGCCACGACGTTCCGCCGACACAACTTTTTGCTCGCGCAGTATTCGCAGGTGATGGGACACGGCTGGCTGCGATATCCCTAAACGGCGCACGAGATCGCCAACGCTGCGCGGTTCCGCGGCTACCGCGTACAGCAGCAGGACGCGGTGATAATCACCGAGCGCTGCGCAGACCGCCGCCTGACACTGGCTGATCTCCATATACACACCCTTAAACAATGAGTATAACCAAATCTTCATATGTTGATGCTTTAATACGATACCACAGGCCCGGCAGACCGTTAGTGATGTTCGTTACATTCTACCGCTGACAATTCCCTCTATCCGCCCGCCGTTTGATTATCGTCCGGCGCGTGTCTATACTTGCGCTGTGCGCCCTGAACGGCTGTTCAGCCGGGCGGGCGCGACCCTGCCGCTGCCACCGGGAAAGCGTGAGCTGTGATGGCCGTGTATATGACGATTCTGCTGGTGAGCATGGCGCTGCTGGCGCGCGAGCTGCTCATCCTCAGCGGCCTGCTGAAGGACCCGGTGCTGCGTGGTTTTGAGAAATACGGTGACGTCGAAACAATCTACTACCCCCTGCCAGCGCTGATGATGTGGGCGGGCCTGCTCTTGTGCTGCCTGGGAGCGCTGGCAGCCCCGGTGCTGGGCAGCGCGCTGCCGCTGGCGCTGCCGGGCATGCTGCTGCTGGCCGCCGCGCTTTGGCGCAAACCCCGCGCCAGCCTGGCGCGCTGGTTCCCCAACGCGCTGCTGCGCTACCCGCGCTGGTATTTCGACCTGCGCGAGCGCACTTCGCGCTATGAGCGCCGCCGCCTCGCCTACCTGTGGCTCACGCTGCCCTGGCAGCTTCGGCTGCGCTATAACGGCAGCGACCGCGCGTTCAACCACTGGGCCGACCTGGTCATCATGGCGACCATGCGGTACGACGAAGATGCCAGCCTCAGCCAGGAAAACTGGCAGTTTTACATCTGGGACGTGTAAGCCAGGGGCCAGTTCGTCTGCGCCTGGGGCGGGCTGGCAGCGGTCAACGGTCTTTAGGGCCGGGCTGCGCCAGCAGGAAGTATCCGCCCAGCGCGGCGGCGATCACCGCCGGCGGGATGCACAGCGACAGCAGCAGCCGCGCCGTCTGGTCCACGCCCTGGCTGCCCAGCGCCGCCCACAGCGCGATAAACAGCGTGATGCCCAGCACGGCCAGCGCCGCCCCTGCCAGCAGGGCGCGCGTCAGACGGCTGCGATTAAGCGGGTCAGGTGATTGGTCCATGCCGCCATTATAGCTGAAAGAGCGCGCCGCGCGCGAGGGCGGCGCTGTCAGCCGGCGTGCAGGCGGTCGGCACGCAGCGCCTCAGCTTTAAGGTGAGCGACCAGCCGCCGGACCGCGCGCTGGTCGCGGTTGGGTTCGTCGGGCGGCTCTACCTGGAGGGTGACCAGCTCAGGCCGGCTTTCGCGGACCGGCAGCGGCAGGTACGACGGAATGACGATGGCCCTGGGGGTGCTGATGGTTCGCGGCGGGCGGCGGGCCGCGGCGGGTGGGGGCGCGGGCAGCGGGACAGCCGCGGCCAGCGCCAGGTGGTCAACCTGCCAGGCGCGGAACTGGCGCGCCATCGTCAGCAGCACGGCCACGCTGACCAGCGCCAGCCCGTATAAGCTGCTCGCGACAATGATAACTATCAGCCCGTTGGGGCCAGCTCCCGCCATAAATGCCTCTGCTGCGATACCGGCGCTGGCAAATCGCGAACTGCCGCGCCGTCGAATTTCGGGGTACAGCCGCGCGAAAAGGGAACGACTCGCATTAAAGCCGAACCTTCGCGTTCATTGACACTTACATTCTACGGTGGAGCGCGGCCACACTCAATTGCCCGGCGGGTAGTAAGATCGTTTATTTGCGGTTGATTTCACAATGTATTACGCGCGGAAAAACACACCGGCAGCCCGCGCGGGCTGCCGGTGAAAGCGGCATAGCTGCTGAAGGGGCGCGGCTAGCCCAGGGCTTTAACCCACGCGGCAATATCATCAATCACCTGCGCGTCCACGAAAGCGGGGACGGTGGCGTACTCGCTGGGCAGCGCCAGCGTGCCAGTTTCGCCGGTTTCCATGAACAGGTGGTTAAGCGCCGGGTAGCTGATAAAGGTGACGTTAGCGCGGCCAGCCAGCGCTTCCTGCCACAGCGCGAAATCGGCCATCGTGGCCTGGTAGTCGCGCTCACCCTGCAGCACAAGGATCGGCAGGCTGACGGCGGCCACCTCCGCCAGCGGGTCAGCGGCGACGACGCTGGCCCAGTACGCCGCCGCCGCCGGGTCGCCGAACGTCGCCAGCGGGTCAGCGCCGGCGCGCACGGCTTCCAGGTTCGTGGCGATAGTTTGCAGCGCCGCCAGGCTGGCCTCCGCCTGTGGCGACAGCTCCTCATCATACTCAGCGGCCAGCGCGAGCTGGTAGGCGAGCTGTTCGCTCAGCGATACCTCGAAAGGCCGCGCCAGCCCGGCCAGCAGAATCAGGCCGGCGATCTCCGGGTCGGCGGCGGCGATGCGCGGCCCGACGCTGGCCCCCTGGCTGTGCGCCAGCACCACGATCTGCGCCGGGTCCACTTCGGGTAGCGCGCGCAGATAGGCGACAGCGGCCAGCGCGTCGTCCACGTATTCGCGGTCCAGCGTGAACGCAAGGTCGGCTGCTGCCTGCTCAGGCAGGGCGTTGGTGCGCTTGTCATAGCGCAGCACGACGATACCCTGCGAGGCCAGCCCCTGCGCCAGGTCGCGGAACACTTTGGTCGGGCCGATAGCCTGGTCGCGGTTGCCTGGCCCGGAGCCGTGCACCAGCACGACCGCCGGGAACGGGCCGTCGCCAACGGGCACTGACAGCGTGCCCGGCAGCGGCCAGCCCTCCGCGCCGACGACCACGTCGCGCTCGGTGAAGGCGTCCAGGTCGATATAGTCCGGCAGGTTAGAGGGGACCTGCAGCAGCCTGATGCCGTTCAGCGTCGCCAGCGTGACCGGGTTCACCGCCTGGAGCGCGGCCTGCGCGCCCTGCGCCACCATCACGACTACGCTGTCGCCGGCGGCCTGGCCCAGCGCGATCACCAGCTCGCTGCCCTGGGTATACACGTCCTGCGTCCAGATGCCGTTTGACAGCGGGGCCTGCACGGTTTGCAGCGACACCGCGTCCCAGCCGGGGAAGATGCTTTCCAGCACAGCGGCCATGCCGGCAGCCGTGTCGGTCACGTCGGCGGCGCGCACGTACAGGTTGGCCGCGCCGTCCTCAGAGATGAAATGCGCCCCGTTCTCATCGCTGGCATCGGTCCAGCCAGTGGGAACCGGCACGCTGAAGCGCTCTTGTGGGTCGGTATAGACGGCATCAGCGCCGTCCTGGCTCAGCACGGCCAGCGGTGAGATCGCCAGCGCCAGCAGCGCCAGCGCAGCTGCAGCCATTCGCATTGTTATGTCTCCTCAGTACAAACACAAACAGCGCCCTCGAACGTGCGTTAGCGCTGGCAGCGGGCCGGTCAGCGGGTCTGCTGCTGCGCCCGCTGGATTTTCGCCCACTCGTCCTTGAGCGTGACCGTCCGGTTGAACACCAGCTCACCGCCGGCGCTGTCAGGATCAACGCAGAAGTAGCCCAGGCGCTCGAACTGGAAGCGGCTGCCCGGCGCCGCGCCCCGCAGGCTCGGCTCAACTTTGCAGCCAGTGAGCGCCTGAAGCGAGTTCGGGTTGATATAGGCGGTGAAGTCCAGGCCCTCGTCGTCGCTGTTCGGGTCGGGCCGGGTGAACAGGTGATCGTAGAGGCGCACTTCAGCGTCGAGAGCGTGGGCCGCCGCCACCCAGTGCAGCGTCGCTTTCACCTTGCGCCCGTCGGGCGCTTCGCCGCTGCGCGTGGCCGGGTCATAGGTGCAGCGCAGCTCGACGATGTTTCCGGCGGCATCCTTGACCACTTCCTCGCATCTGATGAAGTAGGCGTAGCGCAGGCGCACCTCACGCCCAGGGGCCAGCCGGAAGAATTTGTTCGGCGGGTCCTCCATAAAATCATCCTGCTCGATATACAGCTCGCGCGCGAACGGCACTGTGCGCGTGCCGGCTGCCGGGTCCTCCGGGTTGTTGATGGCGTCCAGCGCCTCCACCTGGTCGGCGGGGTAGTTGGTGATGACAACCTTCAGCGGGCGCAGGATGGCCATCACGCGCGGGGTGTGCCGGTTGAGGACCTGGCGCACACAGTATTCCAGCATCGCGATGTCCACCACGCTGTTGTTTTTGGCGACGCCGACCATCTCCGCGAAGTCGCGGATGGCCTCCGGCGGGAAGCCGCGCCGCCGCAGGCCGCTGAGCGTGGGCATGCGCGGGTCGTCCCAGCCATGCACAAAGTTTTCCGTCACCAGCCGGATGAGCCGGCGTTTGCTCAGCACCGTGTAGTTCAGGTTGAGGCGCGCGAACTCGATCTGCTGCGGCGCGTAGATGCCCAGGTTGGCGATAAACCAGTCGTAAAGCGGGCGGTGATCCTCAAATTCCAGCGTGCAGATCGAGTGTGTGATGCGCTCGATCGAGTCGGACTGGCCGTGCGCCCAATCGTACATGGGGTAGATGCACCACTTGTCGCCGGTGCGCGGGTGGTCGGTGTGCAGAATGCGATACATCACCGGGTCGCGCAGGTTGAGGTTGGGCGAAGCCATGTCGATTTTGGCGCGCAGCACGCAGCTTCCGTCGGGCAGGTCGCCGTTTTTCATCTGCTCGAACAGGCGCAGGTTTTCCGCCACACTGCGGCTGCGGTACGGGCTTTCGCGCCCTGGCTGCGTCAGCGTCCCCCGGTACTCGCGGATTTCGTCGGCGCTCAGGTGGTCCACGTAAGCCTTATCCGCCTTGATGAGCTGGACCGCCCACTCGTACAGCAGGTCGAAATAGTCAGAGGCGTAGAACAGCCGGTCCCCCCAGTCGAAGCCCAGCCAGCGCACGTCCTCGATGATCGAGTCGATATATTCCTGTTCTTCCTTGATCGGGTTGGTGTCGTCGAAGCGCAGGTTGCACTGGCCGCCGTAGGCGGCGGCGATGCCGAAATTGAGGCAGATGGACTTGGCGTGGCCGATGTGCAGATAGCCGTTCGGCTCTGGCGGAAAGCGCGTCTGCACGCGCCCGTCATAGCGGCCGGTGCGCAGGTGTTCGTCAATCATTTCCCGGATGAAGTTGGAGCGCGGGGCGTTTTCGTCCGCTGCTGCCGGCATTTCGTGATCGGTGGCTGTCATAAGCTGTGTTCTTCCTGAAGCTGCGGGTAGAGGGGATGCGCGCAGCAGCATCCCGGCGTCGGGTTAGCGGCTCAAGTATAGAGCCTGGCGCGGGCGGCGGTCAACACCGCCCCGGGCCACGCCCGCTGTTTGTGGTCAGGATTTCTTCATGCGCGGGTCAAGCGCGTCGCGCAGGCCGTCGCCCAGGAAGTTGAAGGCGATCATCGTCAGGCCCAGCACGATGCCAGGGTAGAGCGCCAGGTGCGGCTCGGTGCGGATATAGTCGCGGCCTTTGGTGATCATGCCGCCCCAGGTCGGCGTTGGCGGGCGGATGCCGATGCCCAGAAAGCTCAGCCCGGCTTCGGCCATGATTACGGTGGCGATGCCCAGCGTGAACTGGACGATCAACGGCGTGAGCGAGTTGGGCAGGATATGGAACAGCATGATCTGCCAGGGGCGCGCACCCAGCGCGCGCGCCGCCAGCACGTAATCTTCCTGCCTGAGCGCCAGCACCTGCCCGCGCATCAGGCGTGCCATCAGCGGCCAGCTCACCAGCGCCAGCGTGAGGATTACGCTGTTGACGCTGGGTGTGAGCAGCGACACCATAAACACGGCGAACAGAAACGCCGGCAGCGCGTACATGATGTCTACCGCGCGCATGATAACCATATCGGCCAGGCCGCCATAGTAGCCAGCGATCATGCCCAGGAAGACGCCCGCAGCCGTCGCCGTGCTCTGGACAACGATGCCGACCGTGAGCGATACGCGCGCGCCGAAGATCACACGGCTGAGGATATCGCGCCCAATTTCGTCAGTTCCCATCAGGTGCGCTGGCGATGGCGGCTGGCGCAGCGCGGTGAAATCGACGGCATTGGGGTCATACGGCGCGATTATCTCGGCAAAAACCGCTGCCAGCATCAGCGCCAGCAGGAACAGCGCGGAAATAACGGCAGCGCGGTTGCGCGCCATCCGGTAGAGGGCGTCGCGCCACAGGCTGCCGGCAGGGGCAGCAGTGTTCAAACGGGGTACTGCGCTGGTGGTCGTCATTTAGTTAGTCTGTCAGGCGCACGCGGGGGTCAAGCACCCCGTACAGCAGGTCAATAATCAGTGTTGTAACCAGGAAGGCCGTCGCCAGCACAATCGTCGCGCCGAGGATAACCGGATAGTCGCGCTGGAGCACGGCTGTTACGCCCACCCGCCCGATGCCGGGGATGTTGAAGATCGTCTCGACGATAAACGAACCGGCCAGGATGCGCCCCACCACCACGCCCACCACCGTTAGCACCGGCAGCAGCGCGTTGCTCAGCCCGTGCCTGAGAATGACGGTGCGCTCGTTCAGACCTTTTGCGCGCGCGGTGCGCATGTAGTCCTGGCTGATCACGTCCAGCATAGCCGCGCGCACCATGCGCGAGATCAGCGCGCAGGGCCGCACCGCCAGCGTGATCGCCGGCAGGATAAAATGCGCCAGCGTCTCGTAGCCCGCCACCGGCAGCCAGCCCAACCGCAGCGCGAAGATGACGACAAGAAACGTCGCCAGCACGAAGTCGGGCAGCGAAATGCCCACAATGGCGATGAACATCGCGCCGGTGTCCACCCAGGTGTTGTGGCGCACCGCCGCCGTGACGCCTAACACAACGGCGACCGCGATTGCCACCACCAGCGCCACGCTTTCCCAGCGCAGCGTCACCCACACCGCCGGGCCGATCAGGTCCATCACAGGCATGCCGATATACTGGTACGATGTGCCGAAATCGCCCTGCAGCACGTTGCGCACGTAGTAGATGTACTGGATCGGAATCGGCTGGTCCAGGCCATAGCGCGCCTCCCAGGCGGCGATCACCTCCGGCGCGATATTCTGCTCGCCAGCCATCAGCCGCACCGGGTCGCCAGGGGCCAGCCGGGAGGCGGTAAAGGCCAGGAATGTAGCGCCGACCAGGCTGAAGATAATAAACGCGATGCGCTGCAGGATATACCGTGTCATACGCGCCTGTCCTGTGCGGCTGGAAGGGGCCAGCGGCCCCTTCCAGCAGTTCCGATGTGTGTGTGTGCGGCCCGGTTTTAACCGGCTTTGGTGACGTTGGCGAAGCCCACCGGCCCAAGCAGGTTGGCGGCGAAGCCTTCAACCTGCGGGTTAACCAGATAGATAAAGCGCGCGTATCCGTTCGGGATCACAGCGGCGTCGGCCATTGCCAGCGCCTCTGCCTGCTGCCAGTAAGCAGTGGACTCAGCGATGTCCAGCGTGCTGCGCGCCTGGTCAATGGCGGCGTTTACTTCTTCGTTGCAGTAGTTAGAGAAATTGCTGTCCAGCCCGCAGTACAGCATTTCATACGTCCACACAGACGCCGAAGGTGAGTCGGCGGTCCAGCCGAAAACGAAGAACTGCCAGCGGTCGCCCGCCCACAACCCGTCGATCATGTCGCCGCGCTCCGGCTGCAAAATCTCGACGGTGATGCCCAGGTTGGCCGTGAGCATGGCCGCCATCGCTTCAGCGATAGTTGTGTCGAGCGAGGCGAGTTCGACCGGCGGGAAGCCCGCGCCGCCCGGATAACCGGCGTCGGCCAGAAGCTGCTGCGCGGCTGCCGGGTCATAGGGGTAGGCTTCCAGGTCCGGGTTGTACTGTGGGATATTGGGCGGGACCAGGCCGGTCGCCGGCGTCCAGGCGTTGTTGAGCACCTGGGTCACGATCGTGTCGCGGTCAATGGCGTAGATGAACGCCTGCCGCACGCGCACATCCTTAAACGGCTCGAACATATCCTGGTTCATGCCGGTGTAACGAAGCTGCGCGCGCGTGAAGTAAGCGAGCTGTTCGCTCAGGACCGGGTCCTCGCTGACGCGCTGCAGAGCGCTGGGCGGCACGCCGACGATATCCAGCTCGCCGGCCTCAAACTGTGCCAGCGAGGTTGACGTATCGGGCACGACCAGATACTCAAGGCGGTCAATCTGCGGCCTGCCCAGGAAGAAGCCGTCATTGGCTTCCAGCACGAGGCGCACATTGGGCACCCACTCGACGAACTTGAACGGACCAGCGCCTACCGGAGTGCCTGTCCATTCCGGGCTGCCGGCGACGACCGCCTCTTCCGGGACGACCCAGGTTACCGGGACGGCCAGTTCCTGAAGGAAAGTGTTAGACGGCTGCGCCAGCGTAACTTCAAGCGTGTGGTCGTCAAGCGCCTGGACACCCGCCAGTTCTTCGGCTTCGCCAGCGAAAAGCTCAGGCCCGCCCACGACATTTTCCCAGGGCACGCCGGCAGTCTGCGCGCCCACCGCCGGATCAAGATAGCGTTCCCAGCCGGCTTTGAAGTCCGCGGCGACGATCGGGCGGCCGTTGTGCCACACGGCGTTCTCGTGCAGGTGGAAAGTGTAAACCAGGCCGTCGTCCGACACTTCGTACTCGCTGACCAGGTAGGGCACGACCTGTGTGTCAGCGTCATAGGTGAACAGGCCGGCATGCAGGCTGAGGGCAATTTCCGCTGAGTACAGCTCTTTTACCAGCCCTGGCTCCAGGCTGGCCGGGTCGCTGGTGATAGGATAGCGCAGCACAACAGGCGCATCCTGGGCGGCGGCGCTGGACGCCAGCAGCAGCGCTAGCAGCAGCAAGAGCACGAACTTCGATGTTGAATTTCTCATGTTGCTTTCCCCTTTTTTGAGAACGGACGATGTGAACAGCCAGTTGCGCGCAGGTTTAACCCTCTCTGCCATCCGCTGGATGGCTAGCCAAGCGCCTCAGTCAGCGCAGTTTCGATGGTATCAGCGGCGTAAACGGCCTGTTCCGCGGTGATAACCAGCGGCGGGCGCACATCCAGAATGTGGCTGCGGCTGCCGATATACACCCCACGCGCATAGCTTGCGCGGCTGATGCGCTGAACAAGCTCAGGATACGGCTGTTTTGTTTCAGGGTCGGTAACGAACTCCATTGCCACCGCCAGCCCTTTGCCGCGCACATCGCCGATAACCGCGGGGAAGCGCTGCTGAAGCTGGCGGAAACGCTCCAGAAAATAAGCGCCCACCTGCGCTGCATGGGCGGCCAGGTTTTCAGCCGTTAAAATGTCAATGACGGCCAGCGCCGAAGTAGCGGCCAGGAAGCTGCCGCCGCTGCCGCCGCCCAGCTCACCAGGGGCCAGCGAGTCCCAGAGCCAGTCCTCGGCCAGCAGCGCCGCGATTGACAGGCCGCCGCCCAGGCCCTTGCCCAGGCACAGCATTTGTGGGCGCAAACCTTCCCATTCCAGCGCGAACAACTGGCCGGTGCGCCCAAACGACGACTGAATTTCATCCAGGATGAACACGATATCGTTGGCGGCGGCCCATTCCTGCAGGCGCGGCAGGTAGCCCTCAGGCGGGAAAACCATCCCGCCGACGCCCTGGTACGGCTCGACAATCAACGCGGCGATGTCGTCGGTGCTGGCGTGCTTTAGCACATCGTCGAGGTAATCAACGCAGAAGAGGCCGCACGTTTCCGGCTGCTTGCCAAAGGGGCAGCGGTAGCAGTAAGGGAAGGGCGCGTGAATAACGCCGGGCATCACCGGGCCGAACTGCCGCCGCCGTTTGGCCAGCCCATTCAGGCTGGCGTTGGCGTAAGTGCGCCCGTAGACGCCGCCCCAGAAGGACAGAATCTCGTGTTTGCCGGTGGCGCGCCGGGCGATGCGCACAGCCCAGTCTACCGCTTCGCCGCCGCTGGTAACGAAATACGCCTTGCTCAGGTTATCTGGCGTCAGGCTGACCAGCCGCTGCGCGAGCTGCGCGCGGGCCGGGTTCATCAGCCCGCTTTTGCTCACA
This sequence comes from Anaerolineae bacterium, assembly GCA_048499435.1. Classification (GTDB taxonomy): domain Bacteria; phylum Chloroflexota; class Anaerolineae; order Aggregatilineales; family Phototrophicaceae; genus DAOTWC01. The sequence continues at coordinate 40,093 of JASNZW010000001.1, forward strand.
ACCATCTGCTCCAGCGCCTGGCGCAGGGCTTCAAGCTGGCGCGGGTGAGCGTGCCCGACATTGGCGGTGATGTCGCTCAGGTCAAGCAGCCGGTTCCCTTCGGTGTCGGTAAAGACAGCGCCCGCCGCCTCCTGCACCACAATCTGCGGCGCGTGCGGGCCGAAGTCCGCGTCGTAGGCTGCGGCCAGCGCCAGCAGCGTCTGCGTGTCCATCACGACCGCGCGCCCGCTGGCAGCGGCAGGTTGGCGAAATGTTCCACAAACGTAATGATGTCCTGCGCTTTGGCTGCGAGCGCTTTTTCGCCCTTGTCCGCCGTCGCGAGCGTGGCGTCGCCGTTGATGCCGTTGGGCGTGTTCATTTTGCCGCCAACGTGAAACTTCTTGACGCCGTCCGCGCCGAATGCGCCCGGTATGCCCTGTCGCCATTCCTTCGGGGCCAGCGCCATCTGCACCAGGTCCGGGCGCAGCGCCAGCATGCACGAGGTTTCCATTTCGTCGGCGTGGCCGCCGCTGGCCTGTTCCTCAATCTGCGCGTACACCTCTGACCCCAGGCCGAGGATGTCACTCACGGCGACCAGCACGCCCAGTTCCTGATGCAGATCAGACGACAGCGTCTTGAGGGGCGGGTGCGTGGAAACGCCGCCATCCAGAATCAGGAATTTGCGGCAGCCGTGCCGATGCATCGAGCGGATGATATCGGCTACAAAGTCGGTAAAGTGGCGCGCCTCAATGGATACGCTGCCGGCCCAGTCCACGAAGGCGGGGTAGTAAGCATAGGCCAGCGTGGGCAGCAGCAGCACCGGCGCGGCCTCCACCACCCGGCGCGCCAGCTCGTCAACTACCATCTGGTCAGTGCCCAGCGGCAGGTGCGGGCCGTGTTCCTTGGTTCCGCCGCCAATGGGCAGCAGCACCACCGGGAAGCGGGGAATGGTGTCGATGGCCTCTTTCCATGTGATATCGCTCAGCCGCACACCCTTCATGATTTCCTCCTGTATGCACCTGCGGGGTTTCAGATGGCGAGCCAGCGCCGGATGCTGCCGGCTAGGATGTTCTCGGTCGGCACGCCCGCGCGCTCGACAGCGGCGAGTTCTTCGCCAATCGGGTTGGCGTTCAGATAGCTGTTGAACGGATAGTCTGAGCCAAAGATGACGCGGTCGTCGCCGACCAGCTCGACCGCGCGCGCGATGGCCGCGGGGGTGCGCACCGTTGACGTTTCAAAAAATACGTTTTCCTCGTCGCGCAGGCCCAGCAGCGCCGCCTCGACGCCGTCGGCTGTGTTGGGTGAGTGGCGGCCCATGTGGGCGACAATCAGCCTGAGCCGGGGGACGCGCCTCAGGATGGCGCGTGCCTGTTCCGCGACATTCCAGCCAGGGCCGGCGCGAAAATGGATCAGCATCGGCGTGCCAGCCTCGGCCATAACAGCGTAGGCGCGCATAAGGTCGAAGCGTTCCGGCGCGTAGAGGATATTCTGCTGCTTGAAGCCCCGCGCGCCGCGTTTCAGCCAGTAGTCGGTGTCATCGCCCACCAGCATGAAGGGGATGAAACGCTGCGGATGCGCCTGCGCCGCGCTGAGCACGTACTCGTTAGCGCGCACCCGGTCCACTTCCTCCAGTGGAAAGCCAAAGACGACAGCCCGGTCAATGCCGTTTTCGTCCATGCGGGCGAGCTGGTTCTCAACGGTGTTGTGCATCCGGTCCTGAAAGGCAGGCCGCGCGCGTTTCTCCGGCGGGATCGGGCGCGCCAGCAGGTCCTCGGTGCCAATGTGTACGTGGCTGTCAATAATCATGCCGCGCTTCCTGCCGATAAAGCTCCATCACCATTTCATGCTGGCCGCCGGGGTAATATAGCTCAATATATTCTACTGGGCGCTCATCCAGATCATAGGTCACGCGCTTTACCTGGAGCAGCGGCGCGCCCAGCGGAACAGACAGCAGGCCGGCGTTATCCGGGCCGGCCCCGGTCGCGCTGATGCGCTGCACGGCGCGTTTGATAATCACGTCCGCTTTAGCGGCCAGCAGGTCATAGATTGAGCGCGTCGCTACGTCGTCCGGTGTCAGCAGCTTGCCCAGCGTGTAGGGCAGGTAAATCTGCGCCAGCGCGACCGGCCGCCGGCGCACCAGGTGGCGCCGTTTGATGGCCAGCACCGCTTCACCGGGGTTAAGCGCCAGCATCTCGGCGACGCTGGCTGCTGCCGGCGCGATCTGAAAGGCGTTCACATCCATTACCTGGTCAGGGTGCTGGTCAATCATCAGCTCGGCGAAGCCGCGCAGCGTGCGCATTGATTCCTCAGTTTTGGGGATGTTCACAAATGTCCCCTTACCGGGCTTGCGCACCAGCAGCCCTTCATCGGCAAGCTGCTGCAGCGCTTTACGCGCCGTTACCCGGCTGATGCTGTAAGCGGCGGTCAGCTTTTCTTCGGTGGGCAGCGAGTCGCCGGCTTTAAGCTGGCCAAATTCGATCTGGCTGCGCAGGATGTTGTAGAGCTGCTGATACAGCGGGATGGGGCTGTCTCTGTTGACGGCCACAAACAACTCTTTGCGTAATAAATACAATGTAATACAAATCTAATACATTTTAAAACAATGAGTCAATGTATAAAGCGCACAAAGCGCAGGCGTTGTATTTCTGCACTTTTGCTGCGGGCGGCTCGCCCATGCGCCAGGGTGATCGGCAGGCTTCGCCGCCGGCACAATGCTGATTGCGGTGTGCGAGACTGTCAGGGCTGGTGAAGCGGTCTGAAAAGGGCCGTCAGACGAGCGGCTGCAGGCCGTCCAGCTCGTAGGCGAACGCGGCCTGCTTGCGGCCTTTGATCTTGATCTCGCCCAGCGGGCGCGCCTGGGCCAGCGCGCCCAACTGCTGCGCCACGGTTCTTTCGACCAGTATCTGCCCCGGCGCGCCGATTTCCTGGAGGCGTTTGGCCAGGTTGACGATATCGCCGATGGCTGTGTAGTTCATGGCGCGCTCGGTCCCGATGTAGCCGACGACCGCTTCGCCGGTGCTGATGCCGATGCTGTAGGCCAGGCCATAGCCCCGGCGTTCGCCCAGTTCAGCGGCGGCCCGGCGCAGCGCCAGCGCCGCGTCAGCCGCGCGGTGGACGTGATCGGCCTGCTCGTCGGGCGCGTTGAAAATCGCCATCAGGCCGTCGCCGAAGAATTTGTCGAGCGTCCCGTCCCACGCCAGGATGATTTCGGCGGCCAGGCTCAGGTATTCGTTGAGCATCTCAACCACGCGCTCCGGCGGCTCGTTCTCGCTCCAGGCGGTGTAGCCGCGAATATCGGCGAACAGCACGCTGACTTCCTGCCGCCTGCCGCCCAGTTCGAGCGTTTCCGGGTGCGTGAGGATGCGGTCCACCACTGACGGTGGGACCAGACGCTCAAACGTCGCGCGGATATAGGCGTTTTCGCGTTCCTTAGCCTGGCGCAGCGCCTCATAGTTGCGCGAGTTTTCGAGGGCGATCGCGGCGTAGTCCGTCAGCGTGTTAAGCAGGGCGCTGTCGTGGCGGGTGAAGGGGCGCGCGTCGGCGGTGCGGTTGGTCACGCCCAGCACGCCCATAACGTGCCCGCCGAAAACAAGCGGCACGTAAACCGCAGAGGGCGCGGACTGGTTTTCGGCAGCGTGAAAGACCGGCGCGCCGGTCGCCACGACGCGCGCCGCCAGCGGGTTAGCGGCGGTTTCGCTGGCCGCCAGCGCGTGCCGCGCGCCGCTGCGGCGGTAAGCGCAGCGCATGAGCTGGCCGCCCTCATCGAGCAGGAAAAGCTCGCCTTCTTCAGCGAGCGTCACCTGGATGGCGGCGTCCACGATGCGCGGCATAAGGTCGTTCACGTTCAGGATGCCGGTGACGCTTTTACCCACGCTGTAGAGCACGTTCAGTTCCTGGACCCGCCGCTGCAGCTCGCGGTTTGACTGGAGCAGGCGCTCAGTGAGGGCTTCCTTGTCGCGGCGCAGGTGCAGCTCGTTGAGGCTGCGCTCGATAGCGATCTGCATTTCCTGGATGGTGAACGGCTTCTTGACATAGTCGCGCACGCCCTGCCGGTATACTTCGACCGCGATGTCCTCAGAGCCGTGAAATGTCATCAGGATCACCGGGATATCCAGGTCGTGCGCGCGCAGGTTGCGCAGGACGCCCAGGCCGTCCATGCGCGGCATCTGCAGGTCGAGCAGAATCAGGTCTGGTTTGTGTTCCAGCGCCATTTCCAGGCCTTCGCGGCCATCGCGCGCGAGCAGCGCCCGGTAACCCTGCGGTTCCAGGATGTATTTCAGGATGAACTCGCGGTTCTCATGGGTGTCATCAACGACCAGGATCAGTTCTTCGGCCAACGCGCGCCTCAGCAGTGGATTTTTCGCCTCTATCCATCATAACCGCAAAATATCCTGCACACACAAAAACGCGCCGCCGTTTAAGTCAGCCGTTGCCCATCTCCCGGCGGGCCACTATAATGCGCGGCGGACTGCTGCCGTAATGATCGCTCACTGACTTATGTCATTCAGCCGGCCACGCCTGCGCCGCCCCACGCCGCTGCGCGACATCCTCAGCACGCTGCTGCTGGTGATGACAGTGTACGCCCTGGTCAACCTGTCCAGCTCGCGGTATCTGGTGCAGGGCAGGAGCATGTACCCCAGTTTCGACAGCGATCAAATCCTGTACGTCAGCCGCCTTAGCTATCTGCTGGCGCAGCCGCAGCGCCTGGATATTGTCGTTTTCCACCGCCGCGCGCAGCCGCCGGAGGATTATATCAAGCGCATTATCGGCCTGCCGGGCGAAATCGTCACGCTGGCCGAGGGCCGTGTCTGGATCAACGGCGCGCCGCTGGACGAGCCGTACCTGGCCGAGGTCTGCCGCGCCGACCGCTGCGCTGATCACACCTGGACGCTGGGGCCGGACGAGTTTTTTGTCATGGGCGACAACCGCAACGACAGCAGCGACTCGCGCTTGTTTGGCCCTGTGCACCGCAGCCAGCTTGTTGGCGCGGCGCTGCTGCGCTACTGGCCGCCGCAAACCTGGGGCATCGTCGCGCGCGCCGGCGCGCCCTAGCCGCCCGCAAAGGAGATATGTAATTGGAAACTGCCGCCGCTGCACCCCTGCCGCGCCCGCGCCTGCGCCAGCGTGGTTTTATCCACGAGATCGTCGAGACGCTGTTTCTGATCGCCGCGATTTACGCGCTGGTGGACCTGGCCAGCGTGCGCTTTTATGTGGACGGCCCCAGCATGGAGCCGAGCTTCTTCACCGGCCAGCGCATTATCGTCAGCCGCGTGAGCTACCTGTTGGGCGAGCCGGAGCGCGGCGACATCATCGTGTTTGAATCGCCTGACGACCCGCTGGCGGACCCGCCGTTGATCAAGCGTCTGATCGGCCTGCCCGGCGACACAGTTGAAGTGCGCGACACGCTGGTTTACGTCAACGGCGCGCTGCTGGATGAGCCGTACTTCAGCAACGCGCCCTGCACTGTATCCAACTGTCCGGACAACAGTTGGCAGTTGGGGCCGGACCAGTATTTTGTGATGGGCGACAACCGCAACCGCAGCCGCGACTCGCGCCGTTTCGGGCCGATCTCGCGCCAGCACCTGATCGGCGAGGCGCTGCTGCGCTACTGGCCGCCGGCTGACTGGGGGGTGGTTGACCACTATCGGTTTACCCGTTAAGGCCGCGCCCAACAGACGGCGCGGCCTCCGGGTTAGTGTTATACTGTTGGGACCTGGTTATCGTGCATACCCCCTAGCGGAGATCGAACCATGACCGTTGACCTGCGCAGCTATGTTTTTCTGGATAACCTTCAGCTTCAACACGCTGCCTTCCTAGGCACTGTCGCGCGCGGCTTTCTGCCGCTGCCCGGCGATGCGTCGCTGTGGATTGAAATTTCGCCCGGCATCGAGATCAACCGCATCACCGACATCGCGCTGAAGGCGACGGGCGTCCGCCCTGGCATGCAGATTGTTGAGCGCCTGTACGGCCTGCTGGAGGTGCATTCCAGCAGCCAGGCGGAAACGCGCGCGGCGGGCGAATCCATTCTGGAGGCGCTTGGCGTGCGCGAGGATGACCGCATCAAGCCGCGCATTGTGTCCAGCCAGATTATCCGCAACATTGACGCGCACCAGACGCAGCTTATCAACCGGATGCGCCATGGGCACATGATTCTTGCCGGGCAAACGCTGTACGTGCTTGAGGTTGAGCCGGCGGGGTATGCCGCGCTGGCGGCCAACGAAGCTGAGAAGGCCGCCGAGATCAACATTCTTGAAGTGCAGGCCTTCGGCAGCTTCGGGCGCGTCTACCTGGGCGGCGAGGAACGCGACATTATGGCCGGCTACGGCGCGGCGCTGGCCGCTATCGAGGGCGTGATCGGGCGCGAGAACCCGTCGGCGCGCAAGGAATAGCGCGCATGTATATCGCTGAAGTCACCGGCACCGTCGTTGCGACGCGCAAAAGCCCTAATATGGAGGGGCTGCCGCTGCGCATTGTGCGTAAAATTGGCGTGGACCTGGCGCCGTCCGCCGTGTACGCGGTCGCGGTGGACGTGGTTGGCGCCAGCGAGGGCGAGCTGGTGCTGGTGACCGCCGGCAGCCCGGCGCGCCAGACGCACCTGACTGATAACCGCCCGACCGATGCATTAATTATGGCAATTGTGGACACCTGGCAGATCAATAACACGGTCATTTACACCAAAAGTTCGTGACGCGCGCCGGGCGCATCCTACAGTCGCGACAAGGCAGTGTTATACTTGAGTCACGCAGCGGCGCTCAGCAGCACCGGCACTGACTGTCCCGCCAGCGCCACCCGAAGGAGATCGCGGACTGGATGAATGGTAGCCGTATCCTCGTGGTTGAGGACAACCAGGACAACATGACGCTCATCTGCGATATTCTGATTTCGCTGAAGTACACGGTGCTTCAGGCGGTGGACGGTGAGCAGGGAATAGCGGCAGCCGCGTCTGAGCGCCCCGATTTAATCCTGATGGACCTGTCGCTGCCGCGCGTGGACGGCTGGACAGCCACGCGGCGCATCAAGGCGGACCCGGAGCTGAAGGACATCCCCATCATCGCGCTGACGGCGCACGCCATGATCGGCGACCGCGAACGGGCGCTGGCCGCCGGCTGCAACGATTACGTGTCCAAGCCCATCAATTTTCGCGAGCTGGCCAGCAAACTGGCGCGCTACCTGAGCTAGACCCGGAGGCAGACCGGTCATGAAGGTGCTTGTGGCCGATGACAACGCTGGCAGCCGGCAGCTTGCCAGGGATATTCTGTTGTCCATCGGCCTTGAGGTGCTGCTGACCCATGACGGGCCAAGCACCCTGGCCCGCACCCAGGCGGATATGCCGGACCTGCTGGTGCTTGACGTTGATATGCCGGGCATGAACGGGTTTGATGTGTGCGCGCTGCTGAAGGCCAACGAGCAGACAGCCCATATCCCTATCCTGATGCTCACGGCCCAGGGCGGGGTTGACCAGCGTGTGCGCGGGCTGGAGGCCGGCGCCGACGATTATCTGAGCAAGCCGTACAGCCCGCGCGAGCTGATCGCGCGCGTTGAGACGCGCCTGCGCGCCAAGTTCGAAGCGGACGAGATGCGTCAGATGCAGCGGCTGGTCCGCAGCACCTTCGAGCGCTTCGTGCACCCCTCAGTGGTTGAACGGCTGCTGCACGACCCGACCCAGGTGGCGCTGGGCGGCAAGCTCCAGGAAGTCACGGTGATGTTTGCCGACATGGAAGGGTTTACCGCTGTCTCTGAGCAGACGGACCCTGAACGGATGCTGATGCTCGTCAACCGCTATCACGACCTGCTGGTGGGCGTGATTCAGCAGCACAGCGGCATGATTGACAAGTTTCTGGGCGATGGCCTGATGGCGCTGTTTAACACGCCGCTGCCGCTGGACGATCACGCCCGCCACGCGGTCGAAAGCGCGCTGGCCATCCGCGCGGTGCTGGGCAGCTTTCACGCTGAGCTGGAGCCGCAGCAGCGGATGGGCATCAATTTCGGCATTCACACCGGCCTGGCGGTGGTGGGCAACGTGGGCGCGACCCAGATTATGGGGTTTACGGCGGTCGGCGACACTGTGAATGTCGCCGCCCGGCTGCAGGGGCTGGCGCGCAGCGGCCAGATTCTGGTCAGCGCCGCCGCTTACGAACGGGTTCAGCCCTGGGTCATGGCCCGGGAGATCGGCCCGGTGCCGGTCAAGAACCGGCGTGAGGCCGTGATGACGTATGAGATAACAGGCCCGCGGGAATGAACGCCGCCGTCGTTCTGGTCGGCGCGCCCGCGCCCGAAGCGCTGGCGCTGCTGGAGGCCCGGCTGCTGGAGTGGGGGGTTGCGCTGCACCGCGCGGCGGCCAGCGACCTGCCCGCGCTGGTGCGCCAGGTCAGCCCGGCGGTGGTGCTGGTTGATCTGGCGGGCGGCCTGCTGCCGGCGGACGTTTACGACGCGCTTCAGCCGGGCCTGCCGCCGGTTATCGCGCTCAACCCTGACGGGCTGGCAGGGCGCGCGGCCGCTGTGGCCGCGGGGTACAGCGTCGTTTTCGATTACCCGCTGAACTGGGCTGAGCTTAAAAGCTGCCTGAACACGCCGCGCGGCGCTGATGGCGGCCTGCTGACGGCAGGCGCGCTCTTTGGCCGCACGGCGTCTGAGGCCGCCGGCACGGCGGGCCTGCTGGCGCACGACCTGAAAAGCCCCATCAGCCTGATCATCAGCAGCCTGGAAGTGCTGGTGAGCGTCTACGAGGGGGCCGCCGCCGAGGATATCATGCGGCTGCTGCACAGTTCGCTGCACGCTGCTTACCGGCAGATGTATATGGTCAGCGACCTGATTGACCTGACGCGGCTGGAGCTGGGCGTATACCCCCTGGAGCGCGCCACGCTGGACGCGGCGCTGCTGCTGCGCGAGTGCGCCGCCGCTGAGCGTTTCACTTTTGAAAATAAGGGCCTGGCTGTTACCCTTGACCTGCCGGACGCGCCGCTGCTGATTGACGCTGATGGCGAATTGGTCCGGCGCGCAGTGTACGCGGTGCTCGATAATGCGGTAAAGTTTACGGTGCGCGGCGACACGCTGACCGTGCGCGCGCGGCGCAGCGCTGAGGGCGTTCATCTGCGCTTCGCTGACAGCGGGCGGCCGATCCGGCGCGGGTTTGAGCAGGAAATCGTGCGCCGCGCGCCGCAGTGGGATGGGCGGCAGGCGGGGACGCGCACCAGCGTGGCGATGGGCCTGCCCTTCGCCTTTATGGTCGCGGCGGCGCACGGTGGCAGCTTCAGCGCCGCCAGCGACCTCGCCAGCGGCCTTACGACTTTCGACCTGTTTTTGCCTGTTGACGAGCCGAGCGAGACGCCATGACTGACTCTAATAAGCTGAACGATGCCGACATCGAACGCCTGATTCGCTATGTGAGCGACGAAGTGGCCCCCAGCGCAGCGCCGGCGGCGGCCAGCAGCGGCCCTTTCATGCGCCCCACCAACTTTGATCCGGGCCGGGGCGCGGGGCAGTTTCACGACCCTGACAGCGCGGTAGACGCGGCGCTGGCGGCCTACCAGCAGCTCAGCGACATGCCGCTGGAGCGCCGCCGGCACATCATCGAGGCGATGCGCGCGACCGCGCGCGAGTACGCGCAGGTGCTGGCGCATTTCGCTGCCCAGGAAACTGGCATGGGCCGGGCCGAGGACAAGGTGATGAAAAACCTGCTCACGGCCAATAAAACGCCGGGGCCGGAATATCTGGATACACAGGCGTGGAGCGGCGATGGCGGCCTCACCCTGACTGAGTACGCGCCTTACGGTGTGCTGGCGTCCATCACGCCGACGACTAACCCGACCAGCACAGTCATCAACAACAGCATCAGCATGGTGAGCGCGGGCAACGCCGTTGTGTTTAACGCGCACCCAAGCGCCAGGCAGTGCAGCGCCTACACGATTCAGCTTCTCAACGAGGCGATCGTCAGCGCCGGCGGCCCGGCAAACCTGCTGACGTGTGTCGCCGAGCCAACGATCGAATCCGCGCAGGCGCTGATGACGCACAGGAAAGTGCGCCTGCTGGTGGTGACAGGCGGGGCGGGCGTGGTGCGCCAGGCCATGCAGAGCGGCAAGCGGGCGGTGTGCGCTGGGCCGGGCAACCCGCCGGTAGTGGTGGATGAGACGGCAGATATCGAACAGGCCGGTCGCGATATCGTGCGCGGCGGCAGCTTCGACAACAACCTGGTCTGCACGACGGAAAAGACTACGTTCGCCGTCGAGTCGGTGGTTAACGACCTGGTGGACGCCATGACGCGGCACGGCGCTTACCTGATTACGTCGTGGCAGCTTCGCCGGCTGCTGAAATCCATTCTGGCCGAGGATCGCGGGCCGGGCACGTATTCGGTGATGAACAAAGAGTTTATCGGCCAGAACGCCAGCGTGCTGCTCAAAGAGATCGGCATTAACGTCGGCGCGGAGGTGCGGCAGATCGTGGCGGTGGTCGAGCCGGATCACCAGCTTGTGTGGTCAGAGCAGATGATGCCGATCATGCCGGTCGTGCCCATGCCGGACGTTAACGCCGCCATTGACCTGGCGGTGCTGTCTGAGCACGGGTTCCGTCACACGGCCATGATGCACAGCAAAAACCTGGATAACCTGAGCCGGATGGCGCGCGCGGTGGACTGCTCGATCTTCGTCAAGAACGGGCCGTGCCTGGCCGGGCTGGGCTATGGCGGCGAGGGCTTTACGTCGTTCACCATCGCCAGCCCCACCGGTGAGGGCCTGACAACCTGCCGCAGCTTCAGCCGGCTGCGGCGCTGCACGCTGAAGGACAGCTTCCGCATCGTATGAGCGAACCGGTGAGCAAGCCAACGCCGCCGCTGCCGGCGGGCGAAAACAGCAGCGCGCCTGCCGCGCTGGCGATCGAGCCGGCGCTGGCGCTGCTGGAGTTCAGCAGCATCGCGGCGGGCGTGGAAAGCGCCGACGCGATGGTCAAGCGCGCGGCGCTCGACATCGTGCGCGCCGGGACGGTGCAGCCAGGGCGCTTCCTGGTGCTGGTAGGCGGGCCGGTCGCTGAAGTTGAGGAAGCGCTCAAGGCCGGGCTGGCGACCGCCCCCGATGTGTTAAGCGACCACATCTTCCTGCCCGGTGTCCACCGCGAGGTGGTGCGGGCGCTGGGCGGCGGGCGCAGCCCCGATGGGCTGGCCGCTGGCCATGACGCCCTGGGCATTGTCGAGACGCACACCGTCCCCGCCGCCATCCACGCCGCCGACAAAGGCGTGAAAGGCGCGGAGGTGGCGCTGCTGGAGGTGCGGCTGGCGGATGGGCTGGGCGGCAAGGGGATCGTGTTTTTCACTGGGCTGGTCGCTGATGTGGAGGCCGCCGTCGAGATCGCGGTCGGGGCGCTTCAGCCGGGGCAGAAGGTGCGGCAGGTCGTGATCGCGCAGCTTCACACTGAGCTGGCCGACGTGCTGCGCGGCTCGACACGCTTCGGCGCTCAGCTTGATTGGCGTCTGTAAGCGGCCTGCGTTTTACTGAGATCAGAAGGAGATAGATGGTGAAACGGATTGTCGGAATTGTGCTCTTGCTGGTTTTTGCGCTGGCGCTGCCGGCGGCGGCCCAGGACGCTACCCCTGAGGCGGAGCTGCCGCCAGGCTGTAACACGGCGGCCCTGGCCGGTATTCTGGTGTCGGCCAGCGAGGCCGTTAAAGGCGCGCAGCCTGCCGATGTGGTTTCGATCATTGCGCAGATCGAGGAAATGCTGACTGAAACCAAGATCGCCTGCGCCGGGGCCGGCGCTGCCGCCGAGGACGCGCTCGACTTCAGCGCGGTGGCGCAGTCGCGCACGGACGACGGGGCCTTTGTGCTGGGCAACCCGGATGCGCCGCTGACGCTGGTGGAGTTTTCCGATTATCTGTGCGGCCACTGCCAGAACTACGAGCCGATCGTGCGCCAGTTTATTGAGGATTACGTGCTGACCGGGCAGGCGCGTTTTGAATACCGCTTCTTCCCGGTGATTGACCAGAACTGGTCGCCGCTGCTGGCGCGTATGACAGAGTGCAGCGACATCCTCAACCCCGGCAGCTTCTGGAACGCGCACATGCTCATGTTCGACCTAGCGACCGAAGGCCTGACCGGGACGACGCCGTTCATCTTCGCGACCCGCGCCGGGCTGGATTACGATGCGCTGGTGGAGTGCGTGCAGACGGCCAACCAGGTCGCCACTGACGCGGCGGTCGGGCAGGCCGCCGGTGTCACCGGCACGCCGGCGGTGCGCGTGCGCTTTGACGGCGGCGAGCTGGAGGTCATTACGCTGGACGACCAGGCTTATGACCGGGGCGGCGTGAGCCTGGACCTTCTGGCGCGCCTGCTTGAGACGACAGTAGAGTAAAACGCTATGCCGATGCTAGAGCGGGACCTGCGCGAACAAATCTGTGAGATTGGCCGCCTGATGTACACCAATTCGTACATTGACGGGGCCAGCGGCAATATCAGCGCCCGGCTGGGGGCGGACCGCGTGCTGGCCACCCCCAGCGGGCTTGCCAAGGGGTTTATGCAGCCGGAACAGTTGATCGTGGTCAACATGGACGGCAAGCGCGTTGACCGGCCAACAGCGGCCAACGCCGACCTGCGCCCGACATCAGAACTGGTTATGCATCTGGAGTGCTACAAGCAGCGCCCGGACGTGCACGGCGTAGTCCACGCCCACCCGCCAACGGCGGTCGCGCTGACGGTTGCCGGCTACGACTTCCAGTTGTGCATCATCCCCGAAGCTGTGATGATCCTGGGGCTGGTTCCCACCACGCCCTACGCGACCCCGGCCAGCCCGGAGGATCGCGACGTGATCAGCGAGCTGATCCGCGAGCACGACGCCATTATGCTGTCGCATCACGGCTCGCTGACGGTGGCAAACAGCGTGTGGGAAGCGTACATGCGCCTGGAAACGCTGGAACACACCGCCAAGATTCTGTTCATGGCGGAGCAGATGGGCGGGGCGCACGTTATCCCGCCGCATCAGGTGGACAAGCTGATCGTGGCGCGGCAGAAGCTGGGGCTGGAGCGGCCCGGCGATGTCGAGCGCATTCGCGCCGCCTGCGGCGTCAGGCCGCAGGGACAGCCGCAGGTTGTCCGGCTGGACGGCGGTGTTGAGGACCAGGTGCGCGCGGTCGTGCGCGAAATCCTGCTGGAGCTGACACACTGACGCTGCGGCGTCAGCCGACCGGCGAAAGCTGCCGCCCGCTGCGCGAACAGCCAGCGGGCGGCGCTGTTTTAGCTGCCGAACATTCCGTCGCGCGGGCGGAAGCTGAGGATGATGGGCGTGCCTTCAAACGGGTACTCTGCGCGAATCTGGTTTTCCAGGAAGCGCTTGTACGAGAAGTGCACCAGCCGCGTGTCGTTGACGTGAAACAGGATCACGGGCGGGTCTACCGCCACCTGGGCCGCGAACAGCAGCTTAAGCTGTTTGGTCCCCTTCTGCGGCGGCGGGTGCTTCTGCACCGCGGCGCGCATCAGCCGGTTGAGATCGGCGGTGGGGATGCGGAATGACCGCGCTTCGTAGACGCGGTTGGCGGTCTCTAACACCTGGTGGATGCGCTGGCCGGTCAGCGCGCTGATGAAGATCGTGGGCGCGCCGGGCAGGAAGTTGAATTTTTTGCGCATGTCGTCCAGGTAGCTGGTCATGGTGTAGGTATCTTTTTCGACCGCGTCCCACTTGTTGACGATCACCACCATGCTCTTATAGGCGTCGAGGATGTAGCCAGCGATGTGCTGGTCCTGTTCGGTGATGCCGTCCAGCGCGTCGAGGACCAGCAGCGCCACATCGGCCCGGTCAATGGCGCGCAGCGCTCGCAGCACGCTGTATTTCTCGATGCCTGGCTCGATCTTTCCGCGCCGGCGGATGCCCGCCGTGTCAATCAGCGTGACCGGCTGGCCGTGCCAGGTGATGCGCGTGTCGATGGCGTCGCGCGTGGTCCCGGCGATCGGGCTGACGATGGCGCGGTCCTCGCCCAGCAGGCGGTTGAGCAGGCTGCTCTTGCCGACATTGGGCCGCCCGACGATCGCGATTTTCAGGTGCTCATCGTCGTCATCGTCGCCGGCGGAGGCTGTTGGCGACTGCGCCAGCGCCTCGACAATCGTGTCCAGCAGGTCGCCCACGCCCAGGCTGTGAAACGCGCTGACGGCGTGTACGTGTTCGAAGCCCAGCGCGTAAAACTCGGCTGTGCCGCTGGCGCGTTCGGGGTTGTCGGCCTTGTTGGCCGCCACAATGATAGGCTTGCTGGCGCTGCTGCGGCGCAGAATCTGCGCGATCTGTTCATCGGCGGCGGTGATGCCCTGGGTGGCGTCGACCAGCAGCACGATCACATCGGCTTCGCTGGCCGCCAGCAGCGCCTGGGCCTCGATCTGCGGCACGAAATCGGCGCTGCCTTCCGCCAGCGGCGCGGTGTTGCGGCTGCCTTTCGGCTGGTAAACCTCGATGCCGCCGGTGTCAACGACGTAGAAATCCAGGCCGCGCCAGTGCGCCTCGCCCTGGATGCGGTCGCGGGTCGTGCCGGGGATGTCGTCTATGACCGCCCGGCGCTGGCCGATCAGGCGGTTAAACAGGGTGCTTTTGCCTACATTCGGGCGGCCCACCAGGGCGACCATCGGTTTGCTTGACACAGGGGCAACCTCTCATTTTGCTGCCTGGATTGTAGCAGACGCGGCGCGGGCTGTGCAGGTTTAACCGCCGACGGGGTCGGGGGTGGGCGGGCCGATGATAACCGCGTCGATTTCCTCTGGCAGCACCAGCATATCAGCCTGCGTAAGGTGGCCCTGAAGCACGGCGACCACCGGCTGAACGCGGTGTGTGCCCGGCGCGAGGCCGCTCAGGTCAGCGATAACGTCCAGGCTTTGCGACGTCAGCGTGTCCAGCTCGACGCGCGGCCCGGTGATGATGATCGTCACTTCCTGCGGGGCCAGCGTCGCGCTGAGGTTGGCCGGCAGACCCGTGATGCGCACCGGGATGTTGTCGAACTGGCGGCTGGCAGACAGGGCCGTAATGCCGACTTCAACCGTGACCAGCGAGCTGCCTACGACAAACACGTTTTCGTAGGGCACGCGCACCGCCACCTCAACCTGAAAGCTCTCGGTCTTGTCTTTGAGGTTGATCTGTTCGGTGGGCAGCGCGCCGGGGATCGTGTCGAGCACTTCCTGCGGCCCGCTGACCAGCACAAACTGCGGGTTGTAGACGATTCCGGTCAGCGCGTAGCCTTCCGGCAGGGTTTCGTCGAGGAAATTGGGGACCACGCGCAGCTCGCGCGTGCCGGGCCGCAGGCCGATCTCAGCGGTGATATCAGCCGTGCCAGGCTCCAGCGTGACGTCGGCCACTGGCTCGCCGGCGGCGTCTACCGGAATGAGGGTGTAACTGCTTTCCAGGGTGGCGCGCTGCTCGCTGAGGTCCAGCGCGACCTGGGCGGCTGCCACCTGCTGCACTTTGCTGAGCGCGCCCCTGATCAGCACCTGGCGCACATTAGTGGCTGGCGTGCCGACCACCTCGAAACCGCGCGGCGGGTCCTGCGTGACCGTTACCCGCACCGGCACGAGCTGCTCGCGCAGTTCCTCCAGCGTGATTACGATCTGGCGCGGTGAGGTGTCGGCAGAGGCGCGGCGCGCGACCTCTGGCAGCAGGTTGATGCGGTAGGTCCCCGGCCCTTCAGCGGACACGTCCGCCGTCACGCTGATGTCGTCGGGCGCAAGCTGGTTGATAACGCTTTCGGGCGCACGCACGGTGACGCTGGCCACCGCGCGCGACTGCTCGGTGACGATCAGGTTGGGGTTGTGCGTCACCTGGATGTCCACTGAGCGAAAGACCCGTTCCTGCACCGGGTTGGATTGCAGCGTGGCGAACAGCCAGACGAAGAACGCCAGCGCCAGCGAGGCGACCAGCCACATCACGTTATCCCACAGCCTGCGGTTCGGGGACGCTTTAACCGGTTTCTGCATCAGACCTGCTTCTGTGTGCTGCGCCAGCGCGCGGTGCGGGCCTGCCACTGGTCGCGCAGGCGGGCGAACGGCGATGAGGTGTCGGGGCTGTCGCTGCCGTAGAGCGCGCGCAGGATGGTGCGCAGGCGCTGCGCGTCCAGGCGCAGGATGAGGCGGCCCTGGTCAGCAATAGAGATGCGCCCGGTTTCTTCTGAGACGACCACGCACAGGGCGTCGCCCACTTCGCTGATGCCGAGGGCGGCCCGGTGGCGCGTGCCCAGTTTGCGCGCTGGCAGGTTGCGGCTGGCGGAAAGCGGCAGCACGCAGGCCGCCGCCGCGATGCGGCCGTTAGCGTCGATAATGGCGGCGCCGTCGTGCAGCTCGGTTTTGGGCCAGAACACGGTCAGCAAAAGCTGCGGGCTGACATCGCTGTTGAGGGCGATGCCGGTGTGGATATATTCCTCCAGGCTGCTGCTGCGCTGGAGCACGATCAGCGCGCCGTGCCGGCGTTCTGACAGGCGCTCTGCTGCCTGGCAGATGTGCTCGATGATCTGCGCGCGCTGAGTCTCGACCGGCTGTCGCCCGCGCAGCACCCCGCGCCCCAGGCGCTCCAGGCCGCGCCGCAGCTCCGGCTGGAAGATCACCGGGATAGCGACCAGCAGCAGCGTGAGCGAGTTGCTCATCAGCCAGCTCAGCGCCGAAAGCTGGAACAAGCTGGACAGCAGCGCCAGCACGACGACGATCAGCACAACGCCGCGCAGCAGCGCCACGCCCTGCGTCCCGCGGATGAAAAAGCTGAGGCCGAAGAACAACAGCCCGACCAGCAGGATATCGAGCAGGGCGGTGACGGAAAAGCTGTCGAGAATCCAGGACAGGTCCATAGTAAATCGCCGTGCCTGCGCCGCTTAGCCGCCGAGCTGGGTCAGCAGCCGCCGGTAATCCTCCACGCCGTCCGGGTTGAGGGCGATGATCTGGCGGATGGTGTTGGCAGCGTCGTCGGTTTGCCCGGCTTCGAGCTGTAACTCACCGAGCGCGTCGAGCTGGAAGATAGCGTCTTTCCTGTTCCCTAACTGACGGTAGACGGCGGCCAGCCGCGAGCGCAGGTCCTGGTTGCTGGGATAGAGTTTGATCAGCTCGCTGAGAAGCTGGATGATGCGGTCGGTCTGCCGCTTTTTGGCGTAGATTCCCAGAAGCTGGTCCAGCCGTTTGATCGCATCTAGCTGGTTGCCCTGGCGGTAGCTGAGGTCAATCAGCATGCGGCGGGCGCGCTCGTCGTCGGGCGAAATCTGCACAATTTCCTCATAGGCGCGCTGCGCTTTGCGCACATCCAGGCGGACCTGGTCGATGTCAGCGATGCGGTGTTTGATGCGCACGAGCTTGTCGGTAGGCGCTTCGATGCGGCTGGCTAGCCGCTCCGCGACCGTGTAGGTGCTGCGCGACATGTCGAAGTCGCCAAGCTGGTTATAGGTGTCGGCCAGGTCAATATACTGGTCGAGGGCCTCATCCCAGCGTTCCTCGGTTTCCAGCAGTTCGATCAGGTTTGTGCGCACCGAGATATCAAGCGGGGCCATTTCCAGGGCCTCGCTGAGGATTGAGGCGGCGCGGTCGTGTTCGCCGCGCACCATATAGCTGCGCGCCACAACGTTGTACTTGGCGATCGCCTGGCGCACGCGGCCCTCGCGCATCATGATATCTGCCATGCGCACATGCACCGGCAGGTAAAAGGGCGAAACCTCGACCGCGCGGTGCGATTCGTCCATCGCCAGCGTCAGCAGCCCCTGGCGGATATAGCGGTCAATCAGGGACACCGAGGCCGTCAGCTCGTCGCTGCGCGTGGTAACCAGGATGTCAACGACGCCTCTTTCGCCGCCGACGCGCATCGCTTCCTGAAGCTGATAGCGGGTTTCGGCGATGCGCTGTTTCCAGTCTTTGCCCTGGAGCAGGTTGACAAAGCGCTGGTTGATGCTGGCCAGCGCCTCGTCGGTGCGCCCGTCAAGCGTCATGAGAAGCTGGTCGTACACTTCGACCAGCCCCTGCACCTCGTCAACGTCGGTGGCCAGCGTGGTGTCCACCGCCTGCAGGCTCTGGATAAGAAAACGCGATGCCTGCTTGTGCCGGCCCATCTTGAAATAGCTTTGCCCCAGGCCGTGATAAGCGCCGGCGCTGAGGTCGGCGACGATAGCGGCCTCGCCCAGGTGTTTGACAGCCTCGTCTGGGCGGCCCACCAGCAGCAGCAGCGCGCCCAGGTTCAGCTTGAGGGCCGGGTGGCGCATGTGGGGCGCGGCGCGCTCATAGGCTTTGATCGCTTCCTCGTGCAGCCCCTGCCGCTGCAGCTCCATCGCCTGCAGGGCGTCGCTGCCGGCGGCATCCAGGTCGCCGCTCTCCACTACATGCCCCGCCAGCAGCCCCAGCGCCTCGGTCATGGCCTCGCCGACCGGGCCGAGCGGGTCGGCCTCGCCGACGTCCTCGCGCGTGTCGAACAGGTCGGAAAAGTCGGCGCTGTCGGCACTGCTGGCCCGTTCCGGGTCGTCACGATTGGGCGCCATCACTTCGCCGCCGGTTTCGATCACGCGCAGGGTGTTCAGCGACTGGGCGTTTTTGGGGTCCAGCTTCAGGGCGCGCTGGACGGCGCGCATCGCCTTGTCCGAGGCGCCGCTGCGCTGGAAATTGAAAGCCAGCGTCAGATACTCGCGGATGGCCTTCTTTTTGTTGCCGATGCGCTCATAAGCCTGCGCCAGCTTGAGATGCACCGCCACCAGGCCGGGCGTGAGGCGCGTGGCTTTGTCCCAATTGGCGATCGCTTTGTCAATATCGCGCTGGTTCAGGTACATCTCCGCCACGTTGACATACTGCTGCGCGGCCTCGCGCAGGCGGCCCATGCGCTCCAGCACGTCAGCGCTTTTTTCCAGCGGGATCGGGTCCGCCTGGTTGATCTGGTAGGCGCGCATATAGACCTTGAGCGCGCTGTCCAGCCGGCCCGCTTTCAGCAGCGCCAGCCCCATGTGGATATGCGCGTCGGCGTCCTCCGGGAATTCCTGCAAGGCGCGGCCATAAGCGGTGATCGCCGCCGACCAGTTCTGGTCCCAGGCGGCGTTGTGGCCGCTGTTCATGTGCTGTTCGTAGGCTTCCTGATTTCCGGGCATAGGTCGTACCTGCTGTTGCTGTGAAGGGCGCTGCCTGTTGTCTGGCAGTATAGCATAGGATTATCCCCCGCGAAATGAGATGGCTTTGCGCGGCGGCGCGCGGCGGCGAAATTGGTATAGTAAGGGGCTTTCTGGCCCTTCCTGGCCGCCGCTATACTGGCATGATGACCAGCGCGCACAGGAACAAGCCATGACCGCAGACGACCGCACGAAAGTCCGCCGCAGCGACCGCGAGGTGACCGATGAGAGCTGGATAGAGGCGTTTTTGCAGGGCGCGGCGGCCGGCGCGCTGGCGCTGTCTGGCGATGGCCAGCCTTTTATCAACACCAACCTGTTTGTCTACGACAGCGCGCGGCGCGCGCTTTACGTCCACACTGCGTACAGCGGGCGCACCCGCGATGTCATCAGCGCCAACCCGCGCGTCTGCTTCAGCGTGATGCAGATGGGGCGGCTGCTGCCGGCGGCGGAGGCGCTGAAATTCAGCGTCGAATACGCCGGCGTGACTGTGTTCGGCAGCGCGTCGGTGGTCGAGGACGAGGCCGAGGCGACCGCCGCGCTGCAGGCGCTGCTGAACAAATACGCCCCGCATCTGCGCGCGGGCGCAGACTACCGCCCGCCGGTGCCGGATGAACTCAGGCGCACAACCGTGATCCGCCTGGATATTGAGAGCGTGAGCGGCAAGCGCAAGGTCGTCGCGGCGGATTTCCCCGGCGCGTTTCTCTACAGCGCGCCGGATATGATCCACGACAAATAACGCCGCTTACGGCAGCACCGGCGCCATGTCGCGCCAGTTGCGGCCGGCCTGGGCGTTGGCGCGCAGCGGCACTTTGAGGTCGTAGGCGCTTTCCATCACGCTGACTGTGAGCGCGCTGGTTTCCGCAAGCTCTGCCTGCGGCGCTTCCAGCACCAGCTCGTCGTGCACCTGCAGGATCAGCTTCGCGGCCAGGCCGTGCGCGCCTAAGGCGGCGTGCAGGTCAATCATGGCGCGCTTGATGATGTCGGCGGCGCTGCCCTGGATCGGCATGTTGATCGCCACCCGTTCCTCGCCCTGGATAGCGGTCTGGTTGCTGGTGGCGCTGGCGTGCTGGAGCAGCGGGAACTCGCGCCGCCGCCCGAACAGCGTGCTGATCGGCCCCTGGCGCGCCTGGGCTTTGGTGCTGTCCAGGTAAGCGCGCACGCGCGGCATGCGGCCAAAATAGACCTCGATGAACTCGCGCGCTTCGCCCACCGACAGGTCGCTGTCGCGGGCCAGCCGGTAAGCGCCCATGCCGTAGATCAGGCCGAAGTTCACGCGCTTGGCGAAGCTGCGCTGCTCGTAGGTCACGGCTTCCAGCGGGATGCCGTAGACGGCGGCGGCTGTCGCCGCGTGAATGTCCTGCCCCTCGTGGAACGCCTGGAGCAGCGTCGGGTCCTCGCTGAAGTGCGCCAGCACGCGCAGTTCGATCTGGCTGTAGTCTACCGAGAGCAGCAGGCTGCCGGGCGGCGCGATAAACGCCCGCCGCACTTCGCGCCCGATTTCGGTGCGAACAGGGATGTTTTGCAGGTTGGGGCTGCTGCTGCTGAGGCGGCCTGTGGCCGTGCCCGTCTGGTTATAGCTGGTGTGAACGCGCCCGGTGTGCGGGTTAATCAGCGCTGGCAGCGCGTCCGCATACGTCCCCTTGAGCTTGGCCAGCTCGCGGTATTCCAGGATGTGCGAGATAACGGGGTTGGCGGGGTACTGGTCGCGCAGTTCTTCCAGCGCGGCGGCGTTGGTGGTGTAGCCGTGCGTGGTCTTGCGCAGGCCGGCCACCGACAGGCCCAGCTTGCCAAACAGCACGTCGTTAAGCTGCTTCGGGCTGTTGATGTTAAACTCGCCGTAGCCGCTGAGGTCGTAAATCTCGCGCGCCAGGCGCTCAAGCTCAGCTTCCAGCTCACGGCTGAGCTGCGCCAGGTGCGCTGTGTCCAGCAGCACGCCGGTCTGCTCCATCGCCGTGATAACCGGGACCAGCGGCATCTCCAGGTTGGTGAACAGCGGCCACAGGTCGGCGTCTGGCTCAAGCGCGCGCCGTAAAAACTCATAGGCGCGGTAGGTGACAGCCGCGTCGGCGGCGGCGTAGGGGGCCGCGCGCTCGATTTCAACCTGGTCCATGCTGATCTGTCCCCTGCCGCTGCCGATGAGCGCCGTGATCTCGGTCATGTTGACCGGCGGCTCCAGCAGGTTGGCGGCGAAGTTCTTCAGGCCCAGGAACTTGCTCATTGGGTCGCGCACGTATTCCGCGATCATGGTGTCGAAGGTCACCGGGCTGACGTCAATGCCGTAGCGGTGCAGCACCACCATATCGTAGGCGGCGTTGTGGCCGATCTTGGGGATGCGCGGGTTCGTGAGCGGGCCGCGCAGCGCGGCGATAACGGTCTCCAGCGGAAGCTGCCCCGGCGCTGCGGTCCCGGTGAACAGCGCTTCCTGCGCTTTGTGGCCAACGGGGATGTAGTGGCCGGTGGAGCCGTTCACCGCCAGCGCGATGCCCACCAGGTCGCACGCCATCTGGTCGGTGCCGGTTGTTTCCACATCCCACACGATCTGCTGCGCCGCGTTCAGGGCGTCCGTTAGCTGGTCGAGCGCGGCCTGGTCGCGCACGATGACCGTTTCAATGTCAGGCGCGGCGGGCGCGGCGTGCTCGGATGCGGCGGGCGCGGCGCTGTCAGCGTCAGCCAGCGGCTGGTCCTCGTGCAGCCGCCGACGAAAGGTGTTGAACTCCAGCTCGCGGAACAGGCTCTCGACGGCTGTGTGATCGAAGTCGTGCGCCACGCAGGCGGGCAGGTCCAGCGTGATCGGCACGCTGCGCTGGATGGTCGCCAGCGCGCGGCTGAGAAAGGCGATCTCGCGGCCAGCTTCCAGCTTGTCGCGCTGCGCGCCTTTGATCTCGTCCAGGTGCTCATAGAGGTTTTCGAGCGTGCCGTAAGTGACGATAAGCTGGCGCGCCCCCTTGTCGCCGATGCCCTTGACGCCGGGGATGTTGTCTGAGCTGTCGCCCATCAGCCCTTTGAGTTCGATGAGCTGGCGCGGCTCAACGCCGTATTCCTCACGGAAGCGCTGCTCATCATAGACGACGTCCGGGCCGCCGCGTGTGGGCAGTTGGGCGGTGACGTGCGGCGTGAGCAGCTGCAGCAGGTCGTGGTCGCCGGTGATGATGCGGGTGTCAACGCCCTGCTGCTCAGCCTGAAGCGCCGCCGTGCCGATGATGTCGTCGGCCTCATAGCCCTCCAGCGCCAGCACCGGGATGTTGAAGGCCTGCACCACCTGGTTGATGCGCTCCAACTGTGGGATCAGCTCAGCGGGCATTTTGGCGCGCGTGCCCTTGTAAGCGGTCAGCAGTTGGTCGCGCCCGCTCAGGCCCATGTCAAAGCTGACCGCCAGATAATGCGGCTGCGCCTTCTGGATGATGTCCATGATCGAACGGGTGAAGCCGTAAACGGCGTTGGTCGGCTCGCCGGCGCTGGTCGAAAACTGGCGCAGCGGCAGGCCGAAAAACTGGCGATAGGCCAGGGCATGACCGTCTACGATGTAGAACAGGGGGCGGTCAGACATGGGCATTTTCCTCTGCTGGCGCGAACATGCGATCTAATTATACCAGCGCGCCGGGGCGCGGCGCTACTTACCGCCGGCCCAGCAGCCGCGCCAGCACGCCGCCCAGCCAGCCCAGCAGAGATTTGTCGGCCTCGGTTTCTGGCTCTGGTTCCAGTTCGCGGGCGCGGCGCGCCAGCTCGCGCGGGGTGAGCGCGGCATCCGCGCCGGCTTCATACCGCGCCAGCGGGTCGTCGGCGGGGGCGCGCAGGGCGGCCTGGTCGCGCATCTGGCGTGGGGTGAGCAGCGGCGCTTCAGCCGGCGCTGTTTCAGCCGCCGCGCTATCCGGCGCGGGCGACGCGCTGGGGGTGTAGCCAGCCAGCTCGCTGGTGATTTCGTTGGTCTGCCGGCTGCGCAGGGCGGGCCACTGCGTGCTGAAGTAGCTGACGACATCTACCTGCACCGCGTCCTGGCTCAGGCGCTCCAGCGCGGCGGCGGTTGTGCCGAAGGCAAAGTACAGCGGCGGAAAGCGGCGGTCCGCCAGCGCCGCGCGCAGCAGCGCCAGCCCATCGGCGCTGAACGGAATGAACAGCCGGTCGTCGGTCAGCCGCGCCGCGAACGCCTCAATCAGGCCGCTGTCCACGTCCGCCGCTGGCGCTGCCGCCGTATCGAACACCGGCCAGGGGCGCTCGTCAGACAGGGCCGGCTCCAGGCTTTCGATGTCGGGCAGGCTGGCGGCGATATTAAGCAGCGTGCCCTGCGCCGCCAGGAAGTGGGGCAGGGCCAGCGCGAAATGGCGCGCCTGTGTGCGCCGGACGGCGGCGCCTTCCAGCACGGGGATCGCGCGACCGGCGTGTGTGCGGCGGCTGACATAGTGCCGCAGCAGCAGCACATAGCTGCCCAGCGGAAAGCAGTAAAGCGCGGGCCAGGCCGCGGTCAGCGGCGACGTGTCGCTGACGGCGCTGAAAGCCCCGGCGAGGACGCTGATCTCGTGGTTGGTCAGGTCGCGCGGGCGGACGAAAGCCGTGAAGTCGCGCCGGTGGCTGCGGGTGAACAGGAACGCTTCGTAGTGCATGGCGCGGCGGCGGCTAAGCCGGGATAAGCGAGCGCATCTTCTTGTTGGCGACCGCCGTCACAGCGCGGATTTTCGGCTCCAGCGTTTGCAGCTTCTCCGCGACCTGCTGGCGTTCGTCGTAAAGCTGGCGCACGGTGCGCCCGCGCAGGATTTTATTGAGCACGTTGCGGTTCATGCGCGTCAGGCGCGCCTCCAGGTCGGCTTCCTGCTCCTCCAGGTAGAGCGCGGTGCGGTCAAGCTCGTTGCCGATAGCGTAGAGGAAGGGGTAATGCACGTTGACTGGCTGCGGCGTGCTGTCCAGATTCATAGTCGCCAGGTCATAGCCCTGGCCCGGCGTGGCAACGCTGGCGTTGCCTTCGCCCACAATCGAAACCGGGATCATGGCGGCGGGGTAGAGCCAGGGGCGCAGGCTGCTGGTGCGCGCGCGCTGTTCCTCAACAAAGTCCACTACACCGCGAAAGACCTCGCGCGAGCGCTCGAACAGCGCCTGATAGTTGTTCTCTTTGAAGGCGGCGGGCAGCACATCGGCCTTGGTCAGCACCAGCGTGGTGGTGATGCCGCTGTGGACGCCTTCGCCGCGCGCGGCCTCTTTGAATTTGTAGGTGTTGAGCAGGTTGTAGATGTAGGTGGACGACGTGAGCATCTCCGCTTCCATCGTCGGTCGGGTGGCGATCACGTGCGCGTCGGCGACGATAATCACCGCGTTGCTTTCCTGGATGTCGGCGTGAAGCTGCGCCGCCTCGTCGCTTTCGTCGGTGGGCAGGTTGATCGCGCCGCCCTGGTAGTCTACCCAGCGGAAATCGGTGATAAACTCGTTGTTGAACAGTAGCTTAAAGCGGTCTTCGCGGCGGCCCATCGTTGGCGCTGGCCAGCGGCGCGCGATCACGAAATCGCGCCAGGGGTTGAGGTATTTGGTGGCGGTGTTGGCGTCCTCGGCTTCGATGCGGAAGCCATCAATCCCGGTCGCCATTAAATACAGCAGCGCCAGGGTGTAGGTTGTCTTGCCCTGCCCGGAACCGCCAAACAGCGTGATTTTGAGGGACATAAACTCACCTTGCCAGTGTGCCGGCTGAACAGGTTAATAGGGTAGCCTGTTCGCGGCGGGGCGTCAATATGGGGCGCGCAACGCGGCTGGCGGCGTTTGCGTATACGGTTTGTAAGCGTTCGCAACTCTCGTCAGGTGGTTGTACAAGCCAGAAAAGCGGCCTATGCGCGCCAATTCCGGTCTGCTGGTAGGGGTCAAGCTGCTGCACACGCTGGTGTTTCTGGTCGAGTCCGCCGCCATTCTTTACATTCTCTACTGCGCCGTGACAGGCTGGCATGATGTGTGGCTGGGCGTGGCCGCTGTGCTGGTGGTGGGCGAGACTGTCGTCTTTCTGGCTAACGGGGCGCGCTGCCCCTTGACGAACGTCGCGCGGCGCCTGGGCGACGCCACCGGCAACGACTTCATCGCCGACATCTTTCTGCCCGCGCGGTTTGCCCCGCTTATCCCGCGCGTGTGCGGCGCGCTGGCGGCGGTTGGCCTGCTGGGGCTGCTGGCGCGGGCGCTGTTGCAGTGAGCCGCTGTCACTCCGAGCCAGTCCCCAGCGACGGCGCGTTCCGGCGCACGGTGTCCTCGCCCAGCTTATCCACCAGCTTTTTGCGCAGCCTGGGCGTTTCCTCCGCCCACTTGTCCTGAAGCTGTTCTTTGGTGGCGCGGCGTCCGTCGCCGGGGTGGGCGTTGATGCCCTGCGCGACTGTCGGCGCGGTCAGGATCAGGCGCGTGACCTCGGCGCTGCCACAGGCGGGGCAGGGCGGCGTGGGGGCGTCGAAGCTGTGCCGCGCCTCAAATAAATGCGCGCACTGCTGACATTGATAATCATACAGCGGCATAGTCACACACTCCTTGCGCGTTGTTCCGCTTCCATCATACAACCGATCTGACGGCCTGACGCGCGCAGATGTTACGCCTTGCGCCGCGCGATGGCCGCGGCGTAGACGGCCTCCAGTTGGCGCGTGACGGCGCTTTCGCTGAAGCGGTCAGCGCAGTAAGCGCGAATGTGGGCGCGGTCATAGGCTGCGTAATCAGCAACCAGCCGGCGCAGCGCGGCGGCCAGCGCCGCCGGGTCATCCACCGGGACCAGCAGGCCGGTTTCGGGCGTTACGAACGTCTCTGGCCCGCCGGAGCGCGTTGCGATCACCGGCCTGCCGCAGGCCATCGCCTCCGCCAGCGTGAGGCCAAACGTCTCGACACGGCTGGCGGAGATGAGCGCGTGGCTGCGCCACAGCGCGGCGCGCACCTGCTCGCGGTTGAGCGCGCCCAGGAATTCCACCTGACTATCAATGCCCAGCCGCGCCGCCAGGCGCTCTAACGGGCGGCGCTGCGGCCCGCCGCCGCCGACCAGCAGCTGCGCGGGCTGGCCGCGGAACGCCTCGGCGAAGGCGCGCAGCAGCCCGGCGTGGCCCTTGTTGCGCAGCAGGCGCGCGACGATCACGAAGGTGAACGGCGGCTGCGGCGGCTCTGCGGCGGGCGGGTGGAACAGCTCGGTGTCAACGACGTTGTTGATCACGCCCACGCGCGCGCCGGGGGCGCAGGATTCCAGCGCGCGCGCCAGCGCCGCGCTGACCGCGAAGGCGGCGTCGGTGTGCGCCAGCGTGCGCCGGATGCGCGGGCGCTGGTCAGGCATGATCCAGCGCGGCGAGAGGTAGACGAAGGCGTGTTCGGTCAGCACAACCGGCACGCCGCGCGCCTGTCCGATAGCGGCGGCGACATATCCGCCATAGAGAATGCTGTGCGCGTGGATGATGTCTGGCTGGCCCTGTTCGCGGCAGTAGCGGTCGAAGGCGGCCAGCGCCAGTTGGCCGCGGCGGGCCGGCAGCAGCGCCGCCGACCAGCCCCACCAGCGCAGACGGTAGACGGCCAGCCCGGCGTCGTCCGCGAAATCGAGCGCGCCCGCCGGGCGCCGCCAGTTGGCCGCTGTTTCGCGCAGGCCGTTGAGCGTCCGCAGCCGGCTGGGCGGGATCAGCAGGCCGACCTGGTGGCCGGCCTTGCGCAGCGCCAGCGCCTGGTCGCGGAAGAAACTGCCGCGCATCGGGCTGCGGGCGGTGGCGTACCAGGATGGGATGATGAGGATGTGCATGGAATGATGCCGTTCGCTGTCAGTGAAAACGCGCGCCGGCGGCGGCTTCCAGCGTTTCCACGAAGCGCGGCCCGACGACTGCCAGATCGAAATCGGCGGCGGCGCGCGCGCGCGCGGCCTGCCCAAGCTGCGCGCGCCAATCGGCGTCCGCCGCCAGCCGCGCCAGGGTCTGCGCCAGCAGCTCAACGTCCGGCGCGTCAACGACCGCGCCGCAGTTGTGCTGACGGAAGTACCAGCTCAGAAACGAATCGGGCGGCGCGTGGACCAGCACCGCGCGCCCGGCGGCCAGGTATTCGCCAGTCTTGCCCGGCGCGGACGTGGCGATCAGCTCTGGCATGTCAGATTGAAATGCGAGCGGCAGGAACAGGATATCGGCCTGCTGCTGTACGCGCGCGATTTCCTCTGGCGGCAGGTAGCCGTGAAATGTGACATCGGGCGCGCTGATACCCTCCAGCGCCAGCACCGACTGCGGTTTGCTGGTGAAGATGTGCAGCTTCACGTCGGCGCGGTTGAGGGCGCGAATGGCGGCGATCAGCCGGCGGAAGGCGTCGTAATGCGCGCTGTAGATCGCGCCTGTGTAGGCGATGTTGACCGTGCCCGGCGCGAAAAGCGTGCCGCGCTCAGCGGGCGGCAGGGGCACGGGCAGGGCGCATGGGTTGCGGATAACCGCTGCTTCAAGGCCGTACTGCTGCCGGTAGATGGCGGCCATGCGCTCGTTGGTGACGATGACGGCGGCGGCGTCTTTCAGGATGCGCGGTTCCATCTGCCGGGCGACTTTGCCCTGCGCGCCCGGCCAGCCGCGCCCGTAGTAGTCGAGGATATAGGCCACAAAGGGCACGCCGGCGAGCTGGCTGGCGCGGTGGCCAGCGGGCAGATCGTACAGCTCGCCGCTGCACGCGACGATCAGCGCGCAATTTTCCCGCTGCACGATTTCGCAGATCTGCTGCGCGCGCCGTTCGATCAGGCGCGGCGCGTTGGACGCGAAAGTGCCGTAGACCAGCCGCTTGCCAGCCCGGTAGACGCGGCGCAGCCCGCGGTACAGCGGCTGCAAGGCGCTGGCCTGGCGCGTTTTGATTGAGCGCGCCAGCGACTGTTCCAGAGAAAACAGCGGCATGTGATGGGATTTTAGAAAGTAATAAGAGCCGTCAAGGCTGTCGGGTGGCTCATCCATGGTGGTAATAACACAGTAATTCTGCGACGGAAAGCAGCGCAGCAGTTTATCCAGCACCAGCGCCAAACCTGATCGGGCGGCCGCTGGGGTGCTGGGCACAATTGGCAGCGCTGAAGCTACAACGGCGAATCTGTTAGCCATTTCGGACACCTGAAACCCGGTCGGACGGCCTGCTCTGTTTGCCAGAGAATTACTGATATACGGGTGAAATCACGGGCTTGAAACCTGTTCGATAACCTGCGCAAAGCGCGCGCTTATTTTCTGCGAGTCGAAATCAGCTTCAGCGCAGATTCGCGCGCGCTGCCCAAGCGCGGCGCGCAGCGCGTCGTCGCTTACCAGGTTTCGCAGCGCCGCAGTAAGGGCCGCGACATCAGGCTGGTCAACCACCACGCCGCTGTCACGCTGCCGGAGATATTTGTTGACGAATGTGGCTGGCGGCGCGTGCACTAAAATCGCGCGTCCAGCGGCAAGGTACTCTCCGAGCTTGGTGGTCAGCGTAGTGGACAACGTTTCCTCAAAGGTTTTATCGAATGAGAACGCCAGCACCAGCAGATCGGCTTCGCGCTGAACCTGGCGCACCTCATCCGGCGGCAAAGGCGCGTGCAGTATGATCTGCGGCCCGTCTACGCCCTGCGAGCGCAGTATGAACGAGGGGTTGCTGGAAAAGACGTGCAGATATACCTTGTCGCCAAGCGCGTTCACCGCCTGCGCCAGCCGGTGAAAGGCATCATGGTGTATGCGCCATAGCGAGCCGGTGTAAACGATATTGAACGCCCCTTTAACTAAGTGTGAATCCGGGCTGGCCGGCGGGAAATCGAGGGCACAGGGGTTGTAAACAACGACGCTCTCCAGGTTGTACAGCTGTCTGTAAGCGTCGCGCTGACCCTCATTGTTTACAATTAGCGCTGCCGCGCTGCGCAGTATGCGTTCTTCCCATTTACGGGCTACAAACTGCTCAGCAAACATCTCGCGCGAGTAGTAATCAAATATATAGACGATAAGCGGGATGCCCAGCCGCTGCGCCGCCAGATACGCGGCGGGCAGATTATGCACATTTCCGCCGGTACAGGCTACCAGCAGGTTAACCTGTTCGCGGCGCAGGACATTCTCTAGCTGGGCCGCGTGCGCGGCGATAAGCGCATCGTGATTCTGCGAGTGCGCGCGCAGCCAGCCCGCGTAAGTTTTTACCCTGCGGTAGATATGCAGCAACAGGCGCAACGCCTTCAGCGTTATGGGGTTTTTCACGGCGCTTAGCTTACTTTCCAGCCGGTTAGCTGCCGTGATTTCTGTTTCGCGCGCGGCTGTTTGCGCGGTTGGAAGGTGGAAATGCCGCCCATCCCGCGATGAATCAGCATCAACCGGGGTATTTGAAATTAAAATATAGCGTTCTGGCGGGATAAGCTGTAAAACCCTGGCCAGCAGAATCGCGTGCGATTTCTGTGTCGGGGGAACTGTGGCCGAAAGGACCGCAAACCTGCCCGATTTCATCTAGGCCAACCCGTGATCGGCAGGCAGGCACAGCACATCTATCAGCGCTTCTTCGTCTGTCTGCTGTCGCCAATCAAAGCCGGTTAATTTTCCCAGGGTGAAGCCTGACCGGTGGACGACGCGGTGTAGCGTATAGCCGCTGCTGATCAGCAGTTCGAACGCCGCCGCTGCGAGCGCTGGATCAGTTGAATAGGAAAACTCAAAAGTGATGACTGGGTGAAAGTGAGCGATAATGTCTTTCGCGCCGAGCAGCACCTGACAGTCATGGCCTTCGACATCTATTTTTATGATGTCCACGCGCGGCCATTTCTGTTCGGCCACATACTCGTCTAATGATATGGTTGCCACTTCGATCTTTTGCAGCGGTGTAATGTCTACCACCGGTGAGATACCTGATTTTTCAGGTTCACTTGCCAGGTAGAATTCTGTTGTGCCGCTTTGCTGTGAAACTGCCTTCGTTACAATGTCAATATGTAATGAATCGTTGAGGCGCACGTTATGGCGCAGGCGTTCGACGGTAATAGGGTTAGGCTCAAAGGCGGCTACCCGGCCTTCAGGGCCGGCGCAATGGGCCATCATGAGGGCGAAAAAGCCGATATTAGCGCCTGCATCCAGGCAGTAAGCGCCAGCGGGTGTGTGCTGTCGAATCTGATAGGCTAACCCTAGCTGGATGCTGCCAGCGTAAAATATCGAGTGCTCGACAAAGCCAGCGGCGGTGTCCACATAGAAGCGGAGGCCGTTTTCCAGCGTAATTTCGCCCGCGAACGGCGGCAGCGTTTTGTCGAACAGCCGCGCCAGATAAAACGTGCCGATTGCCCGACGTCCGAAACGCGACTGAAGCCAGCGCGTCAGCTTTCCGGCTGCCGCGGCTGCTGATAAATTGGCCATTGCAGGGGCCTTAGCAAATCAGAACAGGTAAATTACGATAACAGAGCGCGCTGGCGCTGGCAAGGTGCGTTTGCTGCGCTGTCTGCCCCGGTCGGGATAGGCGGCGCTGGGTGCGGCAGTTCTGGTGATGCCGCCGCGCTGTCGTTACAATACCTGATCTGCGGCGCGAAGCACAGCGGGAGAGGCCAGATGGACCTGGCGGAAGCGGATATCGCTTACTTCAAGCGGGGCGATTATGAGAACCCGCGTTTCTGGGAGCGCTTTGGCGAGCGCCCGGCGTTCAGCGGGGCGGCGGTCCTCGATGTAGGCTGTGGGCACGGCAGCCTGTGCGTCTATATCGCCCAGGCGGGCGCTGCCCGCGTCGTTGGTGTGGATACCAACGCGCGCCTGATCGCGTTCGCTAACGAGAACCTGCGCCGCAGCTACCCTGAGCTGGTGGGCACGCTTGATTTTGTGAACACAGCCCTAGAGGATTACCCGCCCGACGCGCAGTTCGATTATGTAGTCTCGAAGAACACATTCGAGCACATCGTCAATGTGGAAACGGTGCTTGCGCACATCGCCAAACGCCTGCGGCCTGGCGGCCGGCTGTATGCCGGCTTTAGCGGCCTGTATTACAGCCCATTCGGGTTTCACGGCGCGCCGGTGCTGGCGCTTGAGATGCCCCCGATCCCCTGGTGGCATCTCGTGTTGGGCAAGGACGCGCTCGTTCGCCGGGCAAACGAACGGCAGATTCAGATCAGCGATGTGCGCGAGCTTGAGCTGAGCGCGATGACGCCCGCGGACTACCGCCGGGCGTTCGCTGCATCAGGCCTGGACTGTGTGAAGCTGCTGTACAACCGGCAGCGCGATAAAACGCCGCTGGCGGCGGCGGCGATGAAAGTGTTTTCCGCGCTGCGAAGCGTCCCTGTCCTTGAACCCTGTTTCACCGTCAGCATGTACTGCATTCTGCAGAAGCCCGCCTGAACGCGCCGCCAACGTAGAAAGCGGGCGGCCGCTGTGCTATAGTGTTGCGCCGTTGATTTGCGAGGAGTAACCCGGTTTGGGCGAGCGGCTGCGCATCGCGCTGGACATTACACACCCGGCGCACTTCCATTTCTTCAGGAATGCGATTGGCGAATGGCAGGCGGCGGGCCATGACGTGCTGATCCTCGCGCGCGACAAGGACCTGACGCTGGCGCTGCTGGCCGAGGCCGGGCTGCCACACCGCTGTCTCAGCCGGGCGCGCGGCGGCCTGGTCGGGCTGGCCGTTGAGCTGGTGCAGCACGGCAGCGGGGTGTGGCGCGCGCTGGGGCAGCACCGGTCACAGGTTGTCGCGGCGGTTGGCGGCACGTTTATCGTTTACCCGGCGCGGCTGCGCGGCATCCCGGCGCTGGTGTTTTACGATACCGAACACGCCCGCCTCTCCAACGCCATCACCTACCCGCTGGCCACGCGCATCTTCACGCCGCGCTCATACCGCGACGATCTGGGGCCGAAGCACGAGCGCTACGCCGGCTTTCAGGAACTGCCTTATCTGCATCCCGCGCGTTTCACGCCGGACCCGGCGAAGCTGGCCGCTGACGGCCTGGCGCCGGGCGACCCGTTTACGTTTGTGCGGCTGGTCTCGTGGCAAAGCCATCACGACGTGGGCGATTACGGCGTGCGCGATATCTACAACGTGGTGCGCCGCCTGGAACGGTACGGGCGCGTGCTTATCAGCTCTGAAGCGCCGCTGCCGCCAGACCTGGCAGCTTACGCGTACCAGGGCCGGCGCAGCGATGTGCACCACGTGCTGGCCTATGCGCGTCTGCTGTTCGGCGAAAGCGCGACAATGGCCAGCGAGAGCGCGCAGCTTGGCGTGCCGGCCATCTTCCTATCAACGTCCAGCCGGGGCTACACCGATGAGCTGGAGCAGCGCTACCAGATGGTGTTCAATTTCAACGGCGCGCGCGCGCTGGAGGCGGACGCGCTGGCCTGCGCCGAGTCTATTCTGGCCGACGCGGACGCCGCGCAGACCTTCCGCCAGCGCCACCAGCGGATGATGGCTGAGCAGATTGACGTGACAGCGTTTATCGCGGACCGTGTCGCGCGCTGGGCGCGCGGGGAGGCTTCATGATGGATTCGACGCTGGCGGCGCAGGCCGCGCCTGCCGCTGAAGGCCAGGAACACGGCCCGCGCGTTTCAATTGTGATGCCGGCGTACAACGAAGAGGCGGTTATCGGCCAGGTGCTGGACACGCTGCGCGCCGCCGGTTACTACGAGCTGATCGTAGTGGATGACGGCTCGCGCGACAGCACCGGCCAGGTCGCGGCGGCGCACGGCGCGCGCGTGGTGCGCCACCCGTACAACATCGGCAACGGCGCGGCGGTCAAAAGCGGCATCCGCGCCGCCACTGGCGACATCATCGTGCTGATGGACGCCGACGGCCAGCACCCGCCGCAGGATATCCCCCGCCTGCTGGCGCATATCGGCGACTATGACATGGTTGTAGGGGCGCGCACGGGCGGCTCGCAGGCCAGCTTTCAGCGCGGCCTGGCTAACCGTGTGTTCAACGTCTACGCCTCGTACATCGTGGGCCGCGCGATCCCTGATCTCACGTCCGGCTTTCGCGCCGTCAAAGCGCCCATCCTCAAGCGCTTTGTCTACCTGCTGCCCAACGGCTACTCGTATCCTTCGACCATCACCATCAGCATGTTTCGCTCTGGCTACCGTGTGCGCTACGAGCCGATCGTGTCGCCGCCGCGCGTCGGCGTGAGCAAGGTGCGCCCGCTGCGCGATGGCCTGCGTTTCCTGCTGACGATCACGCGGCTGGGGACGATGTTCGTGCCGCTGAAGATTTTCGTGCCGGTGAGCCTGGCCTTCCTGACAGTGGGCATCGGCTACGGCGCTTACCTGCTCATCTTTCTGGCGCGGTTCAGCAATATGGCGGCGCTGTTCATCACCGTCGGCATTGTGATCTTCCTTGTCGGCCTGGTGGCCGAGCAGATCGCGCTGCTGCGCATGGCCTACACGTCTGCGCCGGACTGACGCCTGCTCAGGCGGCTGCGCGCCGCGTTACAGCCGGTTTACTCGACAGCGGCTTCTGTTCTGAGGTCGAGCAGCACCGCGTCGCCCTGAACTGTCTGCCCTGGCTGGTAATGCACCGCCGCCACCACGCCGGGGTGGGGGGCTTGAATCCGGTGTTCCATCTTCATCGCTTCCAGGATAAGCAGCGTGTCGCCCGCGTTCACCGCCTGCCCCGGCGCGACCAGCACCGCCACCACCTGGCCCGGCATGGGCGCGCGCAGCGAACCCGCCTGGCGCGCCCGCGCGCCCGGCTGGGGCAGCGGCGAGCGCCAGGCCAGGCGGTGCGTTTCCTCGCCGGTGTGAACCCACCACACGCCGCCGTCGTCAGCGGCGGCGCTGACGCGGCAGCGGTGGTTGTTGACCGACAGCGTGATATCGCCGCCCTGGCGCGCCCACACGCGGACTGCGCAGACCACCTCGCCGACCTGCGCCTGATAGGTGTCGGCGCCGGTGGGCGTGAGCAGGACCGTGTACTCTGTGTCGTCAGCGGCGAACTGCTGGCGCAGCGGGCAGTTGGGGTTATTGCGCCAGTGTCCCTGGCCGCTTTGCACGGCCAGCGCCGCCGCAATAAGGGCGGCGGGCGGCGGCGGCGCGTCCGCGGCCAGCAGGTCCGGGGCGTCGTCAATGAAAGTGGTGCTGATATCCCCGGCGATGTGGCTGGGGTGGTTGAGGACGCGCCGCAGAAAGCTGATGTTGCTGCGCAGGCCCAGCAGTTGTAATTCCGCCAGCGCGCGGTCCAGGCGGCGGATCGCGCCCTCGCGGTGGTCGCCATAGGCGATGACTTTGGCCAGCAGCGGGTCGTAGTGAATGGTAACAGTGTCGCCGGCGCGCACGCCGGCGTCAACGCGCACGCCGGGCGGGGGAGTCCAGCGCAGGACAGCGCCGGTCACGGGCAGAAAGCCGCTGGCCGGGTCCTCAGCGCAGATGCGGGCTTCGATGGCGTGGCCGCGCGCGGTTACGTCCAGCAGCGGCAGCGGGTGGCCCTCCGCCACCAGAATCTGCCAGCGCACCAGGTCAAGGCCGGTGACCAGCTCGGTGACAGGGTGTTCGACCTGGAGGCGGGTGTTCATCTCCATGAAGTAGAAGCTGCCGCCGCCGTCCAGCAGAAACTCGACCGTCCCCGCGCTGTAATAACCCAGTTGGCGGCTAACGCTGACGGCGGCGGCACACATACGCGCGCGCAGGTCCGGCGTGAGGGCGGTGGACGGCGTTTCCTCGATGAGCTTCTGGTAGCGGCGCTGGATCGTGCATTCGCGCTCGCCCAGCGCGATAACGCTGCCGTGCTGGTCGCCGAAAATCTGCACCTCGATGTGGCGCGCGTGAAGCAGCACGCGCTCCAGAATCAGCGTGCTGTCGCCGAAGGCCTGGAGCGCCTCGCGCCGCGCGGCGGCCAGCGCGGCGGGCAGGGCGGCGGGCGTGTCCACGCGGCGCATGCCCTTGCCCCCGCCGCCAGCGGACGCCTTGACCATCACCGGGTAGCCGATTTCATCGGCGGCGGCGCTTAATGCCTCGTCGCTCTGGTCAGCGCCGCTGTAGCCGGGCACGACCGGAATGTCTTTCAGCATGAGCTTGGCGGCGCGCTTCCTGCCCATCGCCTCGATTGCGCTGGCCGGCGGCCCGATAAACACCAGCCCGGCGTCGGCGCAGGCGCGGGCAAAGGCGGCGTCCTCGGCCAGGAAGCCGTAGCCGGGGTGAACGGCGTCCGCGCCCGCCTGGCGCGCCGCTTCAACCAGCCGGGCGGCGTCCAGATAGCTTTGCGCCGGTTGGCTGGGGCCGATGTGGACGGCCTCGTCGGCCTGCTCGACGTGCAGGGCACGCGCGTCGGCGTCGGCGTAGACGGCGGCGGTGGCGATGCCCATCTCGCGGCAGGTGCGAATGATGCGGCAGGCGATCTCGCCCCGGTTGGCGATCAGGATTTTGCGGATGATGATGGTCATTGCGCCCACCCTGGCGGGCGCCTGGAGGCGAACGCCAGCATCCCTTCCTGGCCTTCCGCGCTGCGCCGCAGCGCGCGCAGCAGGTCGGCGCGGTATGTCAGCGTGTCCGCTGGCGGCTTGTTCGTCACTTCGAGCAGCAGGCGCTTGCAGGCGGCCAGCGCGACCGGCGCGCACTGGCGCAGATCGTCAAGCACGCGCTTAAGGGCCACGTCCAGCACTTCGGGCGGGCAGACGTCGTGGACGATGCCGTATTCGTGCGCGCTCACGCCGTCGAAGCGCCGCCCGCTGAGCATGAGTTCGCGCGCGCGCGTTGGCCCGGTGCGGGCGACGACATAAGGCGCGATCAGCGCCGGGACCAGGCCCAGGCGCACCTCTGGCAGGCCCATTTTCGCCGTTGCCGCCGCCACCGCGATATCTGAGACGCACACCAGGCCGAAGCCGCCGCCCAGCGCTGCCCCTTCAACACGCGCCACGACCACCTGCGGCGCGCGCTGCACCGCCTGCAGCAGCGCGTCGAACTGCTGGGCGTCGTGCAGCGGGTCGTGCGCCGGGTCCTGGGCGGCGGCGGCCAGTTCCTGCAGGTCGCCGCCGGCGCAGAACGTGCCGTCCGCGCCCGCCAGGACGACGGCGCGCGCGTCGCTGCGGCTGGCCAGCGCCTCAAACGCGGCGGTCAGCTCGCGTATCATTTGCGCGTTCATGGCGTTTTTCACGCGCGGGCGGTTGAGCGTCAGATGCGCGAACGGGCCATCGAACGTCAGCGTGATTGTCTCGTAACCGGTCATTCGTCCCACTCCATATACAGCAGCGCGCCGGCCAGCGACTTGCCCAGGCCGTCTATCCGCAGTGAGCGCGTCGCGCCGCCGTCGAGCGCGCGGTGACAGACGAAGTTCAGCGCCTCGATGTTGTCCAGGTCGTAGCGCACGATGTCGCCGCTGACCAGGCCGCCCAGGTGCGCCTTAACGCGCTCCGCGGTCAGCTTCGCTTTGATTTCGGCGTAGGCGGCGGGCGTGCGGGCGATCACGCTAATGTTGGCGATGTCGCCTTTGTCGCCGGCGCGCCCGTAGGCCAGGTCATAGAGCCGCCGCGTCATGCTGTCACCTCCAGGTATGCGGTCTCCGGCGTCACGCGGCTGCGGCTGACCAGCGCCGGCCACAGCCCGACGACGTGGCGCGGCTCAGCGCCGACGGTTGTGCCGCTGACGCTCATCCCCGCCGGCCCGCTGAGGCCGTTCGCCATCACGCGGCGCACGGCGGTCTTAAGCGTGTCCTGGTCGGCGGCGGTGAACAGCACGCGGACGATAACCTCCAGTGGGTCGGCGGGCAGGGGCGCGAGCGGCCCGTACAGGCTGTTCATCCCCAGGTAGCTGTACGCCACGCGGGTGAGGGGCAGGCCGGCCCAGGTTTCGGCCAGCATGCCCTGCAACTGCTCGACTTTGCGCCACGCCTGCGGCCAGCCGATGGTGAAGATCAGCTCGCGCATGAAACCTTCCAGCCGCCCCATGCTCACCTTGAGCGCCTCCGGACGCGGCCTGCCGCTGACGCCGGTGACGCGCACGCGGTCAGGCCCGTCAGCGGCGAGGCGCAGCGTGGTGAAGTCGGCCGTTACGTCTGGCGTGAGGTAGCGCGCCGGGTCGTGTACCTCATAGAGCAGTTGTTCCTTGACTGTTTCCAGGCTGACGCAGCCGGGCGTGCCGGGCGTTTTGGTGAGGACGAAGCTGCCGTCCGCCGCGACCTGGGCGATCGGGTAGCCCAGATGCGGCAGGTCGCGCGGATCGGTCTGGCTGATCAGCGCCAGGCTGTTGCCGCCAACCACCTGGCCGGTGCATTCGAGCAGATGCCCGGCGACGATGCCCGCCGCCAGCCGGTCCCAGTCATCCCAGGCCCAGCCGTAATGGGCGATCAGCGGCGCGAGGTACAGCGCCGGGTCGGCCACGCGACCGGTGATGACAATATCAGCGCCGGCGCGCAGCGCCTCGACGATGGGCGCGGCCCCCAGATAGACGTTGGCCGTGACGAAGTTCTGGTTAGCGGCGGCGGCCAGCGGCTCGCCGGTTTCGAGGTGGGCCAGCGGCTCGCCCGCCGCCAGCAGCTCCGGCAGGCGCGGCAGCAGATCGTCGCCGGTCACCGCCGCGATCTTCAGCCCGGCCAGGCCCTGCCTGGATGCTGTGTCGCGCACCAGCGCGGCGGCGGCCTGCGGGTTCAGCCCGCCGCCGTTGGTGATAAGCGGGACCCGGCGGCGGAACGCTTCCGGCAGGATGTGCTGGGCGATAACGCGGAGGTCAAAGGTGTAGCCGCGCGCCGGGTCCGCCAGCTTGTCCTTCTGGAGAATCGCCAGCGTGAGTTCCGACAGCGCCTCGAAGCACACCGCGTCCACATGCCCGCCGGTGATCATCGGCAGGGCGCGGGTCACGTCGTCGCCGTAGAAACCCTGCCCGGAGCCAATGCGATAGGTCATGGTCAGCCTTTCTGACGGGCCGGCAGCATGTCTTCGAGCTTGGCGATGATGCCGAGCATCACCTCGTCCGCGCCGCCGCCGATGCTGAGCAGGCGCGCGTCGCGGTAATAGCGCGAGATTTTCGCTTCCTGCATGTAGCCCATGCCGCCGTGAAACTGAAGGCAGATATCGCCCACTTCGCGCGCCAGCCGCCCGGCTTTGAGCTTGCACATGCTGGCGATGCGCGTCACTTCGGCGGAGCTTTCGTCCACCTCCATCAGACTGGCGCAGTAGTAGTTCAACTGCCGCAGCGCTTCGATCTCAGTGAGCAGCTCGCACAGCTTGAAATGCACCCATTGATTGTGGATGAGGGGCTGGCCAAACGTCGCGCGCTCGCGGCAGTACTGGATTGTTTCGCGGACGGCTTTTTCCATGCCGGCGGTCGCGCTCAGCGCGCCGACCAGCCGTTCGCGCTGGAACTGCTCCATCTGCATGTAGAAGCCCATGCCTTCGACGCCGATGCGGTTGGCCTGTGGCACGCGCAGGTTTTCGAACGTGAGCACGGCGGTGTCGCTGGACAGGTTGCCGAGTTTCTCCAGCTTTTTGCTGACGACGAAGCCGGGCGTGTCGGTTGGCACGATGATGAGCGACATGCCCTTATAGCCCGCCCCTGGCGTGGTGCGCGCCAGCAGGCACACCCAGTCGGCCTGCGTGCCGTTGGTGATGTACATCTTGCTGCCGTTGATGACGTAATCGCTGCCGTCCGGCTCGGCGCGTGTGGTGATAGCGGCCACGTCGGAGCCGGCGTCTGGCTCGGTGACGGCGATCGCGCCCACCATCTCGCCCTTAAGCGCCGGGACCAGGTACTGCTGCTTCAGCTCGGCGGAGCCGTACTTAGCCAGCGCGGGCGTGCACATATCGCTGTGGACGGTGATGCCCATCGGCACGCCGGCGCAGTCAGCGCGGCCCAGCTCCTCCGCCAGCACCACCGTGAACCAGATATCGGCGGCCTGCCCGCCGACGTCCTCCGGGTAATTAAGGCCCAGAAAGCCCAGGTCGCCCATCTTTTTCAGCACGGCGTGCGCCGGCCACGCGCCCGCCGCTTCC
Organism: Anaerolineae bacterium; assembly: GCA_048499435.1. Taxonomy (GTDB): domain Bacteria; phylum Chloroflexota; class Anaerolineae; order Aggregatilineales; family Phototrophicaceae; genus DAOTWC01. The sequence continues at coordinate 78,927 of JASNZW010000001.1, forward strand.
CACTCGTCAACGTGCGGGTTGATTTCGTTTTCAACGAAGGCGCGCACCGCCTTGCGGAACATAAGGTGTTCTTCGGTAAAGGGGCTGTAATGCCGCTGTGTGGGGGCCGCTGTCGTAACCATAAAGCTGTTCTCTCCTCATAACAACAGAGCTTATACAGGCCGCTGCGCTGTTAGCCTGTACATCAGCGGCAGCAGCGGCAGGCCGTCGGGCAGCGCCATGCGCCGGCCGGGCTGCTCGACCATAAGCAGCATGGCTCTCACATTCTGAACACGCCGTAGCGCGGCGCGCCGGCGCTCACCCAGTCGCGGTTGTAGCTGATCGAAAGGCCGACCGTCAGCGCCATGCGCGTGTCGCGGGGGTCGATCAGGCCGTCGTCCCACAGCCGCGCGGTGGCGTAATATGGATCGCTTTCCTCGTCGAATTTCTGTTTGGTCATCAGCTTCAGCAGCGCGATCTGGTCCTGGTCCGGCTCCTGGCCGCGCCGCCGCGCTGCCTCCTCCTGAACAATGCTCAGCACCCCGGCGGCCTGTTCGCCGCCCATGACGGCGGTGCGGCTGGTGGGCCAGGCGAGGATCAGGCGCGGGTCGTAGGGGCGTCCGCACATCGCGTAGTAGCCCGCGCCGTAGGCCCCGCCAACCAGAATCGTGAACTGCGGCACGCTGCTGTTGGCGACGGCGTTGATCATCTTCGCGCCGTCCTTGATGATGCCGCCCGTTTCGGCTTTTTCCCCCACCATGAAGCCGGTGATGTTCTGGAAGTAGACCAGCGGCGTGCGGCTGTGGTTGCACAGTTGGATAAACTGGGCGGCCTTGTTGGCGCTGTCGCTGAACAGCACGCCGTTGTTGGCCAGGATGCCCACCAGGAACCCGTTGATGTGCGCGTGGCCGCACACCAGCGTCGCGCCGTAATCGGGCTTGAACTCGTCCAGGCGCGAGCCGTCCACGATGCGCGCCAGCACCTCGCGCATGTCCAGCGGTTTGCGGATGGTGTCCACCGGGACGATGCCCAGCAGCTCGTCGGGGTCGTAGCGCGGCGGCTCTGGCGGGCGGGTGACGGCGGGGGCCGCTTTGCGCCAGTTGAGACGGGCCACGATGTCGCGCCCGATGCGGATGGCGTCGGCGTCGTTCAGCGCCAGGTAGTCAGCCAGGCCGGAGAGCCGGGCGTGCATTTCGGCGCCGCCCAGCGCCTGCTCGTCCACTTCCTCGCCGGTTGCCATCTTCACCAGCGGCGGGCCGCCCAGGAAGGCCAGCGCCTGTTCGCGCACCATAACCGTGTAGTCGCTGAGGCCGGGCACGTAGGCGCCGCCGGCGGTGCTGCTGCCGAACACCAGCGCGATCTGCGGCAGGCCCAGGGCGCTCATGCGCGCCTGGTTGGCGAAGCCGCGCCCGCCCTGCACGAACAGGTCCGCCTGGAATGGCAGGTTCGCGCCGCCGGATTCAACCAGGTAGATGGAGGGCAGGCCGTTCTCGCGGGCGATCTCCTGCGCCCGCAGCGCCTTCTGCACCGTGATCGGGTAGCTCGTCCCGCCCTTGACGGTGGCTTCGTTGGCGTTGATGACGCACTCAACGCCGCTGACGACGCCAACGCCGTTGACGCTGCCCGCGCCGGGGCTTTCATCGTTGTACATGCCCCAGGCGGCCAGCGAACTCAGCTCAAGGAAGGGCGTGTCAGGGTCCAGCAGCAGCTCAACGCGCTCGCGCGGGAGCAGCTTGCCGCGTTCCTGGTGGCGCTGAACGGCGCGCGCGCTGCCGCCCTGGCGCACCCGCGCCTGACGCGCGGCCAGCTCATCAACCAGCCGGCGGTTGTGCGCCCAGTTCTGCCGGTAATCGTCGCTGTCGGTGTTAATGTGTGACTCAATAACGGCCATAAAGTTTGTCGAATGATTTATTGAACGCCAGTTGGACTGCCCACTCTCACTATACTCTTGGCGGCGGCGGCGCGCCAGCTTTTGCTGTGAGGCGGCTGTCAGGTCACGGCCGGATGCGGCTCTGTTTGCTGGGCGGGCAGGCTGAGCGTGAAGCTGCTGCCCTGGCCGAGCTTGCTCTCCAGCGTGATCTGGCCGTTGTGGGCCTTTACCAGGCTTTTCACAATCGCCAGCCCCAGCCCGGTCCCCTCGATGCTGTCAGTTTCGGGCCGGCGCACACGGTAGAAGCGCTCAAAGATGTGCGCCTGGTCTTCGGCGCTGATGCCCAGCCCGTTGTCCTGAATCACGATGCGCACGCTGTCGCCCGCGCGCGCCGCCGTAACGCGCACCTGGCCTTCAGGGGGGGTGTACTTCACGGCGTTGCCGATGAGGTTTTGCAGTATCTGCTTCAGGCGTTCGCGGTCGGCGGCGACCGGCGGCAGGTCGGCGGGCGCGTCGGCGGTGGCCGTCATGTTTTTGCTGTCGATCGTTGGGCGCAGCGCTTCCAGGCACTCGTGAATGAGGCCCTGCACGGCGACCGGCTCCAGCTCAAGCCGGACGCCCGATTCGATTTTCGCCAGGTCGAGCAGGTCGTCGATCAACTGGCGCATGTTCACGATGGACTTGCGCACCATGTCGATAAAGCCGATGCCGGTGTCGTCGAGCTGCCGGTGCATCAGCAGCAGCTCGGTGTAGCCATTCATCACGCTCAGCGGCTGCTTGAGGTCGTGCGATACAATGGCGATCAGCTCGCTTTTGAGACGGTCCATCTCTTTGAACGGCGTGATGTCGTGCATCACGATAATCTGGCCCACTTTAGCCTGCGGCGTCATGTTGAACTCGAAGGTGCGCGCGTCTGGCAGCGGCACTTCTTCGCTGACTGGGCCGCCAGCGGCGCGCCCGCGCCGGTAGGCGTCCAGCAGCGGCGTATCCGTGAACACAGCCTCGAACGGCCTGCCGATATAATCTTCGGCGCTGTTCAGCTTCAGGGCCGTGAACGCCGCCGGGTTAATGAGGATAATCCGGTCGTCGGTCCCGCAGACGATCACCACGTCAGCGGTTGTGTTAATCACGTTGGACAGTTTTTCGCGCTCGCGGTTGGTTTCAGAAAACAGGCGCGCGTTGTCTATCGCGACGCCGGCGCGGGCGGCCAGCTTTTCGACAAAGTCCAGGTGTTCGTCGGTAAAGCCGTTCAGGCGCTTGCTTTCGACCGTAATCACGGCGATAACGCGGTCTTCGCGCAGCACGGGCACGCACATCTGCGACTGAGTGCTGCTGGCGCGGCGGATGAAGTCCTTGTCCAGCGCGACATCGGGGATGATTTCCGCGCGGCCCGCGCGGGCCACCCGGTAGGGGATATCGCCATACGCGGCGCGGGCGTCTTCCAGCGCGGCGGCCTGCATATCGTAGCCGTACTGAAGCATTTCGTGCAGCGTGTCGCTGTCCTGGTCGTAAAGCGCGACGGCGGCGGCGCTGGCGTTAGTGAAGCGCAGCGCCCAGTCGAGCGTCATGTTAAACACGTGCTCCGGCTTGATCGTGTCGTTCAGCTCGCGGTCGATCTGCCGCAGGATGAACAGCTCATGCATGCTGGCGGTGGACTGCTGCATCGTCTTGCTGTAGGCGCGCGCATTTTCCAGCGCGACCGCCGCCGCCGCCGCCGCGCCTTCCAGGCGGCGGTGCGCCTCCGGGGTGACGGCGGCCGGCGTGACGGCCACTATCAGCACGCCCAGCAGGCGGTCCGCGAGCAGCAGCGGCGCTGCCAGCAGGGCGGCGGCGTCTAACGCGGCGGCCAGCGGCGCGGCGGCGGCGTTCAGCGCGCTGTCGTCAGCGGGGTACTGCACCACAGCGCCCGCCTGCCAGGCGCTGATGAGCGCGCTGTTCTCCGGCGCATAGGTGTGAATGGTGAGCGTCTCCGGCGCGGCCAGCAGCGCGGCAGCGCCCGCAGCAGCGCCGAACTTCAGCGCCGGCTCGTCGTCAGCGGCCACCAGCAGCAGTGCGCGCTGGCCCAGGCCCAGCTCAACGGTTTTTGTTACCAGGGCGCGCGCCAGCGGGTCGAGGTCAAGCAGCGTGCCGGCATGTCGTGTAATGGCGCAGAAGGCGCTGAGGCTTTCTACTGTGGGCTGATGCGCGCAGTCCTGTGGTTTTGGCGTGCCTTGTCTGGCCGCTGTCATCGCTGGCTCATCCGGTCTAACCCCCTGCTACAGCGGATGCCATCCGCGTTAGCTTGTATTATAATCGCGGTAACATAATAAATAAACCAGCGTGTGCGGGTTTTCCGTTCGTTAAGACAGGCTGGTTGCCCTTAAGCCAGCCCATACTCTATAATGCGCTTAAGCGCAGGCTGCACACGTACCGGAGGCGCGCATGGATTTCAAAGACCTCTCTGCCCGTTTTAAGGGCGCCAGCCAGGGGCCGGGCGCTGCACAGCAGCCGTCACAGCCGCCGGATATTGACGAGTCGTACCGCATCCGGGGCCGGATGGTCGGCGTGCTGCTGCGCGATGCCCGCCTGAACGCTGACCGCAGCGCCGCAGACTGCGCCGCTTTGCTGCGCATCGCGCCGGAGACGGTTGAGAGCTGGGAATATGGCGACAGCGTGCCCAGCCTGCCGCAGCTTGAAATCCTGGCCTATTATCTGGGCGTCCCCGTGAGCCATTTCTGGGGCGTCAGCACGCTGGACGCGGACCAGACCAGCGCCGACGCACAAACCGAGTACATGGCGCTGCGCGACCGGATGATCGGCGCGCTGCTGCGCCAGGCGCGCGAGGACGCGGGCCTGAGCCTGGAGCAGTTGAGCCAGGCCAGCGGCGTCGCGGCGGCGCAGATCACGCGCTACGAGCTGGGCGAGGACCCGCTGCCGATGCACCACCTGGGCGTGCTGGCCGGCGGCGTGCGGAAGAACATCAGCTATTTTCTGGAGAGCAGCAGCCATATCGGCCAGTGGCTGGCGATCAAAGAGGAATGGCAGCACTTCTGCGGCCTGCCCGACGACGTGCGCCAGTTCGCCGCCAACCCGCTTAACCTGGGCTTTATCGAGATCGCCATTATGCTCAGCCAGATGCCGGCTGACCGCCTGCGCCGCGTGGGCGAGAGCGTGCTGAATATCACCATGTGAGGGGGTAAGTGACCGTGAGCCAGGCACAGGAACTACAGGATCAGGGCGTTAAACTCTTTCAGCAGAAGGATTACGAAGCCGCGGCTCGCGTGTTTCAGCAGGCGCTGGAAGCCTATGAGGTGGAGGGCAGCGCTGGCATGGCGGCTGAGATGCGGACCAATATCGGGCTGGTGCACCGCGCCCTGGGCGAAAATCAGCAGGCGCTGGAGCTGATGCAGACGGCGCTGCGCGCCTTCCAGGAAAGCGGCGACGTCCGTCGCGCCGCGATGGTTCTGGGCAATATGGGCGGGGTGTACGCCGCGCTGAGCGACAAAGAGCAGGCTTACCAGTGCTACCGGCAGGCCGCTGATATCTTTGAGGACCTGGGCGAGAAGAAGCTGTACGGCGAGACGCTGGTGGCGATGGGCGACTTGCAGTTTCGTGATGGCAAGGTGATGGCGGGGGCCGCCACCTATGAGGTTGGCCTGGAACAGCTTGAGGACCTCTCCGCCAGCCAGAAGGTGATTAAGGGGCTGCTGGGCATCCGTAACCGGCTGATGGGCGGCGGCAAAAGCGACTGACCCCGGCGCGCCCATTTCCCCTTTGCTCAGCTCAGTGACCCGTAACCTGAATTCTGAGGCGCGCCGGCAGGCGCGTTTGTTCAGCGCGCTCGCTGTTCTGCTGGCGTGCGTCTACATGCTTACCTACAGCGGGCGCATCGAAAGCGGCGACACGCTGATGCTGGTGGACGCGGTCGGCAGCGTTGTCAACCAGGGCGACACGCTGCTTGACCTGAGCGTGGCCCAGCGGCCGCCGCTGCCGCAGCTTATCACGCCGGGCGCGCGCTACCCGCTGCCTGACGTGAACGCCGAGGCGCTGCAACTGGCGCTGGCGGCCCCGCTGTACTGGGCCGCGCAGCGGCTGCCGGGCGTGGGGCTGGTGCACGCTGTGTACCTGTTTAACGTGCTGGTGTGCGCGCTGGCCGGCGGCGTGATGTTCCTCTACGGGCGGGCGTTGGGCTACAGCGAGCGCGCGGCGCTGCTGGCCGGGCTGGCGCTGGGGCTGCTGACGGCGGTCTGGCCGTACAGCAAGAGCTTTTTTCAGGAACCGCTGACGCTGCTGCTGCTGCTGCTGGCGGCGCTGCTGCTGGAACGGTGGCACGCGGCGGGCCGGCGGACGCTGCTGCTGGCGGCGGCGCTGGCGATCGTCGGGGCGGTGCTGAGCAAGAACGCGGCGCTGCTGGCGCTGCCGGCGCTGCTGGTGATCGCGCTGCCGGCGGCGGGGAAGGCTGACCGGACGCGCCTGGCGCGGTACAGCGTTTTTGTGCTGGCGGTGGCGGCGGCGCTGCTGGCGACGGGCTATGTTTTTGGCATTTTCGTGCGCCTGGAACGGCTGCTGGCGGCGCTGGCCGGGCCGCAGCCGTACACCGTCACGGCGCTGCACAGCTATCTGCTCAGCCCTGGCGGCAGCGTGTGGGGCACATCGCCGGTGCTGCTGCTGGCTGTGCCGGGGACGTGGCTGCTGGCCCGGCGGGGCCGCTGGCGCTATCCGCTGGCGCTGGCGCTGGCGCTGGGCGGTTTCGCCCTGGTGTATGCGCTGCGCCAGGGGCCGGACTGGTTCGGCGGGCTGTCGTGGCCGCCGCGCTTCATGATCCCGGTTATCCCGTTCGCGCTGCTGTGCGCCCTGCCCGCGATCGAGCGCCTGGCCAGCGGGCCGGTTCCGCTGTGGGCGCGCGCCGGGGCGCTGCTGCTGGCCGTTTACAGCCTGTGGGTGCAGGTGACAGGCGTGTCGCTGTGGTGGGGCGAGTACCCCGCCGCGCTGCCGCCGGCGGCCAACAGCCTGATCGAGTGGGGCGGCGGCCTGAACACGCTGCGCTATCTGCGCTGGGTGCTGATCCCGACGCTGTGGGCGCGCGCGCCTTTCGATTTCGCCTGGCTGCGGACGGGTGCGCCGGGCTGGGCGGCTGCTTTTGGCGCGCTGGCGGTTGTGAGCGCGGGCGCGCTGGCGGCGCTGCTGCGGCCGCGGCGCCAGCGCTGGCCGCTGGCGGCGGCGCTGCCGCTGCTGTTTGCGCTGGCGGCCTGGGGCGGCCTGCGCGCCATCTACGTTGACCCGCTGTATCAGGGCGACTGCGCGCCGCTGCACGCGCTGCTGCCGCTGCTGGAGGAAGCCGCCGCCGCGCCGGATGCGGTGGCGCTGCTGAGCGACCCGGAGTATATGCCGTTCATGCTCAACTACGCGCGCTTTGCCGCGCCGCGCCTGGTGACGCTGCCCTATCAGCCGGGCGAGCAGCCCAGCCCGGAACAGCCGCCGGTTGTGACCTCTGATAACCCGGATTTTCTGGTGGAGCAGAACACCGGCCCGCTGATTTACGCCCTGGCTGAAACGCGCGATTACCTGTGGCTGGTGGCCAGCAGCGGCCCGTTCCTGCCCTGGGCGGTGCGCCCGGTCGAGCGCTTTATGGCGGCGCATTATTTCCCGCTGGCAGAGCAGGAAACCGCCCCTGACGCGCGTCTGATCGCCTACAGTGTCGTCCGCGCGCCGGACCCGTTCGCCTTTCGCGGGCCAGAGCACCTGGCTGACGTGCGCTTCGGCGGCGCGCTGCGCCTCGTCGGGTTTGATCTGCCGGGCGGGGCGGTCTACGCGCCAGGGGCGGCGCTGCCGGTCAGCCTGTACTGGCAGACTGAGGAAGCGGCCGCGCAGGATTACACGGTGGCGTGGTTTCTGCGCGACGCCACCGGCTGGGAAGCGCAGCAGGGCATGGACTCTGAGCCGGGGGCGGGCTTTGCGCCCACCAGCGCCTGGCGGCCAGGCGTGCCGGTGCGCGACAACCGCGCGCTGCGCCTGCCCGCTGATCTCGCGCCGGGCGCGTATCAGATGTGGGTGGTGGTCTACAGCCTGGACGCGGCGGGCGCGGTCGCCAACCTGCCCGCCAGCGGCGGCGACACGCGCGAGGGGTATATCGGCGTGCTGCCGGTGACGATAACTGTCGCGCTGCCTGTGGCGCAGTGACGCCCGGCGCGGCTGAAATTGGCTTTATTTGGGCTTAACGTCTGGTTTATCATAAAGACCATACACCACCACGTTTACAGTTTATGCAGGAATGGGTGCTTATGGCCGCAGAATTTGTCGCGCGTAAGTCGTATGGAACCAGCCACGCCAGCCCGCTGCGCTTTATCCTTTCGCATATTGTGCGCCACCCGCTGGTCATTATCGCGCTGTTGATTGGCGCGTTCAGCAACGCCGCGCTGGCGGCGGTTGTCCCTTATTACACTGGCGAGGCGTTTAACGCCGTCATTGAAAACCAGGACCTGGCCCGCGTTGGGCTGATGGCGCTGGGTATTGTGATCTCGCAGGCCGTGCGCGCTGTGCTCCAGTTGATGCGCAACTACGCCGCTGAGCTGTATGGCCAGCGTATCGAGCGCGATGTGCGCGACGAGCTGTACGGCAGCCTGTTGGGCAAGAGCATGTCGTATCACGACAGCCAGCCGGTGGGCGAAATCATGGCGCGCGTAACCAACGACGTGCGCGAGATGAACCTGATGATGAACCCTGGCGTCAACCTGATGGTTGGCTCCACCATGTTTCTGATTATGCCGGTGATAGGCGCGCCGCTGATTTACCCGGACCTGGTGCTGGTTCCGCTGGTGTTCTTCATTATTCACACGATCGTTATGTTCCGGTTTGTGCGCCGGTTGCACCCGATCGCAGAGGAAGTGCGCGCCAGCTTTGGCCGCATGAACGCGCGTCTGGCGGAGTCGCTGGAGGGGCTGCAGGTGGTCAAAGGGGCGGCGCAGGAAGACGCCGAGATCGGCCACTTTAACGCGCTGGCGGACGAGGTGCTGCGGCGCTATGTGCAGCAGGGCACGGTGGAGGCCCGCTATATTTCCAACCTGCTGTTCCCGCTGGCGGTGGCCGGGGGCTTCGCCCACGCGATTTATCTCGCTTCGCAGAGCCAGATCAACACCGGCCAGATCGTCTCGTTCGTCACGCTGCTGTATCTGTTCGATTTCCCGGTGTTCTCGTCCCTGTTCTCGCTGCCGCGCATCGCCCTGGGCTACGCCAGCGCCGCGCGCATCCTCAGCGTGATCACCGCCGAGACGGACCTGAGCCAGAACGAACACGGTTTCAGCGCGCCGGTGAAGGGTAAAATCACGTTTGACCACGTGAGCTTTGGCTACGCGCCAGACAAGCTGGTGCTGCACGACATATCGTTTACAGTTGAGCCGGGCCGGACCGTCGCCATCGTCGGGCAGACGGGGTCAGGCAAGACGACCGTTACCAAACTCATCAACCGCACCTACGATGTCAGCGCTGGCCGCGTGCTGATTGACGATGTGGATGTGCGCGATTGGGCGCTGGCGGCGCTGCGCTCGCAGATCAGCGTGATTGAGCAGGATATTTTCCTGTTCAGCCGCAGCATCACTGAGAACATCCGCTTTGGCGTGCCCGACGCGCCGCAGGAACAGGTGGAGGCGGCGGCGCGTCAGGCGCAGGCGCACGACTTCATCATGACGTTTCCGCAGGGCTACGACACGATCGTGGGCCAGCGCGGCGCGACGCTCAGCGGCGGCCAGCGCCAGCGCATCGCCATCGCGCGCGCGTTCGAAACCGACCCGCCGATTCTGATTTTGGACGACAGCACCAGCGCCATTGACAGCGCCACCGAGGACCTGATTCAGCGGGCGATCTGGGCGGCGGCGCGCGGGCGCACGACGATTTTAATCACGCACCGGCTGTCGCAGATTCGCTGGGCGGACCACATTGTCGTGTTGAAGCAGGGCCGGGTAGCGGCTCAGGGCACGCATGAGGAGCTGCTGAAAACGTCTGAGGTGTACCGCCGCATCTTTGCCCGCTACGAGGCGGCGCCGCAGCGCGCGTCGCAGCCTACCGTTGAAACCAATGAAGGAGGGCAGCGCTGATGGCCCCGATTATGCGCGGTCTGGAGGGCGACAAGTACGACCGGCAGTACACGGACAAGTATCTGTTCCGGCGCATCGGCAGCTACCTGGGCCGCTACCGGCGTAAAGTGGCGCTGGTGGTGTTCTCGGTGCTGGTGCTGTCGCTGATCGCGGCGCTGCGGCCGGTGCTGATCGCGGCGGGCGTGACGGCGCTCGGACAAAACAACCCCAACTACACGCTGGAGCTGCTGATCGCTGCGCTGCTGATCGCCGCGGTGACGGGGTTCGCGCTCAACTGGGTGCGCCGCCTGCTGACCAGCCAGGCTATCGGCGGCGTGGTGGCGCAGATGCGCAAGGACGCTTTCGCCGCCGCCGTAGCGCGCGACCTGGCGTTTTATGATGAGAACAAGTCGGGCAAGATCGTCAGCCGCATCACCGGCGACACGCAGGAATTCGGCGACGTGGTGCTGATTCTCAGCGACGTGATCAGCCAGATCGTCCAGGTCGGCATCCTGCTGCTGGTGATGCTCAACCAGTCGGTGACGCTGACTGCGATTCTCATCGCCACGACGCCGATGGTGATCGCGGCGGCGCTGGGGTTCCGCCGGCTGGCGCGCGTCGTCACGCGCCAGGGCGCGCGGGCGATGGCGGTCGTCAACGATACCATCCAGGAAACTGTCAGCGGCATTATGGTCGCTAAGAACTTTCGCCGCGAGGCGATGATCTACGACGAGTTCCTGGCGGTGAACAACCAGTCGTACCGCATTAACATGCGGCGCGGCACGGTGCTGGCCCTGATCTTTCCGGTGCTGAACCTGCTGTCGGGCATCGCGATCGCGATCGTGGTGTACGCCGGGGCGGCCCTGGCGGTGGCGGGCACGGTGACGGTCGGCGTGTGGTTTCTGTTCATCCAGGGCATTGACCGGTTCTGGTTCCCGTTCATCAACCTGGCGTCGTTCTGGAGCCAGTTCCAGCAGGGGCTGAGCGCGACTGAGCGCGTGTTCGCCCTGATTGACGCCGAGAACACCATCAAACAGCACGATAACCTGCCCGCCGACAACCTGGCCGGGCACATCGTCTTTGACAAGGTGACGTTTGAATACCGGCCCGGCGAGCCGATACTGGACAACTTCGACCTGGAGATCAAACCGGGCGAAAGCGTGGCGTTCGTCGGGCACACTGGCGCGGGCAAGAGCACTATCGCCCGGCTGATCACGCGCTTTTACGAGTTCCAGCACGGCACGATCTGCGTTGACGGGCGCGATATCCGCGCCTTCGACCTGCAGGCGTACCGCAGCCACCTGGGGATCGTGCCGCAGGCCCCGTTCCTGTTTCGGGGCACGATTATGGACAACATTCGCTACAGCCGCCCCACCGCCAGCGACGCGGAGGTTGAGGAAATCGCCTACAGCATCGGCGGCGGCGAGTGGCTGGAAACGCTGCCTGATGGCCTGCACAGCGATGTCGGTGAGCGCGGCGCGCGCCTCAGCATGGGCCAGCGCCAGCTTGTCAGCCTGCTGCGCGTGCTGCTGCAAAAGCCGGCCATTTTCATCCTCGATGAGGCGACGGCCAGCATTGACCCCTTCACGGAGACGCAGATACAGGAAGCGCTTGACCTGATTCTGGCGCGCTCCAGCTCGATCCTGATCGCACACCGCCTCAGCACGGTGCGCAGCGCCGACCGCATCATTGTGCTGCGCGACGGGCGCATTATCGAATCCGGCGACCACGACGCGCTGATGGCGCAGGGCGGCCACTACGCCGAGCTGTACAACACGTACTTCCGCCACCAGTCGCTGAGCTATATCGAAGGCGCGCGCCAACTGCTGACAGATGAGGCGCGCACCGTCGGCGATTGAACGGCGCGCGGGTGGTATCGCGCGGCCGCTTAGTCTTCCAGCTCGATCGCCAGCGCGACGGCCTCTGAACCGCCCAGGCACAGCGCCGCCAGGCCGCGCCGGAGGCCGCGCTGGCGCAGCGCGTGCAGCAGCGTGACGAGGACGCGCGCGCCGCTGGCCCCGATCGGGTGGCCCAGGGCGATTGCGCCGCCGTTGACGTTGAGTTTTTCGCGCGGCAGCTCGTAGCCGTCGCGCGCCAGGCCGCGCACGTCCGCCAGCACCTGGGCGGCGAACGCCTCATTGATCTCGAACAGGTCTACGTCGGCCATCGTCCAGCCCGCGCGCGCCAGCGCGACCGGGATAGCTTTCACCGGCGCGTAGAACAGCCAGGCCGGTTCGACGGCGGCCTGGCCGTAGCCGGCGATGCGGGCGACCGGCTGGTGGCCGTGCTGGTCGGCGTAGCCGCGGCTGCTGATGACCAGCGCCGCCGCGCCGTCGTTCATGCCGGGGGCGTTGCCCGCCGTCACCTGGCCGCCGTCCTCAAAGGCCGGGCGCAGCTTCGCCAGCGCCTCAACCGACGTGTCCGGGCGGATCGGCTCGTCGTGGGCGATGACCGTTTCGCCTTTGCGCTCTTTGACCGTCACCGGGGCGATCTCGGCGTCGAAGCGGCCCGCGTCGGTGGCCTGCGCCGCCTTGAGGTGGCTTTCGTAGGCGAACTGGTCCATTTCGGCGCGCGTGACTTCAAGCTGCCGGGCGATAAACTCAGCGGCGGACCCCATGCTCCAGTTGCACAGCGCGCACCACAGGCCGTCGTTCTGAAGCGCGTCCACCAGCTCGACCGTGCCGTATTTGTGGCCCTGGCGCAGGGCGCGGTTAAGGTGCGGCGCGCTGCTCATGCTCTCTGCGCCGCCGGCCACGAACAGGTCGCCGTCCCCTGCTTTGATGGCGCTCGACACCAGCATGGCGGCTTTCAGGCTGCTGCCGCAGGCTTTGTTGACCAGCGTGCCGCCGACCGTGTCCGGCAGGCCGGCGCCGATGCTGATCTGGCGCGGCAGCGCCTGGCCAACGCCCGCGCTGACGACGTTGCCGATGAACGTCTCGTCAATGTCTGCCGCTGTCACGCCGCTGCGCGCCACCGCCGCGCGCAGCGCCACCTGGCCTAGCTGCGCGGCGGTCAGCGATGCCAGCGCCCCCAGGAACCTGCCGTGAGGCGTGCGCGCGCTGCCCAGGATAACCGGGTCGCGGCTGCTTTTACCGTTTGCTGCCATAAACCTACCTCGTTTCTGGTTGATTAAATAACTGCTGCCACAGCTTTTTCAGGTCTCGATAGCTGTTGTCGAGCGTGTCGGGCAGGACGCGCGTCTCGCCGACGACGCTCATGAAATTGGCGTCGCCGGGCCAGCGCGGGACGACGTGAAAATGGTAATGGTCGGCGATGCCCGCGCCCGCCGCCGGCCCCAGGTTAGCCCCCAGGTTAAAGGCTGGCGGGTTGTAGAGCTGGCGCAGCGCCGCCAGGGCGCGGTTGGTCATCACCATCAGGTCGGTCAGGACGACAGTGTCCAGGTGTTCCTGGCTCGACACATGGGTGAAGGGGACTACCAGCAGGTGGCCGGTGTTGTAGGGGTAGCGGTTCAGGGTGACGTAAACATGCTGCGACCGCGCGACAACCTGTTCGGCGTCGTCGTCCGCGTGGGCGGCTTTGGCGCAGAAAACGCAGCCGGCCGCCGCTTGCTTCTCACCGCGAATATAAGCCATGCGCCAGGGCGCCCATAAATACTGCATGTCGCAAGCCCGTAATTTACAGATAACGTTATTGCCTTCATTATAGAAACGCCGGCCTGCTATCACAAGTGTGATACAATGGCGCTCGCAAATCGGGCGCGGCCCGGCTGGTCGCGGGTAGGCTCAGCGTTCTGTAAGATGCGCGCTTGGATGCTGGAGCTGGCATGACACTGACGGCGGAACGGCTGCAAACAGCGCTGGCCCCGCGGGCGATGCGCTTCTTTCACGTCACGGACAGCACCAATGACGCGGCGCGCGGCTGGCTGCGCGCTGGCGCGCCGGCGGGCGCGGTCGTGGTGGCTGACGCGCAGCGGCGCGGGCGCGGGCGCATGGGGCGCGCCTGGCAGACGCCGCCGGGAGCGGCGCTGGCCGTCTCTGTTATTCTCTACCCGTCCCCGACGGCGCTGCCGGGCCTGAGCATGCTGGCGGCGGTGGCGGTGTGTGACCTGCTGGAGCGCAGCGGCTGCGCCCAGGTGGGCATCAAATGGCCGAACGATGTGCAGCTTGGCGGACGCAAGGTGTGCGGCGTGCTGGTAGAGACAGAGTGGGAACAGGACCGGCTGCTGGGCGCGGTGGTCGGCATCGGGCTGAACGTGTGCGCTGATTTCGCCGGCACGGAGCTGGCGGCGACGGCGATCAGCCTGGCCGACGCGCTCGCGCGCGTGCCGGACCGGCTCGATCTGCTGGTGGGGCTGCTGGCCCAGGTGGATTACTGGCATGCCCGGCTGGGAACGGGCGCGCTGTACGCCGCCTGGCGCGCGCGCCTGACGACGATCGGCCAGCCGGTGACTGTCGCCGGCCTGGGCGAGCCGGTCACGGGCGTCGCTGAGGGCGTAGACGCGCAGGGCGCGCTGCTGGTGCGCGACGCCGCTGGCGCGCTGCGCCGGGTTATCGCCGGGGATATCGCGCTGGGTTAGCGGGGGACGCAAATGGGCATCCACCTGGATTGGGAAATTGAGGCCGACCAGCAGCAGGTGCGGCAGGCGGGCGAGGACCCGCTCACGCGCCGCCAGCGGCGGCGGGCGCGGCTGCGCGTGCTGCTGCTGATTCTGCTGGTGATCGCGCTTACAGGGGGCGTCGCGGCGGCGGTGGCGCTGCGGCTGCGCGCGGTGGATGAGCAGACTGAGCGGCTGCTGCGCAGCGCCGTCGAGGCCGAGGTCACGGCGCTGCGGCTGGACGATGAGACGGCTTTTCTGGCGCTTCAGCGCAGCGCGACGGATGACTGGCTGGTGCGGCAGCAGCTTCTGCTTGACGACTATCAGGCGCTCAAGCTGGCGCGCGATGTGCAGCTTACGGGGCGCGTGGTTGATGTGGCCGTTGACGACGCGCGCGGCCGCGTTCAGGTGGAGGAGATTATTGACGGCGCGCCCTACGTGCGTACCTGGTTCTACTGGCGCTATGAGGACGGCTGGCGGCACGTCCCGCCGGATTACACCTTCTGGGGCGAGGCGCGGACGCGCCAGGGCGCGCACGTGACCGCCTACTACCGCGCGGTTGACGAAGCCTTCGCGGAGGCTGTCGTCACGGCGCTGGACTCCTGGTTGGAGGCTGGCTGCGCGGCGTTGAGCTGCGCCGCTGTCCCCGCGCTGACAGTCGAGATCGCGCCCGACGAGGCGGCGCAGATGTCGTGGGGGGGCGGGGAAGCGTGGACGCTGCGGCTGCCGTCGCCATACGCTGGTGTCGCGCGGCTGGACCAGCCGTTTGACCTCAGCCGCCAGCTTGAGGCCGCCGGCCTGCTGGCCGACCGCCTGACAGCGGCGGCGGCGGGCGGCCAGTCGGCGGCGTTTCCGTTCGACGCTTACTACCTGCGGACGGCGGTTACGTCGTGGCTGGCGGGCCGCTTCACGCAGATCAACACCAATTCCTTTCTGGTTGCCAGCCTGGCCCAGTCCTACGGCGACGCGGCGGTCGGCGCGCTGGTGCGCGCGCTTCAGCCGGAGTCCGGTGTAGATGTAGTGGCGGCCGTCACCGGCGTGCCGCTGGAGCAGGTGGGGCTGGACTGGCGCGACTTCTTCACGTGGCGGCTGACGGTCGAGGACGAGCTGCTCAAGCGCGCTGATGAGGCGGCGTTCCTCAACCTGTACGACACGCGCGACGAAAGCGCGCGGCTGCTGGCGTATGAGCGCTTTGCCGCCGGCGCGACCGGCGAGCGGCGCGTCGTTGTTTCGGTTATCCCGGAGGACGATCTGGCGGGCGGCACGCGCCTGCGGGCGGTGGTGCAGGTGGGGGAGGGCGCGGCAGCGCGCCAGGAAGCCGCGGTCTTCCGCGTTAGCGACGGCGTGTGGCGGCGTGTCAGTTAAGCAGCCGCGCTATCCGGGCGCTTGCACGGTAAATATGTCCGCCTGGCTCCACGGACCAGCGCCGACTGTCCGCAGCGCGCGCACGCGCCAGTAATACAGACCGTTGGCGCGCGGCGGCAGAACAACCTCGAAGGTGCTGGCGTTGAATGTCCCATCGTAGACGATGGTTGTGAAGAAGGCGTTGGCGGCCACCTGAAGTTGGTAGCCGGCTGCCCCAGACACGCGGCTCCAGGTCAGGCGCGGCGTCGCTGTCATGAACAGGGTGCGCAGCGGTGCGGCGTTGGCTGGCGAGACGATCGTAACGGTGCGCGCCGGGCTGCTCCAGGCGGACGGCCCGCTGGCGCTGAGAGCGCGGACGCGCCAGGTGTATGCGCCCGCCAGCAGCGGGTTCGCCGGCTGGAAGCTGGCGGCGGCGGTGTCGAACATGGCGCTGGAGGGCGGCAGGCTGCCGGTGATCTCGATCTGGTAGCCAGTCGCGCCCCACACGCTGGTCCACGAAAATGTGGGCTGCGTTTGCGGCAGCGCGGCGCCGTCTGCCGGAGCGAGCAGCGTGGGCGCGCCAAATATTGGCGTGGCGGTTGGCGTGGGCGTGGCCGGCGGCGGGCCTGTGAACGGCGTGTCGGCTGACCACTCTGGGCCAGCGGGCGAGCCGCCGAACAGCAGCGTGCCGTGGCTGCCGCCGCCGGATGAGTCGATGATCGCGCTGCCGCTGCCTTCATCAAAGTGGTACAGCGCGGCAGTGCTGGCGTCGGTCACGAACGGGCCGCTGGGGCGGGTGAAGCCGCCGCTGTAGCGCCGGGTGTTCGACAGGCGCAGCTCGTCTACCCACCCATTGTACGAAGGGTACGCGGCGCCGATATCGTGTTTCTCCGCGCCAATTACCAGCAGCGCATCTTTGGGCCGGCTTGTCGGGCGGCCGTTGCGATAGCTGACGTTGCCGGTTGGCCCGCTGACAGCGCCATCCAGAACGCCGTCAACGTAGATTTGCATCAGGCCGCCGGTCAGCACGCGCACCGCAGCGATGTGATGCCACTGGCCGTCGGCGACGTTAGCTGTGCCGCACAGCGTCTGGCCGCTGCTGCCGTTGTTGACGCCGAAGGCGATCCGCCCGCCGTAGAGCGAAATGCCGTAGTCGCCATAGTCGCCAGGGCCGTAAATGTCGCGGTCAACGATGATGTTGCCGTTTACCCAGGTGTCGTTACCGCTCTGGCAGGGCGGGCTGCCGTTCGCGCCGGGGTTCGCCCGCATCCAGAACTCGATCGTGAAATCCGTCGCGCCGATGTCGGCCGGGCGTTCCGGCGCGTCAATGCTGATTGTGACGCGATCCATGTTGGGGGCGGCCGCGCCGTTGCCGTGAAACCGCAGCGATGTGCCGGCCCCAGGCTGGCGCAGCGGCGCGGCGCGCAGGTCCGCTGCCAGCAGGACCGCCAGCAGCGCCGCCACCCCAATTATGCTGGTCCTGAGATACACCTTCGCCATGCGGCACGCCCATTCATAACCGGTGCTTATGCTGTTACACCCTATACCGCTTATATCAGGGCGGAGGATACGGCATCAACCTAACTTTCGCCTAACATCACCGGCGAGGTCCCGCCCGGTGTGGGCCGCCCCCGTTGTGGGGCGGGGGCTATTCGTATAAGCTGATAACGCGGGACTATGACAAAGGGGGCGCTGGTTCATTTATATAATCGGGAGCAGAAAGGGATTGGAACATGAAAAAGGTTTCGCCCGTTACTGGCCAGGCCGACTACCCTGGCGCGGGGTGGCTGATCACATCAGGCTACTGCACCGATGCTTATTTCCGCATGTTTGGCGACTGGCACACCGGCCACGACCTGGCGCGGACGGCCCAGGGCGGCGAGCCGATTTATGCCATCGCTGACGGCGTGGTGAAGTGGGCGGAAAACGCGGGCAGCAACGGCTTCGGCAACCTGGTGATGATCGAGCACAAAAGCAGCCTCTACAGCCGTTACGCCCACCTGGCGACAATCGCCGTCAGCAACCGCCAGCAGGTCAGCGCGGGCACGCTGATCGGCACGCTGGGGGCCACTGGCCGCGTCACCGGCGCGCACCTGCACTTCGACATCGCGCGCATCAACAACGCGCTCGACTGGCCCGGCAGCGACAAGAGCCGCGTCCTGCAGAATTACATCGACCCGGCCCTCTGGTACGCCGAAGAAACGACGCTGATTGTCGCCCCTGCCAGCGGCAGGCGGTTGCGCATCACCGCGCTGCGCGGCCTGAACGTGCGCGCGCGCCCTTCGATGTCGGCGAAGTCGAACTTTATCATTCCGTACCGCGCGTCGGTGGAGGTCAAGGACGCCGCCCTGGCAGCCGACGCTTTCACCTGGCGCGAGCTGGTGACGGGCGGCTGGATCGCCCAGGAATTCACTGAACCCGACACTGAGGTCGAGGCCGGGGCCGGGGCTGTCGTTCAGCCGGTTGGCGTTCGAGCGGAGCCGGCGGACGAGGGCGCGGCGCGGCTGGTGACGGCCCCAGCCCCGGTGATCGTGGCCGCGCGCGGCGTTCACGGCAGCGCTGGCGGCTGGGCGCCCACCGGCCAGGAACTCGACCTGGTGCGGCATAACCAGGTGAAGGCCGTGCTGATCGCAGCCTACGAACCCAACCAGGCGGCGCTGGCTGTGCCGAGCTTTCGCGACGCCGGCGTGCGCGACTTTATTATCCGCGCCGCCGACCGCCACCCGGTTACGCCTGACCCGCAGGCCTTCGTCAGCGAGACGCTGCCGCGCCTGCGCGAATACCGCAGCGCGCTCAGCAGCGCCTTCAGCCCGGACACCAGGATGCTGATCGCCGTTCACAACGAGCCAAACGTGAGCGTGGAGGGCTTCGGCACGGCGTGGCGGAACGGGGATGAGTTTACGCGCTGGTTCCTGGCCGTCGCTGCGCGCTACCGCAGCGAGCTGCCGAACGTCGCCATCGGCTTCCCGGCGCTTTCGCCCGGCGGCGACCTGGCGCTGCCGGATATCGCGCGCATGGATGAGTGGCGCTTCGCGGAGCAGTGCGCCGAGGCCATCAACGCCAGCGACTGGGTCGGCGTGCACGCCTACTTCGTCGGCGACGGGGCGGACATTGACCTGAAGCCGGAGCGCTGGCGCGCTATGGCGGGCGGGCGCAGCGTTATCGTTACCGAGGGCGGCCCGGCCAACGGCGTGTTCAACGACGGCGCGAAGCTGGACAACAGCTACCGGCGCTGCGAGGCCGCTGGCCTGCCGCTGATGGCCTGGCTGCTTTCCGGCGCGGGGGCCTGGCAGACGGCGGGGTGGGTGGAACGCGGCGTGCGGCTGGGCTGACGCCGTCCGCCCGCCTAACCGAGTATTGACGATCGGCGCGTCTCTGTTTTAGAATGCGCTGTGCCGCGCGGGCTGTTAGCGCCCGCCGCGGCGTGTGACTGAACCCCGCCTGATAACATGCTGGCCCTGGCCGGCGCAGAAATAGTCTCGGTGAAGGAGCAAGCAGCGTGGCTGATCGCAGAACCCTGGAAGCAGAACCGCGCGCGCTGGTCGGCAAGAAGGTCAGCCAGCTTCGCGCGCAGAACATTGTCCCGATTGTCGTGTACGGCGCCTCTGTCGAGCCGCTCGCGCTGCAGGTCGCCTATCGCCCCCTCGAAGTGACGCTGATGAAGACTGGCGGCACGCAGTTGATTGACCTGCTGGTGGGCAAGAAAACGATCACCGTGCTGGCGCGCGAGGTACAGCGTGACGTGCTGCGCGGCAGCATCCTCCACGCCGATTTCTTCGCCGTGGACGAAAGCGCGACCATCAGCACCGAGGTGCACATTCACCTGGAAGGCGAAAGCCAGGCGGTTATCTCTGGCCTGGGCATGCTGCTCACCGGGACTAACACCATCACCATCGAGACGCTGCCGAGCAAACTGATTGACGCGGTTTACGTGGACATCTCCGTGCTGGAAAACGTCGGCGATGGCATCCATGTGCGCGACCTCAACCTGGGGCCGGACATCACGATTCTTAATGATGCCGATGAGATGATCGTGCGCGTAATTCAGTCGTCTGCTGCCCGTGCTGACGAGGAAGCCGAGGAAGTGGAAGGCGCTGGCGAATCCGCGGAGCCGGAAGTTATCCACCGCGGCAAGGCTGAAAAAGACGAGGAATAGCGCGCCAGGCGCTTTGCTTTGTAGTGCCACAACACAGCGGGCGGGTGCAGCACAGCGCACCCGCCCGCTGTTATTTTTTTACTGCGCCTGCTCGCCGCCGTTGGTGCTGGCTGCGCCGCTGTCTGCCGCTGGCTCGCCTTCCATGATGGCCATGCTGACCACCGCGTCGCCCGGCGCCAGGTGCATCACCATGACGCCCTGCGTGCTGCGGCCGGTTTCGCGAATCTGGTCCAGGCGCGTGCGCAGCACCACGCCTTCGCGCGTGATCAGCATGATGTCGTCCTGCGCGTTGACGCAGCGCATCGCTACAATCGGGCCGGTCTTGTCGCTGCGGGCCAGCGTGCGCACGCCCAGCCCGTAGCGCCCGCGCGTGTTGTACTCGTCAAGCGGGGTGCGTTTGCCCAGGCCGTTCTGCGTTACGACCAGCAGGTGCGTGTCGTTCGTGTCAATCACATCCATGCCGGCGACGGCGTCAGCGCCGCGCAGCTTGATCGCGTTCACGCCGAAGGCGGGCCGGCCCATCACGCGCACCGTGGACTCGTGGAAGCGGATGCTCTGGCCGGTTTCGGTCGCCAGCACTATGTCCTGATCGCCGTTGGTGAACTTCACCCAATGCAGCGTGTCGCCAGGGTCCAGGCTGATCGCGATCAGGCCGCTGGGGCGCACGTCCTTAAAGTCGTCCAGGTGCACGCGCTTAATGCGCGCGTAGCGCGTGGTCATCACGAAGTAGCCTTCGCGCTCGTCGAACGAATCAACCGGCAGCGCGGCGGTGATGCGCTCGTCGCTGTCCAGCGCCAGCACCGTGTGCACCAGCGTCCCCTTGGCCGCCCGCGCCGTTTCCGGTATATAGTAGGCCCACTCGCTGTAGACTTTGCCCTTGTCGCTGAAGAACAGCAGCCGGTCGTGGCTGCTGCACGCGAACATCTCGACCAGCACATCCTCTTCTTTGGTCGCCATGCCGATCACGCCCTTGCCGCCGCGGCGCTGGGCGCGGTAGGCGTTCGACGGCACGCGCTTGATATACCCCCGGCTGGTGAGCGAGATGACAACTTCTTCTTCCGCCACCAGGTCAGCCTCGTTGAAGTCGGTCAGCACGTCATACTGAATTTCCGTGCGCCGGTCGTCGCCGAAGGTCTGCGCCAGGTCGGTGATGTCGGCGCGGATCAGCGCCAGGATTTTAGACGGCGAGGCCAGCAGGTCCGCCAGATAAGCGATGCGCGTCTGCACCTCGTCGTACTCGTCGCGCAGCCGCTGCTGTTCCAGCGCGGCCAGCCGCCGAAGCTGCATTTCGAGGATGGCGTTAGCCTGGATTTCGGACAGGTCAAAGCGGCCGATGAGCTGCGCGCGCGCGGCTTCGGCATCGGCGGCAGAGCGGATGGTCTGGATGATACGGTCGAGGCTGGAAAGCGCCTTCAGCAGCCCTTCGAGGATGTGCGCCCGCGCCTGGAGCCGCCGCAGCTCAAATTCGGCGCGGCGCACGACCACCTCATAGCGGTGCTCAATGTAGATTTGCAGCGCGCGTTTGAGGCCCAGCGTGCGCGGCTCGCCGCGCACCAGCGCCAGCATCTGGATGCTGAACGTGCTTTGAAGCTGCGTGTACTTGTAAAGCTGGTTCAGCACCTTCTGCGGCTGCGCGCCGCGCCGCAGCTCGACCGTGAGGCGCATTCCGCGCCGGTCTGACTCGTCGCGCAGGTCAGCGACCTGATCCAGACGGCCCTCGCGCGCCAGCGCCACAATGCGCTCGATGATGGCTGTCTTGCCCACCTGGTAGGGGATTTCGGTGAACACGATGCGCAGGCGGTCGCCGCGCATTTCCTCGATCAGGGCGCGCGCGCGCACCACCACCCGCCCCTTGCCGGTGGCGTAGGCTTCCTTGAGTTCGGTCCCGGCGACGACGATCGCGCCGGTGGGGAAGTCTGGCCCGATGACGAACTGCATCAGCTCATCAACGGTGATGTCTTCCACGCGCTCGTAATTGTCAATGATGTAGGCGATCGCGGCGGCCAGCTCGCGCAGGTTGTGCGGCGGTATGCTGGTCGCCATGCCGACGGCGATGCCGCTGCCCCCGTTGAGCAGCAGGTTCGGCAGGCGCGCCGGCAGCACCTCCGGTTCCTGCTGGGTCCCGTCGTAGTTGTCAACGAAGTTGACAGTGTCCATGTCAATGTCAACGAGCAGTTCTTCGGCCACCCGCGCCAGCCGCGCCTCGGTGTAGCGCATGGCCGCCGGGCTGTCGCCGTCCACGCTGCCGAAGTTGCCCTGGCCGTCTACCAGGGGGTAGCGCAGCGAGAAATCCTGCGCCATGCGCGCCATCGCGTCGTAAACCGCGCTGTCGCCGTGCGGGTGATACTTGCCCAATACATCGCCGACCACGCGGGCGCTTTTCTTGTAGGCCGAGTTATAGCGCAGCCCCATGTCGTGCATGGCGTACAGGATGCGCCGGTGGACGGGTTTCAGCCCGTCACGGGCATCCGGCAGCGCGCGGGCCACAATCACGCTCATGGCGTAGTCAAGGTAGCTCCCGCGCATTTCTTCGTTGATGCTGACTGGTCGAATCGTGCCGCTTTCGATCATACCTCTGTGCGCGCGCCGCGCTGGCGGCGGCAGACCGCGCCCATCTCCTTTCGCTGTCAACACGCGGGCTGTCCCGGCTGGCCTGCCGGAACAGGGGCGCAGGGGTTAGTAGCGCGCCCCGACTGTCGTCCTGATTGCACGCGAGAAGTATACCGCATAACGGCCTTAAAGACGATAGTCACCTTGTGTATCCCAAATGGTAATAGCTTTATCCCAAAGTTGTTGGGTTATCCCACAGCGCAGGCGGCGGGCGGGCCGCGCCTGCCGCTCTGGCCAGCTTGGGCGGCGGGGCTGGCAGCCGTCGAATGTTTGCGCCGTGTGGTGTTATGCGTTACAAAACGCGCGCACACCAATGAATAAACCTTACAAAGAGGGCAGCGATGCGTATTCTACGAATTGTTCTGTTGGTGATTTTGCTGGTCATCATCGTGGCTGTAGTGGGCGGGCTGGTCCTGTTCAACGACGTGCGCTACGGCCCCCACCCGATCAGCGCCGGCAGCCTGTCTGTGCAGGGGCCGGCGGCCAGCGTCGAGGTGCTGCGCGACACCTGGGGCGTGCCGCACATCTACGCCAGCTCGCCCTACGATCTGTTCTTCGCGCAGGGCTACGTGCAGGCGCAGGACCGCTGGTGGCAGATGGAGTTCTTCCGGCATGTTTCAGGCGGCCGCCTGGGCGAGCTGGTCGGCGACGGCCAGCTTGGCGTTGACCTGTATTTTCGCACCTTCGGCTTTCGCCAGGCCGCTGAGCGCGACCTGGCCGGTATGGACAGCGACACGGTGGCTTACCTGCAGGCGTTCGCCGACGGCGTGAATGCTTACCTGAGCAGCCGCGCCCCCGGCGACCTGGCGCTGGAATACACGCTGCTGGGCCTGACCGGTGTAAACATCGAGATCGAACCCTGGCAGCCGGCTGACACGGTGATGTGGGGCAAGTTTATGGCCGACAACCTGGGCGGCAACGCCGATATGGAAATGGTGTTTTCCGCCCTGGACGGCAAGCTGGGCGCGGATATGCTCGCGGCTTTCGCGCCGCCCTGGCCCTTCGGCGAGAAGCCTACCATCGTGACGGTCAGCGACCTGAACCTGGAGCCAGCAGCGGCGGCCCTGCCCGCCGACACCGCCGGCATTCGCGGCCTGGATACGGCCTTCACCGGCGGGGTAACCAGCGAGCAGTTTGCCGCGGTTGGCATTGATCGCGGGCCGGACATCGGCAGCAACAATTGGGTGGCGCACGGCAGCATCACCGAAAGCGGCCTGCCGCTGCTGGCGAACGATATGCACCTGCGGCTGGACATCCCGTCCATCTGGTACGAAATTGGCCTGCACTGCCAGCCGGTGAGCGCCGAGTGCCCCTTCGACGTGCGCGGTTTCGCTTTCTCGCCCGCCCCGGCGGTGATCGCCGGGCACAACGCCCGCATCGCCTGGGGTTTCACCAACGTCGGGCCAGACACACAGGACCTGTACCAGATTCGCGTTAACCCGGACAACGATCTCCAGTACGAGTGGAACGGCGAATGGCGCGACATGACCGCGCGCGAGGAAGTGATACGCTTCGGTGACGGCACAGCGCCGATCACAATTCAGGTGCGCGAAACTCACCTGGGGCCGATCATCAACGACAATCAGCGCGCCGACGACGGCAGCCTGCTGGGCTTCAACAATGAGGACCCGCTGGCGCTGCGCTGGACGGCGCTGGAGCCGGGCACGCTGTTCAGCGGCGTGCTGGCGCTCAACAGCGCCTCAGACTTTGACTCCTTCCGCGCCGCCCTGCGCAGTTGGGACGTGCCGGCGCAGAATGTTGTCTACGCCGACGTGGACGGCAACATCGGCTACCAGACGCCGGGCAATATCCCCATCCGCGCCGCCGGCCACAGCGGCCTGCTGCCGGTTCCCGGCTGGACAGACGAGTACGAGTGGCAGGGCTACATCCCGTTCGATGACCTGCCGCACGCCTTCAACCCGGAGCGCGGTTACATCCAGAGCGCTAACCAGGCGGTCGCGCCGCTGGAATACTACGACTGGCTGCGCGACACCCTGGCCGCTGACTACGGCCCGGACGCCAACTACTACATCAGCCAGCAGTGGGATTACGGCTATCGCGGCCAGCGCATTGACGAGCTGCTGCAATCGCTGGCCCCGCACAGCGCGGCCACCTTCCAGGCCATCCACGCCGACAACAAGAACCTCAGCGCCGCCGAACTGCTGCCGTTCCTGACGGAGATCGCCTTCGCCGACAGCGAGATCGCTGCCGCCCGCGACTGGCTGCTGAGCTGGGATTACAACACCGGCGCGGACAGCCCGCACGCGCTGCTCTACGCCTTTTTCTGGGCGCGCCTGCTGGACAACCTCTATAACGACCAACTTGGCGACAGCTTCAGAGGCACCCAGCAGAACGCCTGGTCAACTTACCTGCTGGCGCAGGAACCAGAGCATCTCTGGTGGGACGATGTGGCCACCGCCGACGCTGTTGAAACGCGCGACGACATCTTCAAACGTTCGTTTGAGGAAGCCTACGCGCGCGCGGTCGCGGGCTACGGCGCTGACCGGAACGCCTGGCGGTGGGGCCAGGCGCACACGATCACCCTGGTCAACAACCCCCTGGGGGCCAGCGGCATTGACCTGATCGAGAGCATCGTCAACCGGGGGCCGTTTGCTCTCAGCGGCAGCTCGAATGTTGTGAATAACCTGGGCTGGAACCCGGCTTCAGGTAATTTCACCAGCAGCGCCGGCCCGTCAGAGCGCGTCATCTATGACCTGAGCGACTGGTCAAAGAGTCTGTCCGTTATCCCCACCGGGCAGAGCGGACACCCGTATCACCAGCACTATGACGACCAGATTCAGATGTGGGTAGATGTCGAGTACAAGCCGATGCTGTGGTCGCGCGCTGAGGTCGAGGCCAACCTGGGCAGCCGGATGGTCCTTGACCCGGCGGGCTGAAAGCCGCCCGCCGCGCCTTTGCGTCATACATCACACACCGGGGCCGGTGAACGCTGGCCCCGGTGCGCGCTGGGCAGCTGGCCGCCGCTGGCGCGCTAGAAAGCGATGCGGTTGGTGGCGACCAGGAAAGCCAACCCCAGCACCACCGCGGTCATGAACACAAAGATAGACAGGAACATACGCTCAACGGCTGTCATGCCCAGGAAGGGGCGGTCTTTGTGCTGGGCCGCCGCTTCTTCCTCGACAAACAGGTCCTGTTCTTCGCCTGCGTCGAAATCGTCATCCAGATCGCTGCGCCGCAGATCGTCAAGCATGGGTGCGCCTCCAGCCGTATCGCCACTGTACATGTTAGCATAGCCCGCAGGCCGGGCTGTGTCAATTAGCGCGCTGTTGGCGGTCGCGGCGGATGGGCCGTTATGCAGCGGCCCTGATCTTAGGTAGAATGGCGCTGCGTTTCGCGGAAAGCAGGCAGATCAGGCCCGGCGATGGTATCCGTCAGCAAACACATTCCGTCCGTTGTCTACTTTGAAAACATCGCTGAGGATGAGCTGGCGTATATTGCCGCCAACAGCCTGCTGCGCACCTTTACCGCCAACCAGATTATTTTCCTGGAAGGCGAACCGGCGGAGGGGTTGTGGATCGTCGAGCAGGGCAGCGTTAAGGTTTTTAAGCTGAACCCGGACGGCGGCGAACACATTCTGCACCTGCGCGGCCCTGGCAAGTCCTTTAACGATGTCGCCGCGCTGGATGGCAAGGGCAACCCCGCCAACGCCTGCGCCCTCAGCCCGGAGGCGCTGGTCTGGCTGATTCCCGCGCCCGTGATTCAGCACGTGCTGGCGAACAACACGCAAATGGCGCTGAACGTTATCCGGCTGCTGGCGGCGCGTGTTCGGACGCTGGTGGGGCAGATCGAGGACCTGGCCCTGTACTCTGTGATGGTCAGGCTGGCGCGCTTCCTGCTCAAACAGGTTGAGGACCCCTCGCTCAGCGGCCCTGGAATCACGCGGACGGCGATCGCCGCGTATATCAACACCACGCCGCAGACAATCAGCAACATGCTCCGCATGCTGGAGGATGCCGGGGCCATCCAATTCGACCGCCATCGCATCATCATTGTCAACGAGCGCGTCCTGCGCTCGATCGCCATGCTGTCCGGTGAAAAGGGCAGCGGCTGACCGGGGCGCAGGTTTAGCCGGGGCAGGGGCGAAAAAACAGCGTCGGAAAGCGTTTCCCGGCGCTGTTTTGTGTGAGCGGGTAATGGGACTCGAACCCACGACACCCTACTTGGGAAATTTGATGTCTGTCCCCGGTCAGTAGGCCGGGGACTACTGTTTTTGTAAACCGTGTAGTAATCACCAGCGGCGATTACCGGCAATCCGCGCGCCGTCAGCGGAACGTTTTCCACAGCAGCCCCAACGTGTACAGCGTATCATCAACCCACGCGCCCACGCGCCCAAGTTCGGCGCGCCGGGTAGCCTCAGCCGCGCGCAGCCTGGATTCCTCAGCAGCCCGCCGCTCGGCGGCCATGACACGCCACACCAGCCGCCCGCGCGCCGTCAGCGTGTACTGGTTGACGCGCTGCTGCTGGCGCAGCGCCCGCCGCGCCTCACGGTCGGTTATGGAATTCAATGTACCATCCACCAGATAGGCGCGCGTTTGACTGGTCGCCACCAGGTCAGCCGCGCGCAGTTGCGCCAGCAGCCGCTGGTCACTGCCGGTCAGCCGGCGCTGGCCGATTGCATGGCACAAATCAGGCGTAGTTATCCAGTCAGCGGCGCGCCCGACGGCAGCGAATATCTCACGCGCTTTCGCGCTGGTCTGCAGCGGCCCGGCGCTTGTCAGCGATGCGGTTGAGGATATGGATTGTTTCATCGTCTATCCAGTAGATAAATTCACTGCCACGACCAAAGTTCGGCGGGCGCGCTGGCAGTCGCCGCCGCTTGCAGCGGATAAGTTCGACCTGCTGCAGCCGCTTGAGCATGCGTACATCGTGCGGGCCTAGCCCGTTGGGTCGCCCCAACCGGCGGGCAATCCCGGCCCGGTTCACCGGCGCGCCGCCGCTCATGTTCATCTGCGCCAGCAGCCGTGCCAGCAGCCGCCGTCCGGCTGGCGTGAGCGTGCGCAGAGCGGCGATAACCTTGTCCTG
Source organism: Anaerolineae bacterium (assembly GCA_048499435.1). Lineage (GTDB taxonomy): Bacteria > Chloroflexota > Anaerolineae > Aggregatilineales > Phototrophicaceae > DAOTWC01. The sequence goes on from JASNZW010000001.1 coordinate 106,532, forward strand.
GCGCAGGCGCAGCGCCTCACGTTCGGCGCGCGTGAGCGGAAAATCGAAGACGCTGAAATCATTGTGCATAGCCTATCCTCAGTTCCCCAGATTCACGGTGCGTGCATTGTCCGGTCTATCCCCGCTGAAACTGGAATCTGATCGGTATCTCTGACTATATTATATGCGGCTTTGCGCATGTTTTGACTGTCAGTGTGTAAGGCTTGACTGTAGCGAAAACACAGCTTTGACTGTGCCTATCCTCGGAAATTCCGCAGATAGAGCTATCTACCAGATAGCGCGCCTGGTGGAAACAAGTGGTCAGTTTGACCACTAGCGCCGTAGCGAGCCATGAGACGGAATTCGGCGTTTTGAGGCGTGCAGCCCCGGTCTGGCGCTGTCAGTCACTGGGGGGAATGCCAATTTTGATCTGCAACCCCAGTTCGTCTAAGAACTGCGCTACATATGCTGGAGGAAGTTTGGTCAATAAATTAGGAATATCAATGACAATCGGATTAGGTTCGAATTGGACATTGAGTGCTCGTAACAATCGCGCGGCTGCTTTTGGGCTAATCTTAATCAGTCGATCTATCTCAATAGTGGCACGGTGGCCGTGCCGCTCATAACCCTGCCTTGAATCGGAAATTCCTAGCAAATAATCCGTCGTTACATCGAAGAAATCTGCAAACTTCAAAAGTGTATCGCTGGTCACATCGGTACGATTCGCCTCATAACGTCCCACCTGCTGACGACTAACACCGACTGCTTGTGCCAATTCATCTGGTGACAGGTTGTACTGCTCACGCAGCTGTCTTAGACGCTTTCCATCAATCATACAGCCTCCTAGATTATGTCCCTATTGTAACGCCGAAGTATTGACATTAGCGCGTAAAAGTTACATACTTTGAGTATCGTATTTCATTGAGGACAAGAGCTATGCCATATCAATTGGTTAAGAGACTAGAGCAGAAACGAGGCAACCTACGCGCAGTTATACCAGTGCTGGTTACACAGTACGGTCAAGTTGAAGCTGGGCGACAGCTGGGTCTTAGCGCCGCCACAATTAGCAAATGGCTAAAAGCACACGGCTACAAAAAACGGGTTGACTACATCACACTGACACAGGCGCGGCTGGAACTGGCGGCGCTGCGCAACCTGCTCGTACACGGGCCGGACGGCGGCACAGGCGCTGAAGCGCTCGAACTGGCGCACCGGGCCGATATGTTGGCCGCACTGATCAAGCGGCTGGAAACAACGGAAAGCGAACAATCAGCGTGAAGCAGCCTGAAATGCTCATAGAAGCCCTACGGCTGCTGAAAGCCAACATTGGGGTTATCCCGTGCGCGGGCAAGCGCCCGGCGCTGGCCCGCTGGAAGCGCTACATGCGTGAGCGGATGACCGTCAGCGAACTTATCAGCCATTACCACGCCGGGCGGCTGCAGAACATCGGCGTCGTGTGTGGCGCAGTTTCGCGGCTGGTGGTGCTTGATTTGGACGGCGACGCCGCCGTGCGCGCCTTTGCCGAACAATTTCCTGACCTGTATCACGGCACGCGCGTCGTTCGCAGCGGCGGCGGGCACGGCGAACACGTCTACTTCCGCCCGGCGCTGCCGCCGCGCACGATACGCATAATGGCCGTGCCGGACGTTGGCAATCTGGAACTGCGCGCCGACGGCTGCTACATCATCGCGCCGCCGTCAATTCACCCCGACACGGGCGTGCGCTACGTGGTCAAACACGATCTGCCTATTCTGGAAGTGCCCGATCTGGAACGTGTGCGCGCATGGCTGGTTGAGCACAGCAGCCAGAAGCTGCGCGCCGCCGTCAGCGGGCCGCGCGACTCTTCCAGCGGCACGCCGGTAGCATCCGGTGTGCGAGCCATTGGCTTTGCTCAGGCGGCCCTCGCCGGTGAAATCAACGCCGTGCGCAGCACGCCGCGCGGCGGCCAGAACAACCGGCTTAACCTGGCTGCTTACAGTTTGGGCCAGCTTGTGGCCGATGAGCTGCTGACGCGGGAGCTGGTCGAGCGGGAGCTGCTGGCGGCGGCGCTGGCCGTCGGGCAGCCCGAATTACCCTCATGGCGCACGATACAGAGCGGGCTGGCCGCCGGTATGAATAACCCCCGGAGTCGCAGACGTGGCTAATGACTCGGATGCCGATGGTCTGGTTCCAGTCAAGGCCGATGACGACCAACTGGCAACCTATATCGCTGCACAATGGCAGGGCAAATTCGCCTATCTGCGATCAGCGTGGCATGTCTACGAAAGCGGTTACTGGCAAAGGCAGGAAGAGTCAGAACGGCGCAAGGCCATTCGAGAAGCGTTGGTTCCCGTGCGTGAACTGATAGGCGGTATCAGGCAAGGCCGAATTACAGCCCTTGCGGCCATGCTTCAGGATGATTGTTTTATCCCTGACCGCAAAATGAACGAACTCGAACGAGAAACGGCGCGGTATATCAACCTGATTAACGGGCTGTATGACCTGGAACGCCGCCAGCTTGAGCCACACAATCCAGCCCTGTATTTCACTAACCAACTGAGCTTCGCCTATGACCCAGCTGCCGATTGTCCAAACTTCAAGCGCTTTCTGAAAACGTCGCTGGCCTATCCCGACGGCGGTACAGATCATGACATGGTAGCACTCGCACAGGAAGGGCTGGCATACAGCATGACGGCCCGTACAGACAAGAAAGCCTCATTCTGGCTAGTAGGCCAGCCTGATACCGGGAAAAGCACGCTGGTGGGCCTGATTCGCGAACTAATGGGCAATCTGCACGCCACCGTAGATTTGAACCAGCTAGCCAGCAACCGCTTTCTGCTGTCCGGAATCGTGGGTAAGCGCGTCGTGACTTTCACCGAAGCCGATAGCAACGCTTTTCTGCCTGACGCGCTCTACAAGGCGATGGTAGGCGGGCAAGATGAAATCTGGGTGGACGTGAAAAACAAGCCGGGCATATCGTTCGTGCCAACGGCGAAATTTTGGTGGGCGATGAACAGCGCGCCAAAGGTGAATGACCGGTCAGGCGCGACACTTAACCGGCTGCTGCCTATCCTGTTCGAACACATCATCCCCCCGGATCAGCGCAACCCCAATCTGCCTGCCCTGCTGCGTCAGGAGCGGCCCGGCATTTTCAACTATCTCATGATTGGCTGGGAACGTCTGGTCAATACGGGCGAATTCACCCGATCAGATCGGTCGGTCGCATGGCGCGAACAGTACCGGTTCGAGAACGACATTGAGGCGATTTACAGCAGCGAACGCTGGGACATCAACCCAGAGTTTTTCATACGTGGCGAAGACCTCTACAGCAACTACCGAATCTGGTGTGAAAGCAACGGCTACAAGCCGAAAAACGCGGCCAATGCAGCCAAAGAATGGCGGCGCTTGGGCTTAACCGACGTTCGCAGCAACGGGCGGACACATTGGAAAGGCGCGCGCCTTAAACCGGATTCTTCGTGATTTGCAGCGCAAAAACCATCTGCTCATCTGCATCATCTGCTACTAAAGTGCAGATGAGTAGCAGATGAAGTAGCAGATGAAATTGCCTGTTTTTCAAGCGCATATAAAGAAGCGACGGAAAGGTAGTAGCAGATGAGCAGATGAAATCCAAAAGTTTTGTTTTTTGAAATTTGGGCCACCCGTGCGCCTAACGAAATCTTCGCCAGATACGCCGGCAACCCCCAACTTATGGCTCGCAAAGCTTCAGTGAAGGGAGCATTAGTCAAATGGTGATAGTTCGCTTACCGAAGGGAAAACGCAGTGACAGACCTACCAGATATTGAAGTGAAGGAACTCATAACGTGCGTGCTTAACAAGACCGGCACAGTGAGGCCGTATGACCGTATCCGGCTGCGTGTGTGCGAGCATCTGGTTGGGCGCGGCCTGATGGAATCGGTTGATGCTGACGGCTGTTTCAACACCGGGTATTACCCGGCAATCGTGCCGACGCTCAAGCGCAGCGCCGCGCTGCGCCTGACCGACGCCGGGCGGCTGGCCGTGCTGAATCTGGCCGTGCGGGACTACGGCGACTATTTCCCGGTCGCCAGCGATATTTTGGCCGCGCAGAGAAAATGTGAGGAATCGGCATGAATGACCTGACTCCGCGTGAAACCGCGCAGGCGCGTCAAGCTGCTGAAAAACAGCGCCGCCAGCAGCTTGATGGCCAAAGGCCCAATCTGGCCCATTTTCAGGGCGGCGAAGGCCGGGACGCGCGAATCATTAGCGGCGTGCTGTTAGGAGCAAAAGCGGCAATTCCGGCAATCGCGCTGCTGGCGGCGCTGGCGTCGTCGGTGCGCACTGTCCAGGTTGTGAGCGCGATTTACGCCGAAGCTGGCTCACATCCTATCGGCGTGATTGTGGCCGCCGTAGCGTTTACGCTGGCCATTGAGGGCGCGCTGTTCGTGCTGGCGCTGGCTCAAGAGGGCGAAGCCATGCGGCGGCGCGCTGAGCGGGCGCGGCGGCACGTTGGCAGTTTGCGCGGCCTATGGTACGGGCTGCTGGTCCGGGTCGGCGTGCGCCCGGCGCTGCGCTGGGATGAAATGCCTGAATCGTCCGGGCGAATCGGAATCGTGTTGGCGCTGGCGTTAGCCGCGGCGCTGGCAACTAACCTCTATCTGGGCATGCAGCCGATTATCCGTGAAATGGGCACAAGCAGCCTGCAGACGTTTCTGGCCGGTTTGTGGTCTGCGCCGGCTGCGCTGCAAATGACGTTCGCCGTTGATCTGGTGCTGGCGCTGTTTGCGCCGCTGGTAGCCTACGCAGCCGGACACCTCACGGCGCGCTACGCGGCTGAAATCGCCCAGCAGGCGCAGGCGGGCCGCCTGGCGTATGAGCGCGACCTGGCCGCCTGGCGGGATGCCTACGCTAACCCGCTAGCAACTGAAGAAGGCGCGGCGCTGCTGGCCGAACATCTGGAATACAAGCGCCGTCTGAAGGCCGGGCGTCAGACCGTCCCTTTTGGGAATACAGCCCGCGAACTGGCAGGCCCCGAATCTGGCCCGATGATCGTGCACGCAAACGGGCATGGGCACGGCGCGAACGGGCACAACGTAGACGAAACAAGGAGATAGTACGATGAAACTGAAGGTTTACCGCACGCCCGGTTTGCAGGGCTGGGAAGTCTCGCTGTTCTGGCGCAACTGGTCACTGACGCTGCTGTTCAGCTTCGCGCTGCTGTTAGAGCGTGAAGAAGGTGGAAATATCGTGTGGACGAACTTCAAGAGGAATGACGTATGAGCGTGCCAGCGTGTGAGATAGGCGCTGTGCCGGTGCTCGCCGCGCCGGCACAGCATGGCACGCCCCAGACACAAACAGAAAAGGGCCGGGTGTCCGGCCCCATTGTAGCACGGAATGAGGGTTAGCCGCATGACCGCACTTCAGGCAGCCTATGAGGAATTCCTGCTGGCGTGCTATGCGGACGGCCTGAAGCCGTCAACCATCGCGTGGTATCGCTCAATTCTTGGCACGTTCGTCGCTCACTTCAGTACGTGCGAGTTAGAGGCGCTGACAGCGCGCGATATTCGGCGCTATATGGCCGATCTGCGCCAGCGCACCGAACGCTACACGGATGCATCCCAGCGGCCCGCTGCCAGCGGCGGCCTGACTGACAACACCATCGCCGGGCATAGTCAGTGCCTGCGCCGGTTCTGGTCATGGGCCGATGGTGAATACCATCTGGCAGCTAACCCTATGGCCGGTATACGCCGGGCGCGCCGCCCACAGCCCAAGCCAAAAACGCTGTCAGCGTCCGACTTCGTGCGGCTGTTCAATGCGACGGCGGGCAGCAACGGCCCGCGTGACCGGGCGCTGCTGGCGTTCATGGCCGATACGGGCGCGCGCTTAGGCGGCATATCATCACTGACAATGCCGCGCCTGGACATGCTGCATCATCAGGCGATTGTGACCGAAAAAGGCGGCAAGGCGCGCGCTGTCCCGTTCACCGGAACGACCGCCCAACTGCTGTACCAGTGGCTGCAATTCCGGCCAGTTGAGGGCGATACCGTGTTCGGCCTGACCAGTGACGGTATCAGGCAGGTCATTCGGCGGCTTAAAGCACGCGCGGGCGTGACCGGCGCGGTCAATCCACACGCCTTCCGCCACAACTTCGCCCGCGTGTACCTGCAGAACGGCGGCGATCTGGTCAGCCTGGCGCGGCTTATGGGTCATGAAGACATCAAGACAACCGCGGACTACTACGCCATCTATGACCAATCCGAATTGAGCGATATGCACGAACGCTACAGCCCGCTTAAGAGCATGTTATCGGACACTGCAAGAAAATCTGAAGAAGGTGTTATTGAGGAGTGACCTAAAACCTACGGAACAATAGGTCGGGGGTTCGAATCCCTCCAGGCACGCTTCCCGAAGGGCGATGACGACCATCATCGCCCTTTTTTTGCGCCTTGTCAAGCGCCTCACACGCGCCAGTTTTTCAGCGCCCGTAAGCCGCCCGCTAACCCCCGACGGCGATTACCGGCAATCCGCGCGCCGTCAGCGCGCACTGGTTGACGCGCTGCCCGCCGGGGCCGGCTTTGCCCGCCGCGAACTTTTGGTACAATTGGGCCTGTTTGTCGCAAAGGGGCGGGCCATGACAGCAGACGAGCTGCGATCACAGTTAGAGGCGTTTATCCAGGCGCAGGCCGGCGTCCACGCCGCCATTGAATCGCTCACGCCGCTGGCCGGCGGCGCATCGCGCGAGTCGTGGCTGGTGACGCTGCGCCTGGGCGGCCAGCTCGAACGGCTGGTGCTGCGCCGCGACCTGCCCACCACCATGTACGAGCGCGCCCTGACGCGCGGCCAGGAATTTGCCCTTGTCCAGGCTGCGCACAGCAGCGGCGTGCTGGCGCCGCGTCCGCGCTGGCACAGCGCCGACGGCGGCGCGCTCGGCAGCCCCTTCTTCCTGGTGGATTTCGTGGACGGCGCGTCTATCGGGCGGCAGGTGGTGCGCGCGCCAGAGCTGGCCGCCGCCCGCGCCGCCCTGCCGGAGCAGATGGCGGAGCAGCTCGCCCGCATCCACGCGCTCGATGTGCGCGCGCACCCGCTCAGCTTTCTGCCCGCGCCGCGCGCCGGTTTCACGCCCGCGCAGGAGGCGGTCGCGCAGGTGCGCGAGCTGCTGGACGCGCTGGCCGACACGCTCGATCTGCACAGCCCCGCGCTGGAGTTCGGCCTGCGCTGGGTCGAACAGCACCTGCCACCGGCGGGCGCGCTCACGCTGGTGCACGGCGACTTCCGCCTGGGCAACCTGATCGTCGGCCCGCAGGGCCTGCGCGCCGTCATTGACTGGGAATTCAGCCACCTGGGCGACCCGCTGGAAGAGCTGGGCTACCTGTGCATGCGCGACTGGCGCTTCGGCGTCGGCCACCTGCGCCTCAGCGGCCTCTGCCCGCGCGAGCCGTTCCTCGCCGCCTACGAACGGCACAGCGGCCGCGCGGTTGACCGCGCCGCAGTGGACTGGTGGGAGATCATGGGCAACCTGCGCTGGGGCGCGGTGTGCCTGGCGCAGGCCAGCCGTCACCTGTCCGGCGTGGACCGCAGCGTCGAGTTCGCCAGTCTGGGCCGCCGCTCCGCCGAAATGCAGCTTGAGCTGCTGCGCCTGATCGAAGACCGGCTCTAACCGCGCCCGCCGCTACGCGATCACGCCCAGCGCCCTCCCCACCTGCTCGAAAGCCGCCAGCGCCTGTTCCAGGTCGTCGCGGCTGTGGGCGGCGCTGTTCATCACGCGGATGCGCGCCTTGCCCGGCGGCACAGTCGGAAACCCAATCGCCATCGCGAACACGCCTGCCTCAAACAGCGCCCGGCTGAACTGCTGCGCCAGCGCCGCCTCACCCAGCATCACCGGCACAATCGGCGTCTGGCTGAGGCCGGTGTCGAAGCCCAGGCCGCGCAGCTCTGCGCGGAGAAACTCGGCGTTGTCCCACAGCCGCGTCACCAGCTCGTCAGAGCTTTCGAGCATCTCCACCGCCGCTAAACAGGCCGCCACATCCGGCACGCTCATGGCGCTGGAGAACAGGAACGGCCGCCCGCGCTGGCGCAGCCAGTCAATGATGACTCGCCGGCCAGCCACCATCCCGCCGACAACACCAAACGCCTTGCTCATCGTCCCCACTTCGATATCCACCTTGCCGTGCAGCCCGAAGTGGTCCACGATGCCGCGCCCGCTGCGGCCCAGCACGCCCTCGCCGTGCGCATCGTCGATCATCAGCAGGATGTCGTGTTCGCGCGCCACTTCATACAGGGCGTCCAGCGGCGCGATATCGCCGTCCATGCTGAACACGCCGTCGCTGATAATCAGCCGCCGCCCATACTCAGTCGTCTCCGCGATCTTGCGCCGCAGGTCGTCCACGTCGTTGTGCGCGTAGGCCACAATGCGCGCCCGGCTGAGGCGGCAGCCGTCAATGATGCTGGCGTGGTTAAGCTGGTCAGAGAAGATCACGTCGTCCTTGCCCACCAGCGCCGGGATCGTGGCAAGATTGGCGGTGAAACCGCTTTGCAGCGCAAGGCACGCCTCCGCGCCCTTGAAGCGCGCCAGCCGTTCCTCAAGCTGCACGTGCAGCGTCATTGTCCCGGCGATCGTCCGCACCGCGCCCGGCCCGATGCCATACTGGTCAATGGCGCGTTTGGCCGCCTCGCGCAGCCGCGGGTGGTTAGCCAGCCCCAGGTAGTTGTTGGCGCAGAAGTTGAGCACCTCGCGCCCATCCACACGGATATGCGCCCCCATCGGACTCTCGACGGTGCGTATCGTGTTAAACAAGCCCTGCTGTTTCAGGTCATCAAGCTGCTCAGCCAGATAAGCTGTCCTGCTGTCAGGTGTGTAGTCCACTGAAGCCTCTCCTCAAAACGATCTTTTTCACGCCGAATTCCGCCGCGCAGCAGGGTTCACGCCCTGGCCCGGCGGCCCCGCCAACCGTTCTATGCCAGCGCCCGCCGCAGGTTTTCCAGCGACGTGTTGCCGCCAGAACACACTACGCCCACGTTCAGGCCATGCAGCGCCGCGCGCATCTGGTAGGCCGCCGCCAGCGCCGCCGCCCCCGCCCCCTCAACCAGCGTGTGCGCCCGTTCGATCATCCACACCATCGCCTGCTCGATCTCGTCGTCCTCGACCAGCACGAAATCGTCCAGGTGTTCCCGCATAATCGCCTGCGGCAGGTTGAGGCCGCTGCCGGTCGCCAGCCCCTCAGCGCGGGAATGGTTGGGGGCCTGCACGATGCGGCGCTGCCGCCACGACTCATAGGCCGCCGGCGACTGCGCCGACTGCGTGCCGATCACGCGCAGCGCCGGGTTGATCGCTTTCGCGCTGACGCACGCGCCCGCCGCGCCGCTGCCGCCGCCCACCGGCACGATCAGCACGTCCAGGTCTGGCTGCGCTTCCAGCATCTCCAGCGCGGCCGTCCCCACCCCGGCGATCAGCAGCGGCTCGTCGCCAGAGTGAACATAGCGATAGCCGTGTTCAGCGGCCAGCTCGGCGCAGCGGCGCACGGCCTCGTCGAAGTTCGCGCCGTAGAAGATCACCTCCGCGCCCATGCCCTGCATCGCGGCCACCTTGCCGGGGTTCGCCGCCTCCGGCACAACAATGCGCGCCGTCACGCCGAACAGCCGTGCCGCGTAAGCGACAGACTGGCCGTGATTGCCGGTTGACGCGGCGATCAGCCCGCGCTGACGCTCGTCCGGCGTTAGCTGCGACACCAGGTTGATGCCGCCCCGCACCTTAAACGCGCCAACCGGCTGATAATTCTCGTGCTTGACGTACACCGCCGTCCCAATCAGCTCGTCCAGCGCCGGGTAGCGGTGCAGCGGGGTGGGCAGCAGGTACGGGCGTATCCGCTGGCGCGCCCGCAGCACATCCTGTAACGTGGGGATATTCATGTAAACGCCTTTCAAGTGGAAATATAATCAGAGCCACTGGCCGCCGCGATAGCGCCAGCGGGGAAACACCAGCTTAACCGGCCCCAGCATCAGCGCCAGCGTCACCAGCAGCACCGTAAGGTAATGCGCCGCGAACTGGCCAAATGTCAGCGCCGGGCTGACGCCGGGCAGCGCGCCGGCCAGCGCCCACACCAGCAGCCCCTCAGCCAGCCCGCCGCCGATCTGAAACAGCGGCGGCCAATCGCCTTCCCAGCGAAAGCCTTGCAGATAGTGATAGAGCGCATCCCAGCCCAGCCCCAGCAGCGTCACGTACAGCAGCAGCGCCAGCGGCGTGAGCATATCGCCATAGGCCAGCCCGAACGCCAGCGTAATCAGCAGGCCCGCCGTCCACAGCAGCAGCAGGCGCGTCTGCCAGCGCCCGTAAAGCGTCATCGTCATGGCTGTTCCCCCCTGGCCCATCTGAGCCACTGTCTGAACGAGCGCCAGCCGTCCAGTCTGCTTATGCCCGGCGCGCCCGCCTGCGCCAGCGCATCCACGCTGCGCTGCGCCGCGAATTGCAAACCGAAGAAGCTGTCTACCGGCGCGTAGAACCCGCCCGCCGTGATAACTCCGGCGGCGAACACACGCCCGCCGTCGTTGCGCATCTGCGCCAGTTCGAAGTCGGTCGTCACCGCCAGCTTGCCCGCGCCGCTGCGCGCCAGCCCGTAGCGCAGCGTCAGGTCCGCCAGCAGCGGGCTGCTGTCCAGCTCGGTGTCCAGCCCGGTAGCGTCAATCAGATAATCAGCCGCGAACAGCGCCGCCGGCTGGTCCATCAGATCGTGCACGCCGACCAACAGCGTGCCGTTCTCGCTGTTAATGTGCGTCAGCCGGCCCATATACACCTGATACCAGCCCTCGCGCAGCCCGCGCCGCACCGTCCTGACAAAACTGTGGTGCGGGGGCGTTGTCACACCGCCTAAAGCCGCCAGCAGGAACTGCCGTTCATCCTCATCCGCCTGCTCCAGCCGCGCCTGCCAGGTGCCGCCGAAAAACGACTTGGGCCAGTTATACGGCTGAAGCGTCCAGTGATGCAGCCCAGGGCGCGCCGCCCGGCCTACGCGCGCGTTTTCAGTTAGCGGCGTGGGCATGACGTGCAGCACGCACACCTCTGGGTTCTGCGCGCGCACCGCCGCCAGCCGCCCCAGCACCGCCGCCGCCGTGATGCCGCGCCCGCGCAGCAGCACCAGGCCGCCTTTGTCCGCCAGCGCCGCGTAAACATGCTCATGGTCTTCGTAAGCGTGTACCGCATGGGCGTGATCGCCCGTCCGCGCCCGGTAGCTGAGCAGCTCCGGCAGCAGGTGTGGCCCGGCACAGCCCGTAGCCAACTGCACATAGCGCGCCAGCGCGACACGCTGCGACCAGCGCTCGCCGTCATAGTGCGCGTAGACCGCCGCGTAACGGCCGTCGTCGGTCTTGCGCAGGCAGCGCACCATCCCTGCCCGGCGCATATCATACCAGTTGATGCGCTGCGCCTCGCGGTCCACCGCCGCGAACACATCCCCAACGCGCGGCGTATACGGCTCTGCCAGGGCTGTCTCAGCCGCCACCTGCCACAGCAGCCCCAGCGCCGCGCCCGGCCTGCCGCGCCGCAGCTCGCGCAGGGCCTCGCGCAGGGCGTAGCCCGGCCAGCCCCACAGGTTGTCGGGCGTCGCGCCGGAGTCGCTGCGCAGGCGGCCGCTGTCCGGAAGCTGCCCCGCATGGCACAGCGTCCGGCAAACGTCGTAAGGGTGGGCCGTCGTGCCAATCGCCATGATCTGCGCCGGGTCAACGCCCGAAATACGCAGGCAGTCCGCCCAGGAAAAGCTGCCCATGCCGCCGCCCACTGCCAGGTATGTCACCTCGTCCAGCGGCAGCCCGGCGTCAGCCAGCGCGTTGGCTGGCACACGCGCCGCGTCGAACAGCGCCGGCAGCGGCGGCTCGCGGTCCAGAAAAGTCTGCGCGTCAGCGCGCGTCACCGCCAGCGCCGGCGTCACGCCGACGGGCGGCAGCGGCCCCGCTGTCGCCGGGCCGGGGCCGGGGCGCTCGCGCCGCAGCAGCAGCACAATCAGCGCCAGCAGCAGCGCCCCGCCGGCAATCAGCAGCAGGTCAAGCGCAGAACTGTTGTCAACGGGCGGCGGCGTCGCCCCCAGATCGCGCATGCTCGCCAGGCCAGCCAGGTCGAGCGTGACCGGCTCGCCGGTGCGCTGCTCCAGAATGGTAATCTGGTCGCGCGTGCTGTCCCGGATGAAATGGCCGTCCAGGTTGAAGCCCTCGCCGGCCACCACGATGCCGTAGACACGGCCCACCAGCCCGCGGCCGTTGAAGTCAGTCACCTCGACATAGCGCCCAACGCACAGATACGGCTGGTCAAACGAACACTCAAGTTTGGCCCCGCCGCCCTGGGCAGATAACGCCTGGTCCCCAAAACCAACGGCCACCAACAGGGCCAGGGCCAGGCCGCACACCACGCGCTTAATGCTCATCATTTATGATCTCGCTTACTACCTGAGTCAGGTTAAGTGAACGCCCCTGCTCCAGCGCCGCCGCCACCTGTTCGGCTGAAAGCGCGGCCCGCAGCGCCGCCAGCAGCGGCTCAACCTGCGCCTGAACCTCGCTGTAGGTGGCGGGGTGGCTGAGGGCCAGCCCCAGCAGCAGCACGGCGCGCTCTGGCATGCCCTGCTGGTGATACAGGCTCGCCACACCGGGCAGGATTTCAAGCGTCAGCGGCACCGTGCCGATCGCGCTGGACAGCGCCAGCGCCTCGACAAAATAGCGCCGGGCCGCCTCGTTGTCAGCCAGCCTGAGCGCGATCTTGCCCAGGTTTCCCAGGTTGTTGGCGATCATCCAGCGGTCGCTGACGGCGCGGCACATCGTCAGGCTCTCCAACGAGTGGGCCAGCGCGTCGTGATAGCGCCCACTGAGGTAATCAATCCACGCCAGGCCGGTCAGCATGAGCGCGGTTCCGATCGGGTTATTCACCTGATGGGCGATCTTCAGGCTGGCCAGCAGGTACTCGCGCGCCAGCTCGTAGTCGCCCAGGTCGCTGGCGATCAGCCCCAGCCCGCTCTGGATTGTCGCCATGCGCTCAGTCTGCCCCTGCGCGGCGTAGATGTCCAGGCTTTCCAGGTAATATCGGCGCGACTCAACGTAATCGCCTTCGATACGCAGGATAACGGCCACGCGGGCCAGCGCCTGGGCGATAGCGTCCGCGTCACCGTTTTCACGGCACAGCGCCAGGCAGGCCTCGAAGTGCGCCCGCGCCTCGCGATATCGCCCCCGGCGGCGGGCGACATCGCCCAGCCCCTGCATCGCCGCCGCCATATCCAGCCCGCTGTCAAGCTGCCGCGCGAGCGCCAGGCTTTCATGAAACAGCAGCTCGGCCCGGTCATACTGGCTGATGCCCCAGTAAGCGTAGCCGGCGCGCAGCTTGAGCAGCGCCGTCTGCTGCTGGCCGCGCCTATCCGTCGGGTTGTCCAGCAGCGCCAGCCCGCGCTCCAGGTAAACCAGCGCTTCCTGGTAGGCGCTGGCCTCCAGCATCGCGTTGCCGGCCAGCTCGGCGTAATAAACCGCCTCGGCTGTCTCACCGGCCATGTCGTAGTGATAGGCCAGCGCCGCCGCCCGTTCGTCGCCGTGAATCCGCCGCAGCGCCTGCGCCACCCGCAGGTGCAGGGCGCGCCGCGCTGACTGGGGGACGGTCATGAGAATGCCGTCGCGCAGCCTCTCGTGCGTGAAACGCCACTCGCCATCATGCACCTCCAGCACAGCGGCGGCGGCGCAGTCCGCCAGCCAGGCGTCAAAATTAGCGTCCGGGCTGACCGCCCACATCAGCGCCAGGTCAATCTGCCGGCCTATCGCGGCGGCGACCTCCAGCAGCCCGCGCCAGTAACCGGGGACGCGCACCAGTCGGCGCGCGACCAGGCGCTGAATGCCGCCCGCGAACACGTGATCGGGCAGCGTCATCGCGCCGACCAGCTCCAGCCGCCCGGCTTCCTCGGCCAGCGCCCGCACCACCTCAACCAGGAAAAAGACGTTGCCCTCGCTCTCGCGCTGCAGCAGGTCCACAACCGCCGGCTGGCGGCCGCTGTCGCCCAGCATGGCCGCGCTTAAGCGGGCGATATCGTCCGCCTTCAGCCGCCTGAGCTGGATCGCCTGCCAGTCCGGCAGCAGTTCCGGCAGGTCCGGGCGTTCGTCGTCGCGATAGACGCCCACCACCAGCAGGCGCAGCTCCGGCGCAAGCTGGCCCACCTGCCGCAGCAGGGCGAACGTCTCTGAGCTGGCCCAGTGCGCGTCCTCAACAATCAACACCAGCGGGTCGCTGATGCGCCGCAGCAGGCCAGACATCACCCCCAGCAGCCGCGCCTGGGTCGCGCCCGCCTCGATAGCGACCGGCGGCGGTATATCGCGCCCCAGCAGGTCGCTGATATCGGGGACCAGGTCGCCCAGCACAGCGGCGTCCTCGTCGCTGAGGTCCACCAGCAGCGCCAGACGGCGCAGCATACCGCGCCAGGGATCATACGGCAGGCCGCCCTCGCGCACCGCCTGCCCTACGATCACGTGCGCCCCGCGCACCAGCGCCGCCGTGCGCGTTTCATCCAGCAGGCGCGACTTCCCGACCCCGCTTTCGCCCCCCACCAGCCAGGCGCTGCCGCGCCCGGCCAGCGCGCTGTCCAGCGCCCGCGTCAGCCGTTCCAGTTCGGCTGTGCGCCCGACGAACGGCGCGGCCTGCAGAAAGCTCTCGCGGATCGCCGCTGACTCCACCTGCGCGCCCGCGCCTGCGGCGGCGCGCAGCGCCGCCAGCGCCGCCGCCGCTGACTCGTAGCGCTGCGCCGGGGTCTTGGCCAGCAGGCCGCTCAGCACATCGCTCAGCGCCGGGCCGATGTCCGCCGCCGCGAAACTGGCGGGCCGGTGAATAATCTGCTGAATGAGCTGCGCGATGGACGGTTCATTGTAAAGCGCCTGCTGGGTAAACAGCTCATAGGCGATCACCCCGGCGGCGTACAGGTCGCTGCTTTCGGTCGCCGGCATCCCCTGGAGAATCTCCGGCGCGATATACGTCAGCGTGCCCATCACCTGGTCAGGCAGCGCCTGATCGCGGCGCAGCGCCAGGCCAAAATCGAGCAGCCTGACCCGGCCGTCCGCCACCAGCATGTTCTCCGGCTTCAGATCGCGGTGGAGGATGCCCCAGCGATGCAGGTAGTCCAGCGCCTGCAGGCTCTGGGTGAACAGATCAATGCGAACCGACAGCGGGCGGTCCCGCCCTGCCTCCAGTATCGTGAGCGCGCCGCTCAGCAGGTCCATCGTATAGTACGGCTGGCCGTCAGCGTCGAAGCCGTAGTCCAGCACGCTGATGATGTTCGGGTGGCGCAGCGCTGCCAGCACGCGAAATTCCTGCGCCAGCACCAGCCGCAGATCAGCGGGGGTCTGATACAGCGGCGGCGTGCCGTCCATATCCACCGATGTAACCTGCTTCAGCGCAACCATCTGGCCAGTAAGCCGGTCGGTCGCACGGTACACCATGCCCATGCCGCCCGCGCCCAGCATTTCATGGACAACGTACCGCCTGCCGATTAACCGTCCTGCCATGCCCCTCCGAACCTCGCTCTCGCCTGTATATGTATTGTCGCATATCGGCTGAAGCGCGCAACATCTGCCGGGCTGATTGCCGCCCGCGGTGTATAATGGACGGCAGTTAATCAGCCAGATTTATCTGAAAAGGCCCTTACTTTGCGAACTCAACTGCTGTTTGATGGCGACCAGCTCTTCCTTTCCGCCGAAGCTGGCGCTGCTGCACAGCAGTATTATCCTGCCCCAGCACAACTTCGACAACCGGGACTATCAGCCCGCCGCCACCTACCGCACGCGCTTCCGCAAACAAGGACAAACAACCATGCCACATAATTTCTGGAACGACACCGCCGCCGCCCGCCTTCCCGATCTCGACGGCCTGGTGTATCGCAGCAACATCCTGGGGTTCGACCGGGCGGTTGTCAATATCTACGGCGGCAACACCAGCGCCAAGCTCACCCTCACTGATCACGTCGGGCGGTCGGTAGAAGTGCTGGCCGTCAAAGCATCCGGCTCTGACGTTCAGACCATCAAAGAGCATCAGTTCGCCCTGCTGCGCCTGGACGAGATCGAGCCGCTGTTTCAGCGCGAGTCCATGAGCGACGAAGAAATGGTCGCTTACCTGGAGCGCACCGCCTTCGAGCCAGGCCGCCCGCGCCAGAGCATCGAAACGCTGCTGCACGCCTTCGTGCCGCACCGCCACGTTGACCACACCCACCCGGACGCGATCATCAGCCTGATGTGCGTGCCAGACGCCGAAGCTGAAGGCCGCCGCGTCTACGGCGACCGCGCCGCCTACGTGCCTTACATCCGCCCCGGCTTCACGCTCAGCCAGTGGATCGGCGGCAAAGTGCGCGCAAACCCGGCCATCGAAGCGGTGCTGATGGGCAAGCACGGCCTGGTCACCTGGGGGCCAGACAGCAGGACCGCCTACGAGAACACCATCCGCATTATTCAGGAAGCGGAGGATTACATCGCTGACCGGCGCGCGGGCAAGCGCGTCTTTGGCGGCCTCACCGTGCCGGCCTACAAGGACCAGGCCGCGCGCCGCGAGATCATGGCGCAGGTGCTGCCCGTTATCCGCGGGGCCGTCTCGCGGCACAAACCGGCCATTCTCCAGTATGACGACAGCGACGAAGTGCTGGATATGGTCGGCAGCGCGCGCACCGGCGCGGTCAGCCAGTTAGGCGCGGCCTGCCCGGACCACCTGGTGCACGTCAAACGCCAGCCGCTGTACATTGACTGGCGGCCTGACGAAGGGGCAGAGGCGCTGGCGGACCGGCTGCGCCAGGGCATCGCCAGCTATGAGGAACGCTATATTCAGTACTTCGAGACCAACAAAGAGCCGGGCGACGAGCTGCGCGACCCGGCCCCGCGCGTGATCCTCATCCCCGGCCTGGGCATGGTCAACACCGGCAGAGATATCAAAAATGCCGATGTCAGCCGCCAGCTATACCACCGCGCCATCGCCGTGATCGGCGGCAGCGAGGCGTTGGGCGGCTTCGTCAGCCTCACCGCTAAAGAAGCCTATGACATCGAATACTGGCCGCTGGAGCTGTACAAGCTCAGGCTGGCCCCGCCCGACCGCGACTTCGCCGGGCGCATCGCGCTCATCACCGGCGCGGCCAGCGGCATCGGGCGGGCGACGGCCTTCCGGCTGGCGCAGGACGGCGCGCACGTGGTGATCGCCGACATCAACGCTGAGGGCGGCGAGGAAACGGCGGCGGCCATCCAGAAACAGTATGGCGAGGGCCGCGCGCTATTCGTGCACACCGACGTCACCAGCGAGAGCGCCGCTGTCAATGCGGTGCGGCAGGCTGTGCTGGCCTACGGCGGCCTGGACATCCTCATTAACAACGCGGGCATCGCTGGCGGCGCGCCGGTGGAGGACACCACGCTGGAGATGTTCCAGCGCAACACCGACATCCTGATAACCGGCTATTTCCTGATGGCGCGCGAGGCCTTCAAGGTGCTGAAGGCCCAGGGCAGCGGCGGGTCAATGGTCTTCGTCGCCAGCAAGAACTCGGTTGTGGCCGGCAAGGGCGCGCTGGCCTACAGCGCCGCCAAAGCCGCCGAGGTCCACATGGCGCGCTGCCTGGCGGAGGAAGGCGGCCCCTACGGCATCCGCGTGAACAGCGTGCTGCCCGACGCCGTTATCCAGGGCAGCACGATCTGGTCTACTGAGTGGAAGGAAGCGCGCGCGAAACAGTACGGCATCCCGGTCGCGGACCTGGGCAAGTACTACAGCCAGCGCAACGTTCTCAAGACCGAAATCTACCCGGAGGACCTGGCGGAGGCCATCGCTTTCCTGGCCGGGCCGCGCAGCGCCAAAACCACCGGCGCGATGCTCAGCGTGGACGGCGGCGTGTCGGCTGGCTTCGCCCGCTGACCGACGCCGGCGGGCGCGTCACCGGCCCTGCCGGGCGAGCAGTTTAAGCAGCCGCCCGGCGGGGCCGCGCAGCGCCTGCTGCACCGCCATGTCCGCCAGAATAAGCTGCGCGCCCGCCCCGTAGGTCGGGTACACGTGGATAGTTTTCGCCAGCGCGCCGGCGTCCAGCCCCAGCGTGAGCGCTAGCGCGAACTCGGTAATCACTTCGCTGGCGCGCGGCGCGACAACCGTCGCCCCCAGCAGCCGGCCCGCGCGGGTGTGCACCACCTTGATAAACCCCTCAGTCTGGCCGTCGCTGACAGCGCGGTCCACCTGCGCCAGCTCGCGCCGCGTGACGCACACGTCGTCCCCGTGCAGATGCTGTGCCTGCGCTTCCGTCAGGCCAACATGCGCCGCTTCAGGGTCAGTGAACAGCGCCCAGGGCACGACATCGGCGAAGCCTTTGGCGGTCGTCAGCGGCAGCAGCGCGCTGCGCACAGCCGCGAACGCCTGCCACCCGGCGAAATGCGCGAACTGGTAGCTGCCCACACAGTCGCCAGCGGCGTAGATGTTCGGCGCGCTGGTGCGCAGGCTGCGGTCCACCTGGATGCCGGCTTCGGAGTAGGCCACGCACGCCTGCTCCAACCCCAGCCCGGCTGTGTTCGGCACGCGCCCGGCGGCCACCAGCAGGCAGTCAGCGCGCATGGCCTGCTCGCCCGCGCGCACAACCACCTCAGCGCCCTCAACGCTGGTGGACGCTGCCAACGCCTCCACGAACTGCACCCCTTCACGCGCCAGCGCCCGCTCGATCAGCGCCGCCGCCTCGCGCTCCATGCGCGGCAGCACCTGCTTGCCGACCACCGTGACCTGCGCGCCCAGCCGCTGCAGCGCCTGCGCCAGCTCCAGGCTCACCGGCCCGGCGCCGATAATCAGCAGCCGCGCCGGCAGCGTTTCCAGGTCGAACACCTGCTCATACGTAATGTAAGGCACGCGGTCCAGGCCGCTGATAGCGGGGATAAACGGGCGCGCGCCGGTCGCCAGGATGAATTTTCTGGCCTTCAGCGTCCGTTCGCCCACCTGAATACGCTGCTGGTCGAGAAATCGCGGCTGGCCGAAAATGACCTCAACGCCCGCGCGCGCCAGCGCGTCCGCCTCGCGCTGATAAACGGCCTGCGCCGCCTGCTGCGCGCTGGCGCGCACCGCCGCCATCTCCACCGTGACCGGCCCGGTCTGCACCCCATAGCGCACGGCGGTGCGCGCCGTATGCGCCACCTGCGCCGCCCTCAGCAGCGCCTTGCTGACCACGCAGCCGGTCCAGATACAGTCGCCGCCGATGCGCGTTTGCTCCACCAGCGCCACGCGCACATCCAGCCGCGCCGCAAACCCCGCCGCCGTCAGCCCGGCCGCGCCGCCGCCGATTACGATCAGATCATATGCGCTTTCGCTCAAGCTCTTCGCTCTCCCTCAGGTTATAATGCCAGCGTGAACAGCCCGCGCCCTTTGCGTCGCGGCCAGCGCGGCTGGTAATATCTTACAATCCGGGCCATCTGGCCGTCTGTCTGCTGCGCGCCCGTTCATCCCATCTCTAACTAATCTAACAGAGGTTTGTCCGCTTGCCACAAAAAGACTCCCTGCTCATCGCCGCCGGCACAGCCGGCCCGCGCCTGTTCGAGAACGGAATCCGCCATGCCTGAGCCGCTGTCGTTCACGCACGATACGTTCCTCAGCGCCTTCACCTGGCGCTACGGCTCCGACGAGATGCGCTATATCTGGTCGGAAACCTACAAGCGGCGGCTGTGGCGGCGCATCTGGGTGGCGCTGGCGGCGGCGCAGCAGCAGGCCGGGCTGGTCACGGCGGCGCAGGTAGACGACCTGCACGCCCACGCGGACGACGTAGATATCGCCCGCGCCCACGCCATCGAAGCCGACATCCACCACGACCTGATGGCTGAAGTGCGCGCCTACGCCGAACAATGCCCGCTGGGCGGCGGCGTCATCCACCTGGGCGCGACCAGCATGGACATCGAAGACAACGCCGACACGCTGCGCCAGCGGGCCGCGCTCGACGTGCTGCTGGGCCACCTGCGCGCCGTGCTGCTGCGGCTGGCGGAGCTAACCGACAGCGAGTCGGAGCGGGTGTGCATGGCCTTCACCCATCTCCAGCCCGCCGAGCCGACGACCGTCGGCTATCGCTTCGCTACCTACACCCAGGACCTGCTGGCCGATTACCACGATCTGCGCCGCCTGCGCGCCGAGCTGCGCGGCAAAGGGTTTAAGGGCGCGGTCGGCACGGCGGCCTCATACGCCGAGCTGCTTGACGGGACCGGCGTGACGCCCGCCGCCCTTGAAGCGCGGATCATGCGCGCCATCGGCCTCGACGCGCACCCGGTCGCCGCGCAGACCGCGCCCCGCCGCCAGGAATGGGCGCTGCTGGCGGCGCTGGCCGGCATGGCGCAGACGCTCTACCGGCTGGCTTTCGACCTGCGCCTGCTGCAATCGCCGCCGTTTGGCGAATGGGCAGAGCCGTTCGGCAGGGCGCAGGTCGGCTCGTCTGCGATGCCCTTCAAGCGCAACCCGATCAACGCCGAGAACATCGACAGCCTGGCGCGCTATCTGGCGGCGCTGCCGCGCGTCGCCTGGGACAACGGCGCGCACAATCTGCTGGAGCGCACGCTGGACGATTCCGCTAACCGCCGTCTGATCCTGCCGGAAGCCTTCCTCGCCGCTGAAGAACTGCTGCTGCGCGCCGGGCGCATCCTTGATGGGCTGCGCATTGATGAGGCCGCCATCCAGCGCAACCTGGAGACTTACGGCCTGTTCGCCGCCACCGAGCGCCTGCTCATGCGCGCTGCCCGCGCCGGCGGCGACCGCCAGCAGCTTCACGAAATCATCCGTCAGCACAGCCTGAGCGCCTGGGAAGCCGTCCGCAGCGGCCAGCGCAACCCGCTTGCCGACCTGCTGGCCGCTGACCCGCGCCTGACGGCGCTGCTGCCCGCCGACCACATCCGCGCGCTGCTGCGCGCCGACGCTGGCGTGGGCGACGCGCCGCAGCGCGCCCGGCAGATGGCGGCCGCTGTCCGCGCAGAAGTGCAGCCAGGGGCGGCAGACCGTGCCTGAGCGCATCGTCGTGATCGGCGTCAGCGGCAGCGGCAAGACGACGTTCGCGCGGGCGCTGGCGGCCCGCCTCGGCTGTCCGCATATCGAGCTGGACAACATCTATCACCGCCCTGGCTGGACAACCATGCCTGCCGACGAATTTTGCGCGCAGGTGCAGGTGGCGCTGGCGCAGGCTGGCCCGCGCTGGGTGATTGACGGCAATTACAGCGAGACGCGCCCGGTTGTCTGGCCCCAGGCCGACACCGTGATCTGGCTGAACTATCACATCAGCCGCGTTATGTGGCGGCTGTGGTGGCGCACGCTGCGCCGTCTTATCACGCGCGAAAAGCTGTGGGAGGCGCAGAACGTCGAGACCTGGCGCGCCCAGTTCCTCAGCCGCGACTCGCTGTTCCTGTGGGCCTGGAACAGCTATCGCCGCCAGCAGCGTACCTATCCGCTGCTGCTGGCCCAGCCCGAAAACGCGCACCTGACGGCGCTGCGCTTCCGGCATCCGCGCGCGGCACAGCGCTGGCTGGAAAGCGCCGCGCCGCGCGCCCAGAGCGACACAGCGTAATATGGCGCGCAGCCCGGCCCGGCGAATTGGCAGTTGTCGGCGGGGCCGCCGGCGGGGATAATAACGTGTCGGTTCTCAGGGGGTAACGCCAGCTTGCACACGACGCCCGCACACCCGCCCGCCCGCGCCGCGCTGATCGCAGGTTCCGGCAGCCGCCGTCAGGCGTCCGCTGGCGCTGACGCCGGCGCGCCGGCCGCTTTCGCGACGCGAACACCGGCGCAGCCCGCAGAACCAGCCACCAACCGTTTGCAGCCATCCGTTTGCGGGTGGCTTTTTTGTGTTCGCAAGAGGAGCGTATGACCGCCATCACGCAAGCCGACCCCCACCAGGCCCGCGATTTCACCAGCATCTACCAGCCGCCGCTGATTGACGGTGACTTCCTGGGCAAGCACATCATCACCGTAGACCAGTTCACGCGCAAGGACCTGCGGATCATCTTCGACGCCACTGCCTCGCTCAAGCGCCGCCTGCGCCAGAGCGACCGCGGCCTGGTGGAGCTGTGCAGCGGCAAAGTGATGGCGCTGCTGTTCTTCGAGTCCAGCACGCGCACCGACATGTCGTTCCAGGCCGCCATGCGCCGCCTGGGCGGTGAGGTTATCGGGGCCAGCAACGGCATTCAGTTCTCGTCCATGTACAAGGGCGAGGACCTGGCCGACACCGTGCGCGCCGCCGGCTGCTATGCCGACGTGATCGCCCTGCGCCACCCGGAAGTCGGCGCGTCCTACGAAGCAGCCTACCGCCTCGACCAACTGCGCGAAAAACTGGGGCGGCAGACCGTGATCGTCAGCGGCGGCGACGGCATCGGCGAACACCCGACCCAGGCGCTGCTGGACATGTACACCATCCTCGAATTCAAGGACAGCATTGACGGCCAGACAATCACGATGGTGGGCGACCTGAAGCACGGGCGCACCGTCCACTCGCTCGCCAAGCTGATCGCGCGCATCGGCGGGCAGAATGTGCGCGTGGACCTGGTCGCGCCGCCCATGCTGCGGATGCCCGCCGCCATCGTCGAGACGCTGAGCGCCGCCGGCGTGACCGTGCGCGAGGCCGAAAACCTGGACGACGTGCTGGCCGACAGCGACGTGATCTACTGGACGCGCGTCCAGGAAGAGCGCTTCAGCGACAGCGCCGAATACGAAGCCATCAAGGGCGATTTCATCATGACGCCGCCGGTGCTGGCCCGCGCCAAAGCGGACGCTATCCTCATGCACCCGCTGCCGCGCAAGCACGAGATGGGCACGCCCGCCGACCACGATATCCTTGACGCCGACCCGCGCGCGGTTTACTTCCGCCAGATGGAAAACGGCATGTTCATCCGCATGGCGCTGCTGGCCAAAGTGCTGCGGGGCGCATACGTCTGATGATCGTGCGCATTCCGGGGATGCTGGACCCGCATACGCACCTGCGCGGGCTGGACTGGGCGCACAAGGCGACGTTCGCCAGCGAGACGGCGGCGGCGCTGGCCGGCGGCTATTGGGCGGTGTTCGATATGCCCAACACGCCGCCCACCACCACTGACCTGCCAGCGCTGGCGCGCAAGCGCGCTGAGATCGGCGCGCAGGCCGTGTGCGACTGGGGCGTGTATTTCGGCGCGTCCGCCGCCGCTAACGCCGCCGCCTATCCAGACGCCGCGCCGCACACCTGCGGCCTGAAAATTTACAACAACGCCACCACTGGCATGCTGCTGATCGAAGACCAGGGCCAGCGCGACCGGCATTACGCCGCCTGGCCCGCTGGCAGGGTGATCGCCGTGCACGCCGAAGGCGCGACCGTTGGCGACATCCTGGCGCTGGTGCGCAAACACCGCAAGCCAACGCATTTCTGCCACATCAGCGCCGCCGACGAGCTGCGCGCCCTGGCCGCGGCCAAAGCCGACGGCCTGCCGGTGAGCGTCGGCGTGTGCCCGCATCACCTGTATCTCACACAGGACGACAGCGCCTTCCTCGGCCCGCTGGCGCTGATGAAGCCAGAACTCAAAACGAAGGCCGACCGCGACGCGCTGTGGGACGGCCTGCGCAGCGGCCTGGTGGACGTTGTCGAGAGCGACCACGCGCCGCACACGCTGGCGGAGAAGTTCAGCGGCCAGCCAGTCTACGGCGTGCCGGGGCTGGAGACAACGCTGCCGCTGCTGCTGCTGGCTGTGCACGAAAAGCGCCTGACAATCGAGCGCGTGATCGAGCTGCTGGCGGCCAATCCGCGCCGGGTGTTCGGCGCGGCGTGCCCGCCCGCCACCTATACCGACGTGGAAATTGACGCGCCGCGCACGATCGTCCGCGCCGACCTGCGGACGCTGTGCCGCTGGTCGCCGTTTGAGGGGATGCGCGTGCGCGGGCGGGTACGGCGCGTGGTTATCCGGGGGCAGACTGCCTTCGACGGTGAGAACATCGTCGCCGCGCCGGGCAGCGGGCAGGCCGTCTATGGCTAGCGGCCTTTTCCTGGCGGCCAGCGCGGCGCTGTACGCCGCCGCCCGGCCCTTCATCTTTCGCCTTTCCAGCGCGCAGGGCGCGCACGCCCACGCCCTGGCCCTGCTGCGCTGGCTGGACAGGCGCGAGTGGTCGCAGGCGGCGCTGGCGCGGGCGCACGCGCTGGCCTTCGCCGCGCGCCCGCTTCAGGTGGGCGGCGCGGCGCTGCCCTTCCCGCTGATACTGGCGGCGGGCATGGTCAAGGGCGAGGGCTTCGCCGACGAACAGGCGGCGCAGGCGGCGGTGCAGCGCGGCGAGAACATCATCCCCGGCTGGCGCAGCCTGCCCCGGCTGGTTGGCCCGGTGGAGTTCGGCTCGTTCACGCGCTGGCCGCGCCTGGGCAACCCCGGCGTCGTCGTCTGGCGCGACCCAGCCACGCGCTCAACCCAGAACCGCATCGGCCTGCGCAACCCCGGCGCGAACGCCGCCGCCGCCTTTCTGGCGCGCGGCCGCCACAACCTGCCGCCGGTTTTCGGCATCAACATCGCCGTCAGCCCCGGCGTGGACGACCCGGCGCAGGAACAGCGCGAGATCGCGGAGGCGCTGGACGCCTTCCTGGCGCGCGACATCGCGCCGGCCTGGTTCACGCTCAACCTGAGCTGCCCCAACACTGAGGACGACCCCAGCGGCCACCAGACGGAAGAACGCGCCCGGCAGGCGTGCCGCGTCGCGCTGGCGCGCATCGGCGGGGCGGCGCCGCTGTGGGTCAAGCTGGGGCCTGATCTCGCGCCGCAGCAGTATCACGCGCTGCTGCGCGCCTTCGCCGATGAAGGTGTGCGCGCGGTTGTCGCCACCAACACGCTCGGCCAGCCCGCGCCGGACGGGACAACCGCCGGCGTCGGCGGCGGGCGGCTGCACCAGCAGGCGCTGGCGGTGGCGGCGCTGCTGGCCGCCGAGATCCGCGCGCGCGGCTACCCGCTGGATGTCGTCGGCTGCGGCGGCGCGCTGGACACACCGTCCTGGCTGGCCTTTTCGCAGATTGGCGTTCGTGCCGTACAATACTGGTCAGCGCTGGTGTATCGTGGGCCGCTGGCGGCGGCGCTGATCGCAAATGAGGACCTCCATGCTTGAACAGGACGTGGCGCGGGCGCTGCTGGCGATCAGCGCCGTAGGCTTCACACCCGCTAAGCCAATCACCTTTCGCTCTGGCCTGCTGTCGCCGGTTTACGTGGACAACCGGCGGCTGATTTACTGGCCGCAGCAGTGGCGCGTGGTGATCGAGGGCTTTCGCCAGGTGATTGAACAGACGCCCATCGCGTTCGACGTGATCGCCGGCATCGAAACGGCGGGCATCCCGCACAGCGCGGCGCTGGCTTATACACTGGGCGCGCCGTCGGTCTTTGTGCGCAAACAGCCTAAGGAACACGGCACGCGCAGCAAGGTTGAAGGCGGCGATGTTGCCGGGCGGCGCGTGCTGCTGATCGAGGACCTGGTGACCACCGGCAGCAGCAGCCTGGCGGGCGTCGAGGCGCTGCGCGCGGCGGGCGCGGTCGTTGAGGACTGCCTGGCGATCACCGGCTACGGCTTTCCAATGGCCGACCGGGCTTTCACCGTCATGAACGTGCGCCTGCGCCTGCTGACACCCTTCGCCGCCGTCGCGCGCGCCGCGCGGGAAGCGGGCTATCTCACACAGGAGGCGCTGGACATGATCGAGGAGTGGATGCGCGACCCGCACGGGTGGATGCAGCGGCGAGGGCTGAACGAATGACGGCGCTGGACAAGCTCGCGGCGCGGGTAGATGCCGCCGATTCGCTGCTGTGCGTCGGCCTGGACAGCGACTTCCCGCGCCTGCCCAAGGCGTTTACGCACTATGAATACCCGCTGTTCGTGTTCAACCGCTGGGTGATTGATCAGACGCATGAGCAGGTCTGCGCGTACAAGCTCAACACCGCCTTTTATGAGGCGCGCGGCGAGCGCGGCAGCAGCTCGCTGCGGCAGACAATGGAATACCTGCGCCTCAACCACCCGGACATCGTCACCATCTGCGACGCCAAGCGCGGCGACATCGGCTCATCGAGCGACGCCTACGCCCGCTCGATTTACGACTATTACGGCTTCGACGCCGCCACCGTCAGCCCTTACCTGGGGCGCGAGGCGCTGGAGCCGTTTCTGAGCCGCGCGGACCGCGCCTGCATTGTGCTGTGCCGCACGTCCAACCCCGGCGCCGCTGAGCTGCAGGACCTCAATGTGGACGGCAAGCCGCTGTGGCAGGTTGTCGCGGAGAAGGTCGCCGGCGAGTGGAACGCCGCCGGCAACTGTATGCTGGTCGTCGGCGCGACTTACCCCGACGAGCTGCGCCGCGTGCGCGCGTTGGTGGGCGCTATGCCGCTGCTGGTCCCCGGCGTGGGCACACAGGGCGGCGATGTGGCGGCGGCGCTGCGCGCCGGGCTGGACAGCGCCGGGCGCGGGCTGGTCATCAACGTGTCGCGCGCGGTGATCTTCGCCGACGACCCCGGCGCGGCTGCCCAGGCGCTGCGCGCCGACATCAACGCGCACCGGCCTGGAACACGCGGTTAATTACAGGAGACGCGCTTATGGATTGCCGCCCCGGCTGCGGCGCGTGCTGCATCGCGCTTTCGATTTCCTCGCCCATCCCCGGTATGCCCGACGGCAAACCTGCCGGCGTGCGCTGCGTACAGCTCAGCGACGACAACCGCTGCCTGATCTACGGCCACCCTGACCGGCCCGCGGTGTGCGCCCGGCTGCGCCCCAACGCCGAAATGTGCGGCAGCAGCTTTGAAGAAGCGTATGTCTATCTTATGGAGCTGGAACGGCTTACCAGCCCGCCGCCGCTGCGCCCGGCCGGTTTACCGACATAAACGGAAACGATGCGTAAAACACGGGACCCGGCCCCGGTTTTGAACTTTCGGGCCGGGCGCGCGTATAAGAGGATGAGCATAAACAAACAACCGCGGCCCGCCTCTGGCCCGGCTGTTAGCCGGATGAGCAGGACCTCTCACCCAGGCAAATGCTTTACTCCTTTAGCGGCCCCTATCTACCTGCGGTGGATGGGGGCCTGCGTTTTGCTCGCCCCGCTCCACTCACACAGACGCTGTGCGGCTTATCTTAACTTTCACCCCGCGCGCGCGCAACTTTTGCCGCTGGCGGCGGCAGATCGCGCTCACTTTTGAACAAAGCCCGCCCCTGGCCGTAGTACATAGCAGCAAAGAGAGAAAAAACGTGGCGCTGCCACAGCCAGGAGCACAGTTCAATGAACCCTAATCTGCTAACCTTCATGATCGCTGATTATAACCGCCAGCAGTACCTGCGCGACGCCGAACGCTTCCGGCTGGCGCAGATCGCCCAGGGGCGCGGCAAGCAGACGCTGTCCACGTTGAGCGCGCTGCTGAGCGCACTGATGGCCGCTATCCGCTTTGGCTGATAACCGGCTTCCCGGCGGCACGACCAGGGCAGCCGCCACCGGCTGCCCTTTTTATGGGCCAGCGGCGGCTTTTCCCTACCAATACCCAGGCTCAACCCTAACCAGTTGGGGGGGAACAAGCGCTGTGGAATACAGTATTATGGCCTGTATGAGAACGTGGCAGGCCGGCCCACAGCAGGGCGCTGCCCAGCGCGCCGCCCCGGAATCGTGTCCGCAACTTTCCCACGCCTCTGGCGTATACTGTTTGCAGAAGGCCGCCGCCCCGCGCGGGCGGTGTCCTTGAGGAGATGACAACGTGTCAGTGTCAGATCCAGTCATTTTAGAATGGGTGGAAGCAACCCTTAACGGCAGTCAGGATGCCTTCGCTGAGCTGGTTAACACCTATCAGAACGCTGTTTATAACTTGTGCTACCGTATGCTGAACGAGCGCACTGAAGCCGAAGACGCCGCCCAGGAAACGTTTCTGCGGGCATATATGAATCTTCAGCGCTATGACCCGGCCCGTTCGTTCAAAACCTGGCTGCTCTCGATTGCCTCCAACCACTGTATTGACCGCCTGCGCCGCCGCCGCCTTCTGTGGCTCTCACTGGACGACACGCTGCCGTCTAATCTGTCCCTCAGCAGCGACGAGCCGGACCCGGAAGACGTCACAATTCACAACCAGCACAGCGCGGCGGTGCAGAAGCTGCTCAACAGCCTGAACGCTGACTACCGCGCCGCCGTGGTTTTACGCTACTGGTACGATTACTCGTATGCCGAAATCGCTGATGTTCTGGACACCACTGAGAGCGCCATCAAAAGCCGGTTGTTCCGGGCGCGGCAGGCGCTGGCCGACCGGCTCAGGGAAGAAGCGTATGCGGGCAGCCTCATCCGCCCGCTGTTGGAGACTCTATAGCCGTGCCAAATGAGCGACAGCAGCGCCTCATGCAGGAAGCCCTGGACAACCGGCTGGACCCAGCAGACCTGGCCGAGCTGTACCGGCATCTGGACAGCAGCGCCGGCGATTCAGCCCAGTTCCAGCGGCTTAAGCAGGTTGACCGGACGCTGCGCAGCGCCCCGCACGAACGCGCCCCACAGCGCATGGCGGCGGCGGTTATGGCGCAGCTCGGTGAGGCGCTCAGCGCCCGGCAGATGCCGCGTGTATCCGGGCTGGCGCTGGCGCTGGGCCTGGCGCTGGCCGCCGCCGCTATTCTGCCCGCGCTGCTGGCCGTTGGCTGGCTGCTGCTCTCGGCGCTGGGAAACGCCGCTCTGCTGGCCAGCGCGCTGCAAACAGCCGCCGGGTTAATAGTGCTGGGCATCACGCTCGCGGAACAGGCCATAACCGGCGTGCAGACGCTGCTGGCAGCCAACACAGCGGCCGTGCTGCTGCTGCTGGCCGCTGTCCCGGTCTCGCTGCTGTGGCTGCTGCTGCTGGGGCCGCGCCTGCGCGCCGAGCGCACGCTGTAAGCTGATCCGCGCCGCCAGGGAGGGTTTGTGATGCGCGGCCTACGTGGGCTGGTTATCCTCACGGTGATTGTTGGCATCCTCGCGCTGGCGCTCAACGCCGTCCGTCTGCGGCTGGAACAGCCCTGGCGCGGCGGCGCGGTTGTCGCGCAGGAATACCGACTGGACAAAGCGCTGGACGACAGCCTGACTGCGCTGGCCCAGGTTATCGCGCTGGGGCCGCAGGCGCAGGTAAACGGCAGCGCCGCTTTCATCGGCAGCAGCGTGTATCTGGCCGGCACAGTCAACGGCGACCTCACCGCCATCAGCGACTCGATCACGCTCGCCCCCACCAACGCGGTCAGCGGCAGCGCGCTGCTGCTGGCCGACACCGTCGTTCTCGATGGGCAGTTGGCGGGGCAAACGTATGCGCGCGGCGCGCACGTGACCATCCAGCCCGGCGCGGCTGTCACCGGCAGCCTGTACGTCTGCGGCGGCCTCAACGACCTGCGCGCCGGCGCAGCGCCGCCGCTGCCCTGCGACGCCAGCGCCCTTGATCTCTGGCCGGCGCAGGCCGCCGTGCCGCCGGCGCTCACCACGCTGGGGCTGGCGGCGGCGGCGTTCGGCTCGGTTATCGTGGGCGCGCTGGCCGTGCTGGCGGTAACGCTGTTCCCGCGCCGCCTCAGTTATATGGCCGAGGCGGTGCGCCGCCGCCCCCGCAGCCTGGGGCAGGTCGGGCTGGCGCTGGGTCTGCTCACGCTGGGGCTGGGCGGGGTCTATCTGCTGCTGCTGGCGGCGCTGCCGCCGGTGGGGCTGCTGCTGCTGCCGCTGCTGCTGCTGGCAGCGGTGGCGCTCACGATGCTCACGGTGGGCGGCTGGGTTACGCTGGCCCTGCTCATGGGCGACGCGCTGCTGCGCTGGCTGGCGCGCGCCAGCTTCCCGCCCCTGGTGAGCGCCGCTGTCGGCAGCGCGGCGCTGGCGGCCATCTGGAACAGCCTGCTGCTGCTCCCCTTCGGCGGCTGGCTGCCGCTGGCGGCGTTGGTGGCGCTGGCCGTCGTCGGCATGGGCGCTGCCGCCGTCACCCGCCTGGGGACGCGCGCCCTGCACGAGAGCTATCTGGTCCAGGGCTGACCAGCGCTCAGACCAGAGCATCAGCCCGATTCTGGGCCATTATAAGCTGTCCTGAGCCAGACCGAGCGACGATTTCCGCCCCTCTCCGCCCGGTTTCAGCCCGCCTTCCGGCTCACCGCAGCGCAGAACACCCTTCAACAGATCATCGACCTTGTAACGCGCCCGTCCTTCTTATAGCCGCAGGGCTAAAGCCAGCGGCTTTACAGCGCTTTTTCCGGTAAACTCTTAAACGCTGCACGCTGTTTGTCTATTTACCAGGGGGCGCTGTGGCCGCTGTTGACAGCTATTATCTGCCCGGTGCAGAGCCTTTCCTGCTGCCCGGCGGGCCTGTAGGCTGCCTGCTGCTGCACGGGTTGATGTCGTCGCCCGGCGAGGTGCGCTGGCTGGGGGACTATCTCAACGGGCAGGGCTTCACCGTTTATGGCGCGCGCCTCGCCGGGCACGGCGCGGATTATCGCGACGCGGCGCGCGTGCGCTGGCGTGACTGGCTGGGGAACGCGCTGGACGGCGTGCGCCTGCTGCGCGCGACCTGCTCGCGGGTGTTTCTCGTTGGCCATTCCATCGGCGGCGTGGTGTGCCTGCTGGCCGCGACCAGCGTCCAGGTAGATGGCGTGGCCGTCCTGGCGTCGCCGCTGCGCTATAATTCCCGCGCGATCCGTTTCTCGCCCTGGCTGCGCCACGTTATCCGCTACATTGACGCGCCCGACCGCAGCGGCCTGCCCGCGCGCGTCCGCGCCGAGCAGGCGCGGCGCGGCGAGCCGCAGCGCGGGCGCGTGCGCTATGACCGCTGGTCAGCGCGCACAGTCGCGGAGGCGTACCAGCTGTCGCAGACTGCGCTGGCGCGCCTGCCCCAGGTTACGGCCCCGCTGCTGACGATCTACACGACCGCCGACGACATCACGCCCTACGAGAACAGCGCGCTGATCGCCGCCCGCGCCGGCAGCGCCGCCCTTGAGGCGCACACACTGCACACGAGCGGCCACAACCTGACACTGGATTGTGAACACGATGTCGTATTCGAGCTGGTGAGCGCGTTTGTCCAGCGCCACAGCGCGGGCTGAATATTTTCGGGAAAGGCCATTCCTGTGACGCCGTCCACGCCGCCTGCTCGCAGGCTGTTAGATGCTGACTTTATCCGCCGGTCCCGCACCGCGCTGATCATCGGGCCGGGCGTGCTGGCCGCGGTCGCGCTGGGCGGGCCAGTCTTTGTGCTGCTGCTGGCTGGCAGCGGCGCGCTGGCCGCGTTCGAGCTTCAGCACATGGCGCGCCCGGCAGCGCCCGCTGGCCGCCTGCCAGCCGCCGGCCTGGTGCTCGTCTGTCTGCTCGCGCTGCTGTTTAACGCGCCGCTGCTGATCGCGCTGGCGGCGCTGCTGCTGATCGGCGCGGGGGCGTTGGAAGCGCGCGCGGCGCGCGGCCTCCAGCGCAGCTTTTACCTGCGCTGCTACGCGATTCTCACCGTCGGCGCGCTCTATATCGGCCTGGCGCTGGGCGCGCTGGCGCTGATCCGCGCCCGCCCGGACGGCCTGGCGCTGACGCTGATGCTGCTGCTCAACAACTGGTGCACCGATATCTTCGCCCTGGTTGGCGGGCGCGTCGCCGGGCGGCACAAGCTGGCCCCGCGCATCTCGCCGCGCAAAACCGTCGAAGGCGCGGCTGTCGGGCTGGCAGCGGGCGCGCTGGTGGGCACGCTGACCGCGCTGGCGCTGCTGCCAGCGCCGCCCCTGGCCGCACTGGCCGCCAACATCCTGATCGCCGTCAGCGTCGTGGCCGGCGATCTGTTTGAAAGCTGGGTCAAGCGGCGGCTGGCGGTTAAGGACAGCGGGCACATCCTGCCGGGGCACGGCGGCATCCTTGACCGCGTTGATGGCACGCTGCTGGCCGCGCTGTGCCTTTACCTGCTGCTGCTGGCCGCCGGATAAAAAATCCCCGCTTCGCGGTGAAGCGGGGAACAAACCGCTGTTTCTGTCTGCCGCCAGCCGGCGGCCCCTACGGCAGATGGCCGGCGGCGAAGTTGCGGGCAACGTCTTCGGCGCTCAAAACCCGGTCATAGAATGCCAGCAGGTACAGGTCGCCGGTCCAGTCGCGATCGCTGCGCGTCTTGTTGGTTACGCCATATTCGTTCCCGACAATCAGCGGGTAGCTGCTGTTCCAGCCCGAAAGCGCGCCGGTGGCCCCGCTGATCTGCTGGTTGTAGACCAGGCTGCCGTCAATGTAGATACGGACCCGGCTGTCGCTGCTGCTGTACGTCATCACCAGGTGGCGCAGGCTTTTCGACGTTGAGGGCGTGCTGCTGTAGGTCTGGCTGTAGCCGCTGCTGCTGGTGGTGCGCAGGCGCAGGCAGTAGCGGTTGCCGCTGTCGCCGTTGCAGTTGCCCTGCGCCAGCGTCAGATTGCGCTGGTTGCTGTTATCCTTCGACAGCGTGACGATGCGCCCTGGGCCGCTTTCGCTGTTGTTGTCGGAGGCCAGCCACAGCTCCATCGTGAAAGCGTTGGAGGCTTTGATCGCGTCCACGAGTTTGGCGGCGCCGCCCGCTGATTCGATAATGATCGACTTGTTGATGTCCAGGCCGCCGTCGGCGGTGGCCCTGGTTGAATCGCCGCCAGCGCCCAGATGTCTGATTTGCAGGTTCAGCGGCGCGCCATAGCCCGACGTGTCCTGAACAACGGTGTTGTTGAAATTCTGGCCGCTGAAGCCGGTGAACCACCACAGGCCGATCAGCCCGCTGCTCACGCGCGCGCTGGCGTCGTTGACCGTCACGGTGAAGGTTTCGCTGGCTGTCGCGCCCGCAGGGTCGGCAGCCGTCACAGTGACGCTGTACTGGCCGCTGTCGCTGAACCCAGGCGCGGCGGTGAACGTGGCGCTGCCGCCGCCGCTGTCGGTGAACGTCATGAAGCTGGTGATGCCAGCCGCCGTGAGCGTTACGGCGTCAAAAT
This sequence comes from Anaerolineae bacterium, assembly GCA_048499435.1. Taxonomy (GTDB): domain Bacteria; phylum Chloroflexota; class Anaerolineae; order Aggregatilineales; family Phototrophicaceae; genus DAOTWC01. Next base: position 139,326 of record JASNZW010000001.1, read on the forward strand.
CGCCGTCGGTGGCCGTGATCGTCACCGTCAGCGTGCCACCCTCGTCAACGCTCTGCGCCCCCACCGCCGCCAGCACCGGCGCCGCGTTGACGTTGAGCACGCGCACGTCAAACGACACGCTTGCCAGGCCGCCCTTGCCGTCGCCCGCGGTGACCGTGACCGGGTAAGTGCCCGCGTCAGCGGCCCCCGGCGTGATCACAATGCTGCCAGCGGCTGTATCGAGCAGCATAAAGCTTTGCAGGCCGGTGGCGCTGAACGTCAGCGCGTCGCCGTCCGGGTCGCTGGCGACAGCCGTCACCGTCAGCGTTTCGCCCTCGCTGACTTCCTGCGTCGCGATTGGGCTGATCATCGGGTCCTGGTTAGCGACCGGGCTGCCGCCCGTGCCGCCACCTGTGCCACCGTTGCCGCCTGTGTCACCGCCAGTACCGCCCGTGCCGCCGCCCGTGTCACCGCCAGAACCGCCTGTGCCGCCGCCCGTGTCACCGCCACCGGGCGGGTCATAGCCGGGGTTCATGCTGCCATCGCCGCCCGTGTCGCCGCCATTATCGCCGCCGCTGCTGCCGCCTGGGTTATCGCCCGTGCCGTCAGACGGCCCACCAGCCCCGCCGGAGACGGCGAAAACGCGGGTCTCGCCAGCCGGCTTGCGCGATACCAGAAACACGCCCGGCGCGTTCGGCCCGGCCAGGGCCGCGCACAGGCCGTCAGTGTCAGGGATTGAGGTCACAAACAGGCCGCTGCCGCTGTCATACGACAGGCCCACGTCGCGCACGTCGCCGCCGCCGAAATCGAACAGCAGCGAGAGCGATGAGCCGTCGCCGCAGGTGGTGAGCGCCTGCACGCTGAGCATCCCGCCTGAGCAGTCAAACGTCGGGCCGACCGTGATACGCTCGGCAGCGCCGCAGTCGCACGTAGCGCCTTCCTCGCCGCCCAGCGTGCACACAACGTCGTAATAGACGCTGTAGAGCGACTGTCCCAGCTCAGTGACAACGCCAACAGTCACAACAGAAACGAGCGCGATCACCAGGGCATATTCCACCAACCCCTGCCCGCGCGGGCGCTCTGCCTCGATGTCCGTCCGCAGCTTCCTCAGAAAACCCATTATGACAGCGCTCCTTGCTCAGATGATTGCGAAACAGGCGGCATAAAGGGCCGCCTAGACCCCCGGTATGGACCGGAGCGTGTTCTCAAGCTGGCGTGCCAGATAGCCGGACAGCGTCACTGGGTAGGCCAGGCGCGTATTGGCCGCGCCCAGCACATGGCCTGCCGCCTCATAAGCATCGAGCGTGCCGCGATCAGCGATCAGCGCCGGGATGCTGTCGTAAACCAGCACACTGACCGGCACAAGCTGGCCGGCGGTGTCGCGGATGGTGAGTTCGATCGTATGGCGGCCGCCGTCCGTCGCGCCGCGCCCCATCGCCTGGATGGGCAGGCCGCTGTTCTGAAAGTGCTGCCACACCGTCGCCAGCGGCACAATAGTAACCACCGCCGCCTGGGGGGCCTGCTCCGGGACCAGCGACGGCCCCGGCTGGCGCAGCGCCTGGGCCAGCAGCACCAGCGCGCCCATCAGCACCACAGCCGCCGCCAGCGCGCCCACCAGTATCTGCCGTTTGCCCAGGTTGCGCACCACCGGCAGTCGCCGGTGTTCATACTCAAGCGTTTCCACGACTTCTTCTTTGACGTCCGTCAGGGTGATGCTGCGCTCGCCGTCCAGTTCGCGCAGCAGCGTCAGCGAATCGGCGTGCTTCGGGTCCAGCAGCAGCGCGCGCTTGAGGTGACGCACGGCTTTGTCGCGGTCATGCGTCAGCCGCGCCGCCAGATACCAGGCCTGGGCGCTTGGCTCGGCCTGAATGACTTCGGCCAGAAGCCGCACCGCGCCCGCGTTGTCGCCCGCATCCAATGCGCTGTACACATCGAAAAGCATTGCCATTCGCGCGCTCCACATTTCGCCCACATACACATCGTCAACTCTATCTCAATGTAGCACAGTTAGCGTGCGCGGCAGCGTAAAATGCAGATTCTTCAAGAATATTTCATAATTGTTGACCAACTGACCGCCGCGCCGTGAAAAATGTGCACGCGCGCGCGCCGCGCGCGTTTATGCAGCGCGCTCTAAAAGTGTGCTACAATCCTTAGCGTGAGTGTGGATTGCGCCAGCGCTTTGCAACAGGAGTTTTACCTTTGGCTAAGTCACGAACGGAACAACTGGTAGAACGCCTGCGCGACCTCCAGGCCAGCTCAGGCGATGTAGAAGGCGCAGCCGTAGTCAGTGTGGACGGCCTGAGTATGGCGTCATCGCTGCCCGGTCACGTTGAAGAGGACCGCGTCAGCGCCATGTCAGCGGCTATGCTCTCGCTGGGTGAACGCATTTCATCCGAATTAGGGCGCGGCACGCTGGAACAGGTTTTCATCAAGGGTGAAAAAGGCTATGTAATCCTCACCAGCGTTGGCGAGGAAGCTGTGCTCACCGTGCTGGCGCGCCCCGAAGCCAAACTGGGCCTGATCTTTCTGGATGTAAACCGCACCGTCGAGGACCTCGCCAGGCTGGTGTGACGTGCGGCCCGCATGAAAGAAGCGGATACCGGTGTTGAAATCCAGCGGCTTGTTTTATCCTAACCGTTTCGCGCGCTACCTTCTGCTCGCTGTCGGCCAGGTGCTTAGCCCGGAGGCCGCCGAGGCGGCGTTCGCCCAGGCCGGGTTGGCAAACCTGCTGGACCCGCTGCCGCCTGACACGCTGGAACGCGCCTTCGATTTCGCGCATCTGGCGGCGTTCAGCCAGGCGCTGGCGGACCTCTACGGCGGGCGCGGCGGGCGCGGCATTGACCTGCGCATCGGGCGCGCGTGGTTTCAGCAGGGGATGTACTCGTTCGGCGCGCTGGCCGGCATGGCGGACCCCGCTTTTCAGGCGCTCTTACTGGACCAGCGCATTCACCTGGGCCTGGAGGCGCTGGCGGGCGTTTTCACCCGCAGCAGCGACCAGACGGCGCACGTCAGCGAGCAGCCTGAATCCTATCTGTTCGTTGTTGAGACCAGCCCGCTGGCCTGGGGGCGCACCGCCGACCGGCCCGTCTGCCACATGCTGACCGGCCTGATACAGGAAAGCCTGAGCTGGGCGACGCAGGGGTTTGAGTTTCATGTTCAGGAGCAGGCCTGCGCCGCCGCCGGCGCTGGCGCCTGCGTATTTGCCGTTAACAAGAAGCCAATCGGGCAGCTTGCAGGGGGCTGATGGTGGCAGAGAAACCGCATATCCTGATCGTTGAGGACGACAGCGACCTGGCGGAGATGCTCAGCGTTTACTTCCGCGTCCAGAATTACGAGGTAACCACCGCCGGCTGGGGCGCGGAAGCGGTGCGCCTCAGCCAGGAAACGCCGTTCCAACTGGCCGTGCTCGATATCCGCCTGCCCGATATTGACGGCTACGAGGTTTGCCGCCAGATTCGCGCCCGGCGGCAGACGCAGGACCTGCCGATCATCTTCCTCACCGAGCGCAGCGAGCGCGTGAACAAGCTGCAGGGCCTGGAGCTGGGCGTCGTTGATTACATCACCAAGCCGTTCGACGTTCAGGAGCTGCGTCTGCGCGTGCGCAACGCGCTCAACCGCGCCGCGCGCCAGGCGCTGCTCAACCCGGTCACGGACCTGCCAGAGGGCGAAATCGTGGATGAGCGCCTGAGCGCCGCGCTCTACAGCGTGGACTCGTGGGCGCTGCTGGCGCTGGCGCTGCACAATCTGGGGCGCTTTCGCGAGCTTTACGGTTTTGTCGCGGCGGACGATGTGCTGCGCGCCGTCGCCCTGACGATCCGCAGCGCGATCCGCGAGCAGAACGGCGACGAAGAATATTTCGTCGGCCACACCGGCCCGGAAAGCTTCGTTATCAGCGCGCCGCTGGCCGCGCTGACCGGTATCCGCGAGCGCCTTGAGGCGCGGCTAAACCAGTCGTGGGCTTATTTCTACCCGGCGCGCGACCGCGAGCGCCTGGAAACCGAGGGCGGCGCGGGCGAAATGCTGCGCCTCAGCAGCGCGGTGCTTGAATCGTCAGCCGGGCCGTTCGACACGCTGGCGGCGCTGCGCGCCGCGCTGGCGGCAGCCAGCGCCTGACGCCGCCGTCACATGCGCTGCTGGCTCGCCTGCCACCGGTCGTAAGCCTCGCGGTCAACCAGCTCGCCGCCGCTGATCTCGCTGTTGAGCAGGCGGCGGTTGGTGTCCAGGTACAGCGTCAGCTCGACGCGCCCGCAGCGATAATTGCTGCTGGAAACCAGCTTGCGCACCCAGTAGCCGCTGCTGTCGTCGTTGAGGCTCAGCTCGTTGTGGAGGTCAACGCGCACCCGGACCACATCATGGCAGCGCGCAGGCCGCACATAGAAATACATGGCGCTGCCGCCGCCTTCCTCGCGGTTTGCGCCCTGCCCCCCAAACAGATTCTTCAGAAAATTCATTGTCGGTTCTCCACTGTCAGCGCGCCAGGCTCACAGGCCCAACTGCGCGCGGTCTTTACGCGGCAGCCCCTTAACCACCAGCTCGTAGGAATGGTCGATCATCTCCGCCACCTCGTCCGCCGGGACGCTGCCGTCAAGCATGACCATGTTCCAGTGCTGCTTATTGAAATAATACGCGCCTGTCACCGCCGGGTACGTGCCGCGCAGCAACTGCGCCCAGTGCGGGTCACACTTGAGCGTGATGTACGCGGGGCCGTCCACCGGTATCAGCGCGAACATCTTGTGCGCCACCTTAAACACCAGCGAGTCCGCGCCAAATGGCTGATCCTGCCACGCCCCCGGCAGGGCGAGACAGTGCGCGCGCGCTGCATCCCGGTCCATAATGGTTCGCCTCGTCTCCATCCATTCGCTGCGCCCAGTATACCCCACCAGCCGCCGCCGGGCGAACATCGGTTCTGGCGCGGCGCGCTCTACGCGCCAGCCTGCGGCTTGTGCCCGACAACCAGGGTGCTGAAGTTAAAGGCCCAGGGCAGCGTCATCCCCAGCAGCCCGCCCACGACAGCGGCCAGGCGGCTGGTGCGGTAGTAGCCGGCGGCCCGGAACGGCCCGCCCAACCCCCACAGCGTAAAGGCGTGGCTGGTCGGCACCGCCCGCGCTACCGTAAAACCGGCGCCGGTCACCGCGTCGATCAGCGCGGCGCGCGTGTAGGTGCTTTCGTAAAAACCGTCATCCGCCAGCGGGCCAGCGCCGCCCCGCCGCCGCCGCCATGTCACCAGCCTGTGCACCAGGTTCGGGTAGGGGATGGTGAGCACCAGCGCGCCGCCCGGCCGCAGCACGCGGTAAGCCTCAGCCAGCGCCGGCCCCATTCCGTGCTCGAAATGCTCCAGCACGCCAAACGACAGATACGCCGCCACGCTGTTCGCCGCCAGCGGCAGCGCGTGCACGTCGCCGGCTACCAGCGGCAGCGTCGGGTCATAGGCGTGCGAGGCGCGCAGCGCGTTCTCGGCGTAATCCAGCCCGGCGACCGCATAGCCCATGCGCCGCAGCGTAATCACCACCGCGCTCAGGCCGCTGCCCGCTTCTAAGATCAGGCCGTCATGCGGCAGGTAGGGCAGGTAAGCGCGCATAGTGCGCAGCGACCGCTCATACTGCGCCGCCTCCAGCTCCACCTCAATTGAAGCCCCGTCCCAGATATCCTCCCAGGCGCGGCGGGTGCTTTCGTACAGTGACGGCTCCCCAGGTGAGCGCATATTGACAATGCCCTGTCCGGTCGTGTATGTTCGCAGCCCATATCTTACCTGAACCGGGTCGCATTAAAAGAGGCTTTCCGTTGAAACACGCCCCCCGCTGGTCGCTCGTGGTGCTGGCCCTGGTGCTGACGGTTCAGGTGGCGACACACCTGGCCTGGCTGCCGATCTCAGCCCACTCCGGGCAGGTCGCCATCCCCTGGATGATGAACCAGGGCCGCACGCTGTTTGGCGATGTGCTGGAGCAGCACGCGCCGGGGAGTTCGCTGCTGGGCGCGGCGGCGCAGCGCATCCTGCCGGCGGCGGAGCCGGTGCAGGCGGCGCGGCTGGCGAACCTGGCGCTGGTGCTGGCGACGACAGCCGGCGTGTGGGCGCTGGCCGGGTGGGTCGGCGGGGCGGCGGCGGCGGTCCTGGCCGCGCTCGTGTGGTTTTGGTGGGAGCCAGTCTACGGCAATGTGCTGCTGTATTTCGACAGCATCCTGGGCGCGGCACTGGTCGGCGCGGCGCTGCTGTGGATCGCGCTTCACCGGCGCGGCCCCGGCTGGCTGGCCCCGCTGCTGACCGGCGCGCTGCTGGGCGCGGCCACGCTCGCCAAGCAGCACGCCTGGGCCGCCGTCATTCTGGTTGGCGCGTGGCTGCTGGCCTATTACCCGCGCCGCCGCCTGCTGTGGTTCGCTGGCGGCGCGCTGCTGCTGCCGCTGCTGGCGCTGCTGGTCACCGCCGCGCAGGGCACGCTGGCGAACTACATCTACTGGACCTGGACGTTTAACTTCAGCGGCCTGATGCCCGCCGAGCCGCTGAGCGGCGACTTCCTGCGCAAGCTGCTGCTTACCAACGCGCTGGTCCCGGCGTTCGCGCTGCTGGCGCTGCGCCCTGGCCGCGCGCGCCGCTGGCAGGCCCTGCTGCTGCTGCTGTGGCTGGCCGGCAGCAGCACGCTGGCCCCACGCCCCGGCGAAGTCCACGCGATGGGCCAGCTTCCAGCGCTGGCGGCGCTGTCCGGCCTGGCGCTGGCGGCGCTGTGGGCACAGGCGCGCGGCTGGCGTGCCGGCCAGCCGTTAGGCCGCTGGCTGCGCGCGCTGGACGCGGCCCAGGCGGTGCTGCTGGGCGTTCTCATCGCTGGCGGCGCGGCCTGGCTGTGGACCGGCGCGGCGGCTTACGGGCGCGGGCCAGTCGCCACGCCAGCTCACGATGAATTTGCGCCCATCGCCGCCGACCTGCGCCAGCGCGCCGCCCCCGGCGACACGCTGTTCGTGCTGCCCCAGACCGACAGCACGCCCCAGCTTCACCCCCTCAGCGGCCTGCTCCCGCCGGGAACCTGGGTCAAGGGCTGGCGCTGGTATCTGGCAGCGCCGGGCGTGCTCGCCACGCTGCTGACCGAGTGGGAAACAGACCCGCCGGCGTACATCGTCTATTTCCCTGATCTGATCGCGGAGGGCCTGCCGGAGATCGCGCCGCTGGTGGCGTTCATGGAGGCGCGCTACACGCCCGCCACTGTCTACCCAGACATACCGTTTCACGGCCCGGCGCGGCTTTACCGGCTGCGCTGAGCGCGCCCCTGCCCCGCCAGCGATACCGCCAGCAGTTAGGGGTCAAAAACTAATGCTTTTCTCACACTTCTGGCCTATAATTAGAATATAGGTTCTAGACTATCAGAGGTGTGCGATGAAACCGACGAACATCAAACGCCTGCAAACTCGCAGCCGCCGCCTGCGCGCGCGGCGCGTGGACCGGCAGACGCTGGTCGTGGAAAGCGCCTCTAACCCGGCAGCCAATCACGTCGTGACCGTGCGTTTCTACCCCGATGGCACGCTGCGCGCGCGCTGCACCTGCCCCTGGGCGCAGAACCGGGGGGTGGCCTGCGTGCACGTCATGGCGGCGCTGGAGTATCTGGCGGCCCGCAAAGGCCGCACGCTGAGCTTCTGGCCCAACCGGGCCGATGCCGCGCGCCAGAAACACCGCGTTTTCTATCTGCACGGCGTGAACGGCGGCGGCAGCGACGGCGTGTGGATCACCAGCCGGCCAGCGGCGTGAGCGGGCCGCGCATCAGAGCGCCAGCACCGCCGGGCGCTTGATCGTCTGGCCGTTGACACTCACTTCGACCATCGGCCAGGCGTCAGGCCCGGCGCTGACGATCTCGAAGCCAGCTTCCCGCACGAAAATGGTGTCCTCGCTCTTGCTGCCCACAATCGACGGGTTCCAGGCGTAGACTGTGTCGGCCTGCACGGCCCAGGGATCGCCGGGCGCGGCGATGCGCTCGCGCGCGTTGTAGCCCGCCGGGCCGCCCTGGTGATGGTGCTGCCACTGGCCGGCCTCGCCCTGCGCCGCGTAGGCGGCCTGGATATCCGCGAACACCGCGCCGAGCGTGCGCCCAGGCCGCGTCGCGGCAATCGCCGCCGCGTCTACCGCCGCGACCCGGCGGTTCTTCTCCGCGATCTCCGCCGGGACCGCGCCCGCATAGGCCAGGCGCGTGGCCGAAACCACCAGCCCGTGACGGCGCATACACACCACCACCATGACGTACTTATCCATCACCTTGCTGGTGGGCAGCGGGTGGCGAAACTGCGAGATGCGCTCGTCGGTGGCGATCAGATTGACAACGGCGATGCCGCCGCGCGCCCGCGCCGCCGCCGCCAGCCGCGCGGCGATCTGGTATTCCGTGTCGCCGGGGCGGGCCGCGCTGGCCGCCTCCGCCACCGCAGCGGCGGTGTCGCGGCCCAGGGCGCGCAGCCGTTCGGCCTCGCCCGCCAGCAGCACCAGCCGCAGCCGCAGCAGGTCAGCCTCGACGTCGCTTTCCACCAGCATGTGCGGCGTGTCGGGCTGGCGGGCAGCGTGCCAGGGAGATTCCTCGTAAACGAAGCCCAGGCTCTCGAAATCTTCTTCGGCGCGCAGGCGCGTCAGCTCGATGTTGTTGGTGTAGACAATGCGCCGGTCCGCCGTGACCAGCACGCTGTAGGCGCCGTTGTCGCCGTCAATCGCGATGCTGGCGTCAGCCCCGGCGGTAAACCAGGCGATGTTGCGCGTCGCGCGCAGCCACAGCGCGTCGGCCTGGCGCGCCTGCAGCAGGTCGCGCAGGCGGTCGTGTTTGCTGTTAATTTCTTCAAGGCGGTTCATAAAACTCTCCAGTTTTCAGCAGAAGCGGCCAGCCGGGGGCAAGGCCCGCCAGCGGCAACGCTGATTGTACGTCTGCTCGCGGTTTTGTGCTATGATTCCCCACAGCGCCAGATGCACAAGGGCACGCCATGTCCGATCCCCAACAGCTCCGGCTCCGGTCGGAATCTGTCCAGAATTTCCTCAAGTCCGTTTACGCCTTGCAGCAGGAAATGGACCGCGTTTCAACCAACGCGCTGGCCGATGTGCTGGGCATCTCCGCGCCGTCAGTCACCGATATGGCCCAGCGCCTGGAAGAAGCCGGGCTGCTTGACTATCAGAAATACCGGGGCGTGGTGCTTACGGACAAAGGCCAGCAGGCCGCCCTCCAGATCATCCGCCGCCACCGCCTGATTGAACTCTACCTGGTCGAACGGCTCGGCTACGCCCTGCACGAGGTGCATGACGAGGCGGAAAACCTGGAGCACGCCGTCTCTGACCGCTTCGTCGAGGCGATCGCCGCCCGGCTGGGCCACCCGGACCTCGACCCACACGGCGACCCGATCCCCGCCCAGGACGGGACGATCACCCACCGCAACCTGATCGCGCTGACAGACTGGCCGCTGCGCCGCCCCGCCGCCATCGCGCAGATACGCGCCACCACCCCCGCCATGCTCGAATACATCATCGAGCGCGGCCTGGCGCTGGGGTCGGCTGTCGAGGTGCTGGCGCGCGATCCGTTTGAAGGGCCAATCACGCTGACGGTAGAGGGGCGCAGACAGATCATCGGCCACCACGTCGCCGCCTGTCTGCTGATTGAGGACGCGCCAGCGCGCGCCAATCGCTGATGGCGCGGCGTATTTTGTTCGTCGCCGCGCTGCACCACCCGGAGGCGCTGCGCGCGGCTGTCGAGCGCACCCCGGCGGGCGCGCCGCCGCCGCTGTTCCCGCCGAGCGTGTCGCAGCATTTCTGGGAGCGCGCGCTGCGCCGGCGCGGCTATGCGCTCGATATTTTCTACCGCAACCTGCCGCCGGGCGGGGCCGTCCGCGCACAGCGCCACCGCGCCGGGCTGACGCCCGCCAAAGCGCTGGCGGCGCTGGCGGCGCGCCTGTCGCCGCACCTCAACCCGGAATACCGCCGGCGCAACGCCGCGCTGCTGCAAAAGGCGCTGAGCTTCCGCCCCGACGCGCTGTGGCTGGTGGGCGACAACACCGTGATCTACCCGCAGACGCTGGCCGCCATCAAAGACGCCACCGGCTGCGCCCTCATCTACGCCAGCGGCACATCGCCGGTGGTTTTCTCCCGGCCCATTGAGCGCCAGGCCGCGCCGCTGTACGACCTGGCGCTGGTCAACGACTATTATCACGGCGTTCAGTGGCTGGAGCTGGGCGCGCAGCGCATGGCCTGTCTGCCGCTGTCCGCCTGCGACCCGGACTTCCACCACCCCTACGACCTCGCCCCGGCGGAGCGCGCCGCCTACACCTGCGACATCGCCTTTGTGGGAACGCTGCTGCCGGACAACCTCTACAGCCGCCGCGTGCGCGCCCTGGAGGCGCTGGCCGACCTCGACCTGGGCATCTGGAGCGTGCACGATGTGCCGCCGTCGCTGCGGCGTTTTCTGCGCGGCCCGGCCCTCGGCGAGACCATGCTGCGCGTGCTGGCGGCGGCGAAGCTGACGGTCAACCCGCACGGCAATTTCATGCGCTACGGCGGCAATATGCGCCTGTTCGAGGCGGCGGGCGTCGGCACGCTCCAGCTCACCGACGACCTGCCGGGCGTGCGCCAGTGGTTCACGCCGGGCGAGACGGTCGTCACCTACACCAACCCCGCCGACCTGCGCGCCAAAGCCGCCCACTATCTGGCCCGCGACGACGAACGAAACGCGCTGGCGGCGGCGGCGCGGGCGCATGTCTACGCCCGGCATACTTACGAGCAGCGCGTGGACGCCTTTGAAGCGCTGCTGCGCGACCTGCGCCCCGGCGGTTAGCGCGCGCCGCCGGTCAGCTTGCGCCGCGCATCGCTGTTCGCAGTATACTGTGTGTTAGGGTTAGCTGAACATCATGTGCGCTGAGGGAGGAACTGCCAGTGGTGGACGAGTTCGATCAACTCGACAGGCGCGAACGGCAGATGCAACTGGCGCTTCAGGACATCGAAACTGTGCTGCTGGAACGCCGCCAGCAGCGCCAGTTCGTCCTCAAGCAGACGGCCTTGTTTGTCACCGAGCTGTTTAACGCGCTGCAAGCCGTAGTCCACGAGTGCCGGGAGCGCGGCCTGACTGAGTTGGGCGAGCCGCGCCTGGTTGAACACCCGGCGGGCGGGGGCCGCCAGGCACTCTACATCCCCATTGAGGACTGGAACGTGACGTTTGTCCCACTGGTAGGCACTGCCCGCCCGAACATCCGCGATGAGGCGCAGATTCCCGGCGTGCTGTTCAAGCAGATCGCTGGGCGCATCGTCGTGTTCATCGGCAGCGACCAGGACAGCACCGCCTTCTACGATTTCCTGGTGCTGCCCACCGGCGCGTGGTTCGCCTGGGGCTACGGCTGGCCCCGGCAGGCCTCAACAGTGGACGAAACCGACTTCAAAATGCTGGCCTACGGCCTGCTTTCCAGCTTCATCAAGGACATCTTCACCACCTGGCGCACCCGTGAAGCGACCACGCTGGGCGCGGCGATGGACGCGCGCCGGCGCGTTTACGTCTTTGGGCTGCCCGGCGGCGACGTGTAGATGTACAGCGCGCGGCAGCTGGCCGAGGCCTTCCTCCACACCGGCGAGCTGGCGGACGCGCTAGCGGCGCTCGACGCGCACCTGGCCGCTGAGCCGCACGACGCCGCTATGCGGCGGCTGCGCGCAGCGGTGCTGCTGCGCCAGGGCGACCGCGCCAGCCTTGACCGCGCCCTCGACGACCTGGCCGCGCTGCCCGCGCCAACCGCCGACGATTGCGCGCAGCAGGCCGTGATCCACGCGCGCCAGGGCAGCGCCGACCGCGCGCGGTCAGCGGCCCGGCAGGCGCTGGCGCTGCGCCCCGCCGACGAACGGCTGGCCGAACGGCTGGTGACTGTGCTGGCGGCCTGCGGCGGCCTGGCTGAAGCGCTTGACATCGTGCGCGCGCAGCCGCGCACCTGGCGCTGGCTGGAGCGCGAAGGCGATCTGCTGGCGCAAACCGGCGGCTGCGCGCTGGCCGCGGCCCGCTATGAGCTGGCGCTGGCGCAGCTTGAGGCCGCTTACCCGGCTGCGGACCCCGTCGCCGCCAGCCTGCGCGCCGCTATCCTGCTCAAGCGCGCCGAGGCGCTGCGCCAGCGCGGCAGCCTGGACGCCGCTGCCGCCTGCCTTGACGCCGCCGGCGCGCTGGCCCCGGCGGAGCCGCTGCTGCCGTTTCTGCGCGGCCTGCTGCTGGCGCTGGCCGGCGACGCCGCCGGCGCGCTGGCGCTGTGCGGCCCGGCCTGGGCCGCCGCCAGCCCGGCGCTGCGCGACCAGATGCAGCGCGCGCTGGCCAGCGACACACGCCTGGCCCCGCTGGCGCAGCCGCTAAACGCCTGAGCGCTTCGGCGCGCCCAGCCGCTGTTTCGCCGCGCGCTGCACCATCGAGACCAGGCCCATCAGGCCCTGGCCCTTGCCCATCGAAATCTCTTTGCCGAACAGCGCGAACACGATATCGGCGTGGACATTCGCCACCTGCTCCAGCGGCGCGCCGGAACAGGTCTCGTCCAGCACCACCGCCATCGCCATCGCGCTCAGCCCCTGCGGGTTAAGCACGTCGAAGCGGTAGGTGAGCGTGCCGTCCGGGTTGTCAAGCGCCCACATATAGGCGTCGCTCTCGCAGGCGGGCACGCGCCGCGCCTCGTCGTAGGGGCGCTGCGCCACTTCAGGCGGCACGCGCACCGCGTCGAAGCGGTCAGCGATCTCGATCAGGTATTCGGCCCGCGCGCCCCGGTCGGGCATCAGCGCGAAGTCGTCCAGCAGCGCCTGTAGGCTGGGTGGAATGGCGGTCATTGCGCTCCCTTGGCGATAGGAACGCCGACCAGGTTGCCCCATTCGGTCCAACTGCCGTCGTAGTTGCGGACCTTCGGGTAGCCCAGCAGATACGCCAGCACAAACCAGGTGTGGCTGCTGCGCTCGCCGATGCGGCAGTAGGCGATCACGTCATCGTCCGGGCCGAGGCCCTGTTCCTGCTCATAGATCGCGCGCAGATCAGCGGCGTTTTTGAACGTGCCGTCGTGCGGGTTCGCCGCGCGGCCCCAGGGAATGTTCTTCGCGCCGGGGATGTGCCCCCCGCGCAGCGCGCCCTCGTTCGGGTAGCCCTCCATGTGCAGCTTCTCGCCGGTGAACTCCGCCGGGCTGCGCACGTCTACCAGCGGGCCGCCAGCGTCGAGATGGCGCAGCACGTCGTCGCGGAAGGCGCGAATGGCGCTGTCGTCGCGGGGCTGCGCCTTGTAGACGGTGGGCGCGTACTTTGGCGCCTCGCGCGTCAGGGGGCGGCCTTCCTGCTCCCACTTCAGCCGCCCGCCGTCCATGATGTGTGTGTTGGTGTGGCCAAACAACTCAAACACCCACAGCGCGTAGCAGGCCCACCAGTTGTTTTTGTCGCCGTAAAAGATGACCCGCATCCCCGGCGTGACGCCAATACGCGCCATCAACTGTTCGAAATGCACGGTGTCGAGATAGTCGCGGCGCAGCGGATCGTTGAAGTCAATCACCCAGTCAACCTGCACCGCGCCGGGGATGTGGCCGGAGGGGTACAGCAGCGGGTCCTCGTTGGATTCGACAACGCGCACGTTGGGGTCGTCCAGGTGGGCGGCGACCCATTCGGTCGTAACAAGCTTGTCCGGGTGGGCGTAGCCCCGGCTGGCGATGTCGCTCATTGGGCGTGTCTCCCTCTCTGCTCAGGATAAAACAAACGCACATCATCATAACCCGCCGCGCGCGCGGTGACAATAGCCGGCCGCTACCGCGGCGGCCCCGCCGCTGGCGCTTCATGCCACCCCAGCAGCGACGGCGAGCGCAGGTTGTGCGCGCGGTAGTTCGCGCGCGAGCGCTCAAAGGCGCTGGTGGCGTAGCAGTAGGCGCAGCCGAACAGACACGAATCGTACATGCCGATGTCGCGGCTGGGGACACAGCCGCAGGCCGCGCGCTGGCCGGGGTCTTTCGCGGCGGGCACGTCCAGGCCGAACAGGTCGCGCAGCAGGCGGTCGTCAACGCACTTGCCCGCCGCGACGCCGAAGCGCGCCAGGCCGTTTTCGTCGGCGCAGCTCACCAGCGCCATCCCGTTGTCCGCCGCGATCTGCTGGAGCTGGCGCGCCAGGCGCTCAACCGCCCCGGCTGGCAGCGCAGCGGGGAACGTCAGGCGCGCGCCCGCCGCGCGTTCAGCGGCGTCCAAACGGCGCTGCGCCTTGCGGTACGGCGTCATCAGGCTGATGACGGCCCGCCGGGTGCTGCCGCGCAGCGCCGCCGCGATGCGGCCAAACGCCTCCACATGAAAGGCGGGCGGCGTCTGGTCAGACAGCACAAGCGGGTCATAGCGCCACACCACGCGCGCCGGGCCGACACGCTCTGCCAGCCGCCGGAACGTGTCGAGCGCGGCGGGGAAAGCCGGCCCGTGCTGGTCCAGCCAGCGCGGGTTGTTCAGCAGCGTGTGCTGAAAATAGTACCGGTACCCCCGGCTGTCGAGTTCGTCCAGGTGGCGCAGCAGCGGGCGCGGGCCGCGTGTCCAGAACACGATCGCGTCCACGTCCGCCGGGGCCAGCGAGACGCGCGCCACCTGCCGCGCGTTAAACGGGTTGGGCACGGCGCAGTAACCGGCGCGCACCCGGTTGATAAACCACTGCGCGTAGAAGGCGGGGATGTCGGTCCGCCGGCTGGCACTGATAATCATAGCAGCGGCTCTCAGTATGCCTGCGCTTCAGCATAACATAACGTGCCCGGCGCTGAAAACATCCTGTTATTTCGCCTGTCCGGCCCGCCCGCCGCCTTGACGTTTCAAATCTGATATATGCGTGTCATAATCTGGCGTTGTTAACGTGATTGGCGCGCCGAGTTATGGACTATCCTGATTCACCTGAAACTGTCGCCCAGGCCTTTGCCGTGCTGAACGAGGCCCTGCTGCTGATTAACGCCACCCTGCGCCCCGACGAGCTGCCTGGGCTGGTGTATCAGGCGGCGGCCCGCTTGCAGGAACACGATATCTTCCAGTTCGCCGTCTACCGCCCGGAGCGCCGCATCATCCAGGTGGATATCTTCAATTGTGAAAACCATCTCGCGATCAGCGTGCCGCTGGTGCCAAATGTTGACCTGGTTTCGCGCGTGATCGCCCACGCCGCGCCGCTGCGCTGGTCCACGCCGGGCGAGCGCGCCGCCGCCGCCCGCCAGCTTCCCGCCGGCCTGGAGCTGCCCGACTCGTTTCTGGGCGTGCCGATGCGCCTGCGCGGCCAGGCGGTCGGCGCGCTGTGCCTGCACGCCGACCGCGCCGGGGCCTTCACGTCCGCCAGCCAGTTCACGCTGCAGGCGCTGGCAGACAGCGCCGCCGTCGCCGTCGAAAACGCGGACCGCTACAGCGCCGCCGCCCGCCGCGTGCAGGAACTGGCGTTGGTCAACGAGCTGAGCGAAGCCCTCACGCGCCACCTGGGCAGCGACGAGATGTGGAGCGCGCTGCGCCGCCAGATGTCGCTGCTGTTCGAATCGTCAGCGGCCTTCGTCGCCCTGCTCAACGCCGGCCGTCAGAACCTCACCTTTCCGCTGCTGGAGCCAGAGAACGCCCCCGCTTTTCCCGGCCTGTGCCAGGCGGTGATCAGGTACGGGCTGGCGCTGTATTTTCGCGATCTCAGCGCCGAGGACGATCGCCTGACCGCCCTCGGCCTGTCTGCGCTGAACAGCGCCCAGCCGGCCAACGTGGACGAGATGCCGCAGTCATGGCTGGGCGCGCCGCTGCGCAGCCGTAACAACGAGGTGATCGGCGTGATCGGCGTGCAGAACCTCGCGCCAGCCAACTTCAACGACAGCGACCTCTCGCTGCTGCTGACAGTCGCCGCGCAGCTCTCGCTGGCGCTGGACAACGCCCGCCTGTTTGAAGCCGAGCAGGAACGCCGCCGCATCGCCAACATGCTGATTGACGTCAGCCGCGATGTCAGCTCAACGCTCGATTACGGCGAAGTGCTGGACCGCGTGCTGGAGCAGATGCAGCAGGTGGTGAGTTACGACAGCGCCTCGATTCTGCTTATGCCCGGCGACTGTGACGACGGCTCGCGCATGGTCGTCTCGGCGGTGCAGGGGCTGGAACCCTACCTGCGCGGGCACGAACTGCGCTTCGACCCGCAAAGCCCCAACCTGCTGATCTGCCATTCGCGCCAGCCGATGATTATCGAGGATGTGCTGGCGCACCCCGGCTGGCAGCCCCCCGGCCCAAGCGAAGCCGTCAGCCACATCCGTTCGTGGATGGGCGTGCCGCTGATCGCGCAGACGCGCGTGATCGGCCTGATCGTGCTCAACAAAGCCACGCCCGGCTACTACACGGAAAAGGACGCCAGCGTGGCGTTCGCCGTCGCCCGGCAGACGGCGGCAGCCGTCGAAAACGCCCGCCTGCACGCGCGCATGGCGGTCAACCTGCGCGCGCTGGAGGAACACAACCGGCGGCTGGCCTCGCTCCACCGCATCGCCACAATGATCAGCTCCACGCTGGACCGTGACGCGATTCTCACTGGCGCGGCGCGCCAGCTCGTGGAGCTGTTCGAGATCGACTACTGCGCCATCGCGCTTATTAACGGCGACGAAGCGTGCATCGTCGTTGAACACCCCTTCGCCGCCAACCTCAACCTGCGCCTGCTGCTGCCAGCCGGCAGCCCGCAGCGGGCACAGCTCGCCCAGGGGGGCGTTATCGTGATCGCCGCGGACGACGACGGCGATCGCGCGCTGGATGAAAACATACGCCTGGTGCTCAGCAGCGTCGCCACGCGCGCGGCGCTCGTCATCCCGCTGCTGGCGCGCGACCAGCTCATCGGCTTTATCCTGCTGTGCAGCATCGCGCGCAGCCGCGCCTTTACGCCGGAAGACCGTGACACCGCGCTCACGGTGGCCGGGCAGTTGGCCCTGGCCGCCAACAACGCTGAGCTGTACGAGCAGGCGGTGGCCGCCAGCCGCCTCAAAAGCGAGTTTCTCGCCAACGTCAGCCACGAGCTGCGCACGCCCCTTAACGCCATCATCGGCTACAGCGCGCTGCTGATTGACAGCGTTTACGGGCCGCTCAACCCAGACCAGCGCGACCGGCTGCGGCGCATCCACACCAACGGCGAACAGCTTCACGCGCTGATCAACGACGTGCTGGACCTGTCGAAAATCGAAGCCGGGCAAATGCGCATCAAGCCTGAGCCACTTAACCTGGCCGCGCTGCTGGCGGATGTCGTCGCCAACGTCACGCCCCAGGCTGAGGCCAAGCGCCTGGCGCTGACGGTCAACTTCAGCCCGAACCTTCCGCCGGTGGACGGCGACGCCCAGCGCATCCGCCAGGTGCTCACCAACCTGCTCGACAACGCCGTTAAGTTCACGCACAGCGGCGGCGTAACCGTCAATATCCGCGCTGTGCGCCTGGACGGCGGCCGCGCGGCTGACGGCTGGGGTCCGCCGCCAACGCTGGAAGCAGCCGATGGCGCGTGGCTGATGGTCGAAGTCATTGATACCGGCATCGGCATTATGCCCGAAAACCAGGCTTACATCTTTGACGCCTTCCGCCAGGTGGACGGCTCCAGCGCGCGCGAATACCCCGGAACCGGCCTGGGCCTGACGATCTCGCGCCAATTGATCGCCATGCACAACGGCCACCTGTGGGTGGAGAGCATGCCCGGCCTGGGCAGCGTGTT
The DNA here is from genome assembly GCA_048499435.1 of Anaerolineae bacterium. Taxonomy (GTDB): domain Bacteria; phylum Chloroflexota; class Anaerolineae; order Aggregatilineales; family Phototrophicaceae; genus DAOTWC01. The sequence goes on from JASNZW010000001.1 coordinate 156,936, forward strand.
CACCGTCATGCTGCCGCTGCGGCCAGAGCGCGCCTATAACCTGCCCGCTTTCCACGCCGGCGGCCACTGACCCTGGCCCCAAATAACGCTGCCCGCCAGGTTGCCGCTGGTATTCAGCGCCTATCGTCTGCTAAAATAGCGCGCTTTTCCTCAAACAGACGCGCACAGTTCGATACAGAGTGGAAACGGGGTATGGACGTGACTCAGATACGGAACGACATCCGTAATATCGCGATCATCGCGCATGTTGATCACGGCAAAACGACGCTGGTTGACGGCATGCTCAAGCAGGCTAAAGTGTTCCGCGAAGGCCAGGTAACCGGCGAGCGCATCCTGGATTCTAACGCGCTGGAGCGCGAGCGCGGCATCACGATCCTGGCGAAAAACACCGCCGTTACCTGGGGTGGCGTCAAAATCAACATCGTGGACACGCCCGGCCACGCCGATTTCGGCGGCGAAGTCGAGCGCGTCCTCAACATGGTGGACGGCGCGCTGCTGCTGGTTGACGCGGTTGAAGGCCCGATGCCGCAGACGCGCTTTGTGCTGCGCAAGGCGCTGGCGCTGGGCCTGCGTGTGATCGTGGTCATCAACAAGGTGGACCGCCCGCACGCGCGCGCCGAGGCCGCCCTCAACGAAACGTTCGACCTGTTTATCGAGCTGGGGGCCAGCGACGAGCAGGCCAATTTCCCGGTTGTCTACGCCGTCGGGCTGGCGGGCCGCGCCGGCCACAGCGCCGGCACGCTGCACGGCGACCTCACGCCGCTGTTTGAAACCATCCTGCGCGAAGTGCCCGCGCCGCGCGCAGATCCCAACGCGCCGCCGCGGCTGCTGGTGACCACCCTGGATTACGACAGCTACAAAGGGCAGATCGGCGTCGGGCGGCTGCACAGCGGCGCGCTGCGCCGGGGGATGCCGGTGGCGCGCATCACGCCGCAGGGTGAGAAGTTCACCGGCCACCTGGAATACCTGTTCACTTACCACAACCTGGCGCGTCAGGAAGTGGATGAGGTCAGCGCCGGGGACATTCTGGCGTTCGCCGGTTTCGACACAATTGGCATCAGCGACACTATCGCTGACCCGGACGCCGAGCGCGGCCTGCCGCCGATCAGCGTTGAAGAACCCACCGTGCGCATGACGTTTGGCGTCAACACGTCGCCGTTTGCTGGGCGCGAAGGGCGCACCGGCTGGGGCACATCGCGCCGTCTGCGCGAACGGCTGTTCAACGAAACGCGCAGCAATATCGCCCTGCGCGTGCGCGACGGCGAAACCGCCGACCGCTTTATCGTCAGCGGGCGCGGCGAGCTGCACCTGGGCATCCTTATCGAAACGATGCGCCGCGAAGGCTATGAGTTTGACGTCAGCCGCCCTGAAGTCATCTACCGCGACGACCCCGTCACCGGCGAAACGCTGGAGCCGGTTGAGGAAGTGCACATTGAGGTGGCCGACGAGATGGCCGGGACGGTGTTTGAGCTGATGGGCGCGCGCCGGGGCACGCTGGTCAACATGCAGAGCGAAAACGGCATGACGTTCATCCAATACATGGTCCCCACCCGTTTCCTTATCGGCTTCCAGTCCCAGTTCATGCGCGCGACCAGCGGCCTGGGGCAGATTCACACGCTGTTCTACGGCTACGCGCCGATCCTGCCCTACGCCGCGCCGACCCGCCAGTTCGGCAGCCTGATCGCTGACCAGAACGGCGTGGCCACCGCCTATGCGCTGGTGAATGTGCAGCAGCGCGGCACGTTCTTCATTGACCCCGGAACCGATGTCTATGAGGGGATGGTTGTGGGCGAGCACATCCGCACCGACGACCTGGCCGTTAACGTGGCTAAAGCCAAGCACCTCACCAACCACCGCGCCAAACCCAGCGAAACGACCGCCGGGCTGGCGTCCGCGCGGGTGATGAGCCTGGACGACTGTATCGAATTTCTCGCTGAGGACGAGCTGCTGGAGGTGACGCCGGTCAGCCTGCGGCTGCGCAAGCGCATCCTCAACAACCACGACCGGCTGAAGGAAGTCAAGCGCCGCAAGGTGCTGGTCGCGAGCTAGGCGCTCAGCAAAGCTGGCGCGTCAGGCGCGGTGGCTGATCGCCGCCAGCGCCGCCTCGCGCATCTGGCCAGGGCGCACCGGCTTCACCAGAAAACGGTCGGCGGGCTTCAGGGCCAGCAGATGACGAAAATGGCCGTGCGCGCTGACGATCACAACCGGCGTGCAGCGCAGCCGCGGCACGGACTCGCAGTAGCTGAGGACCTCGCGGCCATCGTGTTTGGGCAGCAGCATATCCAGGAAAATGACATCCGGCTGCAACCACTGGAGCAGCGCCAGCGCCTGCTCGCCATCAGCCGCGCACTGAACCGTAAAACCAACGGTTCCCAGCACCATCTCATAAAGTGTGCGCATGGCAACTTCATCGTCCACTACCAGCGCCGTTAGCTGCTGCATAACCGAGCTTCCTGACTGAAATCCGCCGCTGCGCCGGGCTGGCGTTCAGACGGCTGGCCGTAATAGTCTCTCTATTAGCAAAACATTTTCGCGACTGTTTAACAAAGCCCGTTCACGGCGACGAGCGCCGTCGAAAGGCGCGCTGTATGCATTTCCTTGTTATCATAATCAAGTATTAGCCAGAAACCTATTACAAACATTTCGCCCGTTTATGGCTGCGCAGTTTCCACCGTGAACGGGAAGCGGCTGACCTCGCGCTCGCCCAGAAACATGCGCACCTCGTAGCTGCCCGGCGCATAGCCTTCAGCGCTGCCGAAGAAGAAGAAGCTGGCCCCTTCTGCGCCCTGGCTCCACAGATACGCCTGCCCCTGCACCGGCACGCCGTCGCGGTACAGCACGCGCGACCAGGCCGCGCCGTCGGTCATGTCGCGGTAAATGATGAAGAAATACAGGCGGTCCGCGCCCGCCGCAAAGACGCTGCGCGGCTGCAGCGGCGTCTGGTTGGCCGAGATCGCATCGTCGGCGGCCGTCACCTCAATCAGCGCGCCGGGGCGGGCAGTGACCAGCGCCGGCGGCGCGGCCAGGTTGAGGGCCGTTTCGTAGGTGGCCGACGGCGTCAGGGTAACGGTGGGCGTGGCGGTCAGCGTCGGCGTGAGCGTAGGCGCGGGCGTCAGGGTGAGCGTGGGGGTAGCGGCTGCAGTGGGGGCCGCCGCGCTGGCGGGCGTTCGCGTGGGGCGCGGTGTGAGCGATGGCGTCGGCGTGTCCGCGGCCAGGGCGGTGACGGTTATCGTCGGCACAACCACGCCGACCGCGCCTGTCGCCCGGCCCGTGAACAGCCCATCCAGGCCCCGAAAGGCCAGCGCCGCCAGCCCGCTGTAAAAAGCCAGCGCCACCGTCAGCGCGAACAGGCCCAGCGACACCAGCAGCAGCCGAAAACCCAGCGAGCTGGCCTGCCGGCGCAGCCGCCAATACGCGCCCGCGCGCCCGCGCCGCAGGTGAAATAACGCCAGCAGCAGCAGCGCCAGCGCCACAATAAACAAACCGCCCAGAAGCGACGGGAGCAGGGTTGCGATCTCTCGCGCAGTCATAGGGCCTATTATAGCGGCTGCGGCCGCGCTTGAGAACGGCAGTGCCGCCGGGCTAGCGGCCGTAGCGCACGCGCCATACGTGGCCGTAGATGTAGTCCGCCACGACCAGCGTGCCATCAGGGGCCACCGTCACATCGACCGGGCGAATCAGGCCGGTGATGAACGGCTCTGCCGGTGGAAACGGCTGTTCGTCAGTGGGTTGGGGCACGTTGAGCGGGTCCACACGGACCACGCGCTGGCCGCCCTCGACGCCGTTCCAGAGGGTGACGAACAGGCTGCCGAACAGATTGGCCGGGAACTGCGTCCCGGTGTAGACGGCCAGCCCGCGCGGGATGGTGTACGGCGGGAAGGCCAGCAGGTCCGGCGCGACGGTGAGGTCGCCCGGCTTAAGCGGGCAGTCCGCGCAGCCGCGCCCGCGCCAGTATGGCCAGCCGAGGTGCGCGCCGGCCTCTACCCGCAGCAGCCGGTCGCCAATGCCCGCCACAAGGCCCTGGTCGGTGGCGTAAAGCTGCCCGGCGGCGTCAAAGGCCAGGTCATACGGGTTGTGCAGCCCGGCGGCGTAGACGGTTACGTCACCGGTGTGCGGCTGGATGCGCAGCACCGCCGCCTCGAACGGGTGCAGCGCAGCCATGCTGGCGACCTGCGGGTTGGGCGGCTCGGCGTGGTCAGTGACCGCGCCCACGCCCATGTAAAGATAGCCGTCAGGGCCGAACGCCAGGCCGTTTGGCTGGTTGTCAACCAGGCTGTAACAACAGGGCAGGTCCGTCAGCACGGCTTCGGGCGCGCCGCCGCCGGGCGGCACGCGCCACAGCACGCCGCCGCTGGCCGCCGTCTGGCGCGCGCTGACATAAAGCACATCGGTTCCGGGCTGAAAAGCCAGCCCCACCGGCGACACGAAATCGCCGCTGTAGCGCGCCGCCGCGCCCGTTTCATCGAGCGCGTAGACCGCCCCCGCGCGGGTAGCGCCGTCCTCGATCACAGCGGCGTACAGCCGGCCATCCGGCCCGTAAGCGATCTGTGTCGGCTGGCCGGGAAAGCGCCCAGCGTGCGTCAGCGTGTACCCGATCGGCACGTGGATGCGGCGCAAAAAGCCGTCAATATCGTCGGCGCAGGGGAAATCGTCGCAGCTCCACCCCGCCGTCGGCGCCAGGTCCGCCGGCAGGTGCTTGTAGGCCGGGGGCGCGCCGTCAGGCCGCGGCGGCGTGGGCGTGAGCAAAGCGAGCGTCGGCGTGAGGCTCGGCGTGGCGGTCGGCGTCAGCGTGGGCGTAGCAGTCGGCGTGTGGGTGGGCGTGGCCGTCGGCGTCAGCGTCAGGGTGAGCGTCGGCGTCGGGCTGTACACCGGCGCGGCGGCCAGCGGCGTCGGCGCGACGGTGGCGCTGAACGTCTGGCCGGTCTGCGCCTGACACGCGGCCGCGATAACGGCCAGCACAGTTCCGGCGCAGAGGCTGGCCCCGCGCCAGCTAAAGACAGCGTGAAAAACAGGTGTTAGCATGCCGGCCATTGTAGCGCAAAGGGCCGGCGCTGTTGAGGCCGAGTCAGCCGCTGCGGGCCGTCTTATCCATCAGCGATGGAACCTGGTCGAGATACTCAACGACCTCGGCGCGGTAAACCGCCAGCTCTTTTTTAAGCAGCGGCAGCGTTTGTGTTTCGCTCTCGATTTCCAGCACCAGCGCCGGATGGTCCGACTGCAGATACGCGGCCAACGGCTGTACGGCGTAACGCTTGTAGTCGAAATCAATCAGGCCGGCCACGACGCGCCCCACGCCGCCGCCGACCAGCCCGCCGGCCAGCACCGCCGTCCCCAGCGCGATGATCGGGCCGATGCCCGGCAGCGCCAGCGCCCCAAGCTGCACCAGCCCCAGCGCGCTGATCGCCGCGCCCAGCGTCCCGCCGGCGATCGCGCCCTCATCCGGGCTGATGTCATCGTCCAGCACGATGACCTCGCCGTCCTTAGCGCGCACCACAATGGCCGCGTCCGTGACCTTCATATCCTCAAGTTCCATGATCCGATCCAGCGCTTTCGCCAGGAAAGCGCGCGACGGAAACACCGCCACGACCGCCTCACGTGCCATAACCCACCCCTTCTGGCTGATACCACCAGCACACCCAGCGCGGCGCACAGCCAGCTTTTCCCGGCGGGCCTGCCCTTGCCATCTCGCACAACCTTAAAAAACGCCTTACTTCTCGCGCTATCATAGCGAACAAACAACAGCAGCGTCAAGGAAGCAGAAAAGCAGGCCGCGCGCCGCCAGCGTCAGCCGGGGACCAGGCCAGCGAATTTCAGCCACAGCGCCACGCGCTGCGCCGCGACTTCGTGGCCGGCGGCGTTGAAATGGCCGTCGTCCCGGTAGTACAAGCGCTCAGCTTCATCGTGCGCGAGCGCCCAGCCGTTGAGGGCGTAGGTCAGGTTCAGCGCGGGGATGCCCTCAGCCTGCAAAAAGGTTTCCAGCCGCGCCCCAGGGGCCATCGGGTCAGCGCCGCGCAGCAGCGGCCAGTAACCCACGGTGGTGTCCCAGTCCGCGCTGTGCACCGCGCGGCGGTCAGGGATGATAACAACCCCGAACCGCGACCCCTGCGCCTCCACCAGGGCGCGGAACTGGCGGATCAGGGCCTCGGTCAGCGCCCAGGCGGCGGCCCATTCCGGCGTTTCGGGCAGGTAAAGGCCCAGCTCAACCGGGTACTCAAGCTGGTAGGGGGACTCGCTGATAACGCGCGGGGCGGCCGGGGTGGCCAGCGGCGGGGGCGGCTGCTGCGCCGCTGCCGCCGCCGCGAGCCACTGCCAGGCGGGCGAATCAGGGTGGCGGCCTGCCTCCAGCGGCGGGGCCTGGTGCAGACGCAGCGCGCCGTCGGCGTCGAGCGTGAAAAAGGGCCGGTCAGAGGGCAGGTAAGCCCCGTGCAGGCTGCTGAGGACGACTGAGTTGTCCAGCAGGTCGTTGCCCACGTAAACCACCAGCAGCACGACATCCGGCGCGAAGCGCCAGCCGAACCCGCTGTACAGCAGCAGCTCGCGGTCAGTCCCCATCTGGTCCACGCTCAGGTTAATGACCTCAACGGCGCGGTCGCCGCCGGCGTTAAGCTGCTGCTCCAGTTGGCTGGGGAAGGTCTGCTCCAGCGCAACCTGCCAGCCCTGCGGAAACGAATCGCCCACGATCAGAACGCGCTGCTGCCCAGGCAGGCGCTCCAGCGTCAGGTTGGAGTCGTGCAGGCCGTAATTGTTCAGCCGGATCAGGTTGTAGAACTCGCCATCGGGAAACGGCGACCAGTAAAAGCGCGCGCACGGGTCGCGGTAGTCGCGCACCAGCGCCAGCACGGTCTGCTGCCAGTCGCCATCAGCCGGCGCGCAGGGGTCGAACACGGCGCCCAGGTTGATCTCGCGCCCTGAAAGGCGCAGCGCCGCCGCGCCGATGCCCAGCGCCAGCCCCACGCCTATCATCGTCAGCAGCAGCCCGCGCAGCGCGCGCCGGATCATCGCTCAGCCCTCCCCACTATCTGATTTTGAATTCCTGTGACAGCGGCCCCATCAGGCCGCGCGCGTCCTTGGCGGCGATCGCCAGGGCGGTGAAGCGGTCCGGCACAAACCCGTCCCAGGTGACGCTGGTCACGGTGGGGTCAGTAATCTCAAACTGCTCGTAGTCCAGCGCGCCCGGCCGCCGCAGGGCGACGATATAGCCGGCGGCGTCCGCGACCGGCTCCCACACCAGCGTGCGCACGCCTGTGCCGGCGTCGCGCAGGACGATATCGCGCGGCGGGCGCGGGCCGTCGGCCAGCGCGGTGAGCAGCGTGAGCAGCGTCTGCGTCACGCGCGAGAGATAGCCGGCCTGCACATTGTCGAGCGTGTCGCGGTCGTTGTGGTTATACGCCGGGTCATCCAGCGGCTGCGTGAAGCGCACCGCCGCGTAACCGGCGTCAGTGAACGTCATATGGTCGCCGTAGCGCCCTTCGCGGTCAATCGAATTCTGCGTGAGCAGGTTCATAAACGGGACGTGGTTGAAGCCAATCAGGTTCAGCGTGCGCGCCAGGTGACGCGACGGCGAATCGTCCGGCCCTGCCGAGAACAGGCGCAGGTTGCGGTCATCGACCGCGCCGCCAGGGCCGAACTGGCTGCCGACGATGTCCATGTTGAGCATGGCGCTGATATCAATCTGGCGCGGGACCAGGTACTGTTTGACGAAAGCCGCGCTGCCCTGCCGCCCCACTTCCTCCGCCGCGAACGCCACAAACATGATAGACGCGCGGTGCGGGCGCTGGCTGAGGATGCGCGCCAGCTCCAGCAGGACCGCCATGCCTGAGCCGTTATCGTTGGCCCCCGGCGCGGGAACGTTCGCGTTTTCATAGTTGATCGTGATGCTGTCGTAGTGCGCGCCAACGACGATGGTCCCCGCGCCGGCTTCGGTCCCGTTGAGGAACGCCACCACGTTCTGCCCCTGCGAGCGCACGCCGGCCCACTCCACCGCGAACGGCTGTGAGAACACCGTCAGCCGCCCCTGCGACTGCGCGCGAAACTGTTCAAACTGCGCCACCACGTAATTATAAGCCGCGCCGATGCCCCAGTCGGCCCGGTTAACCGCCGAATTGACATGGCGCGTGCCCATGTTTTGCAGCGAATCAATGTAGAACATCAGCCGGTCGGCCTCTACAAGGTTGGTCAGGTTGAGCAGGTCAGCTTCAACGGGCGCGGCGACAGCGACCTGCGGGGCCTGGGTGGCCGCTTCGGTGGGCAGCTCCGCCGGGCTGAGGGTTGCGTAGCCGATCGTCGGCGGCGGCGTGCTGGTGGCGCGCGGCGCGACCGTCGGCGGCTCTGGCGAGCCGGACAGGTTGCACGCCAGGGCCACGAACGCCACCCACAGCAGCGCGAACAGAACAAAAACAGTTGGGTGTCGCTTCATGTTGGGCGCAGCATCATCGAGCAGGAAAATAAGCGCGGCTACACTTTCATTACGTCAGGCCCACATTGTACCATGCGCCGCGCTGCGCTACAGTTAGCATTGCCTGAACGTATGCTAACCGGCGGCAGGCACAACTCACAGCGGCGGCCTGCGTATAGCAACAACAGCTAAACTGAACGCCGGTTACCCACCGAGCGGGCTGGCGCTGTTCACAACAGGGGGCGCATATGTTTTACCTGCACTACGCGGCGCGCAATATCTGGCGCAACCGGCGCTGGTCCACTTTTGCCGTGTTTTCGATCGCCGCCGGCGTGGCCGCCATCGTCGCCCTGCGCAGCCTGGGTCTGGCGATCGGCGATTCGCTCACCAGCAACGTGCGCGCCAGCAATCACGGCGACATCACACTGGTTCGCGGCGGGTCTCGCGGCTTTATGAGCATCGCAGCGCCTGACGAAGCCAGCGTGTTCAGCACCCGCGCGCAGCAGACCGTGCAGGAATGGACCGCAGAGCGCGGCGGCCAGTTAAGCGCCTATATCTCGTCTAACGCCGTGCAGATCACCGCCCTCAACAGCGCCGCCGCCGGGCGGCCGCAGTTCATTACGACCTATTTCATTGACCCGGCCACCTACCCGCCGACGCAGGACATCCGCGCGCTTGACCCGCCGGGCGTGCCGCTGGGCGCGCTGTTCGAAGGCGGCAGCGAAGTCGTTATCAGCGAGAACCTGGCGGCGGCGCAGATGCTGGCGGTGGGCGACCGCGTGCGCGTCAGCGGCACGACCGACGAATACATCGTGCGCGGCATCGTGCCCACCACCGCTGAGGCCGGGCTGCGCAGCCTGTTCAGCGCGTTTTTCGGCTTCGCTTACCTCGATATCGCGCAGGCGGAGAAGCTGTCGCTTAACCCGAACCCCAACAGCATCAGCCTGATTCTGCCCGCCGACGCTGATATCGAAGCGGCGGCAAACGAAGTGCGCGAGCTGGTGCGCGACGACGGTTCGCTCACGGTTTACACGGTGCCGCAGCTTCTGCGCCAGAACGCCCAGGTCGCGGACATCATCGGGCGCTTCATCGTCGTGATGGGCCTGGGCGCGCTGCTGATCGGCGGCGTGGGCATCGTCAACACGATGCTGGTGATGGTGCGGCGGCGCACTGAGGAAATCGCCGCGCTAAAGACGTTCGGCCTTAAAGGGCGGCAGATCGCGGCGCTGTTCATGGCTGAAGCGCTCATTCTGGGGCTGCTCGGCAGCCTGACAGGCAGCGTGCTGGGGGTGATCCTCGGAGTTGGAACCAACGCCTACGGCGAAACCCTCATCCAGCAGCCGCTGGCCTTCCGCATCTACCCAGAGGCGATCCTGTTCGGGCTGGCGCTGGGGCTGATTATCTCGGCCGTTTTCGGCGTGCTGCCAGTGCTGACCGCCGTTCGCATCCGCCCCGGCATCATTCTGCGGCCCAACCAGACGCACATCCCGCGCACCGGGATCCTGTCGTCCATCGCCGCGCTGTTGTTCGTGGTGCTGGCGGTGGGCCTGATCGCCGGGCAGATTTTAGGCAGCCTGGTTGTCGGGATCATCGGCGTCGCCATCACGCTGCTGATCCTCGGCCTGCTCACCCTGCTGCTGTGGGTCGTGGTGTGGCTGGTCGGGCGGATGCCGTCCTTCGGCAGCGTGGACCTGCGGCTGGCGCTGCGCAACCTGCGGGCGCGCCGCGTCCGCACCGCGACCACGCTGCTGGCCATCAGCGCGGGCATGTTCGCCCTCAGCAGCATCTCATTTGTCGGCGCGGGCACGCGCGAGCTGCTTCAGCTCACGCTCAGCGGCTCGCTGGGCGGCAATGTGCTGATCTTCCCCATTCTGCCGCCCATCCTGGCCAACCCGCTGATAGACACGCGGCTGGACCAGCTTGAAGGCGTCAACTCGCGCACGCGCCTGTACACCCTCAGCGGCATGATCACGCACATTGGCGGCCAGCCGGTGGACTACCGGCTGGTCAATTCGCAGCGGAGCGCCCTGCAGAGCGAGCTGCGCAGCGCGTCGCGCGCCGGCGATCTCGGCCAGGCGCAGCAGATCACGACCGAGCTGGCAGCGCTCCCCGACTACGATCTGGACATCTCGATGCGCGACACCACCGGGACCACGTTCAGCACGGCCACCGTCACCGCCGGGCGGCCGCTGCAGCCTGACGACCGCGGGCAGCCGGTGGCGCTGCTGATGGAAGCGCCCTGGCTGGCGGAAGCAGGCGTGGGCGTGGGCACAACGCTGACGCTCAACGTCAGCGGGCGGCGCTATGAGCTGGAAGTGGTGGGCCTCATGCCAGCGGCGGACGGCATTGGCGCGCTGCAAAACGGCCTGACCGCCTTTGCCGACCTGCAGGTCCCCCCTGGCACGCTGCCCGTCCCCAGCAGCGGCAGCGGCTTCCAGCTCACGCTGGCGGACGTGCGCCCGGAAGCGCTTAACACCGTCCTGCTGGAGCTGTCAGCCATCCCGCTGGTGTTCTCGATTGACGTGACGTTTATTGACGGCATGCTGCGGCGCTTCATTGACCAGTTCAGCTCGCTGCCGATCCTGGTCGGCCTGCTGTCACTGGGCGCGGCGGCGGTCATCATGGCGAACACCGTCGCGCTGGCCACGCTGGAACGGCGGCGGCAGATCGGCATCCTCAAGGCGGTCGGCCTCAAGGGGCGGCGCGTGCTGGGCGTGATGCTGCTGGAAAACATCATCGTCAGCCTGCTGGGCGCCGCGCTGGGCATCGGCTTCAGCGCGCTGGGCGTGGTGCTGATGTCGTACTTCGGGCTGGAGCTGGTCATCCTGATCCCGCAGGACTCGCTGCCGGTGGCGGCGGCGCTGATCGTGGCGGCGGCGCTGATCGGCGCGGCGGCGACCGTCCTCAGCGCCCAGGTGGCCATCAATGAGCGCGCCCTGAACGTGCTGCGCTACGAATAAATAGAGCGCTACTCCAGCAGGTTGTGCCGCAGCCGCGCCAGCGTCGCGTCGTCAAGCCCGGCCTGCTGGCGCAGGTACGCCTCTACCGAGCCGTAGCGCGCCCGCAGATGGGCCAGCGCGGCGCGCAGGGTGGCAGGGTCGGCGATCAGCAGCGGGTACAGGTCGCGCGGGCGCACGCCCAGCGCGCGCAGCGGGCGCACCGACCGGCCGGTGATGTCCTCAAAATGGTCATAATAGCGGTTGCTCTGCGAGTAATCAGCGACGACCACGTCCTCCGGCACGCCCAACGCCAGCAGCAGCAGCGCCGACACCAGCCCGGCGCGGTCCTTGCCGGCGGTGCAGTGAATCACGGCGGGCAGGTTATCGGGGTCCGCCAGCCGTTCAAACACGGCGCGGAACAGGCCGGCGTTGTTGTCAATCATCGTTTCAGTGTAGAACTCGGCCATCATGGTTTGCAGCAGCCGGCGGTCGAGCAGCAGCGCGCGCAGGCGCTGGCGGCGCGCCGCGCCGTCGTCTGCGGTCACAACCGGCAGGTGCGCGTAAACGGGGACGCCGCCGCCCGGCAGACGGTCCGGGTCCTGCTCGATCTCATCGGCGCTGCGCAGGTCGCACACCAGCCGCAGGTCAAGCGCGGCCAGCAGCGCCAGGTCAGCGGCGGTGAGGTTCGCCAGCGCGTCAGACCGGTAAACGCGCCCCCAGCGAACGCGCTGGCCCGTGTGGGTGGGGTAGCCGCCCAGGTCGCGGAAGTTGGGCGCGCCCGCCAGCGGCACGCTGCGCCCGGTGACCGCGCCCCCGGCGCGCGGCGGCGGGGCGGGGATGTCCGCCGGCAGCGGGATAATCAGCGCCGCTGCGTTCGGGCGCGGGGGGCGCCCACGCCGCGCCAGCCGCACACCCGCCAGACTCAGCCCCAGCAGCGCCAGCAGTAAAATCCGCATATCAGCCTTTCCGAGGGAAGCCCCTCTGCCGCGCGATCAGCGGCGCAGCCCGCCAGCGCGCCGGCGCTTTTGCCAACCGGTGAGTTTGCATTGGGGGCAGGCCGCCGCGCCCGCCAAATGTTATCCCTTTGTACTCTTTACGTATTTCAGCGGCCAGGGCATCATGATATGTGGCTGACAGGGTGAAGGAAAACCACATGTGGCAGCATCACAACGGACGCCTGTTTGCGGCGCTGCTGGCACTCATGATCGCCGCTGGCGGCCTGTCCCCGGCGCAGGCGCAGGCCCCGGTCAGCGAAACCTTTGAGGGCGCGGCCAGCGCGTGGGCGGTAATGACCGCTGTCAGCGGCGGCGGCAGCGTCACGCGCAGCGCCACAACCGCCGCCGCCGGCGCTTACGCCGCCCAGCTAAGCAGCGGCGGCGCTGACGGCGCGGCGGCAGTTTACACCGCTTTTTCTGAGCCAGCCAGCGCGCACGCCTGGAACGAGCGGCCTGGAACCTGGCGCTGGCAGCGCGCCAGCGTCTACGTGCCAGCGGCGACGGCGAACGCGCTGAGCAGCGGCCAGTATATCACGCTGGCGGGGTTTTACCCGGCCAGCAGCCCCACCGATCACGGCTGGTATCTGCGCGTGGGCCAGGCCGGCGCGCTGTCTGTGCTGGGCACGCGCGACTGGGACGGCCAGCAGATCGCGTTTGACGTGTTTGGCGCGCTCCCGCTTGACCGCTGGGTGGAGCTGGAAATCGGCCTGCATTCGCAGAACGCGCCGGGCATCCAGCGCGCCTTCGCTTTCCTGGTTGACGGCAGCTTTTACGGCTGGTATCGCCAGGGCCGCCTGGAGAACGAGACCTTCGACCGCGCGGCGTTCGGCATCCTCAGCGCCAGCAGCGCGGCGCCCCTCACTGTGTTTGTGGACCAGTGGCGCCAGCCAACGACCGGCCGTTTCCCGGATGGCCCGGATACCCGCCCCACCGCCCCCCTGCAGGAACAGGACTTTCGCGACCAGCGCGGCGCGCTGTGGCAGATTGACTGGGCGACCTGGGAAAACGACCTCACGCTGCACCCGCAGCACGGCCTGTACTCGCAGTCCGCGCGCCTGCAGTCCGGGCGCAACCTGGACCGGATGCCGTCAGTCGCCGACGGCTGGGGCGAAATCGAGATTAGCTGGCCCAACGGCACGCCGCCGCGCTGCGTCAGCACCTACTGCGCCGCCATGATCGGCTTTCGCAAGGACGTGAGCCGGGAAGAAAACCTGGAGATCATCCCCTGGGCCGACAGTGACGGCGTCAATTACCTGGTGCTTGAGGCCTGGGTGGACGGCGGCCCACAGATTCTGGCGCGCTGGCGGATGCCCGCCGCCGCCGCCGCGCCGGGGCAGAACATCCAGGAACCGGGCGATATCGTGCGGGCGCGCTGGGAACAGGTGAGCGCGACCGACCTCAACGTGCGCGCCAGCTATTACGACGCCAGCGCTCAGCAGTGGTTCGACGACATCATCAACCACACCTTTAACGCCGCCAGCGTGAACGGCGTCAATTTCTTCGACGGCTACCACGAAGCGTCATCAATCACGGTTGACTCGCCCGCTTACGGCATCCGGCGCTTCGCCGTCGGCACGCTGGCCACCTACGCCAGCGCGCCGCGCTGACGGCGCGCGGGAACCCGGATGTTTTCGCTGTTCGCACCCGCTAAAGGCACTGACCCACGATGGACAACGACGCAGTTCACCGCTTAGAAACACTCAACCGCGCCTTTTACGACACCGTCGCCGCCGCCTTCGACGCGACGCGCAGCCACCCCTGGCCGGGCTGGACGCGGCTGCTGCCTTACCTGGCCGCGCCGCTGTCGGTGCTGGATGTCGGGTGCGGCAACGGGCGCTTTGGCCTATTCCTGCTGGAACAGCTGCAGCCCGGCGTCCGCTATCACGGCATTGACAACAACGCCGCCCTGCTCGCCTGCGCCCAGGCGGCGCTGCCCGGCGCGCTGCTGGAACAGCGCGACGCCCTCACCGACCTGCCCGCCGGCGCTTACGACCTGGTGACGCTGTTTGGCGTCGTTCATCACGTGCCGGGCGCGAACCGGCGGCGCGAGCTGCTGCGCGCGCTGGCGGACCGCGTCGCACCGGGCGGGCTGCTGGCGTTTGCCTGCTGGCGCTTCTACGAGTATGAGCGCTTCGCCCAGCGCCTTGATAACTGGCCGGAAGGTTGGGATCGCGAGCCGGGTGACTTCCTGCTCGACTGGCGGCAGGGCGAGCACGCGCTGCGCTACTGCCACTATGTGGACGACGCTGAACACGACGCGCTGGTGGCCGCCACCGGCCTGGATGAGGTGCTTACGTACCGCGCGGACGGCGCCGACGACGCGCTTAACCGCTACAGTCTGCTGCGCCGTCCCGCCGCCGGCTGAGCCGCTACTGGCCGTAGTGCCGTTCGCCGCGCAGCAGTTGGCGCAGGCGGTAAAGGTCAGTGCGCGAAGTCATGTCCAGGCTGATCGGCGTCACCGAGACGACGCCTTCGTGCAGCACCGCGTACACATCGGAGTCCGGCTCGGCGTCGGCGGGGTCAGCGTCGAAGTGATAGCCGATGCGGCCGATGTCGCTGAGGCTGATGCGCTCTGGGCGTGAGGGCCAGTAAACGCGGCGGCGCGAGAGACGGGTCGTGCGCCAGGGCGTCGCGCTGGTCGCGCCCACCGGCACATCCAGCTTCAGCACGTCCACGTCGTCAGGGCGCTGGCTGTCTATCAGCCACCCGCCAAACAGGCGCGCGAAGTGCGCCGCCGCCGAGAAATCCACCTCTTCCGAATACGTCAGATGCAGGTCGGTCGCCGTCTGCTGCGAAACCGCCAGCGCCGGTATCCCCAGGCTGGCGGCCTCCAGCGCGGCGCCCACCGTGCCGGAAATAGTGACGCCGTTGCCGACGTTCTCACCGTAGTTGATGCCGGACACCACCAGCGCCGGCAGGCGCGGCGCCAGCTCCAGCACGCCGTGCTGCACCGCCTGCGCCGGCGTGCCGTCAATCGCGTACACGGTGTATTCAGCCCCGTTAAGCGTGAGCTGCTGCGGGTGGATGCGGCCTTCGCTGGCGATGGGCATACTGCGCCCGGTGCCAGACTGCTGCTCGCGCGGGGCTGTGACCAGCACATCGCCCAGGTCGGTAAAAGCGGCGGCGACAGCCCACAGGCCGGGCGAGTCAATGCCGTCGTCGTTGGTGAACAGAATAAGCGGGCGTTCGCTCACAGGTTATCATCCCTTCTGGTGCACAAAGCGTTTACAGGCTGCTGCGGAAACGGCGCGCTACCCCTCGGCGGCGCGCCCCTCAAAACGCGCCAGCGCCGCCTCAAGCCGCTGCTGCCGCAGCGTCATCGTCAGGTCGCCGCGCGTGCGCTCCAGCACGCCGCGCACGACATCGGTCTGGCGGCGCAGCCCGCCGGTGAGCGCGTCAGGGAAATCGAACGTGACCAGCTCGTCGTAGATCGCGTCCATCCACCCCAGCAGGCGCTCGGCTTCGGCGCTGCTGCCGTCTGCGCGCCGCAGAATGTCGAGGATAAACCGGCGCAGCTCGGTAGCGGCCTCGGCCAGCCCGTTGAGGTAGGCGGCGCACTCTACGTTCAGTTCCGCCAGGCCGGGCAGCGGCAGGCCGCGCACGATGGCGTAAGTCACAAACGCCTCAACCACTTCCTTGAGCGCGTCCTGCACATAGCCGGCGTAATACAGGTCCGGGTGCTCGGCCACACCTGCGCGCAGCGTGTCGGCGGCGGCGCGCGCGGCGGCCAGCTTCGTCTGCGCGGCGTCCCACTCGCGGCGGTGCACGGCGCGGATCGCCTCCGAACAGTGGCGCACCAGCTCGCGCGAGCGGACAATAGCCTCGTCGCGCGCGGCGTTCTTGGCGATAAACACGGCGCGCAGCGCCTCGGTCACCGCCAGCAGCTCGTCAGCGTCTGGCGGCGCGGCCCGCAGCTCGCCCGTCTCACTCATCGCCGTCGCCTTTCTCTTTGCCATCCTCCGCCCTGACGCCGCCGAACAGTTGGTCCGCCAGCGAGGCCGGCTGCGGCGGCAGTTGAATCTCGCCGTGCTTCCGTTCATACAGCTCGAGATTCTGCGTCAGCGCGCGCAGCAGCGCCTTGGCGCTGGTGGGCGTCATGACGACGCGCGCCTGCGCCCGCGCGCGCTGGTCGTGCGACAGCACCTGCACAAAATCAAGCAGGATTTCGCCCACGTTCTGGGTGATGATGACGCCGTTGGCGTAGACCGCGCTCAGGCTGGCCGGAATTTCGAGCCGCAGGCGGCGCGTTCCCTGGGGGTCTGACATAAGAAACCTCGCGTGTGTGTAATTGACAGCGTCATTATACTGGCTGGCGCGGCGTTAGCGACAGCCGCAAGGCCAGCTCAGCCCGCCGCCAGGCTGATCGCCATGTGCACCTCAACAAAGCCGAAAGCAGCGTTCACCGCGCGCCGTTCCTCCACGAAACCCAGCGACTGATACAGCCGCAGCGCGCTGTCCCAGTCGGCGTTGGTTTCCACCACCACCCGCGCCAGCCGCCGCGCGCGGGCGCTGGCCAGCAGCGCCTGGCTGATGCGCCGCCCGATCCCCTGGCCCTGGCAGTCCGCCGCGACCGACACGCGCACGATCCGCGCTGTGCCAGCAGCGCCCGCCTCCGGGACCAGCGCGCCGCAGCCAACAGCGCGGCCGCCAGCCTCGGCCACCAGGAATACAACTTCCTCGCGCGCGTAAGTGTCCCACAGCGCTGTTAAATCCGGGTTAAGCGCGGCATCCAGCGCGCCGAACCGCTGGGCCAGCCCGGCGAGAATCAGGCTGCGCACGGCGTCCACGTCGTCCGGCCGCAGCGGGCGAATCAGCACAGTATTTATTTCATGGCGCATAACAATTATCCTGTTATACTATCAGCAGGCCGGCAGCCAGGCCGGCGGCAGTGTGGAGGATAACCCGATGATTGTGAACATCGTCCTGCGCATCATCATCAACGCGGTGGCCATTATGGTCACGGCGTCGCTGCTGCCGGGCATCGTGATCGCCGACAACAGCGCTGGCACGCTGCTGCTCATCGGCCTGGTCATCGGCCTGGTGAACGCCTTCGTCAAGCCGATGGTCAAGCTGCTGACGCTGCCGCTGACGCTGCTCACGCTGGGCCTGTTCCTGCTGGTCGTCAACGCGCTGATGCTGCTGCTGGCCGACGCCCTGCTGTCTCAGCTTACAGTTGACGGCTTTCTGACGGCGCTGCTGGGCGGCATTATTATGGCGATTGTGGGCATGGTTGTCGAACGCCTGCTGGAGGCTGTTTTCGGGCGCTCCATTTAAGCCCCCTGGCCGCCGCTGGTGGCGTTACGCACGCCTGGCGGTGCTGTTTGTAACTGGCAGCGCGCGCCGGCGTGAATTATGATGGCGGCAGCGTTTGCGTCCGCAAGGCAACCGCCCTATGCCTGAACTGCTTGGCATCATGTTCAACGTCATCGCCCCTATCTTCCTGGTGGTGGGGGCCGGCGTGGTGATCGGACGCCGCTTCCGACCAGACCCCGCCGCTATCTCCGTGCTGTTGATCTACCTGTTCATCCCGGCGCTGGCCTTCGACGGCATCACCCGCACCGACCTCACGGGCGGCGAGCTGCTGGGCATCGCCGGCGTGGCCACCGGCATCGCGCTGCTGATGGCGCTTGTCGGGCTGGGGCTGTCGCGGCTGCTGCGCTTCGACCGGCGGCTGGAGAGCGCCTTTCTCATCAGCGTGATTATGATGAACGCCGCCAATTACGGCATCCCACTCAACAGTTTTGCCTTCGGGCCGCCGGGCGAACAGCGCGCCATCATCTATTACGTGATGTCAATGGTGCTGGGGGCGGTGCTGGGCGTTTATTTCGCCTCGCGCGGGGCTGTCTCGGTGCGCGGCGCGCTGCTGAACGTGCTGCGCGTGCCCATCAGCTATGCCGCCGTCGCCGGGCTGGCGGTTAACCTGGCCGGCTGGCAGATGCCGCTGCTGCTGGAGCGCGGCGTTGGTATCCTGGCGCAGGGCGCTGTGCCGGGGATGCTGGTGCTGCTGGGCCTGCAGTTGGCGCGCGGCACGGCGCTGCGCGGGCGCTGGGGGCCGATCACGCTGGCGACCGGCATGCGGCTGGTGCTGGCCCCGCTGCTGGCGGCCCCGCTGGCGCTGGCGCTCGGCCTGAGCGGTGTGACGTTTCAGGTCGCCGTCGTTGAATCCAGCATGCCGACCGCTGTCATGGCCAGCGCGCTGGCGACGCAGTTCGGCAGCGACGCCGAGTTCACGGCGGCGGTCACGCTGGTGAGCACGCTGGCCAGCATCGTCACGCTCAGCGCGCTGCTGGCCCTGCTGATGGGCTGACCGCCGCATGTCGAGCGTGGGTGAGGCGGCAGCGTGCTGCTAACAGGGGCCTGGAACGGCGGGCCAGTCACGATCAGCCGCAGGCCCAACTGCCTGACCGTCAGCCTGGGCGACCCCGCGCAGGCCAGCGTCTACAGCTATGACCTTGAAGGCCGGCTGTGGGCCGCGTATCTGGACGGTCACGCCTACCGGCGCGGCCTGGACGGCCGCGTGAGCGCCCGCTGGCGCGCCCCCGGCGCTGGCCGCGAGCGCCGCTGGCTGGCCCCTGACCAGGCGCTGGCCGTTGTTGAGCGCGCCTGCCAGGACATCGCCGGCCTGAGCGCCGCCCTGGCCAGCGGCGCGGCCTATCTGAAAGGGCCGCTGCCCACCGCCGCGCAGCAGGCGCTGAGCGCCGCCGCCGCTTTCGACGGCGCGCGCGCCCAGGCTGACGCCGCCCGCTATCGCCAGGTCTACGCGCCGGTGGGCATCCTGCCGCCTGACCGTTATCTGGCAGTCGTGCTCCAGGCCACCGAAGGCTGTTCGTTCAACACCTGCACCTTTTGCTCGTTCTACAAAGACCGCCCCTTCCGCATTAAAACGCCGGACGAGTTCCGCGCGCACGCCGAGGCGGTGCGCGCCTTCCTGGGGCGCGGCCTCAGCCTGCGCCAGACAATCTTCCTGGGCGACGCTAACGCCATCGTCGTGCCGACCGAGCGCCTGCTGCGCCTGCTGGACGCCGTGCACGCCGTCTACGATGTCGAGCGCCTGGGCGGAATCTACGCTTTTCTCGACGGCTTCAGCGGCGAGAAGAAAACAGCAGCCGACTATGAACGCCTGCGCCAGCGCGGGCTTAAGCGTGTCTATATCGGCCTGGAGAGCGGCAGCCCGGCCCTGCTGCGCCTGCTGCGCAAGCCCGGCACGCCTGCCGACGCCGTGACAGCGGTGCGTGCGCTCAAAGCCGCCGGGGTCGCCGTCGGCGTCATCGTGCTGCTGGGCGCGGGCGGCCAGCGCTGCGCCGCCGAACACGTGCGCGAAACCGTCGCCGCGCTCAACGCGATGCCGCTTGACGCCGGCGACATCCTCTATTTCTCTGAGCTGTTCGCCGGCGCGGAAACGGCCTACGCCAGGGATGCCGCCGAGGCCGGCTCAGCGCCGCTGACCGCCGCCGAATGCGCCGCGCAGCAGGCCGCTATCGAGGCCGGGCTGGTGTTCAGCGCCGCGCGGGGCGCGCCGCGCAGCAGCCGTTACGACATTCGCGAGTTTATCTACTGACACCTGACCCGCGCGGGCCAAATCTTAACGTTTCTTTCTTCGCTGTCGTTATATAGTGCGAGTTACGAACTTAACGTAAACGGGAGGATACCATGAAGCTTCTCCGCTCTCCAAAGCGCGCTGTCGGCGCAGCGGTTATTATTTTCGCGCTTATGCTGGCCGCCGGTCAGATCACGCTGGCGGCCACGCTGGCGGTGACGCCGAGCAATCTGCAAGGCTGGCAGATCATCCCTGATGGCACAGTGCCGGTTAGCTTCGACATCGGGCCGGGCACACCGCCCGCCGGGATCGGCAGCATACGCTTCGGGCCGATTGATGGCGCTAACCCGGCCAACAAGTTTATTATGAGCTCCCCCCTTCTGATGCTGCCTGTCCATAGTTTTCAGTCGCTTTCGTACAACCTGTACGTTGACCCAACTTCCCCGGTGGGCGCCAGCCAACTGTATGTGAACGTCTATATCGACTCGGCGTCCAACGGCCTGGGGACATTTCCACCAGGCAGCTGGTACGACTGCCGCTATGACTACATACCCAGCGGCCCATCCGCACGTGGCTCAGCGCCGGGTTCAGCCTCTCCTTTATAGGCTGGAGCCACATCGCTGGCCCTAGCCCTATACTCTGCCCATCTGGACTACTGATGCTCGCTCCCGGCAGCGCTATCATGTTTATCACTTTTAACGGCGGGCAAAGCAACGCCAGCGACGCCGGGCTGAGCGGCGCGTTCGACAACGTGATCCTGACTACCACCGCCGGCCAGGACACCTGGGACTTTGAGCCGGACACCGTCATCGACCCCGACACTGGCGAGCGCGTGGTCGTGACTTCCTTTGCTGATGGCCGCGTCAACAACCACGACCAGGGCGCGCCGGTGGCGGCCTACCCGCACGACGCTGGCCAGGAAGCGCGCGGTTTCATTGTCTACGAAATCTTCGAGAACAGCCGCGGCGTGCTCGCGCTGGTCGTCCCGCCGGAGACCATCGCCGCCGTGCCGGAGAAGCCGGAGCAGAACACGCTCATCGCCGAAGGCCAGACGGACCGCCTGCGCATAACCTTCTGGCGGCTTAGCACCGGCGAGTTTCAGCTTAACGTGATCCGCCCCAACGGCAAAACCTACGTGCTGATCTTCCCGCACATCGTCCCCGGCGGCGGCGGCTACACCTCATTTGAGTACGACTAAGCTGGCAGCCCCAGCCCGCTGGCCCTCTGCCCCTCTCTGTACAGAGAGGGGCAGTTTGCGCTGCGCCGCGCGGCAAGGCCCGGCTTCACCCCCCGGCAACACTCTATCTGGTCATACGGCAGCGCCGGGGGTAGACTAGGCCCCTACGACCTGGCGTAATTAAAGAGATCGTAATGGACTGGATCGCAGCCGCCGACAACCTGACGATTGAACTTGATGGCGCGCGCTGGCGTCTGCTCGCCAGCAGCAACGGCGCTGGCGAGGCGCGGGTGCTGGTCGAGGCGCTGCCGGGCCAGCCTGTGCGCTACATTTCCAGCTTTGCCAGCAGCCACCGCCTGCCCGCCGCCGGCGCGCTGGAAGCCGCCGACATTCAGCGCGTGGTCCTGGGCTGGTCTGAGCAGGACCGCGCCTGGCATCTGGGCCTGCTGCTGGAAGCGCCGCTGGCCCAGCCGCGCGGCAGCCGCTGGTGCGAGATCGCGCGCTGGCCAGACCCTGACACAACCCTTCACGACGACGACGCCACCCGCGCCGGGGCTGGCCTGGCGCAGATTGTGGCGCGCCCGTTCGCGCGCATCGCGCCGCAGGCTGTGCCGGCTGTGCCGCCCGCGCCAGCCGCAGAACCCGCCCCGCCGCTGCCAGAGCCACCCCTGGAGCTGGATATCTGGACGCTCAGGCGCGCGGGCGCGGCGCTGGAGCTGGTGCGCGCGCCCGCCTACGCGCGCGGGCTGGTGCGGCGCAGCCTGTGGTATGCGCTGTGGGTGGCAGTGTATATCGTGCTGATCGTCACCAACTTCACCAGCGGCATCGCCCCTGCCCGGCCCGAATTTCTGCCTTACATCGGCCTGCTGTCGGCGGCGGTGCTGGCCGCGCTCATCGTCCGCAACGTTTACTGGCTGTTCACGAAGCCCGACCGCATCGTGGCTGACCCGGCCGCGCGCACCATCACGGCGCTGCGCGGCAGCCGCCAGCGCTGGCAGTTCGCCGCCGGCGCGCTGGAAGCCGTTTACACCTCACAGGTGGCTGAGCGCAGTCGCAGGGGCGGGATCACCTACACTTACGGCGAACTCAACCTCCAGCTTGCTGACGGCCGCTTCTGGTTCGTCCTCAACCTGGGCGGCGGCATTGACACCCTGCGCGCCCCCGACGACAGCGCCGTAAGCGGCGACGTAACCGCGCTGGCGCCGGCGGCTGTCTACACCGCGCTGCAGGCGGCCGGCCTGCACATCGCGGCCGCGCTGGGCGTGCCCTGCCGTGACGACCGCCGCAAACGCTGACGTTCAGGCCACCGCGGCGGCAGCGCCCCCCCGCCAAAGTCCGTTGGCGAACTGGCACGGTTGTGTGTTACGCTCTCCGGGCGGCTCGCGCGAAACGGGCCGTTTAAACCGCGGCAATTCAATTGCGCTAAAATGTCAGCCTTAGCCCAGTTAACCACACCCGGCTTTTTGTGGAGCGCCCGACAGCTATGGAGACACCGGAAGTAAGCGACGCCTGGTTGATTGAGCGCCTGCGCGAAAACGACCTCGATGCGCTGGGCGTGCTGTTCGACCGTTATTACACCCAGGTATACCGCACCGCCGCCGCCATCACCCGCGACCCCGCCGCCGCCGATGATATCGCCCAGGACTGCTTTCTGCGCCTGCACCGCTACGCCAGCCGCGTTGATACCGGCCTGCCGCTGGCCCCCTGGCTCTATCGCGTAACCGTCAACCTGAGCTACACTTGGGTTACGCGCCACTACAAACGGCGCGTATCGCTGGAATCGGTGGTTGACTTCCTGATGAGTCCGGCGCGCACCGCGCCCGATGTGCTGGCGGAGGGCGCGCGCGTCCGCGACGAAGTCCGCCGGGCCATCGGCGCGCTCAGCTTCAACCAGCGCGTCGTCGTCGTGCTGTACTATCTTAACGGCCTCAGCCTGGACGAGATCGCCAGCGCGCTGGAATGCCCGGTGGGAACGGTGAAAAGCCGCCTGTACTACGCCAGGGAAAACCTGCGCCGCCGGTTGGGCAGCGTATATGAGGAACCATTGATCGCGCATGGCTATTCCGAATAGAGCGTTAGACGGCAGCATCGCCGCCGCGCTGGAAAGCGAGACGGCCGTCACGGGGGCGCAGCGCGCCGCCGCCTGGGCCAGCGTGCGCGCGCGCGCGGCGCAGCAGGCCGCCCTGGCCCCTTACGCCGTGCCGCCGCTGCCCCGCCTCACCCTGCTGGCCCGGCTGCTGCTGGCTGTGCGGCGCGGGCTGCGGCTGGCTATGACCGACGCCGTCTGTTATGACCGCGCCGCCGTCCGGCGTGAGAGCTTCCAGCGCAGCGGCGGGCCGCCCACCCTTGCCAACAGCTACCTGATTCACTACTACCACCCCAGCGCTCTGCTGCGGGTCGGCCTGTTTTAAGGCGCGGCGGGCTGCTGGCTGTGAAACTCGCGCTGATCGGCTTCGGCACTGTTGGCCAGGGGCTGGCCGAGATTCTGCGCGACCGCGCCGCTGACCTGCGCGATCGCTATGGCTTCAGCGCGGCGCTGGTCGCCGTCGCCACCCGCCGCCATGGGACGCTGTGCTGCCCCGCCGGGCTGCGCCCCGACGCGCTGCTGGCCGCCGCCGCGCGCGGCAGCCTGGACCACTACCCTGACGCGCCGGGGCTGACGCGCGGGCTGGATACCCCCGCCCTCATTCACGCCAGCGGCGCCGATGTGCTGGTCGAAGCCAGCCCAACCGACCTCACCAGCGCGCAGCCCGCGCTCGACCACTGTCGCGCGGCGTTCGACGCCGGCCTGCACGTCGTGCTGGCCAACAAAGGGCCGCTGGCGCTGGCCTACGACGAGCTGCGCGCGCAGGCGGCGCGCGCCGGGCGGCAGCTCGGCTTCGAGGCGACGGTCATGGCGGGCACGCCCGCGCTGCGGCTGGCGCTGGACGCGCTGGCGGGCTGCCAGGTGCTGGCGGCGCGCGGCATCCTCAACGGCACAACCAATTACATCCTGACCCAAATGGAGGACGGCCTGCCCTACGCCGACGCGCTGGCCCAGGCGCAGGCGCTCGGCTATGCCGAGGCTGACCCCACCGCTGACGTGGACGGCTGGGACGCCGCCGGCAAGGCGCTGATTCTGGCGCGGGTGGTGTTCGGCAGCCCGCTGACGCTGGCCGACATGGACGTGCAGGGCATCTCCGCCCTCACGCCGGCGGATATCGCCGCCGCGCGCGCGGCGGGCGCGCGCTGGAAGCTGGTGGCCCAGGTCACGCCGGCGGGCGGCAGCGTCGGCCCGGCGCGCCTGCCGCTGGCCGACCCGCTGGCGGGCGTTTCCGGCACGACCAACGCCATCACCTACACGACCGACCTGCTGGGCGCGGTTACGCTGAGCGGGCCGGGCGCGGGCCGCCTGCAAACCGCCTTCGGCCTGCTGGCTGATCTGCTGCACATTCACAAATTTTTGTAAAAATCTTAAGGTTTCGCGCCCAGCCCGGCGCTGTTTCCACCCTATAATACACACAAGGGGCGCCGCCCCGCGCCGCGACACACGCCAAAAAGGGTGGGTATGAATAACAGTATCGCGCAGCAGGGCCGATTGGATAATATGACATTGAACGCGCCGCGCGGCTCAATTCTGGTTGTGGAAGATGACCTGAACCTGCTGGACGGCCTGCGCAACATCCTCGAACTCGAAGGCTACCACGTCCTCACCGCCGTTAACGGCCTGGACGCGCTGGCCGTGCTGCAGGAACAGCCGCAGCCGCCTGACCTGATCCTGTCGGACATCATGATGCCGCGCATGGATGGGCTGGAGCTGCTGGAGGCGGTGCGCCAGGAAAGCCAGTGGCTCGCCATCCCGTTTATCTTCCTGACGGCGCGCGGGCAGCCGCACGACATCCTGCGCGCGAAACAGCTGGGGGTGGACGACTACCTGGTGAAGCCCTACGACCCCACCGAGCTGGTGATCGCGGTTGAAGCCAAGCTGCTGCACTATGGGCGGATGCGCGCCACCCACGCCGACGAGCTGTCCGAACTCAAGCGCAGCATCCTCACCATCCTCAACCACGAGTTTCGCACGCCGCTGACCTTCGTCGTCGCCTATGCCGACATGCTCAACAACCCTGACGACGCGCTCAGCCAAACCGACCTGGTCGAGTTCCTGCGCGGTGTGGGCACAGGGGCCGACCGCCTGCGCCGTCTGGTTGAGAACTTTATTCTGCTGGTCGAGCTGATTACCGGCGATGCCCAGCAGACTTTCGCCTGGCGCCGCCGCACAATCACCACGGTGGAGCGCGTGCTGCAAGGGGCCTGGGCTGAAGTTCGCGCCGAGCGCCAGTGCATCATCACCTGCGCGCCCGGCCTGCCGCCGTTCGTCGGCGACGACGACTACCTCAAGCGCGCCCTCGCGCACCTGATTGACAACGCCGTCAAATTCTCCGGGCCGGACACAGCCGTCGGCATTCACGCCTGGGAAGCGGACGGCAGCATCTGGCTGGCGATCGTGGACGATGGGCGCGGCATCCCTCAGCAGGAAATTAACCGGGTCTGCGACCCGTTCTACCAGATCAACCGCGCGCTGTATGAAGACCAGGGCGCGGGCAGCGGGCTGGCGATCGCCCGCGCCGTCGCCGAGCTGCACGGCGGCCGCCTGGTGATCGAGAGCGAGCCAGGAAAAGGCAGCCTGGTGGCGCTGGTTCTACCGGCAGGCGAGGTCTGACGCGCGCGGTCGTTGGTGAAAACCAGCCTTCGTGCTAAACTAATTCACAGCCTACCGCCTGCGACAAGGAGACGAAGCTTATGGCCCCTACGCTGTTCGAGAAAATCAACACGCTTATCAGCGCCAACCTGCACGGCCTGGTGGATCGCGCGCTGGAAGCCAACTCGGTACAGGTCATGGATGAGTACATTCGCCAGGTGGAGCGCAACCTGGACGCCCTGGAGGATTCGGCGGCCACCGTTGGCGGCACGGTCAAAACGCTGAAGCGCAAATACGAGGAATTCGCCGCCGCCGCTGAAAAGCTCGACCGCGACATTGACACGCTGATTATCAAGGGCAAGAACGACCTGGCTGCGGCCGCCCAGTCCGAGCTGAACACCAAACAGCAGCTCGCGCAGGAATATTACGAACAGTGGCACGACCAGGAACAGCAGTACCAGCGCATGCTGGACATGCGCCTCAAACTGGAATCCAAGCTGACGACGATCAAGCAGGAACGGGAACACCTGCGCGCGCTGATCGAGCTGGCGGAGGCCAAGAAAACCACCATCAAGACCGTCAAAAGCCTGGACCAGCTCGCCGCTACCGGCGACGACCAGGTCAACGACCTGGCGCAGCGCATCCGCGCCAACCTGGACCGCGAAGACGCGCGCCTGGAAGTGGCCACGCGCAACGTCTCTGAGCAGATCGAAGAAGCGGTGCGCGGCGGCGAGGTGGAGCGCCAGCTTGAGGAACGGCGGCGGCGGCTGCTGGGCAGCGAAAGCAGCGAAAGCAGCGGCAGCTAGGCGCGCTGCAACCGGGCAGAACGCCGTGCGTATAGCGCTATATACGCGAGGTAAAGGCAAGCTATGTCAACAACCAACAATGACCCCGTGCGCCAGCGCGCGCTGGGCGCGGTCCTGACCAGCGCTGTTCTGCGCTGGGAAAGCCTGCTCACACTGCTGCTGACGGTGGTGCTGTACGTCGCTGTGCCAGAGCCGTTCGCCTGGTGGCAGCCCTGGTTCTGGTTGGTGGCTGGCGGCGTCGCCGAGGCGGCGCTGATCGCCTCGGCCCTCACCGATGAGGAAGCCGCTGGCGCGGCGGTGGCCCGCGAATTTGAACAGAAGTTTGATCTGCGCGTCATCAAAAACCCGGCGGCGCGCCAGCGCCTGCAGAGCGCGCTGGAATACCGCCGGGGCATGCTGGGCCTGGCAAAACGCCACAGCGGGGCCATGCGCGTCAGCCTGCGCCAGACCGTCAACGACATCGACGACTGGATCAGCCACATGTACGATCTGGCCCAGCACATTGACGCCTTCAACGACAACGACC
The DNA here is from genome assembly GCA_048499435.1 of Anaerolineae bacterium. GTDB lineage: Bacteria > Chloroflexota > Anaerolineae > Aggregatilineales > Phototrophicaceae > DAOTWC01. The sequence goes on from JASNZW010000001.1 coordinate 183,989, forward strand.
TGGTTGAGCGCGACCGGCGGATGGTCCCCCAGCAGCTCGAAAAGACGCGCGTCCGCCTGGAGCGTGAGCCTGACCCCAAAGTGCGCGCCGACCTGCAGGACCAGGTGCATCAGCTTGAGCAGCAGCTCGCCAACCTGGAAGCGACCGCCAACAGCGTCAAGCGCGCTGAAATCCAGCTTGAGAGCACGCTGTCGTCGCTGGGGACAATTTACGCGCAGATGTCGCTGCTGGGGACAAAGGAAGTGGACAGCTCGCGCGCGCAGCGCCTGCGCCTGGAAATTCAGGATGAGGTCAGCAGCCTGCAGGACACGCTGGAAGCGATGGACGAAGTGCAGGCGCAGCGCCTGTCGCTTTAACCGGCGGCAGGTCAGCTACACCTCATAGTCAACTGCCACTGACGACTCCGTCACACCGCGCAGGTACTCAACCACCTTGACGTGATTAGGGTGTACCTGATATTCCTGCATCGCCGCCAGCGAATCGAAGCGCGTGAGCAGCGCGATGTCGTAAGCGCGGTCAGATTCAACGACGTTAACGCCCACCTCCAGCGCCCGCAGGTTAGGGACCGTCCCCTGCAGCGCGCGCAGCACCTCAGCGGCGCGGGCAACGTTGGCGCTGCTGCGGTCCTTGAGTTTAAACAGCACGATATGGGTTAGCATCCCTGCCTCACAATGCCGACGGATCCACGAAAACGCCCCAATAGGGCGGGTTACCGGCTTTCCAACTGTCCACACCGATGGCGCGCTCAAATTCGCCGCGTGGGATGGGCAGCCCTGCCCCCTGCGCGCGAAGGTCGCCCCACCAGTCGGAGTCGTTCGCGTAAATATACTGGTCATCATACCCGACTACCACTATAAAGTGCCCGCCGCGAAAGCCGAGATTCTGGCGGTTGCTGATCGAGCCGTAGCGCACCAGCGAGATCACAGGCCGCCCGGCGCCCACCTCGGCCAGCACGCGCTTGAGCGTGGCGTCCCGGCTTTCCACCAGCTTCAGGCCGTAGCGCCCGGCCACGCGCACAAGCTGCGCGGGAAACGAGAAGCGGGCCGGCCCCATGCCTGTCCACTGGCTGACCTCGTCCACGCTCAACGGCGGGTTGGGCTGCCCCTGGCGCAGCGCGTTCCAGCCGATCAGCATGCGCACACACGCCGGGCCGCAGTCCCCGGCGGCCCAGCGCGCGTCCGGGTCTTCCTGAGAATGATAGGGCACGTTGAGCATAACCCGCGGGCGCGCGGCTGGCGGGCGCGGCGTCAAAAAGCGTGAGGCCGCGCGCGGGATGTGCGGCGTCAGGTCCTCAACAAACACCGACCGCCCGTCCACGCTGCCCTCGGCGCTCCAGCCGCCCGCGTGCTGCCACCAGCGCAGCCGTTCGCCCTCCAGCCAGGCGTCGGCGGGCGCGGCGAACGTGTCACCCTGGCTGAAGGCCGGGCGCGCATCCGCGGCAGTGGACGGCGCGGCGCGGACGTTCAGCAGCGGGCTGACCACGCGGAAGGTTTTGAGGGGCGCGCTGTCCTCGTCGGCGGGGGCTGACGCGCAGGTGACGACAAGCTGCTGCCCGACAGCCAGGCGGTTGTGCGCGTTCAGACCGTTGTCGCGGGCGATCTGCTGCGCCAGCGCCTCATTCCCGCATAGCTGGCGGGCGATACTTTTGAGTGTATCGCCCACTTTTACTGTGTAACCAGGCACGTCCCCACTGTCCTCTGCGCGCTGCGCCGCTCGCCAGCCGTTTATAAAAGCCTCATGAGCAGCTTAACCTTCTCTAACACATTTGCGCGCAAATAGTGTACAAAATAAAGGCATCTCTAGCTCGCTCAAACGGTGCGGCGCGCCTCGCTGGCAGCCGCGCAACGAAAGGCTTTAACCAAGATGGTATCACAACTGAGGCGAAAAGGTGGGTTGATCATCGCCGGCACGCTGCTGGTCCTTTTCGGATTCGCGGTTGGCACAGCCGTTGTCCCTGGCACAGCCGAGTCTGCGCCGGCGCTGGTTTACCAGGCGAGTACACAGCCCACGCTTGACCCCCAGCAGCTCGGCCTGCTGGACCTGGAAGCGCGTTTCGCCAGCCTCTACCAGCAGATCAGCCCGTCGGTAGTGGCAATTAACGTTGTCTCGCGCACGGTCAGCTCCAGCGTCCGGTCGGCGCAGCCGCAGGAAGGCTTCGACTACGGCTCTGGCTCCGGCTTCGTCATTGACACCGACGGCCACATTGTCACCAATTATCACGTGGTTGAGAACGCGCTGGCCGACGGCATCGAAGTCAATTTCTTCGACGGCACAATGGCCCGCGCTGAGCTGGTGGCGACCGACCCCGATTCTGACCTGGCGGTGATCCGCGTTGACCTGCCGGCTGAACGCCTGAAACCGGTCGTCGTGGGCGACTCTGACCAACTGGTGATCGGGCAGATGGTCGTGGCGATCGGCAGCCCCTTCGGCCAGCGCTGGACGCTGACGACCGGCGTCATCAGCGCGCTGGACCGCACGATCCGCGGCCTGAGCAACTTCTCCATCGGCTCTGTGATTCAGACCGACGCGGCCATCAACCCCGGCAACAGCGGCGGCCCGCTGCTGAACCTGAAGGGCGAGGTCATCGGCGTCAATTCGCAGATCATCAGCGAGACGCGCAGCAACACCGGCATCGGCTTCGCCGTGCCCGGCAACCTGGTTAAGCGCGTTGTCGAGGACCTGCTTGGCAAAGGCAGCGTCGAGTACAGCTACATGGGCATCAGCGGGGAAGACGTAAGCCTGACGCTGATCGAAACCCTGGGGCTGCCCGACAACCTGCGCGGCGTGGTGGTGCAGAGCGTGATCGCCGGCGAGCCGGCGGCCAACGCTGGCCTGCGCAACCCCGGCCGGCTGACAGAGGTGCGCGGGCTTCAGGTCCCCACCAACGCCGACGTTATCACAGCCATTGACGGCGAGCCAATCGCCAGCATGAGCGCGCTTATCAGCTACCTGGCGCGCAACACCCAGCCGGGCGACACGGTCAACCTGACCGTGTGGCGCGACGGCGAACAGATTAACATCGCGGTTAACCTGAGCGCGCGCCCCGGCTAAACGCGGCCCCGGCCCAGACAGCGCCCCGGCCCCCCTTCTGACCGGATCGAAGGGGGGCCGGGTTGATTCTGGCGCGCAGCCGCCGCCCTGCCGTTATCGGCGGCCCGTGCGCAGCACGTCGAGCACGACTTTGGTCAGGTTGTTGGAAATGTACGGCTTGGTGATGTAACGGTCCGCGCCGGCGTTCAGCCCTTCGCGGATCTGGTCCGGGTCCGCCAGCACCGACAGGATAATCACCGGCAGCTTGTCGAAGAACTTTTTAGAGCGCATCTGGCGCAGCAGCTCCAGGCCGCTGACATCCGGCAGCATGAGGTCAAGCAGCACAAGGTCGGGCAGCGGCTCCTGGCGCAGCACCTGGGCGGCCTCGGCGGCGGTTTCAGCGGCGATTGTCTCGATCCCGATATGCGCCAGCAGCACCCGGACCAGTTCCTGCAGCTCGGCGTCGTCGTCAACGACCAGCACGCGCTTCCGGGTCTCCTCTGCCATCTTGCCCCCTTGTGATGCGGTGATTGCCCTGCGGAAATGTCACGCTATTTGTAGCGCAGCGGCACCGGCTTTGCAATATCCACCTGCACGCCGCCGCGCTGACAATTGCCTATCGCCGCGCTTCGGTGTATCCTGATCAGGGAAACGCAGAGCTTTAACTGCGAGGTGAGGTGATATGCCTGTGGCACTGCATGGGAAACGCGGGTTATGGATTCTGCTGCTGCCGGCGCTGCTCGCCGGCTGTTTCCAGCAGCGCGGCGAGTCGTTCCAACCGGCCAGCAGCACAGCGCTGCCTACAACCCCGACGATTGCCCTTACGGTCGAACTGGCCGACCCCAACGCCGACGGCGCGGCCAGCACCCCGACGCTCGAAATTATCGTGCCTGACCCCAACAGCGGCGCGCAGACGCTCAGCACACCGACCGCGCTGCCGATTACCGTGTTCATGCAGCCCACGCGCGCACAGGAAACGCCGCCGCCCGCCGACCAGCAGCCGACCAGCGCCGACATCACCCCGGCAGCCGGCCAGTTCATCACGCCGGCCAGCCCGCTGGGGCCGCTGTTCGAGTCAGCCACGCCGCCCGGCCTGCAGCCCGCCACAGCCACCGGCCTGATAACGCCGACCGCGCTGCCGCTGGGCGGCGGCGCTGAAACCGGGGACGCCCTGCCCAGCGAATGCACCTACACGGTGCGGCCCGGCGACAGCCTGTACCGCATCGCCCTGAGCAACGACACCACGCTGGCTGCCATGCGCGAAGCCAACCCCGACCTGACCGGGGAAGCGCCCATTCTACAGCCCGGCCAGGTGCTGCGGCTGCCCGGCTGCGCCAGCGACACAGCGGCAGCCCCGGCGACCCCGATCGTCATTGTGACGCCAACCACTCCGGCTGTGCCCGGCCAGCAGCAGGTATACCGTGTGCAGCCCGGCGACACGCTTTACGCTATCGCGCTGCGGTTTGGCACAACGGTCGCGGCGATTACAGCGGCCAACAACCTGCAAAACCCGAACCGGCTGGATATTGGCCAGGAAATCATTATCCCGGCGAACTAAAACGCCTCAGCGCGGGCCGGTTGTGTAGGCGTCCTGAATCACGATATCGTCGAAGCGCGCCCAGGCGGTCGCCTGGACCGCGCCCAGCGCCACGCCTGCCTGTCCGCGCGTAAACTCGTCGTCGAAGGTTTCGGCGGCGAACACATCGTTGATAAACAGCGCCAGGTAGTTTTCAACGCACACCGCCCGCAGGCTGTTGGCCTGCTTCCCCCGCTTAACCGCGCTGCTGGCCTGCCAGGGCACAAGCTGGAACAGATCAGCGCGCGCGTCCGTCCCCACGCTGATCGTGAATGTGCCGTCGCTGCCGATGAGGAAGTAATAGCCGTTGCCGCGCGCGTCGGCCCGGCACATGAGGCCAAAGGCGCTGCCGTCCGCGCCCCGCGTCTGCTGCACGACCGCCGTGATCGTCACGTCCGCGTGCTCAGCCCCGTTAAGCGACCACACATAGCCCCGGTCAGCGGCAACCGCGCCCTCCAGCGCGCCATCGCTGACGCGAAACAGGGCCGCCGCACCCGGCGCTGTGAACACCTGCCAGGAACCGGCTTTATCATACTGGAAGTAATCCACCGTGCGCGCCGCGCGGGTGTGGATGCGGCGCGTAGGGCCGCCCTCTATGGCCGGCTGACAGGCCGCCGCCAGCAGCACCGCGCCGGTGATAATCGCCCGCATACAGTTTCGCACAGCACACACCCCGCCCTGATCGTCCAGCGCCAGCGCTATCGTACCACCGGCGGCGGGCCAGCCGAAGGGCCGGGAGCTGCGGCTGTGCGCGCTGCCGCAGCTCGCGCAACCCATACAGATTTTCCGCGCAGGGTATTGCCAACGCGACAGCTCGCCCCGCCCTGGCGGCCGCCAGCGATCTGTACACCCGGCCCAAACCCTGCTATAATCACAGTTGACAAGGGGGTGATCTGGCTTCGACAGGGGAGGCTGTGCATACGTGGCAAGCCGCAGCGCCCAGAGCTGCGTTATCAATGGGCACGGCAATAACTGCCAACAACAACACCAACTACGCTCTCGCGGCTGCCTAAAGCGGCTGTCTGAGCTGTCAGCCTTGCGAGGCTGGCCGTCCGCCCCAATCGGCCCCGTCCGGTTGGACTGGCGGGCGTCATGAATGACGGGGTGCGCCTGTGCCGACGCCGATACCGCGCAGGCTAAGAGAGATCGGCTGGCCGCCAGCGTACCAGGTTAGCCGGGGCTGCCGGTGGCGAGACACTAACGGTTAACTAAGCTTGTAGAAGCGTTTGCGCGAATCTTTTGGACAGCGGTTCGACTCCGCTCACCTCCACACACAGCCAGCCGAAAACAGCGGCCCCCGCGCCGCTGTTTTCCTTTTCTCCAGGCCCGTGCGGGCGCTGGCGAAGTGCCGCCGATCCAATCCCATCCCTGACGTTTCGTGGACGGCCCTTTGTCGCCGCGCGCTGTTCTGCTAAACTGATGCGCGAATCGTTCCAGAAGGAGATGCGCGCTTGGAACGAAAACTGCTTGCTATCGGGCTGCTGGCAGCGCTGGCTGCGGCCTGCACCCCACAGAATGAGATTGAACTGACGCTGGTGGCGCAGAACGTGTCGCTCAACACGCAGATCGCCGCCGTCCGCCAGACCGCCACCGTAGACGCCGACCGCCTGCAGGTGACCGTTGAGTACATGAATACGCTGGTAGCGCAGGCCCAGGAACAGCGCAGCCAGCTTCAGGCGACGCTGATCGCGCGCGGCGCGGACCCCGCCGCCGTTGGCGCAAACATCACACCGGCCGCGCCGGTCGCGCCGCTGCCCGCCGCCACCGCGGCCAGCGCGCCCACAACCGCCCCCGGCGACGTGCCGGTGACGCCGCCCGGCGCGGCCAGCACGGCCACCAGCGCCGCGCCCACGCTGGCGAATATCGTCACCGCCGCCAGCGTCGGCAACGATGACTGCGCCACCGAGATCACGTCCGCGTTCAGCGCCGCCAGCAGCCGTATCTACGTTGTCGCCACCGCCTACAATATCCAGCCGGGCACGCTCATCCTCTCGCGCTGGTATCGCGAGGGCCAGCAGATCATCACGCACGACTTCACACCAGATTTTGAAATCAATGACGCCTGCATCTGGTTCTTTATTGACCAGACCGATATCCCCTTCACGCCTGGCAGTTGGGGGGTGGACCTGGAGATCAACGGCGCAGTCGTCGGGCCGTCCACACCGTTCACGGTGACGGAATAAGCCCCGGCGCGTATGGCTGCGCGCGCAGACGCAAAACGGGAGGGTTTACGCTGTGAACATCGCCGTAGATTGGTACACGCCCACAGTTATCCTGCTCCAGTTCAAGCCAGGCTGGACCTGGGAAGACCTCTACGCCGCCATCAAACAGGCTGACGCGCTCATCGCCAGCGCCGATCACACGGTGCATCTGGTGATTGACCTCAGCCGCGCGGGGCGCATCCCCAGCGACTTCCTGCGCGTGGCCGGCGACGTGTTCGCCAGCGGCGCGGCCCGCCCCAACGAAGGACAGCGGGTGGTCGTCGGTGCGGGCGCGCTGATCCGCGCCGGCTACAGCACGCTGGCGCGCGTCTACGGCGGCAGCCTGCGCGCCCGCCCGTTCCACTTTACCAGCTCGCTGGCTGAGGCGCGCGCGCTGCTCGAAAGCGCAGGCTGAACCTGCCCGTTCTGGCAGTAGCGCCGCCGCCCGCCGCGCGGTTATCCTGAAGTCAATCAACAGCGCGCAGGCAGCCAAAGGGAGGCAGCGTGGGTTTTCACGGCGGCGGTTGGTTCGTATACATGCGCGGCGACGAAAGCGGCCAGCCGCCTATCACGCGCGCGCTGCTGCGGCGCGTTCTCGGCTACGCCCGCCCCTACACCAGGGGCATCGTCTTTCTGCTGGCCGCCATCCTGGTCACAACCGGCCTGGGGCTGATTACGCCGCTGGTGTTTCGCGACCTGATCGACACCACGCTGCCCGCCGGCGATGTGCAGCGCCTCAACGTGCTGGCGCTGGCGCTGGTGCTGATCCCGCTGGTCAGCGGCGGCATCCGGGTAGCGCAGCGCAAAGTCAACGCCGCGATCGGCGAAGGCGTCATTTTCGACCTGCGGGTGGCGCTGTACGCCCATCTGCAGCGCATGTCGCTGCGCTTCTTCACGCAAACGCGCACCGGCGAGCTGATGAGCCGGCTGAACAACGACGTCATTGGCGCGCAGACCGCCATCAGCAGCACCATCGTGGACATCATCACCAACCTGGTGACAGTCGTGGCGACGCTGGCCGTCATGCTCACGCTGGAGTGGCGGCTGACGCTGCTGGGCATCGTGATCCTGCCGCTGTTCATCGTGATCGCCCGGCGGTTGGGCCTGCGCCTGCGCGAAATCGCCCGCGAGCAGATGGACCACAACGCCCGCATGAACGCCACCATGAACGAAACGCTGAACATCAGCGGCGCGCTGCTGGTCAAGCTGTTCGGGCGGCAGGCCGCTGAGGTCGAGCGCTTCAGCGAGCGCGCCGCCCGCGTGCGCGACACCGGCATCAGGCAGGCGGTAGCGGGCAGCCAGTTCTTCGTGCTGATCGGCCTGGTGGGCGCGGCGGGCACGGCGCTGGTGTACTGGGTGGGCGGCCACCTGGTGATCGAGGGCGCGTTCACAGTGGGCACAATCGTGGCCTTCGGCGCTTATCTCACACAGCTTTACGGCCCGCTTCAGGCGCTGACGACCGCGCCGGTCGCGTTCGCGCAGTCCATGGTGAGCTTCGAGCGCGTGTTTGAGGTGCTGGACCTGCCGCTGGAGATCGCCGAGCAACCGGCGGCGCTGGCGCTGACGCAGGTGCGCGGCGAGCTGGCTTTCGAGGACGTGTCCTTTTCCTACAGCGCCGACGCCGAGCCGCTTCTCAGCGCGGTGACGCGGCACGGCAGCATGGATAACGTGGGCGCGGTGCTCTCCGGCGGCGCCGACGCGCCCAGCCCGCCGCGTGCGGCGGCGGACGGGCACACGCAGGCGCGCGGCATCGCTTTAGAAGGCGTCACTTTCCGCATTGAGCCGGGGCAGCTCGTGGCGCTGGTGGGGCCAAGCGGCGCGGGCAAAACCACGCTGACGTACCTCATCCCGCGCCTGTACGACCCCTCCGCCGGGCGCATCCTGCTCGACGGCCACGACCTGCGCGACCTCACGCTTGACACGCTGGCGGCCAGCGTCGGCATGGTGACGCAGGAAACCTACCTGTTCCACGACACGATCCGCACCAACCTGCTCTACGCCCGCCCTGATGCCAGCGCCGCCAGCCTGGAGGCAGCCTGCCGCGCCGCGAACATTCACGATTTCATCGCGGCGCTGCCGGACGGCTACGACACGCTCGTCGGTGAGCGCGGCTACCGCCTCAGTGGCGGCGAGAAACAGCGCATCGCCATCGCGCGCGTGATTCTCAAGGACCCGCGCATCCTGGTGCTGGACGAAGCCACCAGCCATCTCGACAGTCAGTCTGAGGCGCTGATCCAGGAAGCGCTTAAAACCGTCCAGGCCGGGCGCACCGCGCTGGTGATCGCGCATCGCCTCAGCACCGTGCTGGCCGCTGATCTGATTCTGGTGCTGGACCGGGGGCGCGTGGTCGAGCGCGGCACACACGCCGCGCTGCTGGCGCAGGGCGGCCTGTACGCGCAGCTTTACGAGACGCAGTTCAACCCGGAACGCGAAGCGATGTAACGCGCCGGCTACCAGTCCAGGTGATAGAGCGCCGCTGGCCGGTCAGCAGGCCAGGCCACCGTGTAAGGCTTGCCATCCGCGTAGAAGGTGTTAACCTGAAGCTCGCCGGTCGTCAGCCGGTAAACGCTGATCGGCTGGCCGGTAAATGGGTTGGCGGCCTGTGCCAGCAGCGTATTGGCTGGCAGCTCGGCGGCAGCGGTGAGGTCGTCGTCTGTCAGGCGCAGCACCAGATGACCGCGGCTGGTGGCCGGGTCAATGCTATAAATGTCAACGGAACCAGCGTAGATCGCCACCGGCGCGCCGCAGTCCAGCCACGGGTCGTTGTTAATGCGGCCGTCCTGCAAATTGGGGCAGGACGGGGCTGCCACCGACATGCTGCCGCCGCCCGCGGCTGGCGGGCTGCAGCTCGCCGACACGGTGATCGTGCCGCCCCCCGTTTCGGCAGTCTCGAACAGGTGAAAGCCTGTCGCCGGAACGGTGAAGGAAACGGTGATCGCGCCGTTGATAGGCGCCGCCGTCACGGGGGCCAGGGGGAGCACCATCCCGTGGCTGAGCTGGAAAACCGCCGGGGCGACCCCGCTGATCTGAAAAGTGAGTATCTCGCCGGCGTTAAAAGCCGCGCCGAATGTCGCGCTGTTAGCTGTAAACGTGCCGTTCAGAAACGATGTCCCAGTGTTAGCGCAGCCAACGCTCAGGGCCTGGCCGCTGACACTGTAGGCGGTTATAAGTAATGCGAGTGCCAGCGCGACAACCATCGCGCGCTGCCCCATGCCTGATTTCACTGGCAGCTCCTTAGCGAAGACAGAAAGCGAGCGTTCCGCTATATTATTAGTAGTATACTGAAAAGCCTTGCGCACACCATACAATTAACACAAATTTGGCTGTATCCTAACGCGCCGCCTACCCTGCGCCGCTGCCGCCCGCGCCCGACCGAGGGTTGAAACTGCGCGCGCGCCTGCTACCATAAGCCAGCAGCAGCAGCCAGCGCAGGAACACACGATGACAGAGCTGTACCTGGTTATAGGGCTGGGCAATCCCGGCCGGAAATACACCGACACGCGCCACAACGTCGGCTGGCACGTGCTGGATGCGCTCGCCCAGCGGCACGGCCTGGCCTTCGCCAAAACCGAGCGGAAGGCGCTGACAGCCAGCGGCGAGATCGCAGGGCGGCGCGTGCTGCTGGCCAAGCCGCAAACGTTCATGAACCTGAGCGGCGAGGCGGCGCGCGGGCTGGTTGACTTCTACAAAATTGACCTGGCGCGCCTGCTGGTGGTCGCCGACGATCTCGATCTGCCGCTGGGGACGCTGCGCCTGCGCCCCGCTGGCAGCGCTGGCGGCCAGCGCGGCGTCGCCAGCGTCATCCAGCACCTGGGCACACCGAACTTCAACCGCCTGCGCTTCGGCATCGGCCGCCCGCCCGGCAAGATGGACCCGGTCGCCTACGTGCTTCAGGCTTTCAGCGGCGACGACGCTATCCTGGCGCGCGAAACCGCCGGCCACGCCGCCGCCGCCATTGAAACCTGGCTGCGCGACGGCATCGAGGCCGCTATGTCGCGCTATAACGGCGACCTGCAGGACAAGGCGGCCCCGCCGGCCAGCGACCCGCAGGCCGACCTGGCGCTGTACCTGCGCGCGCACGAGCTTAACCGCGCCGACCCCAGCCCGGTGGAGAAAATCATCGCGGCCCTCCGGCATTTGCAGCGCGCCGACGAGGCCGCTGGCTGGCACGTCGTCGCGGCAGACCTCTACAGCCGCCGCAGCCAGACACGCCGCGCGCTCTCGCACCTGGAACGGGCGGCGGCGCTGCGCCCGCACGACGCTGCCCTGCGCCTGCGGCTGGCCCGCGCCTACGCGGATGCCGGTGTTGAGAAAAAGGCGCTCAGCGCTTACCTGCACCTGGCCGAGCACCTGCGCCAGACCGGCCGCCCGCTGGAGGCGCTGCAGGCTGTCAGCGAGGCGCTGCGCCTCAACCCGCAGCACCCAGACGCGCTGCGCCTGCACGACGCGCTGCGCCGCGACATCACGTACTGAAGTCGTCCGTGCGGGGGATCAGAGCCTCAGCCAGCGCTTGATAGTTCAGCGGCTTGGTGAAAAAGTGGATGTTCAGCGCGCGCAGCAGGTCCGCGTCCGGGTTATCGCCGGCCGTCACCAGCGCGATTGGCCGCGCATCGCCGGCGGCGCGCAGCCCGCGCGCCAGCGCCAGCCCGCTGTAACCGGCCAGCCGGGCGTCAAATATCAGCGCCGCCGCTGTGTCATAAGGCGGTTGGCGCAGCGTTTGCACCGTCTCCGGCGTGAGCAGCGCCACATGCACAACGCTAACGCCATACCGGCGCATGCTGATGCGCATAATCAGCGCTTCTTCTTCACTGTCTTCTACGTAAATAATCTCGGCGGTTGGCATATAAATGCAGACAGGCGCGGCCTTTATAATCCCCTGTCTGCAATTATCATTCACAGCGCGCAATTTGTCTGTAAAGTTTTGCGTTTCATAACGGTAAACCAACCAGTAGAGAGCTTACTTCTAACCTGTAAGCTCTCTACTAGTAAATAAACTATTTACCCAGCCGTCGCTTGAGTTCCGCCGTCAACGCAGGAACAATTTTGTACAGGTCGCCCACCAGCCCATAGCGCGCCGCCTTGAAGATCGGCGTTTCGCCGTCCTTGTTGATGGCCACGATGATCTTGCTGGAGCGCATCCCGGCGAGGTGCTGGATAGCCCCCGAAATGCCGCAGGCAATGTACAGGTCCGGCGCGACCGTCTTGCCCGTCTGGCCGACCTGGTGCGCGTAGGGGATGTACCCGGCGTCCACCGCCGCCCGGCTGGCCCCCAGCGCCGCGCCCAGCACATCAGCCAGCGGCTGGAGCGTGTTCGCGAAGCCGTCCTGCGCCTTCCACACCGCCGCGTCGGCGGCGCCAGCCGGGGCATCCTTCGGGTTATTGGCCATACCGCGCCCGCCCGCCACAATGATCGCGGCGTCGGTCAGGTTCACCTTGCCCGCTTCGACCTCGAAACTCACGATCTTGGTGGCGATCTGGTCCTCGCTGAGGGCCGGCGCCGCTGTCGCAACGCTCGCGGCGGCGCCGGGGTTGTGCGCGTTCGGCTTGAACGCGCGCGCCCGCACCGCCAGGAACAGCGTGCCCTGCGCGCCGCCCCGCACCTCGCTGACGATCTTGCCGGCGTAGACCGGGCGCGTGACGATCACGCTGCCGTCGTCCTGCACGCTGAAATCCGTGACCTCGGTCAGCAGGCCGGAATCGGTATCGGCAGCGGCGGCGGCCAGCAGCTCGCGCGCGGCGCCGGTTCCAACAGCGACGACGTAGCGCGGCTTGTTCTCCGCCACCAGCTTCGCCAGCAGCGCGGCATACGGCTCCAGGCGGAACCCTTTCAGCGTGGCGTCCTCACACACCAGCGCCGAGTCCGCGCCGTACTGGGCGGCGACAGCGGCCGCAGCGGCGGCGCCCTCGCCAAAAACCAGCGCTACCAGCGGCAAACCAACTTTGTCGGCCAGCGTGCGGCCAACCCCCAGCGCCTCCCAACTGCTGGCCAGGGGCGCGCCGTCAAAGGTTTCAATCCAGGCGTAAACTGCGCTCACAGTACCTTCTCCTCCAGCAGACGGTCAACCAGCTTGGCGGCCTGTTCCTCTGGCGTGCCCTCAATCATCTCAGCCTGCGTGTCGCGCACTTCCGGGTTTTTAAGCGCGACAACCTGCGTGCGCGCCGCCGGCGGCGTCACGCCCAGGTCAGCCAGCGTCCACTCCGGGATAGCGGCCTTCGACGCCTTGCGGATGCCGATAAACGACGGATAGCGCGGCGTGTTAATGTCCTTCATCACCGAGATCACCGCCGGCAGCCTGCTGGTCACAACCTGCTTGCCCTGCTCCAGCAGCCGTTCAACCTTGATCGTCCCGGCGCTGTAATCCACCTCGACGATCCGCGAAACAAAGCTGAGCATGTTCCAGCCGAGCTTGCGCGCGATCTGGTAGTTATGCTGGTCGGTGCCAACGTCCACGCTTTCCTTGCCCAAAATCACCAGGTCCACGCCGCCGAGCTTGCCGACAGCGGCGGCGGCGACAGCGGCGTAAGCCAGGCTGTCCGCGCCCGCCAGGGCCGGGTCCCACACGCGCACCGCTTCATCAAGGCCCATCGCCAGGCTGTGCTTGAGGGCTTCGTTGTGCATCTCCGGGCCGATGGCGATCACGGTCGCTTTGCCGCCGCCGTTCTTAGCCTGGACAATGGCCTCCTCAAGGGCGTGCTCGTCCCAGGGATTGACGACGGTGGCCGCGTCGCCCCAGTTGACTTTGCCGTCGCCGCCAACTTCGACTTTCGCGGCGGTGTCGGGCGTGCTGCGGGTAAAGACAACAACGTGCAAGGTATAACCCTCCTCAGAAACTCTTTTCGATCAACGCAGATCGGGAAGTTATTTTACCCACTGCCGCGCAAAAAATCGAATCGTGATTCGATTAGCGGCTGCCGCTGAGGCGGCTGCGGCGGGAATGCAGGCTGTCACCGTTATCGTCGTCGTCCACGATTTCCAGCGCGCTGCCGTCCGGCCCTTCCAGGTAGCGCGGGCCGCGCTTGGAGAGTTTGGCGTCAGCGTCAGGGATAACGACGGTGCGCACGGCACGCCCAGGCACGGTCACTGTGCGCGCTGGCTCGGATTCCCTCTGCCAGAGGTCCAGCAGGACGATCAGAACGGCGGCGATCACGCCGGGAACCCAACCGGCCAGCGTCAGGAAGGACACAAGGAAAAGAGCGCAGCAGCCCCTATCCAGAACCGCCAGCGGCGGGAGCAGAAACGCGAGAATCAGGCGGAACAGGGTCGTCATAGTCGTTTCCTCAGCTCACATCCAACGCGCCGTGCCGGGTGAACTGGCGCAGGTCGGCGGCTGGTGTCCAGGGTGTGCCGTCCGGCAGGATCGTGCGCGCGTCACAGCGGACATAGTCCAGGTTGGCGCCGGGCAGCGCGGCCCCGGTCAGATCAGCGCCGGCCAGCACCGCCCGCCACAGGTTCGCCTGCGCCAGGTTAGCGGCCCGCAGGTTGGCCCCGGTCAGGTCGGCGGCGGCCAGGTGCGCGCGGCTCAGGTCCGCCGCGGCGAAGCTGGCCTGCGCCAGCAGCGCGTCGCACAGGTTCGCGCCGGCCAGCACGGCCTGCGTGAAATCAGCCCGGCACAGGCACGCCGCGCCGAAATAAGCCCCGGCCAGGTCAGCTTCGGCCAGCACGCTGCCGTCCAGGTCAGCGCGCGCCAGCCGCGCGCCGCCCAGGCGGGCGCGGCGAAAGCTGATCCCGCGCAGCGAGCCGTCCTGCGTCCAGCCGCGCGCCTGAAGCTGCGTCAGCGCCTCCAGCGCCGCCGCGTTGTCGGCGGTCTGCGCCTGGCGGATCAGCGCCGCTTTAGAGCGCGGCAGGCGGCGGCGCAGGTCTTGAAACATAGCGGCCCAACCCCTTCATGCTTGTTGATCGCGCAGAAAAGCGGCTACCAGCGCGCCGCAGCGCGCGGCCGCCGCCGGCGTGAAATGCAGCCCATCAAACATATACGTAAAACCGCCGGCTTTCCTCTCGCGCTCATAGTCGTCCCAGCCGGCCTGCACGCGCGCGCCAATCAGGTTGATCGCGCGCTGGTCCAGCTCCGGGCGCGCGGGCGGCGCCTCCGTCGCGAACGCCGCCGCCAGGTCGAGCACCGGGATATTGAGCGCCGCCGCGGCGGCGCGGGCGCGCTCATTGTACTGGCGCACAACCGCCGCCAGCAGCGGGCTGTACTCCACCGGCGGCAGGCCAACCCACGCCAGCGTATGCGCCAGTTGAATGCGCGTGAGCAGGTCGCGATAGGCGGCGGCGAACTGGTCCGGCGTGACCACGCCGCCGGGGATATCCTGCGCGCGCGCGTAGTAGCGGCGCGTTTTCGGCTGGCTGTACGAGATCGCGTCGTTGCCGCCCACCATAACAAACACGCCGTCCGGCCCCTGTTCCAGCACAGCGGGCAGCCGGCGCAGCAGGTTGAGCGCCGTATTTCCGCCCACGCCCGCGTTGATCAGCGTGTGCTGCGGCAGGCGGCGCGCCGCCTCAGCCACGAAATCACCGCCGTAACCGCCCCATGTCAGGCTGTCGCCCAGGAAAACAATTTTCATAACGCAGCCATCGCGAAAAGGCTGGACCACCCGCCAGCCGCTAACAAAAAGGGGGATCAGCGGCGCGCCGTCCCCCTGACAATCACGACGCCAGCGCGGGCCTTACGCCTGCCAGTACTCAGCGTCATAGGCCGGCAGCTCACAGCGCAGCGGGCGGTCCACGCGGACGCCCAGCGCGTAATCGGCCTGCATCAACTGGTGAATCTCGCTTGTCCCCTCGTAGATCACCGCGCCCTTGCTGTTGCGCAGGTAGCGCTCGACCGGGTATTCATCGCTGAAACCATACGCGCCGTGAAGCTGGACCGCTTCCAGCGCCGCCTTGACGCTGTGGTCGGTGGCGTACCACTTCGCCATACCGGTTTCGCGCGTATTGCGCCGGCCCATATTCTTCATCCAGCCGACCTTCAGGCACAGCAGCGCAGCCGTGTCGTACCACTGCTGCATGTAGGCGAGCTTCTGCTTGATAAGCTGATGCTGGCTAATGGGCACGCCGAACGTCCGACGCTCTTCAGCGTATTTCAGGCTGTCCTCCAGGCAGGCGCGGATCAGGCCCGTCGCCCCGGCAGCGACGGTGTAGCGCCCGTTGTCCAGGCACGACATAGCGATCTTAAAGCCCTCGCCCTCCTCGCCCAGGCGGTGCGACAGCGGCACTTCGACATCCTGCATGGCGAACCAGCCCGTTGAACCGGCGCGCACCCCCAGCTTGCCGTGCAGGTCGCCGCTGCTGAAGCCGGGCATGTCGCTGGTGACGATGAAAGCGGTCATGCCCTTGTGGCCGGCATCGGGGTCTGTCTTAGCGACCGCCAGAAAATGGTGCGCCTTCGTCGCCAGGCTGATCCACATCTTCTCACCGTTGAGGATATACCGGTCGCCGACGCGGCGGGCTGTGGCGGTCATCGCGGCGACATCGCTGCCGGCGCCCGGCTCCGTCAGGCCGAAGCCCGCGTATTTCTCGCCGCGCGCCTGTGGCACGAGAAACCGCTGCTTCTGTTCCTCCGTGCCCCACTGCAGCAGCGCCATGCTGTTGAGGCCCATGTGCACCGACATCACCACGCGCAGCGTCGTGTCGGCGCGCTCCAGTTCCTCGCACACCAGCCCCAGCGTGATGTAATCGAACCCCTGGCCGCCGTAGCGCACCGGGATGTTAATCCCCAGTATGCCCAGCTCGGCCATGCGCGGCAGGGCCGCCGGGTTCATTTCCTGCCGGCGGTCCCACTCAGCGATCGTTGGGATCACCTCTTTATGGGCGAAATCCCGCACCATCTTTTGTGCCTGAATGTGTTCTTCGGTAAGTGTAAAGTCCATAATCCGCTCTGGCTTTCTCAACAAGGCAGCAGTTTGCACAAGCGTTGCAGGACAGAGTATACCACGTCTGGCCGGTTTTCTCAGCCGTTCTCTGTTAGCTGCGCGCGCAGCGCGGCGGCGCGGCGGCGCGCCTCAGCGGCAAACGGATAAGGGTAGATGGCGCTCCACGTCAGCACCCAGTCATATTCGCGCAGGGCGGCCTCGGCCTTCCCCTGCGCCTCCAGAATCTGGCCGCGCAGGAAACGGCGGCTGCCCGTTTCAACCCGCGCCAGCGCCGTGTCTACGCTGCGCAGCGCGTCGGCAAATTCGCCCAGGTGATACTGCGCGCGGGCGCGGTACTCGGCGGCGGCGGCCTGCAGGCGCGCGGGCATGTTCGCGGCCGTCGCGATCAGCTCCAGGGCGCGCGTGTAGGCGTCGGTGTCGCCGTCGCGCGCCTGGTCAACCAGGATGCGCGCCTGCAGCAGTTGAATCTCAGCATCTGGCAGCGCGCCCGTCCCCAGCAGCGCCTCGGCGTCGCCCGCCGCGGTGCCGTAGCTGCCGGCAGCATACGCCGCCAGCATGCGCTGTGCGCGCGTTTGCAGGCTCCGGTCAATGCTGTAAGCGCGGGTCAGGTCGTCGCGCGCCAGATCATAACGGCCCTGGGCGCTGTAAAGCGCGGCGCGGGCGGCCAGCGCCGCGGCAGTTACCGGCGTGGTTTCCTGGGCGGTGAGCGCCTGATTATAGGCCGCCAGCGCCTGGTCAGCGTTGCCCTCGGCGGCGCGCGCAGCGCCCAGCAGCCTGAATCCCTCAGCGCTGCCGGGGTAGAAGAACAGGTAGTTCTGCGCGTAGATCACCGCGCGGCCGGGGTCGCCCTGGGCCAGCGCGGTCCTGATCTGCAGCAGATACGCCTTCTCGACGGTCGGGTCAATGTAGAGCGCGACAAACGCCTGCCGCGCCGCCCGGTCAAGATCGCCCTGGGCGAAATGAATCTCGCCCTTCTCAACGATCAGGTTAACGTCGGTGGCAAGCTGCGGCACAGCCAGCCCCGCCGTCAGCGCCGCCAGCGCGTCGTCATAGCGCTCTTGCAGCGCGTAGGCCCGCGCCAGCAGCAGATACGGCTGCGCCAGGTTGGGGTCGCCGGCGACAGCGGCGCGCGCACGGTCCTCTACCTGCGCCAGATACCCGCTGGCCTCGCCCGCCTGCCCCTGGTCGCGCGCGCGGCGCGCCAGCTCCAGGAACACATACGCATAGCCCGCGTCCACCAGCGGGCGGCCAGCGTCGTCAGGGCGCTGGCTCAAACGGCTTTCGGCCTCGTTCATGACGCGCAGCGCCGCCTGCAGGTCGCCGGCATCAGCGTGCGCCAGCGCCTCATAGTAAAAGACGCTGGGGTTGAAGCTGAGCGCCGAAGCGGCGCGCTCGGCCTCCAGCGTGGCGATAGCGGGACCAAACTGGCGCTGGTTGATGAGCGCCACCGCGTCATTGACCGGGCGGCTGCCGGTGTCCGGGTAAATGCGCGTCGGCAGCGGCGGCGCGTCAATGCTGCCCGGCGTGATGGACGGGTCAATCGTCGGGCTGGCGGTCGGCGAGATCTCCGGCGTGGCGGACGGCGTCGGCGTGTAGCCGGGCGTCGGCGTCGGCGTGAGCGTGGCCGTTGGCGACGGCGTCCAGGTGGGCGCGAACACCACGCCGCGAAGCTGCGGGTCATTGGCGACAATCAGCCCCCCCACAATGCCCAGCGCCGCCAGCAGGCCGGCCACCGCGCCCGCGATCTTCAGGCGCAGGTAAAGCGCGTCACGCTCGCCGGCGCGGCGCCTGCCCTTGCGCACCCAGTTCACATCGCTGGCGGGCGCTGCTGCTGCAAAATACGTTTGCAGCGCCTGCTCTGCCTGGGCCTGCGCGGCGGCCAATCGCTGCGCGTCAGGGATCGGCACGCCGGCACGCTGCGGCTGGTCGCCGCTGGCCGCGGCCAACGGCGCCAGGTCAGGGCGGCCCGCGCCCAGCAGCTGCTCTGGCGTAACGTCCATCGTCGCCAGGACCTGCAGCGCGGTTTCGTTGTGCGGGTTGATCTGCAGCAGCTTTTGCAGGCAGAACAGCCGCTCGCGCCGGTCACGCGCCAGGCTGGCCATCCACACCCAGGCGGCCTCGCTGCGCGGGTCTAGCCGGATAGCCTGCTGCAGCAGCTCGCGCGCGCGGTCGCTGTCGCCGGCCTTCGCCGCCGCGATACCCTGCCGCCGAAGCTCCCGCGCCTGTTCATCTGCCACGCCCCACCTCCTGCTGTTCCCCACTGCGCCTATTCTACATCAGCCCGCCGGCTGCGGAAACAAAAGCCGCCCCTCGGCGGGGCGGCCTCTGCGGCGCGGCGAAGTGTCAGCGCCACACCCAGCCTGATTACTGGGCGGTATTGGTGATCCGGCCTTCAAGCTGTGGCGCTACCGGGCTGTTTGCCTTAAGATACTCGATGACAACCATATCCAGCGGGCGGCCATAGTCGTAAACTCGCGCGGCGTTGTCGCGGAAAACATAGTACTCGTCGCCGCCGCCGCGCATGAAGTCGTTCGCGGCAACAGCGTAAGTGGCTTCGGGGTCAATCGGCGCGTATTCGCCGGTTTCAGGGTCAAGCACTTCCACGCTGACAATACGGCTGCCCACTTCCTGGCTCATGTCCCAGGTGTAGCGCAGGCCAGAAACCTGGGCGAAACGGCCCGTGCCGCCGCGCTCATCGTTGACGCGCGAAACGCCGTTCTCCAGCGCAGCGACCACGTCGGCGCCGCTCAGCTCAAACGTGCTTACCAGGTTGCCAAACGGCAGCACCGTGCGCACCTCGCCCAGCGTAATCACGCCCTCATCAATGCCAGCGCGAATGCCGCCGCCGTTCTGGAAAACGATCTGCGCGCCAGTTTCCTGGCGGATAGCGTCGGCGATCAGGTTGCCAATCGCGCATTCCTCGCTGCGGCAGGTGCTGTTATCCAGCGCCACCATGGTCTCGCCCACTTCCTGTTCCATCAGGGCGGTGAGCGGCTCGCGCAGTTCCTCAACCAGGTCATTCATTTCAGCGTTGGGGGTTATGAACTGCGACAGCAGAATAACATCGCCGCTGGCGCGTGTGATCACGCCGTCAGCGTCGAAAGTGACGTCCAGGCGGCCCAGAAATTCGTTCTGGTCGCCAGCCTGCACAATATATACCGGCTGGCCGGCTGGGTTTTCGACGATCACCGGGTAGCGATCCTCGGCGGCGGCGTAGGCGTTGCTCAACAGCGTATGGCTGTCGCCACCAACGATTACATCCACGCCGGTCACCTCGTTGGCTACGCGCATATCCAGGCCCAATCCCATATGCGTCAGCAGGATGATCTTATTAACGCCCTGCGCCGTCAGCTCATCCACATACTGCTGCGTGATGCCGCTGTAGTCGTCACTGAAAACCAGTTCCGCGCCAGGGCGGGACTTGTTGGTAGTGTCTTCGGTGAGCAGGCCGATAACACCTACCTGTTCGCCATTAACATCGAGTACTGCATACGGCGCCACTTTGCCTGCCAGATGCGGCGACGCACTGAAATCAATATTTGCGGACAGCACCGGGAAATCAACCGCGTCAATAAAAGCGGCCAGCGTATCGTCGCCGTTGTCGAACTCGTGGTTGCCCAGAGCCATCGCGTCGTAGCCCAGCAGATTCATAATGAGCGCCTGGTCCTGGCCCAGGTACTGCGCGTGGAACAGCGTGCCTGTGAAGCGGTCGCCGGCATCCAGCAGCAGGCTGTTAGGGGCCTGGGCGCGGATCTGCTCAACCACTGACGCCTGGCGCGTTACGCCGCCCGCGCCGCTGCCCAGCGGGTCGTGATTGGCGTGCGTGTCATTGGTGTGCATAATGGTAAGCGGCCAGGTTTCGCCAGACTGCGCTGTCGCCAGCGCCCCCGTCAACAGGGTGGCCAGAACAACCAACCAAAGAATACTTTTCCGCAGCATATTGGTGACCTCCTTAGAAATAATTAAACTTTAACGGCGTAAACCGCGTCCTGCACAGCAGCAGACCTCCAAGGCTGAACGAACGGTCAACGGCCGTTAGCCGTATTGTAACATAATTCCGGGCACAATACTTCCGCCGGCTGCGGAAACAAAAGCCGCCCCTCGGCGCGCCCTTCGTGCTTGACAGCCAGCGGCACACAGTCGTATAATTCGTGTAATATATGCGTAACCACGCATATATGAGACGACGTATCACAGCAGAGGCTTTCATGGCTGACGAAACCGCTTATATTGTGCACGGCATGGACTGTGCAAGCTGCGCCCGCGAGCTTGAAGACGGCGTGGCACGCCTGGAGGGCGTGAAAACAGTTCAGGTCGAGTTCGCTACCGGCAAAATGCGCGTCAGCGGTGACGTGCCGTTCGATACGCTGCGCCAGCGCGCTGAGGCGCTGGGGAAACGCATTGAACCGGCGGACGCCGCCGTCATCGCGCCCGCCGCGCCCGCCGCCGCGCACGGCGGCGCAGCCGGCTTCGCGCTGTATCTGCTGGCGCGCCCGGAAACCCGCCTGGCGCTGATCGGCGGCGGCGTGATCGTGCTGACGCTGCTGGCGGCGGCGCTGCTGGCGCTGCCCGCCGCGCTCGCTGCGGCGCTCTACACAGCCGCGATGGCGGTGGCGGCCTACCCCATCGCCCGCAGCGGCATCAACACACTGCGCATCAACCACACCTTCAGCATCAACCTGCTGATGACAATCGCCGCCGTTGGCGCGGTGGTGATCGGCGAACACCTGGAGGCCGCCACCGTTATCTTCCTGTTCGCCATCGGCGAGGCGCTGGAGGGCTTCACGGCTGACCGCGCCCGCGACAGCCTGCGCGCGCTGCTGGACCTGGCCCCGGCGCAGGCTGTGCGGCTGCGCCCCGACGGCGGCCAGGAAACCGTGCCGGTGGCGCTGCTGCACGTGGACGACGTGATCGCCGTTCACCCTGGCGAGCGCGTGCCGATGGACGGCATCGTGACGGCGGGCAGCAGCGGCGTCAACCAGGCCCCAATCACCGGCGAGAGCATGCCGGTGTACAAGGACCAGGGCGCGCAGGTCTACGCCGGCACGCTGAACGGCGACGGCGCGCTGGAGGTGCGCGTCACACACCTGGCGGCGGACACCACGCTCAGCCGGATCATCCGGCTGGTGGAGGAAGCCCAGGGCAGCCGCGCCCCCAGCCAGCGCCTGGTGGACCGTTTCGCGCACTATTACACGCCGGGCGTGGTGCTGCTGGCGCTGCTGGTTGCGGTTGTGCCGCCGCTGCTGTTCAACGCGCCCTTCCACGACCTGCCCGACGGCACACACGGCTGGCTGTACCGGGCGCTGACCCTGCTGGTGATCGCCTGTCCGTGCGCGCTGGTGATCAGCACGCCCGTAACCATCATCAGCGCCATCACGGCGGCGGCGCGGCGCGGCGTGCTGGTGAAAGGCGGCGCACACCTGGAGGCGCTGGGCCAGGTGCGCGCGGCGGCCTTCGACAAAACCGGCACGCTCACAGTGGGCAGCCCGGTTGTGACACAGGTGCGCAGCCTGGAGTGCGACGACGCGGACCGCTGCCCCGCCTGCGACAGCCTGCTGGGGCTGGCGGCGTCCGTCGAACAGCGCAGCGCGCACCCGCTGGCGCGGGCTGTGGTTGAAGCGGCCAGCGCGCGCGGCGTGGACACGCTGTTCACCCCCGCGCAGGAAGTGGCGGCGCTGGCGGGGCGCGGCATCAAAGGCCAGGTTGGCGAACACACAGTCACCGTAGGCAGCCACCCGCTGTTTGAGGCTGACTTCCCGCACGACCCGGCGCTGTGCGCGCTGGTTGATGGCGCTGAAGCCAGCGGCCAGACGGCGATGCTGCTGGCGCAGGACGACCACGTGCGCGGCTTTATCGCCGTCGCCGACCAGGTGCGGCCCGCCAGCCGAGCGGTGATCGATTCTCTGCGCGCGCTGGGGCTGCGCACCGTTATGCTCACCGGCGACAACCCCGCCGTCGCCCAGGCTGTCGGCGCGCAAATCGGCATAGACGCGGTGCGCGCCAGCCTGCTGCCCGACCAGAAAGTGGACGCCGTGCGCGCCCTGCTGCGCGAGTACGGCTCCGTCGTTATGGTCGGCGACGGCATCAACGACACGCCAGCGCTGGCAACGGCCACCGTCGGCGTGGCGATGGGCGGCGCGGGCAGCGCCCAGGCGCTCGAAACGGCGGATATCGTGCTGATGGCCGACGACCTGGCCCAGCTTCCCTACGCCGTGCGGCTGGCGCGTTTTGCCCGCCGCCTCATCACACAGAACATCGGCCTGAGCATCGGCCTCAAGTTGGTCTTTATGGCGCTGGCGCTGACCGGCGGCGCGACGATGTGGCTGGCTGTCCTGGCCGATGTGGGCATGTCGCTGGCGGTCACGCTCAACGGGATGCGCCCGCTGCGGCAGCGCTGAAGCCCGCGAAAACCAGAAATCAAAACCCCCGCGTTCAGCCCGGCGCGGGGGTTTTTTGTCCGGCTCAGGCGCGGCGCTCAGTCGCGAATAGGCTGTGTCGTGCCGCTGCGCATAAACGCCAGCGTGTGATCGAAGTCCACAATCCCCGCGTCAGACCCCAGCCCGGTGATGACCAGGCCCGACGCCGCGCTGGCGAAGCGCCCGGCCTCAGCCAGCGACCAGCCATGCGACAGGCCGACGATAAAAGCGGCGCAGTAGGCGTCGCCGCAGCCGGTCGAGTCCACTACCGGCACGTCATACGCCGGGATACGAATTTCATCCATCCCCCTGGCGGCGATGCTGCTGCCCTGGTCGCCCATCTTGAAGACGGTGTGGCCCACGCCTCTGTCCAGGAAGAAATTGATGACGTCCCTGCGCTCTTGCAGGCCGCAGATCATCCGCGCTTCTTCCAGGCCCGGCATGAAGTAGTCAATATGCGGCAGCGCCGGCTCCAGCACCGCAAGCAGATCGTCGCGCTGCAGCGCGATCATGTCCAGCATGGTGACCGTGTTATGCTCGCGGGCGAACTTGAGAATCTGCGCGGTTGGCGCGCCGTCCAGCTTCGCCAGCAGATAGGTGCCGCCGAAATGCAGATAATCCGCCGCGGCGATCGCATCCCAGTTGATGTCGTCCAGCGACAGCTCGGCGTTGGCCCCCAGCACGTGCAGCGCCGGGCGCTCGCCGTTGGGGCGGATAGGCAGCATCGTGGCCGATGTCTGCACGCCCGACTTGCGCACCAGGTTATCAGTGTTGATGCCGTAGCGATGCATCGTGTCCACGACGAAATTGCCCATCTCGTCCTGGCCGATAGCGCCCATCGCGTAGACTTCGGCCCCCAGTTTCGCCAGGTCCACGCTGGTTCCCGCCGCCGTTCCGGCGACGGTCAGGCGAATTTCCTGAATGAGATCAACGTGCTGCCCCTCTGGGATGCGGGTGACGTGCCGCCCCAGAATGTCGAGAATGTGAATGCCCAGGCTGACAACTTTCGCCATGAGGTAAGTCCTTTCTGCGATGCGCCTCAATTAACGTGTGCGGCCAGCGGCGTGAGCGCGGCGTCCAGCCGCACCCCATCGCCCGGCTCGAACAGAACAACGTGTTCCGCGGGAAAAACAACCGGCACCTCAGCGCCCGCGGCAACTGCCAGGCCCGCCGGCGCTTTCGCCTTGACCAGCGCGCCGCCAACCTGCAGCGTGACCAGATGCTGCCCGCCCACAACCAGCGCCTGCCGCACGACCTGCGCCGGGACGCTGGCCGCCGCCGGCTGGCGCAGAATGTGCACGTGCTCCGGGCGGATGCCAAGCACGACATCCTGGCGGGCGTCGATGCCGGTTACACGCAGCGGCTGGCGGAACAGCGGCCCGGCCAGCGTCAGGCCGCCCGCGTCTGAGGACAGGGTGTAGTCAATAAAGTTCATGCCGGGGTTGCCCAGGAACCAGCCGCCGAACCGGTCGGCGGGGGAGTTGTACAGCTCACGCGGGACGCCGCGCTGCACGATCGCGCCGTCGCGCATCAGCGCGATCTCGTTAGCCAGCGTCATGGCCTCCGTCTGGTCGTGCGTGACGTAGATGATCGTCTGGCTGTGCTGCTTCACCAACTGCTTGAGCGCGCGCTTAAGCTGGAGTTTGGAGTTAATGTCAACGTTGGTCACTGGTTCATCAAACAGGATGATGCGCGGCTGGCGCGCCACCTCACGCGCGACCGCCACCTTCTGGCGCGTACCGTTGTCCAGCCGGGTGATGTCCGCTTTGGCAAAGCGCGTCAGGTCCAGCGTGTGCATTACCGATTCAACGCGCTGTTTGCGCGCCGCCGACGACAGGCTCTTGTCCTCCAGCAGCGGCAGCTCGATATTGCGGTAGACCGACATGCCCCGGTAGATCACCGGGTACTGGAACACCATGCCGATGTAACGCTCGCTGGGCGAGAGGTCGGTAACGCGCTCGTCATCGAAGTAAATATCGCCGCTGGTTGGTTCCTCCAGCCCGGCGATCATCCGCATCAGCGTGGTTTTGCCGCAGCCCGACGGCCCCAGCAGGCAGGTCACCGACGACGTAGGAAACGTCATGGTGAGGTCGCGCACGGCAACCAGTTTGCCAAATTCCTTGCGCAGTTTGTCGAGTCGTATGACAGTCATATCAGAGCGCCCCCTGTCCAATGAAGCTGTCGTCCGGGCTGTAGAGAAACAGGCGCGCCGGGTCAATGGCGGCGGCGGTGTGGCCTTCGTTCAGGTCGCCTGCGTCGCTCCGGCGCACAACCGCTGTCAGCGCCAGCCCGCTGGCCTCCAGGTAGACGACCAGCTCGCCGCCCAGGTTCTCCACCAGCACGATGTCCGCCTTAAACGGCTTGAGCGCCGCGTCCGCCGGGGGGTTGATCATGATGTCCTGCGGGCGCACCGCCACCGTGACCGCCGCCGGCGCGCTGCTGTTGGCCAGCGCCACCGGGAAATCGAACAGCGGCGTGCGGCAAACGCCCTTTTCCAGCGTGCCCGCAAACAGGTTCGTCTCAGGGAAACCCAACAACTGCATGGTGCGCCTGTGCTGCGGCCGCTCGTAGATCGTTTGCAGGTCGCCCGCTTCAACGACGCGGCCCGCGTCGAGAATCTTCACCTGTTCGGCCATTATCAGCGCTTCAAGGGCGTCCGACGTGGTGTAAATGAACGTGGCCCCCAGGCTGGCGCGCATCTGGCTCAGGTCATCAAAGAGCTGTTCGCGCAGCTTGAAATCCAGGCCGGTGAGCGGGTCGTCAAGCACGAAGATGTTCGTGTTCTTGACAATGCCGCGCGCGATCGCCACGCGCTGCTTTTCGCCACCGCTGAGCTGCTCTGGTTTCTTGCCCAGCAGGTGGCTGATCTTGAGCTGGTCGGCGGCCTGCTGCACCACCGGGGCCGCGTCCCGCCCCGAAACGCCCATCAGCTTGAGCGGATAGGCGATGTTGTCAAAAACGCTGTAGTGCGGATACAGCGCGAACGACTGCGGCACATAGCCGATATTGCGCTGCGCGGG
This sequence comes from Anaerolineae bacterium, assembly GCA_048499435.1. Taxonomy (GTDB): domain Bacteria; phylum Chloroflexota; class Anaerolineae; order Aggregatilineales; family Phototrophicaceae; genus DAOTWC01. The sequence continues at coordinate 210,105 of JASNZW010000001.1, forward strand.
CGCGGCGCGCGTCACATTCTGCCCGCGCATCCAGATTTCGCCCTTGTCTGGCTTTTCCAGCCCGGTGAGCAGGCGCAGCACGGTTGATTTGCCGCAGGCGGGCGCGCCGAAAATCACCGTGAACGTGTTGGCTTCAACGGCCAGGTTCAGCCCATCCAGGATAACAGCGCGCCCATAGCTTTTTGAAACGCTGCGAAATTCGACGGCGACATCCATGGTTGTGTCACCTCCCCAGCATAAGCAGAGACGGAACCAGGTAAATGCTGAGGATCACGATCCCGCCGATAATCAGCGCGGCGATAACAACCCCCACCAGAGACTGGCGGAAATTAAAGTGCGCCGGAATGTTGCCGAAGGCGATCTGCAGCAGGGTAAGGAAGATCAGCGCGTTCATCCCCAGCGCATAAACGCTCTTGCTGAACTGCTGCGCGATAAGCACAAAGCTCGCCAGCAGCAGCACGATCAGCACAAGCTGAACGGTTGCCGCGAACGGCTGGCGCGGGCGCTGAGGCGTTGTTTCGGGGGCTGTGGCGCTCATACTTCACCTCGCACAGTGCCAAATGTCATGCCCACCAGCAGATAGCGCTGGAACAGGAACACGATCAGGATAGGCGGCAGGATATAGGCGGTGGTCATCGAAGCCACGAACGTCCAGTCCAGCCCGCCTGCCGAGTACAGGTTGGCGGAGAACGACACCGGAATGGTGGTCGTGTTCAGGCCGCCAATGATAAGGTTGAAAATGAACTCGTTCCACACGAAGATCAGGTTGAAGATGAAGGCCGCCACCAGCCCCGGCCCCACCTGCGGCAGGATCACGCGGAACAGCACATGCCAGCGCGAGCCGCCGTTGACCAGCGCGGTCTCATCGTAACGGCGCGACACGCCGTCAATAAACCCTTTCAAAATCCACACCGAGAAGGGGATGCTGAACATGGCGTAGAACATAATCATGCCGAAGTGCGTGTTCTTCCAGCCCAGCGCGGAGTACATCAGGAAGATGGGGATCACGACGGCGACAGCCGGCACCATGCGGATCGAGAGCAGGATGAACATCATAAAGTTGGTTCCCGGCGGGTTATAGCGCGAGAACGCATAGGCTGCCAGAAACGACACCAGCAGCGCGATCACCACCGCTGAGAGCGAGATAAAGATGCTGTTGATGAAATAGCCGCTCACGTTGGGCCGCGTCGCCAGGTCAACGAAGTTATCCAGCGTCGGCGTGAACAGCAGTTGGGGCGGCGTCGCCAGAATCTGGTTCTTGGTCTTGAAAGCGGCCATGATGATCCAGAAAATGGGCAGGAAGAAAATCAGCGCGACCGCCCACAGCGCGATGTGGTACAGCGTCTTGCGCCAGCCCTTACGGCGTGTCATCAGATCACCTCCTGCTGCCGCTGACGGTTCTGGTTGAGGATGTAGAGGTAGATAGACGTGAAGGCGATCGCGGCCAGCAGCAGAATGATGCCCAGCGCCGAGGCCCAGCCCAGGTCAAACGCTTCAAACGCCTTGCGCCGCAGCAGCAGCGCGATCAGGTCTGTGATGTTGCCGGGGCCGCCCTGCGTCATCAGATACACCAGGTCAAGCGTTTTGAACGAGTCAATCGTGCGCAGCAGAATGCCCAGCATCAGGATAAATTTGGCGTTGGGCAGCACGATATAGCGAATCCGCTTGAGCCAGGGGATGCGGTCGATCTCGGCGGCTTCCAGCTCAGCTTTCGGCACCGATCCCAGCGCCGCCAGCGTAATCAGGATCATGAACGGCGTCCACATCCAGATATCCACCATCAGCACCGAGGCGAAGGCCAGGTTGCTGTCGTTGAGGAAGTTAACTTCCATGCCGATCTGGCGGAACAGGAAGCTGGCGATGCCGAACGTCGGCTCGTAGATCAGCCGGAAGAACACGCCCGCCGCGATCGGCGTCAGGATCATGGGCGCGAACAGCAGCGACAGCGCCAGGCGGCGGCCCGGCATATCGCGGCTGCCCCAGAACAGGAAGCCCAGCAGCAGGCCCAGCAGCGTCTGGATGCCCACCCCCAGCACCACCCAGGCGAACGTGCGCCCCAGCGCGGCCCACACCTGGTCATCGGCCATCAGGCTGAGGAAGTTGGCCGTGCCGATAAAGCGCTCGTTGCCCAGCATTAAGTTGTACTTGTAGAAGCTCAGGCCGATCATCCACAGCGTAGGAATCACGTTCCAGACGATGAAGAAGATCATCACCGGGGCGATCAGCAGCGCTGGAAACATCCGCGAGTTATCAAAAGCATGTGCCAGGCGCGCCAGCGACCGCCGCCAGGCAGTGCCCTGCGGCGCAGCGGTAAAAACAGTTGTTACATCATCAGTCGTATTCGCTCGCATAATCTGATGCCTTTTCTATGCGCTGCTGGCCCGCCGCCGGCAGACAATCGTGCCGCGCAGCCGCCAGCAGCCCACCTGGCCGACCGTTCTATTATGACGCAGATGAGCAGTTTGGCCGACAACCGGCAGCCCATCGTTTCAAAAAAGTGGGCAAGGGATCAGCTTTCACCCCTGCCCACTTCTCTGTTACCGTCTGTTAGCGGTATACAACCGTGTGCGAGCCGCTATTGCAGCGCGATGCCAGCGCACTCAGCGGGCGGCGCCACTTCGGTGCGGCCGTTGTCGAACAGGATGGCCTGCTGCTGGCAGGCGATCCAGTTGAGCGTGTTCATCGCATCGGTGACCTGGCCAGACACAAAGGCGGTGAAGCCTTCCTGCTGCACGGCCAGCATCTCAGCGTAGTTCGGCTCGTGCCAGAAGTCACGGGCATTCTCAGGAACGATCATGAACTTGTAGGCGCGGTTCCAGGGGTTGATGTCAACAAAGGCCGGGTCGTTGACGGTTTCGGCAACGGTCGGGTTGCCGCCGCGGCGCGAGAACTCAAGCTGCGTCTCCGGCAGATACCACCAGTTGAGGAAGTCCACCGCCACGCGCATCTGCTCCGGCGTGTTGAAAGAGTTGATCACCCACGGCTGGCCGCCCATCGAGTAGATGCGGTGGAACGAGCCGTCTTCCCGAACGAAGCCGGGCGGCGGCACGATCAGCGTGTTCTCGCGCATCTCCGGGTCCGCCACCATTGACAGGCCAACAGCCGCCCACTGGAAGGCAGAGAAAGTCTTGCCCTGGGTGTAGGCGTCCACGTTTTCAGGAATGCCGAAGTTCAGCGCGCCGGGCGGCTGGTAGCTGACCATGCGCTTGTTCCATTCCATCGCCTGGGCGTTGATCTCGCTGTTGAGCACGCCCCACACCTCGCGGGTCTCCGGGTTCCAGATATCGCCGCCCATCGAGAACATGAACGGGTACAGATACATGGTCTGGAAGTCATAGGTGCGCACGTGCTGCATCACCGTGCCGTAGAGGTCCTGGTCAGGACGGGTGAAGAACTCCGCCATTTTCTCGAAGTCGTCCATCGTCAGGGTTTCGAAGTCCTCGAACGTCTCCGGCATCTCGAAACCGTATTTCGCGGCGAAGGCGGCGCGCTCATCGGGGTCGAGCAGCATGTCCTTGCGGACATACAGCACGATCACGTCACCTTCCTGCGGCAGGCCCCAGATCGTGTCGCTGCCGTCCGGGTAAATCTGGTAGGTGGTGCGAACGACATCGCTGAACACGTCCAGGTCGAACGACGGCTGCGGGTCAATCCCCATCTCAGGAATGCCGTTGGCGATCAGGTCGCTGATGTTGACAATCCAACCCGGCTCAGCGAACGCGCCCAGCCACTGGCTGTCGCTGATGATGATGTTGAACTCGTTGGAGCGGGTCGCCAGCGAGGCGGCGGCGCGCTGGAACAGCGACTCAAACGGAGATTCAGCGAACGAGAAGGTCACGTCGTAGCCGTAGGTTTCCTTGGCATACGGCACGAACAGGTCGTTGGCCATTTCCACGCCCAGGCCGCTGGGGACCCAGCCGCCAATGCCGAGGATGGCCATATTGACCGACTGGCCCGCCAGGGGATGAGGCTCGTCCTGGGCCGCCGCCGTGAACGACAGCGTTAGCAGGAAAAGCGCGGCGAGGAGCACTAGAGAAAGTTTTTTCATGATTATCCTCACTAAGCTGCAAAATTAAACGGGTTGTACGCGCGAGCGCGCTGACTGTGTTTATAGCGCGGTTAATTAACGCCGTCAAATGTCATATGTCATTAAAACTGCACGAAAAGCCGTGTTAATGAACATTTGCACAGTTTTTCCCGCCTGTGAAAAAACCAGCCGCCCGCGCGGCTGCCTTGCGGCATTTCGCAGCCGGGGCGACAATTGCACACAGGCAAAGCGAGGTGCGCTTATGTTACGTTTACGACATTCTGTCCTATTGGCGTTGGCGCTGGCCCTGCTGCTGACCGGCGCGGCAGCGCTGGCCCAGCTCGAACCGCCGACCCCCACGCCGCCGCCAACGTTCGTGTTCCCCACCGCCACGCCCGCCGCCTGCGACCCGCCGCTGGCGCTCGCGCCCGGCCAGCTTGTGAACACGCGCCCCGGCATTAACCTGCGCAACCTGCCGCAGTTCACCGGCGCGGTGGTCAGCTACCTGGAAACCAGCCTGACGCTGCGCGTTGAGGACGGGCCGGTGTGCGAAACTGGCATCAACTGGTGGCGCGTGCGCGCCCCGGCTAATTACAACCCCGGTTGGGTGGCGGAACGCGAGTTCCTTGGCGGGCGCTATCTCATCTTCCCGGTGATCGACCCGGCGGATATCTGCCCCACCCCGCTGACGCTGCCGCCCGGCACGCAGGCGGCCCTGCTGAACGGGCTGCGCGTGCGCGCTGAGCCAGGCAGCGCCGGCCTGGTGCTGACGGTCGCGCCGGCGGGCACGGTGGCGACGGTGATCGAGGGGCCGATGTGTGCCGACACCTACAACTGGTGGCTGGTTGACGTAACGGTGCTGGGCGTCGCCTATCGCGGCTGGGTGGCTGAGGGCTTTGACGGCCGCCCATTCGTGGACGAGCCGGGCGAGCCGCCAGCGGTGTGCAGCGTGCCGCTGCCCTTCACCGCTGGCGCGCGCGGATATGTCAGCTACCGCGATTCCAAGCCAAAGAGCCTGCGCGCCGCGCCCGACCGCGAGTCTGAGCTGCTGTTCACGCTGATCGACGGCGTGGCGTTTGAGGTGCTCGGCGGGCCGGTGTGCGCCGACGGCTTCAACTGGTGGAACGTGCAGATCATTTCGCGGCCTGACGCGGTCGGCTGGCTGGCGGAAGGCGTGCCCGGCACATACTGGGTGCGCGGCATCCGCGCCCGCCGCTGACGTGAGCGCCGCCAGCGCCGCTGAAGCGCGCCGCGCCGCGCGCAACGCCGGGGCGATCGCCGCCGCCAGCATCGTCAGCAAGGGGGCGCTCTTTCTGTGGCAGCTCGCGCTGGCCAACGCCCTGGGCGAGGCGCTGTACGGCGTTTACGGCGCGGTCGGGTCGTTCATCGCGGTTGGCACGTCAATCGTCAATTTCGGCATGGGGCCGATCGTCATTCGCGACGTGGCCCGCCGCCCGGACCAGGCCGGAAAGTACCTCACCGCCACGCTGGTCATGCAGTCGGCGCTGGCGCTGCTGGCCTACGCGCTGGTCAACAGCGCCGCCGCGCTGGGCGGCTACCCGGCGGACGTGCGCGCTTTCCTGGCCCTGGCCGCCCTCAGCCTGCTGGTCGATATCCTGGGCAACATGACCAACGACATCCTGCTGGCGCAGGAACGCATGGTGGCCTCGTCGCTCGTTGGCATAGGCCACGTCGCGCTGCTCATCGCCCTGGCCGGCGCGGCGCTGCTGGCGGGCGGGGGGCTGTGGGGCGTCTACGTCGCCACGATCGCCGCCGGTCTGGCGCGCGCCGCCGCCCTGTGGCTGCTGGCGCTGCGCGGCGGCGCGCGCCCGCGCTGGCCCTTCGACCGCGCCGTCGCCGGGCCGCTGCTGCGCAACGGCGCGCCGCTGGCGCTGGCGGCCTTTCTCTCGCTGGCCTACCAGCACGCCGACAAACTGATGACGGCGCGTTTCATCGGCCCGGCTGAGACCGGCCATCTGACGGCGGCGTTCGTGGTGGTGTTCGGCGTCGTGGAGCTGCTCAACACGACCATCCTCACCGCCACTTACCCGGTGATGGCCCGCTACTACGGCAGCGGCGAGCGCTTCGGGCTGATGGTCGGCAAGCTGGCCTTCTTCACGCTGGTGTTTGTGCTGCCGCTGGCGCTGAGCGTGTCGCTGTTCGCGGCGGCGATCACGGGGCCGCTGTTCGGCCCGAACTTCGCGCCCACCGCCGACGCCCTGCGCATCCTCATCTGGTATGCGCTGGCGAGCATGATCGCCAATGTGTTCGCGCAGGCGCTCATGGTGCAGAATCGCCAGCGGTCGCTGCTGGGCGTCCGCGCCGCCGGCCTGGCCGGCAATATCGCGCTCAATTTCCTGCTGATCCCGCGCCTGGGCATCGCCGGGGCCGCGCTGGCATCGCTGGCCGCTGAGGGCGTCGTGCTGGCGGCCCTGCTGCTTATCTTCCGCGAAAGCGGCTGGGACCCGGCGCGCACCCTGCCGCGCGTCGCGCGGACGCTGGCCGCCGGCGTTCTGGCGGCGCTGGTGGCGCTGGCGCTGCGCCCTGCCGGGCCGGTGATCGGCGGCGGCGGCGCGCTGGCCGTTTACGCGGCGGCCCTGTGGCTGCTGCGCGCCCTGGGCAGCGACGACCTGGACCTGTTTTACCGGCTGGCGGCGGCTATGCCCGGCGGCGCGCTGGTGCGGCGCGTCTGGCGGCGCGACACCCCCATTAACTGGTGAGCTGAAGATCAAAGCCGGCGGACAATCTGAAACCGGCTATAATATTAAGATATGCATAATCGGCCGAAATCGCAGATGGAGGATTTCACTATGCTCCGGCGCTTCCGTCCCCAACCGCCATCCCGCCCTGGCACGCAGCTCCGCATTGACGACAACCTGTGTCACTCGTGCGGCGCCTGCGTCGCAGTCTGCCCGCCAGACTGTCTGTTCCTGAATGGCCTCACGCTCACCGTTGACCAGGAAGCCTGCACCGCCTGCGGCCGCTGCGTGATGATCTGCCCGGTGCAGGCGCTGGCGCTGACTGCCGGTGAAAACATGCAGGCGGCGTCATGAAATCACAGTATGACGTGGTTGTCGTCGGCGCCGGGCCGGCGGGTTCGGTCGCGGCGCTGCGCGCGGCCCAGGCGGGCCTGACCACCCTGCTGCTTGAGAAGCGCCAGGAAATTGGCGCGCCGGTGCGCTGCGGCGAGGCCATCAGCCACGTGTCCGCCGCGCCGTTCATCCCGCTGGACGACCGCTGGGTAAACGCCTACATTGACTATTTCGCCATCTGCAACACGCGCGGCGAGCGCGTCAAAGTGCCGCCCACCGAGCCAACCGTAGTGGTGAATCGCAAAGTCTTTGATCTGGCGCTGGCGCAGCGCGCGGCGGAAGCGGGCGCTGCGGTGCGCGTCAGCAGCACCGTTACCGGCCTGCTGCGCGACGACAGCGGCGCGGTCGCTGGCGTCGCGGTCCGCAGCCTGGGCCGCGCTTACCAGGTGCGGGCGCGGCTCGTCATCGCGGCAGACGGTGTGGAGTCGCAGGTGGCGCGTTGGGCCGGCCTCAAGACTATCCCGCCGCTGGGCGACTATTACTCCGGCGTGCAGTTCCTGCTCGGCGGGATGCGCGGGCGCATGGAGCCGAACGTCTGCGAATACCATGTCGGGCCGGAAACGCTGGCCCCTGGCGGGTATATCTGGGTGTTTCCGAAAGGTGAGGATATCGCCAACGTCGGCATTGTCACCGCCGGCAGCGGCCAGCGCAGCAGCCCGCAGGCGCTGCTGGAGCGGTTCGTTGAGCGCCATTACCCTGACACGAGCGTGCTGGCGGTCGTGGTGGGCGGCATCCCGGTGACTGGCGCGCTCAAGCGCATGGTGACAGACGGCCTGCTGGCTGTGGGCGACGCCGCGCACCAGGCCGACCCGCTAACGGCGGGCGGCATCAACCTGGGGATGACCGGCGCGGACATGGCGGTGCGCGTCGCCGTCGAGGCCATCTACACGGGCGACGTTTCGGCCGCCGCGCTGCGCCCTTATGAGCAGGCCTGGCAGCGCGAGTACGGGCGCATGCACGCCGCGCTCTACACGATCCGCAAAGTGCTGACGCGCATGAAGGAATCCCAGTTCGACGCGCTGATCAGCACCGCCGCCAGCCTGCCGCTGGACCGCATGAGCCACGCGCAGGCGCTGTCCACGCTGCTGTGGAATCACCCGGCGCTGCTGGTGGAGGCGCGCGCGCTCGTCACCACCGGGCTGCTGCTGAAGTGAGCGCGCAGGCGCTGCCCACATAAAAACAACGAGCCTGCCCGGTTTAACCGGACAGGCCCGCTTTTTCATCGCTCAGCGCAGCGCGCGCTCAGCACCTAGAACGTGGACGGCAGTCCGCAGCCGTCAGACGTGATCACATCTGCCGCGCGCACCCATACATTCGCGTCCAGCCGCGCATCCCTGATTTCATACCAGCCGATCTGATTGACGGTGGACCCGCGCAGCGCGTTAAACGTGCCGCTGCCGAAGATTTCGCCGGCCTGCGAGCCGTTGGGGAACAGGAACGTCGGCACGCCGTTGTTGATGTTCAGCGTGCACACGCCCGGCGCGAATTCAATCGTCAGCGGCGGGCGGGTCGGCTCAGGCAGCGGCGTGGGGACAGCACCGCAGCTCCCCTGCTGCAAGATATAGCGCGTGTTGAACTGAACGCCGCTGGTGAAAGCGCGCAGCTCGTGCTCTTCATTGAAGAAAACGCTGACGCGCATCGGGACAACGACGACGAAGTTCGCGCCCGGCGCCAGGTCAGGATAGCTGCCGTAGCCGGTGGTCGTGATGCTGCCGGTACGAATGTGAACATTTTGCAGCGTGACAGAGCCAGCGCGCGCGGTCGCGGTGCCGGTGTTGGCGACGTTCACGTGAACCGTAAACTGCTCATTGCAGACCGCGGTCCCCTGGATCGCCAGGCCGTTGATGGTGATATTGCTGGCGGCGGGCGGCGCGGGGGGAACCAGCGCCGGCGGCGGCGAGACGCGCGGCAGATCGCTGAAATCGCCCAGGGTAGTCACCACAGTGGGCGATACCCAGCCCACGCTGCCGGTCTCCCGGCGCACCTGGAACCAGCCAGAGCCGCTGGCGCTGATCGCCAGAACGCGGCCCTCTTCACGCTCACCCAGGCGGTCAACAATCGGGCAGCGGTCGTTATCAACCAGGTCGCAGCGGCGCATGTTAACCGCTTCGTTCGGCGGGGCCGGCACTACGCGCGGCGTCGTGTCAGCCGGGGCGGACGTCGGCTCTGGCGTCACGGTCGGCTCAGTTTCGATGCCGTAGCGTTCCTTCAGCAGCTCGACCTCGACGCTGTAGCGCGCGTTGTTCAGCCGGATGGGGCTGACGACATCGGTGAAGTGCTGGCCGTCGCTGGTGTTCACGGTCAGGCGGATAGCGTACAGACCGTCCTCAGCCTCAGTGGTGTCAATTGTCGCCAGGAAGTCGTTCAGCACTGGCTGCGAGAAGCCTGGCGTCAGCGGCAGCCACGGCGCGTTAAGCGGGATCGACAGGTCATCGTTGAGCGCGATGGCCTCGATGAAATAGTGCGTCATGTTAGGCACGTCGGCAGAGCCGAGGATGGGCACGACATTCCACACTTCACTGACCGGCTGCGGCCAGGCGATCTCCACGCCAGAGCTGGTTTCGATCACCACCGATTCAGGCAGCGTATCCTGAGCGCTGACAGCGAGTGTCAGGCCTACGATGAGCATCATAACGACAAGGAACGCAGGTTTTCGCATACTGGTTTCTAATCCTCAATTCTCCAAATCCAGGCGCTATATTACAACGAAATCGCTGGTGTGGAAATAAGACAACAGTTTTTCGCGCAGCGCGTACACACCCGGCTGACAGCCCAAAATCTGAAACAGCCCGCGAGGAGTCTCTCGCGGGCTGTTAAACATCGGCATTGCGCCGGGCGTCAGCGCCGCTTCCAGCTCACGCTGGCGCTGCGCGGCCAGCCGCGCCTACTCGGCGTTCGGGCAGGCGAAGGCGTTGCACACGGCCTGCGCGTTCTCCGGCGACACGGTGTCGAACGGCAGAATCACCCACTGCGGCGGAACAACCTGCTCAGTGAGGATTTTGTGCGCCCACTCAATAGCCTGTTTGCCGCCGGTGGGGTAGACGAACGTCACGCCCAGCCGCCCCTCCAGCACCGACATGATCCCGCCGTCCGGCGTCGGCAGCGCGTCAATGCCGATGAACAGCACCTGCGCCGGGTCAATCCCCGCGCTCTGCGCCGCAATGTACGCGCCTTCCGCCATCGGGTCATTGTGCCCGTACAGCACGTCCACATCCGGGTGTGCCTGGAACGCCGCCGCTGCCGCCGGCACCGCCCGCTCGCGCAGCCAGTCCGCGTTCTGCGAGAACACAATGTTGTCCGCGCTCAGCCCGCCGTCCACCAGCCCCAGCCGGAACCCGTCGCCGCGATCCTTCGCCGGCGGCGCGCCTTCCAGCCCGCGTATCTCCGCAATCTGGCACTCCGCGCGCCCGTTGGCCGCGCACCAGTCCGCCGCATAGCGCCCGGCCGCCTGCCCGATCGCCACGTTGTCCGCCCCGATGAACATCGAGTAGTTCGGGTCCACCAGGTTGCGGTCCAGCACGATCACCGGCACGCACGACTCCCATACCTCTTTCACCACCTCGTTGAGCGGCGCCGCCTCGTTGGGCGAAATGATGAGCAGGTCAATCCCCTGCGTCAGCAGGTTCTCGACGTCGCTCACCTGGTTGGCGTTGTCCTGCGCCGCGTCCTGGAACACGACCTCAAATTCCGGGTAGGCAGCGGCAGCCGCCGCGATCTGGCTGTCCATCGCCTCGCGCCAGGGTTCAGCGCGGTTGGCCTGCGACATCCCGATCACGTACTTGTCCTTCGCCGCTGGCAGCGGGCAGTTGGCCGGCAGCGCGCCTTCGGGCCGCGCGTCAAGTTTAACGGTGCCGCCGCCCAGCATGTCCTCAGTGTAAGGCTGCCAATCACCCTGGGCGAAGGCGGTAAGGGTCCCCAGCAGGGCCACGACAACAAGCAGCAAGAGCAAAACCTTCTTATTCATGTTTCCCCTCGTATGTTTCAGGAAGCTGCCGATCACAAACCGCTGTTTGGGCCTTCTCGATCACCCCCTTTCTGTGTCCCGCTGCGCGCCAGTTAACCGTCTATTCCGCTGTGCGCGGACGAAGCTGCTGCAAAGCCACCGCGGCCACGACCAGCAGGCCCTTGGTGACGAGCTGAACGTTGCTGTTGACGTTGTTCAGGCTGAGCATGTTGTCCAGAATGCCCAGGATAAACGCGCCGGCGATCGCGCCGATGACCGTCCCCTTGCCGCCCGACAGGCTGGCCCCGCCGATCACCACCGCTGCGATGGCGTTCAGCTCGTAGTTCACGGCCTCGTTCGGGCTGCCCTGGTTGAGCTGGGCCGCGTGCATGATGCCGGCCATCGCCGCGAAGAAGCCGCACAGCATGAACGCTATGATCTTGATGCGCGAGACCGCCAGGCCCGACAGCCGGGCAGCGGTCTGGTTGCCGCCAATGGCGTACAGATGCCGCCCGAAAGCGGTGTAATGCAGCACCAGCGACATCACAATCGCCACGATAAACATGATGATGGCGGGCACTGGGAAAACGCCGTTAATGCGCTCGCCGATCACGTTGAACAGCGGGTCTGCCCCGCCAGCCCCATACGACAGCGGCACCGCGATGCTGTCTGACCAGATGCGCGCCACCCCGCGCGCGATGCTCAGCATCGCCAGCGTGGTGACAAACGCCGGTATGCGGAAGCGCTCAGACGTCCAGCCGTTCCACCAGCCAATGCCCAGCCCCAGCCCCAGGATGATGAGAATGGCCGGGATCGCCGGGATCAGGTCGCGCATCAGCAGGAAGGCGACGCCGGTCGCCGTGAGCGCCACCACCGAGCCGACCGACAGGTCAATCCCCCCGATGATGATGACCAGAATCTGGCCGGTCGCCAGGACGCCGGTCTCGGCAACGTCGCGCGCGACGTTGCTCAGGTTGCGCTGGCTGAGGAACAGGTTGGCGTCGTTGCGCACCGGCGAGAAGATAATCGCCAGCAGAAAGACGATAATCAGCCCGAAGAAGCTCTGAAAGCGGAAAGCAGCCACCACCGCGCGGTTGAACCAGGGCCACGACCCCAGCCCGCCGAACAGCCGCCGCCCGCCGGCGCGCGCGCCATAGCTGCCCGCCTGGGGCAGCGCCGCGGGCCGCCCGGCGAAAAACCCAAAGCACAGAATGGCCGACATAAAGAACGCCAGCCAGAACCCCCCGCCGCAGAACTGCGCCAGCGAATAGTCGGTGTTGGCGCGGTCCTGCGTGGCGAAGATCAGGAAATAAGCCAGGCCCAGCAGCCCGGCGAACTGAACCACCCACGACGCCTGACGGCGGTAGCGCTGGTCATATAACCCGCCCAGCACCGCCACAATCGCCAGCAGGCCGGCGGCGGGAATCAACAGCAGCGCCCCTGGCGGCTGGGTGAAGCCGGCCCACAGGCCGGCGCTGAGCGGCAGCGTCTCGGACGTAATCAGGCTGATGCCGGCAGCGGTGCTGTCGTTCTCAACCACCCACGGCAAGGCGACAAACGCCAGCAGCAGGATAAAAGCGCAGACTAAGGCAACGATCTCACCAGCGCTGGCGTGCGACAGCAGCGTCGTGCGCTGCGCGGCGCGCGGTTGTGTGACGGCAGCGCTCATGGATGCTCTCCCTTCCCCAGCGTAAGCTGGCTGCCATTGTTGTTTCCCTTCTCAATAAAACGGGTTGCTGCTTCCATAATCGCTTCCTGGCTGAAATCCTCACGCGCAAACTCGCCTGTCAGCCGGCCATCGCACAGCACGTAAATCCGGTCGCAAACCGCCAGCAGCTCCGGCATCTCGCTCGACACCAGCAGGAAAGCGGTTCCCTCGCGGGCCAACTGCCCCACCAGGCTGTAAATCTCAGCCTTCGCGCCGACGTCAACGCCGCGCGTGGGTTCGTCCAGCAGGAACAGCACGATCTCTGACAGCAGGAACCTGCCGATCACCACCTTCTGCTGGTTGCCGCCGCTGAGGTTCGCCACCAGCGTTTCGATAGATGGCGTTTTGATGCTCAGGTCCTGCACCACCTGGCCAACGGCCCGGCGCTCAGCGCGGCCCTTGATAACGCTCATCCAGTTCGTGAACTGCCGCAGCGCGGCCAGGCTGGCATTCTCCATTACCGAGCGTTCCAGCACCAGGCTTTGCAGCTTGCGGTCCTCCGCGATCAGGCCGATGCCGGCGTTGATCGCGTCCTGCGGCGACTCAAAGCGGATCGGCACGTCGCCCAGCACGATGCGCCCGGCCAGGTCAGCCGGCGGGTAAACCCCGAAAATCGCCTCCAATAGCTGCGTGCGCCCCGCGCCCATCAGCCCGGCGACGCCGACGATCTCGCCCTGGCGCACATACAGCGACACGTCGTCCAGGACGCGCTGCCCATCCTGCGCGTAGGTCAGGTTCTCCACCTGAAGCACCGCCGCGCCGGGTTCAACCGCCACTTTAGGGTAAAGCACGTCCAGCTCGCGCCCGACCATCAGGCTGATGAGCCGGTGGCGGGTGATGGCGCTGGCCGCCGCCGCGCCCACCACAGCGCCATCGCGCAGCACAGTGATGCGGTCGGTAATGGCGAACACCTCGTCTAACCGGTGCGAGATGTAAATCACGCCGACATCGCGCTCGCGCAGGCCGCGTATCACCTGGAACAGATACTCGACTTCGGTGTCGCTCAGCGCCGACGTTGGCTCGTCCATAATGATGATGTGCGCGTCCAGGCTGAGCGCCTTGGCGATCTCGACAAGCTGGCACTGCCCGACGCGCAGTTGGCTGATCGCGCTGTTGGGGTTGATGTCCAGCCCCAGGCTCGCCAGCAGGTCCTCCGCCGACCGGCGCATGGCGCGCCGGCTGAGCGTGCCCAGCCAGGTTCTGTGTTCGCGCCCCAGGAAAATGTTCTCGTAAACGGTCAGCTCAGGGACAAGGTTGAGTTCCTGATGGATCATGGCGATGCCGCTGTTCTGGGCCTCGCGCGGGCCGTGGAAGGCCACCGGGTGGCCGTTTAAGAGCATCTGGCCGTCAAACTCGGTGTAGATGCCGCTCATGATCTTCATCAGCGTGGATTTGCCGGCCCCGTTCTCGCCCACCAGGCCGTGCACCTCGCCCACGCGCACGTCGAACGAAACGTCGTTCAGCGCCAGCACGCCCGGAAAACGCTTGGTGATGTGCTCCATCTTCAGCAGGATCGGGCGGTCCTCAACCTGCGATTGCGGTTCAGTGTCCATCAGATGCTTTCCTTAGAAGCAGCGCCGCACGACTCGCGCACAATCAGGCGCGTTTGCAGCATCACGGTCCGAAACGGCGAGCCAGGCTCCGCCAGGCGGCGCAGCAGCAGGTTGACGGCCTCCGCGCCCAGGTCATAAGTGGGCTGCGAGACCGCCGTCAGCGGCGAGTACAGGTCGCCGGACCAGGGCATGTCGTCGAACCCGACCAGCGCGATCTGCTGCGGCACGCGCACGTGCAGCTCGCGCAGGGCGCGCAGCGCGCCCAGCGTCATCATGTTGTTGGAGATAAACAGGGCGTCGGGCGGCGGCTGGCTGAGCAGCAGCTCGCGCGTGAGGTGATACCCGCTGTCCGCCTTGAAATTGCCGAACTTTACCAGCGCCGGCGTCTGCGGCAGCCCGGCGGCCGTCAGCGCCGCCTGGTAGCCGGCGTAGCGCTCGCGGCCCGTGGTCAGGTCTAAGATGCCGGTGATAATGGCGATACGGCGGTAGCCCAGGCCGATCAGATGGCGCACAGCCTCATAAGCGCCGCGCTCGTTGTCCACCTTAACCGCGTCCATCTCGACATCCGCCATCAGGCGGTCCAGCAAAACCACCGGGATGCTCATCTCTTTCAGCCGCGCCAGGCTCTGCGTGCCCCTCGTCAGCGACGGAACCATGACCAGCCCCGCGACCCGCTCAGTGGCCATGACGCGCAGATACATCTGCTCTTTAGCCGGGTCCTCGCCGGAATTGCACAGGATGAGGGACATCTGGTGGGCGTAGGCGACATCCTCCGCCGCCTGGATGATGGAGAGAAAATAGGGGTTTTGAATGTCAGAGATGATCAGCCCGATCACGCTGCTGGTCTGCGCCCGCAGGTGGCGCGCCGCCCGGTTGGGCTGGTAGCCCAGCGCCTGCACCGCGTCCAGCACGCGGTCGCGCAGCGCGGCGTCAACGGCCGGGTTGTTGTTCAGCACGCGCGAAACAGTGGCCCTGGAAACGCCCGCATGCGCCGCGACATCGTGAATGGTCACGTCAGGCATGATAAAAATACTCGTCAATAAAACCATTATGAGAAAACGTTTTCTGGGCCGCGCGCAGCGTTAGCGAGAAGAATGCGGCCTGAAAACCCGCTGTAGATTTGTTTCTCGCCTGTTTCCGGGGCAGCAGCGCCGTCAGCCTGCCTGTCGCCGTTTTGCTGAGAAATCGTTCTCTAAGGAAAGAGTATTATTTTTCTTTGCGGATGTCAAGCTGAATCGCAGAATCGCGCCGGCCAGCGCCCCTCAGCGATACGCCTCAACCGCCGCCGCCAGCGCGCGCGCCTCCGCCTCCGTCGCCGCCTCAGTCATAACATACACGCCCTTCGTGCCCACCGCGTCCAGCAGCGGCAGCACTTCCTGCGGCTCCACCAGGATCGCCTGCACGCTTTTGCCCGCCGCCAGCACGCGGCGGTACAGGTCGAACCACAGCGGGTCGCCGCCCTGCGGCCTGCCCGCCTGCGGCGTCCACTCAATCGCGGTCAGCGGCTCAATAGCGAGCAGCGCGTCCAGGTGGACGATCGCCTGTGTGCCGTCCAGGTGATACATGGAATAATCCAGCCAGGCGCACTGTTCGGTCAGCGCCGGGACAACAAAGTCCCCAAACATGCGCGGCGAAATCAACGCGGCGGCGTCACACTGCACTTTGGCCGTTTTGCCCGGCCCCCACACTTTAAAGGCGCTGAACGCATTCCCGCCCCAGGGGTCGCGGATCAGGTCGTACAGCAGGTCAAAGGACTCAAAATACGCCTGGTTGATTTCCGCCACGCGCGCGCACACCCAGTCTGGCCGTTCGAT
This sequence comes from Anaerolineae bacterium, assembly GCA_048499435.1. Lineage (GTDB taxonomy): Bacteria > Chloroflexota > Anaerolineae > Aggregatilineales > Phototrophicaceae > DAOTWC01. Next base: position 226,242 of record JASNZW010000001.1, read on the forward strand.
CAGGTCGTACATCAGCGGCTGCGCGCCGCGCAGCGCCGCCAGCGTGTCCACGTTTTCGATCAGGTCCGGCATCCCCACCAGATACCGCCCCTGGCTGGCGCGCAGCCCGGCCTCGATCAGCGCGACATGCCGGCGGAACCAGCCGTCGGCAGCGTCAAAGCGCAGCGGCGGGTGGCTTTCCGGCTCAGCGATGCACGGGTGATACCAGACGGTGTCCGGGGCGAACTGCGGCGTCGCGCCCAGGAAAATGCCCAGGCTGCCGGGGCCGATCTGCGTGTCGAAGTATGGGAAGGCGTCGCCGCCGAAATACGTGCGCGCCAGTTCCTGCTCGGCCTGCCACACCCGCCAGGCGGGGTCAAGCCAGGCCGTCGCCAGCGTGTCCGGCTGCGGCGCGGGCGGCGCGCTGGTGGCGCGCGGCTGGTCCAGCGGCGCGGTAATGTGGACGATCAGCCCCTCGTGACGCCACCAGGCAGCAAACCGTTCGCGCGTGCGCGCCCAGTTTTCCGACCAGAAATGACTCCATTCAACAGACATACAGCCGCCCTCGCAGCAGGCACAGATAAAACCGAAAACGGCGCAGCAGCCCGCGTCAGACCTGCGCCCTGGATTTAAACAGATTCAACCCCAGATTGTCGGAGAGGAAGCGGGTGGCGAGCTGGCCTTTCACGCTGTTCCCGGCGCGATCCAAACGCGGCGCGAAGGTGCAGAGGCCGCCTTTGCCGGGCGCGACGGTGATGATGCCCCCGCCCACGCCGCTTTTCCCCGGCAGCCCAACGTCGTACAGCCAATCGCCAGAGGTCTCGTACAGCCCCGCCGTCGCCATGACGGCCAGCACGTGCTCGCAGTGGCTGGTGCTGATAACGCGCTGCTGCGTCACCGGGTTCACCCCGCCGTCCGCCAGCGTCGCCGCCATCACCGCCAGGTCGTAGGCGGTCACCTCCAGCGAACACTGGCGCGTGTACAGGTTAACCGACTCAATCGGGTCGAAATAGAGCCGGCTGTAGCTGTAGAGCAGATGGGCGATGCCGCGGTTGCGGTGGTTGGTCTCTGAAGCTGAGGCGTAAACTTCTTCATTGACCGTTAGCTGGCGCCCGGCAAACCGCGACAGGCCATCCTGGATCAGGCGCCATTTATCGTCAGCCGTGCCGCCCGGAATCAGGCTGGTGGCGGCGATCGCCCCGGCGTTCACCATCGGGTTCGTGATGCGGTCGGCGTTCAGCTCAAACGCCACCACTGAGTTAAAAGGCATCCCGGTGCTGTTCACGCCCAGCCGGCGGCGGGCTTCCTCGTGGCCAAGCGCCTCGCACACCAGGGCGAACACAAAAGGCTTAGACACGCTCATGATTGTGAAAGGGTAGGCTGTATCGCCAGCGGCATAGGTTTTACCCTTCGCGCTGACCAGGCACAGCCCAAACAGATCGCTGGGCACGCGCGCCAGCGCCGGGTAATGGTCGGCGTTCTGGCCGTCAGTGTTCGACGCGAACAGCTTATGCGCCGACTCAACCAACTGCTGCACCTGGCTGTCCGGCGGCAGCATACCGGTGGATATCGACATGTGTTCCGTATTATCGGCTTCTGGCAGCATTATTTAATCTTTCGCTCCGTAAATAAGCAGCCAGATTTTATGTAGTCAGCCCCAAACAGGCAACAGCGCGCCCGCGCCGCCGCTGTCCTCACCCCGCACCATTGGGGGGATAGACCTGCGTGGCTGGCTGGAATGACTTATAATCAAGGCGAGCACACGGGGATTATGTGCTGCCGCAAATGGAGACACAGACATGCAAAGCCCTGCTTTTCCGCCGCCGCCCGCCGCCGATATTGAAGAGTTCTACAGCAAACTCGTCGCCGATTACCATTTCATCTTCGCGGACTGGCGCAAGAGTGTGCTGGCGCAGAGCGGCGCGCTGGACCGGCTGATCCGCCAGCACACACGCGGCTGCGGCGCCGACGGCTGCCCGCTGCTGGACTGCGCCTGCGGCATCGGCACACAGGCGATCGGGCTGGCGCTGCGCGGCTACCGCGTCCACGCCAGCGACCTGAGCGCCGAAGCCGTGGCCCGCGCCCAGGCCGAAGCGCAGCGCCTGCGCGCCGCTGAGGACATGACGTTCGCCGTCGCTGATTTCCGCGCCCTGGAGCAAACAGAGGCCGGCCCCTACTGCGCCGTTATCGCCTGCGACAACGCGCTGGCGCACATGCTCACCCTGGCCGACCTGGAGCGCGCCCTGCGCAGCATGTGGAGCAAAGTCGCGCCGGGCGGCGTGCTGCTGGTCAGCATCCGCGACTATGATCGCCTGCTGGTGGAAAAACCGCGCGCCACCCTGCCCGCCGTCACGGATGACGCCCAGGGGCGGCACGTGTCGTTCCAGGTGTGGGACTGGGATGACCGCGATCCGATCTACCGCCTCAGCCACTTCATCCTCAGCGATGCTGGCGGCGCGTGGCAGACAGCCTGCGCCATGACCGCGCTGCGCGCCTGGCAGCGCGCCGAGATCAGCGCGGCGGCGGCGGAGCTGCCCCGCCTGGCAGAAACCGTCTGGCATCTGCCAGGCGGCAGCGACAGCTACTATCAGCCCATCCTCGTCGCGAGCAAAGCTATGCGCTGAGCGCGGCCAGCGCAGCCAGCGCGGCTACTCGGCGGCGCTTCTGATCGGCTCCAGCGGCGTTTTGGCGTTGCCAAACGCCGTCGCCTTGATTTCCTGCGGCGCGGCCCAGCGCACCGCGTTGTAGATCACGCGCAGCACTTCCGGCTGGTAGTAAATCGGGTACGTTTCGTGGCCGGGGCGGAAGTAAAAGATGCGCCCGCGCCCGCGCTGATAGCAGCACCCGCTGCGGAACACCTCGCCGCCTTCAAACCAGCTCATGAACACCAGCGTGTCGGGCGCGGGGATGTCGAAGCGCTCGCCGTACATTTCAGCGTGCGGAATCTCGATGTACTCGCCCAGCCCCTCCGCGATCGGGTGTCCCGGCTCCACCACCCAGATGCGCTCTTTCTCGCCGGCTTCGCGCCATTTCAGGTCGCACGACGTGCCCATCAGCCGCTTGAAGATTTTGGAAAAGTGGCCAGAGTGCAGCACGATCAGGCCCATGCCGGCCAGCACCCGCGCCTGCACCCGGTCCACCACCGCGTCAGCGACTTCGCCGTGCGCCATGTGGCCCCACCAGGTCAGCACGTCAGTCTGCTCCAGCACCGCCTCGGTGAGGCCGTGCTCTGGCTCGTCTAGGGTGGCTGTGCGCACGGCCAGCCCCTGCTGGCGCAGATAGTCGGCGATCGGCACGTGCAGGCCCTGCGGATAAACCTCAGCGGGCTTGTGCCCGCTGCGCTTCTCGTGACGAAATTCGTTCCAAACGGTGACGCGAGCAGCAGCAGACATACGACACTCTCGTTTCCTGCGCGCCGGGTTAAAGACCCGGCAGATCAGCCGCTATTTTACCCGATCCCGCGCCTGGGAAAACAGCCGCGCATGGCCACCGGGCGCGCGGCGGCGGCGCCCATGCGGCGATCGCGGCCTGGGTAGGCGGCGCGCCCGCCGCTATAATATCCCCTGCGCAATCAAACGGGAGATCAACCATGCTGTATCGCGCTGCGCTAATCGTTACGCTGCTGGCCGCGCTCGTTGTGCCCGCCGCCGCCCAGGACGCCCCGGCCGAGCAGTTGACCGTTGAGGTTATCAACACCCTGCCCCACGACCCCACCGCCTTTACGCAGGGGCTGCTGCTGCACGACGGCCTGTTCTACGAGAGCACCGGGCGCTACGGCCTGTCCAGCCTGCGCCAGGTGGAGCCGGCAACCGGCGCGGTGCTCTACCAGGTGAACCTGCCGGCCAACTTCTTCGCTGAGGGGCTGGCGCTGGTGGACGACCGGCTGATCCAGCTTACGTGGCAGAACGGCGCCGCCCTCGTTTACGACCTGGCGGCGGTGCAGCAGCACGCGCTCCAGTTCGCCAGCTTCCTGCTCTACGAGGGCGAGGGCTGGGGGCTGTGCTATGACGGCGCCGCCGTCTACCGCAGCGACGGCAGCGACACGCTCTTTCTGCACGACCCGCAGACGTTCGACGTAACCGGGCAGGTACAGGTCACGCTGGACGGCGCGCCGGTCACACAGCTTAACGAGCTGGAATGCGTGGACGACGCAATCTACGCCAACGTGTGGCAGACCGACGACATCCTGCGCATTGACAAGGCCAGCGGGCGCGTGACGGCGCGCATCAACGCCGCCGGCCTGCTGACGCCCGAAGAAACCGCCGCGCTGGGCGAACAGCAGCGCGGCCAGGTGCTCAACAACCTGGTGTTCAGCGGCCAGAACCAGGTGTTCGTCAACATCGCTGAGCACCTGGGCAGCGGCGGCACGCTCAACGGCATCGCCTACAGCCCGGAAACGGACACGTTCTTCGTCACCGGCAAGCTGTGGCCGAAGGTTTTTGAGGTGCGCTTCGTCCCGGCGGGCGGCTGATCAGCCGCCCTGCCAGCGCGCTGAACGGGGCGGTCCGCTTGATCGCCCCTGTCGCTAACCGGCTGTTTATTGTAATCTTAGCGTCAGTTCGGGTGAGTTTTACTGGTAGCCACGATGACAACGTACACGCATAATCTGCGCCTGCACAACCCCTGGCTTATTCGTCTGCCGCTGCTGGCCGTTACCGGCGCGCTGCTGCTGGCGATCATCCTCGCCGGGCTGGTGCTGGCTGTCCAGGCGCGCTTCGCCGACACAATCTACCCCGGCGTGTGGGCTTACGGCGTTAACCTGGGCGGCATGACCCAGGCGCAGGCTGAAGCCGCGCTGGCGGCGGCCTTCGTCTACGACGACCGCGCCGTGTTCACCTTCCGCGATGGCGAGCGCTTCTGGCAGTTCAGCGCCGCCGACCTCGGTGTGCGCCTCGATATCGAAGGGGCTGTCGCCCAGGCTTACGCCGTCGGGCGCAGCGGCGGCCTGGCCGGGCGGCTGCTGGAGCAGGCGCAGGCCTGGTTTACCGGGCGCGCTGTGCCGGCCAACATCTATTACGACCAGTCCGCCGCCGCCGCGCGGCTCGCCGACATCGCCGCCGCGGTTGACCAGCCGCCGCAGAACGCCGCGCTTGACATCAGCGGCATCGTCGTCAGCCACACGCCTGGCACGGCTGGCCGCGTGCTCGACATCCCGGCCATGCTCAGCCAGCTTGACCCGCTGATTCTGCGCCTCGACACCGGCGCTGAGCTGCCGCTGGCGATCGTTGAAACGCCGCCGCTGATCCGCGACGCCAGCGAAGCCGCCGCGCGCGCCAGCGCGGCGGTGTCCAGCGCGGTCACGCTGGTGGCCGACGACGCTCAGGGCCGCGCCCTCGGCCCCTGGACGATCGCGCCGGACCAACTGGCGCGCCTGCTGACGGTCGGCCTGGCCGAAAACGGCGACGGCACGCTGCGCTACACGATCAGCGCCGACGTCGGGCACTTCCGCGCGTTTCTGGAAAACCTCGCGCCGGGGCTGGCGGCGCAGCCGCGCGACGCCCGCTTCCACTTCAACGACGAGACCCGCCAGCTTGAGGTGTTCGAGCCGGGCGCGAACGGGCGCGCGCTCAGCGTTGACGACACGCTGCTGCGGCTGGAAAACGCCATCTTCACCCCAGACCCGAACGCCCGCGTCGTGCCGGTGGCCTTCAACTACACGCTGGCGCGCTATCACGAGGGCCTCACCGCCGCCGAGCTGGGCATCAGCGGGCTGGTCGCTGAGGCCACCACCTACTACACCGGCTCGACCATCAGCCGCGTGACCAACATCGGCGTGGCCGCCGCACGTTTCGACGGCACGATGATCGCCCCTGGCGAGGAATTTTCGTTCAACGACATCCTGGGCGAGATCAGCCGCGAGCACGGCTTTGTTGACGGCTACGTCATTATCGGCGAGCGCACCGGCAAGGATGTGGGCGGCGGCGTGTGCCAGGTCAGCACGACGGCGTTTCAGGCCGCGTTCAAAGCCGGCTACCCGTTCAGCGAATGGCACGCCCACGCCTACCGCGTCGGGTACTATGAGCGCGGCGAAGGCACAGGCATGGACGCCGCCATCTACCAGTCCGACACGCCCGGCGCGAGCCTCGACCTGCGCTTTGTCAACGACACGCCCTATCACCTGCTGATCGAAACATCGGTTTACCCGGCGGAACAGGCGCTTCAGTTCCGCTTTTACAGCACCAATCCGGGGCGGCAGGTGGTCAAAGAGGGGCCGCAGATCAGCGCAGTGGTCCCGCCGCCGCCTACGGTTTACGAGGCCAACAGCGAAGTCGGGCCGCAGCAGGAACTGTGGGTAGACTGGCCCGCCGAGGGCGCGCAGATCGTGGTTGTGCGCCGCATCCTGGACACCAACGGCGGCGAAATCCGCCGCGACACGTTCAACCGCCGCTACCAGCCCTGGAGCGCGGTCGTCCAGGTCAACCCGTCCGACCCGCGCCTGACCCAGCAGAGCGCGCCAGGCTGAAGCGCGGGGCCAGCCTTACTGGTCCGCAATGGCCTTAACCAGCAGGTTTAGAATCGCGGTTACGGGAGGCAGCCAGCCGCGACTTCCGCCGGGTTCGCGCGCCAGAGTCCAGGACACGCTGTATGCAGATCACTTTACACCAGTATCGGGACTTGCTGCTCACGTACCTCCGGCCCCAGCGGCGGCGCGTGGCGGCGCTGGCGGCGCTGCTGTTCAGCAGCATCGGCTTGCAGCTTCTCAACCCGCAGATCGTGCGCTACTTCATTGACACAGTGACCGCTGTCCCAGCCCCGCCGTCGCTGACGGCGGCCTACGCGCTGCGCTTCCCCGAATATGCCCTGCCAGACCCGGTGGCCGGCAGCCTGCTGGCCGCCGCGCTGCTGTTTATCGGCGCGGCGCTGCTGCAGCAGGTGGTGGCGGTGGGCGCGGTCTATGTGGGCGAAAACGTCGGCTGGACGGCCACCAACGCCCTGCGCGCTGACCTGGCGCTCCACTGTCTGCGCCTGGATATGGGCTTCCACCACGTGCGCACGCCCGGCGAGATGATCGAGCGCATTGACGGCGACGTGACCGAGCTGGCGAATTTCTTCTCGCAGTTCGTGATTTTGGTGATCGGCAACATCGTTCTGCTGCTGGGCGTGGTGCTGCTGCTGCTGCGCGAGGACCTGCGCGTCGGCCTGGTGATGGCCGTGTTCGCGCTGGCGACGCTGTGGGCGCTCAACCGCGTGCGCAGCATCGCCGTGCCCCAGTGGACCGCCGCCCGCGAATCCAGCGCCGCGCTCTACGGCTTCCTGGAGGAACAGCTTTCCGGCACTGAGGACACGCGCAGCAGCGGCGCGGTGGCCTACACCATGCGCCACCTCTACCGCCTGATGCGCGACCGCCTGCAAACCGAGCGCCGCGCCGCCCGCATGAACCTGGTCGTGTTCGTGGTGGTGGCGGCCAGCGTCACGGTCGGGACCGCGATCGCCTTCGCGGCCGGCTATCTGCTCTTCCGCGGCGGCCTGGCGACGATCGGCACGGTGTTCATCATCGTCAGCTACACCAACATGATGTTCCGCCCCATGCGCGAACTCACCAACCAGATTCAGGAGCTGCAAAAGGCCGGCGCGGGCGTCGGGCGCATCACGGCGCTCTATCACCAGCAGAGCAGCATTCAGGACGGCCCCGGCGCGCCCCTTTCGGCTGGCCCGCTGGCGGTAGATTTCGATCACGTGACGTTCGCCTACTACCAGGACGACGTCGTGCTGGCTGACCTGGCGTTCCGGCTGGAGCCGGGGCGCGTGCTGGGCCTGCTGGGGCGCACCGGCAGCGGCAAGACAACCATCTCGCGCCTGCTCTTTCGCCTCTACGATGTGCCCGCCGGGGCCGGCGCGGTGCGGCTGGGCGGCGTTGACATCCGCCAGGCGCACCTGCGCGAGCTGCGCCAGCGCGTCGGTATTGTCACGCAGGACGTGCAGTTGTTCCGCGCCAGCGTGCGCGACAACCTGACCTTTTTCGACCGCCGCATCCCCGACGAGCGCATCGTGGAGGCGCTGGGCGACCTGGGCCTGCTGGAGTGGTTCACCAGCCTGCCGCAGGGCCTGGACACCGAAATCCAGTCCGGCGGCAGCGGCCTGTCGGCTGGCGAAGCGCAGCTGTTGGCGTTTACGCGCGTCTTTCTCAAAGACCCCGGCCTTGTGATCCTGGACGAAGCGTCGTCGCGCCTGGACCCGGTGACCGAACAGCGCATCGAACGAGCGATTGACAAGCTGCTGCGCGACCGCACCGCCATCATCATCGCGCACCGACTGGCGACGGTGCAGCGCGCCGACGAAATCATGATCCTCGAAAACGGGCGCATCCGCGAGCACGGCGCGCGGGCGCGGCTGGCCGGCGACCCCGGCTCGCGCTTCTACCAACTGCTGCAAACTGGCCTTGAGGAGGCGCTGGCATGAAGGACTGGCGCGTCATCTGGCGCATTATCGCGTTCTCGCCCTGGCTGTATCTGGCCGTCGTCGGCTTCATGACCGCGCTGACCCTGCTGCAGCAGATTCCGGCCCTCATCACCCGCCAGTTCTTCAACGAGCTGACCGGCAGCGCCCAGGTCAGCTACGGCCTGTGGGCGCTGCTGGCGTTTCTGGTGGCGTCGGCCCTGGCCGAGATGAGCCTGCGCTTCGGCGTGATGTACTCGCGCGTGACGTTCACGTTCGTCAGCGGCGCGCTGCTGCGTAAAAACCTGTTCCAGCACATCCTCAGCCAGCCGGGCGCGCGCCCCATGCCCACCTCGCCCGGCGAGGCGATCAGCCGGTTTCGCGGCGACCTGGACGAAATCTCGCAGTTCACTATCTGGATTCGCGACGTGATCAGCATGGGCGGCATGACTGCTGTCGCCGTGCTCGTCATGTTCAGCATCAACCCGGCCATCACGGCGGTGACGCTGCTGCCGCTGGTGATCGTGGTCGTGGTGGCAGGCCTGACCATGAACCGCGTCATGCAGTACCGCGAGGCCAACCGCCGCGCGGCGGCCCGCGTGGTCGGCTTTATCGCCGAGACGTTCGGCGCGGTGCAGACTATCAAGGCCGCCACCGCCGAGGACAGCGTCGTCGAGCAGTTCAAGACCCTCAACGAGACCCGGCGGCAGGCGGCGCTGAAGGACCGCGTGTTTGAAGAGCTGCTGCGCTCGATCTTCTGGAACACGGTCAACGTGGGCACGGGCATCATCCTCATCATGGCGGGCGGCTATATGCGCGCGGGCACGTTCACCGTGGGCGACTTCGCGCTGTTCGTCTTTTATCTGGAATGGATCACGCAGTTCATGCGCTTTTTCGGCATGATGCTGTCGAAATACAAACAGGCCGGCGTCTCTGTCAGGCGCGTCGAATACCTGCTGGGCAGCGACAGCCCGCGCGAGATCATGGTCAAACACGGCCCAGTGTACATGCGCGGCCCGCTGCCCCCTGTGCCGCACACGCCCAAAACTGAGGCGCACCGCCTGTGCGAGCTAACCGTCGCCGGCCTCACCTGCCGCCACCCATCGTCAGGGCGCGGCGTCCACAACATCAGCCTGACGGTTGAGCGCGGCACGTTCACCGTTATCACCGGGCGCATCGGCAGCGGCAAGACCACGCTGCTGCGCGCCCTGCTGGGGCTGCTCCCGCGCGACGCCGGCGACATCCGCTGGAACGGCGCGCTGGTGGAGGACCCGGCGGCGTTTTTCGTGCCGCCGCGCACCGCCTACACGCCCCAGGTCCCGCGCCTGTTCAGCGCCAGCCTGCGCGACAACATCCTCATGGGCCTGCCTGACGACAGCGACATCGCCGGCGCGGCCCGGCTGGCGGTCATGGAGCAGGACATAACCGAACTCGATCACGGCCTGGAAACGCCGGTGGGGCCGAAAGGCGTGCGCCTCTCCGGCGGGCAGATGCAGCGCGCCGCCGCCGCGCGCATGTTTGTGCGCCAGCCAGAGCTGCTGGTGTTCGATGACCTGTCCAGCGCGCTGGACGTGGAGACCGAGCAGACGCTGTGGAACCGCGTTTTCGCCCAGCAGGGGGCGACCTGCATAGCCGTCTCGCACCGGCGGGCCGCGCTGCGCCGCGCTGACCAGATCATCGTGCTGAAGGGCGGGCGTGTCGAAGCGGTGGGCCGGTTAGAGGACCTGCTCGAAACCAGCGTGGAGATGCAGCGCCTGTGGGCCGGCGATGTGGGCGAGGCCGAAGCCAACGGCGGCCAGCCCGCCGCCCCGCACGCCGCCGCCTTCACCGAACCCGCTGACCAGCGGCAGCCAGCCCCTCTCAACGGCGACGAAGCCGCCGGCTGACGCCCGCGCCGCCGCCCGCCTGTTTTTTTGCCGCGGCGGCGCAGAGACGTTATCCTCAACAGCGCATAAGGATGAACGAAAGGTGACTTTATTATGTTGAAACGTGTGTGTTTTGTGCTTGCGCTGGCTTCTGTTTTTGTCCTCGTTATACCGTCCGCTGTCGCGCAGGACGACGCCCTGCCGACGCTGGCCGACCTGGAAACAGATGTCTGGACCAGTATCGCGCCGGGCGGCGACACCGTGTGCTCTAACAACACGCCCTATCAGTTCTTCGTGCGGCCCGCCGACCCCGAACGGGTCCTGATCTTCCTCAACGGCGGCGGCGCGTGCTGGTTCGGCCAGATCTGCGACGTCTCCGGCGGCCAGATCACCTATGTGCCCTTCGCCGAGCTGCCCCAGAACAGCCCGGAGGACGGCGGCGGCATCTTTGACCTCGCCAACCCGGAAAACCCCTTCGCCGATTACTCGATGGTCTTTTTGCCGTACTGCACCGCTGATGTGCACCTGGGCGGCGGCGAGACCGTCTACGAAATCCCCGCGAGCGGCGACAAGCCCGCGCGCGAAGTGACGATCCTCCACAACGGCTTTGCCAACGCAATGTCCGCCCTGGACTGGGTGTTCGACAACTTCGACGCGCCCGACCAGATTTTTGTGACCGGCAGCAGCGCGGGCGCTATCCCCTCGCCGCTCTACACCGGCATCATCGCCGAACAGTACCCTGAGGCCGCTATCGTCCAGCTTGGCGACGGCGCGGGCGGCTACCGCAGCAGCCAGTCGCACGTGGTGTTCGATGCGTGGCACACGCTGGATATCCTGCCCGACTGGCCCGAACTGGCCGCTGAGACGGCTGACACGCTGACGTTTGAGGACCTCTACGTTGCCGCCGCCCAGCGCTACCCGAACGTCGCCTTCGCCCAGTACAACACCGCCGAGGACGAGGTGCAGTACGGCTTCCTGGCGCTGCTCGGCGAGACCGACATCTCGCTGCCCGACAAGCTGGCGGCTAACCTGGCGGACATCACCGCCGTGGTGGACAACTTCCACTACTTCACCGCCGGCGGGCCGGTGCACACCATCCTGCGCCTGCCGCAGTTCTACACGTTTGCCGCTAACGGCGTGCGCATCCGCGATTGGGTGGCGGCCCTGGCCAGCGGCGAGCCGGTTGAGGACGTGGTCTGCCAGGTTTGCGACGCCGCCGAGGAAGTTGGCGGCGGCTCGTAAGCGGCCTGAATCAGCCTGACAGCATCTGACCCCGACCGGGCGCCCGGTCGGGGTCAGCGTTTATAAGCGCGCCCGCTGCGCTGCGGGCCGCCGGGGCAGTTTACTGCCCGGCTTCCGGCGTGGCCTCAGCCGCCGCTTCGGCCTGCGCCGTCGCGGTGGCGACGAAGTGCTCATAGAACGCCGTCGCCGTCATGACCGGCGCCGCTGTCAGCGTGGCCATCTCCACCTGGCTCAGCGGGTTGAGCGTGGCGGTGGGCGTGATCGTCGGCGTGGGCGGCGGCACGTAAGGCGGCTGCGCCGCCAGCCCGGTCAGGCGGTCCATTGTGCTCTTGATGACCAGGAAAACCGTTCCGCTGGTCGCGTCCAACGTCCGCGCGATGTGCGGCGCCGCCGTGACCGCCGCTTCTTCGGTGGCGTCGGCGGCGGCAGGGGTGGCCGTCGCGGCCGCCTCCGGCTCAGGCGTGGCCGCGCCCGGCTCAGACTGGGTGATGTAGAGGTAGCGCCGGTTGCCCGCCGGGTTGGCGCTGCCGACGTAAACCGTGTGCAGCGTGCCGTCGTCGGTAGTCAGCGTGATGATGTACGCAGGCGTCGCCAGGCCGAAATCGGCCAGGTTCTCGCTGTCAAACCTGTCGTTGGCCTGCAGCGTGAGCAGCGTGTCCAGGGCGCTGAGCGCCGCGCTCTCGTCGGTGGCGCGGGTTGTGCCGTAGGTGGCGCGCATGATTTCCCAGGCGGCGTCTGCGGCGCGCGCCAGCCGCACCTGGTCGCCGGTCTGGTTGTCCACAACCTCCAGCGCGACCACCGACTGCTGCTCCAGGTCCGGGAACAGCGGGCCAACGACCGCCGCCGTGTTCACCAGCGGCGAGCCGCCGCTGGCAGTGTTGTCCGGCGCGCTGGCCTGGTTGCTGGTCAGCACCAGCACCCCCACGATCACCGCCGCGCACACAACCAGCAGGATAACGGTTGTCCGGTTCAAACGCATGGCTGTATTCCCCTTCTCGCTAGCGATCCGCCGGGCGCGGGCGGCTGTTCCACCACACCAGCACGCCGGCCAGCAGCACACCGAAAGGCAGCACGAAGATCGTCAGCAGGTTGATGAGCGAGGCCGTCTGCTGGTCCACGAAAATGGGCGTGTCCTGCGGGAGCTGCGGGCTTTGAACCGTGATCTGCGTGAAAAAGTCGTTGAAGTTGGTCGCCCATACCAGGCTGTTGAGCGCCACGTTCAGGTTGGCGATGTTGCTGGAAAACGCGAAAGCGTTGACCGGGACGGACGCGCTGCCGAACAGCACCACGCGCGTGCCGGTCGCGCTGTTAGCGGCGGAGGCGGCCAGCACGAACGGCCCCTGCGCATCGCCTTCGGCCTGCGCGATCTCGCCGCGCAGCACCGCCGCGTAGTCGGTCTTGGCGAAGGCGTTCTCGGTCGAGCGCGCCAGCTCGTCAACGGCGACGCCCTCCAACGGCGCGACCGCGATGCTGTGCGGCACTTCGAACACCAGGCCGCTCTGCGCGCCGACGCCGTTGGTGGTGATAAAGCTGGCGCTGCTGAGGTCCACGGCCACCGGGATAGTGGGCGACTGAATAGACAGCGACGGGTCAAGCACCAGGTTGTCGGTGAAGCTGATGCCGGCTGTCTCAGCCAGCAGGGCGTTAAGCGCCGGGTCGGTCGCCAGCGAGATGTAGTCGCCGGCGAAATTGGCCGCGCCGAACACCACCAGCCGCCCGCCGTTTTCCAGATAATTTCTGAGGAATGCGATCTCCGCCGCGCCCAGCGGCGCGCTGCCGCCCACGATCACCAGCACGCTGGCGTCAGCAGCCGGGTCCAGCAGGTTGATGTCGGTGTCCGGCGCGAGCAGTTGGAAGAAGGTGACTTCCTGCGTCGTCCAGTCAAGCTGGTCCGTCAGAATCGTGTTGAGCGTGGACAGCCCGGTGTCGCCGGTGTCGCTGATGCTGAAGCCGCCGTCTACGCTGAGGAAGTAGGCGCGGAAGTCGCCAGAGGCCGCCACGCGCAGGATGGCGTTGGTGAGCTGGTCCTGCGTCAGGAAGGTGACCCGTTCCGCGTTCTCGATATCAGGCGTGCCGGCGTCGTCCAACGGCCGCACCACCACAATCGAGCCGGGGGTTGTCACGCCGTACTGCTGCGCCAGCGCCGGGTTCTGGTCCAGGTTGATAAATTCGTAGGTTATTTTGCCGGCGCTGGCCTGGTGATAGTCCTCCAGCAGCAGCGTGTCCTGGTCGCGCCGGCCCGACTGGGTTGAATCGTAGAAAGCGACCAACCGGATCGGCGGCGCATTTGGGTCAGCGCCGATGCCCGCCACCGCCTGCCGCGCCTGGTCGGTGAGCGAAAACGTGTCGCGTTCGCTCAGGTCCAGGCGTAGGTTCTGCTGGCGAATCAGGACGTAAACCGCGACCAGCGCGACCAGCACGACAAAGGTCACCAGCAGGCTGGTCCCGCCAAAGCGCGCGGTGCGCCCAGTAACTGCCGCGCGCGCCTGCTCTGGCGCGGTAACGGCCCAGGCGATCAACGACAGCGCGGTGATGCCCAGCCCGCCCCAGCCCACTACAGTAAACGTCGGTTGGGTGAAAAACACAGCCAGCGCCACCAGCAGGCCCACGCCCGCCAGGATAAGCAGGTATGACGGCGGGATAAAGGGATCTTCTTCCCGGTTTTCAGGTGCGGTATTGGGTGTCTGTTCAGCCATGCTCATGCCCTCCAGCGCCGTGTTTCAACGATGCGCGTGGTGATAAACAGCGCGCCGACAATCATCAGCACAAAGTAGGCGATGTCCTCCGCGCGGACAACGCCCTGCGCCAGCGTCGGGCCATAGTGCGCCTGCAAGCCTAACTCGCGGACGAAATCCGCCGCGCCCGCCGTGCTCTGGTTGCTGGCGATCCAGATCGCCGCGATCTCAGCCAGGTACAGCACCAGCACGGTCGCCGCGCCCAGGAAGGCCGCCACGATCTGATCTTCCGTGACCGCCGACCAGATCATGGTCACGGCCAGCACCGCGCCGCCGTACAGCCAGGCGCCAAAGTACGCGCCAAAGGCCGCGCCCAGGTCTGGGATGCCGACCAGCGCCATCAGAACGTGAAAGACCACCGTCAGCAGCAGCAGGAAGGTGTAATAGCCCCAGGCCGCCAGGAACTTGCCCACGATTAGCTGGCCTTCGCTCATCGGCAGCGTCATCAGCACTTCCAGCGTGCCCTCGCGCGTTTCCTCCGCCAGCAGGCGCATCGTCAGCAGCGGCGCGATCAAAAACATAAGGAACGTCAGCAGCGACGGGACGTAAGTTGAATCCGCCGGGAAGCGCTGGTTGGCCTGGGCGATGTAGCCGTTGAACAGCAGGCCCAGAAAGAACAGGATGGCGAAGGCGATGGCATAGGCGATCGGCGAACGGAAGTACAGCCACAGCTCGCGCTTAAAGACAGCAAAGATGCTACGCATGCGTTTCCTCGCTTTCAGCGGCGGCCGGGGCAGCGTCGTCGCCGCGCTGTGTCACTTCCAGGAAGATTTCCTCCAGGTTGACCGCCAGCGGGCGCAGCTCAACCAGGTCCCAGCCGCGCGCCACCACCAGCCGGGCGATCGCCGGGCGCGGGTCGCTTTCTGGCCGGCGCGGCGTCACCAGCAGGCCGTCGCGCTCGACCTCCACCCCCTCGACATCGGGCAGCGCGGCCAGGGCGGCGCGGGCATCCTCAACCGGCGCGTTCAGCCGCACCAGCACGCGCCCGCCGCGCTCCAGCAGCGCGCGCAGGTCCTGAGGCGTCCCCTGCGCCACGATGCGCCCCCGGTTGATAATCACAACGTTATCGCACACCTGCTCAGCCTCTGACAGAATGTGCGTGCTGAACAGCAGCGTGTGGCTTTTGCCCAGCTCGCGCACCAGATCGCGCAGCTCCAGCACCTGAAGCGGGTCCAGGCCGATCGTCGGCTCGTCCAGAATCAGCACTTCAGGGTCGTGCATGATCGCCTGCGCCAGCCCCACGCGCTGCCGCATACCCTTCGACAGCGTGCGGATGCGGCTGTCGGCGCGGTCCAGCAGGTTCACGCGCCGCAGCGCCGCGTCAGCGCGGTCGCGCCGGTGCGCCAGCCCGCGTATCTCGCCCAGGTACATCAGGTAGCCGCGCGTCGTCATATCGCGGTACAGCGGCACGCTCTCCGGCAGGTAGCCAACGCGCTTGCGCACCTCAAAGCTGTGGTCGAACACGTCGAACCCGGCGACAACCGCCCGGCCAGAGGTCGGCGGCATGAAGCCGGTGAGCATACGCATGGTAGTTGTTTTACCCGCGCCGTTCGGCCCCAGGAAGCCGGTGACCTGCCCGTGCTTGGCGTCGAACGTAACGGCATCTACCGCGGTTATGCTGCTGAAGCGTTTGGTGAGATTGCTGACTTCAATCATAAAACCACCTTGTCGCGCCCAGGCGGGCTGAAAACCCGCAGGGGGATAAACCTAACGCCGCCGTATTTGAAACACGTAAGAGCTGGCTGAGGCGACGCTTAGCCTCAGCGGGGCATCATTATAGCGCGCTTTTAAATGGCGTTAAGGCGCAAGATCGTAAATTGTGAACGCTGGCCGCGGGACGGTGTGCATCAGCCGCGTCACCGCCTGCCCCGGCGCCAGCGGCTTCGCCGCTCCGATCAGCGCGGCAAACCCCAGCATGGTGACCAGCACCGTAACGGCGCGCGCCGTGAAGATCGGCGCGCTGGCGTATGCCTGAAACAAAGCGTACAGCCAGATCGTGAACTGGCGGCCATCCTCGCCCCAGACAAACGGATTCGTGTGCGCGACGGCCTCGCTGTAGTAGATGTGGATGGCTTCGTCAATGAAAGGCGGGAAGCGGTCAACCGCAGTCAGCCGCGTCAGCCAGAAGGCCAGCAGCAGCGCAACGCCCACCACCAGCCGCCCGCGCATCAAACGGACCGTGCCGCAACCGCAAAGACTTCGCGCTCAAAAAACCAGCGGAACGGCGGCACGTCAAAGGCCAGCACGCGCAGCCCCGCCAGCACCAGGTTCTCGCTGCGGTTCTGCGGCGGGCTGTCGAGCCACACCTGCGCGTCAAAGCCAGCCTGCCGCAGGGCGCGCTTCATGCTCCACAGCGACTGTTCGTTGACGTGTACGTGCTCGTTCACGGCCACGCCGAACTGGCGCGGGTCGCGCGGGTATTTGCTGCCCTCGCCCAGCAGACGGCGAAACGCGCGCACCACCGGGTAGGCGTAGCGGTCATACCAGACATTGGGCGCGGTGTGGATGATAAAACGCCCGTCCGGCTTGAGCACACGCCGCACCTCCAGCATGGCTTGGTGCAGCTCCCAGGGGTGCAGGTGCTCCACCACATCGAACATCAGCACGCGGTCGAACGCGCCGTCCGGGAAAGGCAGGTGTTTGGCGTCGGCCTGCGCCACCGCCGTGCGCCCCGGCGTCACGCCGTCAACGCCCTGGATTACGCGCTGCGACATGCTGACGGCCACCGTCGCGTAATCAATACCGAAGGCGTCCGCGCCCAGTTGGGCACAGTGGCGCAGAATCTCGCCGCGCCCGCAGCCAACGTCGAGAATGGTCATGCCCGGTTCGACCGCCGCCAGCGCGAACGCCGCCGCCAGCCGCCGGGACAGGTGCTGACCCTCAGTCGTGGTGAATTCGTCGTAGCCCTCGCACGCCGTCAGGAAATATTCTTCAGTGTACAGCGTCGAGGGAAGCGGTGGTTTCTGCTGGTCGTTACTCACGGTGAACTGCCTGACCATTAAGACAAGCGGGCCAACGATGATGGATTATACTTAGGAAGGGGACAGGCGCAACCAGCAGTTCGCGCAGACGCCCCCGGCACAGGCCAGGAGCCAGCCCTAGTGACCGGCAAAAACACCCGTAACGGTTTCGCGCCCCGCGCGGTATACGTGGCAGCGGGCGCGCGCCAGCATCCACATCAGGAGCAGGCTGTCAGTGGAGCGCGTTGACGAGCAGCGCCTCATCAAACGGGCGCAGCGCGGCGACCCTGACGCCTTCGCCCAACTCTACCGCGCGCACGTGCAGGTGATCTTCCGCTACATTGTTGTTCGCGTCAGCGACCAGCAGCTCGCCGAAGACCTCACCGCTGACGTGTTCACCAGGGCGCTGGAAGGGCTGGCGGCGTACCGCGACCAGGGCAGGCCGTTCCTGGCGTGGCTCTACCGCATCGCACGGGCGCGGGTGATTGACCACTACCGGCGCGTGGGACGGCGGCCCGCGGCGGCTGATCTGGACGATCTGCCGCTCGCGGCAGACAGCCAGCTCGACGCCCGGCTGGCGCGGCGGCAGGCGGCGGCGGCGCTGCGGTCGGCCATCGCCGGCCTGACCGACGACCAGCAGCAGGTGGTGGTCCTGCGTTTCTTCGAGGGCTACCGTGTGGATGAGGTGGCCGCCGTGTTGGGCAAACAGCCCAACGCCATCAAAGCGCTTCAGTTTCGCGCCCTGCGCGCGCTGGCAGGCAAACTGGAGCGGGCCGGTATTGACATCAGCGCGCTTGTGGCGGAACTCTCGTGAACGACGGCGCAGGACACACACCAGAGCTGCACCTCATCCTGGACCGCTACGTGCAGGCAGTTCAGGACGGCGCGGCTGTCGCCGACTGCCTGGCGGACTGTCGCGCGCGCTGGGGCGCGGCGGCAGCCGCTGAGCTGCGCCCGGCCCTGGAGGCCGCCGCCCTCACCGCGCGCCTGCGCCCGCCGGCGCTGCCCGCCGCCAGCGTGGACGCGCTCGAAATGCGCCTGCGCGGGGCGCTGGTCGCGCGCCGCCGGGTCCCTGCCCTGGGCGGCCTGGGGCGGCTCGCGGCGATGGTCGCCATCGCGCTGCTGGCGCTTATCGGCGCTGGCGGCGGCGCGGTGGCCGCCGCTGACAGCGCGGTCCCCGGCGAAGCGCTGTATCCGGTCAAACGTCTGTGGGA
This sequence comes from Anaerolineae bacterium, assembly GCA_048499435.1. Lineage (GTDB taxonomy): Bacteria > Chloroflexota > Anaerolineae > Aggregatilineales > Phototrophicaceae > DAOTWC01. The sequence continues at coordinate 244,613 of JASNZW010000001.1, forward strand.
AGAAATCGTGCTGGCGCTGAGTCCGCTCACTGGCGAGCAGGACGTTATCTGGCTGTGGATCGCCCAGCGGCGGCTGCAAGAGGCGGAAATCCTGGCCGCGCGCGGCCAGCTCACGCCGGAGGCGCTCGCCAGCCTGCTCGACGCAATGGAACACACCATCGCGCTGACGGCCCCGCCGCATCAGCCGGCGCTGCGCGCATACCTGGACAGCGTGCGCGCCGTTGTCATGCCGCTTGCGCCGCCGCCGGGGGCGGAATCCGTCTATGGCCAGGTGCTGCACAGCGCCGCGCCGCCCGCCAGCGCGCTGCCGCCCGCCCAGACCCCCACGCCGACGCTGATCGCGCTCACCGCCACGCTGACCGCCAGCCCGTCGGCCACCATCACGCCTGCGCCCACGCTCACGCTCACGCCGACATCGCGCGTGCCGGCCACCGCCACGCGCACACCGCCCCCGCCCACACCCACGCTGACGCGCGTGCCGCCTTCGTCCACACCCAACCCCAGCGCCACGCCGACGCTGACGTGGACGCCGCTGCCGCTGCCGGCCAGCCCGGTTTTCGTGCCGCCGACGCCGTCGCCCACCGCCAGCCCGCCGCCGTCCGCGCCGCCCACGCTCACGCCTGAGCTGCTGGCGACTGAGCGCTGGCGCGCGACACAGGCGGCTGTCTACCTGACGCAGACGGCGCAGGCGCAGCCGAACAGCGCCCCGGAGCTGGCGGCGACCGAAACGCCCTGACGCGCCCCGCAAACCCCCGTTCCGTGTTATAAAAGAGGCGGTATCGCGGCGCAGTGGTGCGCCCCGCTGAGGACCGACACACGCATGGACTTTGCTGCCGCATTTACGTACATTTTTGAGGACCGTCAGTGGACCGAGAAAATGGTGCTGACAGTTGTCATGGCGGCGTTGGCGCTGATCCCGCTGTTCGGACTGGTGGCGCTGGCCGCGCTGCTGGGCTACGTCGTTGAGCTGGTGCAGAATGTGCGCAGCGCCGAGCGCTACCCGCTGCCGCGCTGGGACCGCCTGGGCGAGAAGATCACCAGCGGCGGCAGCGTGCTGGTCGCCGGCCTGGTCTACAACCTGCCGCTGCTGCTGTTCGCCTGCTGCGCGCTGGCGCTGCCGCTTGGCCTGGCCGGCGGAAACACCGGCAGCTTCTTCGGGACCAGCTACGCGGTGATACTGGCGTGCTGTGTCGTGCCGCTGCTGCTCATCTACACGCTGTTCACCTGGCCCATGCTGGCGCTGGGAACCGTCCGCTTTGCCGACACCGGCAGCATCGGCGCCTTTTTCCAGTTCGGCGACCTGCTCTACACGCTGTACAGCGACCTGTCCATCACCATCCGCTGGATCGTTTTCTCGGCGCTGGCCAACGTCGTCATCGGCCTGCTGGTCGTCATCCCCTGCCTGGGCTGGCTGGCGATGGTGACGCTGGTTTACCCGGTGCAGGGGCATTTGCTGAGCCAGTTCGCCCTGGCTGTTGAGGACAAACCGGGGCGCAGACCGAAAAGGACCTAGCCGCATGACAGTGAGCCGCCTGCACCACGTCCAGGTCAGCATCCCCATCGGCGCGGAAGACGCAGCCCGCGCGTTCTACTGCGGCGTGCTCGGCCTGCCGGAGATCGAGAAGCCGAAAGCGCTCAGGGGGCGCGGCGGGCTGTGGCTCCAGCTTGGCGATCTCCAGCTTCATCTGGGGGTTGAGGATGGCGTGGACCGTGCCGCCACACGCGCTCACCTGGCCTACGAGGTGGACGATCTCACCGCCTGGCGCGAACGGCTGGCCGCGCAGGGTATCGCCGCCCAGGACTCTGTCCCCATCCCTGGCTACGAGCGCTTCGAGGCCCGCGACCCCTTCGGCAACCGCATCGAGTTTATCCAGCCGCTGCGCGCGCCCGACCTGCTGCGCGAACAGATTGCCTACTACCGCGCCCGCGCCGCAGAGTATGACGAGTGGGTTTACCGCCTGGGTCGCTATGACTATGGCGACGCGCTCAACCGCCGCTGGTTCGACGAGATGCACCAGGTGATGAAAACGCTGCGCGCCGTCGGCCCGGTGGGGGACGTGCTGGAACTGGCGTGCGGGACCGGCATCTGGACCGAGCAGCTTCTCACCATCAGCCAGCACATCACCGCCATTGACGCCTCGCCGGAGATGCTCACCCTTAACCACGACCGCCTCAAGGTCCCCAATGTCAGCTATCACGAGGGAGACCTGTTCGCCTGGGAGCCGCAGAGCCAGTACGACATGGTGTTCTTCGCCTTCTGGCTTTCGCACGTCCCGCCGGAATACCTGGACGCTTTTCTCAGCAAAGTCTGCCGCGCCCTCAGACCGGGCGGACGGCTGTTCCTGGTGGATTCGCGCCCGGCCCCTACGTCAAACTCGCACGACCATGCGCCGCACGACGCGCAGGGCAGCACCCACACGCGCAGGCTCAACGACGGGCGACAGTTCACCATCGTCAAAGTGTTCTACGACCCGAACTGGCTGCGCTCCCAGTTGCTGCGCGCCGGCCTCGACGCGCCAGTTCAGACTACCAACACCTATTTTCTGTACGCCAGCGGCACGCGCCCTTTCCTGGCGGAGCCATCTGCCGCTTACAAGGCCAGCTTTCTGGAGGCCGTGCGCGAGTTCCAGCGAGAAACCCGCTACCTGGAATACGACCCCGATTCGCTGCTGGATAGCGACAGATTCGCCGCGCTGGTTGCGCACCTTGCCGACCTGCGCAGCAGCCCACCGCCGGGGTGGGTCCCCGCCAACGAACTGTGGCTGGTCAGCGGCAGCGAGTACATCGGGCGTGCGTCAATCCGCCACGAACTCAGTGAGAGCCTGCGCCAGTATGGTGGGCATATCGGCTACGAGATTCGCCCGTCGCGCCGCCGCCAGGGCTATGGCACGCTCATCTGCCGGCTGGCGCTGGAACACGCCCGGACGCTGGGCATCCAGCGCGCCCTCATCACCTGCGACGAGACCAACGTCGCCTCCCGCCGCATCATCGAGGCCAACGGCGGGCGCTTCGAGAAAGCTGTTCAGGTCGAAGGCCGCCCGGTGCGCACGCTGCATTTCTGGGTGGACCTGGCGTGACTGGAGCGTCGCGATGTTCCGCAAGTGTCTGATCGCCAACCGGGGCGAGATTGCCGTCCGCCTGATCCGCGCCTGCCGCGAGCTGGGGGTGCGCGCCGCCGCCGTCTACTCTGACGCCGACGCCCGCGCGCGCCACGTCCAGCTTGCCGACGAAGCGCACTATATCGGCCCGTCCAGCCCGGCGCTCAGCTATCTTGACGGCGCGAAGCTGGTGCAGACGGCGCTGGCCGCCGGCTGCGACTGTGTGCATCCCGGCTACGGCTTCCTCTCTGAAGCGCCCGGTTTCGCCCAGGCCGTGCTTGACGCCGGCCTGACGTGGATCGGGCCTGGGCCGGACGCCATCCGGCTGATGGGCGTCAAGACCGAGGCACGCGCCCTCATGGAGCAGGCCGGTGTGCCTTTGGTCCCCGGCTTCCAGAGCGACGACGCCGACGACGCGGCCTTTGTCGCGGCGGCGGCGCGCATCGGCTGGCCGGTGATGGTCAAGGCTGCCGGGGGCGGCGGCGGCAAAGGCATCCGCGTGGTGCGCGGCCCCGACCACCTGCCCGAAGCGCTGGCCGCCGCCCGCCGCGAAGCCGAGCGCGCCTTCAACGACCCGCGCCTGTTCCTGGAGAAATATATCGAACGCGCCCATCACATCGAGGTGCAGGTGCTGGCCGACGCGCACGGCACAGTGCTGCACCTGTTCGAGCGCGAGTGCAGCGCCCAGCGCCGTCACCAGAAGATCGTTGAGGAGTCGCCAGCGCCGCTGCTGACGCCCGACACGCGCGCGCGCATGGGGCAGGCCGCTGTTGAGGCCGCGCGGGCGGTGGGCTACGTCAACGCCGGCACAGTCGAGTTTATCGCCGCGCCCGACGGCGCGTTCTACTTCCTGGAGATGAACACGCGCCTGCAGGTTGAACACCCGGTCACGGAGCAGGTCACCGGCCTGGACCTGGCGCAGCTTCAGTTTCGCATCGCCGCCGGCGAGCCGCTGCCGTTCGCGCAGGCGAGCGTGACGCAGCGCGGCCACGCTATCGAGTGCCGCGTCTACGCCGAGGACCCACACAACGGCTTCCTGCCGGCGGTTGGCCCGGTGCTGCGCTTCATCCCGCCGGAGGGGCCGGGCGTCCGCGTGGACGCCGGCATTCAGAGCGGCGACGCCATCACGATTCACTATGACCCGCTGGTGGCGAAAGTGATCGCCAGCGCGCCCAGCCGCGCCGAGGCCATCGCCCGCATGCAGCGCGCCCTGGCCGAGACGGTTGTGCTGGGCACGACGACTAATCTGCCGTTTCTGCGCGCGCTGCTGGCGCACCCGGTGTTTCTGGCGGGCGCGGTGGACACAGGTTTCGTTGACGCCCACCTGCACGATTTGCTGCCGCCTGCCCCGCCGCCGTCCGACGCCGCGCTGCTGGCCGCCGCCCTGCTCGACCGTGAGGCCGTGCCGGGTGCTGTTGACAGCACGCCGCAGGCCGACCCCTGGTCGCGGGCGGACGGCTTCCGGTTGGGCGGCTGAGCGCGATCCTGCTACTGGCACGTTTCCGGCAGCGGCGCGGCTGTGTTTGGTGGCATCATGTTGATTTGAATGATGCGAAACTGGTTCCGACCGATCGCATCAATCAATAGCGTCAATATATCATTGGCGCGAATATACACATCGTCAAGGATACCAGCTTCTAGCGCCATGTCACGAAATATGCGTACAGCGTAACGCCGGGCTTCGGTATCCATGTTTGGCGCGTTACGAGCAAAAATGCCGCTGTCTCGCGACACAACATAGCTTTGTTGCTCATTCAGAATACAGTTGGTTAGCACAGGTGCGGGCAGCGTCACGATGAGTTTATCATCCTGTGCACTTACATGTTGTTCAGTTAACTGGCTGAGGTCTATTCCCGCGTCAACGTGTCCAACAGCAACCATCAACAGGCGCTCATCATAGAGCGCTGCCAACAGACCAGGCATGTCACGCTCTGTCGTAACTAAGAACGAACAGCAGTGAGGTGAGCCATGTCTTGAATACTCTCGAGGATACTCGTGGAATTGTGGGTAATCTGTTCAGACAGAAATCCAAACAACCCACCGCCTGTGCCATTGCTAACTACAACGCCCAGAGCTATGTCTATAACCAGCACAATAAGGATCAACGAAATTTTCATAGATGCCCTCTCGACAGACAGATGTATCACTAAACTTGCGTGTCAGTTCACCTTTCGCCACGCACGATCTTGCTCAATGTATAGCCACCCCTGCGGGGCTTGCGGCACACAGGATGGCGGTAAATTGGTGGCTCGCGTGTCCATCGGCTCATTCGTCGCATCTAATTGTGTCCCGTTGCGTGCGAACATCACGACAACATTTTTCTGCGTGAGCGCACGCACGAAACTTTCCATGACAATGCGCGCTTCGCGCTCGGCGCGTTCTAATATGCCGCCCTCGATAGCTGTGTTGCGGAAGTCATCCAGCGCCGTGTAATTCGCCAGCAGACGCGCTTCATCCCAATCAACCGGGCATGTAGTGAACGAACGGTTGTACTGGCGGATGAACTCAATGCGGCAACTTGTCAGATGCGGCACGGGCAAAGTCAGGTAGTAAGTTTCAGTGGTTTCGTCGTAGTGAGCAGCGCTATTGTCAAGCTGGCTAAGGTCTACGCCCGCTTCTACGGCGCCCACTGCCACGTGATCGGCATTGAAACTACAGGAATTGAGCATACCGCCGCGCACAACGACCCGGATATCCGCTTTGGCTAACTGCGCGTTGACTGTTACCAGTTGGCCCAGTGGCAGCACGCTGTTAATGATGCTGGGTGTATCAATGACACTGGCTGAAGCTGGCATCGGCGACAGGTTGAACAAACCACGTGCACCGTTGATAAACGAAGAGACCAGCGCAACCGGCGTAAAAATCAGCACAGCAGCCAGGGCAACCGGCACCGCAATACAGCCCAAACAAGCAAACAGTCCTGTGCGCCTGCGCGCGGAGTATTCCTGCTCAGCGGGTTCAGCCGTGTTTATGATAGTAGAAGGCTGATTACCTGGTTGTAGATGCGGTAAGCTGGACGATTCTGGTACTTGCTCTTTATCGGGTTCCATACCTTTTGCTCCTCGATGCAGAGTAGTGAAAGATCATTAGGCCTGATTCGAAATGGGCCTCATTGTTCCATTTTAGGGGGGTATTCTCCATAGTAAATCATAAGATGCAACAGTAATTAAGATTTTGTGTGATCGATAATATAACATCCGCGAACAAGCGAGTATCTTGATCGCGAAACTAACTCGATAATATGGCTTTAATGGCGGCTAGGCGCCTACTGGCACGTTTCCGGCAGCGGCGCGGCGGGATCTGGCGGCGAGGGCTGCACCACCACCTGGCGAACCTGCTCGCCGGCGGCCATCTCCAGCAGCCGCTGCAGCACATCCGTTGACTGCGCCTGCACGTCCTCCAGGATGCCGCCCTCCAGCGCCATCGTGCGGAACTGCTGGACGGCGTAGCGCCGCGCCTCCGTCTCGATGTTCGGTTCTGACCGGTTGAAGATGCCGGTATCGCGCGAGAACGTGTACGTGCCCTGCTCGTTGAGCACACAGGCCAGCAGCGCGGGCGGCGGCAGCGCGATCGTCAGCGTACCGCCGCTGAGTGTAAAATTCTCCGGCGTCAGCAGGCTCAGGTCAATGCCCGCGTCCACATGGCCCGCCGCCACCAGCATCAGCCGTTCGCCGTACAGCAGCTTGAGCGCGTCGGGCATCTCGCGCTCGGACGTGACCAGCGTCGAGTAGTTGTAGCGCACCGTCGTGAGCTGCGACAGTTCACGGATGTTCTCCAGCACGCTGACGGCGTTAAAGGCCGTCGGTCCGGGCTGGAAAGCGTTCTGCACGCTGTTCACCACGTTGCCGATCGTTGTCACGCCCAGCACGATTGCCGCCAGCAGCGGCAGCAGCAGCACCAGCAGGCAGCCCAACGCGCCCGCCAGGCCCCACACACACCCTTCGCGCCGGGGCGGTTCCGCCGGCTGGAGCGTGTATATCGGCGGCGACGCGGGCGCGGGGTAGCGCTCGCCGGGGAGCGTGGGCGGCGGCGGGGGCGGCACAGCAGGCGGTTGGAAATTGGCCATCAGGTTTTTGATCCTGCGCTCATCAGTTGTTCAGGCCAGCGCGAAACAGCCGCGGTGAACACGGCTGCGTACTATAGCGGCAGTCGCTATACGAGGTCAAGGCGCTTACGGTTTTAAATACCGGCCGACACGCCGCCGCCGCGCCGGCTGGTTAATTGTCCACGCCTCAACCTGCTCATCACAATGCGCTTGAAGCCCTGCTTGCGCGATTTTTCAATTCATCATAGCATTAAGTAAGATATAACTTACTTCACTGTGTTCGCCTTGAGCATAGGGAGAAATCTGTATGGCCATGGAACCTGCTCGCGCCCGTCGTCAGCACGCACAGCACGCCGTCGTCACGCCGCCGGAACCGCAGCGTGAACGCAAGCCCCTGGATGTGCCCTGCTGCCCACAGTTGGTCAGCGATGACGCCTGCGACCAACTGGATTTCCACTACCGGCTGCTGCGCTCCACATCAGCGATCCACAACAACCGCCGCGTGCAGGTCGAAGTGATTATCCACGTCCGTTTCGAGCGCTGCCCCGGCCCACTGGCGCTGGGCGACCTGGTGTACTCAACAACGTTGTTCCCCGGCGAAACCGTGCGCCTGTTCTCGATGGACCGGCGCACGCGCTTCACCTACGACAGCGCCTCTCAGATGAGCTACCGCAGCCAGCAAAGCTCAGAGGAATCGTATTTCATGTCCAGCGTAAGCGACTTTATGTCTGACCTGGACAGCCGGGAGAACGTGAACACCCGCAGCGCCAGCGAGGGCAAGAGCGAGTCGAAAGCCAGCGCCAGCAGCCTGCTGGGTTCCATTTTCTCCGGCCCGTCGGTTTCGCTAAGCGGCTCGTATAACGCCTCGTCCACCGTCGATTTCCTGCGCTCGCTGGATATGCACGCCCGGTCATCAGTCAAACGCTCCGAGAACGCCACCCGCACGATCAACTCCGTCTCGATCGGTGAGGTGCAAACGCGCTCACACGCCGAAGGCGAGACCGAGGACCACTTTGAATCGGCCTCGCGCGAGTTCAGCAACCCCAACCACTGCCATGCCGTAACGTTCTTCTTCTATCAGATCAACAAAACGCAAACCATCCATTTTACCGTCGAGAGCATCCAGCGCCGCGTGATTGACCCCGCCGGGGAGACTGCCGTTGTCAACCGCCCGCCGCTGGCCGTCGGCAGCATGGTGGAAACCCTTCCCGCCGATGTGCTGGCGACCGACGCCAAACGGCTGGAAATCGAGGAAATGGACCGGGCCAGCGCCCGCGCGCGCCTGGCCGAGCAGCAGCCGCAGGGCCAGCCGGCGCTGTTCGTTAACCCGCGCCTGCTGACCAGCGTGCAGCTCGCCGAGCCGATTCCGGAAACCATCCGGCGCGCCGCGCTGCGCGAGACGGATCTCGATCTGGCGGCGCGAGGGCTGATCACCGGCCTGGGCGGTGACATTACGCCAGAGCTGCAGGCGCGCCTGTCGTTCGTCAGCCATGTCAGCCTGCCCACCGCCGGCGTGCTGGTCAAGAGCTGCCTGGACGAGTGCAGCATCTGCGAAGAAAGCGTGCAGGAAGAGATCAGGCTGGAGCTGGAGCGCAAGCGGCTGCAAAACAAGCTGCTGGAACGTCAGATCGAGCTGCTGGAAAAATCACAGGAATATCGCTGCTGCCCACCCGCCGGCGAAGAAACGCCATCCGGCTGAACAACGCGGCGCGCGGCGCTGCCGTCCACGAGCCAGTTAGCCGGCTGTCCAGGGCAACCTGCTAACCTTACCGGGTGGTGAACTGTGAAAAGTGTGTTCATCAGCTCAACATCGCGCGATTTACAGGCTCACCGTGATGCGGTCAAGGCAGCGGTTGAGCGTCTCGATCTGCGCCCAGTTGACATGCGCAATTTCGGAAGCCAGCCCGGCGGCGCAGCGGGTGTCAGCGTCCGCGAAGTCGGCAAGGCCGATATCTTTATCGGCATTCTGGCGCGGCGCTATGGCTATGTGCCCGCTGGTGTGGAGAAATCGGTCACAGAGCAGGAATATGATGAGGCGGTCCGCCTGCGACTTCCCCGCCTGATGTACCTGCTTGACCCCGAACACCCCTGGAACAAAGCGGATATTGAGGCAGACGAGACCGCGCAGGCGCGCCTGGCGGCCTTCCGGCGGCGTGTAGAGAGCGCCGAGGTGCGCAGCCTTTTCACAACCCCGGAGGACCTGGCCGCCAAAGTCACCGCCGATCTCGTCAAGCTGCTGGACAAACAGCGGCGGCAGACCATGATCACACGCATCCTGGCTGCCGCCGTGACTGTGGCTGCGCTGGCAGCGCTGGTGCTCATCGCGGATTCCGGGGCACGCCGCCGGCTGATTGAGGTAGTCGGGCTTGCCAGCCCGACACCAACCGCGACTTTTACGCCAACGGTGACGCCGACTCCCACGGCGACGCCGCCTGCCAGGGCGCCCTTCGCCGCGCATGAGGTTGGCGTCGTCCTGGCCGATTTCATCCCACGGGATGCGGACGCGCACAACATCGTGCGCCCGCTGGAGCTGGCCCTCGAACGCTATAACGTGCCGTTCGTGCGCGTGCACCCGGTGGCGGACCGCGACGAAGCGCTCCGCATCAGCGACCTTTATAACAGCACGATCACTATCTGGGGCGAGAACTTCGCGTTTGGCGTGGTGGTCAATTACGAAATCACGCCGCGCCGCAGCCGGGTTGAGACCGGAATGGACAGCGAGCTGTTCTTTGCTGATCTGCGCAGCTTCTCAACATCCGTTCTCAGCGGGTTCGACAGCCCGTATGTGGTGGATTTCATCTTGGGCCAGCAGGCTTACTTTGACAACCGGTTCAGCGAGGCGCTGGCAAATTTCGACAGCGCCCTCCAGCAGATCCCGCGCGAGCGTGAACACAGCCTGCGCGCCGACGCGCTGTATTTCTACCGGGGCGGCGCGTATTACTTCCTGGGCGAGACCGAGAAGGCGCTCGCGGACATCGCCCGCGCGCTTGAGCTGAATCCTGATCTGTCGCGCGCGTATTTCAACCGGGGCGTCGCGCTCTATGATGCAGGCAGCGTGGGCGAAGCCATCGCCAACTATGACCGAGCGATTGAACTGGACCCCGTCTTTGCTGACGCATATAACAATCGCGGGTTGGCCTACAAACGTATCGAGGACTACGCGCGCGCGCTGAGCGATCTGAACCGCGCCATCGAACTGGACCGTGTTGACTCCGATATTTTCACTAACAGGGGCATCGTCCAGCGTGAGCTGGGCAATTATCAGGAAGCGCTGCAGGATTACGAACAGGCCGTTCGCCTGAACCCTGACGACGCGGACATCTATTACAACCGGGGCATCGCTTATTACGCGCTCAATGATTACGCGCAGGCGGTCTCTGACTACGATACAGCCATTCGCCTCAACTCAGGCGATCCTGACTTTTACGTTAATCGGGGCTATGCGCTGATCCCGCTGGGGGACTCAGAGCGCGCGGTCAAGAGCTTTGCCCGCGCTATCGCCCTTGACCCCACCTTTGCCGCCGCTTATTTAGGCCGCGGGATAGCGCGCATCTACGCCGCTGAACTGGCGCTGGCCCTGGACGATCTGACGCGCGCGATTGAACTCGATCCCGACCTGGCAGACGCTTATATCTATCGGGCTAACCTGGCGATCTACGGTGAGGAATATGATCTGGCGTTGAGCGACCTGGACAGCGCTTTTCGCATCGCGCCAGCAAACCCGGCCATCCACCTGCTGCGCGGTCAGGTCTATTTCTCCACCCGGCGCTATGCAGAGGCGATCGCAGAGTACCGCGCCTATGAGCAGCAGGCGGGGCGTCTCGAACCGCAGATGGAACAACAGCTCGCCGTGATGGAAGCGGCGTTGGCCAGCGAAGAACCATAACACGGCCGCGCCTGCCGCCGTTCCGGCGCGGCCAGCAGCAGCCCCCCAGCGCCGGGTCTGTTCTAACCGCGCGGGCTGTGCTATAGTTGCTGTATGGGGGTGACACAGAGTTGACGGGGTGTGCTGCCCGGCGAGTAGCGTAAAGGCCCACAGGCAACCCGCGAAAACCGGGCGCAGCAGGCACACAGCCGGACGCGCGGGCAGTTCGCGCCACCTCCACTTCCTTTTATTTCGCCCGCCAAACGCGCCAAACAGCAGCGCCAGGTCGCACTGACCTGGCGCTGCTGTCACACCATTAGGAGGGGGAAGGGGGATAATTAACTACAGCCTGAGTATCGCGTGCGAACTTAACCCGCACATGATTGCCAGCTAAAAGCCGCATGAGAGCGCGCCCCGCGCTTAAAGCGCGCCTTCCGGGCTGGAAAAGCGCGTAAAATACGGCACAATCGCTTTTACGCTGTGCCGCCGCAGGACTTACACACGATGCCAATCTTTACCACCGAATCCGAAGCCGTTACCTACATCTTTCGCTCGATGCGCCGCCTGCGCGACTTACCGCGCGGAACCGATGACCAGTTCCGCAGCACCACGCCGACTCTGCGCCTGGCCTCGGCGCTGAACCTGCTGGACGCCCCGCGCGAGTACGCCGTCGTCACCGGCAGCAAGGGCAAAGGCTCAGTCACCGTCATCACAGCGCGCCTGCTGCAGCATCTCGGCCACACCGTCGGGACGATCACCAGCCCGCACCTGGTCACCTGGCGCGAGCGCGTCCGCGTGAACGGGCGCGCCATCCCGGAGCCGGCTTTTCTGCGCCTGCTGTCAGAGCTGTCACCGCACATTGACGCGGTCGAGAACACGCTCACCGAGCGCCAGTATTTCAGCCCGCAGGGCATCTTCCTGGCGCTGGCGCTGCGCTGGTTCGACGCGCAGGGCGTGACCGCCGCCGTGCTGGAGGTGGGGCGCGGCGGGCGCTACGACGACATCGCCATCGTGCCCAACTACCTGTCGCTGTTCACACCGATCACGCTGGAACACGTGGAGCAGCTTGGCCCCACGCTGGCGCGCATCGCCTGGCACAAAGCGGGCGTTATCAAGCCGCACAGCCGCGCCTACAGCGTAGCCCAGGCGCCGGAGGTGCTGGCGGTGCTGGCGGCGGAGGCCGAAGCGCAGGACGCACAGTTTGACTGGATCGCGCCGCTGGACATGGGCCGCTATCTTGGCCCGGCGGATAACGGCATGCGCGTGAACATGGGGCGCTACGGCGACGTCACGCTGTCGCTGCGCGGGCGCTATCAGATCGCCAACGCCAGCCTGGCGGTGATCGGCGCGGGGGTGCTGCACGCCCGCCTGGGCGGCATTCCGCACGGCGCGCCAGAGTATGCTGAGCGCATCCGCGCCGGCCTGGCGGATGTCACCTGGCCGGGCCGCTGCCAGAAGCTCCAGGACGCGCCCGCGGTCTATCTCGACGGCGCGATCAACCGCGAGTCCGCTGTGTCGCTGGTGGAAAGCCTGCGCGACAGCCTGACCGCGCCGGTCGTCAGCGTTGTCGGCGTGCCGGACGACAAGGACCGCGCCGGCGTCTATGCCGCGCTTGGCCCGGTCAGCGACCTGCTCATCCTCACCGAAACGGCGCGCAACCCGACGCTGCACTTCCCTGACCCGGCGGCGGCGGTCAGCGAGGCGGCGGGCCACTGCGCCGCCGTGACCTACGCCCCAACGCTGGCCGCCGCTGTTACAGCGGCGCTGGCCCGCGCCGGGGCGGACGGCACAGTCATCATCGCCGGCACACAGTCCATCGTGGCCGACGCGGTCGCGCTGTGGGGCTACACCTACGAGCAGATTTAGCCGCCGCGCCGCCTACTGGCAGGTAAGCGCGGTCGGCACGCGCGCCTCGGCCCAGCGGCGCTCAAATTCGGCAGTGTACTGCGCCGCCACATTCGGGTCAGAGATAATCACCAGGTTCTCGTCGTTCGAACGGGTGGCGTTGCTGGAAAAGTTAAACGAGCCGGTGACAACTGTGCGGTTGTCAATGATAAACACCTTGTGGTGCAGCACGAACGGGTTGCCGTCCTGCCGCACCTCGACGCCCGCGCAGAACAACTGCGTAAGCGTGCTGGATTCCGTCTGGCTGCCCACCGTCTCATAAATGCCGCGCACGCTCACCCCGGCCTCTGCCCGGCGCTGTAACTCGTCCGCGACCTGCGTAACCGTAAACGAAAACGCCATAAAGCGAACGCTCTGCTGCGCCTTCCCGATCTGGTTGAGAATCTGGGTCAGCACGTCATCTTCAGGCGCAAAGTAGATTTCGACCGGAATGCCATCCTGCGTAAACGACGCCGTGTTGCCGCGCGGCGACCGCGGCCCGAAGCTGCGCGCCTCGAACATCTCATTAAATTCCGCCTGATACGCATCCACCGCGCGGCGGGCGCGCAGCACCAGCATATTGTTGTTGTTGCGGTATGCGTCGTTCACCGTGTAGTTCATAGAGCCGGTCCACACCTCGGCCCCGTCCAGGATCATAAATTTGTTGTGCATCAGGGCGCTGCGCCCGTCATCAACCACCGGGATGCCAGCGGCGATCAGCTCGCCGATCTTGCTGTCCTCATCCGCCAGGCCGTGCTCGTTGTCCGTCACAAAACGCACTTTTACGCCGCGCCGCTGCGCGTCCAGCACGGCGGCGTGGAGGTTGGGGTTATTCCACTCAAAGGCGGCGATATCGAGCGTCCGCTGCGCCCCGCCGATGGCGGCGGCCAGCGCCGTATCAACCCCGCCAACGTAATCCGCCGGGTTGCGGCTGCCGGTCGGGGCCGTGAAATAGGTCTGCCAGAACCCCTGGCGCGCGCCATACCCCTGCGCGAACGAAATTGTTTCCAGCCCGCCAGGGCCGATAGCGACCTCAGTCGGCGGCACCGGGACAGCGGTCGGCGCGCTGGTGGCGCTGGGCGCGATCGTAATGGTCGGCGCGGGCGTGTTGGTCGGCAGGCCCAGCAGTTCCTCAACGCCGACGCCCGTCAGGCGCGAGATCAGCAGCGCCAGCACGACGACCACCGCCCCCACCACCAGGCTCAGCGGCGAGGTCGGCCCCTTTGCGCTTTGTTTGCTCGATGTGCTCTGTTTCTTCGTCACAGTATCTGCCTTTGCAATTGCTACAGCGAATCCCAGGTTAATCTATCAGACGTGTCGGGTGGCGTGTCGGATGTGTCGGGCGCATTGGGCGTGGCAGCGGGTGTATCAGGCGCGGCGGGCGCGGCGGACATACCGGGCGCGTTGGGCATGTCAGTGGGCGTGCCAGGCGCGGCGAACGCGGCGGACATGCCAGGTGTGTCAGGCGCGGCGGGTGTATCAGGCGCGGCAGACGCGGCGGATATACCGCCGAACGCCGCCATCAGCGCGCGCAGATTGCCCGCAACATCATACGGATCAGCGGCAGCCGTCTGCGCGCTGAACGTCGTCGGCGGGTTCAGGCCGACAGCGCTGGCGGAAACCTGCATCTTCGCCAGCATCGCCTGCTGGTCCTCTGGCGACAGATCGGCCAGGCGCGCAGAAAAACGATTCATGCCGCGCATCAGCCGCTTAAGATGCGCCAGCGCCGTCTCGAAGGCCGCGTCGTCCAGGTCCTGCGCGGCCAACCCCGCCACCTGTTCTTCAGCCCAGGTCAGCAGCGTTTGCGCCTCTTCGTCAGTCAGTTCGTCGCGCACGTCGCCTTCTTCATACAGACTTTGCACGCCCCACTCGCGCTGCTCGTGTGACATCTGCCGCCGCTCCTTAATGCTTGTGCTATGCCAGCCTCCGTCATTGTAACACATCAGGACACCGACAGATTTTGACGCTGCCAGCGCCGTAGGGTATGCTCTGGCGCACAAGTGAATACACGTAATAAACGGGTTGTCAGCGCAGCGATATTCGCGTCAGCTCAGGAATATCGCCGCTTTCATCACCGCAGGTTTGTTGTACGCCGATAGCCATCGGCCGTGATGATCCGCTGACGGCCAAACCATTCATCAGCAAGGTCAAGAGTATCGCCCGCGCCAAACCGCTGTCCAGCGCTCGCTGGCTAACACCGCCAGGGCGCGGCCTGGCCTTCCTGAATGCAGCTAACAGCGTGATCAGCCTCTACTACAGGAGTTTTAACAATGCCCGCTGAAAAGATTAATGTCGCGATTGTGGGGCTGGGCTTCGGCGCAGAGTTCATCCCCATCTATCAGAACCACCCCCACGCCAATATGTACGCAATCTGTCAGCGCACTCAAAGCCGCCTTGATGAAGTGGGCGACGCTTTCGGTATCGAAAAACGCTACACTGACTTCGACGACCTGATCGCCGACCCCCTTGTGGACGCTGTGCACATCAACAGCCCGATCCACCTGCACGCGCCGCAGTCTATCGCCGCCCTGAAGGCAGGCAAACACGTGTGCAGCACCGTGCCGATGGCAACAACAGTCGAGGAATGCCGCCAGATCATCGAAGCGCAGCAGGCATCTGGCAAAAAGTACATGATGGCAGAAACCGTCATTTATTCGCGCGAGTATCTGTACGTTAAAGAGCTGTACGACACCGGCAAATTGGGCCGCATTCAGTACCTGCGCGCCACCCACCAGCAGGAAATGCTGGGCTGGCCAGGCTACTGGGAGGGCCTGCCGCCCATGCACTACGCCACCCACGTTATCAGCCCATGCCTGGCGCTGGCCGGCCAGGATGCCGAGTCAGTAACCTGCTTCGGCTCCGGCCGTATCCAGGAACATCTGATCCCCAAGTACAACTCGCCGTTTGCTATCGAGACAGCGCACATCAAAATGAAAAACTCTGACCTGGTGGCGGAGGTCATGCGCTCGCTGTTCAACACAGCGCGCCAGTACCGTGAGAGCTTCGACGTATACGGCAGCAAGATGTCGTTCGAGTGGCCGCTGATAGAACACACCGCGCCGGTCGTTCACGTTGGCGAAAAACCACATCTGATCGACGTGCTGGACTTCGCGCACCGCCTGCCAGAGCCAATTCAGAAATTTACCACTGGCGGCGTCTACGGCGGCGAACAACAACACCTGTCCTTTATTCAGGGCAGCGGGCACGGCGGGTCACACCCGCACATGGTGCACGAATTTCTGATGAGCATTGTCGAGGACCGCGAGCCGTTCCCCAACGCGCGGCAGGCGGCCAACTGGGTCTGCACCGGCATCCTGGCGCACGAATCCGCCCTGCGCGGCGGTGAGACGCTGCCGCTGCCAGCCTGGACGCTGGCCTGAGCAGCGCCGCGCGCCAGCTTCGCGCGGGACAGGCGGTTGCCTGTCCCGCGCCGGCTGAAATCGACATTCTGCCGCTGATCGCGACTTACATGGAGCTATATCACGCCCAGGGGCGGGAACCTGGGCGCGCGCGTGTCACACCGGCGGCCAGGGGAAATTAGGGCCGGGGCCGGGCTGGGGATAGCGCTTGCTGCGCAGCATCTTCTCGATCCGGCGGCGGAACGCCTGGCGCTCGCCCTCAGCGAGCAGTTCGCACATAGCCCGCGCGAACGCGCTGCCGGCGTCGTTCAGGTATGCCAGCAGCCGTTCAACGTCGGCCAGCAGCGCGTCGGCCACCGGCTCGCCGGCAAAATCCCAGATCACCGTGCGCAGCTTGTGGTCACGGTTGAAGGCGATGCCATGATCAATGCCCCACAGGTGGCCGGTGGCGTCCAGCAGCACGTGCCCCCCCTTGCGGTCGGCGTTGTTAATGAGGTAATCAAACAGGGCGATGCGCCGAAGCTGCGGGTGAAACGTCTCGTCCAGCGAAAAATAATTCTGTTCTGGGTCGTGGTCGATATAAAACTGCACCGAGCCGATGCCGTGCGGCCCCTCTCGCAGCAGCGTCGGCGGGACGATCTGCCAGCCCAGCGCGTGCGAAGTGTGAAAAGCCGCCGTCTCACGGTAGCACAGCGTGCCGTCAGGAAAATCCCACAGCGGGCGCTCGCCGCGCTGCGGCTTGTACACCGCCAGCGTGGTCACTTCGTCCAGCGTGATCGTCAGCAGAAACGTGTAGTTAGAACTCCAGCGCATGACGCCGTGTTCCGCGTCCACCCGGCCCTGCGCCAGCACCTCCAGCAGGCGCTCAACCGTGATCGGCGCGCGCTCGCCTTTCTCACCGCCGTTCATGTCCAGTAATACACCACGTGACCGTTCTGGCGGGGGTCGGCCCGGCCCGCCTGGACGGTCTCCAGGGCGTGCAGGCTGAGGGCGCGCATCTGCGGGCGGCTGCACCACAGCCGCACTACCCCTGGCTCGATGTCCTCTGGCGGCGCGTCTTCGTCTACGACGACCAGTTCCTGCGCCACCAGCACAACCATGTTGCGTTCTTCGTCATAGCCCAGGCCCATCTGCGCCACGCGGAACACCGGCGTAATTGGCTCGCGCAGGTCCATATCCACTGCCGACAGGTCCACAGACGTCGGGCCGCCCTCCGTGTTGGGGAAGCGCGTGTCCAGGTCATCTATCAGCTCGCGCAGCGCCTCGCTCAACGCCCACGCCTGTTCTTTCTCAATCACCATCGAGACAACCTGCTGCGCTTTGCCGGCCTGCAGGTGAAACACGCGCTGCCCTTTCGGGCCAATCGTCCCGATGGTCACAAAATCAACCGGGTTCAGCTCAATCTCTGTGCTGGGCATGGGGTAGCTGCTGCCTTTCACGAACTGGCGGTGGGCGGCGTCTGCTGGCGCGCGCGCTCAAGCTGTGCCAGATGCGCTACATCGTTCATAGACTGGATAACAGGGCGGCTGTGCCCCAGTACAAGCGTGCTGATCGAGGCCGGCGAAACGACGATGCGCTGGAAATTGTCCAGGTGCATTCCCAGGTAATGCGCCAGCGCCATCTTAATCAGGTCAGCGTGGAAGACAACCGCGACAAGCTGGCGCGGGTGGGCCAGCACCAGGCCCTCGATAGCGTCCACGACGCGCGCCTGCACGCCGCGCATGGTCTCACCGTTGGGGAAGTACGCGCGCGACGGGTATTCCTGCACCACGCCCCACATTTTACGGCGCGCCAGCGCCGCAATCTCCATGCCTTCCCAGTCGCCGTAGCGCACCTCGCCAAAGCCCGGGTCGTGCTGGATGCGCAGGTGCGGATGATGCTGGCGGATCGCCTCGGCGGTCTCCATCGTGCGTTCCAGCGGGCTGGCGTACAGGCTGTTGAGCGGCACGGCGGCCAGCCGTTCGCCCAGGGCGGCGGCCTGCGCCTGGCCTTCATCGTTGAGATGCACGCCCGGCGTCCACCCGGCCAGCCTGCCGGTCTTGACATAATCGTTTACCGCGTGGCGAATCAGCAGAATAATCGTCATCGGAATGTGCCGGGCTGGCCTTTCGCTGCGCTGTGATGATAGCATATACTGGCACGAAAGACACGCGCTATTTAACCGAACGCTCACGAATCAGGGGCTGCGCCGCCCCGGTGGACAAAGGCTTATGACCACACTTATCACCGGCGGGGCCGGTTTTATCGGCAGCCGGCTGGCACAGCGCCTGCTCCAGCTCAACCAGCCGGTCATCATCCTCGACAACTTTAACGACTACTATGATCCGGCCCTCAAGCGCGCCAACGTCGCGCCGCTGCGCGCCCACGCCGCCGTTATCGAAGGCGATATCCGCGACACCGCGCTGCTGGCGCGCCTGTTCGCGGACCACCCTATCCGGCGCGTCGCTCACCTGGCGGCGATGGCCGGCGTGCGCTACTCGGCGGAGCGCGGCCCGCTGTACGCCGAAGTCAACACGCAGGGCAGCGTCAACCTGATGGATGTCGCGCGCCAGCACGCCGTCGAGATCTTCATCCAGGCGTCCACGTCGTCGGTGTATGGCGATGCTCAGCGCATCCCGTTTGTCGAAGACGAAACGCCTGACTTCCCGCTGGCCCCTTACCCGGCCAGCAAGCGCGCCGCCGAGCTGTTCGCGCACAGCTTTCACCACCTGTTCGGCCTGAACGTGACCGTGCTGCGCTTCTTCAACGTCTACGGCCCGAACGGGCGGCCCGACATGATGCCGCTGCAGGTGATCGACTCGATTCTGAGCGGGCGCGCCATCCCCCTGTACGACGGCGGCACGCTGGAGCGCGACTGGACTTATATTGACGACACAGTCGCCGGCATCGTGGCCGCGCTCGAACGCCCCCTGGGCTACCGGCTCATCAACCTGGGCTACGGCAGCGCGGTCCCGCTGACGCAGTTTATCGCCATTTACGAGGCGCTGATCGGCAAAAAGGCGGTCACTCACGACGTGCCCGCCCCCCGCACTGAACCGCGCGTGCTGTTTTGCGACAACAGCCGCGCCCGCCGCCTGCTGGGTTTCGACCCGCAGACCGACATCCGAACCGGCCTGGCGCACACCTGGGCCTGGTATCGTCAGCAGCATGGTTTGTGATTTCTCATCTGCCGCCTCCGCGCCGCCGCAGCCAGGCCAGACACTTCTGCTATAATGGAGTTATTCTGTCTGTTGCAGGGCTGCTGGATGAAACTTGGAATCATATCGGACATTCACGGTGATCACGATGCGTTAATGGCGGTGCTGGACCGGCTCGATCATCATCACAAGGTTGATCAGGTGCTGTGTGCCGGCGACCTCGTAGGGCGCGGGCCAAACCCCGGCGCGGTTGTTCAGACGATCCGCACGCGCGCGATCCCCACCGTGCGCGGCAACCATGACGACTGGAGCAGCGAGCTGTCACCGGAAAACCTGTCCTTCGTTCGCGCCCTGCCCCTCGACTGGCAGGGCGAATTTGAGGGCCTGACAGTTTTCATGTGTCATGGCAAACCGGGCAACAATATCTGGGGCCTGTACCGCGACCACATCTCCAAAACGCTGCTGAATATGATGCTCAACACGCTGGACGCGGACGTGCTCATCACCGGGCACACGCACGTGCCGATGTGCGTGCAGGTGGGCCGGGGGGTGGTCATCAACCCCGGTTCGCTCTACACCTTCGACAACCTGCGGTCGTCATCGCACACTTACGGGGTGCTGCACCTGCCTGACATCGCGTTTGATCTGTACGATGTCACCGGATCGCCGGAACAACCGCTTCCCTGCGCCTTCTAAAGCCGCCGCCACGGAGGTGAAAACATGGCTGCCAAAATCCTGGTCATTGAGGATGAGCGCTCCGTGCTGCAAAACACGCTCGAAATGCTGACGCTGGAAGGGTTCGACGTGCGCGGCGCAGAGAACGGCTGTGACGGGGTGGCCCGCGCCCGCGAGTACCAGCCAGACCTCATTATCTGTGACATCATGATGCCGAAGATGGACGGCTATGAGGTGCTGGCAGAGCTGCGTGAGCAGCCCCTGACGGCGCTCATCCCGTTCATCTTCCTCACGGCGCGCACCGACCGGCGCGACGTGCGCCAGGGCATGAACCTGGGCGCGGACGACTACCTGACCAAGCCTTTTACCGTGGCGGAGCTGCTGGGCAGCGTTCACGCGCGCCTGAAAATGAGCAGCAGCATCCACCGGATGACTGAGGAACGGCTGGACCGGCTGCGCAGCAGCATTCTGCTCACCATTCCCCACGAACTGCGGACGCCCCTCACCAGCGTGCTTGGCTTCTCCGAAATGATCGTGACCGAGGGCCATGACATGGAGGCGGAACAGATGATCCGCATGGCGCGCCACATCTACACCGCCGCCGTCCGGCTGTCGCGCCTGGTGGAAAACCACCTGATCTACGCCCAGACTGAAATCATTCAGCTTGACGCGCAGCGCGCAAAAACCCTGGCAGGCGGAACCTGTCAGGCGCAGGCCGTGGTTCAGGAAGCCGTGCAGGAAGTCGCGCTGCGGGCGAGCCGCAGCCCTGACCTGACGCTGGAGGTGGCCGCGGCTGAGCTGGCGATCCAGGAGGAGTATCTGCGCAAAATGGTCAGCGAGCTGGTGGATAACGCCTGCAAGTTCTCGGCTGAATCGTCGCCCGTGACGGTGCGCGGCGCTGTCAGCGACCAGACTTACTGCCTGGAGGTGATAGACCAGGGGCGCGGCATGAGCGCCCAGGACATCGCCCAGATCGGCGCGTACAGCCAGTTCGAGCGCCAGTTTTACGAGCACCAGGGGTCAGGGCTGGGGCTGATCATCGTGCGCCGCCTGGCCGAAATCCATGAGGGCCGGCTGGAGATCATCAGCGAACCCGGCCAGGGCACGAAGGCCCGCCTGTCGCTGCCGCTGGCCGGTCAGCGCGTGACCCTTACGTAACCGCGCCGGCGAAGTGTGGTACTGTGAAAATAGTGAGCGCCTCGGCGCTTACACCTCGCGTAGTGCGCCGTCCGCCAGGGCGGCGCACGTTTTTGCCCCCCGCTGCCGCCAACCCACGCTTGGTTCAGCGGCGCAAACAGTGATATGATCGTCCCCACTCTGACCAGCAGCCCGATGTGAGGGCAGGCGCAGCCAACCATGACCGACCAGCAGCCGCCGCAGGTCCCTGCGAACTATTATAACGAAACGTATTTCCGCCGTTGGAACTACGCCGACCGCGGCCTGGGCCGCTTCAGCATGTACTGGTTCGCCCGGCGCTACTACGCGGCGCTCGTCCGGCGCTACGCGCCGCCCGGCGGCGGCCTGCTGGAGATGGGCTGCGGGCTGGGGCATCTGCTGGGGCTGCTGCAGGACGATTACGAGTGCGTCGGCATTGACCTGATGGCCTACAGTGTCGAGCAGACGCGCCTCAACGCGCCGCGCGCGCAGGCCTACACGATGGACGCCGGCGACCTCAGCGCCTTCGCCGCCGAATCGTTCTCCGCCGTGGTGGCGCTGCACCTGGTTGAACACCTGGCCGACCCGCAGGATACTATCCGCCAGGTGAACCGCGTGCTGCGGCCCGGCGGCCTGTGGCTGTTCGCCACCCCACACCCGGACTACAGCCTGCGCCGCTTCAAGGACCGCGAAAACGACGCTATCGGCAAAGACAAAACCCACATTAACGTTCAGCCGCCGGCGACCTGGCGCGCGTGGTGCGCCGCCAGTGGGTTCGCGGTGCTGCGCCACTTCGGCGACGGCCTGTGGGACGTGCCCTATCTGCCGCTGCTGCCGAAAACGGTGCAGTTCGGGCTGTTCGGCCTGCCGGCGCTGGCCCAGGTCGTCACGCGCACCACCCTGACGCCGCTGGCCGCCGGCGTCAACCAGATCGTCATCGCGCGCAAGGTTCACAGCGCCGCCGTGTAAAGGTTTTGTGAAACCTGCCACAGACCGGCGCAACTCCGCACAACAAAGAGGGTTACTGGAATTAGAGATGAAAGCGCCCTGGAAACGCACCGCCGACGCCCCGCCGCCGAGCCTGGACGACCTGCCCGACCCACAGTTGGTTGAGATGGCGAAAGCTGATCAGGAAGCGTTTGGGGTGCTTTACGAGCGCTATGTCAGCAGGATTTACAATTACGTTTATTACCGCACCGGCAACCATCACGATGCGGAAGACCTGACGGCGATGGTGTTCTACCGGGCGATGCGCCACATTCAGGGCTATACCGAGCGCGGCGTGCCTTTTCAGGCGTGGTTGTACCGCATCGCGCACAACCTGATCGCCAACTGGCACCGCGACCGGGCGCGCCGCCGAATTATCCCGCTGGAGGAATTTGCCGGCCCCGGCCCGGACGCCGACAAACCGGATGAACAGGCCGAAGGCCGCGCTGAACGCGCCGCCCTGCTGGAGGTTATCCGCCGGCTGCCAGAAGAACGCCAGCAGCTTCTGGTGCTGAAGTTCATCGAGCGCCTGCCCAACGCTGAAATCGGCGTCATCATGGGGCGCACCGAAGGGGCGATCAAGTCGCTGTATCACCGCACGCTGATCGCGCTGCGCGATGAGCTGAACTGGCAGGCCGATGGCGCGCTGCACACAACGCTGGAAGAAAAAGAGTGAATGATCATGCACACTTCACAACCAGATGACGCCCGCATCGAATCCTTTCTCGCCGCCCTGACAGACGCGCTGCTGGCGGGCGACGCGGGCGCGGCGGGCGCGCTGGCGGGCCAGCACGGTGTTCCCCCGGCGCAGGCCGCCGCCTGCGCGCGCACCGTTGCCGCGCTGCAGGCCGCGTTGGTGCCGGTGCAGCCGTCGCGCCGCTTCGTGCGCCTGCTGCGCCAGGACCTGGTCGGGCCGGAGGACGGCGGCGTGGTCGCCAGCGTGCGCAGCCTGCCGCCGCGCGTGCGCGTGGCCGCCGGGCTGGCGCTGCTGGCCGGTTTCGCCCTGTTCTTTCTGCGCCGGGGCGGCGCTGACAGCCGCCGCAAAGCGCCGGAAACCGCGCCCGCCACCTGACCCCGCGCCGCTGGCGCGCGCCGCCTATCCCCCAACTTGACCCATCCACTGTGGCCAGCAAGCGCCTATAATAGGCTGTTCGCCCGCGGCCAGCCGCCGCTGGCAACCGGTTGGCCGCTGTAGACATAAGGCTGTGCTCAATATGCTGCTCTCTGGTTTGCTTGACGTGCTGCGCGCCAGCGACGCTTATCGCGCGCTGCTGGCGCAGCTCAACGGCGCGGGCGGCGCCCCTGACGCGCGCGCCATCCGCGCGGCGCGCCCGGCGGCAGCCGCCGCCCTGGCCGCCGACTGGGCCGGGCCAGTGGTGTATATCACGGCCCGCGTGGACCGCGCTTACAACGTTGCCGAACAGCTTCCCGTGTGGCTGGGCGAGCGCCCCATCTACCGCTTCGCTGAGCCAGCCCCGCTGTTCTACGACCGCGCGCCCTGGGGCGAGACGGCTGTCCGCAGCCGCATCAGCGCGCTGGCGGCGCTGCTGCCGCCCGACGATTTCGAGCTGGCCGGCCCGCCGCCGCTGGTGGTGACCTCAGCGCGCGCGCTCATGCAGCGCACCCTGCCAGTGAGCGCCTTCCGCCAGGCGACGCTGGCGCTGCGCCCCGGCCAGCGCCACACGCTCGACCGGCTGCTGGCGCACTGGCTGCGCCTGGGCTATGAAGCGGCCTCAGTCGTGACCGCGCCGGGCACGTTCAGCCGGCGCGGCGGCATCGTGGATATTTTCCCCGTGACGGCGGACGCGCCCGTCCGCGTCGAATTTTTCGACGACGAAATCGAAAGCCTGCGCGCCTTCGACCCGGCCACGCAGCGCAGCACCGACCGCCTGCCGCTGGCGATCATCACGCCGGCGCGCGAGGCGCTGCCGCAGAACACCCTGCCGCTGGCGGAGCATCTGCGCCCCTGGCTGGAGAGCCTGCCCGCCGGCGAGGACGTGACCAGCCCACGCCCGGACCTGGAGCCGCTGACGAACGGCGTCGCCTTCGCCTACAGCGAGCACTACATCCCTTACCTGTACCCCAACCCGGTCAGCCTGCTGGACTACGCCCCGGACACCACGCTGTTCGTGGTGGACGACTGGGCCGAGCTGCGCGACACAGTGGCGGCGGTTGAGGAAAGCGCCGTGCAGAACCGCGCTGACCGGCTGGCCGCCGGCCTGCTGGCGCCCGATCACCCGCTGCCGTATATCACCTGGGACGACCTGCGCGACGAGCTGGAGCAGCGCCGCGCGCTCAACCTGGGCGGCGTGCTTGAACACGATGACGACGCGCCCGCCGCGCCCAGCCTGCGCCAGTCGTTCGCGCCTGAACAGCGCTTCGGCGGCCAGCTCAAGCCGCTGCTGGAACACCTGCGCCGGCTGCGCCGCGAGGGCGAGCGCGTGGTGGTCGTCACAGCCCAGGCCGAGCGCCTCACCGACCTGTGGCGCGAGCAGGAGTCCTACACCCCGCTGACAGGCGACGTGACCAGCGCGCCCGCGCCGAGCACGCTGCTGTTCGTCAACGGCGCGCTGCATGAGGGCTGGTGGCTGCACACCGAACAGGGCGACGTGCACCTGTTCACCGACCACGAGATCTTCGGCTGGTCGCGGCCAGAGCCGCGCCGCCGCAAGGCCGGCCCGCGCCCGCGCGCGCCCGAAACCAGCTATGCCGACCTGCACGACGGCGACTATGTGGTGCATGTGGACTACGGCATCGGGCGCTTCGCCGGCCTGACGCGCCGCACCTTCGCCGGCAGCGAACGCGAGTACCTGCTGGTGGAATACGCCGGCACTGACGCGCTGTTTGTGCCCATCCACCAGGCCGACCGCCTCACGCGCTACGTCGGCCCGGACGACCGCCCGCCGGCGCTCAACCGGCTGGGCAAGCCGGACTGGATCAGGATCAAGGCGCAGGCGAAAAAGGCTGTCGAGGACGAAGCGCGCGAGCTGCTGGACCTTTACGCCCGGCGCGCGCGCCAGCCCGGCCACGCCTTCAGCCCTGACACCCACTGGCAGCACGAGCTGGAAGCCAGCTTTCCGTATGTCGAAACTGAGGACCAACTGCGCGCCGTGCGCGAGGTCAAAGCCGACATGGAGCTGCCGCACCCGATGGACCGCCTCATCTGCGGCGACGTTGGCTTCGGCAAAACCGAGGTCGCGCTGCGGGCGGCGTTCAAGGCCGTCACCGACGGCAAACAGGTGGCCGTGCTGGTCCCGACGACGGTGCTGGCGCAGCAGCACTACGACAACTTCACGCAGCGGCTGGCCCCCTTCCCCCTCAAAGTGGAGATGCTGTCGCGCTTCCGCGCCAGGGAAGACCAGCAGCGCCTGCTGCCCCGTCTGGCGTCGGGCGCGGTTGACATTATCATCGGCACGCACCGCCTGCTCAGCGACGACATCGCGCTGAAAAACCTGGGGCTGGTCATCATTGACGAGGAACAGCGCTTCGGCGTGACGCACAAAGAGCATTTCAAGCGCCTGCGCACACAGGTGGACGTGCTGACGCTGACGGCCACGCCCATCCCGCGCACGCTCTACATGAGCCTGACCGGCGTGCGCGACATCAGCATGATCGAGACGCCGCCGGAGGACCGCCTGCCGGTCATTACACATGTCGGGCCGTTCGACGAGCGCCTGGTGCGCCAGGCCGTCCTGCGCGAGCTGGACCGCGGCGGGCAGATTTTCTTCGTCCACAACCGCGTGCAGTCGGTGGACGCCGCCCGCGAGCGCCTGGAAGCGATTGTGCCGGAGCTGCGCGCCGTCATCGGCCACGGCCAGATGGACGCGCGCACCCTGGAGCGCGTGATGATCGCCTTCAGCCGGGGCGAGTACGACGCGCTGGTCTCCACCTCAATCATCGAAAGCGGCATTGACATCCCTAACGCCAACACGCTGATCGTAGACCGCGCCGACTGGTTCGGCATGGCGCAGCTTTATCAACTGCGCGGGCGCGTGGGGCGCGGCGCGCAGCAGGCCTACGCCTACTTCTTCCACCCTGGCGAGGGCCGCCTGACGCCTGAAGCGCGCCAGCGCCTGGAGACGCTCGCCGAGAACACCGCGCTGGGGTCCGGCTTTCAGATCGCCATGCGCGACCTGGAGCTGCGCGGCGCGGGCGACATCCTCAGCACGCGCCAGACCGGCCACGTAGCCGCCATCGGCCTGCACCTGTACACGCAGCTTCTGGCCGCCGCCGTGCGCGGCCTGAAGGACCAGCCCGGCCCGCTCACCGCCAGCGCCGACGCCGCCGGCGTGGCGATTGACCTGCCGCTGGCGGCGTACCTGCCCACCGCCTGGATTCCCGAAATGGAGCTGCGCCTGCAAATCTACCGGCGCATGGGCGGCCTGGCCAGCCGCGACGATGTTGAAGCGCTGCGCGACGAGCTGCGCGACCGCTTCGGCCCGCTGCCGCCGGCGGTCGAAAACCTGCTCTACCAGATTCGCGTGAAGCTGCTGGCGCAGGCCGCTAACGCCACCGCCGTCGCTGTGCCAGACGACGCGGTGCTCATCAGGCTGCCCTACCTGGCCGAGGTAGACCGCGACCGGCTGGCGGCGCGCCTGGGGCCAGACATCACCGTGACGCGCACCGCCGTCCAGTTTCCGCTGAACGGCGGCGGCTGGCAGGAACGCCTGCTGGCGGTGCTGGCGCGCCTGGCGGACGGCGTGCGGGCCGCCCCCGTGCCCTAATCAGCGTCGGGCGCGGGGTCGCGCCGCACATCCGCGAACTGGCCGCCGCTGATCTCCGCCAGCTTCGCCAGCGCAATCGGGAAGATGGCGTTGTGCGCCCCCGCCGCCGCATAAACCAGGTCATAACGCCGCAGCGACTCGTCAATCAGCACGGGCAGCCCGGCGGTGCGGTGGCCGAAAGGCGGCACGCCCCCCGGCGCATAACCCCAGTGGGCCACGCATTCATCGGCGCTGGCCGCTTTCACCTTCTTGCGGCCCACGCCGTACAGCGTCGCCAGCTTGCGGTCGTCTACGCGCTGGTCACCGCTGGCGAGCACAACCACCGGCTGGCCGTCCACCAGAAACGCCAGGCTCTTGACGATCTGCCCCAGCGCGCAGCCGATGTTGTCGGCGGCCTGCTGGCTGGTGGCGGTGCTGCTGTCGTAAAACGTGATGGTGATGCCCGTGTCGTGCTGGTCCAGCACGGCCTGAACATCGTCCGGGGTAAGCGGCTGCATGGATTCGTCTCCCGTGTGCGTGTTGTATAACGAAGCGCGCATTGTACATCGCGCGCCGCCATTCATGTGGTTGGCGTGTTCTGCCGCGCGCCAAATCAGGTTATAATAAGGGTAACGCAGCCAGGCCGTTTGATCGAGGATTGAAAAATGGGACCTAGACCATGCCCTGAATGCGGTGAATACCTGGAAATCGCCGGCGAGGGAATTGACGAGGCCGGCCGGCTTTACGATCTGTTCATCTGTATCGAATGCAGTTACGAGGAAGCCGTGCTGCAGGCTGGCGAGCAGCCGCCGCAGCCGGTCTATGCGTGGGACCCGCCCGACGGCGCGCCGCAGCGCGGCATCTGACCGGGCGCGTTACGCAGCAGCGCCCGCCGCCGGGCCGCTGTTCCTGGCCCGCCGCGCCCGCGCCGCGCTGATAATCACACCCAGCAGCACCAGCAGCAGCGCCGCGCCCCCCGCCAGCGGCGGATACAGGCGCTCATAGGCGCGGTCGAACACCGTGATCGAGTCGATCAGCAGCGGCGGGCCGTCCGGCGCGCCCAGCGCCGTCTCAACCGCGCCCTGCGAAAACGGCGTTTGGGCGGGGATGTGCGTCTGCTTCCAACCGTCGGCCAGCGTAACCGTCGTCGGGCCGTCGCCTTCGCCCTGCCAGCGCACCAGCAGGTCATAGCGCGGCAGCGCGTAAAAGCTGACCCAGGGCGCGCGCACCGCCGCGCCGAACTGCGCGCCCGCCGCGGTTACGACCTCCGCGTCAGCAGGCCGCGTCAGCCGCCAGCTTTCCGCCTGGTGCACGCCGGGCGACAGCGTCGGCATCTGCCCGGCGATGTGTTCGCGCAGGCTGTGATAGACCGGCAGCGGCGTGAAATCCGGCTCGACAAGGCGGAAGTAATACCAGCTCTGGCCGCGCTCAGCGTCCGACGGGCGCTTGTAAAACCAGTAAAAGATCACGCCCAGCCAGGGCCACTCGTCCTGCGCGCGCTGATACGCCAGCGGCATATAGCGCGCCGCCTGCTCCGGCGTGACGACGCCGTAATTCTCGCGCCCGGCCACGTCCAGCGGCACGCCGGGCGCGTCCACCGGGTTCCAGGCGGCCTCGCTGATCCAGATGGGCTTGTGCTCGTCGCCGTTCCGCACCATCAGGTCGCGAATGTAGATATGGCGCGCGTAGGTCAGGTCGGTGACGCGCAGCCGCTGGTCGGTCGGGCCGCTGAAGAAACCGTAGCCCTGCGTGGACATCACATCGAAGCAGGCCCCGGCCCCCGCCCGGTACATGCGCTCCAGAAACACCAGGTCGCTGAGGTTCTCCGACGAGAGCGACACCGTCGGCGACAGCGGCGCGCTGATAACCACAATCGCCGGGTCAACGGCTTTGAGCGCGGCGTAGGTGCGGCACAGCAGCTCGGTGTAAGCTTCCGGGTTCACCGGCTGGCTGCCCCATTCGGGAAAGATGTTCGGCTCGTTCCACACCTGGTAATGCGTAATGCGCCCTCGGTAGCGCTCGGCGACGGCGCGGGCGTAGTTAACGAAATCCTGCACGTCGTCCGGCGGGGCAAAGGGGCCGCTGTCCGGGTTGGCGCGGCTCCAGTCCGGCGGGTTATCCAGCCGGGCCATCAGCGCCAGCCCGTGCTGTTCGGCCAGGTCAACGATCATGTCATACTTGGCCCAGGCTGAAACCGCGTCTGGCCGGCCGTCGCCGTCGAGATCGTTGCGGCGGTCCTCGAAATCGCCGCGCCCGTGAATCTCAATGTCCTCCCAGGGGAACTGCTGCCGCAGCCAGTGAAAGCCGGCGTCGGCGATCATCTGCACGCTGCGGGCGCGCTTCGCCGGCTCCGCCTCAAGCTGTAAAAACGTGTTGATGCCGTAAGGGTTGGCGTCCACATGCTGAATCGGAACCAGTGGGCGCGTGTCCGGCTGCGAGCGGGTGGCGTTCCCGGCCCATTCGACCGCGCCGCGCAGCTGCGCCAGCGGCGCTTCCTCGCCCGTGAGCTGCCACAGCAGCGACCACACCGCGCCGCGCTGCGCCAGGTCAACCGCCAACAGCGCCAGCAGAACGAGCAGCGCGCCGGCGGCCAGCAGCGGGGCCGCGCGCGGGGAAAAACGTCGGTCAGCCATGCGCGCCGATTATACCCGGCAGCCCCACCCTGTACAGGGACAGCGGCGCTGAGCGCGCCCGCGCTTCTCCCCCTCTCCCCATGGAGAGGGGGCCGGGGGGTGAGGTCGCGTGGCCGGGGGTGAGGTCGCGTGGCCGGGGGTGAGGTCGCGTGGCCGGGGGTGAGGTCAGCAGGGGATGAGACTTCATATCTCACCCCTAAATCCCCGCACACAACCTCACCCCTAAATCCCCTCTCCATAGGAGAGGGGACTTGCGCCCGCGCTTCTCCCCCTCTCCCCATGGAGAGGGGGCCGGGGGGTGAGGTTGCGTGGCCGGGGGGTGAGGTTGCGGGGGTCAGGGGGTGAGGTCGCGCCGGGGCGATGGCGTTTTGCGCCGCCCTATTATGAGAGAATGCTCTCAATTGCATTGCAAACATTGCGGATCAGCGCCCGGTTATATAAGATCTACGGTAGCCGCAGCAGAGTTAATCACCGTAGTGTTCTGTACAGGCAGCCTGCGCTGCCGCGCACTCGTATAAACAAAAACGTTGTGTTATCACAAAGGAGACATCAGCCGCTATGGGACAAATGAGCGATGCCGCGCGCCAGTATGCGCGCGCTCACGCCGAACAATTCCGCCATGAACTGCACGAGATGCTGCGCATTCCCAGCCTCAGCGGCGACCCGGCGCACGCCGGCGATATCCGCCAGATGGCGGAGTGGCTGGCGGCCCACCTGACCGCGCTCGGCCTGGCCAAAGTGGCCATCATGCCGACGGCTGGCCACCCGGTCGTCTATGGCGAGTGGCTGGGCGCCGGGCCAGACAGGCCGACCGTCCTGGTCTACGGACATTACGATGTTGTCCCTGCCCTTATGGAAGATGGCTGGCACACACCACCGTTTGAACCCGTCGAGAAAGACGGGTTCATTTATGCGCGCGGCGCGACCGACGACAAGGGCCAGTTGTTCATCCACATCAAGGCGCTGGAGTCCTACCTCAAAACGGCGGGCAGCGCCCCTGTCAACGTCAAGCTGCTGCTGGAAGGTGAGGAGGAGGTGTCCTCGCCCAACCTGGTGCCCTTCATTAAGGAACACCTTGACCTGCTGCGCGCCGATGTCTGCGTCATCAGCGACACCTCCATGCGCTCAATAGATGAGCCGGCCATCCTGCACAGCCTGCGCGGCATGACCTACGCCGAGATCGAGGTGCAGGGGCCGTCTGACGACCTGCACAGCGGCCTGTGGGGCGGCGCGGCGCACAACCCGGCGCTGGCGCTGGTCGAGATTCTGGGCAAACTCTACAACCCGGACCACACCATCGCCATCCCCGGCTTCTACGACGACGTGGTCCCGCTGACGCCGGAAGAACGCGCCATGATCGCCAAAACCGACCTCACCGAGGCGCAGTATAAGCAGTCTACCGGCGTGCCGGCAGTGTGGGGCGATGCGCGCTACAACATCCGCGAGCGCATTTCCGCCCGCCCGACGCTGGACATCAACGGCATGTGGAGCGGCTGGACCGGCCCCGGCCCCAAGACGATCGTGCCCGCCAAAGCCGGCGCGAAGATCAGCTCGCGGCTGGTGGGCAACCAGGACCCGCACAAAATTTTCCAACTGCTGCAGGCATACATCGAAAGCATCGCGCCGCCCACCGTGAAAGTCAGCGTCCGGCTGATCACGACCGGTAAGCCGGCGCTGTTCCCGTTCGACATCCCGGAGATGCAGGCGGCGGCGCGCGCTTATAAGCGCGGCTGGGGCGCAGAACCAGTCTTTACGCGCGGCGGCGGCAGCATCCCGGTGGTGGCCGAAATCGCTGACCTGATGGGTATCCCGGTGGTGATGATGGGCTACGGCCTGGACGACGACGGCCTGCACTCGCCTAACGAGCGCTTCAGCGTCGAAATGTTCGGGCGTGGCATCGAAACAGCCATTGTTTACCTGGAAGAGCTGGCGCAGAAGCCGCGTTAGCGGCAGCGCCGCCCATAGCCAACTATCTGTCAACAGAAAGGACAACATGTCACACGATTTCACTAAAGAACTGGAAGAACGGTTGGTGCGCTACGCGCGCATTGACACCCAGGCCGACGAGACATCCACTACGTCGCCCAGCACCAGCAAGCAGTACGACCTGCTGAACCCGCTGGCCGACGAGCTGCGCGCCCTGGGCGCGCAGGATGTGACCGTCACCAGCTACGGCGCGGTGCTGGCGACCATCCCGGCCACCGTGACAGCCAATGCCCCGGCAGTGGGCTTTCTGGCGCATGTAGACACCGCGCCCGCCTTTAACGCCACCGACGTTAAGCCAATCGTCCACCGCAGCTACGACGGCGGCACGATCACCTTCCCCGACGATCCGCAGCTAACGCTGTCGCCCGCCGAATCGCCCTATCTCGGCCAGAAGATCGGCGACGACATCATCACCGCCAGCGGCCTGACGCTGCTGGGCGCGGATGATAAAGCGGGCGTCGCCATCATCATGACGATGGCGCGCCACCTGCTGCAAAACCCGTCCATCCCGCACGGCCCGCTGCGTATCTGCTTCACGCCCGACGAGGAAATTGGCCGCGGCGTGCATCCCAACCTGCCCGCCGACCTGAACGTCCAGGTTGCCTACACGCTCGACGGCGCCGACCTGGGCGAGATCGTCTACGAGACCTTCTCAGCGGACAGGGCCGTGGTGCACGTGCAGGGCGTTTCGATCCACCCTGGCAACGCCAAGGACAAGCTGGTCAACGCGCTGCACCTGGCGGCCAAAATTGTCAGCACGCTGCCGCACGCGACGCTGACGCCGGAAACCACCGACGGCCGCCAGGGGTTCATCCACCTTTACCAGATGGGCGGCTCCGCTGCCGCCGCCGAACTGCAGTTCATCCTGCGTGACTTCGAGGAAGAGGGCCTGCGCGACCAGGCCGAGCTGCTCACGAAAGTCTGCGCCGCCGTGCAGGCAACCGAGCCGCGCGCGCACATCACCTGCACGATCACGTCGCAGTATCGCAACATGCGCTACTGGCTGGAAAATGACATGCGTCCGGTTGAGCTGGCGCGCCAGGCGTGCGACCAGCTCGGCATCCAGCATTTCTCCACCCCCACGCGCGGCGGCACCGACGGCTCGCGCCTGACTGAGATGGGCGTGCCAACGCCGAACCTGTTCACCGGCATGCAGCATATTCACGGCCCGCTGGAGTGGGTCAGCGTGCAGGATATGGTGCGCGCCACCGAGATGTGTATCGAACTTGCCCAACTATGGCTCTAGGGAAAAGGACAAATGACTAAAAAACCGACCGCCTCCGACGCCGGCGACCTGCCAGCAGCTTCGTGGCTGCCGCTGATCATCATCATGATGGTACAGATACAAATATCCTTTAATGCCTTTAACGTCTCGATCAACGGCATTACACAGGATTTAGGCATCCCGGCGACGGCGGTCGGCACAGCGCTGACCACCGGCACGTTCGCGATGGCATCGTTCATTCTGGTGGGCGCTAAGCTGGGCGCCAAGATCGGCGTCCGGCGCGCGTTTCAGATCGGCATTATCGTCCCCGCCGTCGCCGCGGCCATCATCGCGCTGGCCACCAGCGGCACACAGTTATTCGTGGCGCAGGCGCTCTCTGGCGCGTCAGTGGCGCTGTCCGCCCCCGCGCTCACCGTGATGATCGCGGCCAACTATAAGGGCAGACAGCAGGCGCAGGCCATCGGCTTCCTGGCGTCCGCTATTCCGCTGGCGCAGGTTATCTCGCTGCTGCTCGCCGGCTATCTCGCCACCAATGTTGGCTGGCGCTGGTCGTTCGCGCTGCTCGCCTGTATCGGCGCGGTGAACTTCCTGCTGAGCTGGCGGCTGAAACCGATCGCGCCGCAGCGCGACCTGGTGATTGACGGGCGCGGCGCGGTGCTGTCATCCATCGCGGTGCTGCTCATCAGCTTTGGCTTCAGCGGCCTCAATTCCTGGGGCGTCCTCTGGGCGACGCCGAACGCGCCGTTCGACATTCTGGGCCTGTCCCCCGTGCCGGTTCTGCTGATCCTGGCGGCGGTGTTCGTGCAGGCGTTCTTCGCCTGGACGCGCAAGCGCATGGCCGAAGACAAGCCGGTGCTGTTCTCGCTGAAGGTGCTCGACACGCCAGAAGAACGCGCCACCGTGTGGTGCATGGCGACGATGCTGTTCGTCGGCACCGCCACCAGCTTCCTGCTGCCGCTGTACATGCAGGTCGTCCAGGGCATGACCGGGATTCAAACATCGCTCTCGATCATCCCCTACACGCTGTCCATCTTCATCGCCAACACGCTCGTCGTGCGCCTGTACGACCGCTTCTCGCCCAGCCAGATCGCGCGCGTGGCGTTCGTGGTGGTGGCCGCCGCGCTGGTGCTGCTGGCGTTCGCCATCCGCAACGACTGGAGCCAGCTCGCGGTCGTCGTCGGCCTGGTCACGCTTGGCCTGGCGCAGGG
The DNA here is from genome assembly GCA_048499435.1 of Anaerolineae bacterium. Classification (GTDB taxonomy): domain Bacteria; phylum Chloroflexota; class Anaerolineae; order Aggregatilineales; family Phototrophicaceae; genus DAOTWC01. Next base: position 278,573 of record JASNZW010000001.1, read on the forward strand.
CTGCATCGTGGCGCTGGTGTTCAACACGCTGCTGAGCGCGTCGCCCAAGGCGCTGGCGGGCGATGTGGGCGCGTGGCGCGGGCTGACGCACAACGTGTCGGGCAGCGCTGGCATCGCCGTCGCCACGACAATCGCCGTGGCCCTGCTGGGCACGATCAGCCTGCAGGATGCGAAAGCCAGCCCGGTGATCACACCCGCGCTGATTGAAGAGATCAACTTCGACAACGTTAACTTCATCACCAACGATCAGTTGAAGCAGGCCCTCAGCGCGACAACGGCCACGCCGGATGAAACCGACAAAGCGGTTGACATCTTCGCTGAGGCCCGCCTGCGGTCACTGAGGACCACGCTGCTGCTGCTGGCGGGGCTGGCGCTGCTGGCGATTATCCCGGCAGGCCGGATGCCGCGCTTCCAGCCTGGCGACCTGCCCGTCGGCTACCCAGAAGAGGGCAAGCGGAGCGGCAAACCAGCAAAAGCCTGAAACACGCACACGAAAACTATCCCAAGGAGCGAACTGATGGAAATCACAATCAAAACCGGCAGCATCCTGCAAACACCGTCTGACCTGTGCGTGCTGGGCGTTTTCGAGGACGCCCCGCTGCCAGCGGAGGTCGCTGGCCTGCTCGAACCGGCTGACTTTACTGGCAAGGCCAAACAAACGCTGCTGCTCTACCCGCGCGGCGCGGTCGCCCCGCGCCGGTTGCTGCTGGTGGGCCTGGGCAAGCGCGAGGCCGCCAGCGCCGACAGCATCCGCCAGGCGGGGGCTGCCGCTGTGCAGCAGGCGCGCACGCTTCAGGTGGCCGCCATCACAGTGGGCGCTAACATTGATACCCCGCTGCCGCCGGCGGTCGTCGCGCAGGCGCTGACCGAAGGGCTTGAGCTGGGCGCCTACCGCTACTGGCACTACCGCACCGGCCTGACAACCGCGCAGACCTTCGCCGTCGAGCGCGCGGACCTCTTTACCGCCAGCGCCGACGAGCAGGCGCTGCGCGCGGGCGTGGCCGCCGGCCAGATCATCGCGCGCGGCGTCGTGTTCGCCCGCGACCTGGTCAACAGCCCCGGTTACGCCCTGACCCCGGCCCACATGGGCGAAGAAGCCCTGGCGCTGGGCCAGCGCGCGGGCCTCAAAGTCACCGTGCTGGACAAAGCGCAGCTCATGGAACAGGGCTTCGGTGGCATCCTGGCCGTCGGCCAGGGTTCGGCCAACGAGCCGCGCTTTATCGTTATGGAGTACGGCACAGCGGGCGGCGGCAAGCCGACGATCTGCCTGGTCGGCAAGGGTCTGACGTTCGACTCCGGCGGCCTGTCACTCAAGCCAGCCGAGGCGATGGACACCATGAAGTCGGACATGGGCGGCGCCGCCGCCGTGTTCGGCGCGATGCAGGTTGTCGCTGAGCTGAAACTGCCGCTGCACGTGGTCGGCCTGGTGTCCTCTGCCGAGAACATGCCCAGCGGCACCGCTTACCGCCCTGGCGACATCATCAGGACGCTGAGCGGCAAAACAATCGAAGTGCTCAACACCGACGCCGAAGGCCGCATCATCCTGGCGGACGCGCTGTTCTACGCGCAGCGCTACAACCCTGCCGCCATCGTTGAGCTGTCCACGCTGACCGGCGCGATCGTCATTGCGCTGGGGTCGCACGCGACCGGCCTGTTCGCCACCGACCAGGCGCTGGCTGACAAACTCAGCCGCGCGGGCGAGGCCAGCAGCGAGCGCGTGTGGCAGTTCCCGATGTGGGACGAGTATCACGAGATGGTCAAGAGCGAAATCGCTGATCTGAAGAACATCGGCGGCCGGCCAGCCGGCTCGATCACCGCCGGGACCTTCCTGGCCGCCTTCGTGGGCGACTACCCGTTCGCGCACCTGGACATCGCCGCCACAGCCTGGGCGGCCAGCCCGGCCAAATCGTATGAGTCGCAGGGGGGGACCGGCGTCGGCGTGCGCCTGCTGACCGAGTTCCTGCGCCACTACGCCTAGCGCGCACATCCCGGCCTGCTTCCCTCTCCGCGCGGAGAGGGAAGCAGCATTATTGTAATCATAAGCACTGGGGTATAGTATCCGTTCACTGTGCGGAAAGCTTGTCGTGATCGCAAACACCAGGGGCAGCAGCCAGAAAAGAGGAAACAAACATGCAGCGTCTGCTTGACGGTATCGAAAAAATAGGCAACAAAGTTCCTCACCCCGTGTTGATGTTTCTATACCTGATTATCATTATCATCGTGCTGTCCCACATCCTGTATCTGGCGGGCGTCAGCGTTACCGAACAGATCGCTGTGCCGGTGCCGGTCGCCGCTGAGGGCGAGTTCTACGCCGACACCACTCAGCCAGGCGTTGTCACGCCAGAACACCTCTACGAAGAGGACTATGAAATTCAGGAACGGACGATCGCCATCGAGAGCCTGCTGACGACCGAAGGCATCCGCTTCCTGTTCACCTCGTTCGTGCGCAACTTCCAGGGCTTCGGCGTGGTCGCTGTGACGTTCATCGCCATGATGGGCGCTGGCGTGGCCGAACAGGCCGGTATGATGTCGGCGCTGATCCGCAAGCTGGTGCAGGTGGCCCCGCGCCGCTGGATCACGTTCATCATTGTGTTCGTCGGCGTGCTCTCCAGCATCGCCACCGACGCCGGCTACCTGATCCTCATTCCACTGGGCGCTGCCGCCTTCCTGACGCTGGGCCGCCACCCGGTCGCCGGCGTGGGCGCGGCCTTCGCCGGTGTGAGCGCGGTGTTCGCCGTCAACGTCATCTTCACCCCCATTGACAGCATGCTCACGGAAATCACCAACGAGGCGATTGCGCTGGCGGGCGGCCAGCCGATCACGCTGGCGGCCAACTTCTTCTTCTCCGCCGCGTCGTCCGTTGTCATCGCGCTGGTGGCGACGATCATCACGGAGCGCATTGTTGAGCCGCGCCTCGGCAAATACCTGCCGGAAACCGTTGACGACCATGCCGACGACGGCAGCCTGAGCGCCGAGGAAAATCGCGGCCTGCGCTTTGCCACATTTGCCTTCCTGGGCTTTGCCGCGCTGATCGCGCTGCTGTCCATCCCGCAGGGCGCGCCGCTGGCCCGCCCCGATGGCTACGTTGACGGCAACTCGCCGCTGATGGACAGCCTGCTGTTCATCATCACCCTCGCCTTCCTCATCATGGGCGTCGCCTATGGTCGGGGGGCCGGCACGATGAAAACCGCCAATGAGGTCATCGCCGCTATCACCAAGACCTTCTCCGGCCTGGCGGGACTCATCCTCATGCTGCTGGCCATCAGCCAGTTCATCGCCTTCTTCAACTACACCAACATGCCGACGGTGCTGGCGGTCTCGATGGCCGGCATCCTGGAACAGTCCAACGTGGGCGCGCTGCCGCTGCTCATCGGCATGACGGTGGTGATCATTCTGCTCAACCTCATCATCCCCGGCGTTGTGCCCAAATGGGCCATCTTCGCGCCGGTGTTCATCCCCATCTTCATGCGCCTGGGCGTCGCGCCGCAGACCGTGCTGGCCGCGTACCGCATTGGCGACTCGCCGTTCAACGTCATCACGCCGCTGATGGTGTATCTGCCGTTTGTCGTGACGGTCGTTCAGCGCTACCAGAAGGACGCCGGGCTGGGGTCGGTCATCGCGCTCATGCTGCCCTACTCGCTGGTGATCGCCATCGCCTGGATTCTGTTCTTCATCGCCTGGTTCGTGCTGGGTATTCCGCTGGGGCCGGGTTATCCTGTAAGCGTGCCGTAAGCCTGCACGCAGGCGGCGCGCAGCAAACGCGAAGAGGGATCAGGCGGCTGGCTGGCTTGCTCGGCGGCCGCCTGATCCGTAATCAACGGAGACAACGGACAACAAACGTATGACTAAACGATCTGAATCACCAGTTACCAGCAGCGCGTTGGGCACCGTGTCATGGGTGCCGCTGGCGATCATCATGCTGGCGCAGATACAGATGGCCTTCAACGTCAACGCGCTGCCGGTTTCGATCGGCCCGATTGTTGAGGACCTGGAAGTATCATCCACCAGCATCGCCACCGCGCTGATCGTGTATTCGCTGTTTGTCGCCGGTTTCGTCATGCTCGGCGCGAAGATCGGCAAGCTGTTCGGCGAGCGCCTTGTGTTTCAGGTCTCGGCGCTGGTGCACGGCGTGGCGATGGCGCTTATGGCGCTCAGCACCGACGAAGACATGATGAACAACGCCCAGGCCATCGCCGGCCTGGCGGCGGCGGCGCTGGTCCCAACGCTGGTCGTGCTGATCGCCGCCAACTACTCCGGCGCTAAAAAAGCGCAGGCGCTGGGCATCCTGGCCGGCACGCCGGCGATGGCCGGCGCGGCAGCCTTTTTCATCGCCGGCTTCCTGGCGACCAACCTGAGCTGGCGCTATTCGTTTGGCGCGCTGACGGTTATATCGGCCATCGTCTTTTTCCTCAGCTTCCGGCTTAAGCCGATCCCGCGCCAGCCCAACATCAAAATTGACATCGTCGGCGCGGTGCTGATCGCCCTTTCCGTTATCATGATCAGCCTCGGCTTCAACAACCTCAACGCCTGGGGGCTGGTGCTGGCCCGGCCCGGCGCGCCGTTCACGGTGCTCGGCCTGTCGCCCGCGCCGTTCATGGTTATCCTCGGCCTGGTGCTGGCGCAGGCGTTCTTCGCCTGGTCGCAGAAGCGCGTGGCCGACAGCAAAACGCCGCTGTTCGCGCTCGAAATCCTGGACACGCGCGAAGAACGGGCAACCACGTTCGCGCTGCTCATCATCAGCGGGCTGGGGCCGGCGGTTAACTTCCTGATCCCGCTCTACATCCAGATCGTCCAGGGGCGAACCAGCTTCCAGACGGCGGTGGCGCTCGTGCCATACACCATCGCGATCTTCGCCGCCGCCGCGCTCAGCGTCCGCCTGTACAAACGGCTGTCGCCGCGCTGGATCAGTACAATCGGGTTCCTGGTCGTAGCGGCGGCGCTGGTGCTGCTGGCGTTCACCATCCAGAATGAGTGGGGCACGCCGGTGATTATCCTGGCGTTGGTCACCCTGGGCATCGGTGAGGGCGCGCTAATTACGCTGGTGTTCAACGTGCTGGTAGCGGCCTCGCCCAAAGAGCTGGCGGGCGATGTCGGCGCGCTGCGCGGCGTGATGAACAACCTGTCCACCGCTATCGGCACGGCGATCGCCAGCGTGGCCGCCGTGACGCTGCTGAGCCTGTTCATCAACAACAGCCTGGCGGGCAACCTGGATTTTCCGCGCGCGCTACAGCGGCAGATCAACTTTAACAACGTTGACTTTGTGAGCAACGACCACCTGCAAGAGGTGTTGAGCAGCGGCACTACTGCGACGCCAGAGCAGATAGCGGAAGGCGTGCGCATCAACGAAGAGGCGCGCCTGAGCGCGCTCAAGGGCGCCTTCCTGCTTTTGGCCGGCGTGGCGCTGCTGGCGGTGGTCCCGTCGCGCGGGCTGCCGGCTGATACTAAAGACGAAGAGGCCGCGGCGGCGTAAAACAGGCGCGGCGCGGGCAGCTTATCCGGGCCGGCGGCGGCCAGTTTCACCGCCGCTGGCCCGTTTCGCTGGCCTCAGCCGGTTGTCAGGTTGAAGCGCAGGCTGGCTATCCGCAGCCCGAAGGCCGTGCCGATACACAGCAGCGAGCTTATTTCCTCGTCCAGGCCAAACCACACGGCGGCGGAATAAACGATCGCGCCGACAATCGCGGCCATCGCGTAGATGTGGCCAGGCATGAATTCCTCAGGCACGCGCGCGAACAGCACGTCGCGCAGGACGCTGCCAAACGAAGCCGTCATCACGCCCATCAGGGGCGCTACGATGTGGTTAATGCCCGCCTGCAGCGCGAAGGATGTCCCCAGGTAAGCCCACAGGCCCAGCGCCAGCGCGTCAATCGCGGTCAGCAGCGGCGTGTCCTCCCTGGCGATACGCTCCACTGGCCGGGCCAGCCAGCGGCCAAACACCCGGTTGACGATGAGGCCGCGCTGCACCACGTAGCCCAGCAGGCTCACCACCATGATCGTGATAGCGTAGGCCGGCGTGTACAGCCAGAACACCGGGATGCGCCCCAGCAGCAGGTCGCGCAGCGTGCCGCCGCCGGTGCAGCTCACGAAGGCGATCACCATTGACCCGAAAAAATCCATGCCCCGGCTGCGCGCCGCGTACATGCCGTACAGCGCGGACAGCGCGATAGCTGCCCATTGCAGCGTAAACTGGAACGCCGTGTACGTGATGGTGTACGGGGCGGAGACGAACAGGTCGTTAAGCGAATCCTGCAGATAGCGTACAACGTCGTCAGGCATGCGGAAACGAAATCCCTTCGCGGTTGGCGGGCCGCGCCTAATGCCGCTTCCGGCGCAGCTCGCGCAGGTTGTCCAGCATAAGCAGCCCGCCGAAAATCACAAACACAGCCAGCAGCAGCCAGTTCACGAATTCGATGGCCAGAATCGCCGCCGTGACCACGCCCAGAACCACCGTCACCGACAGCAGCAGGTTGACCACGCGCCCCCGCAGAATGGACTCGATCACGGCGAACAGGCTGACCGTGATGACAATGCGGTCCAGCCAGTTATCGGGAAACAGGACCAGCGAAACAGCGAACACCAGCAGCAGCAGCCCGGCGCTGAGCGCCGCCCACAGCTCGACAATGCGGCGCTGGCTGGCCGACATGGTTTCAGGGCGATGCTGGTGCTGAAGATGCGCCTGCGGGTCCCCCCACTGGCGCTGCCGCACCCTGTCAAGCTGGTCGCGGCAGGCCGTCAGCGTTTCCTCAAGCTGCGATTTGCGCGTGTGCAGGGCGCTCAGCGCCGCTTCCTGCCCGGCCACGTCAGCGCGCGACGCTTTGTACAGCCGGTCAGCCTGGCCGCTCTGCTGCAGCGCGCGCACCTCCAGCTCGCGCAGGCGCAGCGCCTCGCGCTGCTGGCCGATTTCCCCCGCAGCGGCCGCGATCTGCTGCTCCAGGTCGCTGATGTGCGCCAGCAGAGACTGCTCCGCCGCCGCCGGCGGCAGCACCTTATCCAGCCCAGCCCAGCCCAGCGGGTCATACCATGCCTGGCGCACCGTGCCATCGCGGTTATATTTCGGCCCGGCGGGGGCGCGCTCACCGCCGACGGGGTCGCGCGTGTCAAGGCCCCACAGCCCACGATAACCCTCGACCCAGGCCGCGCCCGGCTGGAGCAGAACGGGCGTCCAGGCCGCCGGCTGCCCCGGCCCCACGCGCAGCCCATCGCCGCGCGCGTAGTCCACAAATGGCACGCCCAGCGCCAGCTCAAGCTGCTGCGCCAGCCTCTCCGCGTTGCCCTGCCGCAGGCGCTCCACCCAGAAGATGCGCGCCGCGTGCAGCAGCCGCTTCAGCGGCAGCAAAAACGCCGGCTGCACGTTCATCAGGTACTCGCCGCGCTCGAAATAGCTGGCGTGTGACCCGGCCCCGGCGTAGACGACTGGGTGCGTGCCATCGTGCTTGTCCAGGTACGGGTCATCCCAGCGCCGCCGCAGGTCATCGCCGCTGTAGTCGTGCGCCGCGTAGGCCACCCACAGCGGCTCAGGCGTGTCCTCGTCCGACAGGTACACAAAGACCTGTTCCCAGTCTGCCTCGTGGTCGTTGACGCCGTAAAAAGTTGAACGCCAGTTGTTCATCGGGTAAAAATACAGGTAATGCAGAACCAGATAGCCGCCCTCGCGCAGCACCCGGCCGTAATAAACGTACTGTGGGCTGGCCTGCTGTGCCCGGCGGTACTGCTGCTCGGCGGCGGCGGTCGTGCCGCCCGGAACGCGCCCACGCGCCAGCAGCGACAGGTCCGTCAGCGCGCCCAGAAAGCGCGCCCCCAGCCCTACCCGCGCCAGCCGCCCCGGCGCGTAAAACACAGGCTGGTCCGGGCGCGCGCGCCAGCGCTGGTAGGCGCGCTGGTCCAGCGGTTCCTGCACAAATTGCAGATAAAGCGTCTGGTCCGGCGCGCCCGGCGCGCGGCTGGCCAGCGTGTCGGGTGTGAGCTGCCCCACGTCACACAGCTGGACGGCCTGCCCCTGTCTGTCGCGCGCCCACAGGGTGCACTGCGCCAGGTAAGCGTCCACATCCCAGGGATAGAACAGCTCGCCCTGCGTAAAACAGACCACCGGCTCATACTGGCGCAGCAGCGTTAGCTCATTCATAGAGCGCGTCGATCGCCGGGCGGCGCCCGAAGGTGTCCTGCACCTCAGACTGGTTCAGGTAAAAAACGATGATCACGCTCATAAGCATCGAGCGGTAACGCGGCTCGCCGGCGAAGTAGGCCGTCAGGTCGAGCGCCATCACCGCGCCCATCTGGATCATGACCAGCGCCCACGCCCAGCGCCGCCGGCGCAGCAGGCCGAAAACAGCCGGCACGCCCAGCAGGCTGAGCGCAAACCTGACCAGATAATACAGGCGGTCGCTCTCCGCCGGGGCGGTCAGCAGCGTCAGCGCCGGCACGCTGCCAAAAACCAGCAGCGAGGCGATCTGCAAAACGATAATCACAATAACGCCGAACGGAAGGCGCTTAACCGGTCCCACCCGCCAACCTCCTGACCTCTGCGTCTGGTCGCAGGCAAGAGAATACTATCTTTTTGCCTATCCACCAAAACGATGTAATATCTGTTACAGAATTTTGCTGCGTCGCGCGGCCAGCAGGCAGCGGAAAGGAACCCTCTATGACGGCAGCCACACAACCCGCCACCAACACAACCTCCAACCCCGTTTTGAATGAGCAGGCGTTCCAGCGCGCGCAGGCTGGCGCTGGCGCTGGCGCGGTGATGACCGCGCGCGGCGCGTACCTAAAAACCATCTTCCTGATGGTGCTGCTCGTGATCGCCAGCGTTTTCGGCTGGTCGCAGGTCCGCGTTATCGAGGTCGCCGGGCAGCAGTTGGCGCTGGCCCCAAGCTGGACGTGGGGCGTGATGCTGCTGGCGTTCATCGTGGCGCTGATCGGGGCTGTCGCGCCGCGGGCCGCCGCCATCGCCGCCGTGCTGTACGCGCTGCTGCAGGGCACGATGCTGGGGATCGTCTCCGCCTTCTACAACCTGGAATTTGAAGGCATCGTTTTACAGGCGGTGCTGCTCACCGTTTGCATCTTCTTCGCCATGCTGCTGCTGTACACGCTGGGCATCATCAAAGTGACAGCGGGCTTTGCGATGGGCATCGTCGGCGCGATGGCCGGCCTGCTGCTGCTCTACGCCGTCGCCTGGCTGCTGTCGCTGTTCGGTGTCAATTTCGCCTTTTTCCACGCGCCTACCCCGTTGGGCATTGGCATCGCGCTGTTTATCGTCGTGCTGGCGGCGCTCAACCTGCCGCTGGATTTCGCCTTCATCCAGCGTTCGGCGGCGGCGAAAGCCCCCAAGTTTCTCGAATGGTACGGCGCTTTCGGCCTGATGCTCTCGATCATCTGGATGTACGTGTCTGTCCTGCGTCTGCTGGCGCTGACGCGCATGCGCAGCCGCTGAGCTGGCGCGCGCTTTTAGCTGTCACCGCTGGCTGTTCTGCAGCGGCTCTGTGATTTTTTGTCCGGTCTGGTTTTCCGGCACACTGTTGAGCGAAAGAGGTAGAAGCATGAGCAGCGTTGTAGTGATCGTGTTCGACACGGCTGAAGAAGGTGTCCAGGCGCGCCAGAGCATCAAAGAGCTGGAGCGCGAAGGCCGCATAACACTGGATGACGCCGCCGTGATCGTCAAGGACGCCGAGGGCAGCATCACCGTCCGCAACGAAGCGGACGCGCCGGTCGTCCAGGGCGCGCTGGTGGGCAGCATGCTGGGGCTGCTGGTCGGCTTCATCTTCTTCCCGCTGGGCGGGCTGGCGCTGGGCGCCGCCGGCGGCGCGCTGGTCGGCAAGTCGCTCGATCGCGGTGTGGACAAGCAGTTCATCGAGCAGGTGAAGGAAAAGCTGCACCCGAACAGCTCCGCCCTGTTCCTGTTCATCCGCCGTGCCGACCCCAACGCCGCGCTGGCGGCCCTCAAGCCCTACAAAGGGACGGTTTACCACACGTCGCTGTCATCAACCCTGGACGAGCAGCTTGAGAGCGTGCTCAAAGATCGCAAGTAACTGTCGCGAACAGCTCGCGGTGTTCGCGGGCGCTTTAAGCGTATAAGGAGGAGAAAATGGGTGTAATTGAAACACTGATCGTCGCTCTGATCGCCATCATCGTGGGCGCGGTAGGCTGCGTCTTCGGTTATGGCGTCTGGCGGCTGGCGCTGCCGTTTATCGGCGGGTTCTACGGCTACGTTATCGGCTCAACGCTCGTCTCGCCCGAACAATGGTTCCTGGCGCTGCTGCTCGGCCTGGCCGTCGCCATCGTCCTGGCCATGCTCGCCTACTTCCTGTGGAGCTTCCTGGTCGTGCTTTACGGGGTCACGCTGGGCGCGGCGGTGGGCGTGATGCTGGCGGTGGCGCTCAACGCCAACCAGGGCGGCGTCATTATGTGGACCTTCCTCATCATCGGCGCGGTAGTGGGCGCGGTGCTGGCCGCGCTGCTGAAAGACCGCCTCGTCATGCTCGTGACCGCCTTCAGCGGCGCCGGCGCGGTCCTCTACGGCCTGGGCCTGCTGCTGCCCAATTTCCTCAGCTTCCTGACCGACACCAGCAACAGCATCGTCGCTGTCATCATCTGGATGGTGATGGGGCTGGTGGGTTACTTCATCCAGACGGCCCTGTTTGCCCGCCGGCTGACCGGGGGATACGCGCTTGAGACCCGCTGAGCGCCCGGCCGCCGACCCGACAGAACCGACCTGACAATCACCGTATGGCGCTCGAACCGGCCCTGCGCGTCAGCGGACGCATTCTGGCAGCGGTGTTCATTCCCGCTGCTCTTGTGTTAACTTTGCTGCTGTTCGCCGGCAGCACCCTGATCAGCGGGGTTTTCAGCATCCCCCAGGCAGCAGTGACCATCCTGCACGGGGAAGGTTTCTACCAGCAGATCGCGCCCGCCATTTTAACGGCGGCGCTCGATTCCCTGCCGGACACGGTCGTAATCAACACCACCACGGTGAGCATCGCGCCGCTGGTCGCCGCGCTGCGCCAGGCTGACCCGCGCCAGCTTGCCCAGCAGATCGTCCCGCGCGAGTGGGTGCAGCAGCAGATCGCCAGCGCCATCGTCAGCGCTGTCACAGGGGCCGGCGGCGACCAGGCGGAAACCTCGGCGTGGGATCGCATCGCGCTGATTCGCCGCCAGCTCACCGGCGATCGCGCCGCGCGGCTGGCCGATCTCGTTCTGGAAACGGCGCGCGCCTGCACGCAGTCAGAGGTCAGCCGGCTGCGCCTGCTGCGCGATGTGCGCCGCGACGGCCTCAGCGCCCTGGCCGCGGTTGATTTCGTGTGCGCGCCGCCCGCCGATACCGGCCTGGGCGACATCATGCGCGACGTTATCGTGGTCGCGCTCGCGCACACCGCCGACAACCTCACCAGCAGGCTCGCCGACCACATCGCCGGCATTGATCTCAGCAACCTCGGCGTAAACACGCCCGTTGGCCGCATCAGCCTGGCGTGGCCGGGCGTCCAACTGGCGATGAGTTCGTTCACCCTGGTCTACTGGCTGCCCGCTGACGCGCGCGCGCCAGTTGAGGCGGCGGCGGCCCAGATGCGCGACGAGCTGCGGGCTGTCAGCGACCGCGCCACCCATGAAGTCGAGCAGGCGCGGCAAAACCTGGACAATCTGCGTTCCTTCGCCGCGCCTGCGCCAGCCCCCGCCGCCAGCGCGACGCCCGTTCCCACCGCCGCCCCGCCCACGCCAACAGTGGAGCCGCCAGCCCTGGCGGACGCCGGCGGCACGGCTGGCGCAGACGCGGCGCCCGCGTGGATCACCGGGCCGCTGGCGAGCGCCACCAGCCAACTGGCCCAGCAGGGCGCTGCGCTGGGGCGCACGCTCGCGCTTGTCTCCGGGCTGCTGCTGCTGCTGACGGCCTTCGTCACCCTGCACCTGCTGCGCACAATCAGGGCACTGGGCCTGTGGGCCGGGGCCGTGCTGCTGCTCAGCGGCCTGCTGCTGCTGCGCCAGCCGGTCACGGTTACTGTGCCGCAGGCCACAGCGGCCAGCGCGCTGCCGCCGTCCATCGCGGCCCTGTGGGCAGATGCCGCGCAGGCCATCGCGCTGGCGACGCAGCAGCAAACCAGCGACCCGCTGCAATCACAGGGTATAATTCTGGTAACGGCAGGGGCAGCGCTGCTGCTGGCGGCGCTGTTTGTCGTCTGGCGCGCCCGCCAGCGCCGCGCTGTGGCTGATACAACGTCAGCGGCTTGACGCAGCCCGTTAAACTGCTCACGGCAGCAGGCTAGCTAATCTATTCGGATCGTGTTGTGTGGAGGAAACAATGACAAATGAAAGCACCCTGGTAGTCTTTACCCTCGATAGCAAAGACAAGGCGCGCGAGCTGCTGCGGCGCCTGGACGAGCTTGACAGCGCAGACGACAACATCAGGATCACCGAAGCCGCCTTCGCCACAAAAGTCAGCCGGGGGCGCGTTAAGCTGGAACAGTTCAATGACCTGGGCGCGGGGCGCGGCGCGCTGGGCGGCGGCACGATCGGCCTGATCGCTGGCACGTTTGTCGCCGGGCCGCTGGGCGCAGCCGTTGGCGGTGTGGTGGGCGCGGCGGTGTCCGGCCTGTACACCCGCCTGCGCGACTCCGGCGTCAACAACAATTTCATGAAGGAAGTCAGCGAGAAGCTGGAGCCGGGCCAGACTGACCTGTTCATCGTCTACAACGGCGTGCTGAGCGACGAGATGCTCGCTACGCTGCGCGCTTTCGACGCCAGCCTGGCATACGGCGCGCTGCCCGAAGCGGCAGCCACCGCCCTGGCCAGCGCTTACGCGGCAGAGGGCGAAGAAGTGAGCGACACGCTGGACGTTTACACCGCCGAAGCCACTGAGGCCGACACCGAACCCACCGAAATTGACCTCGCGCCGGTGGCTGCCGCCGCGCCTGCTGAGGCCGCCGCGCCGGCGGACGACCTGACGGTGATTGACGGCATCGGCCCGAAGATCAGCCAGACGCTGGCCGCCGCCGGCATCAAAACCTTCGATGAGCTGCACCGCACCAGCGAAGCGCAGCTTCGCGAAACTCTCAGCGCCGCCCGGATAGTCATCCCGGCCAGCATGCCTACCTGGCCGCGCCAGGCCGGCATGGCCGCGGCTGGCGACTGGAAGGGGCTTCACAAGTACAACGCCAAGCGCAAGCTGGACAGCGCTAAAAAGTAGCGCACACACGCGCCAATCTAAAAGCGGCCCCCTTCACAGCGTTTGTGAAGGGGGCCGCCTGCGTCAGCGGCGCGTTCAGGCCGCGACAGCGGGCCTAGTTGGCGTAGCGGAAGGCGGCGATAACCACCAGGATGCCAGCGACAACCAGCAGCAGACCGAAGGCCGGCACCAGCGCCAGCATGGCCTCCACCGGGTTCAGCAGCAGCCAGACGCCGATAATCACCTGCGCCACGCCCAGGACGATCGCGCCCCAGTGTATGCCGCCGCCGGACCTGAACCCGACAAATATCCCGATTATGCCGTCCAGCAGCGCCGAGATAGCGATAAACAGAAAAGCGATCTGAATGGTTATGATCATGCCCAGCACCGGGTTAGCCAGGATGAACAGGCCGGCGGCGATGCTGACAATCGCGCCGACTAACCGCCAGACCCAATACTGACCGCGCCGCGTCAGCGAGTCGATCAGATCAAACAGCCCGCCGATCAGCCAGAGAATCGCCATGATCTCGATCAGAATCTGGGTAGTCGAAGCCGGCCGTGTCAGCAGGAAATACCCGCCAACCATCAGCAGGATGCCCCAGACCATCAGGGCCGCGCGCGACAGCCCCAAGCCGCCCCCCTGCGCTGTTGAATTAACTGCTCTGGTCATTATTCCCCTCTCCTCCACTCAAATAGATTAATGTTCGTCTAGCCGGTGCAGCCGCCAACTGGCGGGCAGGAAACCTTTTGCCAGGCCAGGCCGATACCAGTCAGCACAACTAAACGTAATGTTATCCCAAACCGGACAGTTGCGCTATGCTTTTCCCGTGGCAGCGCTGGTCTGCCGCCGCGCCTTAAGCTCACTGAACGCCAGGAGTCCCAATCAATGAACGCAGCCCAAACGCCGTCAGCCCCCCCGCCAACCCGCCCGACGCCGCACCAGGCGGGCCGCTCCCAGCCCACCAGGCGCCGCCTGGAAATCATCGCCACCGTGCTGTTGTCCATCACAACAGTGGTGACCGCCTGGAGCGCTTATCAATCCTCGCGCTGGAATGGCGATATGGCGACCCTGTTCAATAGAGCCGGCGTCGCGCGCACCCAGGAAACGCAGCAGCTTATGCTGGCCAATAACCAGACCACCATTGATGTTGGCGTTTTCCTGAATTACGCCGAAGCAATTTCGGCCGAGAACACCGCCCTGGCCGATTTCCTGTACGCGCGCCTGCGCCCGGAAATGCGGGTGGCCGTTGACGCCTGGCTGGCTACAGACCCGCTGCACAACCCCGACGCGCCGGCCACGCCGTTCGAGATGCCAGAGTACAGGCTGGCCGCGCGCGAGGAAGCCGCCCGCCTCAACGCGCTGGCGGAGGAGGAAAGCGCGGCGGCGCTCGTCGCCAACCAGCAGGGCGACGACTACACGCTGCTGACGATCATTTTTGCCGCGACGCTGTTCTTCGCCGGCATCAGCACGAAATTTCGAAGCCTGTGGCTCGTAATCGCCCTGCTGGCCATCGGCTGGCTGTTGTTTTTGGCCACCATCATCGTCATGTCAGGCTACGCCGTTTCCTGATCAGATCGCCGCTTGCGCTTTAAGGTGCAGACAGGCACAATACCAACCAGTATCCAGCGCGTGTGGAGGTTTATCATGGCCCTTTCAGTTCTGCTGTGGGGCATTGTAGCCCTAATCTGCGGCGTTTTCTTCAGCGTTTACGGCTATACCCTGTTTCGTGTTGTGCTGCTCTCCATCGGCTTTCTGCTGGGCTTCTCAATCGGCATGAACCTGGCCGCCTCGCAGCCGGATATTATGCGCATCCTGATCAGCCTGGTGCTGGGCGGTCTGGCCGGCGGCCTGCTCTACGCCTTGTTCTCGCTCAGCCTGTACATCGCTGGCGCGGTCCTTGGGCTGGTTATCGCGCTGCTGGTCGCCTCGATCCTCGGCCTCAGCAGCGACGGCCTGCTCTCTTCGGTCGCGGTTATCGCCGGCCTGGGCATTGGCGGTTTCTTTGGCCGCTTCCTGGGCGAGCTGGTCATCATCCTGGCGACAGCCGCCGCCGGCGCCTACGCCATCGTCTACGGGCTGGCGCTGCTGTTCCCGGCATCCTTCGGCGCTGAGGCCGGCGGCCCAGGGGGCAGCCTGCTGCCTATATCGGCGCTCACCATCATTATGGTCGCGGCGCTGGCCCTGGTCAGCGGCCTGGCGCAGTATCAGATACTGCTGCTGCGGCGGCGCGCGATCCGCCGCTAAAACGCTGCCAGCAGGCGCTGTTGCAGTAAAATATTCGCTCTGGACCTAACGTAAGGACAAGAAATCGTATGCCATTCGGACCTGTTGAACTGCTCGTCATCGAATTCCCCGGCAGCCACTTCACCGGCGAAATCACGCCGGCGCTGATCGAGCTGGTGCAAACCAACACGATCAGCATTATCGACCTGCTGGTGATCCACAAGGACGCCGACGGCAGCGTCGCCGTGCTGGAGATCAACGAGCTGGATGACGATGAGTACGCTGTTTTCGACGCCGTGCTGCCCGATGAGCTGGCCGGCCTGCTGACCGACGACGACGCCCGGAGCATCGCCGCCGCGCTGCCCAACAACTACACCGCCGGGCTGCTGCTGTTCGAGAACGTCTGGGCTGCCCGTTTCGCCCAGGCGGTCCGCAGCGCCAAAGGTGAGGTCGTGCTCAACGAGCGCATCCCGCACGCTGTGATCGAAACGCTGGTTGCCGCCAGCCAGCTCAACGCCTGAAATCTCACTGACGATGCCGATAAGGAGGCAGTCTAACAATGCGTAGCAGACGACCGATTGTTGTGCAGCCGCGGCGCAGCCCCGGCCTGGTGGAAACAGTGGCCCGCACCGCCGTTATCGCCGGGACGGCCAACGCCACCGTTAACGCTATGAACCGTTCAGCGGCCAACAAGCAGGCCCAGCAGCAGGCTGCTGGGCAGGCCCAGGCCGATATCGCGCAGATGCAGGCCCAGTTGGAAGCGCTGCAGGCGCAGCAGATGCAGGCCGATATGCAGGCGGCGGCTGTTCAGGCCCCGCCCGCCGCCAGCGGCCAGTCCGACCTCATCGCGCAGCTTCAGCAGCTTGCCCAGCTTAAACAGGCCGGCGTGCTGTCGGACGCCGAATTTGAGGCCGCCAAAGCCCGCCTGCTTAACGGCTGAGCGCCTGGCGCACGCTGCCCAGCGAGGCCGTCCGCGCGGACGGCCTCTTTCAATTCCCCCACCTGCCCGCGCGCGGCACAGACATTGATCGGCAGGCGGGAAAGTGGCATAATCATCCTGTTTCCCGCGCACAGCAAAGGCATAAGACGCAGGCGGCATTATGAGCGAAAAAACTCCGTTGAGTGTGTACGTAACCGGCGCGACCCTGGGCCTGGGGCGCGAAGTCATGCGGCAGTTCGCTGCCAGGGGTCACCAGGTGGCCGGCACCGCCGCCAGCCTGGATGACACGCACCTGATTCGCGCTGCTGGTGGGCTGCCGGTTTACAACGACCCGTTCCGCGCCGCCGAGGTCGTCAGCACGCTGAAAATGATCGCCGCCGATGTCGTCGTCCATCTGGCGCCGCAGGCCGCTAACAGCCAGCCGCTCCAGGGCGTTAACTGGCCGCACGAGCAGCGCGCGCTCGTCAGCAGCACGGCGGCGCTGGCCGAAGCGGTGCAGGCCGGCGCGGCCCGCTTCCTGGTTCACACCAGCTTCACCTACCTCTACGGCGACGCCGGCGGCGGCCTGGTAGACGAAACCGCCGCGCCCGCCACCGAAAACGAGTTCTTCCTGGCGGCGCTGCAGGCCGAGCAGCGCGCGCTGGCCGCGCCGGGCTGCGTGCTGCGCGCGGGCAGCGTTTACGGGCCGGAAAACGTCCAGACAGCCGCGCTGAACACCGCGCTGATCGCCGGGCACGCCCTGCCCCTGGGCGACGACGACCGCCTGGCGAGCTGGGTGCACGCGCACGATCTGGCGCAGGCCGTCGTGCTGGCCGCTGAACAGCAGCCCGCCGGCGCGATCTTCAATATCGCCGACGACCACCCCGCCGCAGTGGCGGCCTTCGCCGGCGCGCTGGCTGCCAGCCACGGCCTGCCCGCGCCGCGCCGCCAGTGGCTGCCGCCGCTGGGCCGCCAGGCGTTTATGCACCCGGCGCACCAGGCCATCCTCGCGTCCTCAGCGCGCGCCGCCGCCGACCGCGCCAAAACTGAGCTGGGCTGGCAGCCGCGCTACCCCGATTACCGCGCCGGGCTGGAACAAACGCTGCTGGCCTGGCGCGCAGCGGTCGCGCCGTGACCAGCGCGCGCGGAACAGCCGCGCTGAAAGCGGTGTTGTTCGACCTCGACGACACGCTCATTGACTGGAGCGGCTTCGACCACGACTGGGAACGGCGCGAGCGCACGCTGCTGCGCAGCGTGTACGATTACACCCGCGCCGAGCTGCACCCGCTCGACGACTTTGAGGCCCTGCTCGACACCTTCATGGTGCGCACACGCACCGCCTGGGAGAACGCGCGCGCCAGCCTGCGCGCCCCGAACCTGGGCACGGTCCTGGCCGAAACGCTGACGGACCTGGGCGTGCCCGCCGGGCGCATCAACCTGCGGCGCGTGCTGGAGGCCTACCCCTGGGGCACGACCCCCGGCGCGGTCGTGTTCCCTGACGCGCTCGAAATCCTGCCGCTGCTGCACCAGCACGGCGTGCGCACCGGCATCGTCACCAACGCCTACCAGCCGATGTGGCTGCGCGACCGCGAAATTGAGCAGTTCGGCCTGCTGCCCCATTTCCCCGACTGCCGCATTTCCGCCGCTGACGTGGGCTACCTCAAGCCGCACCCCGCCATCTTTGAGCACGCGCTGCACCTGCTCGACGCCCAGCCCGCAGAGGCCGTCTTTGTGGGCGACAACCCGGTGGCAGACATCGCCGGGGCGCAGGCCGCCGGGCTGCAGGCCGTTCTGCGCGTTGTTCACCCGGCCCCGTCGCTGGTCAGCGGCCTGATCGTCCCCGACTACGCGATCAACAGCCTGCACGAGCTGCCCGACATTCTCGATCAGTGGTTCCCCGGCTGGCGCCCATGACGCTGCCTGCCCTGCCCGTCGCCGACCGCAACCTGATCCTCACCGGCTACACCGGCCCCAACCAGCCGCCGGTGGGCCGGCTGGTGGCGGCGCGCCTGGGCCGGCGCTTTATCAACATCGACACGCTGGTTGAGGACCGCGCTGGCCAGGCGCTGGACGAGATTCGCGCGGTTTTCGGCGCGGCGCGCCTGAAGACGCTGGAGACCGAGATCGCGCTGGAGGCCGCGCTGTACCGCGACACCGTGATCCGCATCGGCGGGCAGACGCTGCTCCACAGCGGCCATTATGACCGGCTGGCCGCCACCGGCCCCGTGATCTGCCTGGTGGCCGCGCTCGACGCGGTGCTTCAGCGCCAGCACCTGGCGCTGGGCGCGCGCTATCACAACCCTGACGAGCGCGCGCTGGCGATCGGCCACCTCAAACGCGAGTGGGCGGCGCGCCGCCTGCCCGGCATTCACGTTATTGACACCACCTACATGACCGAAGATGATATGATCGAAGCGGTTATTGCGCGCTGGCGCGAACTCGTGATCTGAACGCAGCGATAAAGGGCGCTTTCCATGACCGAAATTGTTCATTCCTTCCCGCGCGCCGCCGGCGTGCTGCTGCACCCCACCTCGCTGCCGGGCCGCTGCGGCATCGGCGACCTGGGCGAGTGGGCCTATCGCTTTGTGGACTGGCTGGAAGCCGCCGGCCAGAGCGTCTGGCAAATCCTTCCCCTCGGCCCCACCAGCTATGGCGACTCGCCTTATCAGACGCTGTCGGCGTTCGCCGGCAACCCGCTGCTGATCAGCCTGGACAAGCTGGTCCACAGCGGCTGGCTCACGGCTGACGACACCGCCGACGTCCCCGATTTCCCGGTCGGCCAGGTGGATTACGGCTGGGTGATCCCCTATTACAACGCCGTCCTCAGCCGCGCCTTCGACCGCTTCGACGCCGACGGCGACGCCGCCGTCAAAGGCGACTTTGAAGCCTGGTGCGCCGCCAACGATCACTGGCTGGGGGATTACGCGCTGTTCGTCGCCCTCAAGGACAGCTATATGGGCCGGCCCTGGGTAGAGTGGCCGGCAGCCGAGGCGCTGCGCGACCCCGCCGCGCTGAACACGGCGCGCCAGGCACACGCGCGCCGCATCGAGGAACACCGCTTCCGCCAGTGGGTGTTTTACACGCAGTGGCATGAACTCAAAGCCTACGCCGCCAGCAAGGGCGTGCGCTTCATCGGCGACATCCCGATCTTCGTGGCGCACGACAGCAGCGATGTGTGGGCCAACCCCGCCAAGTTTTACCTGGACGAAAAAGGCCAGCCGACAGTCGTCGCCGGCGTGCCCCCTGATTACTTCAGCCCCACCGGCCAGCGCTGGGGCAACCCGCTGTACCGCTGGGAAGTGATGAAAGAGAACGGCTATGCCTGGTGGCTGGACCGCATCCGCGCCTGCCTGAACACGGTAGATGTCGCCCGCGTGGACCATTTCCGCGGCTTTGCCGCCTACTGGGAAATCCCCGCCAGCGAGGAAACCGCCGTCAAAGGCGAGTGGATTCCCGGCCCCGGCGCTGACTTCCTGCAGGCCGCCCGCGACGCGCTCGGCGTCCTGCCGATCATCGCTGAGGACCTGGGCGTGATCACGCCGGACGTTGAGGCGCTGCGCGAAGGCTTCGACCTGCCGGGCATGAAGGTGCTGCAGTTCGCCTGGAGCGACCCGAAAAACCCCTTTCTGCCGCACAACCACAGCCCCAACAGCGTCGTCTACAGCGGCACGCACGACAACAACACCTCGCTCGGCTGGTGGCAGCAGGAAGCGCACGAAGGCATCCGCACGTTCATCAGCCAGTACACCGGCGGCGAAGTGACAGAGCCGAACTGGACGCTCATCCGGCTGGGCATGATGTCGGTCGGGCACACGTTCGTCGCGCCCATGCAGGATGTGCTGGGCGTCGGCCCTGAGGGGCGCATGAACACCCCCGGCAGGCCGTCGGGCAACTGGACCTGGCGCTTTATCCCCAAAGACCTGGACAGCCCGGCGCGCGACCGGCTGGCCCATCTCACCTGGCTGTACCAGCGCCGGCCCGACCAGCAGGAAAAAGTCTATGGCGACGCCGCGGTAAGCTAACCGGCGGCGGCCAGCGGCAGAGCCGTGCCGGTGCGGTCCTGCATAGCAAAGCCGAATACCTGCCCGAAGCGCGCCGCGGCGCGCGCTTCAACCGCGCCCGCGTCCAGCGGCCCGCCCAGCAGCGCCGCCATGCTGGTCACGCCCCGGTCGCGCAGGCCGCAGGGGATAATGCCGCTGAAATACGCCATATCGGTGTTGATGTTGAGCGCGAAACCGTGTTTGGTCACCGCGCGCGCGCTGACGCGCACGCCGATCGCGCAGATTTTGGCCGCGCCGCCCGGCGTCTCAACCCACACACCGGTCAGGCCCGCCTGCGCCCGCCCGGCGATGCCGAAATCCGCCAGCGCGCCGATAACAACCCGCTCCAGCGCGCGCACATAAGCGATCGGGTCGCGGGTTTCCAGCGCGATGATCGGGTAGCCGACAAGCTGTCCTGGCCCGTGATAGGTGATGTCGCCACCCCGGTCAGCGCGGCAGACCTGCACGCCCCGCCGCTGGCGCTCAGCCGCGTCCCACAGCAGGTGTTCGCTGCGCCCGGCAGAGCCAAGCGTGTACGTGTGCGGGTGCGAGAGCAGCAGCAGCGCGTCGCCGGTTTCGCCGCGCCCGCGCGCCGCCGCCAGCCGCGTTTGCAGCGCCAGCGCCTCGGCGTAAGCCACCTCGCCCAGCCGCCACAGCGCGCAGACGCGGCTCACAGCGGCCCCGTTGACCGCGTCGGGCGGTCAAGCAGCGTGTCCAGAAAAGCGAGCGTGGCGGCCCAGGCGGCGCGGGCGTGGCCCAGCGCGGCGGCGGCGGTGTCGTCGCTGAAAATGTCGTGGCCCGCGCCCTCCAGCACAATGACGCGGTGCGGCAGCGGCTGCGCGGCCAGCTCCGCGCGCAGGGCCGCGATATGCTGGGCGGGAATGTGCCGGTCCTGCGAGCCGTACAGCGCCAGAATCGGCGCCTGCGCCCCGGCGAAACGCCCCAGAAACTGCTGCGGAAAGCCGGCATAGGCTACCGCCGCCTCCAGGTCGTGGCGCGTGAGCGCCGCCTCAAACGCCAGGCTGCCCCCCAGCCCCAGGCCGACCGCCGCCACGTCACCGTTGCACTGGTGATGCGTCTCCAGCGCGCTCAGCGCGGCGTCAATGCGGCGGTACGCCCCCTGGCCCAGCGCGTTAAGCAGGCGCAGCGCCTCAGCGGCGCTGGCCGCCGTCTGCCCATCGTACAGATCGGGCGCGATCACGTAATGGCCGACGCTGGCGAACTGGTTCGCCAGCCGGCGCACCGCCGGCGTCAGCCCCCACCAGTCATGAATCAGGACCACGCCGGGGAAGCGGCTGGCGCGGTGCGGGTGCGCCCAGTACGCCGGGAACTGGCGGCGGTCGTCGGTGTTAATGACGATATGGCCGGTGGTGATGTCGTATTCAACCCGGTTCAGGCTGTCGGACATAGGCGGCCTCACACGTCCAGCGCGTAGACATCGCGCGCGAAGGCGTCCGGCTCGGCCTCTGGCCCCAGCGTCTTGAGCGCGCTGTCGTTTACGGTCATCTCCAGCGTGCGGTAGCCTTCGCGGTGCGCCCAGTCGCGCACCGCCGTAATAAGCTGGCTGGTGAGCTGGCGCGGCGACCAGCAGTACACGTCCGCGCTGCGCGGCTCGTAAAGCTGCTGCTGCACACACAGCAGCGCGTCGTGCCCGGCGGCGTTCAGGCGCAGGCGGTGGGTGCGGCGCTGGCGCATCTCAGGCAGCGCGTCCCACGTGCGCGGCCACAGCGTTTCCCACTGGCAGCGCGCGCTCTCCAGCCGGCCCAGCGGCATCTGCCAGCCCGCGATAACCGCCGGGTTCGGGTCCGGGTAATCAACCGCGCGGTAAAACCCCTGGCCGCTGCGGGCGGGCAGCGCGCTGCGCCTGACATGCTCGATCACGCGCATCCCCTCGGCGGCGTAAAGCGCCTTCTGCTCCGGCGGCGCGGCGCACGCCAGCAGGCGCGACAGCCTGAGCGCCTGCGCCTGCTCGGCCATCGCCCGCACCAGCGCGCCCTCCAGGCCGCGGCCCTCGGCGGCGGGGTGAACGGCCGGGGCGGTCATGTGCAGGTGCGCGCCGAACGGCGGCGGCTCGCTGCCGGTGTACCCCTCGCAGTAGGCGCGCACGCCGCCGCGATCCTCCGCCACCAGCGCCAGCCCCGCCCCGCGCAGCAGATGGCTGAGGTGAATCGCCCCGGTCTCGACGCTCATCCAGGCCCCGCCATGCAGCCAGCGCTCGTACAGCGTGAGCGCCGCGTAGGGCACATCCTCGACCCGCCCGCCGCTGTCCAGCCGCTGCCACACACCGATGCGCGCCTGAAACAGCGCGCTGATCGCCGCCGTGTCGTCCAGCCGCGCGGGCCTGATGTTCAACTCGCTCATAGAGGGTCGCAATTCTCCACACGCCACACGAGAGTGCATCCAGAACCAGGGCAGCGCCAGCGCGAAAGCCGGCTGCGAAGGCGCAGCGGCCGCGCCGCGCGCTCGAATACACCCCTTCGCACTTGCGCGAACAACCCAATTGTACCATCATCAACAGGCAGAGGTTACACGCTGTCCGCGCATACAACACAATAAGGAAACCCTGGCATGGCTGAACTACAGATCGCCATTGATCCGGCTGTGGATTTTCTGGTCGGCATGCTCAACGTGCCCAGCCCAACCGGCTTTACCGCCGACGCGGTGGACTACGCGGCGCAGGGTTTCGCCGCGCTGGCCATCCCCGGCGCGGCCATCAGCACGACGGCCAAGGGCGCGCTGCTGCTGACGCTGCCGGGCCGCGCGAGCAGCGCCCGCCGGGGCCTGACGGCGCACGTGGACACGCTCGGCCTGATGGTGCGCGCGATCAAACCAAGCGGGCGGCTGAAAGTGGTGCCGCTGGGCGGCATCATGTGGGGCGGCGTCGAGATGGAAGGCGTCACGGTGCGCACCGCCGACAACCGCCTTTTCCGCGGCACAGTCCTGCCGGAAAACCCCAGCGTGCACGTCAACACCGCCATCCAGCGCAGCGAGCGCAGCGCCAGCACGATGGAAATCCGCCTGGACGCGCGCACCAGCAGCGCCGCCGAAACGCGCGCGCTGGGCATTGAAGTGGGCGATTTCGTGTTTGTGGACCCGCGCGTCGAAACCGGCAGCAGCGGCTTTATCCGGGGGCGTTTCCTCGACAACAAGGCGGGCATCGCCTGCATTTACGCCGCGCTGAGCGCGCTGAACGCCGCCGGCCTCCAGCCGGCCCAGGACACCGCCGTGCTGATCGCCAACTATGAGGAAGTCGGCCACGGTGGCGCGGCTGGCTGGCCCTACGAGCTGGCCGAACTGCTGGTGGTGGACATGGGCGCGCTGGGCGACGACCAGAACAGCGACGAGTTCTCGGTCAGCATCTGTGTGCGGGACGGCGGCGGCCCTTATCATCACGCGCTGACCGACAGGCTGCGGCGGCTGGCCACCGCGCACGATATCCGCTTCAAACCGGATATTTACATCAACTATTCCTCCGACGGCACGGCCTACTGGCGGTCCGGCGGCGGCGCGCGCGTCGGGCTGGTCGGGCCGGGCGTGGACGCCTCGCACGCTTACGAGCGCACCCACCGCGACGCGCTCCAGCACACGGCGCACCTGATCGCGCGCTACCTGCTGGACGCCGGTGAATAAGCGGCGGCGGCCGCGCTTCTCGTGTTATAATCGAATCACCATTCGATTGTGGATGTGAGGCCGCGCAAAATGGACAACGCCAGCAGAGGCCGCAGCGCGCTGCGCGCCTGGGAAGACAGCAAACCGGGCAATTTTTTCACCGCTGACGCCAATTTACAGCATGTGCTGCGCTACTACCTGGGCAACGGCGCTTACGACACCGCCCAGCCGGGCCTGGCGAGCCTGGGCGCGGAGGCGGCCACCCTGCTGGACGCCGCCGCCCGCGCCGAGGACGAGATCGGCAACCACCCGCGCCTGGAGCGCTGGACTGGCATCGGCGAGCGCGTGGAGACGGTCGTCTTTCACCCCAACCACGACCGCGCCGGGGCGCTGATCTGGCGCTCAGGCGTGCTGGCGCTTCAGGAACAGCCGGGGCGCGTCGTGGAGCAGATGGGGCTGTATTACCTGCTGGCGCACAACGGCGAAGGCGGCCACCTGTGTTCCCTCGCCTGCACCTCCGGGCTGATCCGCGCGCTTCAGCAGGCCGCGTCTGTCGAAGTGCGCGAGCAGTTCCTGCCGCCGCTGCTGCGCCGCCGCTACGACGACATGCAGCACGGCGCGCAGTTCCTCACTGAGGTGCAGGGCGGCAGCGATGTCGGCGCCAACGCCGTGACGGCGCGCCCCGCCGGCGACGGCGCGTGGCGCATCAGCGGCGAGAAATGGTTCTGCTCCAATGTCAACGCCGACCAGTTCCTGCTGACGGCCCGCCCCGAAGGCGCGCCGGACGGCACGCGCGGCCTGGGCCTGTTCCTGGTCCCGCGCCGCCTGCCAGACGGCAGCGTCAACGGCTTCAGCATCCGCCGCCTGAAGGACAAGCTGGGCACGCGCACGCTCGCCAGCGCCGAACTCGACTTCGACAGCGCCCTGGCCTACCCGGTCGGGCCGCTGGACCGGGGCTTCAAGAACACCGTCGAGCTGGTGCTGAACACCTCGCGCCTGCTGAACGCCGTCGCCTGCGCCGGCATCATGCGCCGCGCCTACATCGAAGCGGCCGCCTACGCCTGTCACCGCGCCGCTTTCGGCACGGCCATCATCAGCTATCCGCTGGTCCAGGAAGCGCTGGCCGACATCGCGGCGGAATATTACGCCGCCACCGCGTCTGGCTTTTACCTGGCCCACCTGCTGGACCAGATCGAAACCGGGCGCGCCACCAGCGACGAAACCGGCGTCTACCGCCTGCTGGTCAGCGCCAACAAATACCTCACCAGCGTGCGCGCCTCCGAGATGGTCCACCGCGCTATCGAGGTGCTGGGCGGCAACGGCGCGATCGAATCGTTCAGCGTGCTGCCGCGCCTCTACCGCGACATGCTGGTGCTGGAAAGCTGGGAGGGCACGCACAATGTCCTCTGCCTGCAGGTGGTGCGCGACATCACCCGCTATGACCTGCACCTGCCCTACGAGCGCGCCCTGCGCGCCCTGCTGGCGCGCGTGACCAGCCCGGAGCTGGCCGACAGCGTGGAGGCCGTCAGCGCCGCGCTGGGCGGCGTGCGCGGCACTCTGCTGCGCCTGCATCGCGGCGGCGACCGCAGCGCCCAGGCCCACGCCCGCCGCTTTACCGACCTGCTCATGTACACCGCCCAGGCGGCGCTGCTGCTGGCCGAGGCACAGTGGGAAAGCGAGCGCGGCCTGCGCACGGCCAAAGCCGACGTGCTGGCGCATTTCATCGCGCGCCATCTGCGCCCGGACAGCGACCTGCTGGACGACAGCGCCTACCTGGCGCGCGTCGAACGGCTGGCGGCGCACCTGCTCTGACCGCGCGCAGTTGCCGCCGCCCCGCCCGCCGGGTATAGTTGGCCGGTGCTGGCGACGTTCGTAGCCAAGGGGGGACATGATGACTGGCGAGCTTCCGGCGGGCGCGCCCTATCTCTACCTGACAACCACTGGCCGCCGCAGCGGCAAACCGCACGAGATCGAAATCTGGTACGTGGTTTACGCCGGCTGCTGCTATCTGGTCGCGGAGCTGCGCGAGCGCGCCGACTGGGTGCGCAACATCCAGCACGACCCGGCGGTGACCTTCCGGCTGGAAAACCGCGTCTTTGCCGCCGACGGGCGCGTCGTTGACCCGGCCGCTGAGCCGGAGCGCGCGGCGGCGGTCCGCGCGCTGATGGACGCCAAGTACGACTGGAGCGACGGCCTGATCGTCGAGCTGTGCCCGCGCCCGGAACAGCGCGCATGATCGCCGCCCTGAACCCGGTCAGCGTTGAGGCTGCGCTGCGCGCCGCCGGCGCTTTTCGCCCCTTCCCGCCCGCCGCTGACCGCGCCGCCTGGGACGCCATCCGCGCGGCGCTGGCGCCTGATGAAGCGGCGGGCTGGCTGGCGCGCGCCGAACAGGCCGCTGCCGCCCCGCTGCCGCCAGCGGCGGACTATCTCAGCGCGGCCTACGGCGCGGCCCAGGATGCGCGCCGCCGCGCGCTAACGGCCCTGGCCGCCGCCGCCTGCCTGTTCGGTGACAGCCGTTTTCTGGAGCCGCTGCTGAGCTGCGCCGGGGCTGTCTGCGCGGAGAGCGCCTGGGCCTGGCCGGACCCTCACGGCGGCCTGCCGGACCCCGCCGCGCCGCACATTGACGCCCGCGCCGCCTTTACCGCGCTGGCCCTGGCCGAGCTGAGCGCGCTGCTGGGCGCGGCGCTGCCGCCGGCTCTGGCGGCGCGCGTCGCCGCTGAAGTCGAGCAGCGCGTGCTGGCCCCGTTCATGCGCCGCCACGATTTCGGCTGGATGTTCAGCGCCAGCCACGACGCGGCGGTCTGTGTCGCCGGCGTCGTCGGGGCGGCGCTGTACCTTGAGCCGGACCCGGCGCGGCTGGCGGAGATCACAGCGCGCGGCCTGTGGGCGCTGGGCGGCGGCCTTCAGCAGCTCGACCCGCGCGGTTGGGCGCGCGGGCTGGGCGCGTGGGCGCTGCTGACGGACCTGCTGGCCGCGCGCACCGGCGGGCGCATAGACCTGCTGGCGGACTCCGCCGGGCTGGCCCGCCTGCCGCTGCTGGCCCGGCTCGGCCCCGGCGTGTACGCCGGTAGCCCGCCCGACGGCCAGCCAACCGCGCCGCTGCTGAGCTGGCTGGCGCGGCGTTTCGATCAGCCCGCCGTCGCGCGGCTGGCGTGGGAACAGCGCGCCGCTGTCCCGGCCAATGAGCTGCCCTGGGCGCTGCGCGGCCTGGTGTGGCGGCCCGGCGTGGCGGCCGCCGCGCCGCCTGATCTGCCCGTGAACGACTGGGATGAGCGCCTCGTCTGGCTGATATCGCGCTTCAACCCCGCTGACCCCGACGCGCTGGCGCTGGCGCTGCCGGGCGGCCAGAGCACAGCGGTTTACTGCGGCGGCGACCTGTTCATCGCCGACGCGCCGCCGCCGCTGGCGGCCGACCAGCCCGCGCAGCCCGGCGCGGCGGGCGTCCCGCTGGAGCGCCAGTTCAACCCCTCGTTTGACTTCATGAGCCTGGAGCTGAAAAACGCCTACCCGCCGGCGGCCGGGCTGCTGGCGCTGCGGCGCGTCGTCGCGCTGCACCGCACACCGCCGCGCGGCTGGGTGGAGCTGGTGGACGGCGTGTTGTTCGATGGCGCGCCGCGCACGCTGGCGCTGACGTTAATCACGCACAGCAAAGCGGCGCTGGCCCCTGGCGTGATCGTGCTTGACGGCCAGCGCGGCGCGCTGCGCATCGAATACGACGCGGAGCAGATCAGCGCGCGCCTGGAGCCGGGCGCTGACTTCAGCCAGTTGGTGTTCGCTTTTCGCGAGCCGCGCCAATCCGGCGCGATCCGCCTGAAAATCGAGCCTGTGTTGTGACCGTGAGGGGCGGTATATGCAGCGCGTGCTGATCGTGTTCACCGTGCCGGAAACGCACCTGGAGCCGGTGCTGGACGCCATCGCGGCGGCGGGCGCGGGCGTGATCGGCGAGTACACGCACTGTTCGTTCACAGCGGCGGGGACCGGGCGCTTCAGGCCGTCGGCGGCGGCCAACCCTCTGCTAGGCGCGCGCGGCGCGCTGAACGCCGTGCCGGAGCTGCGCGTCGAGGCCTTCTGCCAGCGCGACCGGGCGCGGGCGGTCGTCATCGCCCTGCGCGCCGCCCACCCCTACGACGAGCCGGTGTATTACATCATTCCGCTGCTGGACGCGGAGTCGCTGTAGGGCGGCGCGGGATCAGCCAGTCGGGCACTGGCGCAGGCTGTGCCGCCACCTCAAACGCGCCTGTGCGCGCGCACAGCAGAGCGTCAGCCGGGGCGTCGTCCGCGCGCGCCACGCCCAGCGTCCAGTCATACCAACCGGGGCCGGGCAGCGCGCTCACCGGCAGCTCAAACAGCGCCGTTTGCCCGCCCGGAAGCTGCACGCCCTGGTTAGCGCCGGTCGCGCGCTGCACCGCGATAAAGCGCACAACCGGCCCGGCCGCCGCCAGCGTGACCGCGAGCGGTATCACGCCGTCCGCGGCGAAGCGCGCGCCCTCTGGAATCGTGTACAGCGGCGTAAAGCCCGCGCACAACTCGGCGGCGCTGAGCGTGGCCGTCAGCGTGGGGACGGGGGATGGTGTGGGGGTGGCTGTCGGCGGCGCGGGGGTGGCGCTGGGCGTTGGCGTCCAGGTGGGGGGCAGCGTGGGGGCGTGCAGCGGGGTTGGCGTGACGGCGGGCCGGCTGGCAGCGCCGCAGGCCGCCAGCGCGAGCACAGCGGCGGCCAGCACAGCCAGCCGGCAAGCGGGCCGCTTCAACAGGTTAAGAGCGCCCGCCGGCGCTGCTACGCCCGGTCGCCCAGGCGGCGTTCGGTCCCGCTGAGCAGGCGCTGGATGTTGTCGCGGAAACGGTAGAGCATGAGCGCCAGCGCCAGCGGCGCGTACAGCCCGTATTCCCAGGCCAGCACATGCTGACTGGAGAGCACGACGACCCAGATCGTCGCCAGGCTCAGCATCACCAGCACCGTCAGCGAGACGTAGCGCGTCAGCAGCAAAACCGCCCCGCCGATCAGGCTGACCGTCAGGACAACGTGCGGCGCGATAAGCGCCAGCGTGGCAAACGCGATTGACGCGCCTTTCCCGCCGCGCAGACGCCCGGTGATGCGCACGACAAACACCGACCAGTTGTGGCCGACGATGGCCGCCAGCGCGGCGGCCGCCGTCGCCGCCGCCAGGTCATGCGGCAGCAGCACGCGCGCCAGCACAATCGCGACGATGCCCTTGCTCATGTCGAGCAGCCACACCAGGATGCCCCACTTCAGGTTAAGCGCGCGGGCCACGTTGGTCGCGCCCATATTGCCGCTGCCGATTTCAAAAATATTTACGCCGTGCGCCCGGCAGACAATATCCGCTGTCGGGATCGCGCCGATAAGATAGCTGACTGCAATTAACGCTATCCACAAGATAAGGTCTGTATTCATCGTTACCCGTTACCTCATGTATATACCTGGTAGAACGGCAAACGGCTAAAGGCTTCACGACAGTTCAACAGTATAGCTTTAAAACCCGCGCTCACGCACAAAGTGACGCTTTGCTCACACGCCTCTCATGAACACGCGCCCCAGCCCCCTAAAAACAGCCGGGACAAAACGCCGCCGGGGTGCTAGAATACCCGCCATGCTGCGCCGAACTGCGTTGATCTGCCTGCTGCTGCTGGGCTGTGCCGCCGCCGCGCGCGCCCAGGACAGCGTTGACCTGCTGAACCGGGTGAACAGCCTGCGCGCGTCGCTGGGCCTGCCGGCCTATCGCGTCAGCGCCGCGCTGACCGCCGCCGCGCAAAGCCAGGCCGAGTGGATGGCCAGCTCTGGCGTGATCTCGCACCAGCGGCCTGACGGCAGCGGGCCGCGCACGCGCGCTGTCGCCGCCGGCTACCCCTCTACCGACGTGAGTGAGAACATCTACGGCGGAACCCGCGCCGGCGCTGACTCAGCGTGGACTTTCTGGGTCAACTCACCCATTCACTACAACGGCATGACCAACGCACGCTACCAGGAAATCGGCATCGGCACGGCGCGCGGCAGCGACCTGACCACGTTCGTCCTCGTGTTCGGCGGCCCTGGCGGGCCAGCGCCCGCCGCCGCCCGCGCGGGCGGCGCCAGCGCCAGCGCGCCGCAGGCCCCGCCCTCGTATGTGGTGGGCCAGGACGCCTTCGGCAACATCATGCATGAGGTGCAGCCGGGCGATACGCTGGGCGACATCGCGCTCATCTACGGCTACACCTGGGACGACATCGCCTATATGAAGCAGCTCAACGGCCTTGACGACAACCGTCTGCTGGAGGTCGGCTCAGTCTTTCTGGTCCCGCCGCACGACGGCACCTTCACGCCCACGCCCGGCGGCGCCGCCCCCACCGCCGCCGCGCCCGCCGCCGACAGCGCGGCGCAGGCGGCCGCGTCGCCCACGCCAACCGCCAGCCCCACCGCCACCGCCACCGCGCCGCCGTCCCCCCGCGCGATCGCCACCGCCGCCGCTATGCCAGAGGTGATCGCGCTGGTGCCGCCCGCCAGCACCGGCACGCCGGTCGCGCTGGCCGCGGCGGCGAACGCGGTTCCAGCCGCCGCCACCGGCAGCACCATCACCCGCAGCAGCGCCATCTCGCCGGCGCTGGTCGCGGCGCTGGTGCTTCAGGTCGGCCTGTTAATCGCCGCCGGCGTGGAGTTCGCCCGCCGCTGGCGGCGGCGGCGCTGACCATGCGGCGCTATCTGCGCGCGCTGGTTGTGACGCTGCGCCGTGCGCTGCGCGGCGAGCCGCCCCCCCATGCCGACTTGTACGCCTGGATGGATCGCACGCTGGCGCTGGTGGCCCAGGTCGAAAAGGCGGCCGCCGCCGCCCGCCTCGACACCGCCGCCGTGCGCGTGCGCGTGGACGGGCGCGACGACAGCATGGCGCTCATCCTCGGCGCGGTCGCTTACCACGCCCACACTGAATATCGCTACGTGCTGCGCCACACAGCAGCCGGCGCGCAGCTCATGCTGCAAGCCAGCAACTTCAACGACCAGTACCGCATCGAGCGCCTGCACGACGCCGTCGCCAGCGCGCCCGTGCGCCAGCCGCTGGCCGCGCTGCACCGGCATTTAAGCGCCTTTCCTGCACAAAATTCACAGGCGCGAAGCCAGTAATTAAATACCGTGAAGAATTTATGAATATTGTCGCAAAGCTGCAAAAACAAGCCTTTATCTATTGACTGCCAATTCTAAGTTGTGGTATCTTGTAATCAAGCCGGAGACGGCAAAATCATTCACTAATTATCTAAGGGAGTTCTCATCATGCTGTACATGCCTCGCGAAGAAGGTCAGGGTCTGGTCGAATACGCGCTCATCCTGGTTCTGGTCGCCGTCGTGGTGATCGTCATCCTGGCGCTGCTCGGCCCGGCAATCGGCGGTATCTTCTCGAACCTCATCAACAGCCTCTAAATCGGTTCCGTAACAGCCACCGGGGCGGCCCAAATGGGCCGCCCTCTTTTTTTCCCCCTGGCGCGGTATAATCCCCGCCGCGTCTGACGGGAGACTGAACGTTTTTGACCGCCTCTGCATCATCCAATGGCCGCCTGACCGCCGCCGCGCTGCTGGCTGAACTCGACACGCGGCCCGCCGACGGCGCGCACCTGACCGCGCTGGCGCAGTTCTACCTGGACGCCGCGACAACCGACGCTGACCGCGCCGCGCTGCGCGCCGCCGTCGCCGCGCGCCCGGCGCTGTGCGCCGCTTTCGAGCGCTTTTACCGTGAGGACACGCCAGAGCGCGACCCGCTGCGCTATTTTGTCCTCAGCCTGGCGATGATCGCGCTCACCGGCGGCCAACCGCGCCCGCGCCGGGCGCGCGCCGCGCTGGCTGCCCTGGCGCGCTTCGCCCGCCGCCACGCGATAGATCCACAGCCCTACCTGGCCGAAATGGAGAGCATCGCCGGGCCGGAAACCGCCCACCTGTTTCGTGCCGCGCGGCGCGCCCCCGGCCGCCGCTATATCCTGCTGCACGGTCTGCTGCTGGCGCTGCTCGCCGGCGGCGCGCTGCTGTTCGAAACGGCGCTGTCGGGGATGCTGCGCGCCGGCGCACTGCTGGCCCTGCTGGCTGTGGTCGCCGCCGGCCAGCTCTACCTGCTTTACCGCCGCTATGGCTGATACACCAGCCGACGGCATCCGGGTGCTGGTGCGTCACCAGCGCCGCACCAGCCTGATGATGCGCGCCACCCACGCCGGCATCGAAGTCTATGTGCCGCTGTGGCTGCCGAAAGACAGCCGGACGGTGCGGGCGTTTATCGCGCAGGGGCTGGAGCAGCTTGCCGACAAAGTGCCGCCCACCCCGCCCGAACAGACCAGCCCGGCGGCGCTGCGCGCCCTGGTGGACACGTGGGCGGCGCGCATGGCGGCGCCGCCGGCCCGCGTGACGCTGCGCGCCATGCAGCGCAAATGGGGGTCATGCTCGAAGCGCGGGCACATCACGCTGAACACGGCGCTGTGCTGGCTGCCGCCGCGCCTGGCCGAATACGTGGTGGTGCACGAGCTGGCGCACCTGCGCGTGTTTAATCATGGCCGCGAATTCAAGGCGCTGCTGCGCCAGCACCTGCCTGATTGGGAAGAACGCGCGCGCGACCTGCGCGCCTGGCGCCTGTAGAGCGGGCGGCCTAACAGCGTAAAAATATGCGGATTCCCTAACAAAGTAAACAATTTTTACAGTTCTTTGCAAGGTGACTGCCCTTATAATGCGATAGATCAGATCGCCGCCGCGCAGGTGTTTGCGCGCCGCGTTCATTCGCGCAATGTCTTCTTCGTTCCCGGCAAGGCATTGCCATTAGACGTAACTGGAGCAGCGCAATGTCTACGTTCTCAGCCCATCGGCGCCCACGCGCCTTAGCTGCCCTCACTCTGCTGCTGCTCTCGCTTCAACTGGCGGGCGCGCTGGCGCAGGACACCCCGCCCACCGCGCCGCCCGAAACGACGGCGACGCTCGTACCGCCAACGGCGGCCAGCACGCCCACGCCCGCGCCCACGGAGCCAGCCACCGCGACCGCTGTCCCGCCCACCGCTACGCCTGCGCCTGAAACTGCCAGCGAGACGCCGCTGCCGGAAACAACCGGCGAACCCGCGCCCGAAACCACCGACGAAGCGCCCGCGACCGCCACCAACACGCCCGCCGCGCCGCCGTCCGCCACCCTTATTCCCGCCGAGCCACCGCTGGCGCTGCTGGCCAGCGATCTGTTTGAGGGCGCGGCCTTCGAGGGCTGGCTGGTGGGCGCGGGCTGGTCGCTGGCCCCGGCCGACGCAGGCCAGTCGGCGCGGACCGCCGCCGCCAGCCCGCTGGTGTGGGCCGGCGGGCCATACCTGAACGCGGCCGCGCAGGCGCGCTTCCTGCTGCCGAACGGCGGCGCGGCCGCCATCAGCGTGCGCTACAGCGCCGAAACGCTGGCCTATGCCGCCGCGCTGGCCGCCAGCGGGCAGGTCACGCTTTACCGCGCCGGCGCGCCCGTCGCCTTCGCCACCGTCGCGCCTGTCGGCCCGGATGAGTGGCGCGCGCTGCGCCTGTCTGCCATTAACGACGTCGTGCGCGTCAGCGTTAACGGCGTCGAGGTCATCGCCTGGGGCGATACCGCGCCGCTGCCGCCCGGTTCGGTCGCGCTGGCGGTGGCCGGCCTGCCGGTTGACGGCAGCGCCCTGGCCGACGACTTCGGCCTGTGGGTCCCGGTGAGCGAGCTGGCGCTCTACCCGACGCCGACGCCGCTGCCGACCGCGACAGCGGCAGCGACGGCAACGCCGCTGCCGACGCTCATCCCGCTAACCCCCACCGTAGAGATCACGGCGGAGCCAGAGGCTACCGATGAAGCCGCCAGCACCGCGACGCCCGCGCCGGAAATCACCGCGGAACCGGAGGCTACCGACGAAGCCGCCAGCACCGCGACACCCGCGCCAGAGATCACGGTGGAGCCGGAGGCTACCGACGAAGCCGCCAGCACCGCGACACCCGCGCCGGAGATCACGGCGGAGCCGGAAGCCACTGACGGGCCAACGCCAACCCCCGACGATGCGCTGGTCGGGCCGGACGGCAAATCGCTGACGCTCAACCAGGTGGATGAGCCGGTGGCCGGCCTGGCCGCCGCTGAGGACCTGCCGGCGGGCGCGATTCTCATCCCCGCCATCCCCTTCAGCGCCAGCGGCACGACCGACCGCACCGATCTTGGCGCGGCGGGTGAGCCAGCGCCGACCTGCGGTTTCAACATCACGCGCACGCTGTGGTACCGGTTCGTCGTGCCCGCCACCGGCCCGTACACCATCACCAGCGCCGGCAGCGCCTTCGACACCATCCTGGCCGCCTATACCGACCCGTTCAGCGCGCCCGCCGTCAGCGTCGGCTGCAACGACGACGCCAGCCCGTCCGACCTGACTTCGCGCCTGAACCTGAACCTGACGGCTGGCCAGACAATCTACATTCAACTGGGCGGGTACAACGGCTTCTCTGGCCCGTACACGCTGCGCGTGCAGCAGACCAATGTGCCGCTGCCCTGGCCAGTGCGTCAGCTCACGCCGCCCTACGCCGGCACACTGTGGGACACAGACGGCACAGCGAACATAACGTTCACCTGGACGCCGCTGGCGACCGGGACGGTCTACGAGCCGGCCAGCTATCACCTCCAGGTGGCGCGCAACGCCGCGTTCACCGACCTGGTTTACGACGACAGCGGGCTGGCCACGCGCGACGCGACTCGCGCTTTCGACACGTCAGGGGCCTATTTCTGGCGCGTGCGCGGCCTGAACGTCAACGGGCAGCCGGGGGCGTGGAGCGCCGCCTGGCTGTTCTACGTCAACACAGCGCCCGCCGCGCCGACGCTCTACCTCCCGGCTGACGCCAGCGTCACCACGCTCGCCCGCCCAACCCTGATCTGGCTGCCCACCGCCGGCGCCAGCGCTTACCGCATCGACGTTTCCACCGACCCGCTGTTCAGCGCCTTCACGCTCGAAAACCAGCCCGCCGCCGCTAACTACCTGGCGCTCCCCGCCGCCCTCGCCCAGGGCCGCTACTTCTGGCGCGTCCAGGCCCTTGACGCCGCCGGCAACCTCAGCCCGGAGAGCGCCGCCTTCACGCTCGACATCAACTTCGGCTACCTCCCGGCCCCCAACGCCGTCTTTACCACCTATCCCACCCTGCCCACCGCCCGCCCAACCTTCGCCTGGCTCCCCACGCCCGGCGCGGCCTACACGCTCGAAATCGCCACCAGCGACACCTTCGGCGCCAGCATCGTCTACAGCGCCGCCCTCACCATCCATTACCACACCCTCCCGCTGGCCAACGCCCTGCCCGATGGTGTCTACTTCTGGCGCGTCCGCCTCAACGGCGAAACCCTGCCCGCGCCCATCTTCCACCGCTTCACCGTCAGCCCGCCGCCCGCGCCCGCACCCCTCCAGACCGCCCCGGCTTACGCTGCCCAGCTCAGCAGCCCCGCCCCGGCCCTCGCCTGGAACCCCGTCACCGCTGCCGGCGGCCCCTTCGCCTACGAACTCCAGCTCGACCGTTCAGCCGTGTTCACCTCGCCCGCCCTGCTCACCTTCACCCAGGCCAGCGGCGTCACCGACACCGGCTTCACCGTCCCCGGCCCGCTGGGCGACGGCCTCTGGTTCTGGCGCGTCCGCGTCACCAACGCCCAGGGCCGCCCCGGCCTCTGGAGTCCTGTCCGCATCTTCTACGTGGACACCGTCGCCCCGCCCGCGCCCACGCTCTACCTCCCGGCTGACGCCAGCGTCGCGTATACGCAGCAGCCGGCGTTTATCTGGCTGCCGACGGTTGGCGCTGTCCGCTATGAGATCGCGCTCAGCACCAACCCGGCCTTTACCGCGCCGCTGCTGGCGGCGGCCGTGCGGAACAGCTTCGTGCCGACCGGCCCGCTGCTGCTCACGACCTATTCCTGGCGGGTGCGCGCCTTCGACGCCGCCGGCAACGTTTCCGCGTGGAGCGACGCGCGCACACTCAAGGTTGAATCGCCGGTCTACGCCGCGCCAATCCTCAACCGCTACGCCGCCGCGCCAACGCTCACGTGGACGCCGATTAGCTGGGCGCAGGCTTATCACGTTCAGGTGGCGCAGGACGCGGCCTTCACCCAGTTAGCCTACGATAATCAGGCGCTGCCCGCTGGCACGCTGCAAGCCACGCCGGGGACGCTGCCCGATGGGGCTTACTACTGGCGCGTCCGCGCTCGCAGCGCCGCCGCTGCCTGGGGCTGGTGGAGCACGGCCGGCATGTTCCTGGTTGACAGCGGCCCGTAACAAGGTAGAGGTATCGGCATGAAGTTATTCGCGCGGCGCTGGCTGCTGCTGCTGACCGCTGTTACAGCCCTGTTAACAGCCCTTATCGGCGGCGGCGCGCTGCGCCCGCCAACCGCGCCTGCCGCCCGGCAGCAGGCCGCGCCGCCCACCGCCGTGACAGCCACGCCCGCACGCGCCGCTGACGACGCGCCGGCGGCGCCCGCCCAGGCTGCCAGCGCCATGCCGCCCACCAGCCAGCCCACGCTCGCGCCGCCCACCGCGCGCGCCCTGGAGAACACGCCCAGCGCGCCGACCACCGCGGCCAGCGAGCCGGTGACGCTGCCCGTTCCGGCGGAGCCAGCGCCGGGGCAGGCCGTGATCACCTTCGCGCCCGATGCGTCCCCCGCCGAGCGCCGCGCCTATCTCGCCGCCGCCGGCGCGACTGTCCAGCAGGAAATCGGCCCGCTGAACGCGGTGGTCGTCAGCCTGCCGTCCGCCGCGCCGCTGCCGCCGTCGCCGGTGGTCGCCGCCGCCGAGCCGGACTTCCTGGTGGTGGCGCTGCAAAGCGCCCCGGTGGACGACCCACTGTACCCGCAGCAGTGGGCGCTGCCCGTGATCGGCGCGCCCGCGGCCTGGGCGGCGCTGCCCGCCGCCGCGCCGCCGGTCACCGTCGCCGTGATTGACAGCGGTATCTGCGCCGACCACCCGGACCTGGCCGGGCGCGTGCTGCCGGGCTGGGACTTCGTTGAGAACGACGCCGACCCGCAGGACCCATTCGGTCACGGCTGCGCCGTCGCCGGCGTGATCGCCGCCGCGCACGACGGCGCGGGCATGGTGGGCGTCGCGCCCCACGCCCGCATTCTGCCGCTGCGCGTGCTCGACGCGCAGGGCACGGGCGTCTACTCCAATGTGGCCGCCGCCATCACCCAGGCCGCCGACCTGGGCGCGCAGATCATCAACCTCAGCCTGGGCGGGTCGTCGCCCTCAACCGTGCTGGCCGACGCGGTGGATTACGCGGTGGCACGCGGCGTGACCGTGATCGCCGCCGCTGGCAACACCGGCGGCAGCGTGCTCTACCCGGCGGCGCTGGCCCCGGTGGTGGCGGTTGCCGCAGTTGACCCGAACTTGCAGCGCAGCAGCTTCAGCAGCTACGGCCCGGAAATAGACCTGTACGCGCCGGGGCACGACATCCTCACGACCCGGCCCGGCGGCGCTTACGCCGCGCTCAGCGGCACGTCGTTCGCCGCGCCGCAGGTCGCCGGCGTCGCTGCGCTGGAGCTGGCGCTGGGCCGCCAGCTAGCGCTCACCGGCGGCGTGGTCGCGGTCGGCGGCGGGACCGTCGCCGTCGTTGACCCTACGCCGGTCATGCCTGACACGCCCGCTGGCGAGCTGCCCGATTCACAGTGGCCGGGCGGGCGGCGCCCGCCGCTGCGCGTGATGGTTCCGCACCCCGATGTCGCCGCGCGGATGGCCGCCGAAGCCACCAGCATGGACCAATTGTTCCCGCAGATGGCGCGCACCGGCGCGTTCGAGCCTGGGCCGCGCATCATCTCGTCCCAGGTGGGGACGTTCAAGGCGCTGGCGCTGCTGGTGGAGTTCAGCGACCAGCCGCACAACGCCGGCATCGCCGTCACCAGCTTCGATTCGCTGCTGTTCAGCCCTGAGCCAGGCGTGAACTCCGTCCGCAATTACTACCGCGAGACATCTTACAACCAGCTTGACGTTATCGGCGTCACGCTGCCCAGCGCCATCGGCTGGCGCGCCGCGCCGCAGCCCAAAGGCTACTACGTTAACAATCAGAACTGTCTCGGCGACTCGTTCGACCTGGTCTTTCCCTATTACAGCTACCCCAACAACTGCCAGCGCCTGGTCGAGGATTTAGTGCAGGCCGTCGATGCGGTGGTCAACTTCGCGCAGTACGACAACAACGGCGACGGCTGGGTGGACACGCTGATCGTCATTCACGCCGGGCGCGGCGCCGAGGTCACCGGCAGCGCGGCTGATATCTGGTCGCATCAGTGGGGCGTCGTCTACCCGCCGCTGGTGGATGGCGTGCGCGTGGGCGGCTACACCATGCAGCCGGAATATTTATACATACCCAACGACCTGACCATCGGCGTGCTGGCGCACGAGCTGGGCCACGCCTTCGGCCTGCCGGACCTCTACGACCTCGATTCTTCATCGTCCGGCATCGGCAACTGGAGCCTGATGAGCGGCGGCTCGTGGAACGGGCCGACTGGCAGCGGCGACAGGCCGGCGCACCTCGACGCCTGGTCAAAAGCCTTCATGGGCTTCACAGCGCCCCAGGTGATCGCCAGCTCGCAGGCGCTGACGCTGCCCGCCGCTGTCACCAGCCAGGTCGCTTACCGCATCAACACCAGCCGGGCCGGCGAGTATTTCCTGGTCGAAAACCGGCAGAAGGTCGGCTACGACGCTTATCTGCCCGGCGCGGGGCTGCTGATCTGGCACGTTGACGAAGCAGTCACCGGCAGCAATAAAACCGAATGCGGCCAGCTTAACAACTGGCTGTGCGGCGCCAATCACTTCCGCGTGGCGCTGGAACAGGCCGACGGCGCGTTTGACCTGGAATACAAGCGCAACGGCGGCGACGCCAGCGACCCATTCCCCGGCATCGGCGGCCGCCGCGAGTTCAGCCCGACCACCCTGCCCAACACCAGTTCCTACTACACGAACGCCACCCAGTTCTTCGGCCTGTTCGATATCAGCAACCCCGGCCTGACCATGACCGCGCAGTTCCGAATAATCGTGTCGCCGCCCAACGCCGCGCCCGCCCGCAACCGCGTCACCACCGACCAGCCGCTGCTGACCTGGGGCCGCGTGACCGACGCGCTGGCTTATCAGGTGCAGGTGGCGCGCAGCCCGGCGTTCGCGGGGGCCGTTACCTATGAGGCCGGGAGCGCCCGGCAGGCGCTGGTCAGCGCGCCCGACGAAGGCGTATACTACTGGCGGGTGCGCGCGCAGTTGAGCAGCGGCGCCTGGGGTCCCTGGAGCGCCGCCGACTCGTTCACGGTTGATCTGCCCTGACGCCGCTGGCGCGCCGCAGACTGGACAGGCCGGCATTAAATAGGCTACACTAAAAGACCTCACTGCGCGTCAATAAGGACCGCTAACCTTGACCGTCGTAATGATTGTTGATGACGACCACACCACGACCAAACTGCTCCAGACACTGTTAGAGCTGGACGGCTACCAGGTAGCCGTCGCCGGTCGCGGCGCCGATGTCGTGCCGCTGGCGCAGCAGCGCGCACCCGATATCTTTCTGATGGACTATCACCTGTCCGACGTTGATGGCGTCGAAATCATCCGCGCGCTGCGCGCGCTCCCCCAGTTCGCTGTAACGCCGATTGTTATGACCTCTGGCCTGGATGTGGAAGATGAAGCGCTGCGCGCCGGCGCTGACCGCTTCCTGCTCAAACCCTTCGAACCAGATCAACTGCCAGCCCTGTTCGACACGCTGATTGCGGGCTGACACGCCCAGCGGAGAAAGTATGGCTTCCAGAAAAAAAACAGGCGCGCAGTGGTATCATGCAGACCTGCATCTTCATACCCCTGCTTCCGCCGATTATCAGGAACCGGATATCGCTTACCTTGATATTCTGCGCAAGGCTGAGTTTCGCGGCCTCGATATCATCGCCTTCACCGACCACAACACAGTCGCGGGCTACGCCGCTATGCGCCGCGAGATCGAGCAGCTTGCCCATTTAGAGCGCCTGGGCCGCGCCCAGCCCGACGAGCTGCGCACGCTCAACGAATATCGCCGCCTGCTCGAAAAAATCCTGGTGCTGCCCGGCTTCGAGTTCACCGCCACCTTCGGCTTTCACATCCTGGGCATCTTCGCGCCGGAGACGCCGCTGCGCCTGCTCGAACACCTGCTGCTGAGCCTGAATATCCCGCCCGAAGTGCTGGACACCGGCACGTCCGTCGTCGGCGCGTCGTCTGACGTGCTGACCGCCTACCGCATGATCGCTGAGGCCGGCGGCATCTGCATTGCCGCCCACGCCAACAGCACGCACGGCGTCGCCATGCTGGGCCTGGATTTCGGCGGCCAGACGCGCATCGCCTACACGCAGGACCGCAACCTGCACGCGCTGGAAGTCACGGATCTCACCAAGCGCACGCGCAACGCCACCCAGCGCTTCTTCTCCGGGACCAAGCCCGAATACCCGCGCCGTATGCGCTGTATCCAGGGGTCCGACGCCCACCGCCTCAACGCGCTGCCCAGCGAGAAAAACAAGCCCGAACGCCTGGGCGTGGGCGACCGCGTCACCGATTTCAACCTGCCGGAGCGCAGCTTCGCCGCCCTGCGCGAGCTGTTCATCAGCAGCGACTTCTCGCGCTCCAAACCCTACAACGCCAGCCTCAAGCCGTTTGACTATGTGCAAACCGCGCGCGAAGAAGGGGCCAGCGTGGTGCAGTCATTCCACGAGAGCGTCACGCGGCGCGGCGGGCGCATGTACGGCATCATCGCCGATGTGTGCGCCTTCGCCAACGCTAACGGCGGCGTGATCTACGTCGGCGTCAGCGCCGACCCGAAGGTCGAGCCGGTCGGCGTCCCCAAAGCGCAGGAAACAATTGACCTGCTGCGCGCGGAGATCAACCGCATGCTTTCGCCCACGCTCGACGTGGAGATCGACACCCTCGACAGCCAGGGCAAGACCATCGTGCGCCTGCAAATCCCCAGCGGCACAGAGCGTCCCTACGCCATTGAGGACTACAAAATCTACGTGCGCGACGACTCCGAAACCAGCCTGGCGGTGCGCGACGAGATCGTGAGCCTGGTGCTGCGCGGCGAGCGGCTGGCTGAGGACAGCGCGCCGCGCGAAGAAGCGCCGCCGCCCTCGCCCGCGCAGCCCGCCGCGCCGAAATCGCCCGCGCCCGCGCTGGCCGTCAGCGCGCCGGCCAACGGCAGCGGCGAAGTGCCGCCGCCTCAGGGCGGCGTTGAGGTGATCGGCACGGAGCAGCGCAACGACACGCACTATCACGTGGTGCGCGACCTGCGCAACGGCAACGTGGTGAAGAACGTCACGCGCTCATCGGCGCGCCGCTTGTGGCACTACGCCATCAGCCAGCGCGAGTCAAACCCGGTGAAGGCGGACAAAGTGCAGTGGCAGGGGGATATCGGCCTGTGGCGGCGCTACCAGAAGGGCGGCGAGACGCGCTATGACCTGGTGCAGCGCGGCAAGGATGGCCGGCTGCGCGTCTACTACGGCGTCACCGACAGCGGCATGCACGGCCCCTGGCAGGTGTTCCTGGCCCCTGACGAAGACGACTAAGCCGCCAGCGCCCCTGCGCTACTGCGCCCGGCCCGCGTCCACGCGGTATGTCACCCGGTACGGCGACGCCGTCAGCGGCAGCGCCGCGCCCATCGTGCACTGGCCGGGCAGCATCCGACCGTACTGGTGGCTGCCGCCCCACAGCGTGAGCGTGTGCAGGTCAGCGGCGGCCAGCGTGTGCGTCACACAGCCCACCAGCGCCGCCCGCCCGTCGGCGATAGCCCGCGCCGGGTCCACGTCCAGCAGGTGCAGGTCGCCGTACACGGGGTCAAGCGCGAACAGCCGCGCCTCAAAGCGGACGGCGCTGCCCGGCGCCGCGCTCATGGCCAGCGGGCGAAGGTCAAGGGCGCGCGTGCCAGCGCTGAGGTCAAAGACAGCGCGGCCCTCAACGCTGTCCGCAGGCCGCGCGTCGGCGCGGATTTCGCGCAGCGTGTAGACCATCACGACCCGTTCGCGCGCGCCGAAAAAGCCG
The DNA here is from genome assembly GCA_048499435.1 of Anaerolineae bacterium. Lineage (GTDB taxonomy): Bacteria > Chloroflexota > Anaerolineae > Aggregatilineales > Phototrophicaceae > DAOTWC01. The sequence goes on from JASNZW010000001.1 coordinate 320,491, forward strand.
GTCACAGCCTCCGCCAGCACCTCGGTGATGCTCACGCGCACGCGCACACCAGCCGGCGCCGCCAGCACCGCGCGCGCCACCATGAACGACAGCGCCATAGCGGCGGCGGCCAGCGTCAGCCCCAGCAGCGCGCCCTGGCTCCACAGCAGCCGGTCCGGCGCAGCGGCGGCCCGCCCGCCAAGCTGCAAGCCTGTCAGTTGAGTGCTGCTGGTGTACGGCGGATGCTCGACCATGGCACACGCTCCCCTGCTGTTGGAGACGGCTGAAGGTCTGTCTGCGCCCAGTGTAGAGCAGGTTAGCGCGGCGCTCAAACCCTAAACGCGCGGGGTAGGCTGCGAAACGATTGCACGTTGAACAGCGTATTGGCAGGCATACGGAGACAGTTAGCGCGCGGCGAGACACTCATTATGATACAGAATCGTTCTAAATCGTTGATTACAGTTGTGATGTGGATTGCCCTGGCGGCCTTTATGATCACTGCGGTGCTCAACGCCAACAATTTTCAGGACGAGTGGATCATCATCGCACTGACCGCGATTCCTGTCCTGATAGGCTTTGTGGTCACACTGGGGTTATGGTCACCCGCGGTCTTTCCCTGGATTGACGCCGAACGCCTGCGGGCGCTGCAAGGCGATGCTCAGGCAGACAGTCAGGCATCCAAGCCCAAGCGGCAGCGCGCCCCGGTTGATGACGGTGGGCGGCTGGACCTGCTGATGAACCTGCTGACCCCGGACGAGCGCGAGCGTCTGAAGGCTGACCTGCGGCAGCGCGTGCTGGAAAACGCCACCATTACCGAGGATGGCGAAATCGAGTATGGGGGCTTATCAATTTACGATCTGCTTGATGAAGATGCGGCGCGGCGGCAGCGTTAGCCGTCCTTCGGCGCGGCAGTATTGACGGCGGCGCAGGCTGGCGGGCCTTCAGGCGGGTAGACCCATGTCTGGCTCAGGCCGGCGGCGGCGGCGATCATCAGGTATTCGTTGTAGGTGGCCACCAGCGCGTCACAGTCGCCCAGAATCTCCGCCGCCTGCCCCTGGAGATACCAGCACTCAAAGCGGCGTTCAGCGGCGGGCACATCCTGTAAAGCCTGCAGCCGCGAACAGCGGTTGAGGTGCTGCTGCGCCAGTTGAAAATTGCCCTGGAGGAAGTACTCGCGCCCCAGTCGATACCAGCCCTCGGCCCAGGTCGGCGCCAGCTCAGTCACCTGCTGGCAGTACTGGACCGCCGCATCGCGCTCGCGCAGCGTGCTGGACAGCTCGCACAGGCGCAGCCGCGCTTTGACGTTCGCCGGGGCGTAGGCCAAAATCTGGAAATAAGACACGGTCGCGGCGTCCGCGTCGCCGATCAGCCGGGCGTAAGCGGCGCGCTCAAAATGCAGCGCGATCAGCCGAGGGTTGAGCGCCAGCGCCTGTTCAATCGTCCGAACGGCGGCGGCGTAGTCCCCGACGCCGCTGTAGCCCAGCGCCAGCGCGCGCAGAGCGTCCAGCCGCCAGCCGTCCGCGCCCTGGGCCGCGCGCTGTGTTTCGCGCAGGGCGATCTCGTGGCTGCCGACGCCGCTGTACGCCAGCCCCAACGCCGTCCGCGCCAGCGTGTGCTCCGGCGCGGCCTCAAGCACGCGGCGGGCAGCTTCAGCGGCGGCCTGCGGGTCGCCGGCGGCCTGCAGCGCGAAAGCGTGCATCGCCAGCAGGTCCAGGTCGGCGGCGGCCGCGCCGCGCGCCAGCGCCTCAGTGGTGATCTGCAGGGCCGATTCGCGGTCGCGGCCGCGGTTGTAGTCGCTGTAGCTGCGGTAGATCAGCGCGCGCGCCAGCGCCGCCGCCGCCGCCGCGCTGTCCGGGTCAGCGGCGAGCACCTGCTGCGCCAGATTCACCGCCGCGTCCAGGTCGCCCCGGTCGAACGCCTGCCGCGCCGGGCCAACGTCAGCCGCGGGCGCGGGCGCGGCAGCCGGCGCGATGCGCTGCCCGAACCACGTCCACGACGCGGCGACAACCCCCAGGCACAGGCCCAGCAAAACAGTGAGCGACAGGCAGCCCGAACGACGGCGGCGTTTGCGAAAGGTGAGCCGGGAAGCGCTGCGGTGGATTTGCATTGTGGCTGCCGATGGTCTGCCAGCGAATCAAACGGATTATAAACCGGCGCGCCAGCGAATCGCACATATTCGCTTGGGATATGTGGGATATTCAGCGCGGGGCGCGGGTGTACAATGGTGCGGATGACCTCGCCGCGGCCCGCAGCGCCGCGCGAACAGAAAGGCGCAGCCAATGGACAGCTCTTTTGCTGGCAAAACCGTTATGATTACCGGCGCGAACGGCGCGCTGGGCCGGGCGGTCGTCGCGCGTTTCGCGGCTGCCGGGGCTAACCTGGCGCTGGTGGAGCACCGCCCTGGCGGCCTGGACACGCTTATAGCGGACCTGAATGTGCCGGCGGGGCGCTGTCTCATCCTCACCGCCGACGCCGCCGACCCGGCTAGCGTGGACGCGGCCTGCGCGCAGGCCGGCGCGCGCTTCGGCCAGCTCGACGCGCTGGCGCACACGGTGGGCGGCTACCAGGCTGGCCAGCCGGTGCATGAAGCCGGGCTGGCGGTGTGGGACAAAATGATGGCGCTCAACGCGCGCCCCGTCTACGTGACCTGCGGCGCGGTGGCCCGGCACATGCTGGCTGGCGGCGTGCGCGGCAGCCTGACGGTCGTGTTGGCGCGGGCCGCGCTCAAGGGCGGGAAAAACCAGGCGGCGTATATCGCCAGCAAAGCCGCCGCCCAGCGCGTCGTCGAGAGCATGGCCGCCGAGCTGCTTGACGACGGCATCCGCGTCAACGCGGTGCTGCCCGGCACGATCGACACGCCCGCCAACCGCGCGGCGATGCCCAGGGCCGATTTCAGCAGATGGGTTCCGCCGGCGCAGATCGCCGACGTGCTGCTGTTTCTGGCGTCAGACGCCGCCGCCGCCGTCAGCGGGGCGAGCGTGCCGGTCTACGGGCGTTCGTAGGGCCGCCGGCAGCCGGGCGCTGTTCAGGTGTCGCGCCGCTGGCTGTAGCGGCGGGCCTCGCCCAACACAAATTCAACCACCGCCGTCAGCGGCGCGGCGGGCAGCGTGCCCGCCGGCATCTGGTAGACGCTGGCGGCCAGCAGCGCCGGCCCCGGCCCAACGCGTGCAGCGCCCACCTCGCCGGCGCGCACGCCCAGCAGCCGCAGCGTCCGCCCGGCCAGCGCGGTCGCCGGGGCCGGCGCCAGCACCACGCACAGCGCGCAGCCCGGCGCGCACAGCTCAGCGTTCACACAGGCGCAGACAGCGCCCACACGCCAGGGATGCGCGGCGTCCACCGGCAGCAGGCGCAGCGCGTTAGCGGCCAGCTTCGCCCGGTCCGCCGCGCTGAGACCGTCCACGCGCGCCGCGTCGCAACCGAGCGCGTCAAGCGCCAGCAGCGCCGAGCGCCCGCCGGTGGCGTCACAGTGCCACACGCCCGGCGCGCACGCCTCGCCCAGGTCGAACAGCAGCGTTTGCTCGCCCGCCGGGACCAGCTCAGCGCGCAGCGCGCGCAGGAACGTGTGCAGGCGCGGCAGCAGCATCAGCTCGCCGCGCAGCCCGCCGGTGTAGAAGATCGTCAGCGGTGTTTCCACTGGGCCGGGCGCTTCTCAAGGAACGCCTGCATCCCTTCAGTTTTATCCTCCGTGCCGAACGACAGGAAGAAATTGCGCTTCTCGTAGGCCAGCCCCTCAGTCAGGCTGAGTTCAAAGGCGCGGTTGGCGGCGTCCTTTATCAGCCGCACAGCCACCTGCGGCATCCCGGCGATCTTACCCGCCAGCCTGATCGCCTCGTCAAGATAGTTCTCCAGCGGGTAAACGCGGTTGACCAGCCCGTAGTGCAGCGCCTCCTGCGCCGACAAGCGGCGGTCCGCCAGCATGATCTCCAGCGCCAGCGCCTTGCCCACCGCGCGCGTCAGGCGCTGCGTGCCGCCCGCGCCAGGGATGATGCCCAGCGTCACCTCCGGCTGGCCAAAGCGCGCGCTCTCCGAGGCGACGATCATGTCGCAGGCCATCGCCAGCTCGCAGCCGCCGCCCAGCGCCCAGCCGCTTACCGCCGCGATCACCGGCTTGCCCACGCGCATCAGCCGCTGCCAATCGGTGAAATCGCTGCCGGTGAGCATGGTCACAACGTCGGAATCGGCCATCTGCCTGATGTCCGCCCCGGCGGCGAACGCGCGGTCGCTGCCGGTCAGCACCATACAGCCGGTGGCGGGGTCGGCGTCAAAACCCTCCAGCGCCGTGAATATCTCGTCCACCACCTGGCCGTTCAGCGCGTTGAGCGCGTCGGGCCGGTTGATGCGCACCAGGCCCACGCCCGGCGCTGGCGTCTCCACCACAATCATTTCGTAAGCCATTGTTCTTCTCCAAAATCTAAGCTGCGCTGTCTGCCGCAATTGTACAGCGCGGGGGCGCGCGCCACAAAAGCCGCCGCGCCGCGCTTATCCAGCCTGTTTTTTGGTTGTATAATGTGCCGCGTTCACCGCATTTTGCAACAGCCCCATAAGGAGATCACACTACATGGACCGCATGCGCGTCTTAATCATGGGGGCCGCCGGGCGCGACTTCCACAACTTCAACCTCTACTTCCGCGACAACAGCGCCTATAACGTCGTGGCATTCACCGCCACGCAGATTCCCGGCATCGAGGGCCGCCTCTACCCGGCGGAGCTGGCCGGCAGCCTGTACCCGGCGGGCATCCCCATCCACGACGAGGCCGAGCTGGCGCGGCTGATTCAGGAACACGCCGTGCAGCAGGTGGTCTTTTCCTACAGCGACGTGCCCCACACTTACGTGATGCACAAGGCGTCGCAGGTGCTGGCCGCCGGCGCTGACTTCCGCCTGCTGGGGCCGCACGCCACCCAGCTTAAAAGCAGCAAGCCGGTTGTGTCGGTGTGCGCGGTGCGCACCGGCTGCGGCAAAAGCCAGACCTCGCGCCACGTCGCCGAGGTGCTGCTGGGGCTGGGCCAGCGCGTGGTGGCGGTGCGCCACCCGATGCCCTACGGCAACCTGATCGCCCAGCGCGTCCAGCGCTTTACCGACTATGACGACCTGGACGAGTACGAAACAACCATCGAGGAACGCGAGGAATACGAGCCGTACATCGACCGAGGCATGACGATCTACGCCGGCGTGGATTACGGCGACATCCTGCGCCAGGCCGAACAGGAAGCCGACATCATCATCTGGGACGGCGGCAACAACGACCTGCCCTTCTTCGCGCCTGACCTGCACATCGTCGTCGTGGACCCCCACCGCCCCGGCCACGAGCTGGCCTATCACCCCGGCGAGGCCAACCTGCGCCTGGCGGACGTGGTGCTGATCAACAAGGTGGACACCGCCGACTACGCCGGCATCCGCGCCGTGCGCGAGAACGTGGCCCGCACCAACCCGCGCGCGGTGGTGCTGGAAGCGGCCTCGCCGCTGTTCGTCGATAACCCGGACGCCATTCGCGGGCGGCGCGTGCTGGTTATTGAGGACGGCCCCACGCTGACGCACGGCGAGATGGCCTACGGGGCTGGCTATGTGGCGGCGCAGCGCTTCGGCGCGGCGGAAATCGTGGACCCGCGCCCGTTCGCGGTCGAGTCCATCGCCGCCACTTACGCGCGCTACCCCGGCACGGGGCCGGTGCTGCCGGCGATGGGCTACGGCCCGGCGCAGATGCGCGACCTGGAGCGCACAATCGAGCGCGCCGACGCCGATCTGGTGATCGTGGCCACGCCGATTGACCTGCGCCGGGTGATCAGCATCAGCAAACCGATGGAGCAGGTGCGCTACGAGCTTCAGGTGATCGGCACGCCCACGCTGGCCGACCTGCTGACAGCGAAGTTCGCGCCGGCCAGCGCGCGCTAAGGCGCGGCCAGCGCGCCTTCCACCGCGCGCAGCAGATCGCGCGCCTGGCCCGGCAGCACCGTGCGCGGGTCAAGCAGCACGCGCCCGCCGGCGATCCGCGCGATCACCGGCGGGTCGGCGGCGCGCAGGCGCGCGGCCAGGCCGTCGGCGTCAGCCGCCGCCAGCGCCAGCAGCCAGGTGGGCAGCGCCGCGCCCGGCAGGCTGCCGCCGCCCACTGTGGACTCGCCGGCGATCACCTGCCCGCCCACGCGCCGCGCCCAGCGCCGCGCCTCGCGGCGGATGTCGTCCGCCGGGCGCGCGATCATACGCCACACAGGGACCTGCGCCAGCGCCTCGCCCTTGCGGTAGTGGTCGAGCGTCGCCGCCAGCGCCGCCAGGCACAGCTTGTCGGCGCGAACAGCGCGCGCCAGCGGGTGGCGCTTGAGCGTCTCGATCAGGTCGGCGCGGCCCACCAGAATCCCGGCCTGCGGCCCGCCCAGCAGCTTGTCGCCGCTGAAGGCCACCAGATCAGCCCCGGCGCGCAGGCTTTCCTGCACCGTCGGCTCGTGCGCCAGCCCGAAGGCCGCCGTGTCGAGCAGCGCGCCGCTGCCCAGGTCATCCACCAGCAGCAGGTTATGCTGGCGCGCGATCGCCGCCAGTTCAGCCGGCGCGGCGGACTCGGTGAAGCCGAGCTGGCGGAAGTTGGAGGCGTGCGCGCGCATGATCAGCGCGGTGTTGGGCGTAATGGCGCGCTCGTAGTCAGCGGCGCGGGTGCGGTTGGTCGTGCCCACCTCCACCAGCAGCGCGCCGCTCTGCGCCATCACGTCCGGCACGCGGAAGCCGCCGCCGATCTCGATAAGCTGCCCGCGCGAGATAATCACCTCTTTGCCCGGCGCCAGCGCCGACAGCAGCAGCAGCAGCGCGGCGGCGTTGTTGTTCACCACCAGCCCGGCGTCAGCGCCGGTGACCGCCGCCAGCAGGCGGTCAGCGTGCAGCAGCCGGCTGCCGCGCCCCCCGGCCGCCAGGTCATATTCGAGCGTGCTGTACTGGGCGGCAGCGGCCTGCGCCGCCGCCTGCGCCGCCGCCGACAGCGGCGCGCGGCCCAGGTTGGTGTGAACAATCACGCCGGCGGCGTTGATAACCGGGCGCAGCGTGGGCTGGAAGGCCGCTGCCAGGCTGTGCTCAGCGTCGGCCAGCGCCGCCGCCGCGCCATATTCCGCCAGCGCGCCCGCGCCGATCCGCGCCCGCGCCGTGTCAAGCGCGGCGCGCAGCGCGTCCACCGCCGCCGTGTGCCCGTAAGCCGCCGCCAGCCGCGCGCCGCCGGCGCTCGCCATCAGCGTGTGAACTGCGGGCAGCGCCCGCCGCGCGTCAGTCCTCATAGCGCTCATTAGGCAGTTCCCTGGCGCGCAGAAACACCTCGATCACCACAAAGGCCAGCGCCAGTAGAAAGGCGATCTGCGGCGAGAGCGCGCGCGGAATCTGAAGCCAGGCGCAGGCCACCGCGAACAGCCCCACCCACACGCCCTGGCGCACCAGCACGCCGCCGGGCGGCAGCTCGTAGCTGGCGGGCGTGAAACGCGCGTTGAGCAGGCGGATAAACGGCAGCACCGTCCCGGTAACGGCGATGTGCAGCAGCAGGAAGAACAGCCAGCGCTCGCCCACGCGCGGCGTGGTGGTTGTCACCAGCGCGATCAGGCCGCCCCAGCCAGCAACGATCATCACCAGCGCGGCGATCATCACGCCCAGGTGATCGGGCGGCAGCCGGCTCGATGGCAGACGAGAGAGAGGGTCGCGTTGTGTTTTCATCATAGCGGCGATTATACAGCCCGGCCGCCGCGTCGTGCCAGCGTTAGGCAGATCCGCGCCGGCGCGGTACAATCTGCGTTAGCGCATAGTGACGTCTTGTGAGGTGTGCATGACACACATCAGAATTATCCCGCCCGACCAGGCAGCGGGCGACGCTGCCGCCTTCTACGCGGAGGCCGGCAGCGCGCCGATCCTCCAGTGTTTCAGCCCGCATCCGGCATTTGGCCGGCTCATCAACGACGCCGCTAACCTTATCCACTTCAGCGCGGGCCAGCTCTCGCGCCGCGACCACGAGGCTATCGCCACTTACGTTTCCGGCCTCAACCGCTGCCCCTTCTGACTGGACAGCCACGGGGCCTTCCTGCGGTTGCAGGACGAGGATGAAACGGTGGCCCGCGCGCTGGCGCAGGGCGACCTGGACGCGGCTGCAGCCGCCGGGCTGGCCGCGGACCGCGCCGCGCTGCTGGCGTTTGTGCGCAAACTCACGCTGGAGCCGTACCGCATAAGCGCGGCAGACACCGAGGCGCTGCGCCAGTGCAGCTACACCGACGATCAACTGGCCGAGGCCGTGTACATTACGGCGCTGTTCGCCTTCTTTAACCGCGTGGCGGACGGCTTCGGCATCGGGTCAGGCGGGCTGCTCGGCCAGCCGCTGGACGAATTAGTGCGCCGCTATCCCCGCCGCTGAGGCGGCACGCAAACCGCGGGCAGTAAATTTGCCCGGCGTGCGGTACTATTAGCTGCGGAGGAAGCAGTAGTGCCAGAGATCCGCGTGGGCGACCGTGTTCAGATGCGCAAGCTGCACCCCTGTGGCAGCGACACATGGGTCATCTACCGTGTGGGGGCCGACATCGGGCTGCGCTGCGCTGGCTGCGGGCGGCATGTTCTGCTGGCGCGCAGCGCCTTCACCCGCCGCCTCCGGCACGTTCTTCCACCACAGTACAACTGACAGGAATAGAGGGTTTGGGCATGACCAGGCGTATTCTGATATTAATGTCCGACACCGGCGGCGGGCATCGCGCGGCAGCCGAGGCGATCCGCGACGCGCTTCACCTGCGCTATGGCGAGCAGGCCGCCTCCGTTCAGTTGATAGATGTGTTTCGTGACTACTCGCCCGCGCCGCTGAAATACGCGCCAGAGTTCTACCCCTGGTGGGTGAACCGCAGCAAGTCGTCATGGGGCGTGGGGTACAACATGTCGAACACGCGCCGCCGCGCGCGGCTGGTGTCGCAAACCATGTACGTCACCATCGAAAGCGGCCTCAAACGGATGCTGCGCGAAAACCCGGCGGATGTCGTGGTCTGCGTCCACTCGCTGCTGACGCGCCCGGCCATGCAGGCGCTCACCTGGTTTACGCAGCGCCCGCCGTTCGTCGTCGTCGTCACCGACCTGGTCTCGACCCATCACCTGTGGTACGACAAACGCTGTGAGCGCTGCCTGGTCCCGACACAGCCAGCCTACGCGCGCGGGCTGGCGGCGGGGCTGGCCCCGGAGCAGCTTCGCAACACCGGCCTGCCGGTTCACCCACGCTTTGCCCAGGGCCTGAAGGACAAGGCCGCGGCGCGGCGCGAATTAGGCTGGGACCCTGACCTGCCCGCCATCCTGATCGTCGGCGGCGGCGAGGGTATGGGGCCGGTCTACCGCACCGCCCGCGCCATTGACGAGCGCGCGCTGCGCTGCCAGCTTATCGTGCTGGCCGGCAACAACAAACCATTGAAAGAGAAGCTGGAAGGCAAACCCTGGAACCAGCCCACCCACATCTACGGTTTCCGCAAGGACATGCCGCTGCTGCTGGGCGCGACCGACATCCTGGTGACTAAAGCCGGCCCGGCGACGATCAGCGAGGCGTGTATCGCCGGCGTGCCCATGATCCTCTACGACGCTATCCCAGGGCAGGAAACAGGCAACATTGACTACGTGGTGGACAACAACGTGGGCGTATTCGCCCCCACGCCGCTGGAAGTCGGCGCGACGCTGGCCTCATGGCTGCACCGCGGGCCTGACTATCTGCGCCGCATGTCCGACAACGCCCGCGCCCTGGGCCGCCCCAACGCCGTGTTCGAGATCGCCGATGAGGTGTGGGCCTGCGCCCACCGCCAGCCGATTCACTCCGCCCGGCGCACCCTGTGGAGCGAGCTGACCGAAACCGCCCGCGAGCTGACAGACGGCCTGCTGTAGCGCCGCTCAGTCCTCCGGCACGCTGAACACGGCGGTGTCGAGGATCGCCTGCAGCTCAGGCCAGGCCGCGTCCATCGCCTCGATCGGTTCAGTGTACATATAAAATACGAAATTGAGGCCGCCCACCTGAAGCCCGGCGAACCAGCCGCGCGTGTCTGGCGATTCCGGGCAGTCCACAATCGCGAACTGGGTGCCGGTGGCCGCCAGCCCGCCGATGCTGTACGGCCGCTGCAGGTCGGTGCCGGGGTTGCAGCCCTGGTCCACCAGCGCCAGCCGGAACAGCCGCAGGCCGTCTGACCACAGGTTAGGCGCGAGCGCGGGCGTCCCCGGCAGCGTCGGCGGCCCACCCACCAGGAAGTTAGGGAAGCCCCACAGCAGCACGATCGTGCCGGTGCCGCCGGTGACTGGCCCGCGATACAGCGCCAGCGGGATCGGGCGCAGCGTGTTGTCCACATCCACCAGCGCCAGCGTGTCGTAAGCGTAGCCCCAGCCAGCGGGGAAATCCATTGTGACCGGCGGCGTGACGCCTTCGCCGGCCAGCGGCGGAACCTGAAGCGCGATTGGCGTCGGCTCAGCCGGCGTGGGGGTGGGCGTGGGCGCGGCCAGCGTCGGCGTGTCGGATGGCAGCAGCGTCGGCGTTAGGGTGGGCGTGGGCGCGGCCTGGGCGCAGGCGGCCAGCAGCGCGGCGGCGCTTACAACAAGCAGGCGGACGCGGCGTTTCATCGGGCGCTGCTATCCTGTTCAACGGCGGCAAAAAAACGCGCCTTGGCGCACAGCGCCGGCCAGCCGCGCAAAGCTGTCATTGGCGTATCTCCCTGGTTCCTTCGCCCCTGCCGTTAGCGCGGCAGGGGCGTTCACACTACACTGGCGTCACTATCCTTTGCGGAGCTGCGCGTCGATCGCGGCGACGGCAGCCATCGTTACGATGTTCTCGACCTCATCGCCCGCCTGCAGCACATGCACCGGCGCGCCGACCCCCAGCAGAATCGGGCCGATCGCCTCCGCCTCTGTGAGGCGCGCCAGCAGCTTGTAGGCGATGTTGGCCGAGTCAAGATCAGGGAACACCAGCACGTTCGCGTCTTTCACGCGGCTGAACGGGTAGCGACGCTCGACGATCTCGGCCACAACGGCGGTGTCGGCCTGCATTTCGCCGTCCACCACCAGGTCAGGCCGGCGCTGCTGCACCAGCGCCACCGCGTCGCGCACCTTGCGCGCCTGCGGGTGCGGCGTGCTGCCGAAGTTCGAGAACGACAGCATGGCGACGCGCGGCTCGATCTCCAGCGTGCGGGCGAAATCCGCCGCCAGAATCGCGATCTCGCACAGCGTCTCGGCGTCCGGGTCAATGTTGACAGTCGCATCCGTAAACAGGTAGATGCGCCCGCGCACCAGCATTACGTACACGCCGCTGGCGTGCGTGACGCCGGGGCGCGTGTGGAAAATCTGCAGCGCCGGGCGAATCACGTCCGGGTACTCGCGGCTGATGCCGTTCAGGTAGGCGTCAGCGTCGCCCTGCTGCACCATCATCAGGCCGAAGGCGGTGCGGCCGCGCAGCAGCGCCCTGACGCGGGCATGATTGACGCCGCTGCGGTGGCGCAGTTGGTACAGCGCCTCCTCATAACGCGCGTGGCAGCCGTTATCGCCGTCCCCGTAAGGTTCGATGATCTGCAAATTGCAGCGCAGGCCCAGCTCAGCGATCTGCGCGCGCACCTGGGCCGGGTTGCCCAGCAGGATCGGCACGCCGATGCCCTCATCGGCCACCCGCGCCGCCGCGCGAATGACGCGCTGGTCGTCGCCTTCAGGAAAGACGATGCGCTGTTTCGCGCCCAGCCTGGCGCGGTTTATGATACGGCTGCGCAGCAGGTTGCCGATGCCCTGGTGCTGGATGAGCGCCTCGCGGTACTGCTCCAGGTCAACAGTGCGCCGGGCGACACCGCTGCGCATCGCCGCCTCGGCCACCGCCGGGGCCACCCACAGCAGCACGCGCGGGTCAAGCGGCTTGGGGATAATGTACTCGCGCCCGAATTTGAGCGCCGTCAGGCCGTAGGCCGAAAGCACGCTGTCGGGCACGTCCTCGCGCGTCAGGGCGGCTAACGCCCTGGCAGCGGCGATTTTCATGTCCTCGTTGATGCCGGTGGCGTAAACGTCGAGCGCGCCGCGAAACAGGAACGGAAAGCCAAGCACGTTATTGATCTGGTTGGCGTAGTCGCTGCGGCCTGTGCCAACGATGGCGTCCGGGCGGACAGCCAGCGCTTCCTCCGGCATGATCTCCGGCGTCGGGTTGGCCAGCGCGAAGATCAGCGGGTTCTCCGCCATCGTCGCCACCATCTCCGGTTTGAGCACGCCCGCCGACGACAGCCCCAGGAACACGTCAGCGCCGACACAGGCGTCGGCCAGCGTGCGCGCGGTGGTTTCCTGGGCAAAACGCTCCTTGTAGGCGTTCATCCCGTCGGTGCGCCCCTTGTAGAGGACGCCGCGCGTGTCGAGCATGAGGATGTTCTCGCGCCTGATGCCCAGCAGCACGTAAAACTCGGCGGTGGCGATGGCGCTGGCCCCCGCGCCAGACACGGTTACACGCAGGTCCTCCAGCCGTTTGCCGGTGATCTCGCAGGCGTTCAGCAGGGCCGCGCCAGAGATGATCGCTGTGCCGTGCTGGTCGTCGTGGAACACCGGGATGTCGAGTTCGGCCTTCAGGCGCGTCTCGATCTCAAAGCACTCCGGCGCTTTGATGTCCTCCAGGTTGATGCCGCCGAACGTCGGCGCGATGGCCTTGCAAACGGCGATAATCTCCTCTGGCGTCTTGCAGTCCAGCTCGATATCGAATACGTCCACGTCGGCAAAGCGTTTGAACAGCACGCCCTTGCCCTCCATGACCGGCTTAGAGGCCAGCGGCCCCAGGTTGCCCAGGCCCAGAATGGCCGTCCCGTTGGAGACAACGGCCACCAGGTTGGCCTTAGCCGTCAGCTCGAAGGCCGCCAGCGGGTCGTGCGCCACCTCCAGCACGGCCTCGGCCACCCCCGGCGAATAGGCCAGCGACAGATCGCGCTGGGTTGACAGTGGTTTAGTTGCCTTAACTTCGATTTTGCCGGCCCGCCCCTGCCGGTGGTAATCCAGTACATCCTGCTTAGTAATAGCCATCAACAAACTCCTTTTTTGTCCAGCCTGTGATGCGCTACCCTAATTGTACCCCTGTTTCGGGGGCGCGGCCCGGCCCGGCTCAGCCCGCGCGGTTGAAAATTCCGGTAGGGTGACAGCCGATATTGGCGCGGGCGGCCTGCTGTTCCAGCGCCTGAAAGGTCTCGAAATGCGCCCGGTTTGGCTCGAACAGCACCGCCCTGGCCCAGCCCTGCGCCACCAGTTCGCGGTTGACAAACGTGCTGCCCACGTAGACATAGCGCAGCAGCCGGTCGAAGCGGTCCGTGTCGCTGACATCGCGGACCAGCCGCACACGCTGGCCGTCCACCAGCGCGGCGTTAGCGGCGGTGGCCTCGGCGAAACACGGCTCGTCGCGCTCTGGCGTGTCAACGCCGATATAGCGCACGCGCGCGATCTGGCCGTTGGCCAGCCGCACATCAATCGTGTCGCCGTCAATAATCCGCGTGACGGTGGCCTCGTCGCCGGCCGGCGGCGCGGTGTCCAGGCTCGGCATCAGCGAGCAGGCCGGCAGCGCAAAAATCAGCAGCAGCGCGAGCAGCATAAGTCGGCGCATTGTCTTTCCCCTATAGAATGAATGTGCAGTCTGCTATTCTAACACCTGCGCCGAAAACAGGCCGGAGGCCGCCGTATGCGTCTGCTGTTCGCCACCCTGCTGCTGCTGACTATCCCGCTGCCCGCCGCCACCCAGGGCGCGGCCTGCCCGCCCGCGCCGCCGCGCCTGGTCGCCGGCGAGGAAGGGCGCGTGCTGGGCGGCGTGACGGTCAACGTCCGCAGCGAGCCGCGCCGGGGCGACAACCACGTTGGGCAGATGCCGCCCTACGGCGCGTTTACGGTGCTTGACGGGCCAGTGTGCGCTGAGGGCTACCGCTGGTGGCGCGTCGCCTATCACCACGCCGCCGACGGCGTCAGCGGTTGGGCCGCTGATGGCAGCCCGGCGGGCGAAAGCTGGCTGGAGCCGCGCGGGCCGCGCGTCGAAATTGACGGCCGCTTCTACATCGTCGGCGCGGACGGCGCGCCCGAAGCTGAAGGCTGCCTGCCGCCGCCAGACGATTACAGCCGCGTCCAGGACGGCTGGGCGGTCCTCAACCAGCGCACCCGCTTCATGCTCGACCACGCGCAGCGCCTCTACGCCGCCCAGACAGGGCGGCGCTACGCCCGGTTTAGCATCGCCCAGGGCAGCTATAACCCCGGCGCGGTCAGCGCCAGCTTCGGCACGCACGACGGCGGCGGCGCGGTAGACATCTCCGTGCGCGACCCGCAGACCTGGGCGGTGCTGACAGACGAATTGGACAACATGATCTACGCGCTGCGCGCCGCCGGTTTCGCGGCCTGGGTGCGCGCCGAGGGCAGCCTGTACCCGCAGTCGCCCATTCACATCCACGCCATCGCCGTTGGCGACCGCGACCTGTCGCCGGCGGCGTGGGAGCAGGTGTACGGCCCCGGCGGCTATCTGGCCGGCTACGACGGCCTGCCCACCGACTACGGCGGCCCCCACGCTGACCCGCACGGCGGCCCGGTAATCTGCCGCTGGATGGCCAGCAGCGGCTAACCGCTGCTCGCTACCCCGGCTGTTTACAGGTCAGCCGCCGGCTGATCTTAACGCATTACGGTGTATAACAGCGCGGTTTTTCATGCTATAGTGATGAGGATAACGACTGCCAGACAAAGACACATCCATTGGACACCGTTGAGACCATCTACCACGAATACATCCGGCTGCGCAGCGGCGGCAGCGCCGTCAGGGCGGCGCTCAACCTGCTGCGCGAGCCGATAGATGCGCTGGATGAAAAGAGCAAACAGGCGATCGCCCGCCAGCTGCACAGCTACGAGGCGGAACGCGCCCAGGCGGCCCTCAAAACGCCCGCGCCCGAACCCGCGCCTATCCCTGTACCTGTACCCGCGCTCGCGCCCGAACCCGCGCCCGCGCCGCCCGCCCCCGCCGCAAAGCCGGCCCCGCGCCCTTCCGGGCTGCGCCGCCTCGCGCTGGAGCAGCAGTCCGCTGTGGCGACAGCCCCGCTGTCGGCGGCGGCCCCGCAAACAACAGCCGCCAGCCTGGACTGGATCACCTGCCCGCACTGCGGCAAAAGCAGCCAGCGCCACGAGGTGCTGTGCTACGCCTGCGGGCGGCTACTGACGCCGACGAACACCGAGTGCGAGACGCAGGCGCTGACCGAGACCAATGACCTGTCTCACAGCAACGACTTTTTCGGCGAGGAAACTGTGCTGATTCTGCGCGCGCGCGCCACAGGCCGGACCTACGAGACGCGGCCGCAGCGCAGCGACCACGAAATCGTTATCGGGCGCAGCACGTCTGGCAGCGCCGTTATCCCCGATATTGACCTGGCCGACCAGGACAGCAGCAAACTGGGCGTGTCGCGCCTGCATCTCTCGCTGCGCTACGACGCGCAGTACCACACCGTCAGCGTCTTTGACATGGGCAGCCTCAACGGCACCTATATCAACGGCCAGCGCCTCCACACCCATGAAGTGCGCGTGCTGCGCGACGCCGATGAGCTGCGTCTGGGGCGGCTGGTGCTGGGGGTCGCTTTCCGCCACCCGGCGTAAAAGCCCTCAGCGGCGCAGCGCCCGTATCTGTTCGGCGGCCTCCGCCGCCACCCGGTCGAACAGCTCCCACATCAGCGCGTCCTCGACCTGGTACGGCCCGCCGTAGCTGCCGTCGCCCAGCACCTCGCGGATCATCTGTCCGTCATCCAGATAGCCCAGATTGACCAGCGGCTTCTCGCCCGCTGGCACGTCGCTCACACGGTTAAACGGGAAGTTCTCACCCCAGTTGGCGTGGTCCAGGCGCAGGCCGTGTTCTTCCTGGAAGGCCAGCGCCGCCGCGCCCAGCCACCAGTCAAACCAGGTGACACGCGCGTGCCCCTCCATGCGCATATCCGCCAGCGCCGCCGGCAGGCTGTTGCCGCTGTGGCCGTTAATGATCAGAAAGCCGCCGAAGCCCTGGTGCAGCAGGCTCTGGACGACGTCGGTCAGCGCCGCGTCAAAGACCGGTCTACTCAGGCTGATCGTGCCGGGAAATGAGACAAACGGCGCGCTGACGCCGAAGTTAAGCGGCGGGGCGACCACCACCTGCTCGTGTTCGGCCACCACCTGCGCGATGCGCAGCGGAATCAGAGTATCGGTCAGCAGGCTGAGGTAAGCGTGCTGTTCGGTCGCGCCGGTCACCAGAATGATGCGGTCGTCCGCCTGCAAATAGCGGTTGATGTCCATCCAGTTCAGGTCCTGCAGCTGCATACCGCCCGCCTCTCTCCAGCCCTACATCATCTCAGGGGGCGCATTATAACACGCGGCGGGCCGGCGGCGGGGTTATAGATCGCTGGCGATATACAGGCTGCTGAAGGCCAGCACGTTGAGGTGCGCCATCAGTTTTTCGGCATCGTCTTTCAGGTCAGCGGCGGGGCGCTCTGGCGCCAGCTCGGCCAGGTAGGCCAGCGCCACCGCCTGCGCGCTCGCGCGCAGCTCGTGGGCCAGCGCCCGCGCCTGGGCCGCGTCTGAAGCGAGCTGCGTTTGCGCCGGCGCGGCGGCGTCCGCGTCCAGCCGGGTTGTTTTCTGGACAGAGCCGCTCAACGCCAGAAAGCGGGCGATGTCGTCGGCGTTGGCGCTGCGCCAGGCGGCGAGCGCCCCCTTCGCCAGCCGCACAGCGTCGGCGGCGCGGTCAAGGCGCACGCTGATGAGCGCGTTCTGCGCGTCGCTGCTGATCAGGCTGATGTCAATGTCGCCCGGCTTGCGCGCCTGCGCCTCATCGCACACCGCCTGGATGCCCGCCAGCGCGCTGAGAAACGGGCTGACGCGCGCCGCCAGAAACTGCGGCGTAAACCGGAAAGCGCCGGCGGCCGTATACTTCAGGGTGATGGTTTCCTCGGCGGTGTCGCCGGCGTTGAAATAGACGTAGATCACAAGCTGGCCAAGCTGGACCATGTCGCCGCTGCGCAGCCGGAACGGGGCGTGCGGCTCAAGCCGCACCTTGTTCACGCGCGTGCCGTTGGTGCTGCTCAGGTCCTCAACGGCCAGCCCCTGCCGGTCGCGCACGATGCGGGCGTGCTGGCGCGAGACGCCCAATACGCCGGCGTCGAACGGCGTCAGGTCAACCGTCGGCGCGGCCTCGCCGGGGCTGTACCGCCCCAGCACGATGCTTCTGCTGCCCTTGACCAGCACCGGTTCCTGATGCCCGGCCACCATCAGCGCCACGATATCCGGGTCCAGCGACGACGCTTCCAGGCCCCGGGGCGCGTCTGGCTGGACCAGATCGTCGGGCACAGGCTCTGTAATAAGCGGGGCCGGCAGCAGGTTGACAAACGGCTGCCCGCAGGCGGCGCACAGCGTGGCGTCAGCGGCGTTGTCGGCCCGGCACAGTGGACATGCTTTTCCCATGACGCCCAGTGTAATGTCCATTTGTCACACCGTGTATCCCGCATTCTGAGGGTATTGTACCGGTATCGCGCGCCTGCGCCATAAGGACTTTAGTACACATTGTAATATTCGGGTTAGCGCAGGGATAGCGCAGGGTAAGCAGCGCCGCGAAACGGCGCGGTATAATAAACGGGCAAAGCTGACCGGGGAACACAAGGGATCGTGCGTATGAGTACACGCGGACGGGTGCTGGGGCTGCTGACCGGGCTGGCGCTGCTGGCAGCCGGCGTGCGCGCGCCGGCCCAGGATGTGACGCCGCTGCTCACACTGGCGGTCAGCGCCGGCTATGAGGGGCTGTTCCGCGAGGGCGCCTGGCTGCCGCTGCTGGTGCAGGCCAGCAACGACGGCGACGATTTCAGCGGGCGGCTGGTTGTGCGCCCAGAGACCTCCGGCAGCGCGTTTACCAACACCTTCAGCGCCCCGCTTGACCTGCCCTCCGGCAGCCGCAAGGCCGTGTTTCTGTACGTCACGGCGCGCAGCTTCGCCACCCAGGTGCGCGTCGAATTAATTGACGGCGACACCGGCGCGGTCGCCGCCGTCCAGCCAGCCAACCTGCGCCATGTGCCGCCGCAGGACCAGCTTCACGTTGTCCTGTCCGGGGCCAGCGCCGGCACGGTGGACCTGACCGCCGTTCACGCTGGCGGCTACGGCGCGTCCCAGGCGAACTGGGGCCTGGATAACCTGCCCGGCCAGCCGGCGGCGCTGGCCGCGGTGGACACGCTGCTGTTCAGCGACATTGACACCGGCGCGCTGAGCGCGGCGCAGCGCGCCGCCATCAGCGCCTGGGTGGCGCAGGGCGGCCATCTGATCGTCACCGGCGGGGCCAACTGGCAGGCCGCCGCCGCCGGCCTGGCCGGGCTGCTGCCGCTGCGGCCCGCCAGCAGCCAGACGGTGGCTGACCTGGACGCGCTGGCGGCGCTGGCCGGGGCGCAGCGCCTGCGCGGCGACACGGTCGCGGCCACCGGCGCGCTCGCCGCCGACGCCGCTGTGCTGGCCGCCGCGCCAGACGGCCTGCCGCTGCTGGCGCGCCGCGCGTATGGCCTGGGCACGGTTGATTACCTGGCGCTGGACCCGCTGGCACAGCCGCTGCGCGCCTGGCCGGGGCTGGGCGAGCTGTGGTTCACGCTGGCTGCCAGCCGCCCGCCGATCCCTGGCTGGGCGCGCGGCTTCACCAACCCTGAACGCGCCGCCACCGCCGTCAGCATCATCCCCGGCCACGACCCCCTGCCGACAGTGCTGCCGCTGCTCGGCTTTCTGGCGCTGTATCTGCTGCTGGTTGGCCCGCTGAATTTTCTCGTGCTGCGCCGCCTCAACCGCCTGGAGCTGGCGTGGGTTACTATCCCGCTGCTGATCGCCGTTTTTACCGCGCTGGCGTGGACAGTCGGCTTCAACCTGCGCGGCTCAATCACCATCATCAACCGGCTGGCCGTTTTTCAGTCGTGGCCCGGCCATGAGCAGGCCCAGGTCGGCGAGCTGGTCGGGCTGCTCTCGCCGCGCCGCGCCAGCTACACCCTCACCGCCGCCGCCGGCAGCGCGCTGCGCCCGCTATTCGGCAGCCCGCAGGCGAACCCCTTCGCCAGCAGCATCCAGGCCGGGACCGATATCCGCCAGGCTGAGGCTTTCCAGGCTTACGAGTTCGCCGTTGATTCCAGCTTCGTGTCCACCTTCACAGCCGATGCCGCCGCCCCGCAGGCAGCGGTCAGCGGCCAGGCGGCGCTGTTCTACGACCCGGCGCTGGGCGAGCGCGTGCTGCGCGGCACCGTCCACAACGCCAGCGCGATCACGCTGACCGACGCCGTTATCCTGGCGGCGGGCGTCACGCTGCGCCTGCCAGGGCCGTTAGCGCCGGGCGACGTTTACCCCTTTGAGCTGGTGCTGGCCAACGCCGCCCAACCCGCCGCCCCTTCCCCGCTGGAGCGCACCGTTGAGGTTCCCGTCACGCGCATCAACCTGCGCGCGGCCAGCGTCGCCCAGAGCGAGCAAACGGTGATTGACATCCTCGGCCCGGAGCGTTATGAGGCGCGCGCGTATGTCATCCCGCCCGGCCGCAGCGCTGCCGCGCAGGAACAGCGCCAGCGCCAGTTGTTCCTGTCGTCGTTCATTGTGGACCAGTACGGCTCGACCGCGCGCGGCGACCGCGTGTTCCTGGCCGGTTGGGCGCAAACGCTGCCGCCCGCCCTGACGCTGGCCGGGGCCGCCGGGGAAGAAACCGGGCAGTCGTTCTATCTGATCGAGCTGGCGGTGGAAGCCGAGCCGCCGGCGGGCGAGGTCGTTATCGGCCCGCCGCGCTTCGTGTGGACGGCGCTGGAGCGCACCGGCTGGTCCACCGCCGCCGCCCCCGCCAACCTGGTGATGCAGCCCGGCGACACGGCCGCCTTTCGCTTTACGCCGCAGCCAGGGGCCGTGCTGGCCGAAGTGCGAACGCTGCGCGTGATCGCCGACGCGGTCAACAGCGGGCGCGGCGCGCTGCCTGTCGAAATCTGGGACTGGCGCGCGCAAAGCTGGGTCCCGGTCGAGCTGGCCCCGCAGCCCGGCTCTGGCAGCGCGGGCTACATCATCAGCCGCCCGGCGCGCTTCCTGGGGCCGGGCAACGCCGTGCAGCTCCGCCTCACCGCCGACCCACTGGGGTCGTTTCTGCGCATCGAACGGCTGGGCGTCGAGCAGACCGGCAGCTATTAACTCAGGCCGCCGCGCCGCAGAAAAACCGGGGGCAGCGGCCGCATAACCACCGCGCCTGAATGGTCTGGCATGGCCTTAATAGACAATCGCGGCGTTGCGTGAAAGAATAGTTATTAACATCTTTAACGGCTGCTGTACGGTTCTCCACGAAAGAAACTCACATCTATGGCCGCTGTGTCCCAGGCGTCTGCTGTTCGTGCTGGCACGTTCGCTGCGCTGCGCTATGCCAATTACCGTCTTTACTTCGCCGGGCAGATAGTGTCTATGTCCGGCTCGTGGATGCAGACGGTCGCGCAGGGCTGGCTGGTGTACCATCTGACACAGTCAGAGCTGTGGCTGGGGATCGTGGCCGCCGCCGCCGGCCTGCCCTCCATCGTCATCTCGCCGCTCGCTGGCGTGCTGATTGACCGGGTTTCGCGGCGCGCCATCCTCACGGCCACCCAGGCCGCGCTGATGCTGCTGGCGGTAATCATGACGGCGCTGACGCTGAGCGGCACGGTCCAGGTGTGGCATGTGGTCGCGCTGGCCGCGCTGGCGGGCATCGCCAACGCCGTAGACGCGCCAGCGCGCCAGGCTTTCGTGCGCGACATGGTGGGCCGCGAGAACATCTCCAGCGGCGTCGCGCTCAACTCAATGATGTTCAACAGCGCGCGCATCATCGGCCCGACGGTCGCCGGCATCACGCTGGCGAGCATCGGGGCCGGCTGGTGCTTCTTCATCAACACGGTCAGCTTTATGGCGGCTATCCTCGCGCTGCGGCTGATGCGGCTGGAAAACCCGCCCGCCCCCAGCGTAAAAGGCGTGAACCCGCTGGTGGCCCTGCGCGACGGCGTGCAGTACTGCCGCAGCCACATCACCATCGGCCCGCTGCTGCTGCTGTCGTCGGTCACCTGCCTGTTCGCCACGAATATCGCGTCGGTGCTGCCGTCGTTCGCGGCGGTCACGCTGCACTCGCCCATCGACGGCTACTCCACGCTCAGCATGGCGCAGGGGATAGGCGCGGTGCTGGGCGCGCTGGGGCTGGCGTTCTTCGGGCGCACGTTCGGGCGCGGGTATGTCATCGTGGGGATGGTCGTGCTGCTGACGATCAGCGCCGTTGGGCTGGCCACCACCACCGCCGTGCTGCCCGCCGCCCTGTACATGGTTGGGCTGGGCTTCAGCGTGGTGATGTTCTTCATCAACATCAACACGCTTATTCAGGATCAGGTCCCGGACGAGTATCGCGGGCGCGTCCTCAGCCTGTACACGCTGACGTTCCTGGGGCTGTCGCCCGTCGGCGCGCTGGCGCTGGGCGCCCTCGCCAACCAGATCGGCACGCCGCCGGCCATCGCCCTGTACGGCCTGCTGAACGGCGCGCTGGGCCTGCTGGTGCTGCTGCGCAGCCACGCGGTGCGGCGGCTGCTCTAACCCCCCTCCGCGCGTCCCCCCCGGCGGACCGCCGGGGCGGTTGACGACCGGCCTGAAACAGGTCACAATGGTGGTATCGTCCCACCGTTTATCCACCCCGTTCGCTGACTTGAGCGCCGCCGCACCCTGGCAGGACGCCTGATAAGGATTTCACCGATGGAACAGGGTCATGTGCTGGTCATCGGCTCCGCTGGCATCAACATCAAGGGCCACCCGCAGCAGGCGGTGACGATCGAAACGCCCAACGCTGGCATCGTGCGCCAGACAGTCGGCGGCGTGGCGCGCAATATCGCTGAGAACCTGGCGCGCCTGGAGATCGACACCGTGCTGCTGACGGCCGTCGGGCGCGACCACGCCGGGCGGCGCGTGCTGCGCCGCTGCCAGGATGCCGGCGTGGACACGTCACGCGTGCGCATTGTGGACGGCCAGCGCACAGGGACCTATCTCGCGGTGCTGCGGCCCGACGAGCGCCTGCTGGTCGCCATCAGCGATTTCGCTGTGCTGGCGGCCATCGACGCCAGCTATCTGCTGGAGTGTGAGGACCTGTTCGCCGGCGCCGCTATGCTTGTGATTGACGCCACGCTGGACGAAGCCGCGCTGGCCACCGTGTTCGAGCTGGCCGGGCGCTACCGCGTGCGCGTCTGCGCTGACCCCACCACGCCCCGCCTGGCGGGCCGCCTGCGTCCGTACCTCAACCGCCTGTATATGGTGTCCCCTAACGCCGCCGAGATCGCCTCGCTCTGCGACCTGGAAAGCCCCGCGCACGACCATGAAACCGCCGTCGCCGCCGCGCGCCAGTTGGTGACGCTGGGCGTGGAGATCGCCGTTGTGACGCTGGGCGAGAACGGGCTGGCCTACGCTGACAGCAGCGGCGGCGGCTATATCCGCGCGATTCAGACGCAGGTTGTGGACCCCACCGGCGCGGGCGATGCGTTCAGCGGCGGCGTGATCTTCGGGTTGCTGAACGATGTGCAGGTGGACGAGGCGATGCGCCTGGGGGCAACCGCCGCGTCGCTCACGCTGCAAAGCCAGCAGGCCGTGCTGCGCCACCTGACGCCAGAGCTGCTCTACGCCCGGCTGGCGGTGTAAACCGTTATTACCGCGGAGCGGGCGCGACAGGCTTCAGATCGAGGGGTCTGCGTCGGCTGGCGGCGGGGCCGGCGGCGCGCCGCCCTCGCGCGCGAAGCCCAGCAGCTTCGCCTGGCGCTCGTAGCGCTGCTGCGCCAGCAGCCGCAGGTCCGCCACCGGGTCGGACTCGTCAGTGATCTCGACGCCCAGCAGCGACTCAACCGCGTCCTCCAGCGTGATGATGCCGGCGGCCCCGCCAAACTCGTCGAACACCAGGAAGATATGTTCGTTCCGGCTGACGAACTCAGCCAGCACCCTGTCAACCGTCATCGTCTCCGGGATGGAGTGCAGCGGGCGGGCCAGCCCCGCCAGCGTCGCGCTGTCGCGGTCCTCGGCGGCGGCGGAGAGGATGTCGCTGCGCAGCACGAACGTGTTCGTGTCGTCTGGCGACTGGTCATAGATGGGGATGCGCGAGAACGGCAGCAGCGGGTGCGCCTGCATCACCTCGCCAACGGTGCAGTTCTGCGGGAAAGACAGCATCACCGTGCGCGGCGTCATGATGTCGCTGACGTGGACGCGCCCCAGGCGCAGCAGATTGCGCAGGATCACCCGTTCGCCCTCCACCAGGCCGCCCTCGCCGGTGCTGATGCGCGCCATCACCTCGATCTCGCCGCGCGTGACGGTCGCCTCGCGCTCGGCGGGCGTGAGCAGCCGCGTGAGGCGGTCGAACGCCCACACCGCCGGGTACAGCACCCACACCAGAATCTGGATCGTGTAGGCGGTGAAGCCCAGCAGCGGCTTCCAATGGACCGCGCCCAGCGTCTTGGGGATGATCTCTGAGAACACCAGAATCAGCAGCGTGAGCACCGCGGAAATCACGCCGATATACTCGCTGCCGAAGATGGCGGCGGCCTCCACGCCCGCGCCCGCCGCGCCCACTGTGTGCGCGATGGTGTTGAGCGTGAGAATGGCGGAGATCGGCCGTTCGACGTTGTCCTTGTGGCGGCGCATGAGAATGCCGGCGCGGTCGCCGGCCTCAGCGCGCACCTCAATATACGACAGCGACGACGTGAGCAGCACGCCCTCGCACAGCGAGCAGACAAACGAGCAGCTCAGGCCCAGCAGCACATAGAGCAGCAGGCTGCTCACTGATCCAGAGGCGCTGGCCTCCGGCGCAGCCTGGGCCAGCGCAGGGATCGCAGACAGTGAAAGGGTAAACATGGCGCGCCGTTTGTTCAGGATACGCGCTCAAGCATAGCAGCAAGCGTCAGTGGGGGCAAACGGTGTTTGCCGTTTCACATCCCCTTCGCCTTCGCCGCGTCCCACAGCGCGTCGAGTTCGGCCAGCGTGCAGTCGGTCATGGCGCGGCCTGCGGCGGCCACCCCCTGCTCGATATAGCGGAAGCGCCGGTAGAACTTGGCGTTGGCGGCGCGCAGCGCGCCCTCCGGCTCCACGCCCAGCCAGCGCGCCCAGTTGACCAGCACGAACAGCAGGTCGCCCAGTTCCTCGGCGCGGTCCGCGTCGCTGGCGGTGGCTTCCAGCTCCGCCAGTTCCTCTTTGAACTTGGCGATCACGTCGTCAATCACCGGCCAGTCGAAATTGGCCTTCGCCGCGCGCGCCTGGTACTGGTGCGCCTGCAGCAGCGCCGGCAGCGCCTTCGGGATGCTGTCCAGCGCCGACACCTCCGCCGCGCCGCTGGCGGCCTTTTCCTGCCGCTTGAGCGCTTCCCAGTTGGTGACAACCTGCGCCGGGCTGCCGGCCACGTCCACATCGCCCCACACGTGCGGGTGGCGGCGAATCATCTTGGCGTTGATCAGGCGCAGCACGTCCGGCATAGTGAAATCACCGTTCTCGGTGGCGATCTGCGCGTGCAGCACGATCTGCAGCAGCAGGTCGCCCAGCTCGCCGGCCAGCGCCGCCGTGTCGCCGCGATCAATGGTGTCCAGCACCTCGTAGGCTTCCTCGATCAGGTACTGCCGCAGCGACTCATGCGTCTGCTCGCGGTCCCAGGGGCAGCCTTCCGGCGCGCGCAGGTGCGCGATCACCTCTTGAAACTGCTCAAAGCTCGCCATCTGCCCCAGCGCCGGCACGTACAGCGCCGTCGTATGGCCGATGCGCGCGCTGCGGTCAATCTCGTACAGCGGCAGCCGCTCGACCAGCGCCGCGTCCGTCCCGGCGGCGTGGACAAGCGCGACCGGGAAATCGTCAGGGTACTGGTTCATCAGCGTCAGCTTGACCTCCGACGCCGCGCCCCGGCTGTAGACCTGGCCCAGCAGCGCCGGGTAATCCGGGTTGATCGGGGGGTGATGCATGGCGGCCAGCGCCAGCGCGTCCAGCACCTGCAGACCGTCCAGCGCGTCAATTTCCAGCAGGCGCAGCGTCGGCTCAACAAAGCTGATGCCGTTTACGATCTCGACCGCGACGCCGGCCTGCTTCGCCTCGGCCAGCAGGCGCGTCGTCGTCGCCTCGCCCACCAGCGGGTCGCCAGGGACGCAGTAGACGACATCGCCCAGGCGCGCCACCGCCATCAACTGGCTGACGATCATGGCGTAGACCGCCTCAAAATCGACCAGCGATTCGTACAGCTCGTCAAAGCTGTGATAGTGTTTGTCCGGCCCCTGCGGCAGATGGGGCACGCAGCCGTGCTGCGCCGTCCGCAAGTAGATCATCTGCGCCTGCTGAAGCGCGCACCAGGCGCGGCGCGACAGGTCGTCCGGCGACCCCGGCCCCAGGCCAACGATAGTGAGCGTCACGGGCGTTTATCCTTGAACGTAGCTGCCAGCCCGCCATTATAGCAGCGGCGGCGGCGCGCGGGCAGGATGCGTAAGATCGCGGCGCGCATCAGCGTCTATTGGCCGTACATCGGTTAATTAGCATAAGGTGCACGCAGCAGTGAGCATTGAAGCACAGACCAACCCCACCGCGCCCGAACCGCACACCCCCGAAGCTGACGTGCTGGTTATCCCGCGCGGCACGTTTAACACCGTTGTCGTCGCGGTCGTCTTTCTGATCGTCGGCGTTGTGATCGGGCTGGCGGTCGGCGGCCGGTCGGCGCCGCAGGCCGACACGCGCGCGCTGATTGATGAGGCCGTGGCGGCGGCCTTTGACGCGCAGTCCGGCCGCGTGGCGGCGCTGGTCGCCGAGGCCGTCGCCGCCGCCCAGCCGCCCAGCCTGGACGACCCTAACAGCCGCTTCAACGTCAGCAGCCTGGTGGAGGACCCGGCGCGCGGGCCGGAAGATGCCCTCGTGACCGTCATCGAGTTCGCCGACTTCAACTGCGGCTACTGCGGCCGCTGGGCCAACGACACGCTCAACCCGCTGCTGGAAAAGTACGGCGACCGCGTGCGCTTCGTCTACCGCGATTTCCCCATCCTGGCCGACACCTCCGTCACGGCGGCGCTGGCGGCACAGTGCGCGCAGGATCAGGGCGCGTTCTGGGACTACCACACCGCGCTGTTCAGCAACCAGGGCCGCTTCACGCGCGACGAGCTGGTGGGCTACGCCGAACAGCTTAACCTGGACCTGGACGAGTTCAACGCCTGCATGGATGACCAGCGCCACATGAGCCGCATCGCCGCCGACTACCAGGAAGCGCAGGCGCTGGGCGTGCGCGGCACGCCGGCGTTCTTCGTCAACGGGCGGCCTATCTCCGGCGCGCAGCCGCTGAGCGTGTTCGAGCGCATTATTGATGAGGAACTGGCCGCCGCCCAGGCCAGCGGTTCCTGAAGCCGCCTATTCCGGCTGCCACACAACCTTGATCTCAACCGCGTGCCCGCCGCTGTACTGCGCGGGCACGCTGACGTAACCCGCGCTGCCCGGCGCGACCGGCAGCGCGGCCCCGTTCACCGTGACAGCGACCGCCGCTGACGACAGGCCGGCGCAAATACGCTTATGAACCACTGTATGACGATAAATGTAAACAGAGAAGGCGGCGGGCGGCGCAGCGTCCAACTTAGCCAATGGTGAGAAGCGCCGCCGGCCGGGCGACGTTTGCCGCAAGCTGGCGTATACTTTAAGGGCAGTTGTGCGGTGGTGAATGCTGCGGCAGACGCAGCGGCCGGGGGCAGTTCATGAGCGCGGTGATCGAAACCAAAGACCTGGTGAAGCGCTACGGCAAATTCGCGGCGGTCAACGGCCTGTCGCTGGCCGTGCCGGAGGGCAGCATTTACGGCTTTGTCGGCCCCAACGGCGCGGGCAAAACAACAACCATGCGCGTGCTCACCACGCTCACGCGGCCCACCAGCGGCAGCGCCTGGATAGCGGGCCGTTCCGTGACCGACGAGCCGCGCACCGTCCGCCGCGCCATCGGCTATATGCCGGACGAATTCGGCGTGTACGACGATATGCGCGTGTGGGAATACCTGGATTTCTTCGCCGCCTGCTATGACATCCCCGAAAACGAGCGCAAGCCGCTGATTAACGACCTGCTGGAGCTGGTGGACCTGGCGCACCGGCGCGAGGACCTGGTGGATAAGCTCAGCCGGGGCATGAAGCAGCGGCTGTCGCTGGCGCGCACGCTGGCCCATGACCCGCAGGTGCTGATTCTCGATGAGCCGGCGTCCGGCCTGGACCCGCGCGCCCGCGTCGAAATCCGCGAGCTGCTGCTGGAGCTGGCGAAAATGGGCAAGACGATCTTCTTTTCGTCGCACATCCTGGCGGACGTGGCCGAAATCTGCACGCACATCGGCATTATCGAGGCCGGTCAGATGGTGATGCAGGGCAGCATGGACGAGATGCGCGCCCAGCTCACGCCGCACCGCGAGATCGTCGTGACGGTCCGCAGCGCCGAGGCCGCCGCAGCGGTGCAGACGCTGCTGGCGGGCGCGCCCGGCGTGCTGGCGGTCGAGATTCTGGAGCCGCGCGCCGGGCGCTGCCGGGTGCGGGTGGATTTCGCCGGCGACGACGACGGCGTGGCGGCCATCAACCAGCGCCTCGCCGCCGCCGCTGTGCCGGTGCTGGGCTTCACTGAGGAAACCAAGGACCTGGAATCCATGTTCATGCGGGTTACAAAAGGCGCGGTGACGTAAGTGATCGAGGATGCGGGTGTAGTCGGCTGGGCAGACGCGCCCGGTGAAGCGCTCACCCCGCGCGAAGCCCGCCTTGAGCGCGCGGCGGCGGCGCTGCGCCGGGGCGCGCTGGCAAACGGCGGCCTGATCGCCGCGCTGCTGGTGGCCGCCTTCCTCGGCGGCAGCCAGCTCGTGCCGGGGATGTTCGCCGCGCTGCACAGCCTGCTGCTGGGGCGGGTCGCGCTGGCCGACGACGCCGCCGCTGCCGCCGCGATCGTGCTGGCCCTGCTCAACGCCAGCCTGCTGCTGGTGCTGATGGTGGGCGTGCTGGCGCGCGAAGTGTGGGCGCTGGCCGGCCTGTGGCTGCTGGCCGCCGCCAACATCGCCGCGCTGGCGCTGGCCGGGTTCACGCCGGGGCTGCTCACCGCCGCCGCCGCTGTGTGGGCGGGCGCGGTTGTCGCGCCTGACGCGCGCGCCTTTCGCTTCAACCCGGTGATGGTCCGCGAGCTGCGCGGGCGGATGCGCGGCGCGCGCGCCTTCGTCGTGCTCACCGTCTACCTGGGCCTGATGAGCGGCTTCACCGCCCTGCTCTACATGTTCTACACAGCGACCCAGGCGACCGGCTCCGCCGCGTCGGGCGCGGTGGGCCGCGTGCTGTTCGTGGGGCTGGTGAGCATCGAACTGCTGCTGATTATCTTCATCGCGCCGGCCTTTACCGCCGGGGCGATCACCGGCGAGCGCGAGCGCCAGACCTACGACCTGCTGCGGACGACGCTGCTGGCCAGCCCGTCGTTCGTGATCGGCAAGCTGGAGTCGGCGCTGGGCTACATCCTGCTGCTGCTGTTTTCCGCCATCCCGCTGCAAAGCATCGCCTTCCTGTTTGGCGGCGTCAACCTCACCGAGATCGCGCTGGCGTTTGTGATTTTGACGGTGACGGCGGTCACGCTGGGCACGGTCGGCATCTATTTCTCAACCGTAACCCCGCGCTCGCTGACCGCCAGCGTGCGCGCGTATGCGGCGGCGCTGGCGGTCACGTTCGGCGTGCCGCTGCTGGTCAGCCTGCCGCTGCTGAACGCCTTTGTCGGGGCGGCGGGCGGCTATGGCTCCGGCATCACCGGGTCGCCGGTGGTCGAGGCGGTGTTCATTTACGTCAGCCTGGCGCTGATCAGCCTCAACCCGGTCGCCGCCGCGCTCACCACGCAGCAGCTTCTGATCGACCGGCAGGTGATCGGCTTCTGGACGGCCACGCTCAGCAGCGACGGCAGCACGATTCCGCTGGTGTCCCCCTGGATCAGTTTCACCGTAGCCGGGCTGGCGATCTCGACGGCGCTGGTCGTGCTGGCCGTGCGCCGCATGCGGCAGCCCGCCCCCTGATGCGCGCCGCCGCGCCCGGTAATGAACGCGCCGCGCGCCTGCCGGGTATTATTTCGTGAGTTTCCCTGCCGCGCGACGTGCGCGGCGGTTGAAAGGCAGCAGGTATGGCGACCCAGGCCGCATTCCATGAGCAGCACGAGGCGCTGAGCGCCGTGATCCGCGCCTGGGAACGGCGGTCGCGGGCGCAGCAAACGCTGCTGTGGCTGCCGTTCGGCATCAGCGCCGGGCTGGCGCTGGGCATTGGCGCGGCGCTGGCCGCGCGGCTGTTCCCGGTGCTGACCACCCCGCAGGCGGCGCTGCTGGCGCTGCTGGCCCTGGCGCTGGCGGCGGCGGTCACGCTGCTGCTGGCGTGGCTGCGCCCGCGCTCCACCCTGGACTCAGCCCGCCGTTTCGACCTGCTGTTCGGCCTCAACGAGCGCACCTCTACCGCGCTCGAACTGGCCGCCGGCCGCATCCACACGCGCGCTGAGCTGGCGGAGCGCCAGCTTGCCGACGCCTGGGAAGCGGCCCGCGCGGTGGATGCGCGCGCGCGCCTGCCGCTGCGCCCTGGCGGGCGCGCCTGGCTGCTGCCGGCGGCGCTGGCCGCTGCACTGGCGCTGGCGCTGCTGCTGCCTAACCCCCAGGCCGAGGCCGCCAGCCAGAACGCCGCCCGTGACGCGGCCCTGGCCGCCGCCCGCGATGACCTGACCGCCCGCACTCAGGACGCCGCCGCCATCAGCGCGCTGGCTGAAGAACAGCGCGCGCCGCTGCTGGAACAGCTTGACCGCGCCGCCGCCGCGCTCAAAGAGCCGGGCGTGACAGCCGAAGAAGCCTTCGCCGCGCTGGCCGCCGCCGCCGCCGAAATGGACCGCCTGGCGGCTGAGCTGAGCCGGCAGGCCGGTGACAGCCGCGCCGCCGACCAGCAGGCCGCCGAAGCGCTGCACGCCGCCGCGCCGCCCGCAGGCCAGAGCGCGGACAGCCAGCCCACAGAGACGATTCCCACGCTGGAACGGACGGCAGAGCAGGCCCCGCAGATGGACGCGCAGCAGCGCGAGGATGCCGCCCGCGCCCTGGAAGCGGCCGCTGACGCCCTGGAAGCAGCCAATCCACAGGCCGCCGAGGCGCTGCGCGAGGCCGCCGACGCCCTGCGCCGGGGCGACGCGCAGGCGGCGCAGGACGCGCTCCAGCGCGCCGTCGAGAGCCTGCAGGCGGGCCAGCAGCAGGCGCAGCGCCAGCAGCAGGCGGCGGCGCAGCTCAGCGCTGGCGCGCAGCAGCTTCAGCAGTCAGCCGATCAGATCGCCCGCAGCCAGGGCCAGCAGCAGGCCGGGCAGCAGCAGGCGGCGCAGATGCAGCAGGGCGGCGAACAGGCCGCCGCCGGGCTTCAGGCGCTGGGCCAGCAGACAGGCGAACAGGGCCAGGCGGGCCAGCAGGGGCAGGCGGGCGCGGCCAGCCAGCCGGGTGAACAGGGGGGCGAGCAGGGCCAGCCAGGCGGCGCGCGCGGCGTCCAGCCGGCCCCCGGCCAGGACAGCGCCGAAGCTGGCGCCCGCTCTGACGAGCCGGGCGGCGTAGGCAGCGGCGCGGGCGACCAGCCGGGCGGCGTGGGCGCTGAGGACAGCGGGCCAGCGGGGCGCGCCGGCGCCGCCGCCACCAATAACCAGCCTGACGGCGCGGGCGTGGGCGAGTTCGCGGAGGTGTACGCGCCGCAGCGCGTCGGCGGCGAAGGCGGCCCGCAGATCGTGCTGGAGCCGGACAGCAGCGGCCTGCCGGTGACCGAGGGTGAATTTTCCGATAACCCCACCGGCGAAGCGCGCGTCCCGTATAATCAGGTTTTTGGCGCTTACAGCCGGTCGGCCAGCCGCGCGCTCAACAGCGGCTATATTCCGCTGCGGATGCGCGACATCGTGCGCGACTATTTCAGCGCGCTGGAGCCGCGCGCTGGCAGCGGCGGGGAATGAGGAACAGCACAATGACAGACACATCCGTAACGGCTATTTCGCTTGCGTCCTTCAGCGAGACGGCGCGCGCCGTCGAAGCCGAGGTAGGCCGTGTGATCGTGGGCCAGCGCGAGGTGGTGCGCGGCGTGCTCATCTGTATCCTGGCCGGGCGCCATGCCCTGCTCGAAGGCGTGCCCGGCCTGGGCAAAACCATGCTCATCCGCGCCCTGGCCGAGGCGCTTGACCTGAAGTTCGCCCGCATCCAGTTTACGCCCGACCTGATGCCGTCCGACATCACCGGCACAGACATCATGGAGGAAGCCGAGGACGGGCGGCGCGTGTTCCGCTTCCACCAGGGGCCGATCTTCGCCAACCTGATCCTGGCCGACGAGATCAACCGCGCCACACCCAAAACCCAGTCAGCGCTGCTGGAGGCAATGCAGGAAAAAACGGTCACTGTCGCCAACCGCAGCTTTGTGTTAGAGCCGCCGTTCTTCGTGCTCGCCACACAGAATCCGCTGGAGATGGAGGGCACGTACCCGCTGCCCGAAGCCCAACTGGACCGCTTCATGTTCAAGGTGAACGTGGCGTACCCGTCGGTGAGCGACCTGATAAGCATTATTGACCGCACAACCGGCGCTGACAGCGCCGCGCCGCGCAAGGCCGCCGACGGCCATCAGGTGCTGGCGATGGGCAGCCTGGCGCTGGCGACGCCGGTTGCCAGCCACATCACCGACTATGTCGCCCGGCTGGTGGTCGCCACCCACCCTGGCGAGCCATCCGCGCCTGACAGCGTCCGCCGTTACGTGCGCTATGGGGCCAGCCCGCGCGGCGCGCAGGCGCTCATCATCGGCGCGAAGGTTAACGCGCTGCTGGAAGGCCGTTTCAACGTCGCCTTTGAGGATGTGCAGGCTGTCGCGGCGGCGGCGCTGCGCCACCGGCTGCTGTTTAACTTTGAGGGGCTGGCCGAAGGCATCAGCCCGGACGCCGTCGTGACGGACCTGCTGGCCGCTGTGCGGAAAACAGGGGCCTGAAAGCCGGCGTGCGCCGCCGCTAACCAACCCGGAGGGGAGCCAACGTGACAGCCATTACCCTGCGTGAAATTACCCGCGACAACTGGCGCGAATGCGCCCGGCTGAACACCGCCGCCGACCAGCGCCGGTTCGTTGCGCCCAATGCGTGGTCGCTGCTGCAGTACCTTTACCAGGACCCTATCGACACGTTCGCGCCTTTCGGCATCTACGCCGGCGACACGATGGTCGGCTTCGCCATGTACGGCCTGAACGACTTCAGCGGCCAGTTGTCCTGGGAAATCTGGCGCCTGATGATAGATGAGCGCTACCAGCATCAGGGTTATGGGCGCGCCGCCCTGCACGCGCTGATCGCGCTCATGAGCGAACGGCTGGGCTGCGCTGAGATTTACATCATGTTCCTGCTGGACAACAGCGCCGCGCAGGCGCTGTACGAAAGCGTCGGCTTCGTGGACACCGGCATGGTTGAAGATGATGAGAAAATCTACCGGCTGGACCTGAGCGCGTATGTCCGCCCCGACACTGTTTGACGAAGCCACGCGCCGCAAGCTCGAACAGATCACGCTGTGGTCAGCGCGCGTGCGCGCCGGGGTCATGAAAGGCGAACGGCGCTCCAGCCGGCGCGGCACGAGCATCGAGTTCGCCGACTACCGCCACTACACGCGCGGCGACGACCTGCGCCGCCTGGACTGGAACATCTACGCCCGCCTGCAGCGCCCGTATATCAAGCTGCTGGAGGACGAGGAAGACCTGGCGGTGCATATCCTGGTGGACACCTCCGCCAGCATGGACTGGCCGCCCGGCGCGGACGCCAGCGCGAACAAATTCACGTTCGCGCGGCGGGTGGCGGCGGCGCTGGCCTACGTGGCGCTCAACACCAACGACCGCACAGTGCTGCTGGGGGCCAGCAGCCAGCGCGTCGAGGTGTTTGGCCCGGCGCGCGGGCGCGCGCGCAGCGTCGGCCTGCTGCGCTTCACCGACGAGCTGCGCGCGGGGGGCGTGACCGACCTCAACGAGGCGCTGACCGCCTATGCGCTGCGCGCCGGGCGGCCCGGCCTGAGCGTCGTCATCAGCGATATGTTCTCGCCGGCGGGCTATCTGGACGGCGTCAACGCGCTGTTGGGGCGCGGCCATGAAGTCGCCGTGATCCACACGCTCGCGCCGGAGGAGCTGGCGCCGCCGCTGGCGGGCGACCTGCGCCTGATAGATGTCGAAACCGGCCAGCCGCAGGAAGTCACGGTGGACGCGCCCATGCGCGACCTGTACAGCCGGCGGCTGGCCGCATGGCTGGACAGCATCCGCGCGGACCTGACGCGGCGCGGCGCGCATTACGTCCTGGCGGATACCGGCGCGCCCTGGGAAAAGCTGGTGCTGTCGCAGCTCCGCCGCCAGGGATTGGTACGATAAACCATGTCCTTCCTGACCCCTCTCGCGCTGCTGGGCGCGCTGCTGGCGATCCCGATTATCCTGCTGTATATGCTGCGGCTGCGCCGCCGCGAAGTGCTGGTGTCCAGCACTTACCTGTGGCAGCGGCTGATGCAGGACAGCGAGGCCAACACGCCCTGGCAGCGGCTGCGCCGCAGCCTGCTGCTGCTGCTCCAACTGCTGATTCTGGCGGCGCTGGTGCTGGCGCTGGCCCGCCCGTTTGTGGCCGTCCCGACGGTGGGCAGTGGGCGCATCGTCGTGCTGCTGGACGTCTCCGCCAGCATGAGCGCCGCCGATGTAAGCGGGCGCACCCGCTTCGCCGCCGCCCAGGATGAGGCGCTCGCCATTGTCGAGGCGCTGGGCGCGGGCGACACCATGACCGTTATTCGCGTGGCGGAAACGCCCGCGGTGATCGCCCCGGCGGCGTCCGACCGCGCCGCGCTGCGCGCCGCCATCAGCAGCGCCCAACCCGGCCAGGGCCGCGCCGACTGGCCCGCCGCGCTCGGCCTGGTTGATCCGTCCGGGCTGGCCGCCGACGCCGCGCTGACCGTCGTCCTCATCAGCGACGGCGGCCTGGGCGACCCGGCGCTGCTGCCCGCCGTGCCCGGTGAAGTCGTCTACGTGCCGGTCGGGCGGGCGGCTGACAGCCTGGCGCTGACCGCGCTGGCCGTGCGCGCGCTGGCGGGTCAGCGGCCGCAGTTGTTTGCGCAGATCACCAACTACGGCGACGCCGACGCAGAGGTCGTTTTCAGCCTGACGGTAGACGGCGCGCTGTTCGATTCGCAGTTTTACACCGTGCCCGCCGGCGCGGATGTGGCGCTGGTTTCGGAGCGGCTGCCGGACGGCGCGCAGACCGTCGAGGCCGCGCTCACGCTCCCGGCGGACACGCCGTATGCCGATTATCTGGCGCTGGATAACCGCGCCTGGACGGCCCCCGGCACAGCCGAAAACCGGCGCGTGCTGCTGATGACGCCCGGCAACCTGTTCCTGGAGCAGGCGCTGCGCAGCCTGCCCGGTGTGCAGGCTTTTCAGGGCGACCTGGCGCGCGGCCTGCCCGCGCAGCCGTTCGACCTGTACATTTTCGACGGCTGGCTGCCGCCGGCGCTGCCCCCCGGCGACCTGCTGGTGATTAACCCGCCGTCCGACACCGCGCTCTTTGCCGTGGGCGCGGAGAGCAGCCGCGCCGCCAACGTCACCGTCAAAGCCGACGACGCGCGCACCGCGTTCGTGGATTTCAGCGACGTGAACGTCCTGGCGTTCCGCGAAGTCGCTGACACCGGCTGGGCCGAAGCGCTCATCAGCGCCGACGGCGGGCCGCTGCTGCTGGCCGGCGACGTGGACGGGCGGCAGGCCGCCGTGCTGACGTTCGACCTGCACAACTCCGACCTGCCGCTGCAAATCGCCTGGCCGGTGCTGCTGGCTAACCTGCTGGACTGGTATACGCCGCCCGGCCTGACCGGCGGCGTCCACAGCCTGCGCGTGGGCGACGCGCTCACCCTGCAGCCGCCAGCCGCCGCTGAAGCCGTCCGCGTGACGCTGCCCGACGGCGCGCAGCAGACGCTGACGGTGGGCAGCGGGCCGCTGGTGTTTGCCGACACCGGGCAGATCGGGATGTACACGGTCGAGGCGCTGGAAAGCGGCGCGCCCGCCGCCAGCGCCCGTTTCGCCGTTAACCTGTTCGAGCCGCTGGAAAGCGACATCCGCCCCCGGCCAGCGGTGGCGGTAGGCCGCCAGATCGTCGCGCCCGGCGCGCGCGACCAGGTGGGCCAGGCGGAGTTCTGGCCGCTGCTGGCGCTGGCGGCGCTGCTGCTGCTGCTGCTGGAATGGCACATCTACCACCGCCGGCTGCGCGTGCCCGCTCCGCGCCCGGCGCAGGCGGGGCCGGGCCGATGATCGCGTTCGCTGTCCCCCCTGCCCTGGCGCTGCTGCTGGCGCTGCCGCTGGTGGCCTATATCGGCTGGCCGCGCGCCGCCTACCGCCGCCGCCGCGACATCGCCAGCCTGCTGCTGCGCACCCTCATCGTCGCGCTGGTGGCGCTGGCGCTGGCCGGGCTGCAAATCAACCGCCCGGCGGACCGCCTGACGACCGTGTTTCTGGTGGATGTGTCCGACAGCGTTGGCGCTGAAGCGCGCGCCGGCCAGCTCGCCTATATCCAGGACGCGCTTCAGGCGATGGGGCCAGACGACCTGGCCGGTGTGGTAGCCTTCGGCGCGGCCCCGGTCACGGAGCGCCCCGCCAGCCCGGCGCGCGAGATCGGCGCGCTGCAGTCGGCCCCGCCCCCCGGCGCGACCGACATCGCCGCCGCCGTGCGGCACGGGCTGGCGCTGTTCCCGGAAGGCACGGCGCGCCGGCTGATCATCCTCAGCGATGGCCGCGCCACCGCCGGCGACGCGCTGGCCGCCGCCCGCCTGGCCGCCGCCGCCGGCGTCGAGATCAGCTTTGTGCCGCTGGCCCGCCCGCCGCAGCCGGAAGTGCGCGTGACCGAGCTGCGCGCCCCCAGCGTGATCACGGCGGGCCAGCCCTTTGACCTGAACCTGGTGATTGACGCCGACGAAGCCGGGCCGGCGGCGGTCACGGTGCTGGCCGCCGGGCAGATCATCCAGCGCCAGACGGTGGACCTGCGCGCCGGGCGCAACAGCTACACGATCAGCCTGCCAGGGGCTGAAGCTGGCTTCCGCGATTTCCAGGTGCAGGTGGACCCGGCGGGCGCCGACGGTTTCTACCAGAACAACCAGCTCGCGGCCTTTACGCGGATCGTCGGCCCGCCGCGCGTGCTGGTCGTCAGTGCCAGCGACGCTGAGGTAGAGCATCTGCTGCCCGCGCTGGCCGAAGCCGGCATTGATACCGTGCGCGCCGCGCCCGCCGCGCTGCCGGTGGGGCTGGCCCCGCTGACCGAGTACAGCGCCGTCGTGCTGGCCAACGTGCCTGCCAGCCAGCTCACGACGCGCCGCATGGAGGCGCTGCAAAGCTACGTGCGCGACCTCGGCGGCGGGCTGGTGGTCATCGGCGGGCCGGACGCCTACGGCCCTGGCGGCTATTTTCAGACGCCGCTGGAGGAAGCGCTGCCGGTCGAAAGCCAACTGCGCGACCAGCAGCGCCTGCCGCAGCTCACGCTGGTCTACCTGATTGACCGTTCCGGCAGCATGGGCGGGGTTGGGCCAAGCGGTGTCGCCAATATCGAGCTGGCCAAAGAGGCCATCATCCGTTCGATTGACTTCCTCCAGCCGACCGACCGCGCCGGGGTCGTGTCGTTCGACACCGCCGGCTACTGGATCGCGGACATTCAGCCCGTGCTGGATCGCTTCTCGCTCCAGCGGCTGGTCGCCACGCTGCGCGCGTCTGGCGGCACGGATATCCTGGCCGGCATGAACCTGGTGGCTGAGGCGATCGCCGACGACCCTTCAGATCGCAAGCACATCATCCTGCTGACGGACGGCGGGGCCAGCCCGCAGAGCCTGGTCGAGCTGGCGGGCCGGCTCAACACCGAGGCGGGCGTCACCACGTCGGTGATCGCCATTGGCGCGGGCGCGTCGGGCTTCCTGGCGGAGATGGCGGCGGCGGGCGGCGGCAACTATCACACGGTAGACGTAATCGAGAACATCCCAACTATCTTCACGCTGGAGACGGTGCTGGCGACGCGCTCGTACATTATCGAAGAGTCGTTTGTCCCGGCGGTCAGCGCCAGCAGCCCGATCGTAGCGGGCATCGCCAGCGCGCCGCCGCTGCTGGGCTACGTGGCGACCACGCCCCGGCAGACGGCGCAGGTGGTGCTGCGCGGCCCTGAGCCGCACACTGACCCGCTGCTGGCGACCTGGCAGTACGGCCTGGGGCGCGCGGTGGCCTTCACCAGCGACGCCGCCGCCCGCTGGGCGGCCAACTGGGTCGCCTGGGCCGACTACGCCCGCTTCTGGGGCCAGGCGGTCCGCTGGACGATCACTGAAGGCGCGGCAAGCCAGCTTGAGACACGGGTGCAGTTTGAAGGGCAGCAGGCGGTGATCACGGTGGACGCGCGCGATGCCGCCGGCAGCTTCCTCAACGGGCTGGCGCTGACCGCCGCCGTCGTAGACCCCGACCTGGCCGCGCGCAGCGTCCCGCTGCGGCAGGTCGCGCCGGGGCGCTACACCGGCGCGTTCGTGCCGCCTGGCCCCGGCGCTTACTTCGTCAGCGTCAGCGGCGAGGGCGTGGCCGGCGGCGAGCAGGTCGCGGTCAGCCAGATCAGCGGGTGGGTGCAGGGCTACTCCAGCGAATACGCCGCCGTCAGCGGGGCCGACCGCCATCTGCTGACCGACATCGCCGCGCTGACCGGCGGCGCTGATCTCAGCGGCGCGCCCGCGCTGGCCTTCGCCCACAACCTGGCCGCGCACAGCGCCTGGACGCCGCTGTGGCCCTGGCTGCTGCTGGCGGCGCTGCTGCTGCTGCCGTTCGATATCGCGGCGCGGCGGGTTGTCATAGCGCGCAGCGACCTGCTGCGGCTGCGCGCCTGGCTGGCCCCGGCAGCGCCCCCGGCGGAACAGCCAACGGCGCGTATCAGCACGCTGATAGACGCCAAAACGCGCGGCCGGCAGCGCGCGGAGAACCCGCACCGCCCGCTGCCGCCCCCGGCCCCCGACACGCCCGCCACACCCCCGGCCCCCGCCGCCGCGCCGCCGGCAGCGCCCGCGCCCGAAGGCGAAACGACCGCCGGGGCGCTGCTCAGGCGCCGGCGCGAGCGCGCCGCCGACGACCACGAATGAGGGCAGGCCCCTGCCCGTAAGGCTCGCCGCTGGCAGCCCGCCCGCCGCCCTGTCTTAAGATTCGTGAAAACCGCATTAGTCGTATAATGAGAGCGTGAATCGGCGCAAAGCTACGCGAGGACACCCGCTATGGACGAGGCGCAATCGCTGTTTCGTGAGGGCGTGCTGGCGCTGCGCGAACGCCGCGACGCCGCCGCAGCGCGCCGCCTGCTGCTGCAGTCGCTCCGGCTGAACCCACACAACGAGATGGCGTGGTTATGGCTGTCGCGCACCACCAGCGACCCTGACAAACGGCTGCAATGCGCGGAGCGCGCGCTGGCCATCAACCCGGCCAACGAGCAGGCGCTGGCGCTGCGCGCGGCGCTGCTGGAACAGGCCGCACCCCCGCCGCCAGTTCCCGCCAGCGCCGGGGACAGCGCGCCAGCAGCGCCCCGCCCGCGCACGCCCACCAAAGCCGAACAGGGCAAGATCGAAGCGCTGCTGGAACAGGCCGACGAGCTGCTGGCCGAGGGCGATGTCGAGGGCGCGATCGCCAACTGGGTGAGCGTGCTGCACATTCAGCCAGACCACGAAGCGGCCCTGCGCAGCGCGGTGGGCCAGCTTTCGCGCCTCAAATACCTGGATGACGCCCGCGAGCTGGTGTGGCGCGCGCTCGATGCCGGCACAACGCACCCCTCTGTTTATCTGACCGCCATTAACATCGCGCGGGTGCAGGGCAGCTCAGGCGAAGTCGCCCATCTGAGCGAGCGCCTGCTCGCCCTGCCCGGCGCTGATGACCAGGCGGCGGCGGCGGCGGTCGAATACTTCATCCGCGAGGAACAGATCACGCGCGCGCTGGAGCTGGTGACGACGGCGCTGCGCCGCTGGCCCCACAGCCAGCGGCTGCTGCTGCTGGCCGGCGACCTGCACAAAGGGCTGGCCGAACACGTCGAAGCCGCGCGCTTTTACGACGAGGCCGCGCGCATCGGCGCGAGCACGAAAGTGGGGCGCGACGCTGACCGGAAACTGCGCGATTTCGCGCCCGTGCTGACCGACCGCGAGCGCGGCAGCCTGGCGCTGACGCTGCGCGAAGCTGCCGGGTTTGGCCTGGTGTTCGTGCTGCTGGCGTGGCAGGACGCCGGTCTCAACCTGCTCAACATCGGCCAGACCCGCTGGATCGGCGCGGCGCTGGCGCTGGTTGGCGGCTATCTGCTGGTTTCCGCCACCTCATCGCCGCAGCAGCGGCCGCTGGCCCGGTGGCTGGGCGGCAGCGTCCCGCTGCTGGCGGCCGCGCCAAAGCCCAAAGACGACGACGCCAGCGGCCTCGGCCTGGTGGAAGCGCCAACCGCCCTGCCCACCATCCCGCCGGTCTGGCGCGCCGGCATGGGGCTGGCGGGGCTGGCGGTGCTGGCCATCGCCTTTTATCTGGTTTTCAGCGCCTCGCTGCGGCTGCTGCTGAACCCGGCCGCGCCCACCGATCTGCCGAATATCGCTGACCTGCTCCATTAGCCCAAAGGCCGCCCCCATGATTGGCGACGCGCTGGTATTCTTTTCCTTCCTGCTGTATATCTTCCTCCAGCTTCTGTTTATGTCGTTCGTGCTGCCGCTGCCGTTTAACGACAGCGGCACCGTCCGCTACCGCAGCGTGCCCTACATGACGATTCTGCTGATCGTGATCAACTCGCTGGTGTTCATCGGCTGGCAGGCCGTTGAGCTGTACCAGGGGTCGGCGGCGCTGGACAGCGGCTTCACCGGCCAGGGCATGGCGCTGCTTCAGAATTACGTTGACAAAGTGTGGCTGTACGGCTACCGCGCGACCTACCTGCGCGAAAGCCTGAGCATCGGCGGCTTTGTGACGTTTACCAGCATGTTTATGCACGGCGATATGTGGCATCTGCTGGGCAATATGATCTTCCTGTGGACATTTGGCCGCCGCGTCGAGGACGCCTGCGGCGCCTGGCGCTACCTGCTCTATTAC
This sequence comes from Anaerolineae bacterium, assembly GCA_048499435.1. GTDB lineage: Bacteria > Chloroflexota > Anaerolineae > Aggregatilineales > Phototrophicaceae > DAOTWC01. The sequence goes on from JASNZW010000001.1 coordinate 360,500, forward strand.
CTGCTGGCCGGCATGGTGGCCAATATCGGCAGCGTGCTGTTCAACCCAACGGTCATGGACCGGCCCAGCATCGGGGCCAGCGGCGCTATCGCCGGCGTGATGGGCGCGTACCTGCTGATGTTCCCCGGCGCGAAGATTCAATCGCTGTGGGGCCTGGGGTCGATCCTGCGCGCGCCGATTGTGGCTGTAGGGGGCCGCCTGCTGGGCATCGGCAGCCTGCGCACCGCGCCGATCTGGCGCTGGACAGTGACGCTGCCCGCCTGGCTTTACCTGTTCTACTTCCTCATCCGCGAGACAGTCCCCTCGCTGGAGACCGTGCAGCAGGGGCGCGACCTGGGCGGCACTAACAACCTGGCGCACGTAACCGGCTTCCTGGCGGCGCTGGCGATCTTCCTGTTCGCGCGCAAGGACCTGGTGCTGCGCTTCCTCAGCGGGCGCGCTGTGTGAACCGTCTCTACCGCGCCCTGGGCCGCGCCTTTCCTACGCGCCGCCCGCCGGCGCAGCCGCCGCGCCGCGTCGTCATTGTGCTGCCCTGCTGCATTGGCGACGTGGTGCTGGGAACGGCGGCGCTGGCCGCGCTGCGGCGGGCCTGGCCGGGCGCGCACATTGACTGGGCGGTCGGCACGTGGTCCAGCCAGGCGCTCGTGGGGCACAACCTGCTCGACGGCCTGCTCGACACCGGCCCGCGCGCCAACCCGGCGCGCACGCCGGGCGGGCTGCTGCGGCTGGCGGCGCGGCTGCGCGCCGGGCGCTACGACCTGGCGGTGGTGCTGGCGCGCTCGCCGCTGCTGGGGCTGGCGGCGTGGCTGGCCGGCATCCCCTACCGCGCCGGGCTGGACAGCGCCGGGCGCGGCTTCGGCTGCAACCTGCGCGCCCCGGTTGACCCGCTGGCGGCGCGCCCCGAAGCCGCTATTTACCTGGACGCCGTCCGCGCGCTGGGGCTGGACACCGCCGGCTGCTGCGCCAACGTGCCGGTCCACCCGGCTGATCGCAGCAGCGTGCAGGCGCTGCTGGCGGCGCGCGGCCTGCGCCAGCCGTATCTGGTGGTCAACCCGGCGGGCGGGCGCAACCCCGGCATGACAATGGACAGCAAGCGCTGGCCGCCGCCGCAGTTGGCCGCCCTGGCCGACCGGCTGGCGGCCCGCCTGGGCGCGGGCGTCGTCGTGCTGGGCGGGCCAGACGACGCCGCGCTGGTGGCAGCGGTGATCAACCAGATGCACACCCCGGCCGTGCCGCTGGCCGGGGCGCTGACCTTCGGGCAGATCGCGGCGCTGGCGGCGGGCGCGCGCCTGTACGTCGGCAACGACACCGGCCTGACGCACCTGGCCGCCGCCGCCGGCGCGCCCACCGCCATGATCTTCGGCCCGTCAGACCCGGCGCGCTACGCGCCCTTCACGCCTGACGCGGTCGCGCTCTGGCGGCCGGTCACGCTGCGGCCGGGCGGCGTCAGCAGCGGCCCGCCGCCCGCCTGGGACTGGGCGCGCGACGGCCTCAGCGTGGACGACGCCGAGGCGCGCATCGCGGCGTTTCTGCGGCTTTAGGCGCGCGGCCCTCCAGCGCCGCCCACAGCGCACACACTCCGTCTGCTGATGCCGCCGCGGGCCGCCGGCTGGCAATTGAGCGGACAATTCAGCGCGCAGGCGGTACACTTACAACCGCACGGACGCACAGCGAGGAAGCCTGTATGAGCCAGCCGTTTGTGTTGGGAGTTAACTACTGGCCCCGCCGCAAGGCGATGTACTGGTGGTCAGATTTTGACGTGGATGAGGTGCGCGCTGAGTTCGGGGTGATCGCCGGGCTGGGCCTGAACGTTGTGCGGCTGTTCCTGCTGTGGGACGACTGGCAGCCAACGCCCGCCGCCGTGTCCGACGCCTGTCTGCGCCATTTTGAGCAGGTGTGCGACGCCGCCGCCAGCCTGGGCCTGGGCCTGGACGTAACGTTCTTCACCGGCCACATGAGCGGCCCCAACTGGGCGCCTGGCTGGCTGCTGGGCGGCCCGCCGCTGCCGTTCGTGCGCCAGCTCGTCAGCGGCGGCGCGGTGGTTAATTCCGGCTACCGCAGCTACTTCACCGACGACGCGGCGCGCGCCGCCCAGCGCCTGCAGCTCCAGACCGTCGTCAGCGCGTTTAAGGATCACCCGGCGATCTGGATGTGGAACCTGGGCAACGAGCCGGACCTGTTCGCCATCGCGCCGGACCGGGCCACCGGGCGCGCCTGGGTGGACGAGATGACGGCACTGATCCACGCGGCTGACCCGCAGCACCCGGTCACGACCGGGCTGCACGCCGACAGCCTGGGCACGTCCCACGCCCTGCGCGTGGACGACACCTTCCACACCAGCGACGTGGCCGTGATGCACGCTTATCCCATGTACACGCCCTGGGCGCGCCAGCCGCTTGACCCCGATTTCGTCCCCTACACCTGCGCGCTCACGTCGGCGCTGTGCGGCAAGCCAACGCTCATGGAGGAATTCGGCGGCTGCACGGCGGCCCCCGGCCAGGATTCGTATGTCTGGGAGTGGAACGCTTACGGCCGCCCGCGCACGCAGTTTATGGCCTCTGAGCAGGCGATGGCCGAGTATATCGAGGCCGTCCTGCCGAAGCTGGTCGCGGTCGGCGCGACCGGCGCGCTGCTGTGGTGCTTCGCTGACTATCACGAATCGCTGTGGCACAAGCCGCCGTGTTCAGAATCGAAGCACGAGCGCTTCTTCGGCCTGGTCCGGCCCGACGGCTCGCTCAAGCCGCACGCCGAGGCGCTGCGGGCCTTCGCCGCCACCCGCCCCACCGTGCAGCCGGCGCAGCGCACGCTGGCGCTGGACATCACGCCGGACGAGTACTACGCCGACCCCGGCTACCACTACCAACGCCTTTACCAGACATTCCTGAACGAGGGGTAATTCATGCTCACCGCGCCCGCCGCACCGCCGATGATCCGCACCGACACCAGCAACGCTTTCGCCCACAACACCATGCGCGTTCGCGTGCCCGCTATCGTGCGCGAGGTGGCGGCGCGCAACCCGGACTACCCGGCGCTGATCCACGACCGCCTGGAGCAGTTAGCCGTCGCGCTGGAAACCGACGCGCCGATCCCCCTGCTGGACCCGCCCGCGCCCGACTACGCCAGTTGGGCGGCGCAGCACAGCGCGCACGGGCCGGCCACCTGGCAGGGCGCGGCCTGGCTCTTTGCCGAATTTTACGCCTACCGCCTGCTGATCCAGGCGGTGCGCTGGTGGGAAACTGGGCGCGACCCTTTCGCCCCCGCCAAAGCCGAGGAATACGCCAGCGGCCAGCCCTGGGCGCTGCTTGAACGCGCGCTGGATTCCGCGCCCCGCGCGCCGGAGGACCGCCTGGCGCACGCGCTGACGTTCGCGCTGTGGGCCAACCGCATTGACCTGTCGCTGTCAACCGTCGCCGCGCTGGGCGGCGAATCCACCCATGCCGCCGATCTGCTGGTGGACCAGCGCGCCGCCGCCGCCCGCTGGCTGCTGGCCGCGCCCGGCCCTGTGCACATCGTCGCCGACAACGCCGGCTCAGAGCTGACGCTGGACCTGGCGCTGGCGGGCGCGCTGCTGGAGTTAACCGGCGCGCCGGTCACGCTGCACGTGAAAACGCACCCGATCTTCGTCAGCGACGCCGTGCCCGCCGACGTGCTGGCGCTGATCGGCTGGCTGGCAGACGGGCGCGCCGGGGCGGCCAGCGCGGCTCTCGGCGCGCGGCTGCGCGCGGCGTTCGAGGCCGGGCGGCTGCGGCTGGCCCCGGACCTGTTCTGGAACAGCGCGCATCCGCTGTGGGCGCTGCCGCCGTACCTGGTGCAAACCTTCGCCGCCGCGCGGCTGGTGATTGTCAAGGGGGACGCCAATTACCGCCGTCTGTTGGGCGACGCGCTCTGGCCTGCTGAAACGCCCTTTGCTGACGTGCTGAACTACTTCCCGGCGCCGCTGCTGGCGCTGCGCACGCTCAAAAGCGAGCCGCTTGTGGGCCTGCCGCCAGGGCTGGCGGCGCGCCTCGACGTTGAGGACACCGCGTGGCGCATCAACGGGCGGCGCGGTGTGGCCCAGCTCAAACCCTGAGCGCGCAGTTGGGGGACAAGGAGTCTGTTAAAAAAAACGCGCTGCGGCTTCTTATCCAGCTACCACTCGATCGGGTCGAGGTTGTGCCGGGTTGGGTCGTAGCGCGAAAACTGCATCTCGTGCCGGGTGAGCGGCGTCAAGCCGCTGACCAGGCGCGCGGCGCTGTCCGGCACGCTGCCAGCGCGGGCCGCGCGAACAGCGGCGTACAGCAGAAAACCGATCACGATGATGCTCAGGGCCAGCCCCAGCATCCCGCCCACAACAACCGCGCCAGCATCAACTGCGTAAAACATAATTATTTCCCTCTTTTCACTAGCCAGCGAACTGTATCCACCTTTCTCGTTTCAGGCCAGCCGCCGGCACGTACAGATCATACCCCATAATACCCATACTATATGCAGTTATGCGCCGCGAATCAAGCAGGTGCGCTGCGCGCCGGCGACTTTGTGCTACACTGATGGCAGAATTCAGAACGCATCGGCGGGGGGATACCAGCTATGAACCAGTTTATGACCGGTCATCGAACATGGCTGCTGCTGGCGCTGGGCGCGCTGCTGGCGCTGACCGGCGCAGCCGCCGCCCAGGACGGCGCCGACGACAGCGCCCGCGCCGGCCAGCTTTACACGGTGGCGCGCGGCGACGATCTCGACTCGATCGCCGCCGACTTCGCTGTGTCTGCCGAGTGTCTGCTGGCCGCTAACGACCTCGCGGACCCGGCGGACCTGGAAGTGGGCGCTGAACTGGTCATTCCGGCGGACTGCGCGCCGTTTGAGCAGGGCGGCGGCGCGGTGGACGCGGCGGCCATGAGCGCCGCAGACGTGGCGTACACCGTCCGGGCGGGCGACCGGCTGACGCGCATCGCCCGCGACCACGGCACGTCGGTCGCCTGTATCGCCCAGGCCAACGGCATCCGTAACCCTGATCTGATCTACATCGGCCAGGTGCTTACCATTCCGGCGGACTGCCAGGACAGCGGCGGCGGCGCTGAAGCGGGCGTTATCGTGGGCAACGGCCTGTGCCAGTTCGACCGCTACGCCGGGCGGCGCGCCGTCGGCGGGCAGTATGTCGTGCCTTTCGCCGACATGCTGGACTTTATCGGCTGCGACTTCAACGTGCAGACCGCCTGCCTGGCCGCCGCCAACGGCCTGGCGCCGACCGCGCGCCTGACCGCCGGCCAGACGCTGTTCATAGACCGGAGCTGCCCGCCCTGGCAGGGGTGGCCCGGCGCGGGCAGCGCGAACTGACAGGCGCGGCTGCTTAAGCGCGCTTCAGCTTCTGCTGCACGAACACGATGAAGGGGTAGGCCAGTTTGCGCCCATCAGGCTGGCCGCCCCGCTCCAGCAGCGGCGCGTTGGCAATCTCAAAGTCGTTGTGCAGGCGCATGATCTCGCGCACCTGCGCCGGCGACGGCTCGTTGCGGAACAGCGTGACGACGGTGGTGTAACGCCCGCCGGCGAACAGCAGCCAGCGCCGGTCGTCAAGCTGGATCGTCCGGTGCTCGATCAGCCGCTGCGCCTCCATCATGCGCGTGAAGTCGTTCAGCACCGGCGAAATAACGAAAGCCGACACGTCGAAATCGCCCAGCGTTTCGACCGAGACGCCGGTGCGGTTCTGGTAGATCACCAGGCCCAGCGCCTTGCCCATGTGTTCCTGTTTGATCGCTATTGTTGTCTGGCCGCCGCCGTGGGCCTCGGCGAACGCGGCGGGGCTGTCGCTGGCGGCTGCCTGCTGCGCGACCGCGAGCTGGCCTGAATAACGCTCGTAGAGCGCGTTGAACTGCTCACGGTTGAGCTTGCCGTCGGCGAATTCCTTCAACAGCGCCTGGATTTTGCCCTCAACCTGGTCCTTGAAATCCCGCGCCCGGTCCGCTGCCGTGTTCGTGGTCATGCTGTGCCGCTCCATGCGTGCTAAACGCGCAATGCTACAGCTCCATCATACACGGCAGCGCCCGCGCACAGCATTGAGGCCGCTGCTTCCCGCAGCAGCCGGTTACGCCTGCCGCGCCAGCGTCGCCAGCGCCTTCTTCACGCTGTCCTGCGGGCTGACCTTCACCTGCGCGTCAATAACGACGCCGTTCTCGTCCAGCACCCAGTGCGAACGGATCACGCCCATGAACCTGCGCCCGTACAGCGAGCGCTCGCCCCACGCCCCCCACGCTTCCAGAACGGCGTGGTCGGGGTCTGACAGCAGATCATACGGCAGGTTTTGTGTCTGTTTCCACTTGAGCAGGTCCGCCGGTTTGTCCGGGCTGATGCCCAGCACCACCGCGCTGCGCGTTTCGAGCTGCGGGAAGGCGTCGCGGAAGCCGCAGGCCTGGGCGGTGCAGCCGGGCGTGCCCGCCCTCGGAAAAGCGAAGATTACCACTTTTTTACCGCGCAGGCTGCTCAGGCTGACCGGCTGGCCATCCTGATTGGTCAATGTGAAAGCGGGCGCGGTCTCGCCAACAGCGGGCATAAGTCGTTATCCTCCATTGTGCGCGCAGGCGCGATTGTAACCGATTTACGCGCGCAGCGCCGCCAGCGCGCGCTCGACGCTGGCCTGCGGGCCGATGCCCACCTGCGCCGCCAGCACCACGCCGTTTTCGTCGAGCACCCACACCGAGCGCGCGGCGATCGGCAGCCTGATGAAGCCCAGCACCGAGCCGCCCGCGTTCCAGGCGCGCAGCATCGTCAGCGTGGGGTCAGAAAGCAGGTCGTAGGGCAGGTTAAAGCGCGCTTTCCACCGCTTCAGCGTTTCCGGCGTGTCCGCGCTGACGCCCAGCACAGCCGTGCCGCGCGCCTCAAATTGGGGGAACTGGTCGCGAAACGAGCAGGCCTGCGCGTTGCAGCCGCCGGTGTTGGCTTTCGGAAACGCGAAGATCACGAGCTTCTGGCCGCGATAATCGCTCAGGCTGACGTGCTGGCCGTCCTGGTTGGTCAACGTAAAATCTGGGGCCTGCTGGCCGACACTCGGCATCATCCACACCTGAGCTTTCTGAAAACGAACGCGCCGCGCAGCAGCCAGATATTAGCGCATTAGAGAGCATACGCCAGCCCTGCCGCCGCCCTCGCCACCTGGGCAGGGGCCGGGCTGCCAGACTGGCGGGGCCACAATCCCGGCCTGTGGCGGGTGTGCGCGCCTGCCCGCCGGCGTACACTGAGCTTGTGAAATAAATTACAGGCGCGGCGCGCCGGAAGGTAAACATCGTGGAGAACATCTGGGATCATTTCGGCAACTGGGGGGCAGTCGCAATCTGGATCGCGCTGTACGGCGTGTTTATTGCTTTCATACCGTTTTACAAGAAAAGCCAGCGCAAGCCCGCCGGCGTTTATCTCGCCTTCATCGTCGCCTTCGCGCTGGAGATGTTCGGCGTGCCGTTCAGCATGTACCTCATCACCTGGCTGCTGGGCGCGGCCCTGCCCGAAGGCATCCTGTGGGGGCACACGCTCTCCGGTGTGATCGGCGACGCGGGCGTGATCGGCGCTATCGTGTTGGGCGTGACGGGCGCGGCGCTGGTGTATTTCGGCTGGCACGACATCCACAAATACTACTGGAGCAAAGAGGACGGCGAGGGCGAGCTTGTCACCAGCGGCATCTACGCCTACATCCGCCACCCGCAGTACACCGGCTTCCTGCTGATGACGCTCGGCTGCCTGATCGAATGGGCGACGCTGCCGCTGCTCATCATGTGGCCGGCGCTGGCGGTCCTTTATTACCGGCTGGCGCGGCGCGAAGAGGCCGACATGGAGCGCGAGTTCGGCGCTGCTTACCGCGCCTATAAAGCCCGCACGTCAATGTTCATCCCGCTGCCGAAGTTCGGCCGGGGCATGCAGAAACAGGTCAGCGCCCAGGGGCAGTGAGAACAGCGCAGCCCCCGGCGGGCGGCACGGCTGCTGTGCCGCCCGCCACGCGCGCTGTCAGATGTAGTACTCCGGCTCAGGCATCAGCGGGCGACGGCGCGCGCCGTTATCGGGGCGCGGCAGGCCCGCCGCCCGTTCCAGATCAGCGACCCGCGCCATGACGCTTTCCAGCCGCTCAGCGACTACATCCGGCAGGTTATCGTGATGCAGGTCAACGTGGGACGGGTCGCGCTGGCCGCGGCGCGCCACCACCTTGCCGGGGATGCCAACCACCACGCTCTCTGAAGCCACGTTCTTAACCACCACCGCGTTCGCGCCGATGCGCGTGCCGCGGCCAACGGTGATCGCGCCCAGCACTTTAGCCCCCGCGCCAATGACCACGCCGTCCTCAAGGGTCGGGTGGCGTTTGCCCTTTTCCAGGTTCACGCCGCCCAGCGTCACGCCGTGATACAGCGTCACGTCCGGGCCGATCTCCGCCGTCTCGCCGATCACCACGCCCATCCCATGATCAATGAACAGGCGCGGGCCAATCTGCGCGCCGGGGTGAATCTCAACGCCGGTCCTGGCGCGCGCCAGATATGACAGCCACAGCGCCGGCAGACGCCAGCCCGCGCGCCATAACCGGTGCGCCACGCGGTGCGCCCAGACCGCGTGCAGGCCGGGATAGAGCAGCGCCACCGGCAGCCAGTGATAGGCCGCCGGGTCGCGCGCCAGCACCGCCTCAATGTCCTCTCGCAGGGTTCGCAGCATCGTTCACCTTCCTCACTCCGCCGGTGTCAGCCCAGGTGCGCGTACAACTGGGTGGAGAGATAGCGCTCGCCAAACGACGGAATAACCACCACGATCAGCTTGCCGGCGCTTTCCGGGCGCGCCGCCACCTGAAGCGCCGCCCAGACAGCCGCGCCGGACGAAATGCCCACCAGCAGCCCTTCCTCGGTCGCCATACGCCGCGCGGTGGCGATCGCGTCCGCGCCGGTGACGGTCACAACCTCGTCGTAGCTGGCCGTGTTGAGCACCGCCGGCACGAACCCGGCCCCAAGCCCCTGGATGGGATGCGGGCCTTTCTGCCCGCCGGACAGCACCGGCGACTCCGCCGGCTCGACCGCCACCGCGCGGAACGACGGCCGGCGCGCCTTGATGACCTCGCTCACGCCGGTGATCGTGCCGCCCGTGCCGACGCCCGCCACCAGGATATCCACCTGGCCGTCGGTGTCGCGCCAGATTTCCTCGGCGGTCGTGCGGCGGTGGACCTCCGGGTTGGCCGGGTTCTGAAACTGCTGCGGAATCCACACGTTAGGGTCAGCGGCGGCCATTTCCTCCGCTTTAGCGATAGCGGCGGCCATCCCGCCGGAGCCGGGCGTAAGCACCAGCTCAGCGCCGTAGGCGCGCAGCAGCTTGTGCCGTTCAGCGCTCATCGTCTCCGGCATAATCAGCACCAGCCGGTAGCCGCGCTGGGCGCACACCATCGCCAGCGCGATGCCGGTGTTGCCGCTGGTCGGCTCGACAATCACGGTGTCCGGCCCGATAACCCCGGCCTGCTCCGCCGCCGCAATCATCGAAATGCCGATCCGATCCTTGACGCTGTGCGCCGGGTTGAAGTATTCGAGTTTGGCGACCACCTGCGCGCCCAGCCCCGCCGTCACGCGGTTCAGGCGCACCAGCGGCGTGCCGCCAATGAGTTGGGTTATGTTGTCGGCGATCTTCACTGTACGCTCTCCCTGTTAGCCAGACAAACCAGAACGCGAACGGGCCGGCAGCAAAAGAAAAAGCCGCAGGCTGGTTTCCTGCGGCTCGCAAAAATTGCGGTTCTGCCGGCGTGGTATGCTTATCGCCCCCGCGCCGCGCCCCAGGCAGCCTGAATCCGTCCGCACAGCAGACAGCGACAGCAGGCACAGCAGGCGGCAAACAGCATGGGGTAAACGCACCTTTCCTGTAACAACACCTGTAGTGTAACCGGAAGTCAGCCGGCTGGCAATCCCCCCGCTGACCACAAAACCCACCCTGGCATTACTGCGCGCAGCGTGTACAATCACGGCTTGCATTGTGCGGCTGCGATTCCTCTCACATCGTCAGCTACCTGGGCGCACAAAACGCCCGCTTTTTGAACGAGGTACATTCAAAAATGGCATCCTATCACGGCCCGAAAGCCAGAGTGCAGCGCCGGTTCGGCGAGGTGCTCATCCCGCGCCCGAAATACGCGCGCATCCTGGAGCGCCGCGCTTACCCGCCCGGCGATCACGGGAAAGAAAAGCAGTTCCGCTCCGGGCGGCGCAGCGACTACGGCATGCAGCTTAACGAAAAGCAGAAGCTGTCGTTCATCTACAACATCCGTGAGCGCCAGCTCCGCAATTACTTCGTCAAGGCGCGCCAGCAAACCGGCAACACCGGCGCTAACCTGCTGATTCTGCTGGAACGCCGCCTGGACAACATCATCTACCGCGCCGGCCTGGCCCCGACGATCTGGGCCGCGCGCCAGCTTGTCAGCCACGGTCACGTGCTGGTTAACGGCACGCGCCTCGACATCCCCTCGTATTCGGTCCAGGTGGGCGACGTTATCGGCCTGGTCGAGAAGATGGCGAAAAACGTCCACACGATTGAAGCGCTGGAATCGATCGGCGCGGTCCCTGACTACCTGCTGCTGGACAAGGATCACGCCGCGGTGACGTTCAACCGCGTCCCCGAACGCCGCGAGATCCCGGTGCCGATCGACGAGCAGCTCATCGTCGAGTTCTACACGCGGCTCACCTGATCCGCCGCTGGCATTGGCAACCACAGCGCCCCGCACAAAACGGGGCGCTTATGATTCCCGCCGCGCCTTGACACCCACCGCGTTTTGCACAAAAATGCTCAGGCGCGCGGGGACCGCCGCGCGCACTTCAAGCGCCAGCAGTTGTAGAGTAAGGCGGAAAACCGTGAACAAACGACCAGCCGCGCTGTTCGCTGTGTGCGCCCTGGCGCTGCTGGCGGCCTGCAACCCGCAGCGCGGCCAGGACCTTGAGGGTATTCCAACACAGGCGTCGTTCGACACGCTGCAGGAAGCCGCGACGGCGGCGGTCATGACCGAGAACGCGCCGCCGCCCGGCTATCGCGAACAGGTAGCGTTCCCCGAAGTGGACAGCGGCCTGACCAGCCTGCCCGCCTGGCGCTATATCGTCACGTTGGGGTTTGACGGCGCGTTCGCGGCGGACGGCCAGCCAGCCAGCGCCACCGCCCGCGCCGAAGTGTGGTTCAACCAGCTTGGCTCGGCGCGGCGGGTGCTGGTAGAAATCGCCGGCGCGCTGCTCGGCCAGGACGAAAACACCACTTTCGAGGCGGTGCGCCTGGGGCCGGACGCTTTCCTGGTGCGCGATGGCGTCTGTCTCAGCGGCGGGCCAGACGCCGCCAGCGCCGCTGATCTGCGCGCCGGTCAGCTGGTGGGCGGCGCGCAGACGGCCGTTCCCACCGGACGGCGCGCCACCCTCAACGGCCTGGAAGCGTGGGAGTACGCCTTCACGGCGGCCGACCTCACTCTGCCTGTCCGGCTGGAGCCGGGCGGGCGCATCAGCAACGTCAGCGGCGAGCTGTGGGTAGCCCCGGCGCACAACGCGGTGGCGCGTTTCTACGTCAACCTGGACGTGGAGAACGCCGTTATCTTCGGCCGCGAGCAGCCCGTCAGCGGCCAGGTAATCCTGCGTTATGATTTATACGACGTGGGCGTGCCCACAAACATCACCGTCCCCTTCGGCTGCTGAAACCGCGCCGCCGCGCCGCGCAAAAAAGCCCCGGCCTGTGTGACAGCCGGGGCGTTATTTTGTCAGTAACGCGCGAGTTAGTTATTGCTGATGCGGATGCGCGGCAGCCGGAAGGCCGCGCGCGTCTGCTTAAGCGCGATGATAACCAGGCGGTCGCGGTTCGACTCAGCTACCAGGTCCCGACGGCGCGCTTCAGCAAGTTTCATAGCGACATAATCGCTGGTGACACCGTTCACTGTGTGGCTCCTTTTTACCTTCAGCATCTAGTGTCATTATAGTGAAATTATGCACAAAATACAATGGTGAAGCCACAATGGTTATGCAGATTTAACAAATTTCACAGCATCTTCACATTTCGGACGTCGCCGACGGCGGCACATAGCCGCCGGTCCCCCGCGCCAGCCCCGCAGCCGCCGCCAGCTCGTCCAGGCGCGCGGCCATGAAACGGCCCGGACAGACTGAATCGGGGTTGAATTCGCCGTGCCCGGCCAGGTGCGTGAGGCGCAGCGTGTACGCCAGCCAGATCACCAGCGCACGCAGCGCGTCAAGCTGGGCGGGCCGGGGTTCCTCAACCTCAAAATTGCCCATCACCACCACGCCGGCAGTCCCTGTGTTGTACCCGGCCACCGACGCGCCGCGCGCGTGAAGATCGCGCCCGGCGTAGACCACGCCCGCCGCGTCAATGCCGTAGTGATAGCCGATGTCAGCCCAGCGGTTGCGGTCCATGTGAATATCCTGCAGGTCGCGCATGGTCTCGTTCGATGCCAGCCGGTGCGCGCTGTGGTGCACCGCGACGGTGCGGTAAATTTCCGCCAGGTCGCCGTCGTAAACGTGCCAGCCGAGCGTCCCGGATTCCATCTCGGCGTCCGGGTTGATGTCGCGGGCGTTCCAGGCGGTGCGCGGCACAATGGCCGGCGCGGGCGGCGGCAGGGCCGCCCGTGTGGGCAGCGGCGCGGGCAGCCTGGGAACGGACGCGCAGCCCGCCGCGCCCAGCGTCAGCAGCGCCGCGCGCAGGAACTGGCGCCGGTTCACCGCAGCGCCAGCCCCCGGCGGCGTTCCTGCATGCGAGCCGGGTCAAACTGGCCGCCGCCCTCGGTGAGTTCCTGCGCGATCGTGCTGAACACCTCGCCCAGCGCGTCCAGGCTGGTGAAGAAGCTGTGCTGGTCGCTGGACGAAATCGCGCGCAGGAACCGTTCATCAGCGCGGCCAAAGCCAACCGCGATAACGTCAACCTCGTTCTTGTGGCAGCGCTGCGCCCGTTCGATCGCTTTCTGCTGGTGCGCCCAGGCCCCATCGGTGAGCACCAGGGCGCAGCGCAGGCCCGGCGCGTTCCACAGCAGGTTATAGACCTCGTCAAACGGGACGGCGGTTGTGCCCAGGCCGGTGCGGCCGATGTTCAGCCCGGCCAGCGCGCGCGCGATGGCGGCGGCGTTCTGCGACGCCTTGAGCGTGGTCTGGGTGCGGTCAGAGAACTCAATAACGCCGACCGATGTCGTGGACAGGTCAAGCCCGTCTACCAGGCGCTGCGCCGCTTTGCGCGCCTCGGCCAGCGGCGTACCGGTCATGCTGCCGGAGAGGTCGAAAACGAGATACAGGTGCAGGTGTTCGCGGGCGGCTTCCTGGGCCGGCGGCAGGGCGAAGCGCTCTGGCACGTCCGCCGGCAGCGGCTCAACCGCCAGCGTCAGCGGCGTCTGGGTGCTGCGCTCCACCGCCGTCACCTCCACCACGCCGCTGATATTGTAGGCGTAGGTGATGTCAATCACAGCCACGCCGCCGCCCGCGACCGGCGGGATGCCGCTGAATACGTAGCGGCCCAGATATTTCGCGCCCTGCGGGTCGGGCGTCTCGCCCTGCGTCATGAACACTTCCAGCCGCGCCGCGCGCCCGACGCGCAGTTGGTAGGGGCGCGTCTGCCGGCAGGGAATCGGCTGGTTCTTGCGGATGATAATGCTGTTGATGTAAGCCGAACGGTCCTCGTTCTCGGCGATCATCCCCAGGCTGTTGCTGATAACGTCCACCGTGCGCCGCCCGCCCAGCAGCAGCATAGGCTCGCGCTGGCGGTCGCTGAGGTCCATCCCGGCCTGAATGGCCGCGCCGAGCGCCACCGCCAGGTCCGGGTCAGCGCCGGCCAGCGGCGGCCTGCCGGCCATGCGCGTTACGTACTCGGCGACCATCGGCATGCGCGTCGCGCCGCCAACCAGCACCACCCCGGCCAGCTCCGCCCAGGTCAGCCCGGCGTCAGCCAGCGTCTGCTCAACCAGCAGCTGCGTGCGCTCCATCAGGTCGCGCGTCTGGGCGGCGAACTGGTCGCGCGTGATTTCATAGCTGGCGCGCTGGCCGCCCGCCTGCACCGTCACGTGCGCCGCCGACAGCGCCGACAGCGCGATCTTGGCTTCCTCGGCCTGCACCGCCAGCGCGCTCAGGTCGGCGTCGGCCAGCTCGACGCCGTACTGGCGCTCAAAGCTGGCGGCCAGGTGCTGAAGGATGCGGTCGTCCCAGTCTTTGCCGCCCAGATAATGGTCGCCGGCGGTGGCGATCACGCGCAGCGCGTCCGGCGCGATCTCCACCAGCGACACGTCAAACGTGCCGCCGCCCAGGTCGTACACCAGCGCCTTCGTCACGCCCGGCTGTGGCCGCAGGCCGTAAGCCAGCGCCGCCGCCGTCGGCTCGCTGATAATGCGCAGCACGTTCAGCCCGGCCTGCTGGCCCGCAGCGATGGTGTCCTGGCGCTGCAGGTTGTTGAAGTAGGCCGGGACGGTGATCACGGCGTCGGTGACCGGCTGGCCCAGTGCCGCCTCCGCGCTGCGTTTGAGGCGCGCCAGCACCAGCGCCGACAGATCAACCGGCGTATACACCCGGCCGCCGTGCAGATAAAGCGCGTGCGGGCTGCCCATCTCGCGCTTGAAGAAGGCGCACACGCTCTCGTCGCCGAAAGCCAGCCCCTCTTTGGCCGCCCACCCCACCAGCGGCGGGTCAGGTCGCAGGTCCACCACCGACGGCATGAGCAGTTTTCCGCCGTCGGCGGGCAGGGCGCGGGCCGCGCCGTCGCGGTCAATGTGAGCGACGACCGAAAAGGTTGTGCCCAGGTCAATGCCAACAAAAGCGCCCATCACGCTGCCAGTCAGCTAATGACCAGCGACTTCGAGCGTTCAGCCGCCTTTTCCAGCTCCGCCGCCGGCGAGCCGGCCTCCGTCTGGATCGTGACCTCAACCTCGCGCCCGCCGGTCAGCTCGCGGGCGGTCATGTGCAGGCGGCCCTGCTCGTCCAGCCGAAAAGTCACGGCGACTGGCGCGCCCGCCGGCAGGCCCGCCGGCAGCGTCAGCTCCGCGCTGCCGATGTCGCGGCTGCCGTCAGTGTCATAAATAGCGTCGCTGGAGAGGTTGTCCACGATCTGAATCAGCACGCTTTCCTGGTTGGCGTCGCGCGTGCCATACTCGCGCGTGACCTCCGCTGGCACAGGGTCGTTGCGCAGAATCAGGTTGCTCACCACCTGTTTGCTTTGCGCCGGGTCCCAGGCGACGATGCCGAAGGTGCGACTGGTCACGTTGCGGATGCTCTGCGCCGCCAGCGTCTGCACCGCGCCGAGCTGCAGCCCGCGCGCCTCCGCGATCTGGCGCTGCACCTGCCCGACCAGCGCCGCGTCCGCCGCGCTCACGTCCACCGTTGTCTCGTCCTCAACGCCCAGCGCGGCGGCAACGCGGATTTTGATTTCCTCATCCAGCGCCAGCTTCTGCCCGTAGATGGCCGCGCCCTTCGCCACCGCTTCATCCGGCTCGTAGATGCGCGGCTCGGTGTCGAGAACCGCCATCATGCGCGCCGCCACCTGCGGCATGCGCGTCGCGCCGCCCACCAGCAGCAGTTGGTCAAAATGGGTGTAGCCGCGCTTGGCGGCCTCGGCCAGCGCCTGGCGCGTCAGCTCAACGGTGCGGTCAAGCAGATGCTGCGTCAGCTCGTCGAACTTCTCGCGCGTCAGCGTGACGCGCGCTGTCAGGCCGTTGTGCACCACGCGCACATCGGTCTGCGCGCGCGTGGTGAGCGCCTGTTTGGCCACTTCCGCCTTGAGCAGCAGGTCCTCCAGCGTCTCCAGCGAGTCGGTCGGGTCGTCGGCTGCGCCGGTTTCGCGCTGCCACTCGCTCGCCAGAAAGGCGACCAGCGCCTCATCCCAGTTGCGCCCGCCCAGGAAGTGATCGCCGTCCGTGGCGACCACCGTGATGTTGCCGTCCTTGATCTCGATCAGCGTCACGTCGAACGTGCCGCCGCCCAGGTCGTACACCAGCACCACCTGGTCGCTCTGTTCAGCGATGCCGTAGGCGATCGCCGCCGCTGTCGGCTCGTTGATGATGCTGCGCACGTTCAGCCCGGCGATCTCCCCGGCGCGGGCGGTCGCCTCGCGCTCCGGGATGCCGAAGTAAGCCGGGCAGGTAATCACCACGTCCTTAATCGTGAGGCCGGTGTACTGTTCAGCGTCCTGCACCAGCTTGCGCAGAATGTAGGATGAAATCTCCTCCGGCGTGTACGTCACGCCGTCGTAAATGAACGTGTAGCTGGGGCTGCCCATGTAGCGCTTAATCATCTGCACCGTGCTGTCCGGGTAGAGCGCCACATTGTTTTTCGCCTCTTTGCCGACGATGCGCTCCGCCCCGGCGAACTGCACCACCGACGGCGTTGTGCGGTCCCCGGCGGCGTTAGGGATCACAGTGGGCCGGTTGTAGGGGTCAATATAAGCAATCGCTGAGTAGGTTGTCCCCAGGTCAATGCCAAAAATAGGGGCCGGCTGCTGTTCAGACATGCCTTCCTTCTCCTTCGATACAGCCGTCACACACCGTCAGCCGGCGCGTCGGCCGGGGGCGTGTGGCGGTAGATGTCAACGATTTCGGGACGAATCACGCGGTCGCCATAGCGAAAGCCCCGGCGCACGCGCGCCGCGACGCGCCGGTCAAGGTCCGGCTGGTCGGTGGGGACAACCTGCTGCACGCGCTGGAACGCGCTCTCAAACGTGTCCTGCGGCATCTCGTAGGCCTCAATGCCGCTGCGCGCCAGCATGGTTTCGATGTCGGACTGGATGTCGGCCAGGTGGTCCACCGCGCCGCCCGCCGCAACCAAACGGCCCAGATCATCGTATAGACTAATGAGATCGTTCACCAGCGGGCGCTGGTGCTTGAGCACAATGTCCGCCCGGTAATCCTGCAATTCCTGGTGCAGGGCGTTGATCGTCCGGTCCTTGCTTTCGTCATATTTGATCTTGGTGTCAAAGTCCATCCGAAGCTGTGACACCGACTGGGCAATGGCTTCGACGGCGCTCACAACGGCGTCCAGCCGCTGCTGCACAAGCTCCGTGACAGGCTCCGATGCGGCGTCTGGCCGCTGCTCATCCTGCTCATGCGGGTTATCAGTCACGGGCAGCCTCCCAGATGCGCTGTGCAACAGATTTGAAGATAGACTACCATTGACCCTGGCCCCGGCGCAACTGCCAGCGGCCAGGGTGGTGTATACTCAGTGACAAATCATAGGGTGCGAACAAGATGACCACCAACGCGCCGCGACAGAACTATTTTGTGCTGCTGGGCCTTGACCCGAACGACACCTGGGACGACAGCGCGTTCCAGAATTTGCTCACGCAGAAAAAAGCTGAATGGACGCGCAACGCGCGCAACCCGAAAAACGCCAAACTCTACAACAGCTATCTGGAGCAGGTTCCGCGCATCGTCATGGTAATGGGCGACCCCGCCGCCCGCCGCCAGGAAGCCAGTGACGCCCGCCGCGCGCTCGCCGAAAGCGCCGCTCGCCGCGCGCAGGCGTTCCACAGCGACTTCGACCTGTACGCCGCCAAGAATTTCATCACGCCGGCGGAAGTCACCACGCTGGCGCAGCAGCACGCCGGGTTCATCACCGAAGCCCGTGTGCGCGCGCTCATGGCCGAGCACGGCATCCCGGAGACCGCGCCCACCGCCGGCGCGCCCGCCGCCGCCGACGCCCTCGACCCCAGCACGATGCAGAATATCCAGAGCAACCTGGACCTGCTGGGCAGCCGCGACCTGTACGATTTCCTCAGCCTGACCACCGCCGCGCCGACCGCGCTGCTGCTGGACCGCGCCCGCGCCGTCTACGCCGACAACCAGAAACAGGGCGACAAAACGGCCCGCGTCACCGCCAGCTCAGAGCTGGCCGGGCAGGCGATCAGCATTTTCAGGGACGAAGACGCCCGCCGCCGCTATGACAGCGCGCTGGCCCAGGCGGCCTATGAGGAACTGGGCAAACAGGTAGCGCGGCTGGTCGCCGGCACGAACATCCTTTACGCGCCGCAGTTCAGCCGCCTGCTGGAGCTGGCGCGCATGAACAACCTAAACGTGGACCGGGCGAAAGAGTTCATCGTCAGCCGCGCGCGCGAGCTGCGCGCCGCCGTTGAAATCGGCGGCGACGAGCAGGTGCGCCAGCAGCAGCGCTGCCCGAACTGCGGCACGCTCAACGACGGCGACGCGCGCAACTGCCGGGTCTGCGGCACGCCGCTAAAGATCGAGTGCCCAAACTGCGGCCAGATACAGCCCACCGAACACCGCGCCTGCACCAACTGCGGCTTCCCGATCGGCAATATGACGCCGGTCATTCAGGATATCGAGGCCGGCAAGCAGCTTCTGCAGGCGCGCCACTACGCCCAGGCCGCCGAAAAACTGCGCGCCGCGCACGCGCTGTGGTCTATGGACGGCTTACAGCGCCCCCTGGCTGACCCGCTGACGCGCGAGATCGAAGAGCTGCTGCGCGCGGCTGAGGGCGCGCTGGCCGCGCAGCAGCAGCAGGTTGAGGCGGTGCGCCGGCTGATTGCCGAGAAGCGCTTCTACGCCGCGCGCGAGCTGTTTAACCGCGCCAACAGCGCTGTTCAGGCCGCGCTGCGGCCAGAGCGCGAGCGCATTGAAGCGGCGCTCAGCGCCGCCGACGCCGGCCTGCGCCAGGCCGCCGCCGCCCCGCCCGACGCCGCCGCCCGCCTGTACCTGAACATTCTGGACGGCTGCGCCGACTGCCAGCCGGCGCACCAGGCGCTGGCCCGCCTGCCGCTGCTGCCGCCGCACAGCCTCGAAGCGCGCGCCGGCAGCGAAGTCGTCACGCTCGACTGGCAGCCGAGCCTGTCAGTGGGCGCGCGCTACACGGTCGTGCGCCGCGCCGACAGCGCGCCCGCGCACGCCGGCGACGGCGAGCTGCTGGCGACCGTGCCCGGCACACACTACGACGACCTCCGGCCAGAGATCGGCAGGCCGCTGTTCTACGCCGTGTTCAGCGAGCGCGCCGGCCTCTACTCGTCCGAGGCCGCCCGGCTGGACACGCCCGTGCTGCTGGTGCGCGGCATCCCGCAGCCGACGCTGACCGCCCAGGTGGACGATCACTGCGTGCGGCTGAGCTGGGATGCGCCGCCCAACATCAGCGAGGTAATCGTGACGCGCAGCGAGACCGCGCCGCCGCGCTCGCCGGCTGACGGCCAGCTAATCCCGGTGCAGGCCGCCAGCCACGCCGAGGACCGCACGCCGGAAAACGGCAGGCTGTACTACTACGGCGTGTTTGCTGTCTTTCACGACCACACCGGCAGCCCCGTCTACGCGCCGGGCGCGTTCATCAGCGCCATGCCCGAAGCCGCGCCGCAGCCGATCACCGACCTGAAGATCAACGCCCGGCACACCGCCGCCGGCCACGAGCTGCGCCTGTCCTGGCCGCCGCCCGCCAAAGGCGTCGCGCTTATTCTGCAGAGCGACCGGCCAACCGGCCTGCGCCCCGACCAGATCATCCCCGAACACGACCTGCCCCTCTACGGCACGCCGCATCAGGGGGCGGGCGGCCGCCTGACGATCAATGTGGCGGCGAACCAGACCGCCTATTTTGTGCCGGTGGTCCTGTTCAGGAAAACGGCGTACATCGGCGTGGAACAGTATTTCGCCGGCGTGGAGGACGTGACCAACCTCCAGGCGCACAACGACAACGTCGCCCTGCGCCTCACCTGGGACTGGCCACCGGACTGCGACAGGGCGATTGTCGCTTTCGCTTTCGACCGTTTCCCCGAAGCGGAAGGCCAGCCGGACGACGGCGCGGAACGCCGCGAGATCGCGCGCCCACAGTACAACCTTCAGGGCGCGTTCTCCCTGCCTAACCCCGCCCTCGAGGATTATCACATCGTCGTCTACGCCGTGTACCAGCGCGGCGGCAGGCACATCGTCGCGCCGGGGCAGGCCGCCGGCGCGCGGCGGCTGGTCCCGCTTAAGAGCCGTATTCGGATTGCTTACGTGGTGGAGCGCCCGCGGCGGCTGTTCGGCAGCCGGCCTCCGGCGCTGGCGCTGACGCTCAGCGGCCACGGCCACGTCCCGGCGCTGCTGCTGGTGCGCAAACAGGGCGGCGTGCCCATCAACAAAACGGACGGTGACGTGATCTACCGCCAGCCAGAGTTCTCGTTTGATGGCCCAACTATCGCCTACACCGAGAACCTGCCCGCCGCCGCTGCCCGGCCTCACAGCTATGCCCGGCTGTTTCTGGAGGACGACACGCTGTACGACACGCACGGCGGCTATATCCGCATTGACCACCCGCTGACGGATAAGCTGAGGTTATCCTGATGTCCAACGAGATCACCTGCCTGTTTTGCTTCTCGCGCTTTCCGCCAGAGCACGCGCTGTTTCGCTGCACCAACTCCGCCTGCCCCGACACAGCCCCTGATCCGGTCTACGCCGCCTTTGAAAAGCTGCCCGGCATCGGCGCGATGGGCCGTGTCTTTCCCGCGCCGCCGCCCGCGCGCAGCCTGCTGGGCCGCGCCGCGCCGATCCTGTCTGCCGACTGCCCTACCTGCGGGCGCACGACCCAGAAGCGCATCTGCCCGGTGTGCCACCACGAGCTTCAGCACGACGCCGGGATGGTGGACGAGAAGATCATCGCCATTATCGGCGCGCGCAGCGCGGGCAAAAGCAGCTATATCGCCGCGCTGGTGCGCCGCCTGCGCACCGAAGTCGGCATGAACTTCGCCACGTCGCTCAACGCCATGAACGAGCACACGCGCCTGCGCTATCGCCAGGATTTTGAGCAGCCGCTGTACATTGACCGCCGCGTGCTGGAGGCCACGCCCCCGGCTGGCCTGGAAGCGCGCACCAAAACGCCGCTGGTCTTCCGCCTGACGTTCAACACGGGCCGCCGGCTCAACCGGGTGGCCAGCCTGGTGCTGTTCGACACCGCCGGCGAGGACATGCAGTCGCTCGACGCCATGTCCACCGAGGCGCGCTATATCTGTCACGCCGACGCGCTCATCTTTCTGCTGGACCCACTTCAGATTGACACTGTGCGCGCGCTGCTGCCGGCGGCCAGCCTGCCCGTGCGCGACCCTCACGCTGAGCCGCTGCACATTGTCGAGCGCCTGCGCGAGCTGTATGAGCGCGGCTTTAACCTGCGGCCCGGCCAGAAGATTGACCGCCCGGTGGCCTTCACGCTCTCCAAGATCGACACGCTCTACTCGATCATTGACCCCGGCTCGGCGCTGTTCCGCACCGGCGAACACTTCGGCTATCTCAACCTGCGCGACGTTGAGACCGTCCACACCGAGATTTACAACTATCTCCAGGCGTGGGCTGGCCCGGCCTTTAACAGCGCCGTCAGCAGCAACTTCCGCACATACCGCTACTTCGGCGTTTCGGCGCTGGGGCGCACGCCGGATCGCGGCAGCATTCAGACCGTTACCTCGCTGCGCGTCGAGGACCCGGCGCTGTGGATTCTGTACCAGTTCGGGCAGATCGCGGGCAAACGGCCATGACGATCGAACAGCTCTTCTACACATCCTGCCGCCACCCGCTGACCGGGCGCACCGGCTTTCAGATCAAAGCCGCGTCGCCGGGGGTCACAGCGGCGGCGCTGGACGCGCTCCAGCGCGCGCTGGCCTACCGGCTGCCCCCGGCCCTGCTGGAAAGCGAGCCAGCGGCCCACCCGGTCGCGCTGCGCTATATGCCGCTGGGCGGCGGCCAGGCGGCGCTGGTGTGCATTCACTCCGGCGGCCTGGACGAGTTCGACCGGCCCGGCAACTACTTCGCGCACGCCGTCTTCGGCCCGGCAGAACAGATCGCGCGCGTGTACCCGCCCATCACCTACTGGAACAGCCCCTTCTGGGTGCGCAGCGACGAGACATCGCGCACTGAGCTGCCGGCCAGCGACGACTTCGGCGCTGAAACCGCCTTCGATTACGACGCCGTCTGGCCCTTTCTGGACGAAGGGCCGCGCCGGGCGTGGTTTCGCGCGCTGCTGAGCGCGGTGGTAGACGCCGAACGGTCCGGGCGGCGCATCGTCATTGTGGACAGCGCCGCCAACACCGCGCTGTGGGTTTACGCCGTGTCGCTGGCGCTGCCGTCGCGCTTCCGCCCCATGCTCAGCTTCACCACCTATCATCACGACCCGCTGGCCGCGGCGTTCGTGATCGCCGGGACGACGGCGAACGGCATCGCTGACCGGCCCGACGGGCCGCCGCGCTTCGTGCTGGACGCCGCCAGCGGCGCGGTAGACGCCGCGCCGCCGTCGCCGTTCGCCGCTTATATCTGCGAACATTTCACGCCCGACGGCTACGAAGTGGAGATTCTCGAATTTCTGGACTGGGCCGAAGCCCGCGACGACCGCGCCAGCGCGATCACACATCTGCTGGATGACCTGGCGCTGTTCTACCTGGCGGCCCGCCAGGGCAGCGGCGCGCAGGCCCCCGCCGACCTGGAGCGCGCCGCGCGCTATGTGCTGGAGGACGCCGCCCGCACCGCTGGCGCGTATCCCCAGGACGCCGCCGACCTGCGCGCCGCCGCCGCTATCTGCGCTGACCTGCTGGCCCAGGCCGGCGCCGGGCAGGACGCACTTGTGGGGATCGCGCTGACGGCGCTCGCCGCGCTTCAGCCCGCGCTAGACGCGCCCGCGTCGTCGCCAGACGCCGCCGCCCTGCTCGACGCGCTGGCCGCCGCGCTCAGCGCCGCCGCCGGCGAAACGCCCGCCGCCGATGACCTGTACCGCCGGATAGCCGCCAGCCCGCGCCTGACGCTCACGGCGGCGCAGCGGGCGGCGTTCGAAAGCGCGCTGGCGCTGCACAGCGGGCGCTTCCCCAGCGGCGCGGCGGCTGTCAGCCTGCGCGAGCGCCTGAAAACGCTGGATACCAGCGCCTATCACGCCGAGACTGAACGGCTGCTGGACCGCTTTTTCGCCGCTGAAACGCACCCCGACCTGGTGCGCGCGCTGTACGCCCGCCCGCACCGTGACGAGTTCTGGGCGCTCTATTGGCAGCGCCTGGGCGCGGCGCTGCTGGACGAACAGCGCGGCGCGGACGCCGCCGCCGTCCTGGACGTGTGGTTTGCGCGCTCAGGCGCGCTGGCGGACGACACGCCGTATGCGCTGCCCGAATTTTTCCTCCAGCTTCCCGCCGCGCTGGATAGTCTGCGCGCCGACCGCCGTTACGCGCAGGTGGGGCGCGCCTTTGAAGCGCAGCTCGCCGGCTACGATTGGTATCCGCTGGTGCAGAAAACGCCGCCGGGGCGGGCCGGTCGCGGGCTGCTGAGCGGCCTGTTTGAGCGCTGAGGGAGAACGGCATCATGCGCCTGGGCGGAGCCTGGCTGACCCGCATCATCATACTGATCCCGGCGGCGTTGATCGGCATAGCGCTGCTGGCGGTCGGCAGCGCGGCGGCGCTGGTGGCGCTGGCCATCGTCGGCGCGGTCGGGCTGGCTGGCGCGGGCAGCGGCATGTGGGCGGGCGCGTTTAATTTCCGCCACGTGCTGGCCGACGCCCGCCGCGACGCCCGCCAGGCCGAGCTGGACATCACGCCGCTGCCCCGCTGGTTCAACCAGCACCCGCAGCCGGCCTTTCTGCTGCCGGCTTACGGGCGCGTATGGCACATCAACCGCTACCTGTGGCAGCATGTGTGGGGCAGCACCCAGCACAGCGCCCTGGCCTGGTCCCGGCGTTCGGCAGCCTGGCGCACGCGCGCCCGCCGCCGCCCCCGCAGCGGCGCGTTCAGCATCGCGGTCACCATCGGGGAATACGGCGTGGCGGCCGGGCTGTATCTGGGAGGGGGCTTTCACTACATCGCCGCGTTTCTCATCGTCGGCGGCGTCACGCTGGTGCTGGGGCTGGCCGCGCTGCTCACCGTGGTCGCCACCAGCGCGCTGGTGCTGCTGCTGTCGCTGCTTAACCGCCTGTACGCCGCGTACTACCGCATCACCATTCGCTGCCCCAACTGCCATTCCGAAATGCCGATCCCCGTTTACCCGTGCGACCGCTGCGGCACGCTCCACGACCGGCTGTGGCCCAGCGTGTACGGCGTGTGCTTCCACGAGTGCAAGGGGCTGCTGCCCGACGGAACAGTGTGCCACAACCGCCTGCCGACATCTGACTGGTGGGGGCGGCAGCGGTTGGACCGGCTGTGCCCTACCTGCGATTACACGCTGGGGCAGGGCATTGGCCGCGAGACAAATGTGCACATCCCGATCGTGGGCGGCCCGACAGCGGGCAAAAGCAGCTTCCTGGCGGCGGCGGTCCACGAGCTGGTGCACATCTACGGCCCACAGCACAACCTGACGGCGCACCTGCCCAGCCCCGAAGCGAAGGCCAGCCTGGGGCGCGCGGTCAGCGCCCTTAAGTCTGGGCAGCCGCTCGAAAAAGCGCGGGACGCCGGGGACAGCGCGTCGGCCTACACTGTTGAGATCAAACGCCGGGGCCGGCGTGTGTCCAGCCTGCTGTACCTGTACGACGCCGCCGGCGAATACTTCACGCGCGAGGAACGCACGCTGCGCCAGGTCTACTTCAGGTATGTGCAGGGCGTTATCTTCATCGTTGACCCGTTTTCAATTGACCAGGTGCACGCTGAGTACAGCAGGCAGCTCGCCGCCGCGCCGCGCGATCTGGCCCCCAGCGCCGAAAACCTGGAAAGCATTTATGAACGCATGCTGCGCGTCATGGAGACCAGCCAGGGGCTGCACCCTGGCAAGCGCTTCTCACAGCCGGTAGCGGTCGTGGTCACGAAAGCGGACGCCTTCGACCTGGAACAGCACATCGGGCTGCCGGCGGCGCGCGCGCTGATGCAGCGCGACCCGCGCCTGCGCCTTGAAGAGGACGCGATCAACGTGCTGGTGGAGCAGTACCTGGTGCGCAAAGGCGCGTATAACTTTGTCAGCAGCCTGCATGGGCAGTTCAGCGCCGTCAAGTTCTTTTCCTGTTCCACCCGCGACTATGACCCTGACGCCCACGCCAGCACGACGCGCACACTTCAGCCGCTGCTGTGGATCATGGGCGAGGCGGGCGCGCTGCCGGTCCGCCAGGACCGCGCGCGCCGCGTTGACCGTTACGACCGCGAGCAGGGCCGGCAGGCCGGGCGCGGCCTGGTCTATTACCTGTGGGACAGCCTGGACCCGGCGCGCATCAACCCGACCGGCCAGGGGCGCGGCCAATGAGCGCCGTGCAGCGCAAGCAGTGTCCGCGCTGTGGGCGCTTCCTGCCCGACACCGCCCGCGTCCACTGGCCGTGCGTGCTGGCGCGCCTCACCCAGACCTGGTTTGTGCGCCTGCCCGCGGCGCTGCTCGGCGGCGCGGCGCTGCTGGCGCTGCTGGCGACGCTGCTCATGAACGTGCCGAGGCTGCTGCTGAGCGCGCCCGCCCCGGCCGCCAGCGTGGCGGCGACGGCGGTCAGCGCGCCCGTTGAGCTGACGGCCAGCGCGCCCGCCAGCGAGACCATCGCCGAAGTGATCGTGGCCGAAGCGGCGCTGTACGCCGCGCCCGGCGCTAACGCCAGCCTTGTGCGGACGGCGGCCAGCGGCGAGCGCTTCGCTATCACGGCGCAGGCTGACACGGACGGCCTGTGGTATCAGGTGCAGACCGAAACCGGCCCGCTGTGGGTGGCCGCCTTCAGCGTGGCGGTGGCCGGGGGCAGCCCGCCCATTCTGGCGATAACCGCCAGCGCGCCCACCTCGGCGGCGTTTACGGACGGCGCAGCCGCGCCGCCAACGCCCACCCTCGCCCTGGCGATCCCCAGCACGCCAACCGTCCCGGCGGCGCCGGCGCAGGCGGCCTGCATCGCGACGGCGCGCACAACCGCCGTGCTGTACAGCGGGCCAGGGACCAGCTTCGCCGCCGTGGACGCGCTGGGCACGGGCCAGTCCGTCGCGCTGGACGGGCAGGCGAGCGACTCTGGCGGCGGCGTGTGGTGGCGCGCGCGGGACAGCGGCCTGTGGGTCAGCAGCGCCGATATGGACGGCGGCGCCGACTGCGCCAACCTGCCGTTCGCCGCCGCCGGCAGCCAACTGCCGCCCACCCCGATAAGCTGCCCAGACGCGCAGCCGACGCGCCTGCGCCTGGGCGGGCGCGCGCGCGCCCTCACCGACGACACAGCGCTGGCGCGCGCCGCTGGCGGCAGCGAGATCGTCGCGCCGCTGGTCGCCGGCCAGGAGCTGGCGGTAATCGGCGGGCCGGTGTGCGCGCCGCTGGGGTTAGCGTCTGTAACCTGGTGGGAGCTGCAGGCCGCGCCGGGAGTCATCGGCTGGGCCTATGAGGAAGCGGGGGGCGTTTACTACTTCGCGCCGCTGGAATAAGCGCGCAGGGCGCGGCGCGCGCCCTGCGCTGCTGCGTCCAGCCAGCGGTTAGCTGGCGGCTTCCGGGCGCGTGCGGTTTCGGCCCTGCCACACGAACGCTTCGTCGCGGATGAAAGCCTCAACCATGTCGCGGGCGATATCGTCCGACGGCTGGATCGGCGGCGACTTGAAGAAGTAGCTGCTCGGCCCTTCGATCGCCCCGCCCAGGCCCCGGTCCAGCGCCAGTTTGGCGCAGCGCACCGCGTCAATCACCACGCCGGCGCTGTTGGGGCTGTCCACCACTTCCAGCTTGAGTTCGATATTCAGCGGCTGGTTGCCGAAGCTGCGCCCTTCCAGCCGGATGTGCGCCCACTTGCGGTCCTCCAGCCAGGGCACATAGTCGCTGGGGCCGATATAAACGTTCTCCGCTTTGACCTCATACGGAAGCTGGCTGGTGACGGAGTTCGTTTTGCTGATCTTCTTGCTCTCCAGGCGCGTGCGGTCGAGCATGTTGTAAAAGTCCATGTTGCCGCCCACGTTGAGCTGGCTGGTGCGCTCCAGCATCACGCCCCGGTCCTTGAACAGGTTCGTCAGCACGCGGTGGACGATCGTCGCGCCCACCTGGCTCTTGATGTCGTCGCCGATAACCGGCAGGCCGCGCTCGCGGAAGCGGTGCTGCCAGTACGCCTCGCGGGCGATAAACACGGGGATGCAGTTGACAAACGCGCAGCCGGCGTTAAGCACCTGCTCAACATACCATTTGGTCGCCTGCTCGCTGCCAACCGGCAGGTAGTTGACCACAACATCCGTTCTGGTGTCGCGCAGAATCTCGGTGATGTTGGCGGTCGAGCCGGGCGCTTTGGTGATCTTCTGCGACAGATACGGCCCCAGGCCGTCGTGCGTCATGCCGCGCGCGACTGTCACGCCGGTGCGGATCGGCACTTCGGCAAAGCGCACGGTGTTGTTCTGCCCGGCCCAGATCGCCTCGCCCAGGTCCTTGCCGACCTTCTCAGCGTCGATATCAATGGCGGCGGAAAACTCGATGTCGCGGATGCGATAGCCGCCCAGATTGGTGTGCATAATGCCGGGGATGATCTCGTCGTCCTGCACATCCCGATAAAAATACGTACCTTGAACCAGGGCGCTGGCGCAGTTGCCCACGCCGATAATCGCCACACGGATCCTGTTGTCGCTCACTTCTGTTACGCTCCTTGATACCTGCTGTGTACAGCGTTCGCTGATGATATAACCCTGGCGCGGCGCGTATGGATACGGCCAGCGCGCTTTCCGCCCATTTGTCAGCGCTTAACGCCCAGGGCCGCGTCAAGAAAGGCGATAGTGCGCGCCGCGAACTCGTCCGGCGCTGTGTAGATATAGCTGCCGTGCGTCGCGCCCGGCACTTCCCACCACTGCGCCGCGTCGCCCGCCGCCGCCAACTGCTGCCGCCCGCCCGCCAGCGACGGCTCAGCGCTGCCGTAGATCAGCAGCAGCGGGCGCGGCGCGATCGCGCTGACAGCGGCCAGCGGGTTGAGCAGCGCCATCGGCTGGCCGGCGGTCAGCCAGTAAGCGGCGTCCGCGCCCAGCCGGAACAGCGGCGCGTACCACTGGCCGGCGATCTGCTCGTTCAGGTACTGGTCGAAGTTGGCGTAGCCGCCCATCGCGATCACGGCGGCAAGCTGTGGAAAGCGCGCCGCCGCCATGATAGCAGTCGCGCCGCCCGATGAGAAGCCGTGAACGGCGATGCGCGCCGGGTCAACCTCCGGGCGGGCGCTGAGCCACGCCAGCGCGTCGCCGACCTCCGCCACTTCGCTGTAACCGAGCGAGTGCGGCAGGCCCAGGCACGGGCGCGACTCGTAGGTCAGCACGCTGTAGCCGTGCCGCTGAAACAGGGCGACCTCGTCGAGCTGGCCGCTGGCGCTGCTGCTCAGCGCCGGGGGGATGATAACCGCCGCGCCGTTCGTGCCGGGGAAGAAATAGCCGTGAACAGCGCGCCCCAGCGCGCTGGCGGGGAAGCTGACGCGCTCGTACAGCAGGCCGTAAGCCGCCGGGTCGGCAGCGGGGCCGCACGGGCTGCGCATCACGCCGGCCACGCCGGCAAAGCCCAGGCCCAGCGGCAGCGCCAGCAGCAGAAACACCAGCGCGACCGCCGCCAGGCGGACAGCGCGCAGCGCGCGCCGCCGGGTAAGCGGGCGGCGCGCGCGCTCAGTCGTGCCGGCGGCCACAGTGAGTCAGGCGTCAGGGCCGGCGGAACACATAGCCCACGCCCTGCTGCGTGTAGATGTAGCGCGAGCTGTCCGGCGTTGGCTCCAGCTTCTTGCGCAGCCGGCTCACGTTCACCCACAGATACTGCGTCTCCGCCTGGTATTCCGGCCCCCACACCTTGTCGAGCAGTTGTTTGTGCGTCAGCACCTGGTTTTCGTTGAGCGCCAGCGCGTTGAGCAGGTCGTACTCAATGCGCGTAAGTTCAATGGGCTTGTTGCTCAGGTAAACCTCGCGCCGGGCGAAATCAATCACCAGGTCGCCCAGGTCCAGCGGCTCGCGCGTGCGCACCGGCAGGTCCGCCACGCGCTTGAGGATCACGTCCACGCGCGCCAGCAGGCGTTCCTCGCTGATCGGCCGGGTGATAAAAGCGTCAGCGCCAAACTGCTGAAGCGCCCGCACTTCCTCAGCCTCTGAGGCTTCGTCGGCCAGCATGATAATCGGCACCTGGCTGCGCTTGCGTATCCGGTCGCAGACATCCAGGCTGTTGGCGTCGGGCAGGTTGACATCAAGCACGATCAGGTCGAGGCGCACAGCGTTGAGGTCGTGCAGCGCTTCCTCGCTGGAACGGTAAGTCAGGATTTCATAGCCCTGGGCGTCAAGCCGGGCGCGCAGCACGTTCACCAGCGACGATTTCCCCTCAATCACCATGATGGTTTTAGGCTGGCGCTTCTGCACGCTGTAACCGGCGCTGCGCGCTTCATCCGGCGCGCCGGCGGCCTCCACCGCCGCCGACTCGGCCTGCGCCGGGGGTGTCACGACGCTGGCGCCGTCAGAGGTAGGCAGCGCCAGCATGAAGCTGGTGCCTTTGCCAGCGGCGCACTCCGCCCACAGGCGGCCGCCGTGCCGCTCAGCCAGCTCGCGCGCCAGGTACAGGCCCAGCCCCAGGCCAGAAGTTGTGCCGTCCTCGTTGAACTGGTACAGCGGGTCAAACAGGCGCTCAACCTCATTCTGGGGGACGGCGACCCCCTGCGCGTGGATATAAACACGCAGCTCCGCGCCGCGCCCCTCCAGGCGCAGTTTGATCGGCGCGCCGGGCGGCGAGAGCGCCAGCGCGCTCTGCAGCACGTTGCTCAGCGCGCGCTCGATGCGCAGCTCATCCACACGGGCCAGCGGCAGGCGGGCCGGGGCTTCCACCTGGAACTGGCGGCGGTTCTCGCTGAAGATGCGGCTTTCCAGCGCGCGCTGGAGGATGTCGTACAGGTCGCTTTCCTCGCGCTCCAGCACCAGCCCGGTCAGCTCAAGGTGGTAGATGTCGAGGAAGTTTTCCCACAGCTCGCCCATCGCCTCGACATTTTTCTCGACACGGCGCAGGAAGCGCGCGCGCTCGCTGTTGTTGAGGCGGTTGTGGCTTTCGATCAGCGTGGTGACCAGCCCGCGCAGCTCCGCGTGCGGCACGCGAATGCGCTCTGACATAATATCGAGCAGCGACATCTGCGCGCTGAACAGGTGCTTGAAGCGCGAGCTGTCGCGCACAATGGCGATCCAGCCCAGGTAGGCGCTGTCAACCGTGCCGGTGATGCGCGCGAATTCAACGTTGATCTCGCGGTCGCGGCTGGCCAGCGGAATCTCCAGAATCGGGTAATCCTCGCCCGCGCTGTCGTCCAGCACGCTGATCACCGCGCTGTGAAGCTGCTGATAGGTCTTATCCGGGTCCGCTGACTCAGCGGCGAGCTGGTCCAGCAGGGTCTGCGGCTCGCGGTACAGGATATCCGCCGGGTTAATGGCGGTCAGTTCAGCGAACTGGGTGTTGGCGAAGGCAACGCGGCCGGTGTTGTCCACAAAGACAATGCCCTCGTAGATGCTGCGCAGAATCGCCTCCAGGCGGCCGCCCTTCTCGGTCATCACGCCGGTGAGCATGGTGCGCACCAGCGCCTGGCCGGCGGCGTGCGCCAGGCTTTTCATCAGGTTCGCGTCCTCGATAGCGAACTGGCCGCTGCCGACAGCGCTGGCGAGCACGCCGCCAGTGATGCGCGCGGAGTCGGTGATCGGAAACAGCATCAGGTGCTGGCCGCGCAGCCCGCGAAACAGCGGCCCCAGCGAGTCCTTCTGGCCGCGGCCAAGCTGAAGGGCAACCTGCATGTGGTCGTCCATCTGCTCGATCAGCCCGGCGATGTGCCCGCGCTGGTACAGGTCAACGAACGTGCCAGCCAGCTCGTCGCTGCTGGCGCGCACACTGATCTTATCGGCGGTTTCATCCTCATACAGCCACACCAGCGCCTGGTTCACGCTGGGGATTTCCTCGATCATCTCGCGCAGCACAGCGGCGATCTCGTCGGGCGTGTCAAGCGACACGAACCGCTGCCACGCCTTCAACATGTGCGCGCTGGTTTTGACGCGCTTTTCCTGCTCGGCGTAGTGGCGGGCGTTCTGGTAGGCGGTGGTAAGCTGGGCGGCGAACAGCTCATACGTGACGAGGTCGTCGTAGTTCACCGGGGCGCTGGCGCTGCCGAACACCGCCAGCGCGCCCAGCGCATATTCGGGGTACGCCAGCGGCAGGATGACGGCGGATTCAGCGCGCGGCAGCGTCGGGATGTCGGAGTAGTAGTTGTCCTGCTGGATGTTCTGAAATGTCTGAACAAAGCCGGTGTCAATCACACGCATGAAGGGGTCGTACATGTGGGGGCGCAGGCCGGTCTCAAAGATCGTGTTCGGCGTCGCCCCTTCGCGCCCGGCGAAGATGTGCAGCATATCGCCCTCGCGCAGCGCCACCGCCATCCCGTACAGGCCAAACGTGCGGCAGGCCATGTCAATCGCCTCCGCCAGCAGGCCGCGCGGATCAGTGACGGCGTGCAGCCGCCGCGCCAGCGCCGCCAGCGCCTGCAGGTTGTTGTTGCGGCGCGCCAGCGCCAGGTTCTGGCGGCGCTGCTGGAGCGCCAGCCGCAGCCGGCGGTGCAGCTCGTCGGTGTAGAGGCCGCTGTCCAGGATGTCGGCTGTGCCCGCTTCCAGCAGGTCTATGTGATAAGCGCTGTCGGCGCTCTGCGTCGTTATCAGCGCCGGCGTAAGCGGGCGGCGGCGCTTGATCTCGCGCACAAGGCGCAGCGTGTCGCTGCCGAGCAGCGTGTCGTCCAGAATGATGATGTCGTAATCGGAATCGCGCAGCAGCTCCATTGCGGCGGCGGCTTCGGCGATTGCGGTTATGTCATATATGTCAGGGTGTGTGTTCAGCGCTTCAGCCAGCGGGCGCGCGCTGGCGCTTAACAGAAGAAGTTTGTTAGGCGTAACGTTCATAACCATACCTGACTTGTTCACTTACAGGTCCCAAACCCGGCTGTCGTCCCCCCGACGCAAGCGCGGTTTTCGCTATCTGCACGCCAGTTTGCGGGTCCCTCGTATGAAAATCCGGTGAAAAAACAGTGCAGTGTTACAGGATAATCACAAACAGCATCCGGCGCGCAATAACTCGTGCTATACTGCGTGCTAGATGATTGTGCAGCACAAGCTATCATTCGTCATTATAGTACAAAGTGGTGGAGATCAGATACCGTGTCTGGTGATACACGTAAACTGAACCAGGATAACGCGGGGGAACCTGCCTCACGCGAGATCACAGCCATTGATATGGGGCTGCCGCGCCCCTGGCGCATTGCGCTGCGCATCCTACAGTGCGAAAACCGTGTCATCTTCGACATGTCCGGGCCAATGGTAATTGGCCGGCGCACGCCCGACGGCACGGCCACCCCCGACATTGACCTGGGGCCGTATGAGGCCGAAAAGATGGGCGTCTCGCGCCAGCACCTTACCCTAAAACTCGATGGCAACCGCATCATCGCCGTTGACAACGACAGCGCCAACGGCACGCTGCTCAACCGTGACCGCATGGAGCCGAACGAGAGCTACCCCATCCGCGACGGCGATGAGATCACGCTGGGGCTGATGGCGCTCAAGATTGAGCTGTTGATGGACCCGTTTCACTGAACAACCGCCCGCGCTGCGCCCAGCGCAGTTAAACATGCCAACGGAGACCTAACGCTGTGGAATTTCTCAAGCGCCGCCGCGATGAGGAACGTGTCAAAAGCGAAGGCCGGCTGCCGCCGGGACAATCCTTAACCGAGAAATTCCCGGTGCTGACTTACGGCCCTAACCCGCCGTTCAACGCGGCGACCTGGGACCTGCGCGTGTGGGGCGAGGTCGAGCGCGAAATGCGCTGGAGCTGGGCCGAGTTCCAGGCGCTGCCGACCGTGACGCTCACCTGCGATATTCACTGCGTCACGCGCTGGAGCAAGTTCGACACAGTGTGGGAAGGCGTGCGCTTCAACGACTTCGTGAAGCTGTTCGGCGTGAAGCCAGGCGCGCGCTTTGTCATCGCGCACTGCGACGGCGGCTACACCACCAATCTGCCGATCGAGGCCATGCTGACCGACGACGTGCTGCTGGCTTATAAGTACAACGGCCAGTTTCTTGACCCCGATCACGGCTTCCCGCTGCGCACGCTGGTCCCCCAGCGCTACTTCTGGAAAAGCGCCAAGTTCCTGCGCGGACTGGAATTCAGCGCCGCCGACCAGCCCGGCTTCTGGGAACAGGGCGGGTATCACAACAACGGCGACCCCTGGAAAGAAGAACGCTTTGGGCGGCGCGGCTTCTTTTAACGCCGCCCGCTGATCCAGCCAGCGCCGCAGCCCCCTGACCGCGTATGCGCCGGAACGGCCTCATGATCGAAACGCACGCACTGACCAAGGATTTCGACGGCTTTCGCGCCGTTGACAGCGTCACGCTGACAGTCGAGGCGGGGACGGTGCTGGCGCTGCTCGGCCCGAACGGGGCCGGCAAAACCACCACCGTGCGCATGATGACCAGCATCCTGGCGCCAACCTCCGGCTGGGCGCGGGTGGCGGGCTACGACGTGGCTGCCCAGCCCGAACAGGTGCGGGCGCACGTCGGCGTGCTGACCGAGCAGCACGGCCTGTATGAACGGATGCGCGCGCTGGAGTATCTCGACTTTTTCGGCCAGGTGTACCGCCTGCCGCCGCAGACGCGCCGCCGCCGCACGCTGGACCTCATGGCGCGCTTCGGCCTGGACGATGCGCTTGGCAAACGCCTGGGCGAGTACTCAAAAGGCATGAAGCAGAAGCTGGCGCTGGTGCGCGCCATGATCCACAACCCGCCGGTGCTGCTGCTGGACGAGCCGACCAGCGCGATGGACCCGCAAAGCGCTAAACAGGTGCGCGACGCCATCATCGAGCTTCAGCGCGACGAGCGCACCTTCCTGATCACCACGCACAACCTGATGGAAGCGCAGGTCCTGGCGGACCGTATCGCCATCATCCGGCGCGGGCGCGTTATCGCCAACGGCGCGCTGGCCGATCTGGCGCGCCGCTTCGTCGGCGACCCGCTGATGGAACTGCGCGCGCGCAGCCCGCTCAACAGCGCCGCGCGCGACCTGGGCGACCTGGTGCTGGTCGAGGCCAGCGCCGACTGCTGGCTGCGCTACCGCGCCCCGCAGCCAGAGATCGTCAACCCGCTGGTGCTGCGGCGCGCGCTGGCGCTGGGCGTGGAGGTGGTCACGCTGGCGCCGGTGTCGCAGACGCTGGAGGACATTTACCTGCAGGTGGTCAGCGAGGACGAGGCGCAGGAGGCAGCGCACAATGGCAGCCCCGGTTGAAACCGCCGCGCGCGCGGCCGGCTGGCGGCGCGCGCTGGCCAGCGCGCTGATCGTCACCCGGCGCGAGGTGCGCGACAGCCTGCGCGACTGGCGCATCATCGTGCCGATCATCATCCTCACGATCTTCTTCCCCTTCCTGGCGCAGGACGTGGCGACGCGCTTCAGCAACTACCTGGCCGGCTTCGGCGCGGAAATCATCGGCGAGCGCAACATCCCCTTCCTGCTGATGGTGATTGGCTTCTTCCCCATCTCGATCTCGCTGGTGATCGCGCTGGAAACGTTCGTCGGCGAAAAAGAGCGCCGCAGCCTGGAGCCGCTGCTGAGCACGCCGCTGACCAACACCGAGCTGTACGTCGGCAAGACGCTGGCGGCGATGATCCCGCCGCTGCTGGCGAGCTACACCGGCATGGGCTTCTACCTGCTGCTGGCGCTGACTGGCGCGCTGCAGTGGCGGCCGCCGGCGGCGCTTATCGTGCAGATTGTGGTGCTGACGACGGTGCAGGCGCTGGTGATGGTGTCCGGCGCGGTCGTCGTCTCCAGCCAGACGACCAGCACGCGCGCCGCCAACCTGCTCGCCAGCTTCATCATCATTCCGATGGCGATGCTCACCACCAGCGAAAGCCTGATTATCTTCCTGGCCCCGGACGCCGATTCGCCGGCGGGCATCGGGGCGCTGTGGGCCATCGCCGCCGGCATGCTGGTGGTCGTCGGGCTGCTGCTGCGCACGGGCAGCAGCGTGTTCAACCGCGAGGAACTGCTGGGCCGCACAATCGACGAGCTTAACCTGCGCGGCACAGCCGCGCGCCTGTGGCGCAGCGTGTACGCTGTCGATGCCGCGCTCACGCCGGCGCGCAGCCTGGGCGACTGGTATCGGCGCGGCGTGCGCGGCAGCGTGCGGCGGCTGGGGCTGGCGCTGCCGGTGACGGCGCTGGTGTTCGCGCTGGCGCTGGCCGCTGGCTACGCCGTTGGGCTGCAGCCAGAATGGCGGCTGCCGCTGCCGGAGGGCGGCCTGGGCACGGCCAGCGAAACCTTCGAGGCGCTGCCGAACGGGCCGTCACAAACCGGCGCGCTGCTGTTCATCGTGTGGCAGAACGGGCGCGTGCTGCTGGCGGCGACGGCGCTGGCGGTCTTTACATTTGGCACGGCGGCGCTCATCCTCACGCCCGCCGCTTACGCCGTTCTGGGGTATGTCTTGGCGCAGTTCGTGCTGTCCGGCTACAGCCTGAGCCTCTTCGCCGCCAGCGTGCTGACGCACGGCGTTGTCGAAATCCCGGTGATCGTGCTGGCGACCGCCGCCGCGCTGCGCCTGGGCGCGGTGGTCACGCAGCTCCCGCGCGGCCTGACCGTGGGCCAGGCGTGGTTCCAGGCCTTCGGCGACGCCGTTAAGATCGGCGTCGGGCTGGTGCTGCCGGGGCTGCTGCTGGCGGCGTTCATCGAGACGTTCATCACGCCCGCCGTCGTGCTGGCCGCGCTCAGCGCCGGCGGCGGCTAAAGGCGCGCTATTCGTCCTCCGGCTCAGCGATGTCGTCCACCAGCAGCGCCAGGTCGCGGCGCGGGTTGTAGCGGTCCAGCCAGGCGTCAGCCTGCGCCAGCAGCCAGCCGCCCCACTCAGCGAGGAAGCGCAGCACGGTGGCCGCGTCGCCCGCTGGCTGGTGGGCCAGGTCCAGCGCGCGGCGCATATCGCCGGCGCGGTCGGGGTAGTGCCGGCCGAAGATATCGCAGCACAGGTCAATGTCGCGCGTGAAGCCGCCCTCCGCCAGCATCACCAGCCCGAAACCGGCGCGCAGGATGCGCTTCATGCTGTCCCGGCACCAGAAGCGCACGTTTTCAGGCGCGCCGTCGGCGCTGATAGCAGCGGTGGCGTCCTCAATGTCGGCCCGAAGCTGCACGATATCGTCGTTAGGAATCGCCGGGCCGAGGCGGTAGTTCGGCAGCTCGTTAGCCAGGTCGCTGCCCCACAGGCAGACGCTGTGCGTTTTGACGATAAACCCGCCGATAGCGAAACGGTCCGGGCTGCCGAACACGTAGCCGTAAGGCCACAGCTCAACGCGCGCGTCGCGCAGGCAGGCATGGCGCTCAACGACGCCGGTTTCGGCGGCGTCCAGCCAGTCCTGGCGCACCAGTTCGGGATCAGCGCTTTCCACCAGCACCGCGAACACGTTGGCGTCCGCCGCGCCGGGAACGGCCAGCCCGCGCGCAATCGAGCCGGTGAGGTAGATGCTGTGCGTGTCCGCGCCGATCTGCGCCGCCACCGCCGCCGCCAGGTCGCTGACTGCGACGGCAAACGGCGGCTGGATGTGCGCGCGGCTGGCGTCGTTCAGGATTACGCCATCAGGGGTGATGCGCCACAGACGACCACGCGGCATTGGCACGCCCTCCAGGGTTAGCGGTACGCTGCGGTGGAGTCTATACCCGTTGGGCAAACTGCGCTAAAATGTAACCTGTTTCAAACCGCGCTGTGCAGAAGGATGCTCTCGCTATGGCCTTGCAGATTTTCAACGTGTTAGGGCGCGCCAAACAGCCTTTCACGCCCCTGGAGGACGGCCACGTTAACATGTACGTCTGCGGGCCGACGGTTTACGACCACGCCCACATCGGCCACGCCAAGACCTATATTTCGTTTGACGTGGTCGCGCGCTACCTGCGCTACAGCGGCTACGAGGTGCTCTACGTCCAGAACCTCACTGACGTGGGCCACCTCACCGAAACTGAGTTCGGCGAGGACAAAATCCTCAGGAAAGCGCGCCAGATGCAGGCGCGCCCGATGCAGCTTGTCGAGCTGTTCACGCGCAGCTACTTCGCCGATATGGACGCGCTGGGCGTCACCCGGCCCGATATCTCGCCGCGCGCCAGCGGCCACATCCCCGAACAGCTCGCGATGATCGAGGAACTCATCGCTGGCGGCCACGCCTATGTGGTGGACGGCAGCGTTTACTTCGACGTGACCAGCGCGCCGGAATACGGCAAGCTCTCCAACCGCGCGCTGGAGGCGCAGGAAGCCGGCAGCCGCGAGGATGTGCGCGACGAGAAGCGCCACCCGGCGGATTTCGCGCTGTGGAAAAAGGCTGACCCGGAACACATCCTGCGCTGGAACAGCCCCTGGGGCGAAGGCTTCCCCGGCTGGCATATCGAGTGCTCGGCGATGGCGCGCAAGTATCTGGGGCCAACATTCGACATTCACGGCGGCGGCGTGGACAACATCTACCCGCATAACGAAAATGAGATCGTCCAGAGCGAGTGCGCCAACCACGCCCCCTTCGCCCGCTACTGGATGCTGGTGGGCAGCCTGATGGTCCCGGACGCCGACGGCATCCCCACGAAAATGTCCAAAAGCCTGGGCAATTTCGTCACCGTCAAGGACGCGCTGGCCCGCTATCGCCCGGAAGTCGTGCGCATGTTTGTGCTCAGCGCCCACTACAGCAGCCCGGTCAACTACCACGACGAATCGCTGAGCGCGGCGGAGGGCGGCTGGGAACGGCTGTACGGCGCGGTGCGGCTGGTGCGCCAGCACATGAACAGCGCCCCGGACAGCGACGACGGCGCAGGCATCCGGCCCCGGCTGGCGCAGGCGCGCGCGGCGTTTATCGAGGCGATGGACGACGACTTCAACGCCCCGCGCGCGATCGCCGCCCTGCAGGACCTGACGCGCGAGACCAACACGCTGCTCAACAGCGGCACGACGGTCGGGCTGCAAACGCTGGCGGAGATCGAAAGCCTGTACAGCGACCTGGGCGGCAGCGTGCTCGGCCTGATCCCCAGCGGCGCGGCGGCCAGCAGCGACGCGCAGCGCGAGGCCGGCCTGATCGAGCTGCTGATCGCGCTGCGCGCGCAGGCCCGCGCCAGCAGGAATTATGCCGAAAGCGACCGCATCCGCGATGAGCTGGCGCGGCTGGGCGTGGCGCTGGAGGACGGCCCCAGCGGCACGTCCTGGCGGACGGAACAGCGCAATGGTTGATTTCCTGTACGGCCACTGGGCGGTGCTGGAAACGCTGCGCGCCGGGCGGCGCAGCCTGGACCAGCTTCTCGTCAGCGAATCGGTTGAGGAACGCGGTCTGATCGCGGACATCATCAGCGCGGCGCGCGAGCGCGGCGTGAAGGTCAACCGCGTGCCGCGCCGCATCATTGACGATCTCGCCAGCGGCGCCAACCACCAGAATGTCATCCTGCGCGCCGGGCCATACCCTTACGTTGACCTGGACACCTGTTTCGCGCTGGCGCAGCAGCGCGGCGAGAAGCCGTTCTTCCTGCTGCTGGACCTGCTCAAGGACCCGCAGAACGTGGGGGTGCTGCTGCGCGTGGCCGATTCAGTCGGCGTTCACGGCGTGATCTTCCAGGAACGGCGCAGCGTCTCGGTGACGCCGGCGGTGGTCAGCGCGTCATCGGGCGCGGTGGAGCATCTCAACTGCCTCCAGGTGACCAACCTGGTCAGCGCCATGAAGGACCTCAAAGCGCGCGACGTGTGGCTGGTGGGCCTGGATATCGGCCCGGACGTGCCGCCCTTCGACCGCACCGACCTGAACATGCCGCTGGGCCTGGTGCTCGGCAGCGAGGGCGAGGGCATCCGCCGGCTGGTGCGCGACACCTGCGACATGCTGCTGTCGCTGCCCATGCGCGGCCACGTCGCCAGCCTCAACGTCGCCACCGTCGGCTCGATCGCGCTGTACGCCGCCTGGCAGGCGCGCGGCTGGCAGGGCTGGCCTTACGCCTGAGGCGCGGCCAACTGAGGAAAAACACTTATCGTTCTGTAAAAAGGCTAAGCTAACGATGATTGACGACATTCTCAGCGAAACCCGGCAGAAAATGAAAGCGTCGCTCGGCGTCTATGAGGAAGACCTCCAGGGCATCCGCAGCGGACGCGCCAGCACCGCGCTGGTGGACCGTCTGACGGTGGATTATTACGGCCAGGCGACCGAGCTGCGCCAGCTTGCCAACATCTCCACGCCGGAGGCGCTTCAGATTCTCATCCGGCCTTTCGACAAGAGCACGCTGAAGGCCATCGAAAAGGCGATCCAGCAGGCCAACATCGGCATCAACCCCAACGTGGACGGCGAAAATATCCGCCTGGTGATGCCGCCGCTGACCCGCGAGCGCCGTCAGGAACTGGTCAGGTTTCTGCACAAGCGTATGGAAGAGGCGCGCGTGACGATGCGCAACATCCGCCGCGCCGCCAACGATGATCTGCGCGATTTCGAGAAGGAAAAAATGATTTCCGAGGACGAAATGAAGCGCGGCCAGGACGATGTGCAGAAGCTGACCGACCAGTATATTGAGCAGATTGACGAGCTGGGCAAGGCTAAAGAGCGGGAAATTCTCGAAATCTGAGCGCCACCCACCTGTTTTGTAAGGTCTGTGTGCGGCGCGCGGTGTATACTGCGTATATGGCGCGCCGCGCCCGCCCTGGTAAATAACAAGCAAAGGCGTCACCCTATGGCAGCCAAGCTGCACGAAGACCCCGCACCGCACGTCGCGGACCTGACAGAAGTCCCCCGCCACCTGGCCATCATCATGGATGGCAACGGGCGCTGGGCGAAAGCGCGCGGCCTGCCACGCACAGAAGGACACCGCCAGGGGACCGAAAACCTGCGCCGCACGCTGCACGCCTGCGTTGATTTCGGCATCGAAATCCTCACCATCTACGCCTTTTCGACCGAAAACTGGAAGCGTCCGCGCGCCGAAGTGCGCGTGCTGATGAGCATCCTGGAAATGGTCATTGACCGCGAGCTGCGCGAGTTAAACGACAACGGCGTGCAGATCCGCCATATCGGCGAGCTGCACGGCATTAACCCGACGCTCCAGCGCAAAATCCGCCACGCCTGCGAGTTCACGCGCGGCAACAGCAGGCTCATCCTCAACGTGGCGTTCAACTACGGCGGGCGCGACGAGATCGTGCACGCGGTGCGCCGCATCGTGGCCGACGGCGTGCCGCCCGACCAGATCGACGAGACGCTTATCAGCCGCTACATGTACACCAGCCCGCTGCCCGACCCCGACCTGATTATCCGCACCAGCGGCGAGATCCGCTCCAGCAACTTTCTGGTGTGGCAGGGGGCCTACAGCGAGTACTACTTCACGCCGGTGTACTGGCCCGACTTCGACAAAGACGAGCTGCGCAAGGCGCTGCTGGAATACAACCAGCGCACCCGGCGCTTCGGCATGATCGACGAGCAGATCAACGGGCACACGGCGGGGGGCCGTTGACCGAGCGCGCGGCGGCGGCTATAATGCCCGCACAGCCGCCCCCGTAGCTCAGAGGACAGAGCCGGCGCGTCCTAAGCGTTGGGTCGCAGGTTCGAATCCTGCCGGGGGTACATTCTAGGACTTTACTCGAACAGGTGGCGGCAACGTCACCTGTTTCTATTCTCGCGGGGTTTTCAGAAGTTCCCTCACTACTGCTCACCTTCGCGCAGATTTCGCACAGGTAGGCAAAAGGCGGCAGCAAATCCATACGCACGATCTCGC
Organism: Anaerolineae bacterium; assembly: GCA_048499435.1. Classification (GTDB taxonomy): domain Bacteria; phylum Chloroflexota; class Anaerolineae; order Aggregatilineales; family Phototrophicaceae; genus DAOTWC01. The sequence goes on from JASNZW010000001.1 coordinate 401,001, forward strand.
CATCAGGACTGACAACGACTCTCTCAACCACATGTCGCAGCAGTTCTTTCTGGTCACTGCGCGACAGCGTTTCATACAGTATACCCAGTTTTGCAATCAGCGTGAGCGCGTCATCAAGGTCATCGATGTAACGCTCGCACTTCTGGTCAAGCAGTTCGCGGCTAGCCCGTAGTTTGCCGCGTTTGTCCTGCCATTCCGCCCACAGATTGCGCCAGTTGTCCTCAGTTACCATGCCAGATGCATACAGGCGCAGGACACGCGCTTCTTCCTCGTCAATCTGCTTCAGGGCACGGTCAATCTCGGCGCGTTCATCGGGGCGCAACCGTCCGAGTTTGTCAGCTACCTCGTTGATATAGTAGTCACGGATGAGAGGGATTAGCGCTTCATCCACCTGAACCTGCTGGAGGTGGGAAGCAAGCTGGCTTTCAACTTCGGAACAGAGAAAATGAACAGGATGACGTTCCAGACGATAATGTGCGGTGCCGCCACCTGAACGCCCTGCGTTGGATGTTGAGCAGTCAGCCGATACAATTTACTGCCCGGTTGTGTCGGGTCATATGGCGAGGCCATAAGGAAAATCAGCTTTTTCAGCAGGTAATCGTGCTTGCGTTTGGCGTGCTTGTGCTGCGAGCGTTTTACCAGTATTTCCAATCCCTGCTCAAATTCCTCTGTCGTGACAATTGGCTCCCAATTGCCGCGCAGGGTTTTTGGCAGGATTCCCAACTGCTCGCTGACAATCCACCCGGCATAAGTCCAGTTGTGGAAGGTGTATGCCATCGAGTTGTAGTTGGCCCTGCGCCTGCCATTGGACCTGACTTCAACGAACGGACGTCCGCTGCGGTAGCGGTAGCCCCGCGCATGGAGTTCCTCGGCGATTTCCGCCAGTGTCAGCCGATCTTCCAGCAGCAGGTCCCAAGCCAGCCGCCAGATCGGGGCACGTTCCAGATCTGGCTCGATGTGGTGCGTGCGGCGGGCATAAGTTTTGCGGTGTGGCTGCTCATCCTCGACGCTGATATAGCCATCCGGTGCGCGTCCGATATACCCGCCCTCCTGTCGTTTGGCGTCCACTGCGCCCCTGATGCGCAGGCTGGTCATCATGCTCTCGCGGCGCGCCAGCGTGAACGAGAGCGCCACAATCACTCGATCATCCGGAGACATGGGGTCAAGGTCAGGCTGGTTGGCGAAGCGCACGGCCACACCAAAGGCGTCCAGTTCGTCAATCGCGCGCAGGGCTTCGGTGTCGTTGCGCCCGAAGCGATCCGCCCGCTCGACGATCACATGTGAGAACCTGCCCATGCGCGCCTCTTCCAACAGTCGCTGGTAACCCGTGCGATACGGTGTGCGCCCGGTCAACACATCAACATACTCATCGAGGACAGGCAGGTCAGACCGCTCCAGCACGGCTTTCTGGATAATGTAACGCTGGCGTGCCTGTGAAGCCTCCGGATTCTGGGCCTCCTCATCGCTGGTGCGCAGATAGATTGCCCAGCCGGGAGTGGGCGCAGTGGTGTTCTTCCTGCCGTGACGTGCCATCGATTCTTACATCCAATCCATCGTTCAACCCAAGATACTACAGATTGTCACTCTCGTGTTTTCTCGGGTACTTTCTCTGCAGGCGTGTCCACTGCGGCGGCGGATTTCGCCAGCAGTTGAGCCACCGCCATCACGCGTCGGAACAAGTCACCAGCCTGTAGTACGGATGGGGCATCCACCTTGCCTATTCGAGCGGAGTCAGATCGGGTTTGGGTTGACATACCCGCAGCTCCTTTTCAACCCAGGCATACACGTCGCCGCCCTGAAGATAGAAATCGGTGATGTCCTTGCCATGTGGCAGCGGCAGCGCCCGGAAGCGCGGCGACAGTCGCAGCAATCGCTCCGCCCCGCGCTGCCCCGCTACGTCGCGGTCATAGGCGACCAAGATCATCCGCTGGCCGACCAGCTCAGCGTACCAGCGGGCGCTGAGACGCGCAGCGGCGCTCCCCAGCGTAACCGGGGCGACCAGTGCCCCCGCTTCCTGCTGCGCCAGCAGCGCGTCAAACTCCCCTTCGCAGAACAGTGTGGTGGTGTTTTCACGCAACGCATCGGCGTTGTAGAGGCCATATGCACTGCCGCCGGCGATCTGGACATACTTTGGCTCACCATAGGCCCGGCGCACTTTGACCGCCCACAGCGCGTCGGCTGCTAACCAGGGGATCGAGATGCCGCAGGGGACATTCAGCCCGGCGATGGGACGCCACGCGCGGACATCACCGGGGATGTAACCCAGCCGCGCCCGGCGGACGGTGGCAGTGGTCAGCCCGCGCTGTTCCAGCAGGTATGTCAGCGCGGGTTCACCCGCAGATGACCAGAGCGTTTCCTCGGCGATGCTCACCACTTCACGGGCATATTCCTGCCAGGCAGCTGGTGGCGGTTCAGATACAATTATCTTCTCATGCTGCTGTGCAGATGGCGGCTCGGATGGCTGTTCGCCCAGCGCCGCAAGCGCCTCGGCGAAGGACAGATGGCGGTAGGTCATCAGCCAGCCAAACAGGTCGCCACCGCTGTCACAGCGGCCAAAGCAGCGGTAGCCGTCAGCCCACACCACCAGGCTGTGGCCTTTCTGCTCATGGTGGAACGGACACTTGTACAGATGCGCCTGCCCACTGCGGATGTGGGGCTGTCCCAGGTCATGCTCGACGATGCGCCGCAGATCGCAGCTTTCCTTGATTCGTGTAAGATCAATCACGACTTCACTCCATCATCTAATTGACTGTCCATGTGACAATTGCCAATTGACAGTTAGCGTCAGTTGTCACGCTGGCTGGACAGCAGACTGCCCTCGACAGTCATTTCGTCCGATAGCCGGTAAACTTCGGATCGCTTGCCGGGATTAGGTGGCATGTCGACTTTGACAACCTGTCCGTCCTGTTCGAGTGCTCTGAGCGCCTCGACCACCGGCTTGCGCGGGGAACGCAACGCCCGGTACAGGTCGCGCACCGTCGCCGTGCCGCCCGCCATTCGCAGCAGCCCCAGGATGCGGTTCTCCAGCCGCCCTTCCTCGTTCTCGCCCAGATCGGCCAGCAGGCGGTGTGCGGATGCCCGCCACGTCTCGACGATCTGCCATGCCCGATACCAGTGCGCTGCCGTCACGCGTGGACGCGGGTCGCGCTGCGCGCCGTCTGCCCAGTCCAGCGCCGCCAGCAGGATCGCCACCTTGAGCGCCTGCACGTGCAGGCGTCCGTAAATGGCGCGCAGCCGGTCATCCAGCGGTGACTGCGGCGCGGTCATGGCCCGCAGGGCCTGCTCGTAGACCCGCACCTGCGGCCAGATCCCCGCCTCCAGTGACCAGACTTCGGCGGCGGACGCCGCGCCCAGCGCGTTCGGCAGCGGCGGCGCCGGCAGCAGTTCGTGCAGCCGCTTCAGCCGGCGCGCCAGATCGGTTGGCGCCTGGCTCTCGCTGGGCGCGGCCCGCTCGTGGTAGTCCGGCTCCGGCGTGAGCAGGCCAAAGCGCGCCAGGTTGCCGTTGTACCAGTCCGAGGCGGAGAGTGCCGCCGCCAGCTCCGCCGGGGTGGCCACACCCAGGATGGACAACGCCGCGTCGCGGATGACAACCAGCCCCTTGTTGTTGGTGTTGCTGTCGAGATAGGGCGGGCAGTCATAGAGCGTCATGATGAGTTCTTTCAAGCCGGCCATGTAATCCCGGCCCATCGACTTGAACAGCCCCGAAAGCTCGTCGCGCAGCAGCCCGCGCTGGGCGGCGTAGCGGTTGCCCTGCTCCAGCCGCGCCCGATCCGGCTGCGGCAGATCGGCGAAGTTGGGCGGCAGCACCCCGCCCAGCATCGCCATGAAGTTCTCCGGCGACCCTGGCTGCGGCATGAGCATGTGGGGCAACGCCAGCCGCGCCACCTCCGCCGCCAGGCTCAGCCCAGCTGACTTGCGGTAGTAGGTTGAGACGGCCACGATCATGATGTAGAGGTTGGGGAAGACCTGCTGCCGCCAGGGTGTCTGGATGTACAGCCGCCGCCCAATAGCAATGGCTGCCAGGTACAGGCCCGCGCCCAGGTGGAAGCTGAGCGGCGTCTCATTGGCGGCCGCCCCGGCCCAGCGCAGGTAGTCGTCCAGCCAACCGCCCGCGCCCGCGGCTTCCGCCACCTCGGCGGCAGTCAAACGCGCTGTTTCGGGCAGATCGGGCACGACGTTCAGGTCGGCACTGCGCAGAGCGGTCTCCGGCGGTGCGCCATCCGGGTCAATCCGCAGCACGTCCAGCATTGCCTGCTGCCCTAGCACCCGGCGCAGGATGTGCAGGTCGTCAGGGCGCTGCGGGTCGAGGTGGGCCAGCAGCAGTCCGGACACCGGGCTGAGCGGCACGCCGTCGTAAGGCAGGCCGACCAGCGCCCGCGCCAGCACGTAGGCGTCCTGGGGGGAGAGCGCGACCGGCGCGGTCATGCTTGTTCGCCTTTCCCGCCGGTGAACAAACGTCCGCGCCGCTGCTCCTCGCGCGCCCAAAGCGCCCACCAGTGTCGTGTATCCGGCGTCAGCCGGAATGCAATCCATTCAGCTAACATCTCATCGTGCATGTCCACATCCTTTCGTCGTATGGATGCTCCCAGGATAAGCGAAACCGTAGAACTTGTGTGCGGGAAAAACGGACAAAGTGCGCGGGAAAATTCTCAGGGCGTGAGAAAAAGTCTCATACCACTGTCAAAAATTCTCACCCAGCCGCTTACAAACCAGTTTCTTACCTGTTTCAGTAGAAATTCGAAACAAATGTTCGCGCGAATGTTCGCCCTAAGGTCAGAAACCTGTGCTATGATGTCCATCTGAATTAGCACATCAGTTCTTATTCGTGCCAACAAAATGACCCTTACCGCAAGGAGATACGGGCAGGATGCGCGCCATCAGGATCGTGATCGTTGACCGAAACGACATCACCCACAAAGGTATACAGGCCCTCATCGGCGACGCCGGGCCGCCGTTCACTGTCACGGCCGCGTTCGCGCGGCTGCGTGATGCGGACCTCTTCCTGCACGACCAGAGCGCCAGCATGGTCATCGTCGACGACATGATCCTGCATCCTCTTGAGGTCGTGCGGCTGGCCGCTCGCTGTCATGAGCGCGCGACGGGGATGATCGTCCTCAGCCAGCGGCGCGACCGGAACTATCTTCAGGAGGTCACACGCAGCGGCAGCGCCAGCTTCATTCTCAAGAACGGTGACCTGGACCTGGCGGCGACGCTGCTTACTGCCATTCGCATGATGGCTGAACGCTATCCGTTCCTCTCCGCTGAAGCGGTACGGCTGCTGGGCAGCCAGCGTGAGGGCAGGCTGGCGCAGCGCGACCTGGAGGTGCTGCGGCTGCTGGAGCATGAATTGAGTGTCAAGGAGATTGCGCGACGACTGGGGCTGTCCGACAAGACCGTTTACCGCATCCGAAACAAGCTCAAGCAGACGCTGGGCGTTGGCAACACCGAGAGCATCGTGGACGCGGCACGGCGGCAGGGCCTGCTGGACGTCAGCGAATGACCGGGACTGCAAAAATGACACACTGGCGCGAAAATTCCCGGCACACTTGTCCTGTTTTCTCGCCCACGACTGGCCCGCAGTGTGTTACGCTGAAGGGCATCTGAGCAGCCGCGAGATGAGGGCCAGCGCTATGAGCAAACGCATTCTGATCGCCGACGAAGCCGACCTGACACTCATTGGCATCCAGACTATCCTGTCACGCCATTCTGACTGGGCAGTGGCGGCGACGGCGCGCAGCGCTGACGATCTGCTGACACAGATTTCCCAGCACCAGCCGGACATCATCGTGCTGGGCGAGCGGCTCGACCCCGATATGGATGTGCTGATGCTGGTGGAGCGCGCGCGCCGTACTGCGCCGCGCGCCGGCCTGGTGGTGCTGGGCGGACTGGCAGAAGGGCTGCTGATCCGCGACCTGTTTGCCAGCGGTGTGCTGGCTTACCTGTTTGCGGGCGATGACCTGCAGGATCACCTGCTGCCTGCACTGCGCGCGGCAGCCGCAAACCGTTTTTACCTGTCGCCGACAGCCAGCAGCGCTTACCTGGTGGCGATGAAGTCGCCGCTGCGCGACTGGCAGCTCGACCGGGAAGCACGCACAGTGCTGCGGCTGTTGATGGCCGGGCGGCATATCGCCGAGATCGCGCGCGAGCTGGACATCCCGCTGCGCCGGGCTTACTGGCTGCGACGTAAGCTGCGCCAGCGGTTCGGTGCCAGCACCAACGAGCATCTGATCAGCCGGGCGGTGGCGGAAGGCTACGCCAACCCAGAAGCGTAAACGGCGAGTTTTCCTAACACGGTAAAACTGACGGGCCACGACGCCAATCCTGCACAGGTCAGACACGCCGTATTTGCTACGCTGAGTCGGAGTCAGAGATTGGCGGAGGCGATGAATGCGGCGGTTTTTGTTCATCCTGGCAGTGCTGTGCCTGGTAACATGGGGGACAGTGGTTTATGGGCTGTTCAGTTCGGCGGGACAGCCCACAGCGGCGTTGCCGACTCGGATGGTGCTGCCCTCACTGACCCCATCGGCCACGCCGACCCGCACACCAACGGCGACCCGCACGCCCACCGTCACCATGATACCCACATTTACCCACACCCCAACGGCAACCGCGACCTTCACGCCGACGCTGACCCCGACGCTTTCGACGCGAGTGCTCGATATCGGTGCAGTCATGCCCGGTGTTTACGTGCCGCCAACAGCGACGGACTTTCCCGTTGGGACGATCCTGCTACCCGCGCCGCCGCAGCCGGTCGAGCCGCTGCCGGATGCGACCAACGAGCCGCCACCGTATGAAGGCTGGTACAGCTTCGAGTCGGATAACCCGGCAGTGCGTTACAGCACGCCCTGGGAGCCGCGTTTGCACGCCAATGCCAGCCGGGGCCAGTATCACCGCAGCGAGAACATCCGGAGTTATGCCAGCTTCAGCTTTGAAGGCGAAGGGCTGCGGATCCGCTATGTCGCCGCCCGCAACATGGGCATCTTCCAGGTCGTCGTGGATGGCGTGGTCATCGACACCGTAGACGCTTACGCGCCGGAACTGGCGTTTCCGGCCACAGCGGTCTACGCCCTTGACCGGGGCGCGCATGTGCTTGAGCTGCGCAGTGCGCAGAGCCGTAACCCGCGCGCGGAGGGCGACGTTCTGGCGCTGGATGCAGTGCAGGTGTTTCGGGGAACAGCGAATACGTTGATTATTCCGCTGCCCGTGGAGACCTATTCCCCCACACCTCAGCCGGTGCCAGCGGCGGACGTGGAACTGGTCAGCGAGCCGCCGGCAGCGCAGCCAACCCCGACTCCCATCCCGCCTTCGCTGGTGACGGTATCCCTCGTCATCGCTTACGACGAGAATGGCAACCGCGCCGTTGACCCGGCGGAAGGCGTGTCCGGCATTTCGGTGCGGATGGCTGAGGTGGGGACGAACCGCGTGATTACGCAGGCATTCACTGACAGCAGCGGCTTCGCGCAGTTACAGGTCGTGACTTCCGCACAGGCACGAGTGGTGGTGCCGTATTTCAGCAAAGTCTGGGAACTCCCGACCAGTCGGCGCGGAGGCAGTGTGCGCTTCACGCTGCTGCTCAACCCCGGCACCCAACCGGGTCTGATTCCATAGAATTGTCAGTCGTCAGTCGGATCATGTCCGCCTCTGTCGGTGATGGATAAAGGAAAAAGGATTTCATGGACAACGCGCTGCTCTGTAAACGTCTCCGACAGCGCAGCTTGCTGCTGCGCTCGATTTACCTGCTGGTCGCCCCGGCGATGCTGCTGCTCGCGGCGCTGGCGTGCGGCACCGTCGTCACCGACAGTCCCTACTACACCTGTCCGACAGCAGCGCCGCAGCCGACGTCCACCACGCTGCCCGGCACGCCCCTGCCGATGCTGCCGCCCCCGCCGACACCCTTCACCATCCTGCCGCCACAGGATTTCTATGTCGGGGATGCGATATTCGTCGGCCAGCCGGGCGCACCGCTGCGCCTGCGCTTCCGTCTGACACAGGTCGAGATCCGGCTCGCCCCGCCGCTGCGCGACCAGCCACGCCAGCTCGTCACCTGGAGGCTGGAAATCCGCAACCTTGGCAGCCGCGTCTATGAAACCGTGCCACCCGCCCTGATGGTCATTACCCAGGTTGGCGCGCAATCCGGGACGTGGCGCACGTCCGAGGCGGCGATGAATGCAGCTGACTTCACCAGTGAAATCTACGATCCGCTCGCCCCTGGCATGACGCGCACCTATCGGCTGGCAGCATACATTCCCGCCGGGAGTGTGCGCCAGTTTGCGTATCTGCTGGATGCCGACAGCGACAACCACATCACGTGGGTCAATGCTGCCAACCCTTACTGCTCCGGCGATGTGGCCGACTAAGGGGGATATCCTTGCCTGATTTCGCCCGGATGCTGGACGAACTCCAGTACAATCTCATCGTGCTCATCGCCGGCACCCATTGGGGTCTGCAAAAAGCCGTCCTCATGGCCGGTTACACCGTCAAGCTCGTGAACCAATGGCTCATCGAGAACGCCTTCGTACCGCTCATTGCCCAGACCAACGACAGCCTGCGCGTGGCGGTGAGCTGGGTGTTCATCGTTGCGCTGCTGGTGCTGGGCATCACCTATCTGCTGGCGGCCTTCATCCGGCTCGAGGTCGTCAACCCGCGCAGCGCCATCATGTGGTACATCGCCGGTATTTTGTTCTTCACCGTCGGGCCGAGCTTCTACCAGGGCATGAACACCTTCCGGCTCAACCTCAGCCAGCTGATGTACGTGAGCGTACTTCAGGGCCTGGACGACAATGCCGGCGATTTTTCGTCACTGGCACAAGTCGATTCCAATGATCTGGATTTAGGGGCGCTGTGCGACCAGTTCGACGTGTATCTGCCGGATGCGAGCGGGCCAGGGGCACTGGATGGCCTCGACATCGCCATGGCCTATCTGCGCGGCCACGCGCAGGACGTGATGGGCTATCCCCAGCCGATCTTCTCGCCCGGCTGCGGCGTGTATCTCCTCAACCAGAACCCGTTTACCCGCCTCAGCGGTCTGGGCAGCTCCGTCGTGCCCATGGACTGGAACCTGGAGGGCGGCTACTTCGACCACCGCCTGTCGCCGGTGACATGGGACACCCTGACCGCGGCTGAGCGCGCCGCGGCGGTGGCGCTGGCAGGCGCTTCGCAGCAGCGGGCGCTGACCGCCTGGCCACTGCTGCTGTTTGGACTGACCGAGCAGATCGTGCATCTGCTCATCACAATTGCGCTGGGCATCACCTTTGTCTCGTTCGGCGTGGCGATCCTGTTCGCCTTCTTCAAGCGCACCGAGAGCATCGCCCACAGCATCATCAACCAGTGGGCCGAACTGATCGTGCAGACGACCATCATCGCCCTCATTCAGGCGCTGGTAATCGGCTTCTTCCTGGCGGGCGCGGCCACCGGCAGCGCGGCGGCCATCGTCGGCATCGGGCTGATCTGTCTGGCCTTCATCCTGATTACGCTGTGGTCAGGTGTGAAAGCGGTGTGGAACAGCTTCAACCGCCTGTTCAACGCGATGGGGCAGGTGTCGGGGAATGTGCTGCTGTCACCCGGTTCGATCACGTCCGCTGCAGTCACAGGGGCAGCTGCCGCCGCGACTGGCGGCGCTTCGCTCATGACCAGCATGGGGTCAAATGCGCTGGCGGGCATGAATGCCCTGAACAACGGCGCGACCAGCGCGCAGACGGCGGGCCTGATGTTTGGCGGCTTCAACAGTCTGAGCGGCGCTGCCCGCACGTTGACGCATCTGCCCGGTGTGCGCGGCACAGCCTTAGGGGACGCCGCTGAGCAGTTCACCGAAGGCGCAGCCACCCGCCAGGTGGCGCGCAGTATCCCGGCCATCGGGCGGGCGGCTGCCCCACTGGTGGGCGCGGCGCTGTTGAGTGACCGTGACCCGGCGAAAGCGGAACACGACGAATATGGGCGTGTAATCGCCCGTCCGATGCTGGTTCCGGCAGTGGGCGAAGCTCTGGAAAGCTGGACGCTGCCCAGGGACGCCAAACGCAAGCGCGACGCACAGCTTCAGAACGATGCCGACTGGTTTGAAGACGAAAATGGCGAGATGGTTCCAGGTTTCACACCCGCCAGAGCGCGTCGCACCGGCGTGTTTACACCTGTCGCCTCTGTTCCTGTAAACGAAGGCGGTGAGGCTGAATCCGATGCCCGCCGAGGACAGGAGCGCAGTGACTATGCGGCGGAGATGAACAGCGAAGAGATGGAACAGCATGTCTCAGAGACGCTGCGCGCGGCCACCGGCACGCACTCCACGCTGGGTTCCGTGCTGACGCAGAGCCAGGGCACTGGCAGTAATGACCGCCTCGAACAGGTGGCGGATGCCCTGCTTCGAGCCGCCCAGATGCAGATGCAGGTCATGCTGGGCCAGTTGAAAGTGTCGGGCGGCGGCGATGTTGCCGGAGTCATGGGCGACATCATCCGGGGGATACAAGCGGAGCGTGTGCAGAATGGACAGCCCGCCGCCACCGGTGTTGACCACCTGACGGTGGCGGATCGAATGGCGCGGGCGATGGGCGTCATGCCGGTCAGCGGTGATAAACCGCCCGTACAGGCGGATGTGTCGCGTTTTGGCCTGTTCGCGGATCAGGCGCTGCGCCTGGGTATCTCTGGCACGCAGGCGGAACAGGTAGTGCGCGAGGTCAAGTCGGCACCGGATGGCAGCTTGACGGAGCAAACCCGTACGGCACTGGTTGAGCAGGTACGGACTGACGGTCATATGTCTTACGATACAGCCCGTGAGGAAGTCAACCGGCTGGAACACCATGTACAGATGCTGCCGAATGAAATCACTGTCTTTGGCCTGATAGCAGTACCGCAGACGGCTGTTCAGCCGATCATCCAACCGCAGATTGATGTCGAACCAGAGATTAACATCGAACCGCAGGTCGATGTCACCCTTGAACCATCTTCTAACAACGACGATGCCGCTTACACCGAAGCCATGCAGAAACAGGCGGCCCTGGGCGGCAGTGGCAGTGTGATCGGAGGCGGTTCATAATGGAAAACCTGCGCTACCACACCCTGGACGAATTACAGGCGCTGTCCCTGAGTGAGCTTCATGCACTGTGGGAACTGGTGCCAACAGATCGCCAGCGGGCCTACAAAGCCGCTTACGAACGCGAAGTCCGTACCGCTGGTGCGGTCGGATCGGATGAACTCGAACGGCAGGTCGCCGCCGAACTGCTCAAACGTTATGCCGACGCGGCGCTGGTGCCGGTAGGGTCACGCTGGGCGCGTGCCCCTGGCAGAGTCCAGGACGCAGCCAGGCAGAACATCGTGCTGGATGCCCCGGAGAATGAAGTCAGACCCACATCTGGTAAGCCTTCGCCGAAGATAGCGCTGGCAGTTGGACTGGGAGCGCTGCTGTTCTTTGGCTTCATGTTGATACGAGTCATGGGCGGGCGCTCCTCAGCGGATACAGTTGCGACACCGGAGATCAGCCCCACGCCGACGCCACTGGTCAGCCCGACACCCACGCCGCTGGCACTCGAAGCGCAGGACGACGTGATTCAGGGCGGCGACAGCGGGCGCGAAGTGGCGTACCCGGTCAATTTGCAGGTCATTTTGCCCGACGGCAGCGCCCCACGCCTGTGGGTCGTGCAGCGCCGCCGCGTGCAGGCCTCCGAGTGGCGCTTCGACCCCAATCCTGACACCGCCTCGTTCGTCAGCGGGATGGCGGTGCGCCCGGTCATCGGCATCCCCTGGTCGCCGGAGAACGCCGCCGTCTTCGACGCCATCCGCCCCGGCGCGACCTTCCTGCTCACGTTGAACACCGGCGCTGTGCTGCGCTTCGACTTTGCCGAACGGCGCGAAGTGCGCCGCAGCGAGACAGCCAGCTTCCGCCAGGTCAGTCCGGGACTGGTGCTGCTGCTGATCGGGGAGACGGATGATGACGGCCTGCCGACCGCCACGCGCCCACTGGTGATCGCGACCTACCCGCCCGAGCAGGAACTGGGCCGTGAAGGCGCGCTGACAGCGGCGCTGGCCCTGCCGACGCCCATCCCGACGCCGACGCAGAGCGCGCCCACCCCGCTCCCCTTCGCCGGGCTGGACGTGCAGCTCATCGCCGTGACGACGGCGGCGGGGCAGATGACGGCGCGCCTGTGGCTGTATAATGGCGGCTGGCAGACGCTGCGCTTCACGCCTGACGACATCTGGCTGGCGCTGGGCTATGCCGAAGACCCGCCCGGCCCGCGCGCCCCGGCGGAGAGGCTGACGCCGTTCGACCTGCTGCCGGGGCAGGCCGCCGACCTCACGCTCGTGTGGGCGTGGTCAGATGAGCCGTATGCGAGTCTGGGGATGGGCGTGTGGCGATTTGCGATTGCATTACAATGATTATTCAGACACAACGTCAACCAAAAGAAACCATTCGAAATGCCCAATCGATAAGGTGAAGATATTTGATGGCGAGTGCATTCGGTTTATGATCTAGGCGGAAAAAACTTGGATTGCCGTAGTCCCACCAACCCCCACACAATGTGATTCTTTTGCCGCTGTCATAGAAGTCAAGCGATTCGAAAGTCTTATTTGTGCACCATTCCCAGAGATTGCCTGTCATATCGATTACTCCAAAGGGGCTATCTCCAATGCCTTCGAACTTTCGCACAGGTGTCGCACCTGTGGAAGAGCAGGGAAAAACGGAATTATTGCATTTAACACAGTCCCATGTATTTCCCCATGGATATGCTCTCATGTCCGAGCCCTGTGCGGCATACAGCCATTGTCCCCTAGTTGGCAAAGTGATTCTTCTACTTGTCATAGCGCTCAGCCATTGGCAATATGCCAACGCCTCGTACCAGCTTACCCGAACAGGGATCTCGTTCCATTCAGCTTCTGATTTTTTCGAGAAGCGTGCTCTTGTCCAACCCCGCTCTTCACGTGTTAACCATCCAGAGTTTGCCCACCATTTTTCCTCGTCGTAGCCGCCCGCGTTTACGAATTTTGCATACTGAGCATTTGTAACTGGATATTTTGAAATGTGATAACCCTTCTTTGGGATTTCGATCCAAGCGAAGGGTGCAGGTATCAACGTGAGGCTGCGCGGTTTTGTCCTCACCCCTGTCTCCGGTGTGTTGTCGCTCGGTACGCCGCTTAATCGCGCCTGCGACGCTGGGAGGAAGGGTGATGGCGCAGGCGATAAGGACATCTGATCCGGTGCTTGCATGGTATTTGGTGGCATTGTACCGGCAGTAAAGCCCTTTGGATCGAACACACCTTTGTAGAACTCTTTGGGAAACAGCGCCTGATAAGCGTCCCACCTTTTGTCGAAAATAATCTGGGAAGAGTGTCGGTGTGCGTGAACTTCGATCAATTCAGAATACAGGCGGATGATCTCCAGCCACTGAGCTGCCGCATCGGCGTAATCAACGTCATTACGGCGCACCAGTGCGTCGAAGTGCTTTTCGGCGTCGGCGAAGGCCAACCGTTCCGCATAATCGCACGCCGCATCGTACAGGGCGTGATTGGTACTTTGTACGCTCTCGTTGTTCGGGTTCAGCGGGCGAGGCGCGGGGATGTCACGCGGCCAGTTGCGCTCGAACCCGGCTACCGCTTCCTGGAACTTGGCGTAGAAGTCTGTCCCGACACAAAAAATAAACTGCGTTTGCCCCAGCCAGTCTGGCACCAGCGTCCAAATCTCTTGTGGCAGATCGTACTTCCCCGACTGCTCGACGAGGATGAATTCGCCGTCCAGCACCACCGGGATAATTGGGCGATTGCGCCGGTGAGCGTACTCCAGTTCAGCGCGGCATATCTCACTTTGCAGGCTGGCGCGCGACAGGTTGAACACGAACATATCGCAGCGTTCGATCGCGTCCACAACGGCATCCCACCAGTTGGGGCTGGCAGGAGGCAGGTCGTGTTTGTCCTGCCATGTAGTGTAGCGCGGCGTACTGTCTTTGTGTTTCAGCAGCGACAAATCCTTGGCGATTTTATCAACTTTAGCCGCATCGCTGCTGCGGTAACTGATGAAGAGTTTCTTCGTTTTAGGTGGGTTCATGGATGAAATCCACAGCAAATCACACAACCATCAATTATGGCTTGCGTCGCGCACAGTGACAACTGAAAGCCATAAATCAGTCTGCCAGCGAGTATGCACAAATTCACCTGGTATCCGTCAAAACTGCCACCCCAAGACTGTAATCCTCGTCAGGTCGCAGATCGCCCATTTGCTACGATGGAATCAGCCGGGGTGGGCCAGCTTCCTGTGCCAGATGATCCCGACCACAGGCGATGATATGTGTCATGGCGCACGCCTCTCCCGCCCCGGCATCCTGCTTACCTGAGCGTGTAAGGAGTCCCTCACTTGAACCTGTCCGAGTTTGTCCAGCAGTTGTTCACCGACATCCGGGATGTGGCGCAGATCATTGCGCCCCTCGCCGCTGTCATCGGCTTTCTGGGGCTTGGCCTGCTCTATATGGGCAGCTCATGGCCAATTATCGGCGACTGGAAACGCGACAATCCCAAAGCCGCCAACCAGGTGGTCATCGGCCTGCTCTTCGTCATCTTCGCCTCCAGCGTCACCACGCTCATTTCGTTTGCTTAACATCGTGCGCCGGACAGGGGCGCTGCGCCAGCGCCCTGCACCGTGCGCTCCCGGAGGACGAATGGCCGCAGATTTCAAATCGCACGTGCTGCTGCGGGATGAGAAAGGCTTCTTCGGCATCCCGTTCAAGCGCCTGCTGCTGGCGGGCGTCGGCGGTGGGCTGACCTACACCGTTGTCAATCTCGCTTTACCCAATGGGTCAATCCCTGTGGGCGTGGCGCTTGCCCTTCTCGTGCTGGTCATGACCGGCACGCGCGGCGGGCTGCCGCTGTGGCAGCGCCTGCTGTACCGCGTACGCGGGTCGCTGCTGCTGGCGGCAGCGCGTGACACGCAAGGTCTCTTCGGCAGTCTGGCGCAGTCGCTGGAACTGCCAGTGGAGCTGGTAAAGCTGGATGCGGTGGTGGTATTCGCACCCGCGCAGCCCAACTATGACATTGACATGCGCGAGTGGGTGACGTTCGCCCGCGCAGCGGAAGCGGATCGGGACGATGGACTGGTGTTCGTGGACGCGCCTATGACGGAGGTGCTGCACTCGTGAATACCGTTCGCACTTTCGTTATTGAACCGTTTGACATCATGCTGCACGCCACCGAAGACGGTGTCCAATCGCTGCAGGCACGCTTCTCGACCTGGCTGCGCACGCTGCGCGAACCCGCGCGCTTCGTCTGCTGGCAGATGCCCGCCACACTGAACGAGAAAATCAGCAGCCTTAGCCGCAAGGCGCAGCAAGTGGATGACGCGCGGCGGCGTGCGCTGCTAATGGAATACCGCCGTCACTTCGAAAGCCTGAACGACAGCGCCGACTACCAGCGCGCTTTGTGCGGCATGGCGCTGTGGAGCGACCAGAATCCCCGCGCCTTAGGTGGGGGTATGGCTTCCGCCTTTGAAACGCAGGTCGCCGAAGGCGCGTGGCCGTCACTGTTTGCGGGTCGTTACGAAATCCGCGAGACGCCCTTCTGGCATCTGGCTCCGGCTGGTCGCCCTGGTGGCCGCCCGTACTGGTCGATTTTGACGAGCTACGAATTCGCCCCGGCGACATGGAACTTCTTCCGTCCGCTGCCGCCGCTGCTGCGGCTCAACTTCCCGCTGGCGCTGTCAGTGGATATCTCGAAAACCTATGACCGCAACGCCGCCATTGACGCGCTGGAAGGCATTATCCAGGCGTATCAGGTGCATCTGGCGGGGGTGAGCGGAGAGGACAGCCGCTCGGTGCAGCGTATTGCCGACTGCCGCAAAGCGCTGCAGGAGATCAACAACGGTGATGCGCTTCACATGGTGCAGCTCACCATTGCCATTGCCGCCGATGACCTGAACACGCTCAAAGAACGGGTACACACCATCGTTAATGAAACGCGGGCCTGGTTCTCGCTGCGCCAGGAGGTGGGTGAGTTACTCGCCCGTTCCGTCGGTTTCTTTACGGCAAAACGGACCAAAGACATCAATATCCCCACCACCACCTGGCCCGTCACCTCACGCGAGCTGGCGCTGATGTTCTCGCCCCTGGGCTACCGCAAGCTGTCGGCGACGGATGGTGTCCTGCGCGGCGAAGCGGTAGGCGCTTCCTACCCCGTCTTTCACAACTCGTGGCGTGACAAACGCGCCACCCACGAAATCTGGGTGGGGGTGTCGGGGTTCGGCAAGACGTTTGGGCTGAACTGCTACCTGACGCGCGAGTATGCCGAGAACGGCATCCCCTTTGACCTGCTGGAGCCGATGGGACATGGCAGGCACATCGCGGATGCCTTCGGGCTACCCTGGTACGTCATGAGCGCGAAGGCGACCAAACTCAACCCGCAGGATGTGATGTTTCCCACCCTCATTGAACAGGTGAGCCACGTCACGCGCATTTACGAGACGGTGCTGGGACGCACGCTGTCGGGGGCGCAGCGTGAGAACCTGGAGCGCGGCTTGCTGGGTGAGGCGCTGGAAATTCTGTATCGCGGCTTTCCTGATCTGAATCAGGTAAGTCCCGAACTTGCGCCGACCTGTGATGTGGTCTGCGATGTGCTTTCAGGGCTGGGGGACAAGGAAGCCACCAAACCCATTGCCAAAAATCTCGCTGACGAAATCGCCGGACTCTGCACGGGGAGCGGGCCGTGGGCGGAATTCCTCAACGGCGCGACCAACGTGGATTTGTCGCGCGGCGGCAGGCAGCAGATTGAGCCGCGTGTGTTCAGCTTCCACGAATTGGAAAGCGACCCGATCCTGCAGGCGCTGGCCTATACGCAGGTGCTGAGCGCCATCCGCCGCGACAGCCTGATTGACGAGCAGCCGCGCATTATCGCGGTGGACGAGGTCTACCGCCTCATGCGCCACCCATCGCTGCTGGATTTCCTGATCGAGGCCGCCAAGACCTTCCGCACCCGGAGAAAAAAACTGATCGCGGTGGATCAATGGATGCACCACTCGCCGCAAGTTGTGGCGGGTTCGCACGTTCGGCTTTGAATTCTTCCGTTCCCCGCCAGTGCGTGTACCGTCCATAAGGTTTCTTCCCCGCATAGGTGCTGCGCCAGTGCCCGTTCCCGTACTTATAGGCATAGCGTTCTTGCAGTGCCTTCCACGAATAATCGGGGAAGGTGCGGAGGATAATCCATTGGTCAACATCCCCTTCGACCATCGCTCGTAGCTTTTCTAAATCATCTTCTTCCCAGAAATAGCCGAGACTTTTGTGGGTCGTGCTGCGACGTGAGGTTGTGCCGTCGCGCCAGCACACCACTGCCTGTTTGGTATGGCGGCTGATTTTGCTGACCTTCACGTAGTGAGCGAACGCCTCGAACAGCGCCCGCTTTTCTTCGCTCGGCACATCGTCCCACCGGGCGATGACCATTTCCAGCGCCGGACGTGCCTCGACCAGTGAGCGCGAACGCTGTTTACCCGACTCAATCCGCGCGAGTTCAGTCCGCAAATTGGCGATCTCGTAATCCGCTTTCTCGAAGTGTGCTTGAGCGCGGGCGACCATCTCAGCATTGGAGAGCAGTCCTAAGCTGGCGATGATGTTGTCTTTCGCCGTCTCCGCCTGTCGGATCGCTGCCTTCAGCCGCCGCACCTCGGATTGATCGACGTTTTCAAAACTTGCCAGCGCCGCTGCCCACGCTGCCTCATCAATCGTTGTCGCCCGCAGCCGTTCGAGCAGCATCTCATCGATCAATCCGTCGAGGATGAACGCGCGCAGCTTCCACACCGTTGAGCGGTACGGGTACTCGTTGAGCAGGTACTCGTACTTCTCCGCGTGTGAATTCCAGACGCCTGCCAGCCGCTTGTGCGGATGGGCGGGCAAATCGTCGGTGTAGATCAAGCCGGAATAGGTCGGCGGTTCGGCGCAGCGTTCTGCCTTATCATGCCGGATCCACGGGCGATACGGGACATAATCCGGGTTCGGCTCACCATGAAAATCGGTCGGCGAGAGACGGTTGAAAGCATACATGAACAGGTCGAGCGGGATGATCGGCTCATGGTTATTCCACTGCACCACCGCGCCCATATGCACCCAGTGTCCGATGTACGCGACATTGACCAGCATGTATTCCAGTCCCGTGCTTGAGGGAGTCAATTTGCCCGTGATCAACGAACGACGGTCGAGATGATCCGTCGCCTTGAAGCCCTCCGGCACCATCCCCTCCACAATATCAGGGAAATACGGACCGTTGCGTTCGATAAACCGCCATGTCTGAAACAAGTTGCCGTTGTTCTCGCGGAACAACTCAAAATAGCGCAGCGCCACATCCGCATACAGATCGAAGCGTTTGTATTTGCGGAAATCGGGGTTGCGCTGCTCGTTCACTTTGGCGCGGCAGTCCACCATGAAACCGGGAAGAATCTTCCGTCCCGACCACATGCCACCCGCGCTCCGGCTGTGCCGTGCCTTCACCAAACGCCCCCGAATCTGGTACTCGAGATAGTCGGCGGCGCGCTGCGCTTCCTCGCGGAACATCTTGATATGCGAAGATCCCATGATCGGATGGGCAAAATCATAGACCATGCGCGGGGTCATCACCTGCACGTTATTTGCCCGGCACGCTTCGATGAACTTGTTGGTTTCGATCATCGTCACGTCACGGAAGAATCGGTCTACATCCTGCGCGGCAACCAGTCCAATTTGCCCCGCTTCGATCATCTGCATGAGCTGGGTCATGCCTTTGCGTTCGTGAATCTTCTTCGTTCCACTTACGGCGGCATCGGCATCGATCATATGAACATTCTCGCGTAACCAGCCGCGATCCAGCAGATGCTCGATCATATCGATGGTTTGGAGCGTGGTCGAAATGTTGCCAATCTGCCCCTCAGACGACTGGCGGTAGTAGACGGCTGCCGGACGACCCAACGGCAAGGGCTGCGCCTTGTACGGGTCAATCGGCTGTTCAGGGCGTTTCAACGGACGCGGCATGAGTCAACACTCCTTTTCATTATCTGCCTCCAATACAAAACGCCCTGCTCCCGTGAGTGAAAATACGGCAAGAGCAAGGCGCTTGATATACAATGCGTCTAGCCCTGCGGCGTGTCATCAGCACTCGCGGGGTCAGCCAGATCGTTGAGTCCCCACTCGGCGGTCTGGCGTTCAATATCGTCAGTATAAGACTGAGTTTCCAAACGTGCAACAATCCGCATGATCTGGCGGCAGACATCCACCAGATTGATGCGTTCTTCGGTTGCCGGAGGTGTATCGCGCAGTTCATCGTGCATCGATGTTCACCCCCGTCGTGCTATTCAGTTGTTCAGAAAAAGCGTGCTGCCGGTTCATCGTTTGCTCCGGGTTTTACCGATGAACTCAGCATAGCAAAGTGGGATCGTCAAAAATCCGGAATCTTACAGGTTAGGGTTGGTAATCTTCCAGTCGGCGCTGTTAATTTTACAGTTTTTGCTGGACGATTCCGGGATCACGATATAAAATTACATTTTTATATAGATTGATAATTCCTTCCTGCTCCACAACACATCACAAACGTCAAGGCAGCGATTAAGAACTGTCTGTACAATACAAGCAGTGGTAACAACCAACTCTTATCCGCGTCGTAAGGGACGCAGGGCAGTCCTTACAACCTGACCAGCAGTCCCCCATACGCACACCTACTGAAGAATGGCTGCGACTTATGAGTTATAAAATCTCGATGCGTCAGAACTTTCTTGCAGATTTAAGCAACGTCTCAAAAGAAATCCAGAAACGCACGGCTGAAATTCAGCGCGAACTTGAGCAGGATCCAACTACACCACGCGGAGACACCATCAAGAAGCTGAAAGGCTTTGAACGATTATGGCGCTACCGCATCGGCGATTTCCGGCTCATTTATGCAGTCGATGGTCTGTTCGTTGAATATCTGGCAATCGGTCCGCGCGGCAGCATTTACCAGCGATTTAACTACAACCCCGATCAGCCCGATGAAACGGAAGCACGTATGACAGAGGCGGGTCTTTTTCCCGATTCTGAATTGGCGCAGCGCGTGCAGAACGATACACGGTGGCTGGCATATGCGGATCGTCAGCGTAAGCGGCTTGAGGCGGAAGCTCAAGCACAGACCGCACTGCCCGTCATTATGACAGCGGAACTGCTCACCAAGTGGCGCATTCCAGAGGAATTTCATACCTTGTTGATGCCCTGTCGCCAGCGTACTGAGATTGATCGGCTTGTTGATACGGGACATCTGCCTACAGAAATTGGTGTGCGCCTCATCGATCTCCACTATCCGAAATCTGCTGCTGAGATTGCTGGTGAACCGGTAAGGATGATTCTCGCTGAGGATGATCTCATTCGCTACGTTGAGGGAGAGATTACCCATTTTCTCCTCAAGCTCGATCCGCGCCAAAACGAGTTGGTTGACTGGGCGCTCGAAGGTCCTACCTTGGTCAAAGGCGGACCCGGTTCGGGGAAATCAACGGTTGCAATGTATCGCACCCGTTCAGTATTTGAACGCGCAGCGGCAAATGGCGATCAACCCCCGCACGTCTTGTTTACCACGTATACCAATGCACTTGTGAGCGCAACCGAAGAACTTCTGCCGCGTGTACTGGAAGGGCTGCCCGGCACATTCGAAATATCGACCGTAGACAGGCTCGCCGTGCAAATTGCTTACGGGGACAGTTTCCACCAGCAGTTCGCCGGATCATACGAGTGGAAAGCGGCGGTCAAGTCGGCGCGGGCTGAATATGCACCGAGCGTTGGTGGTATGGAAGGCGCACTGCTGGCACGCAAATTAGCTGCTCTGAGCGATGCCTATCTCGCTGACGAATTCGCGTGGGTGATCGAAGGACGCGGACTAGAAACAGTAGAGGAGTATCTAACGGCGGATCGTGTAGGGCGAGGACAGGCGTTCACCGAGAAGATGCGCCGCATTGTGTGGGGATTGTACGAGAAAACACGCGGGCAGCTTGCAGCATCGAAGCGCGTACCGTGGAGCCAATTGCATAAGCTGGCACTGTCGAAAGCCAAAGCAGCTCCGAAAAAGTATGATTACGTCATCATCGATGAGGCGCAAGACCTGACGCCCCTCCAACTACGATTGTGCGCTGCGCTGGTTCGCGATCCGCGCCATCTCTTCCTCGCCGCTGACTCCTCACAGTCGATCTACAATCGCGGCTTTTCCTTTAGCCGGGTCGATGAGGCGCTCAATGTGTCGCGCCGTACTCGTCTGCTGAAGCGCAACTACCGTTCGACCCGTGAGATTGCCGAAGCGGCACATGAAATTCTGACGCATGAAGCCGGCGATCCCGAAACACTCGCCCAAGAACACATTCACTTCGGTTCTAAACCGGTGCTGGCTTTTGCGGGCAACCATGAAGAACAAATCAGCTTGATTATCGACTACATCCGGCGCAATGCCCGCTATCTCCGTCTGCCAACCGGAGCAGCAGCTATTCTCTGCCCTACTAACTATCTCGCAGAGCAGATTGCACGCGATTGTCAAAATGCGGGCTTATCTGCACGTCATGTGAAGGGCGACACCTTACGACTGGATGATCCATATGTGAAGGTGCTGACGATTCACAGTGCAAAGGGATTAGAGTTTCCCATCGTCGCTGTACCATCCGTTGATGAGGGGGTGCTGCCCCGTGCCAGCGAAGCGACCGATCCCGATGACATTGCCAGCGAGATGAACCTTCAGCGCCGACTGCTGTTTGTCGCCGCAACGCGGGCAATGCGCGGCTTAATCGTGACCTGTGCCGGTACACCATCGAGCTTCTTACAGCCGCTCACTGAACGCCGATGGGAAATTATTCGGTAGCCAACGAACAAGGGTAATCGCCGAGCGCGAGCAGCAGTTCGCGCTCGTCCAGTCGCTCCTCAGCATTGAGGCGCAGCAGATACACGGTGACACGTCCAGTTGCGGTCAACGGCTGGATGCGCGCGCCGTCGAGCTGGAAGTGTTCAGACCAGATTTGCTGGCGCGGATTGAAAAGCGGGACAATCTGCCCGCCTGCTGTCCAATCAACGGAACTCAGGTCGCTGCCCTTATAGCTGTTGCACCAGTAGCAGCTCAAACAGAGGTTGTGTTCGGCGGTTTCTCCGCCGTGTTTCTCGGCAATGACATGATCGATGGCGAAGTCGATGGCGCGGTCGCCTTCGCCCATGAGGCAGTATTCACAGCAGTTTTGAGCGCGCTCGATAACTTGGCGGCGAAGGGCAGCCGGAATGTAAGTATCGCTCAACTCGCCTGCGCTTTCAGCTTGAGCTTTGCTTTTGCCTTGACCAGCGTCAGCAGATGGTCGATCTGGCGGAATTCCTCCATCTCCGACCGCTCATCGTCGCGCAGGCTGCCGGTGCGATTCTTCTCAAGCAGGGCATGAGCGCGTTCCTGAAGTTCCTGCGGAAGGCGATAACCCGCGATTTCATCCAACGATGGCGCTGCACCAAGAAAGTCAGTTACCACGTCCTTGATCGTTTTCGGGGGAGCATTTGTCATATTCGCATACCCTATAGTCTAGAGCGACTTATCA
The DNA here is from genome assembly GCA_048499435.1 of Anaerolineae bacterium. Lineage (GTDB taxonomy): Bacteria > Chloroflexota > Anaerolineae > Aggregatilineales > Phototrophicaceae > DAOTWC01. Next base: position 423,496 of record JASNZW010000001.1, read on the forward strand.
GAATTTTACCACCTATAACCGAATAATCGGGATCATTTAAAGTCTCTTCCCAAGAACATTTACCTTCATGTGGAATGTGACCGACTGCTGACTGCACCAATTTCATCTTGGGATCGTTAAACAAATCGGCTGGAATACCTATCGGGAACTGGAGTGGAAGAGGCAGTCTTATGTGATAATCTAGAAAGCTAACTTCCAGATGATGGGGTTCCTCAGTTCCAATTGTTTTCATTACATAGGCGATCTCAGGCTCAAGATAGTTGCAGTATTCGCATGTCTGCACAGAAAGGTTCTTCGCAGGAGCTGGTGCTAAACTGTCATCAACATTTCCCGTGAATGATCGCTTGATGTAGTTCCTTACTTGATCAAGCTCGGTTTGAAGCACATATCTATACCCAAAAGTGTAGAAAGCAAACAAATATGCCGAAGTCAGCCAACCTGCTTGAGCCAACTGCCAATTATGAGGATTTGGATTGATCGCTGCTGAGAATCGTGATTTTGTGTCACTTAGGTCTCTATACCGCCTCCATCGATCATTGTGATTCCACTCCCCGCGCGGCACTTGTGTTTTGATCTGATATCGGACACCTTCTGACGAGTTCAATCGTTTGAAGTACACTGGAATCGTGATCGGATTACGCCCATCATGGGACATGATAAACATTTTGCTCGGCAACTCACCTCGCCGTGTCCTCTCATAAATCTGCATTTCCTGGTCACCTCTACTACCAGCGCTACTATTGCATGGCTTGCAGAGAAGTACTTGGTGACCTCTGGTGCTTTCCGTGCCAGCACTTTCACGGAGAAATTTGGGCCACACATGCCCAATGTTCACTGTTTCGCGGTCTACGTTTTCACGGGGAATGGTGGACATGCAAATAGGACACAGAAATATCTCACCGGCTTCAGGGGAAACACGGCGAAGATCATCCAAGTGCTGATGAAATAGAGTGAATGTCATCGCATGAGCTTTCCTTCAAGAGGGCTAGAACTTTGTCGTCTTATCCTTTTTGCATGAAGTTTCGAACAACTTCCTCTAGAAGCGCTTGACCTGAAGCGTGTCCCTGTGTACGCGCAAGTGCATTGAAACGTTCTTTTTCTTCTGCGCTTTCAAACTCAACACAGATCAGATTACGCTTAATATCGTGGGCATGGGCGTACCATAGCTGGTCGATCTCGACGCTATCCTGAGTTCGCACGAACTGAACAATGAAAGGAGAACCACGATACTCTATACTTCTCCGCTCTTTTCCCTCGTCCAAGTATTCGGCTTCGTCAGTAGAGAGAAAAGAGCGTGCATTCTCACAATCCAAGTCGTCATGATTCGCGATAGCCGTTTCAACCACAATTGCCATCCCGCTCTGCCAGATGTCTTCAAATTTCGCCCACAATTCACGACGGGATAAATTTCTGCGATGCCTGTATTCTCCGAAAATGCTGTAGGGAGCATGAGGATTAACGGCGATGAGTTGATGGACACTACTGCTAAATCTTGGTGCAAAGCGAATCTCCACAATGTTCCTCCTGCAATATCTAATATCTATGCGGTGCTGTGCGCCGCTCGCGCACCTCGTGGCGATGGATTGAGTAGGGTGCTTAAGTTGGCTTTGCGCCCCCACCGATCAACTTCTCAATGTAGTCAATAACATCCTGTATGGACATCGGATTCTGGGTTCTGATCTCGTTGAACAATTGATCGAACCGTTGAATTCGCTGTAAGACCGTAGGTGGATGCGAATTGAATACGGAATGCACATAGCCTCCCGGTCGAGCCGCCATTGACTCATATACGAAATAATCTCCAACCATCGTCAAACTCGTATCCTGTGCTCTTGGCGAAACTACAACCTCTAGCTTTTGCTCAGGCATTGATTTTAAGAACTGAGCTAACACAACAAGACGAGCTTTCTGTGCCAGATCACCTTGCTCTTGAAATGTTTCAGCACTGGGATCAATGATCAAGCGACAGCCAACCATACGAGCATGGCGTTCTAGTATTCTTCGTTCTTCTCGTTGCAAATGACGAACAATCTCTGTTCTTTTTGCCTGCCCTTCGCGTTGATCCCATATAGGGTCTGTGATGTCAGCGTCAGGCACGGAAAAACCCGTGAATCTTGCTTGGGTTCGAACTGTGCCATACTCACCGAGATCAATTATCCAAGAGGCGTATTTGACGAGGTATCGCACGCGTTCTTCAAATGTTTCTGCAATCTCCAACATACCAAGTGGTTTGTTTGGTCTTGGGACGACAAGCTGCATCAGGTTGATCTTCGCCAATTGATCCGCGAAGTCACTCAAGTCATCTCTCACCACAACGGCTTGTACGTCGGCAATCATTTCACTTGGAGTTTGACCAATGCAAATGGGCAGCACGGGAATATTCAGCGCGATTGCAAAACCCGTCTCTTGATGTACCCATGGACGTGCGCTGGAGTGGGATGTAATAACCGGTAGAAAAAGATGTGAACGAGTTATAAGTTCTTTAATCTCTTGTGTAAACGGTTTGCCCGGGTTGATATCCTTGTCCCATAACGGAATGAAACCTAACGACGCGAGAATCCCGACAAGAGCTTCAACCAAAGGTTTGTCAGCGTGAGCATAGCTCACAAAGACGCGAAACGGATAGTTCGTTCGAGTGGTCACGATGATTTACCCTTAAACATTATTCTGCCTGGTGTGCTGCCCGCGCATCCCCCGGCGGCGGATCGAGTGGGGTGACGTACTGCGAGACATCCGGGACGAGCATCGTGCCGCCGCCTTTTGGTGCTGGGACTTCGATCTTGGGCAGCGCGGCGAGTTGATCGTACACGTCGAGGATGGCTTCTTTAGTGATGTAGCTGCCGAACTTCTCCACGTCCTTGCGTTTGACGATGGGGAATGTCTCCATGATGTAATCCACGTTATCGCGGCTGATACCGTACAGGTGGAAGTAGAGCGCGTCCAGTTCGGCGCGCATGACGAAGCGGCGATCATCGTCCCACATGAACGGCGCACCCTGATAGCCAACATCCTGCGCGAAGGCTTGCAAGTCCCAAGCTGTATATGTGAGTTCGAGCACACGCGGAGCGATGAAATTGAGTAGGGAAGGGGGGTAGCAGTGTGGTGGGATGAAGGGGAGTTGCTTAACGATAAAATACCCCATTGATGTGCCACCCATTTTCTGCCGCGTAACGTAATCAAGAATGAACGCATTCAAATTTGCCAAGAAAGATGACAAATTAATATTTAGAGATGAATAGAGTAACGGCGCTTTGTGTCCTACTGCTGCAAATGGTAATGCACTACTGATTAGGGTTCGCTCATCTGTTGAACGCGCAATGTCTCGGAAACCAAGCAACCAATCACGAGTATATCTATCAACCCGTCTCTCTACTTCTCGACGATCTACCCAATATCTTGCTTGAATTACGTAATCGGGATCCTGCAACCTAGAAATAGGTACTTCGGGAAGGCTTGTCGACTCGCTTTCAGCCGGTTGATCATTGTAGTCGCCATACCGATGATCGAAAAAATACATCATTTTTGCTTCATACAATGGTACATACCGTGGTCTCGATATTTTCTGGAGGCGGCTGTAGGAAAATCTTACTTTCCGCCAGTGTTTGACCTTGATACTCTTCAAATCTTTGAGGAAATGGTTGCCTTTTTGTCTAAAACCCGCTTGCCGCAGCTCTTTTGCTGTTCGAAACAATCTAGAGTCGTTTGACATATCAAACATACGTAGAAACGTAATGCTCCAAGGATTCTCTATAACAGTTCTGTCTTCCTCTTCTAGTATGAGCACAGGGATGCGTTGGTATATCGCTTTTGTGACTTCTGCATCTCTATGGCTGCGAAAGAGTGCTGCGGTATGGGTATTGGGATTAAGTAGGTTAATTTCATCTGCTGTTAGAGTAAAGCGTTTGGATTCACTTTTTAGATCATCTACAGTGAGAGCGAAAAATACAAAATCCACTGTACCCCGAGACTTTTGATCAGTTCGGGTGATCGTAATGAGACAAAACTTAAAGCGTCCGTGACCGATACCATCGAAAATGTTCAAGCGATTCTCAAAATCGTACAAGCTGATAAGGCTACCTGTCGTCACAAGGTCTTGGAATAGATGTTTGGTTGTGTCGTCTGTTGCTATTCCGCTAGGAATAATCAGCCCCATACGTCCGGGACCGACGATCAGTGAGCGACCATTTTCGGTAAACAGCGGATAGGTATTGACATCACCGCGCCCTGCCAGTGGGTAGCGTCCACTATTCCGAACAAAATGCGATTCGCCATCAGCACGGCGCAAATCCGAAACAAAGGCATCATACACGTAAGGGTCTGTTTCCAAGAGCGCCTCAATCATGTGCCGTCTAGAAGCAGCATTTGGTGCTTTTGCAATATCGGGTAGACGGGCAGCGAACCATTCTTTTTCTTGTATCTTAATGCGTTCCCATGGAGGATTACCGAGCACGCAGTCAAAACCACCTAACCAGCCCATTGGTGCGTCGGGATCAGACGTATCTGGCACGCGGAACACATCGGGGAACTCACAGTGCCAGTGGAAGAAGTGATACTGTTCGGCTAGATGCTCCACTTCGGCGCGTATCTCAGCAAATTCATCGCCAAACGGATCGGCGCAAAAGCGGTTGAACATGGCATCAGTCAGAGCGGGGATTTCCGGTCGCTTGTCCCACACAAACGCAGCGCACCAGGCATTCGCCACCGTGCACGCGCGGCGGTAATCTTCACTCTGGCGCAGCTCGGCGTAGTAGGCTTCTTTCTGTTCCCACTCGCTCAGGTTGGAGTCCGGCGCTTCGTCCAACTGCGCCCAACTGAACGAAAGCGCGCGGTAATCAGCGGGCGGGTCAAACAGGGGAAGTTGCCCGGTTTCACGGGCGCGTCGTTCAGCGCGGTTAAGCTTCTTCAAGCGGTTTACATCGGCTTTGTCGTCGCCTTCAATCGCGTTGAACGCATCATCGGGAATACCCCGCGCCATCAGCGCCGGGGTCGCGCCGAGCAAGCTGTTACCGAATAGGATGCGATGGTCAAGAAAAGAGAGCGGCTTGCCCGGTTCCAGTGATTCTAGCCACAGGTTCACCTTGCACAGTTCGACTGCCCACTCGTTCAGGTCAACGCCGTACAAACAGTGGGCAATTACTTCACGCAGCGCCGTATCATACGCTTCGGGCGCCGGTTCTTCTTCGCCCGTTCGCGTGCTCGCCAGTGCTTTCGCCAGCCGATAGGCGGCGGCGATCAAGAAGTGTCCACTGCCGCACGCCGGGTCGCAGATTTTCAGGTTGAGCAGTGCTTTTGTCGGTTCCTTATCGCGGCGGGCGCGGTCGATGAGCGGATCAAGCGCGCTGTCGAGCAGGGCGCTGATCAAGGGGGAGGGCGTGTAGTAGCTGCCAGTCGTTTTGCGCTCGCTGCCGCTGACGGCTTCCAATTTGAACGTGCGTGCTGGTACATCGATTTGCGGGCGCAGTTCAAGCAGACTTTCATATACACTGCCCAATTCCTCCGCGCCCAGATGCTTGTAATCGACCGTGCGCAGCGTCCGCGACGATTTATCTACGCGGAATGCCAGCGAGAACACCGCCTTAAGCAGGTGAACATTGGCGAGTTTGGCATCGATCAAGTCCGGCACGGCGCGATCACTGAACAGGAACGAACCGAGTTTGGGCAGTGCGAGCTGTGCCGCCATGCCGTTGTATTCCCCGGACAGCAGGCGCATCACCAATCGAAGCTGCTCCCACAGGTCGCCGTGTTCCGATCCCTTGATGCGCTCCGCTATGTTGCGCAGCCGACGGGTAGAGTAGTGTTCGTTGTAAATCTGCCGTGCCTCATCCGGGGCAGTCGGGTCGTACAGCTTTTCGCGGTCTTCGGCGGTGAACAGGATGATCAGCCGGTAGACCAGCCGCAGCAGTTGGCGATAAACGTCCAAGTTGGTTAGTTCGCCGTTCTGCAAACGGTCGCGCAGAACTGTGTTAGCCGGGTGTTCGATGAAGCCCACGCCGAGCGCCTCAATCGCCGCCTGCACACCGTCCCGCAGTTGATCGAGGGCGCGCGTGCCGGTTTCCTGCGCGGCTTTCGACCAGCGTTCCAGCCAGCAGTCCTTCGGATTACCGTCCAGTCCCTCAACCCGCGATTGATGACACAGCAGCCACATCAGGAAGAAATCCGGGTAGCGCTCGCCGTCCATCATCGCTTGTAGATCGAACTCGACGAACGCCTGTCGGGTCAAGCTGGCGTTATCACGGAGGATGCGCAGTTTCAGCCCGTTCGAGACGAAGCCCCAGTGCGCCGAGTCGTCGCGGTTGAGATACACCTGCATCAGGCTGTGTGGAATCATCGTCGCCGCGCCGGGAATGCCGGGGGTACGCTTATCGATTTCGATATTGCACCCTAATAGGTGGATCGGAATCTGCTCCCATCGATGCGAGATTGGGTAGGTTTTGCCGTCGATGACGGCAGCAGAAGCTGGGGCAACGCGCCCATAGTCCAGCGCCCGGAACAGTGGCAGCAACCAACGCTCACGGGTGATGCTCGTGCCGGGATCATTCGGTAACAGTTTCTCGCGTGCCGCTGTGAAGTTCGCCCATGCGGATTGCAGTGAGTTCCACGCGCCGTTGATCGCTTCGTTCAAGCGTTCGCCCGGTCGGTGATAGGCTTCAGGCGTCAAACCGCCGAGGTTGGCATCCCCATCGGCGACCCGCTGAAGCAGATCAGGAGGCAGCAGCATCCCTTCGGAGCGAACAGTCATGAAGGCGTTGGTTGCGCGCATACTCAGGCTTTCCTTGCAGGCAGAAATACATAAATGCCGAGAACATCCGGCGCGGTCTGGGCTTGAATATCATACGTCAGGCGCGAACGTCCCGCATCGCGGGCATGGCGGCGGCTGGCTTCGCGGACGCGGCGGTGTGCGTCGAGCAGTGCTGCGCCTCGTTCGGCGGCGGCAGACTCCAGCGCGGGTCGGAGCGCGTCGAAGCCATCGACCACGCGCCGGACGAACTCGCTTGCCATTTCGGGCGGCACATTCTCGTCGGGTTCCAAAGTTAACAATCGGTCGGCGGCGTTTGAATCCAGCCAGACGGCGTTATCCGGTGCGCCTTCAAAGGCGAGTAAGGTACAATCCTCCGCCAACAGCGGGCGCTGTTCCTTCCCCAAGCGTGTGATTAGGTGAAAACGAAAACGGACGATCAGCAGCGTGGTGCGCCGCTCGACTCCGCGTGTGCGGATCGCGCCGCTGCGACGGGCTTTTCCGTCCAAATTCGCGTCCAGCGCCGTGTCGAGTGTGTAGGTCGCCAGCGCCTCAACCAGCGGGCTGGTGCGCGTCAGGTACACTTCTTTGTCACCGACGGGTAGACTGTACCGCGCCGTGAAGATCGGTTTCTCGTACCGCTCTTTAAGGGCACGCGGCGTTTCGGTCAGATCGAATCGATCCGCTTCCAGTCCAAGTTCAACCACCCCACCATGCAAGGTTACTGCGTCGCGCATGAAACGGGTAACATCCACTCCCGCTCCAATCGCGTTCTGCATAGCGGTCAGTTCAGCAAATACCTCAGCCGGTTTGATCGCCTCTTGTGCAAACACCGTGCGGTTGCGCCGCTCACGTTCAACGGCGATGTCCCAGCGCTTTTCAATATCGCTGCGCTGCGGTTTCATGAACTCCTCGAAACCGGGGAGGAACTGCGCATCAATTCCCGAATCCTCTTTCAGCAGCAGCCCCTCGAAGATTGCATCGATCACAAGAGAGGTGTCGGCTGGAATCGGAACAGATATTCCCAACGTACTGCGAATCTTCTGATGCTTTCTCAGCAGCACGTCCAGCACAATCCCGTCAATCTGATTGTCAATACCGTAGCATGTTGCCACTCGCACGACTGGCTTGTACTGTCCGTAACGATCAACTCGCCCTTCCCGCTGCTCGTGCCGCGTCGGGTTCCATGAAAGATCGTAGTGGATGACCGCATCGAAGCCTTCTTGCAGGTTGATCCCTTCGCTCAAACAGTCCGTGCAAACTAGGATGCGCCGTTCAGCACTGGCAAGCGCCCGCACGCGCGTTTCGCGCTCGTCGGGTGGGAGCAGCCCTGTCACACCAATGATCTCGACCCGTGACAGCGCCTCACGGAGCGCGTTGACCACATAGTCCACCGTAGGGATGAAGCGGCAGAAGATGATCGGATGATAGCCATCTTTGACCATCTGGCGTACCAGCGCGACCAACTGCTTGAGCTTGTTGTCAATCTCAATGCCCCGTTCGAGAAGTTGTTTTGCCTCGCGCTCTAGTTCGCGGAGGCTGCGGCGATCCGCCGTATCCAGGTCAGGATCGGTGAAATCGCTGCCGGGGATGACATCAATGCCTTCCGTCGCTTCGTCTGCCATCACATCCAGCACTGTACGCACGCCAATGGCTTCGACATCTTCATCGGTTTCCGCCGCTGCTGTTGCCGCGCGACTCTTGAGCGTTGCTGCCGCTGCCGCCGGGCTGGACGCCAGCGAACGCAGCAGCGCCAACGCTGACCACCAGCGTACCCGCTGCCGATAGGTCGCATCAGATGTTCTCACCACCTTCCGCGCGTAATCGAGCGCCCGCTGAAAGAGCTGGCGATATTCCGGTGTCAGCGTATGCGTACACAGATCGTGCAGGGGATGATCTTCGTCATTCAGATACTCACGATCAGGAAAAGGTGTACTCGCGTAAAGTTGTTCATCGAGTCGCGTCAGGTCGTCGCGCCGCCGCTGCACGAAGTATCGCGCAAGCTCGCGGCGTTTCGCTTCGTTGTGCGTTCCCGACAGGTCGAGCGGCAGGTCAGCGAGGTCTGGATTGAGCAGCGTTAGCAGCGAGCGAAACGCATCTTCATCACCGCTGTGTGGGGTTGCTGTCACCAAGACAATATGACGGTCAGGATTTTCTGCCAGCGCGCTGATCAGTTCATAGCGGCGGTGTCTTCCAGTGCGGCGCTCCGTCGCGTGTGCGACTGTATGCGCTTCGTCTACAATCACGAATTCAGGACAGTGGCGAGCGAAATCATCCCGCCGCTGCTCGGATTTGATGAAATCGGTGGACACGATCACGTAAGGATAGTGATCAAACAGGGACTCATTCAGGCGGAGACGGACGTTTCTCTCAAGGCGTGTGGCGGTACTCGAAAGCACCAACTCTGCGTCGATGTGGAACTTACTGGCAAGTTCCTTCTGCCACTGCTCTGCCAAATGGGGCGGGCACAAAATAGCAAGGCGCTTGATCTCTCCCCGATCAAGCAGTTCTCGCGCAATGAGCAGGGCTTCGATGGTTTTGCCGATGCCCACGTCATCAGCTATCAGTAAGCGTACGGGATCAAGCTTGAGCGCCATCATCAGCGGCACAAGTTGATAGGGTCTCGGTTCAACATTGATGCGCCCAAACGATCTGAACGGTCCCGCGCTGGATCGAAAGCCGAGACGAATAGCATCCCGCAGCAATCGAGCCGAACGATAGTCGCCCACAATCTCAGGATTCGGCAGGGGAAAAATAGCGGACTCTACAGGTTCAATGGCTCTTAGAATGCCTGAAGTCTCATCTTCGTTCCCGCCCAGCGGACGAGCCAGCAGCAGCTTCTCGGTTGAACCGGGCAGCACGACCCATTCCCGACCACGCGCACGTATCAGCGATCCGATACTGAATTGATCGGTCATACTGTTCCCCCGAAGATATGCGGATAGCGAGCGATTATTTTGTCCCAGTCATCACGGTAGCCAAAACGGACAACGAGATAGCCTTCGTCTTCCATGCACGCAGTCTGGGCAGTGTCTCGTTGAGAGCGGCGGTCTTGGTCATGGTGTGAGCCATCGACATAGACAACTGTGTATTGGTCACGATAGACGAAATCAGGGCGCGTGTTGCAGGCATCCACGTGGATTTGGCTGTCATCCGGCAGACGGCAGCCCTTTCGCTCCAAGTACACAAGCCAATCCCGTTCCAGTTCGGACTCGCAGCGAGCGAGGAGGCGCTCCAGGTGTTCAGAGCGTGCTGCATGAACGGGGCTTGATTCCACGGATGACTGACTCAGCAGCAGCAGGTAATCACGAATGCGTTTTCGATCCAATAGTTCGTGCTCGCGCTGATTTCCGTAACTCAGCAGGCAGTCATAGCAGGCGGCTTCGCACAGTTCCTTTGCGTTTGGATGACGCCCGCGATCTACGCCTGTCTCAGGGTCAAAGTGGCAAATTTCCAGGGCTATCTGTGCCACCCGGGCTAAAGCGCCCGCTTCATCAACCAATCGACGCAGCACACCTGCTCCACCCTCTGCTGCCTCATAGAAAAGCAGCAGGCGACGGTTCTGGTCATCCGGCAGCGGTTCGGCTGCCAACTCACTGTCTTCAAGCTGGTAGACAGTTTGAATGGCGCGTTTGAGCGCTGTTTGAAGCGATGCCATTGCTTCTAGTTCAAGCGATTCTACAGGCTCAAACAGGAGGCAGTTCCGGCTGTCCTCCACGTATGGAATGACGCGCCGTGTACGCTGCGACATCCGGTCATCAGGATCATCCTGCTCTTCGTTGTTTTTCTCCCAGTATCCGCGCTCAATGTCGAGCACGAAACCAAACTGGCGCTTTTGCTTGCGACGTGCCCATCCCAGATTAATTCGCCACAGTGAGGCGGTCTGAGCATAAGTGAGCGTCGCCAGATGCTCAGAATCGGGATTGGTGAGGACGCGGGCTGTTTGTGCTTCGAGTCGTCCATTCTTTTCAGCAAACCTTACCCCGGAGCGAAGGTCATAGCCCAACCGTAGACGCTCCTCCTCGTCAGCATTGATGCGATCCCGACGGCGCGTCACTACGTTTTGCATTTTCAACATGGGTTGAGGCAGGGCGGTTTCCAGTGGTTTACCGCAGCGTTGGCATAAATCATATGAGTCTTCGCCTCGCAGTGGGTGGAGGTATCCACAATGAATACACTGCTTGAGGCGAAGCGTGAGAATGTCTTCATCGTCTTCTCGCAAAGGGAGAATGACTTGATTGATGATGTAACGCGATCCTTCGTGGTAAACAATCGAGCGCGGACCAAATTCGGAAATCGCCAAGAAGCGTGGGCGAGAGAGGAAGTTTTCTTCCTTTGAGCGTCGTCCCGGAATGTAAGCTGACACTGGAAGGCGAGGGAAACTGTAACCAGGCAAGAAACCTTCTGTGGCAAAATAGCGGTAACTATAGAAGTCTGACTGCGCTTGATTATCAATTTCTGTAAGCAGCCGAAGTTGTTTTTCTGCGTCTCTTCGCAGCGTTTCGGCGGCTTTCTTGTCGCTGGCGCTCCGTGAGGCATCACGAACGATCCGCCCCTGCACTTCCGCTTGCTTCAGCGCTGAACGATATAACTCACGCCACCGATCACAGGTCAGATCAAACGCTCGAACAATCGTCTTGAACGTCGCGTCCAGAAGATCGCCGGGGTTTTCAACGCCATCAATCATTGACAGAAAATGTTCAGCACGGCGACGAGCATCCCTGTTTGGCTTCGCTGCTTCAGCGGATTTCAGCACATCCACTTGGAGATCAAGCGCTGGTTCATCACCCTCTACATTCAAAATATCCTTTGGCGTTTTCCCTAAGTCAATTTCCGTTTCCGCCAGCCAAATTGAATGGAGATGGGCGCGGATCAAATCAGGATTTGTCAGGTCGATACGCGGTGGCGCAACTTGTCCAGCAACCATCAACTCCGGTCGTCGAAAGAAATACTGATCGTGAGGGCTTCGTCCTGCACAATAGGTAAAAACAAGAGCGGGCTGCCCACTTCGTCCGGCACGCCCCGAGCGTTGCGCATAGTTCGCCGGAGTTGGCGGCACATTCCTCATATTTACGACATTGAGTTCGGCAATGTCGACGCCTAACTCCATCGTGGGAGAACAATATAAAATGGGAAGCTGCCCGGCGCGGAATCTTTTCTCTCGATCTTCCCGTTGGATGGTAGGCACCTGAGCTGTATGTTCGCGTGCTTCGAATCCCGTGAGGAATGTCCCCATCGACCGGTAGAACTCGACAAAGAATGGATTCGGGCGAGCGCCATCTTTCGGCGGACGAGGTACACGAACTGGGTCGTGGAATGCCCGTTCGCCCGTTCCGGCAAACCAAAGCATTGCCCCGGCATTGAGTTGATAGCCGGGGACATCTTCTCGATCTTTTGGCTCTACAACTACCTCAACCAATCCAGCGACTTTCAGCGCCTCGAAAAGCTGCTGGATTAGCACATTGGTGTCTTCAATACTGAGTTTGTCAGCGAGATCTGGGAACGTTCCTGAGCGCCGCAAAAATGCTCCAAACCGTCCTCTGGCAGATAGGTATCGATGCCCCTGAGAGTCATCCTTGCCTGATGCACGGGGAAACGCTATCGATGCAAATTGCATTTGCTCGTCTTCATCGATAGCCCAAGGTTCCCGAAGTCTTTGATAGCTGACTTGCTTGATGCGGTCTTGGAGTACAGGATCGAGATACACCACCTTGAGCGCAAGATCACGTCGTAGGGTATCCAAGAGAACCTTCGCAATATATGCGCGCGTTTGGGGCGTAGCAGAAGTTAGGGCAGTCGTTGTGACGCCCCAAACATCCTCCGCCTCACAAACGTCCTTAAGCCCTTCATATTCGATTCGCAGCAAGCCGCATTGTTCGAGGTTAGGGAGCGCAACGCGCCAGCCACGTCGCAAGTCTCGATATACACGATAACCAAGCACGTCTTGAAGTGCTTTTTGGGTTTCAGTGAGGGCTTGAAATCGAACGCTCGGTTCACTGGCATACTGATCGATTCGCAAGTTCAGCGCGTCAAAAACCGCTCTGGACACTTCGTCGTGACGCAATCCACGCTCCCCAACTGCGTCTACGGCTCGAAAGAGTGCCCCACGCAAGAGCGCAACTTCGATGAAATCATTGAAGTGCCCTGCCTGTAGCGAAGCATCTTGACGGTTGTCGGTGAAACTGAGTAATTTATGGGCTTCAGGAGCCAAATCACTCATGTGTAACGTCTGTACCGTAGACAAACTGAGGATGGTCGTAGCGCTGCTTCGCCCCTCAGAGCTAAGCAGTGCTAACTTGCTGAACTCGCCTTGCCGGGGAGCGTAAGTTACTCCACAGTTCAAGCAGAACTGAAAGGGAGCGGGGATGTAGTAACATTCCTGCCCATCGTGGCTGATCTGCCCCTGTGTCGAAACCTCAAGACGACGAGGCATCCGGTCTCTGTAATAGCGTTTTAGCCGCGTGTCACCGCCACGATCTTCAAGCCAGTCTTCTGGCAGACGATCTACAATTTCGTCAAATTCCTCTGACCAAGGATTATTGGATCCAACATACAGGTAGCCTACTTCACTCTCTTCATCGTCCTGCTGATCACCAAAATCACGCGGCAAAAGCTGGCGTTCGTGGTGAGATGAGGTAGTGCGACGGACGGTGTAATACTCTTGACCGCACTCACGGCAAAAGCATAGTGGGTAAAGAAGGCGAGTACGCTCCTCACCTGGAACAAACTGCTGTCCATTCAAGGTGTAATGGCGCGTGTCTTCAGACTCAATCGACGCAAAAACCGTGTGTGCAGGACTGATAAATTGGTGCAACCGGAATGAAAAGGGAGGGAATCCAGTTTCAGGATTAGGTTCACATTGGTATGCAGACAGCAACCATCGTTGGATTGCCAATGCGCACGTTCCCTTATCAACTCCGATCTTATTCGCTAGCTCGGCCGCCGCTCCGTTTTCAGCGAGCAAAGGACGGGGTGAACGACGTACCCAACGTCCATCATTCATTTCGATCCCAAATGTACTCTCAATCCAGCTAGAGAACGGATGCTGGACAAATTGGTTGTAATCCGTCGGCGCGACTGCCTTGTCACCGAGTCGCACTGTAGGCGTTATTCCGGGATAGTTGATGTCTTCTGCGGTAATTCGTTGCAGTGTTTCTACAACCACATGGTCGGGTTCAACCGTGCTGCCAAATAGCAGACTTCCAACATCAGCTACCTGCTGACGACGTTCTGAGTAGGTACCTTCAGTTGACAGCGTTGCCGAAGTTCCAATGAATTGGATCGGAGAACCGCTTTCCAATCGATCACGAACTCGCCGCATCAATAGAGCTACATCTGCCCCCTGACGACCGCGATACGTGTGCAGCTCATCCAGAACCAAGAACCTCAATCCACGCGCTTGCTCGATCAATGCCCGCTCGTAAGGGCGTGTCATCATCAGTTCGAGCATGACGTAGTTGGTGAGCAGAATGTCTGGGGGGGACTGGATTATTCGCTGGCGCTTCTCACTTTCGTCTTGTCCGGTGTAGCGCTCAAAGCTCACATGCCTATCTGCTGAATCAGTCCCTAGATATTTCTTAAGCTCTTCTTCTTGGCTATTGGCGAGAGCATTCATTGGATAAACAATGATTGCCTTTATTCCATGTCCGCTACCATACCGCAGTACATGATCCACGATTGGCACCATGTAGGCGAGGCTTTTACCGGAGCCTGTCCCGGTCGTGAGGATGTAGTTATGCTGAGCATTAGCCGTAAGAATCGCATCGCGTTGATGTTTGTGAAATCGCAGAAGCTGCCCACCTACCCCATTCGTCTTATTGCGCCGGAAGATATGGCTGCAAGCTGGATGCAAGATCTGCTGTGCTACAAGTTCATCTACTGTGCCACCTGATTCGAAGCTTGGATTGATCTGAATCAACGGATCAGGAAAAAATCGGCCTTCTCGAACTCCTCTTTCGACTTCATCCCTAATGCGGGAGTCCTGTATTGTGATGAAGCTAGACGCATACTTTGCGTAGTCATGCTTCAGTTGATCGCGTAAGGCAAAAACATCCATTGGATTAGATAACATCCCAAGATAAGAACCCGTGAGGCACGGAGGTGATTACTCCAGATTGTAGAGTTTAGCTCATTCCCGATCTGACAGAAAGAAACCCCTTGTGTTTAGAGAGACTGAAGGTTCGCAAAATAAAAACGCGGCTGGAGTTTGCGTCCCCAGCCAAGACGATTTCACGCTTACGCGGCATAAGCATCCCTAAGCAGCCGCGCTGCCCGTTTCATGTATTTCGGGAAGGATGCCGGACTGTACCCGTTGTCGATTGCCGCTTGGCGGTACGTTTTTCCTTCCAACTGCGCCCGCAGCGCAACCGAAACGCATTTCGTGTGGCGGTACTGCTCAAGCAGCGCCTCGGCAGGCGCAGTATTCCCATGCTTGTACTGTTCGCGCCAGTGGTACGGCGAGGTGAAGCGTCCGTGATTGGGATGCTCGACTGGTTGCTCGAATTGCCCCGGAGGTGGGTAGGTATGCGCTTCGAGAAACACTTCCGCGAACTCATACTGGAGTTCCTGCTGGACGTACAACCCATAGCGCTGATACCAGCGCCACACGTCAGTCGTGACGATGTTCGCGGCGGCTTCTTTGCCCACCTGCGTGGTGTGGTAGTACAGCGCGACCAAGTGCTTCGTTGACGACATGTACTTGTTCGCCAGTTTGTGCATCACGCGCTCAATGTCAATCCGCATGTCGATCTCGGTCGCCCAGCCTGCCCAGCGTTCGCCCTGCTGGTGCTGTAAACCGTCGATCACATTTTCGTCTGCGGTGTCACGACGGTCACTCTTGATCAGCGCGTCGAGGCTGTCGTACTGGTTCGCTTGGTAGCGGATCGTCGAGATTTTGCAGCGTGCCAAGATGAAGAACACGGTCTGCTTCCGCGACTTCTCCGCGAGGAATTCACGCTGCTCAACGAGCGTTTCCCACAGCGCCATGAACCCGAACTGCAAGCAGTCGGACAGTTCATCTTCGAACACACCGAAGTTCTTCATCACGTTTGAGGCGTAGTGCGCGAGATCGTCGTAGATTTGCTGAAACGTCAGATCGCCTGCCCAACTGGTTGGATAAACGGCAACACGCGGATACGGGCGAATCTTGCTGCGGAACTCAGAAGTCATAGTGAACACTCCCTCTCAAGCTGGAATCTGCCAGCGCGTTGAGCGCAACCGCTCAAGCACGCGGGAACAGCGCAGGGAAGGAGCCTGTCAAACGAAAAAGCCGACCCGGTGAGGGCGGCTCTTTGTGGATTAGTTTTATAGGGTCGGCTTTTTAGGCAGGTAGTTCGGTGGTCACGTCCCGCAGGGATGGGGGCAGCGTACTACCTGCCGGTGTTTGAGAGGAAGGGGTCACGCGCTGTAGAGTCGCCGCGTCGGCGGTTGTGCGAGAAATCTCGCTTCTTGCACTCAAGAGCCACATTTCATGATAAGTGTCTAGGATAGAGTTGACAAATCTCACGCATTTGAGTGATCCAAACCAATATGAACTAACCTTATACTTAGAGAGATTGCTTGTCCTCTTCCTAGCTGGGAAGCTGTTCGTTGCGGATTTTTCAACAGCATTGCAACGGCTCTTCAAATTGTCGGACACCCTCTACTTAGGGTAGGGGGAGTAATATCACTTATTCAAAAGCTATAGTGCAAGGAGTGTGAAATCAAATGTCGCAACCACCCATCGGCATCGATCTCGGCACAACCTATTCCGCAGTTGCAAGTATTAATGACCAAGGTAACGTCTATTTGCTTCCAAATTCCGAAGGGGGAACACTCACCCCATCGGTGGTATTTTTTGAAGCACCGGGCAAGCTTGTTGTTGGACAGGTCGCCAAAGACGCTCGTGCAGATCACCCAAGCGAAGTAATCGAATTTGTAAAACGTTCTATGGGAACGGATCGACGCTTTAAATTTCAGGGACAAGATTTTACTCCCACTGAAATTTCTGCAATTATTCTCAAGAAACTAAAGCAGGACAGCGAAGCCGCGCTCGGAGGGATTCCAATTCAGCAAGCGGTTGTTACTTGTCCGGCATATTTTGGTGCTGAACGCCGCGACGCGACAGAAAAGGCGGCGCAGATTGCTGGCTTAGAACTTCTTGCGCTTATTAACGAACCTACAGCGGCAGCCATGGCATTTGGCATGGGAGGCGACCGTAAAGGAACTGCTCTTGTTTTCGACCTTGGAGGAGGTACTTTCGATGTCACATTGCTTAGATTTGGACCCAATAACACGATTGATGTTCTAGTTGTTGATGGAAACCATGAGTTAGGTGGCAAAGATTTTGACGACGCCATCATCTCCATCGCAATTAAGCGTTTTGCTGATGAGCACGCCTACGATATATACAACGATCTTGAGGCACTTGGAGAACTTCGCCAAAGAGCTGAAAAAGCAAAACATGATCTGACCGCTCGTGGTTCCACGACTATGAGCGTAACCGCTGACGGGCATAAGACGAAATTTGAATTGACACGTGAAGAATTCTCAAGCGCAATAGGTTATCACATTGAAGGAATGCGCCTTACCCTCATGAATGTCTTGGATGAAGCAGGGTTAAAGCCTAAGGACATTGATGAAGTACTAATGGTTGGGGGTTCGTCGCGCGTACCACTAGTTTATGATATGGTCGCCGCCTTCTTCGACAAGCAACCAAATACCAGTGTGCATCCTGATGAAGCGGTTGCACGTGGTGCGGCATTGTTCGCATCGCAAATGATGGCATCCACAAAAGGGACGGTTGTAGCGCCCCAAGTACGAGAGATCGTAGAACGTTTGCCGTCGGTACGTGATATCGTACCCCATAGCATTGGGACAACAGTGCTTTGGGAAGACGATTCTACTCATAACAGTGTAATTCTCGAACGTGGCTCAAAGTTGGATACGCCTGTTCGGAAAACATACAAGACGGTTTATGACGGTCAAACAGCGGTAGAGATTGACGTTAACGAAGGTGAAGGCGACGACTTGGATTATGTCCAAAGAATCGGAGGATTTGACCTTATTCTCCCCGAACCTCGCCCCGCCGGAAGTCCTATCGATGTCGAGATCATGCTTGATAGAAGTGGTGTAATCCACGTAGCAGCAATTGACCTAAAAAGTGGTCAACCGAAGTCGATCACAATTGATTACAGCTCAAATCTTAAGCCAGAGCAGGTCACAGCACGGACGAAGTGGTTACGTGATCAGAATGTTACCTAGCTGATCGAGAGCGAGGCAACGTAATGAATAACTTCTATGAGCTGCTTGATCTTAGTGCTGCTGATAGCAGAGAAGCTATCGAGGACAGACTAAAAGAACTGGACAAGGAACTCAAGCGCCGTGTAAGAAACAAGGATGCAAAAGTACGCAACGACGCTGGGGACAAGCAGAAGCTTGTTTGGCAAGCAATGGGTAGGTTTAAGTCAGATGAGGACCGCGCTGCATACGACAAGGAACTTGAGGCGTTTAAAAAACAATCAAAACTTGACGAACCCCTCATAGATGTTGATTTCTATGCTTTTCTTGATCTGCCGATTACAGCAACCGTTGATCAGATTCGGCAGCGGATCGAAGTGCTTGAAGCACAAGTAGACAGCCAATCCGGAGATGAACAGGCGGTTCGTCAAAACCAAGTGCTACAGGATGTACGCACTACTCTTTTGGATATTGAGAAGCGGCGGAGATACGACGCACAACTAAACGCAAAGCGAGAGTTCCAACGTAAACGTAATCGAGAAAAGCCCGTCCCAATTATCGTTGCTGATGTGCCAGTAGATAATTGGATTGCCCTAGAATCAACACTGGATCGATTTCCTGACGAAGGTCTGTTTTTGCTACAGGATGGAGAGATCGAGGCTTGGCTCAGGTGGTCCTTAGGACAGAAACAACGCGCCGCTTGGACTCGTGACATAGCTGTCCGTTCCATAAAAAGTGATACTCCTTTCCTAGAATTTGAGGAGTTTCAGAGGCTCATCAATCCAAACCGCCCATTTGTATTGTATGGGCAAGGCGGTCATCCCAAACAAGGCAGTCCACTCCAGCTTAGCCAGATCGGTGACATAGTAACATTGGCTGATAAACATTGGGATTTATGTCGATTACGCCTAGAGTATATCCTTGATTGGATTGCAGAGTCCCCAAATGAAACTGTGCTTGAGAAGTATCGCCAGATACCCCCAAGTAGCAATCCAGATATACAGCTTGAGCGTCTGCTGTACACTATTGATCCGCAACTTCCAACACCACAAGCGCTGATTCAAGGTGTTTCCGAGCAAACAATTGACTTCGGACTTCTGAGTAAATGGGAACACAGCGAGCACACAATCGAGATCATTCAAGCCGGACGTGGGTATCTTTTTGGTACGGTTAGAGCATCTTCCGATTGGCTGAAGCTAAGCGCGACACAATTCGCGGGTAGAAGCAGTGAATTGAGAGCCGAAGTTGTTCCATCGAAACTCGTTGCAGAACAAGATAATCGGTGCGAGATAACGTTCAATTTTAATGATGGACGCATCCCGCCACAGGTATTGGGAGTTCTCGTAAGGCAGCGAACAGCCTGGCAAAGCATTACAAATGTTTTCAAGCGCGACAGCAAAGCAGAAAAACAAAGCGAATTCGATGCTCTTGATATAGAGGATACACAACCACGTCGCGTAACGCAGTCGAAATCGCGCTTGGTTCCTCTCGCCGCTGTACTGGTACTGCTTGCATTGATTATTGGGGGAGTGTTTGCTCTCAGTGGGCGGATTGATTTCAACAATCTGACACCACCTGCTGTAATTCAAGGATGGGAACGATTTGAGAGCGACTCTGTGGCGCTTCAAATGCCTGCAAATTATGGATACTTCAGTTTTGATGAAAACCTCGACAATGCTTTGAGTCAAATGTCATCGCTTGGGTCTCAATTCGAGCAAATTGCTCAAGCCATTCGGCAAAACCCCTCACTGTTTGTCCTCTGGTTGTACGACGAGACAAAGTACGGAACAACAAGCATGTCAACAGTATTGATAGGAAGAGAACCTCTACAGCAGGCAGCTGCTACTGTTGATATGTATCTCGATGCAATGGAGTCAATGTTCTCATCTAGTCAATTTCAGATCGACTCCCGTAGTGTGGTTTCAATCGGACGCTATAATGCAGGTCGTCTTGTCGTGACGACAACTATAACAGGAAGTATGCGAGCGACAACCCTAAGCTATATCATCATCAGAAATAATACTGTGTGGTCTATTGCCTATGGGGTGAACTCAAATGACTTCGAGGAAAACCTTCCGATCTATGAACAAAGTATCCAAACATTAGAGCTACCACAGTGAGCGATAATCTAGAAGCGTTACCTAGCTGTCGCCAAGAAAGCAAGGATCATGGCTGAACCCAAAACCTATTTCGAAATCTTGGGATTAGACGAAACCGTTACCAACGAAGATACAATCCAAGAAGCATACAATCGTGCCCAAATTAGGTTTCAAACTATCCTCAATCAAGGCATAGGTGAACAGGCGCAGTTTGCTCGTCAGATGATGGACGGTGAGCTGCAAAATGCATACGAAACGTTAATTGATTCGACAAAGCGTCAGCAATATCGACGTTCACTGGAACTTGCGCGCGAACAAGGCGATGGATTAAGCGGCGCTGGCAACGTGCAGGTAAAGTTTTCCCTCGGTGGAGGTCATGGTGACTACACATTCATGGTGGTTGAAAATCCAGTTCGTCACGCGCTTAATCTTTATGGAAATCTTTCAGTAAATTCAATCCAAGAATATATATGCAGGGCTTGGGAAGATCCTGAGTTGAGTTTAGAGTTTTACAGTGACCGTTCCCTAGAAAGATGGATATATTATTCAGCAGGGGATCTTGGGATCGCCAACGCCATTCGCTATTTCAAATGGGCGGGTTCTCAATTGCCAATCAACAGCCTGATGTATCAGGCGCTTGATCTTTTGCAGACCAGATATGCTGTTCCAATTCTTCCCCGTAGTCCAAGCGACTTACTTGATAGAATTGCCGATTTTGAGAAACCGCGTTGGGATGTAGCTCCAAGAGTTATTAACTTTGGGTTGATCCCACAAGGTAAAGTATCTGTGCCAGTGTTTATCCGATGGTGGAAAAAACGACCAGGAAAGATAGTCGTTAAGACAGACAATCCCATCTTCCAGCTAAACATTGGGAAACTCAACTCCGACTTGCAGTTTTCAGTAGATGTTGACGGTGCAAGTTTAAAACGAGGGGATGTGATCCGTGGTCAAGTGACGATTACATCGGACAACTACGGGGAAGTTCAACTTTTCGTTGTTGGCGCTCGTTATAAGATGATGGGCAATACAACTTTCGCTCAGGAAATTAATCTCATGGCTGCAAAAGCGGCTATGAGTGTACGCGATTTTGAGACTGCATCACGGACCTATCGCATTGCTGGAGCCGCTCAAGAAGGGAAAACAGCTGATCTCGAAGTTATTCGCATTGCTTACAAGAACCACGAATGGATGCGAGTTATTGAAAAGATACGACAGTTCCACAGCCGATATGGTCGAATGCAGGAAACACTGGCATACCTAATCGAAGCAGCACGGGTGGTTGGTGGGACGCATTACCAGCTTAGGCAATATGAGCGCTCATTGGAGTACCTCGCTACTCTTGCCTATGAAACTGCGTATTTGCCAGAGAAGCGGCTCCCTAGTGATAACTGGACAGTTAGCGAAGCAGCTCAGATCAGGTTGAAATCTGACGACCCTAAGTCCGATTGGATCAATATAGCTGAGACACTGAATCTTCGCTGGACTCACGGAGAAGGTAATGCCGATCAGAGTAAATATGCTGGTCCCATGCCACTTGATTTAAAGCCACGTAACGTGGTTTGGCTTACGGGAACTGCAAATTATAAACCGCCAATTGTTGCCTATGAAGGTGTCTTAGTTGTACGCAGCAAGGATAATCGCGCAATAGTTGGGCTAGATGCGGCATCAGGGCAGGTGCTTTGGCAGCACACCCAGGGGTTAAATGGTAGAGACATCAGTGCGCCAGTAGCAGGCAACAGCAGCATATATATCACTGATCCAGCAGGTGTCCTATATTGCCTTGACATCTTGTCTGGAACAATAAAGTGGCGTGTGCAGCTAAAGGATAGTCGAGATTTGTCACTAGCACTAGAAGACCCAATCTTGTGTGTGGGTACAGGCTCACAGGTTCTTCTAGTCAATTCACAAAACGGTTCAGAAATAGCAAGTACCAAAGAGATGCGTGGTTTCTTCGGAGGTGGTGCGAATCCTGTCAATATCCTATTGACCGACGGTTGTTGTCTATTCCAAAAAGCTGTATTTGGTAAACAATCAATGGTCTTTCTTGATATGGAAAACGGCAATTCTTTAGAATTTGACATCCCATATTCGCTAACACCTCCCGTGACTTGGGCAGCATATGAGGGGCATGTCTATATTCCCCTCATTGTAACGAAGGAGATGAGATGTAAATATCATGACTCAGAAGGGAAGGTTCGCGAAAAAACTGAGATTGTCTGGAGTGAGCTTGATTTCAGCGTGTATGGTGTGCGCTCAAACAGAGTAATTGCCTCACTAGAGACTCCAATTGGTAGATATCCAACTCAATTGCCGGGTGGATGCCGTATTCTCATCAAGAATGTGCAGCAAGCCAGTTCGTGCGCTGTTGCTCCTGTTTATACAGAGAAATCTGGAGACACTACCATTGTATCCCCTCCCCAAGAGGGAAAATACTTGCATCGCATGGTAGCGGCATCGTTTGGTCGCGACGTTTACTATTGGCTTGTCACTGAAAGTGCTGTATCAGTCGCAAGTTATCGACGCTCAGACAGCAATGTTCAGTCAATTTTGTTTGCAAACGTCCACGATATGGTGGTCTCTGCTACCTCCCTAAGCACCTCGTTGGCAGGCAATACCACCGATGATGATGCATCAACCTTCGTGTTGCCTGAGTCTGTGCGCCCAATTATTGGCACACCAGCATTATACGGGGACATTATCTATCTTGTTTCACGAACCGGGCAGGTTGTCGCTGTCGGGCGTTAGTCGCAAATACTCCGAAGAAGCACAATTTTCAACTTTGTGTTTCTTCCTTTATCCGCAGCGCTATTTTACGGATTACGGATGCGATACCCAATGCAGGACTTTTAAAAGTTTCAATTATCACGTCGAGGATGTCTGGTGCCATACGCCCAACTGCACGCAGGCGGCGTTTGATCATGCTTTCATCCACTGCATCAGCTTTTTGCACTTCGGTTCGAAGCTCTTGGATAGCCTCAAAGATCTCTTCTTTATCAACTTTTGGGTCGGGGGGGCGAGCATTAACAGCTGCAAGTACTTGTTCAAAAAGCTTAGCAATCTGCTCGTCTTGAGTTACACTTCCACCTGAGATAACGTTCGCCTTCACCGAGGCATTGTTGCCAATAGCGTTCCCCGTAGCATTTCCGCCTATCGATACACGGATATCTGCGTTGTCATTCGTGTCTTTTTTCATGATTATCGCCTGTATATCTGTTCTCGGACTGCACCCATCATCGCGCTCAACACAGCCATTGCAAGGTAGTATCCAATCACGAAAAGAATAACTGAGAGAACACCTGTTCCGCTCATTACTAGCGAAGAGTAGTAGAGAAATTTATCATCTCGATATGCTTCACGCGGTATCCGCATAAAACTTGTTTTTAACAGTACAAACACACCCAAGGGGGTGAGTGTAATAAGTCCAATGACGCCGAGAATGGTGGTGTTGTGGGAAAATAGAAGGAGTAAAGGAAGAACAGTCGCAAGTCCGACCGATACTCCCTGAGGCGCAGCGTTAAAAGCCCTTTGAAACCAAGCTGCGACAATGTTGCCCGCAATCACCTCTACTTGGGCTGGATGTGGTTCATAGACCGATGCGCTACCATAATGCTCATGCCGATGTGTTGTACTAGAAAAGCTCTGCGGATTATAAGTCTTAGTAATAACATCTGCTTGTACAGATGCGTTGGTTCCAAAAGCGCCGCCTATAACATCACCCTCAACATCCATATCTATTGAAGATCGAGAATTATTACTGGTCGGCGGGAGTTGAGACTTCACCCGAATCGCAGGTTTTTCCAAATCGTCAATTTCGGCGAGAATCTTATCAACCTCGGATTGCACTTTCTCCCCACGCCGCTGCCTTGCCCTTAGGTCACTTAATTGTAGATGCAGCACATCAAGGCGATGCTTTCCCATATGTGATTTATCGCACCTTTCCTTTCAAGTAACGTCTTTGAAGCAGGTGCATAGCGAACAATGGATACTCCTATCTAAATTATAGGGGGACAGCGTCCTGTGTCAAACCGGCTTTTCATGTAGTTCATCAGATTGCCATAGGCAACTCATGCCCAATAATTTAGCTAGTCGATGTAGTCCGTCCTCACTGTCACCGCTGTCATCAGGTGCAGATCACCAACTCGTGAGCGGCTTTAGGGGGTGGGGTGTTTTTTCGGAATCGTGCCGAAATGCATTTTCAAATGTGGTGACATGGTGACAGCAATGACGCCCCCCGCATGGAGAGATGTCATCACTGTCACCGGAGTCATCAGATCAAGAATCATGCTTGAACAGCGGCTCGAT
The DNA here is from genome assembly GCA_048499435.1 of Anaerolineae bacterium. Taxonomy (GTDB): domain Bacteria; phylum Chloroflexota; class Anaerolineae; order Aggregatilineales; family Phototrophicaceae; genus DAOTWC01. The sequence continues at coordinate 447,850 of JASNZW010000001.1, forward strand.
AGGTTTTATGCGTCTCAGCGTCACCGCTGTCCTCGGTGTCACCGTCGAACATTTCGCGTTTGAGACACCAGACCCACACCCTGTTTCCGAGTAAGCGCTTCTGGATCGTCAGCCGCCCGTCGGTGGTATTGGGGAGCAGCCAGCCGTCTTCGCGCAGTTGGTCGCCGATGGATTTGGTGGTGAAGTTGAGCGACTGCGTGGGCTTAACCTCGCGTAGCGAGATTTCCGGCAGCAGATAGATGAAGCGCCGATCCTGATAGCCGATGATCGGCGCACCGGGTTTCACTTCCTCGTTGCTGTCCAGATCGACGAGGCGGACATCACCGCTGGCAAGAAGCTGCCCAAGTGTGTCGATAAACACTTGACCAGCACGTTCCTCCTGCACGGCTTTCGCCGTCTGCACGATGCTGTCCTCCCACGCAGGCAGTGTGTCGTCTGCATCCCGTTCCTCCAAGAATTGGCGCAGCAGTCGGTAGACGGTGATGAGCGTTGCCCAGTTGCCGATCACGCGCCCGGTGTTCGCCTGCCTGCCGAGATGCGCCGTCAGCTTGTCTCGGTAGCCTTTGACGCTCAATTCATACTCATGCGCCAAATGACTTTGCAGTGTGCCCGCCTCCGCCTGCGCCGCGATCCAGCGGGCAAAGTGCGCTGTGAAACCGGGGAGCGCCGACCGATACGCCTCTGCCAATGCCAGCCTTTTGCCGCCCGGATCGCGTTTCTCCCACGGTGGAATTTCGAGGACGAGCATACGCGCCAAGATCGAGGCTTCGCCTTCGATGGTCGTCTCGCCCGTCGAAAGCAGCAGTCCCCGACACGGACGATCCTGCCGCACCTTCGAGTCTTTGGTCAGCCTGCCACGCCCCATCCCGCGCGAGTAGGCGTGCAGAAAGCGGGTGAACGTCTTTTCGTCGGAGTAGCATGGTTTCCAGTCATCGACCCAGAACAGTGCGTCCGCCAGCGCATAGCCCAAGACTTCGACGGTGTTCACGGTATCGCCCCACTGCGCGGGCGGCGTGTCTCGGCTGAATTGCCCGTAGAAGCTGGTCATGAGCGCCGCAATCTCGCTTTTGCCGCTGCCCGTCGTGCCGACCAGATGCAGCGCTGGACGCATAGCGGCGGGTGGAAAGAAACGCTGCACGAGCGGGAGCAGCGCGAAAGCGGTCAGCGCGCTCGCCATGTGCGGCGGAAACACAGCGACCGCTGAGTTAAAGGCGGTGAGGCTATCTTCCCATGACGCATCGACCAAGCCATACCCGCTCAGGCGGTTTTCGAGTTCGACTTCCGGCGGTTCGGTCAGCGCTCCTGCTGCGCTGATGCTCATCCCCGGCGTGAGAAACGCCCGCTGTCCCTCATGCTCCGCCCAACCGAGAAAGCGATAGGTCGTCTTGCGGGGAATCGTCCCCGATAGGCTCTGAATGGCGTGAGGTAAATGGCGGTGCATGGCGGGATAGACCGTGAAGATTCCACTCGCTCGCCCGGTGATAAAACGCCCGAAACCGTTCGCATCGCCGAACAACTCGCCGGGGATGTCGAGCGTGGTGGTGTGCATCGGGTGCTGCACCTGCGTCCGCATGATGTGTTCTTCCTGCCCGTCGTCATCAACACGGGTGATCCACTCGACGATGCGCCCTGTCCAGTCGGTGACGGGCTGCCGAACTAACCCGCGCTCGGTCATCTTCTCGTAGACGATACCCGTCTCGGTTTCCAGATAACGTCCGGCAGCCGACAGCGACTCTGCTGTTTGGCTGCGATTCGCCTCACGACGAGCCTGCTGGTACATCTGATTCAGGTCTTGCACGCGAAAGGTATCCCCGGCGATGGCGCGAAGCTGCTTGCGCGTTTCCGCCCAAGCCAGCGGATCGAGCGACGCACACGCTTTGACGGCTGCACGAATCTCATCTACTGACGGACGTGTTCCCTGCTCGTCACGCCGACTATATCGATTGACCAACTGCTCCACCTGATCACGCGGACTCGGAATACCTTCGGTGAGCTTCGCTATCGGATCACGCGGCGGACGGCTGTAGGCGCTCTTGATGGTCGCCACTGCCTCGCGCTCACTGCATCCATCCGCGACGTAACGCGGGACAAGCTGTGTCTCCGCTTCAGACTGCGAATGACCCGCATCGCGCAGTTGGCACGCTGCCGCGAACAGTTCCTTGTTGCGATGATGCTCCGGCGCGCCCGATATGAGATAGTCTTCGGTACGCTTGGGCAGTGGGTGATGTCCGTTCCCATTGAATGTGACGACGTTCAGTCCGCCGATCCGCTCCACCTGCGGCTGGCTTTCCAACCAGGCGAAATCACTGAGCGGATAGCGGCGATCCGGGTGAAGTTCGACCAGCGTCACGATCACGCCGCCCCTTTCAGGTTTAGTGTTTATGCTTCCAGCGAGTCTCATTACAGAGGCGACCGACTTGACGTACTGCGGATCGCCACCGAGCGCGCTGAACAGTCCGCGCAGGATGCCCGCCGCCTGTTTCCGAGTCGCTTCATCTATAAGGGACGCTGGTTCGGAGAGCAGCCAGTAGGCGTGCAAGCCGCCGCCACTGTCGATGATCGCTGAAGGTGGCGGGTTGAAAGCATGCAGTTTCGCCATCGCCTCCGCTCGTCTCGCTGCATCGTTGTCACAGTCGAGATCGACCCACAGCGCGGGGAGCAGCGCCGCCGCTTCGGCTTTGCCCTGTTTATCGCGGCGCAAACACGGCGCAAAGTACAACCCGTAGCCGCTCTCGCGGTTCAGTGCCGTTCCACGATTGAGCGCATTGGTCAGCGTGCGCTTGTCTCCGACTTTGCTCCAGAACGAGCGGGCATCCCCGGTCGTCGGGTGGATGCAACGCAGTTCAAAGTACAGGTCATCCGACGCGCCTGTGTACAAAGCGCGGAGAAAATCACGCCACTCCGGTCTGTTGCCGGAGGCGTCAGTTTGTGCGATACTCATGTTCATTCCTATCAGGTTGACACACAGGGGTTTGCAGCGCGACGTTTGGCGACGGGATGCGCTCCATTCCCCTGTGTGCTTTTCGGCTAAAAGTCGATGTCGAAATCCGGTGTTCGGTCACGTTCCGGCAAGGAGAAATCCAACCGCCGCACATCGGCGAAGAACGTTTCTCGCTCTGCCCCGCTCATCTCGTTGATCCCGTCGGCCAGCTGGCGCAGCGCCGCGAAATCGCCGCCGATCTCGCTGTGCAAGAGCCGCGCCAGTAGTTCCGCCTCGTCATGCCTTAGCCCGCCGATTAGCGGACGAAACTCCACGCCTCCATCCACAACGGTGCGGTAATATCCCGATGCACTCATCTTCTCGTCGGTGCGTCGCGCTCCCACCCAGAAATTGATCACTTCGTCGTCTATCTCGAATGCTCCGTGAGCAGGTTGCTCGGTGATTGTCAACTGCGCGACGCGGGCAGCTTCGAGAGCGTCATAACGCTGTTCCCAGTCGAGACCGACATAGCGATCCATCTGGTCGGCAACCTGCCGCTCGGTCAGATCGTGGAGCATGGCGATGTGATCGACCTTCTTATTTCGATTGAAATACAGCGGCACCCGCTCGCCTAAGCCGTCGTCGTAGTACGTTCCGGGCAGCACAACGTGGGCGTGCGGATCGTGCCGTCCCGGTGACTGTGGATCGTCCGTCTGCCGGTGGTGCGTGACGAACGCGTATTCGAGTCCGCCGTCGATGCCGCGTTGGTCGAAGAACGCCTCTGTCGTCTGCACGGTCAGTTCGCGGACGAACTGCTCCCGCCGCTCCGGTGCGACCATCGCGATCAGATCGGGGTTGACGTTGTAGACGAGGCTGAACAGCAGCACGTGCTGGCTCTGCAATGCCTCACAGCGCGCCGCGATCTCCGCGACTGAACCGCCCATACCGTGATCCTCCCAACGCTCCCGCCCGGCAGCGTAGCGCGCCCCTTCATCGCGGCTCTCGCGGTAGGTCAGATAGCGCAGCAGTCCTTTGGCGCGCTTGGACTCGTTCGCGGTCGGTTTCTTGTACTGCACATTGGCGACGCACATCTGCTTCCGATCCATCCGTTACCCTCCTGTCCGACGGCGTGTCACACTCTCGACGAACGCGGCGAACTGCACCCGCAGGTCTTCGACTTTCGCGTCAAGCGCGTCGATCTTGCCTTCGAGGTCTTTGGCGATTGCCTTGCGCGATCCGACCAGATCGGGCTGGTGCTGAAGGTAGAAGCCGACCGCCTCGCGCACAAGGTCGGCACGACTGGTGGTATCGCCTTTCCGGCTGCGTGTCCGGTTGAGTTCATCCAGCTTACTCGCCTGATCGGGTGTAAACCCGACCGTGAAGCGAATTTTGTTCTTGCCCCTGCTTTTCATGCACGCTCCTTCAAGTGCCCCTCAATCCGACGGCGCAACCTGCCGACCGGGTAAAAGCGGAAGTACAGGCGCGTCAGCCGTTCCGACGCGCCCCTGCCCATCTGTGCCCGAATCGCGCCGCTGTTCCGCATGTGCTGAACTTCGACCGTCAGCCTGCCGAAATCGCGGATCGCCACGTCGTCGGACTGCGCCAGCGCCGCGCTCCACACCTCGACCAGAACGTCCAACACCTCGGCAATCTGCTGCTGCGTCAGGTCAGGAAAGCGTCCTGCAACCTGCTTGACCACCGCTCGATGGTTCATCATTTCTCCTTTTTCGGTTCGCAAACGAACCGGTTCACGTTGACCCGCGAAATTGGCGCGGGGTGTGGCGTGTAGACGGTACCAGTACCGTCTACACGTTCGGCGGGTGCTCCGCACCGCCGAACCGGTGCTGCCGCCGCGAGGCGCTGCACCGAAGCCCTGCGGCGCTTGAGCAGCGAGCGTTTTAGCTCGCTGTGTTCCGGGAGAGGCACAGGGGGCGCGTCCAAACAATGGACGACGACAAGCGAACGCGCCCCCGCCTCGAACCGGAACGCCGACGCTGCCCAGCGGACAGCCCCCGCATTGCGGACGGCGTCGAACGGTTTTTGCTGCTGCATGGCGAACGCTCTCACCATCCAACTTTCCCCATCTTTGCCTTCCGCCGCGCCAGAGCATCGTCGGAGAGATTGTCTTTGGGCTGCGCTGCATTCGGTTCTGACTGCACGGCAGGTGGCGTATAGACACTGATCCGACTGAGCAGCTCTTCCAGATAGGTGGGCATCTCATTCAACGCCCCGCGTATCCATGCTGTATCATCCTTGAGTTGCAGCACGACACTCCCGTCTACGGCGACGGCAGGTCGGCGCGTCGCTTCATAGAGCGGCAGTCCCCGTACATACCCGCGCAGCAACTCACGGATGACTTCGCTGCGCTCACCGTCCTGCATCCCTTCCCACCATTCCAAGATGTCGCGGTCGGTATCGAAGAACGCTTTGAATGCAATCAGCTTGTGTTCCCGTTTGGGCGGTCGTTTGCTGCTCATCCCCCCTCGTTTTCCGGTTTTACCGCCGTCAAACCGCTGGTCTAACTGGTAAAACCCGCTCATCGTGCCGTCTCCGCGAACCGGGCGTAGTTCAGGTAGCCCTGCGCGTTGGCGATCTGCGCCTGCCGTACCAACTGCGTCTGCGGATAGGCGGACATCACCTCGCGCAGCACCAGTTCGGCTCCACCGCCGGATAGATAAACCACATCGACGGTTGTCCCCGCCTTCCACTTCTCGCTGAGCAGGTTCAGCGTGGCGCTCCGCAGCGGTGCGAGGGCTTCCTCAACCTCAGCGCTGTAATCGACCAGATCGCCGCTGGCGCGGAACCGTCCCGTCCGCAGCACATCCTCGACGATCTTGTAGGGCATCTTCTGGCGATAATCCCGTTCGAGCGATTCCGCGATCCGCTCCTGCGCCGTGAACACGCCGCTCTCCACGCTCCCGCTCTCCGAGTCGATGTACTCGCCGTCGTCATCCAGTGCCACATCGACCGTGTACGTCCCGACATCACACACGCCCGTCCGCATGAAGGTGTGCGCCGGATTGAGATCACCCGCCGGGGTGAGGGTGCGCGAATAAATTGTTCCGTAAGGCTGCGGCATGACCATGACCTCGGTGACATTGGCGATCACTTCTGCCGAGTCGGTCTGGACGAGGTGTGTCCCTAACAGAGCCTTCTTGAGTTCGGCGGCATCGCGCATATGGTCACACGGGAGCCCCGTCGCAAGTCGGATGTGGACAGCATCGCGGTTCTGCACCCCGTTGAACAGCTTGCCAATGGCGACCTTTGCCAAGCGCAGGCGGAAGGCATTACCCATCGTCGCTTCATTGGCGGTACGTCCCCGCAGTCGGAGCAGTTCACCGGGTGGAAGCTGCGCCAATGCCAGATCGCCCACGAACCACATGCCTTCGTCGTCGCTGATCTGGTCACCCGGATGCCGCTGCGCGATCTCTGCCTGCTGGAACTTGATCTCACGGGCATGACCCGCGACCGACGGAAAGGTGATGACAGTCTCGCTGGTGACGGCTTTGACGACGCCATAGCCGATGTCCAGCCCGATGGTGGTTACGCCGTTCGGCGCGACCGGAATGAGGGTGTTTCGCCGCTTACTCATCTTGCTCTCCTGAATCGATAACAGCCTGATCCAACGCACTTTCGCCGGACGCGGCTGTAGAACCAACTGAATTGGGGCGGGTACTGGCGATCTGGCGCAGACAGCGGGCAAGGTAGTGTGAGCGGTCATTGTGTCCGCGCCCGTCCTCAGCAAGCTGGATGTATTCCAACGCCAAATCGAGCGACAGTCGGAACTGCTCCGCCAGCGGGAGTGTGTTCAGCCTTTCCAGATCAGTCGGCAGTGGGTGCAACCGTTTGACCTCCGCGAATGCCCACAGTAGCACGTCACGATCACGCGAAGCGCCATAAGGCATGTGCAGCTCCACGTCTCCCGCTTCCGTGCTGACCGTGTGCAGGATCAAGCCGAGCGGGAGCAGCGCGGAAGGCTGCTGCCATCGCCTAACCTGCCAGCGTTCCTCGGTGGGGAGCGCCTCGACCACATAAATCAACGAATTCTCCTGTTTCATGAGATATCTCCTGAATGCGAAGAAGCCGATCCCGACGACGGGGAGTCGGCTTCAGAACGAACAAGTTTGGGGAGAGAACGGTTTTCGAATGCGCGGGCGACGTCGCTCAGGTCGAACGGTCGCAAGTCTTGTCGAGTTGCTGCTCCATCAGCAGATGAGCATTTTCCTCGAGGGGAAAGCCCGGCTGGTGTTCGAGAACTGCCCGATTCGCGTGGTCTTCTCGCAGCGGCAGGGCATGAATGTCTTCCATGAGGATGCCGCCTTCCAGCATCTCAATCAGCAGCACCGCGACATTATCGCCGCGCTGCCGCGCTTCCACTATGTCCTGGATATTCAGGACGAAGGGCTGTGGTACCTGTACAACCGTCCGGCGGCGGGGGAGATCGCCCGCTTCCAGACGACGTAGCGGTCAGCTATCAGCCTGTGCTGAGAAAAGCTGACCGCTGAAAACCGAAAGCTGAAAGCTAAAGGAAATGAAATGTCCAAACGCGGCACAGGAGAAACACATCCGTTTCAGGCGCTCGAAGAAGAGGCTTACCACGCCTTCCGTGAATGGCCGGTCTGGCTGGTCTTACGTGAGCGCGAGTTGGCTGCCCACCTCGATGTTGGGAAGCCGTCGGTTCGCCCGCCAACTGCTGCGGACGCTGACCCGCCATCTGCAAAGCAGCGCCGCCATCCGGCGCTGGATGAAGGAGGAAAGTAATACATGAAACTGGTCATCGTTGAATCTCCGGCGAAGTCTAAAAAGATCGCCGGATTTCTGGGAAGTGAATGGCGCGTGGAGGCGTGTCTGGGACACGTCCGCGACCTGCCCGAAGCTGAACTGGGGGTGGAGGTCGCCGCTGACTTCCGCCCGATGTATGAAGTGCTGCCGGGTAAGGGCAACGTGGTCAGGAAACTGCTCAAAGCCATCCGCAACGCAGATGCCGTCTACGTCGCTACTGACCCGGATCGGGAAGGTGAGGCCATCGCCTGGCATCTGCTCAAGCTGGCGAATGTACCCAAAGACAAACCCGTTTACCGGGCGGTCTTCCACGCCATTACGCAGGATGCGGTGTGTGAAGCCGTGGCCCATCCGCGCGCGCTGGATGTTAACCTGGTTGAAGCGCAGCAGGCACGGCGCATTGTAGATCGGCTGGTCGGGTATCTGGCGTCACCGCTGGCAGCGAAAGCGCTGGATGGCAGGTTCTCCGCCGGGCGCGTGCAGAGTGTCTGCCTGCGAATGGTGGTCGAGCGCGAGCGCGAGATCGAGGCCTTTACGCCTGAAACCTACTGGACGCTGGCGCTCCGACTGGCTGCTGACGGTGCCGAATTCTCGGCGAAACTGCACCACGTCAAGGGCGCGGACAGCACCTTCAGGAGCCGCGCACCGCTGGACAAACTAACGGTGCTGCTCAACAACGCCCATCTGTGGGTGGGCAAAGCGGGGCGGACCGTCAAAGCCCGTAGTCCGCTGCCACCCTTCACCACCGCCTCGCTGCAGCAGGCCGCCTCGAAGGGTCTGGGCCTGTCGCCTGACCGGACGATGGCGCTGGCACAGACGCTTTACGAGCAGGGCTGGATTACCTACATGCGGACGGACGGCGTGTCCGTCGCGCCCGAAGCGCAGGCGGCGGCGCGGGATTATATTGCCCGTGAGCATGGGGCGGACTATCTGTCGCCTGAGCCACCCACTTACACCGTGAAAACGGCGAACGCGCAGGAAGCGCATGAAGCCATCCGCCCGACAGATGTCAACCGTCTGCCGCAAAACATTGATGGTGACGGCGCAGCGCTGTATGCCCTGATCTGGCAGCGGTTCATTGCCTCGCAGATGTCACCGGCGCGCTACGCCGTCACCGGTGCGATGATCTACGCCGGCAGTGTGCCAGGGCAGCCCTTCCCGCTGGAGTTCCGGGCCCAAGGGCGTGCGCTGCTGTTCGACGGCTTCCTCAAGGTGTACCAGGAACCAGCAGATGAGGACGAACGCGACGCCGAAGCATCCGGCCCGCTGCCGCCGCTCCAGGACAACCAGTCTCTTACCCTGGTCGCGCCGCAGGTGGAAGACCACCAGACTCGCGCCCCCGCCCGCTACACCGAAGCGGCGCTGGTGCAGGCGCTGGAGCAGCGCGGCATTGGTCGCCCTTCGACCTATGCGGGCATGGTGAAAACCGTGATGGACAGGGGCTATGTCAAGGTCAGCCAGAAGCGACTCGTCCCTACCGAAAACGGCATTGCGCTGTGTGACTTCCTGACAGCGCACTTCGCCGATGTGCTGGCTTACGACTACACCGCCCGGCTGGAAAATCAGTTAGACCATATCGCGGCAGGGGACACGACCCGGCTGGAGGTGCTGCGCGCCTTCTGGGATGGCTTCCAGCCGCAGGTCGGCAAAGCCACAGAATATGCCCTTTCGCAGGTCAGGGCGCGGCATACGCCGAAACCACTGACCCTGCATCCGGCGCAGGAGTAGACGCATGAGCAGTTACATGCCCGACCCACCGCCGATTGACTATGACTGGATGCCGCCGCCGGATGAGGTCTATTTCATGCCGCAAGATCCGTTCCCGGACGATCTGTACGGCGACATGCTGCCGGACTACGACTACATACCAGCGGATGACCCCTGGCTGCCGGACGATGCGCGCTTTGTGGCGAAGGATGTCCAACAATTGCCGGACGTGCCACTGCCCTCGCAGGACGGCTTGCAGGGTATTGAGCAGCTCGAACCGGCGGATGAAGGCTGGGGCTGGCATGACGCGCGATTAATTGGCGTGGAGCGTGAAACCGACGATGGTACACGCTACGAGATCGGCGCGATGGATGTGTATGCCAATGTGAATACGGGCGATGTGGGTGGCAGCTACCTGCCGCTGGCCGCCTTCGACGATGTGGACGTGGCGACCGCCTTCTATCATGATCTGCAGGGGCAGATCCACGATCTGGGGCTGCCGCTACAGGATGTGCCGCGCTTCGCCGAACGGCAGGCGCTGGCACTGCATGGCGAACCCGCCGTTTGGCGTGGTGCCGAAACGGCAGAATACGTCGCCTACGACCACCTGCGCGACCTGGAGGCCTTCGACCCGGCGCTGGCCGACGATCCGCCGGAACCGGCGCACGACCCGCTGCTGCGGCTGGCCATCGAGCTGGGCGGCGTGATCGCCGAGCCGGAGATCGAAACCGCGCCGTTTGACGATCAGGCGGCATTTCAGGCGCTGAGCGTCATCGGCGTACAGGCCGTGGGCTTCGATCCGACCAAAGACCCGCCGCCCTTCTACGACCCGGAGACCGGCACTGCCTACTGGATCGGCGTCTTCCAGCCGGACAAGGATGACCGCGACAACTGTGTCACGTCCATCCTGTCGCTGGGGCGCCATCCCGACACCGGTGAACTCGAGGCGCAGCTCGCTCCCTGCGTCCCTGGCGACTGGGACAAGACGTACACCGCCGCCGAGCACCTCATTCTGGTGGCGCAGAAAGGCGGCATCGAGCAGGTCTTCGACACCGCCGAGGGCATGGCACTGGCCAGCGATCAGCGCGCCTTCTGGGAGACGGCACGCGGTCTGCCGCTGGAGCGTGACACCGCCCGCGACATCGCTGACTACACCCGCGAGACGTGGGAGGTGGCGCTGTGAGCGACGACCTGCGTTTCACCATCCGCCTGACGGTTGGCGATCAGGCGGCGCTGGCCGCCCTCTGCGACCACTACGGCCTCAACCGGCCCGACAGCCTGCGCCGCGCCCTGCGCGCCGCGCTGACGCTGGCCGCCCGCGACGCCTTCCCGCCTGCCGGCTGCTTCACCCCGGCGCGGGGCGGCGCGCCCATCCCCATCCGGCTGTGGCGAAAGGCAGACGACGGTGGCTGACACCCCCTTCATCCATCTCGGCGACGACGGCGCGCGCTACAGCCTCGATGTTATGCGTGACCGGCGCGACGAGGACCATCCCCACTACGATATGGACCTGGTGCGCGCGCTCAGCGGGCGCTTCGGCGAGGACATCGAGCAGCGGCTGACGCTGGCCGAGTACGACGCCCATGACGAGGCTGAGGCTGACCGCCGCGCACTGGAGAAAACCCTCATCGCCGATGGGCTGGCCGGGCTGGGCGACGCAGCCGAGCGAGTCCGGCACGAGCCGGTGCTCTACGACGGGCGCTACCTGTTCGTCATCTACCCGCCCGACGCCGAGACCGGGACGCGCGCCGCCGCCCATCTGCTGCTGCTCGATGGAGACGGCGGCCTACAGTCTGAGCAGCTGGCGGCGGGTATGTTGGAGGATGTCGAGCGGGTCGCTGACGATGCCGAACGCGAGTGGCTGGCAGGCGAGCTGCCGCTGCCCGATCTGCCGGGCGAGCCGCTGGGCAATCTGCCTTTCACGCGCGACGCCGCCGACACCATCCGCGATACTGCCGGGCGGGATTGGCCCTCGCATGTGGACGGCGGCGGAACCGCCCACTGGTTCGCCATCGTGGAGACGGCGGAGACCGACATCAGCCCCTATGAACTTCGCTACTTCCGCGCGCTGGAGGCGGGCGACGGTTCGTTCCGCCACGATTCGTATCCAGTCATGCCGCTGCCGGACGACGGTTCCGGTTCGGCCTGGGCGCTGCCGGGGCTGGCGCTGTATCTGGAGAAAGGCGACCTCTTCATGGCACAGCAGTTTGCCCACGACGTGGCCGACAGTTACGGGCACGCTTTCCCCGACCCGCACGACCTGCCCGCGCTCGATCCGCGTCCCGACTACTACTTCGGCTACGGCATTGGCCCGCAGGAGCGGCCCGCACTGGAAGCTGTCAAGACGTGGATGGACGGGAGCGAACGCCGCTTCGACACCTTCACCGTCACCGAGTACGCTGCCTGGGACGACGCACGCGGCGATGTCGAGGCACTGGAGGAAGTGCTGGCGCGGCAGGGTGTCGAGGCGGCCATGAACCGCGCTGAACGTGAAGCGGTGGCAGGCGGCTATCTCGATACGCAGCGGTCTGACCCGCGCGTCTTCTTCGCGCCCGACGCTCCGCCAGACCCATTCACCACCAACCGCGAGCGTGAGTTAGCCGGACCGGAGTACAGTGTCGGGGCAGTTTCCGCTAGCGGTGAGTCATTCCTCGATGTCATGAAGACCTGGGGCGAAGATGCCTACGCACGACTGGTGATCCCTCAACCGGATTGGGAGATGGCACGGGAGGCGGCGGTACGCGCCAACGACCTGCTGGAACAAGGTCAACTTGAAGGTGCGATGCAACTGGTCGAAGATCAGGGCGTGTCCGCCGGGGTGATTGACCCCGAACGTTGTATGGTTAACCTTCTATAGTTACAGATTGCAGGTATAGTTGAACGGTGTCATAAGGCCGTCTGCCCATGTTGCGATAGCCCTGATGGGGACGCTCGATATTGTAGAACCGCAGCCAGGTGTCGAGATCGGCCTGCAAGGCCTCGACCGTCTCATAGAAGGTGGTGCGCAGGGTTTGCACAAAGAACGCCTCCAGCACCGTGCGCTGAAAGCGTTCCACAAACCCATTGGTCCTGGGCGTGCGGACTCGGGTGCGGCGATGCTCGATGTCGTTCAAGGCCAGATACAGTTCATAGGGGTGGGTGTCGGTGCCGCAGAACTCGCGCCCGTTATCGGTCAGCACAGCCTGCACGGTCAGGTTGTGATCGGCATAGAAGGGCAGCACATCGTTGTGCAGCAGCGCTGCTGCCGCTTGTGGCTGTTTGGAGGTGTGCAGGAAGCCGAAGCCGTAGCTGCCGTAGGTATCCACGACCGCGTGCAGATACACCTTGCCGATGCCCTTGAAGTGCCCCACCAGGAAGGTATCGGCGCTCAGCAGCTCGCCCGGACGCGCACTCTCCACATGGCGCTCACGGAAGACCGGGTTGGCTTTCTCGATGGCCTGGATCTGTTCAGGCACGAGTTCGATTCCCGCCTCCAGATGCTGCTCCTCCAGCCTGAGCAGTCGCTGGAAGCGCGTGCCCAGTTCGTGTTTGTCCAGGATAGACTGCACTGTTGGGCCGCTCACGTAACGCCCCTCCAGTCTGAGCAGGTCACTGACGTATTTGCAGCCCTTGCTGGGATGCGTCAGCGCCAGTTCCAGAATACGCGCCACCACCGCTGGTGGTGTGGTCTGCGGATGCGTCTTGTGGATCGGCGGCAGGTCTTTGAGGCCTTCGAACCCGAATGTCTGGAAACGCTTCTTATACTCGTAGAACTGTGTGCGCGTCATGCCGCGCTGACGGCAAGCGGCACTCACGTTGCCCAGCGTCTCCGCCAGTTGCAACACACTCAGCCGCTGACGGGCGATCTTGTCTTCTGCTTTCATCGCTTCTCTCCCTGTTGTCTTTAAGTGTACACCTATTTGTCAAGAGAGAAGGTTAACTATACACTTTATTTTATCTGCTCAGCCGCCTTGAAGCTTCTGCATCAACTTGATGCAGTATTCGTTTTCAGTTTCAATATCTAATCCGCGCATCACAACCTCCATCGCTTTATCCGTCTGATTGCGATGCATGTAGAGCCATCCAAGTCGGGAGCAGTCTGTAGCGTCTGCCTCATCCAAGCGGTTCTCCATCAAATCAATAAGTGTGTTAATAATCTGATTTTTCTCACCTTCATCAAAATAAAATCCTGGTTGACGAACGATGCTGTTAAATCGATTCACAGCGTTGCTGATAACCTCATACTCAATGTTTTGTGTCTGTGCAAGCTGAATGTGCGCAAACAATTCATCACTGTAGCGACTATGGACTGAATAAAGCTGAGTCAATCGCTGCCAAACAAGCTTTCTGCCTTCAGGGTCATCTGAAAACTCTAAATATCGCTTCAGCATTTCCTCGCCCTGATCAGCTTGTCCAGCTTGTATGTAAAGATTTGCCAAGAGCCGCCAGACATAAGCGTATCTCTTTGCTATGAACTCAAGTATATGAATGAATTGCTCGATATCATCTTTGCCGCTTAAAACACGCTGTTCAATTTCTCGAAATAGCCGCCGGATGCGCGGTTCAATACCATGTCTAATGTCTGACTCCTGCGTGGCTCCAAAAAACCTTAGTAGTTCAGTATCCGCCTGTATCGCCATTTGCATACGACTAACCGACAGTTTTCTTTGACCAAACTGCATAGCAACAAGCGGAACTGCCAGAAAGGTCTCATCGTCCGTAGTCGATACAGTTTTTTCGATGAGGGAGCTGTTGCTAAGATCTTCTATAGCTTGAGATACCTCCATTTGTTCATTCGTTGGCCTCAGCAATACCGCTTCTATTGCAGTTTGAGCAACGAGAGATTTCCAGTTGCATAACGTTAGAAAAACACGTTGAGCCGCCAATGAAAGACGAGAGTAAGTACGTTCAAATAGCGCATCCAGCATATCATCTCTGCTGGAAATGATCCTATCAATATTCTGAAGACGCCCAGCTTTTCTAATCTCTCCCATTAGAATCTTGATAATGTATGGGTGCCCATCTGATTCGGTATAGAGAGCTTCTACGTACTCAGGTGACAGTAAATGTCCAATGCCGAGTTGTCCAGCTGTAACATCAATTAGTGTTCTGCATTCATCTGGAGACATACCGAACAGCTCAACCGGGTAGTCCCCTTTAAACTCTCTGAAGCGTGTAGTGATGAGCGCTTTGTTTGGCAAACGCAGGTAGTTGTCGATCCAGTAATACAGCTCTACAGGACTCTTTACCGTCTCAAAATTGTCGAAGACAAAAAGAATCTTGCCAAGGTCGGATTTACCCATGTTGCTCCGTAAAAACTCAATAGCATTGAAGCCTTCCGCATGTATAGCTTCATAGCTCAACAGGTAAGGCGCAATCAGACGAGCGAATTCCTCCGCAATATCCCGTTCGGTGAGAATGTGTGGTTGTACTTGCTTTGCGCCATCAGGAAGAAGATCAATGTCGCGTGCGCTAAACCAGAGAATGGCGTCAAACTTTTCTTCCTCTGCTAAACGGTTCAACACCTCTAGGGCCAGCCATGTCTTGCCAATGCCTCCCCTCCCAATAAGCGTGATGATTCTATGTTGGTTGTCTTCTACGAGTTCCCTAGTAAGACTGTTCTCTGGCGGAGTGCGGGAAACCTTTTTGGCGTAGCGGAATGACCTTACCCCAGTTTAGCGGACGGAGAAAATGTCCGTTAGACTGAGCGTAAGGAGAGGACGATGGGACGCTACAAGAAGTACACCGAGGAGTTCAAGCGGGACGTATTGGCGATGGTGGCGGAGAAGACGCGGACGATTGCGCAGATCGAACGCGACCTGGATCTGACGCCAGGACTGATCTACAAGTGGCAGCAGCGCTACCGGGTGCAGGACGAACGGCTGGAACCGAGCGAAGCGCGGGCGGAGCAAGCGGAACTGCGGCGGTTGAAGCGCGAGCTGGAGATCGTCAAGCAGGAGCGGGATATCCTAAAAAAAGCCATTCAGGTGTTCTCGCGGAGGGAGTCGTGAGCCGCTACCGGTTCATCGCCGAACAGCGGACAGTATATCCCCTACGTCGGCTGTGTGCGGTGCTCAAAGTGTCAGTGAGCGGGTTCTACGACTGGCTGAAGCGGAAACCAAGTCCCCGTGCACAAGCCAACCAGGAGCTAAGCGTGCGGATCCGGGCCATTCATGAGGCGAGCCGACAGACTTATGGCGTGCTGCGTGTTCAGGCGGAGCTACGGGCACAAGGTGAACGGGTGGGCAAGCAGCGGATTGCGCGGCTGATGCGCGAGACGGGTTTATTGACCAAAGGGCGGCGGCGCTTCAAGACGACCACCCGGCGGGACGAGACACACCGACGTGCACCGAACGTGCTGGCGGGCGATTTTACGGCCAGGCGACCCAACGAAAAGTGGTTGTCGGATATCACCTACATCCCGACACACGAGGGATGGCTGTATCTGGCAGGCATTCAGGACGTGTTTTCGCGGCGGATTGTCGGCTGGTCAATGAGTGAGCGCCAGACCAAAACACTGGTCTGTGACGCGTGGAAGCTGGCGGTGGGGCAGCGCGGCACGCCCGGCTTGCATCACTCTGACCAGGGCAGCCAGTACACCAGCGACGACTATCTGCGCCTGCTGGAGAACGACCAGGTGACCCTCAGCATGAGTGACGTCGGGCGCTGCTATGACAACGCCATGCAGGAGAGCTTCTGGGGAACGCTGAAGACCGAGTGCGCCGACCGTCCGTTTCCGACCCGCGCGGCAGCACGCGCAGCGATCTTCGAGTACATCGAGGTATGGTACAACCGTCAGCGGCGGCACTCAGCCTTGGGCTATCTCAGCCCTGCTGAGTTCGAGCAACTCGCTTGCCCCTGACATTCTTGCCGTCCGTTGAATCGGGGTTAGGTCAGAAGATTGGCAATAGTGTTGCCGCCTTCACCGTGCTGCTGCATTTCCGCAAGCCCTTGTGTTTCACTTAGTGGAAGCTTTGTGATCGGGTTCAGATATGGTATAGCATCCTCATAACGTTTATTGTTTGTCGAGTAACACAGCACCTCAAACCGCTTACTAGTGAAACCACCATTAGGTAGAAAAACATCCTTGGTATTCGGATCAAAAAAGACCATATCAACACGTCGTAATGACCCCGGATCGCCGTTATTGCCAAAGTGGATGTACACCCCTTCAGGATAGGTGTAGTCCATACCTTCTCGCGTTTTTAGAAAGTCGAGTGATGAGGCGCTTTCCGTCCAACGAATGATGTGATATTTGCGTCTTAGTGTGGGGCTTAGGTAAGCCCATCCCCTCTGAAATAACAGAAAATTATCCTGAATAAGCTGGATTGACCCATGTAAATCTTCACATAACTGAGCTAGTTGTCTTCCAGACGGAGCGCCATGTGCACGAGCTTTGTTTCTAAGTTCTGCGAAGATCCTGAACCAGATACGTCCAGAGACTCTTGTTGGCAGTTTTTCGCTATTAGGTTCGACCTGCTTGAGACAGTTGTCTAGGAGCACGACACTCTCATACTGCCATTCGCCGGATTTGCTTCTCTGTGTTAGTTGATTGGCTTCATTTCCTTGCCCGGTGATATGTGAGATCAGATATTGCGCAGGGACACCTGACAGCACTTCATCGATAGCTCTTGCCCAATCGCCGACGCCATCGGCACGAACCAGTTGGTGTTTCAATCTGTACTGCTGGCGCTCTCTAGTATCATCAACAGCAGCTACCATACCGGCAGCCACCAGTTTCGTGAGCATCTCACCAAGGTACATCAACGAGTTGAAGTAGGCGACTTCTGAGTTTTCATATTCAACTTGGATTTGTTCCCACATCCGGTCGAAGGGTGTAAATCGCATGTACTTTGTCCTGATCAGCTATCTACATAATGAATACAGCTTTGTGATTTATTTAAGCATCTGTGAGTTCACGGCGCAACTTCTTGCTCACCCGTAACGTCACTCGCTGGATGATGCGCGGGGCTTCGCCAGTGGTGAGCGTTCCGCGCTGTTCGCCCCGGTCAATGGTCTGAGTTTCTAGCACAAGAAAATTCTCCAGCTCGATCCTGCCACCAGCGACGAGTTCCTCCGTCCACACATCGACCAGCGTTTCCAGCACCAACTGTACATCGCGGTTCTTCAAGCGGGTGCGCCGCCCAATCTCGCGCACCATCCGGTTCTTCGTCAGCGTCATGGCGTCACCTCCATGTTCGCTAGCAGCGCCTGACGCTGGACGCGCAGCGCGTCCAGCGCCGCCAGCCGCACACCGTCCCCAGCCTGCGCCTGCGCCTCGGCAGCGATCTTCGCCATCACCGCCGCTGCCGCCCGGTCGAGGAGCGGCGGCGGTTCGTTCACGGGCGGGTCAGCCGGACGTGCGTCCACCGACACGCCGCGCGCCAGCAGCAGCGGCTGGCTGTCCGCGCTGGCCTGCCGCCGCCGCCGCCAGTCCTCGCGCTCGTAGAAGCGCGTCAGCCGCGCGTGGAGCACCACCTGCGTGGCAAACCCCGCCTCGACATAACGCGCGAAGATGGTGCAATTGCCTGCCTGCGGCGTCACCACCTCGTCCACCGTCAGCAGCGGACGCTGGCGCAGATGGCTGTTCGGGTCATCGCAATTGGCGTCGGTGGTGGCCGTGCCGCTGGCCTTGCTGTAGAACTCGGCGGTGTCGGCGTCGCAGCCGCCGTAGATCACCTGCGTCGCCAGGCCGGTGAACAGCGCCTGCGTGCCCTCGCTGCCGTAGATCAAGTGGAACTGCCCCTTGGTCTGCGCGCCGATCAGGATCGAGATGCGCCGCTTGCGCACCAGATTGACATCGGCCACCAGGCTGTCGAGCCTGCCCAGCGTCGGGAACTCGTCCAGGATCACGCCGACGGGCACGGGCAGCGGGCCGCGATTGCGCTCGCCGATGGTATCCAGGTCGAGCATGAGTTTGCGTAGCGTCGCGCCCAGATACGAAGCGTAGACGGCACGCATCCTGCCGGGGCAGGTCAGCACGACGACGGTGGGCTGCTCAACGATCAGCGCCGCGTCGAAGTCCGAGGCGGCGGTGTTGGCGCGCACTTCGGTGGAGGCCCAGCCGGTGAGCGCCGTCGCCAGCGTCGCCACCACGTTGGAGGCGACCTTGCCGTCCGATCCCACCGAGGCGATGAAGCTGTTGGCCAGCAGCGCTGCATCATCCTTCTTCGCCGCCAGCGTGCGCGCCAGCGCCTTCAGATCGTTCATGGCGTTGTAGATGTCGCCCAGGTTGTCGAAGCGGATCAGGCTGGCCGCCAGCAGCGCGGTGGCACTGTCCGTCCAAAAGCGGTTGTCACCCTGCGCTGACGGCACGAGCACATCAGCGATGGCGCGGGCATCCGACACGTTGTCAATCCCTTCGGCCAGGTTGTAGCGCGGGCCGGTGATCGCGGTCGGGTCGTGCACGACGACCAGATGGCGCATCGCGGAAGCGATCTGCAGCACATGCCCGGTGATCTCCCCCTGTGGGTCGGCCACGATCAGCGAATGCCCGGCCAGCATCCGGTCGGCGATGGCAGGCAGGATGATGCCCTGCGTCTTGCCCGAACCGGGACCGCCCAGCGTCAGGATGCCGCGCGCGATGTCCTCGCCGCTCAGGGCGAAACGCCCACTCCCCAGGTCGAGCCGCCGCCGGTTCTCGCCCCAGAACGCGCCCAGCAGCGCCAGCCCGTCGGGGTCAGCGCGGCGGAAGCGGCGGTACTCGCGCAGTGTGCAGAAGTGTGATGACCCCAGCGCACCGCGCTTCACCTGCGGCGTCCGCAGCCGGTCCACCCGTTCGCGCAGCCAGCCGCCGCTGCGGATGCCGCTGTGCAGGCCGAGCGTCACCATGAACACCAGCACTGCCAGCAGGACACCAAAGAGCAGCAGTCGGGTGGCATTCACACCGGGCGGCGCGCCGGTGATGAACTGCGCCAGGGCGCTGTTCGACTGCCGTCCGCGCATAGGTTGGATCGCCAGCTCGCTCATCAGTGTCAGGTAGACGGCGGTCACGCCCAGGATGACGATCCCGTGCGCGACCAGCCGCACACCGCGTTTCCAGCCGCTGAGGGCTGTCCCATCGCTCGTGCGCTGGATGCCCGCTCCCAGCAGCGCCGCCACCGCCACCGGTGCCATCAGCGACAGGCATAGCAGCGGTGCGATCAGGCCACCGAGCACCACCCGGCCTTCGGTGAAGAGCCAGTAGAGCATGTGTCAGCCCGTCTCCGTGTAGTAAGCGAAACGATACTCTGCCGTCGCCAGCAGCGCGGTAGCCAGCGCGCACACGTAGAGCGCCTCCCACACCCCCAACCCGGCCAGCCTCCCGACAGCCGCCCCGACGAGGATGAGCGTCACCAGGCAGAACCCGCCCAGCAGCGCGTGCCTTTTCAGCCGCACCATGTAACCCCTCCCCTCACCGCCGCCCGAACCAGGCGTCCAGGTCGTTCATGTCAGGCGGCTCCGGCTCGATCTGTGGCGCATCTTCGCGCAGCCGCCGCCACTCCGGGCCAGCGATGTCATCCAGCGCCGCGCTGAAATGCTGGCTGGCGATGTCGCGGAAGAGCGCGTCGTGTCCGCGTTCCTTGTTGTTGTACACCGCTGCCCGATCCGCACCGGGCAGCGGCGCAGTTCCCGGCAGCACAACGTGCGTGTGCAGCTGCTGCATCCCGGCCTCGTCGGTCTCGCGGTCATGCAGGATGTAGGCGTACTCGGCGACGTCGAAACCGCGCGCCTGGTAGTAATCCTCGACGATGCGCTCGGTCAGGTTGCACACCAGCTCGCGCCGCTGATCTCCCGGCACGAGCGCCATCAGGTCGGGCGCGGGCGAGATCACCCACGTCCACGCCAGCACGTGCTTGCTCTGGAGCGCGTCGCTGCGCTTGAGGATATCGCGCCAGTGGACGCCCATCCCCCGATCCTGCCAGCGCTCATAGTCCCGGCTTGCGGCAAGCTGGTTCTGCACTTTGTCCCGATATTGCAGATACT
Source organism: Anaerolineae bacterium (assembly GCA_048499435.1). Classification (GTDB taxonomy): domain Bacteria; phylum Chloroflexota; class Anaerolineae; order Aggregatilineales; family Phototrophicaceae; genus DAOTWC01. Next base: position 468,203 of record JASNZW010000001.1, read on the forward strand.
TGAGCGTAGAACTCAGCCCCTTGTAACCGGTGCCGCGCCCCCGGCGCTGCGTGCCCTTGTAGGCAAAGTCTACGACGATGATGGCCTTGCTCACCGCTCAGGCGTCTTCAGCTCGCGCACGGCGGCAATCTGCGCCAGCAGCGTGTCACCATCGCGCCGGGCGGCGATGATCGCCTCGGCAATACGCTCCGCGCCGCGCTCCGGGTCGAGCGCCGCCAGCAGATAGAGGACGACGTTGAGGTGGAAGGTCAGCGCCGCTTCCAGCCGGTCAATGCGATCCTGAAACGACTTCTGGAAGTGCTTACGGCTGCCGATGATGTCTTCCTGGTTGTCCAGATACAGGCGCACCGCCTCGCGGATGAGGTCAGCTTCGGTGGTGTCGCGCGGCTGTTTGCTGACCAGCAGCGCCAGCCGGTCACGCATCTCCTGCGTCATGGTGATGCTGCGGCGGACGGTCTTCCTCGACATCAGATGGCTCCCCGCTGTGTCTCTCCCACTTCCATTATCCCGCAGCGCGACTCCCGTACCGCCCCAGAATTACAGTACCGGTACGTCAAAGGTGGGGATCAGTCCTTAATTCATTGTGTAAGCACAGAACAAGGATATGCAGTAAGACCCACTGTGCCCGACGCCGCCGCCATCCGCGCCCGCCTAGAAAGCCTGATTGCCGAGACCAGCATCACCCCGCCGGATGGTCTACTTAAGGAGCGCGGCGGGATCATCACACAGCTACCGGCCCCGGAGATAGCCTCGGTGGGCACCGTACGCGCCGGGAATAAGAAAGTCCTGACCGCGCTCAAGCGCGAGCTACAGAAGCCCGGGTTAAGCCCAAAGAAGGTTGACGAGCATCTCGGCTCTATCACGGCTTTCGCCGATAGGCTGCTGGAGCAAACGCCGCCGGTGTTCCTGCTGGACGCCACCCCTGCCCTGCTGGCCGACTACGATGCGCAGAACGCCGTCAACTCAGTGAGCTTCAAGCGCTTCATCCGCTTCCTGCGCGATACAGGCCGCGTGGACCCAGACGAGGCCGAGGCGCTGCTGGCGGTGGTCAAGCGCTGAGCATAGCTTGAAAATATTTTCAGGCCGGGGCCATGTTCACGTTCGGTTATGACGCGGACAGGGTCAGGAAACGGCTTCGTACTGCGCTCTGAAACCCCGGTTCGGGCCGGCTGCCAGCCCGCCGACGACTGCTGTACTTGTGGACGGCCCCTGGCGCAGATTCACGCCGCTGGTGGCACGAACTGTCTCGGTCAGCGGCTCAGCGTTGGTCGGTACGGCGCTTTCTATCGCAACATCCCCGAACAGGACAAAGAGCACATTCTGTCCGGGCAGCGCGTCGGGTAGATTGGCCTGTAAGCGCATCAGGGCAATGCCCCATTCGGACACGGCGGTATTCATCGAACTGAGCTGCACGCGGCGGATCGCTGCCACATCTTCGATGTCGCCGGGATTATCCAGCGCCAGGGAATCAACCCCGTCCTGGGGGTCGGCTTGCAGGTTCACATTGCCATAGCAGATTTCATTGCGCCCAGTCGCGCCGCAGGCATCTCCGGCCAGGTCAAGCGCCGACTGCACGATTACCGGACAGGTGGTGTCATCCTGTCCTTGAACGATACCAGCGGCCAGGAGCAGTGCGGCCACCAGGACCAACATGCGTAAGGTCTTCACTATCCCCCCTGAGATATGTTTCTATCCAGGGTAGGCGCGCTGCAGCTGAGCGGCCACTGACAGTGTACATGTCATCACGGTGAACAGCCTCACCAGCGGGTCGGAGCGCGTTTCGGGTGAGGTCACAAAAAGGTCGTATCGTGGCAAAAAACCGGTATTCGCGGTGCTGCCCGGCGATATTGGGCTGTGTTGCCGGCTCAGGAACGCACCGTGGGTGCGTTCGGTCAGCGTGGTTAACCGCGCTGACATGCTGACCAGCACGCAGTGGCCTGGTCAGCGGTGCGTCACGTGGGCGTGGCGCACCAGCCCCTCCGGCTTGAGGAGCGAGCTATGTTTTAGCTCGCGACCCATCTCAGCCTGTCATGCACGCTTTCGCGCTGGCATGACCTGTGATCAGCGACAAACATGTCCAACGGACAACCGTTTATGCTGAGATGGGTTCGGTCATCCTGTAGGGATGACAGCGCCGCTGCGAGGCGACGCTAAAGCGACGGACTATACACCCGATGGGTGGAGGGTCGCAAAGCGTAGGCATGGTCAATGATATTTGTGGTAAGGTAGAAAACACCATGAGGTTTGATGAAAATGCCTTCAGATAGTTGACACTTTAAAAATGTCGACCCATCTCAGCCAGTCAGACACGCTCACGCGCTGTTGTGACCTGTGATCAGCGACAAACGTGTCCGACGGACAACCATTTGGCTGAGATGGGTTCGGCGTCCGCAGGACGCGGCGCTGCTGCGAGGCAGCGCCATCGGCGATAGCGCATCCGCGATGCACCTATCGGCGCAGAGCGCACGGTCGGTCGGATCACAAGGTTGGTTGGAAATAGGACAAGAGTGAGGGAGTTGCCAAAAAAGAGGCGATGCTCGTACAAGCACCGCCTCAGTCGGGGAGAATTGCGAGGTCAGAAGGGGATTTGCTCTTCCGGGGTGTCGTGGCTGTCGCCATTCTCGGCGCGATCCAGCAGGACGAGGCGGTTGGCATCGATGTCGAGGCTCGGTTGCGGCGTGCCGCCCTGATCCGTCCAGGCGCTCAGACGCAGCCATTCCGCCGTCACCTGCACCAGCGATCCCTTGCGCACGTACTGCGCCGCCACATCCGACAGCTTGTTCCAGCAGTTGACGCGCACCCAGAGGGTCTGTTTCTCGCCGGCGCGGTTCTTGCGGCTGACGGCCACCGAAAACGCCGCGACGCTCTGTTCACCCACCTGACGCACCTGCGGATCGCTGCCCACAAAGCCGGTAATCTGCATGTTGACGCTGGTACCCATTGTATTTTCCTCCGCGCTGACGCGCTTGTGCTATCCATCGGCCCTGTGCCGATTTCTGACCAGACAAAAGCAGGCGCACCAGAGCAGCGGGTCACCTGAAAGGCGCTCGGCGTTTTCGGTGAGCGCAGCGGCGCAAGCCAGGAGAAAACGCCGAAAGCGACCCCGCATGCGGGGTTGACCTGCTGCTGCGCCTGCTAGCATGGTCAGAGACAAATCGGTACGCACGGGGTCGGATGGACAAAGCACGCAGCGGAGGAAGCGATGGTGTGCCAGACAGCAGATGACACAAGCGGCAGTCGTCCTGACATGTGTCAGGTGAGCATAGTCACGGCTCGGCAGCAGGTCAGCGCGACGAACACGAGAAAGCAATCTGGAGCTAGACCGCACAGGAACAGCGGATGAGCGGCGCTGTGGTCAGGTGGAGTGCAGTAACCAGGCGGATCGGCAGCGCAGGCATGGGCAGGCATGACACAGTCGAAGCCAGCAGATGCCGCTATCTGTCCTGCATTGCGCGAGAGAAAGGCTCAGGCAGCGAGGAATGGGCATTTCTGGGCTGGAAACATCGGTAGAAGGGGCGATCAGCGGTCGCGTTCGTCGGGGAAGCAGATGGACTTGAAGTTGTAGAGCGCAGGCTGTTCGCTGTGTCGGATGCCTTCATGGAACGCGCCAGTGATCCGATGCAGTCCGGATTGAAGTTTCTCGCGGATGTAATGCTCATTGCCGTGCAGCAGTAGCTGCACCGCCGCCTTCACGAGATAGTCGGACGCGGCCAGCAAGTCATAGGCCATGCGTCCGCGCCAGCCATGCACGCCGTTGGCGCAGGACACCGCCGCTCTGAGCGTATCCAGCGTTTCATATGCCTTCAGCAGAGCTTTGGCGGTGAGTTCAAAATCCTCAGCGCGGGTATCCCCCACCTGCTGATAGATCAGCAGATAATCGTAAATCGAATCCATCATCGGGATGGAAACGGCATTCTGCCCGCAGAGGGTCGCCAGCCTGAGCCAGGCCGTCTCATAGTGCGGATGTCCATTGAGACTCAAAGCCACATCGGTGATCGCGTTCATCATATCGGAAACACGACCGCTTTCACGATCAATGCGAAGATCAGCAGCAAGCATAACGGCGATAGCGCTGTACTGTTCGTTGTCGAACAGGCGGTTGTAGCGGTTGAGTGCGTGCTGCGTGACGGTATCAATTGTGTTCATCAAACCATTTCTCCTGTTGGTATCCGTTCGAAACAAAAGCGCCTCAATGTGCTGAAACGCTGTCTTACATCGCCCAGCGGGCAAGCATTCGCAGTGTCCGGCTGTCGCTTGGAGCCTCAGTGATCTGTTCACAGAGAATGTGGATGGTCAACTGTACCCGCCGGTAAAGCTGGTAATGGGCATCGTTATAGGGCAGCACCCATGTCCCGGAGGGGATTAGCGCTGCGCTGCGCCGCCCGCTGCCGCGTCGATACTGAACCGGAATAGAAAAAGGCACATCCCCTTCTGGCTTCCAGCCTGTGAGCTGCACCAGCGGCAAAAAGCGCTCGTCAGCGGGCAGCGTCCAATCGGCACACAAGACGCCTGCAAAATGCGGTGCCAGGTAGAGGCGTTTCACCGACAGGCCGGTATCTGTTTGACCTAACCCCGATTCAACGGACGGCAAGAATGTCAGGGGCAAGCGAGTTGCTCGAACTCAGCAGGGCTGAGATAGCCCAAGGCTGAGTGCCGCCGCTGACGGTTGTACCATACCTCGATGTACTCGAAGATCGCTGCGCGTGCTGCCGCGCGGGTCGGAAACGGACGGTCGGCGCACTCGGTCTTCAGCGTTCCCCAGAAGCTCTCCTGCATGGCGTTGTCATAGCAGCGCCCGACGTCACTCATGCTGAGGGTCACCTGGTCGTTCTCCAGCAGGCGCAGATAGTCGTCGCTGGTGTACTGGCTGCCCTGGTCAGAGTGATGCAAGCCGGGCGTGCCGCGCTGCCCCACCGCCAGCTTCCACGCGTCACAGACCAGTGTTTTGGTCTGGCGCTCACTCATTGACCAGCCGACAATCCGCCGCGAAAACACGTCCTGAATGCCTGCCAGATACAGCCATCCCTCGTGTGTCGGGATGTAGGTGATATCCGACAACCACTTTTCGTTGGGTCGCCTGGCCGTAAAATCGCCCGCCAGCACGTTCGGTGCACGTCGGTGTGTCTCGTCCCGCCGGGTGGTCGTCTTGAAGCGCCGCCGCCCTTTGGTCAATAAACCCGTCTCGCGCATCAGCCGCGCAATCCGCTGCTTGCCCACCCGTTCACCTTGTGCCCGTAGCTCCGCCTGAACACGCAGCACGCCATAAGTCTGTCGGCTCGCCTCATGAATGGCCCGGATCCGCACGCTTAGCTCCTGGTTGGCTTGTGCACGGGGACTTGGTTTCCGCTTCAGCCAGTCGTAGAACCCGCTCACTGACACTTTGAGCACCGCACACAGCCGACGTAGGGGATATACTGTCCGCTGTTCGGCGATGAACCGGTAGCGGCTCACGACTCCCTCCGCGAGAACACCTGAATGGCTTTTTTTAGGATATCCCGCTCCTGCTTGACGATCTCCAGCTCGCGCTTCAACCGCCGCAGTTCCGCTTGCTCCGCCCGCGCTTCGCTCGGTTCCAGCCGTTCGTCCTGCACCCGGTAGCGCTGCTGCCACTTGTAGATCAGTCCTGGCGTCAGATCCAGGTCGCGTTCGATCTGCGCAATCGTCCGCGTCTTCTCCGCCACCATCGCCAATACGTCCCGCTTGAACTCCTCGGTGTACTTCTTGTAGCGTCCCATCGTCCTCTCCTTACGCTCAGTCTAACGGACATTTTCTCCGTCCGCTAAACTGGGGTAAGGTCATATCCGCGACATTCACCGGAGAATTGGCTACCTGGCGTAACAGTTATGAAGAGCCATTGGAGGCGCTAGCCCGAAACTTCCTTGACCTTCAGACCGGCGCATGTCGTTATGATGTTACAGATGAAGGGTATCTCTGCACTTACGAGCAGTATATCGGTTGGTCGACGGGTATTGAGTTTTGGTATCGTTATATTGTCAACGAGGAACAACAAAAAGTGCGAGTACGTCTAGAGAAGATATTAGGTCTAGAAGTCGCGTTCATTAAAGAAGTTCTTTTACGTATTCCGAAACCAGTTGACGCAGTAACGATGCATAAGGCGATAGAGGTCAGGGGACTTTACGACTACGATGGATTCATAAGAGAAGGCACAGAGAATATCACTAATGGATTGCCTTCAAATCTCACGACGTGGCGAAGCGGGCAAGGGCCTGATGTCCCATCTACATGGGGGAATACTGTTTTGGAGACAGGAACTACTCATTGGACACCGACATCGGAGCATTATGTACCTCTCATAGTTCATATCTTCCCAAACAACACAGGCGCAAGTATTAGTTCTCCGCCGAATACGACTACAACTAGGGACGGTCAAAACGTAGTCTGCACCTATTTAGCCGTTGTGACAACAACGGAGGGGCGTCTTCAGAATTTGAGTTCCTGTTCAGTGGATCGAGGAGAATAATTAGGTGAAACAAAGGCTGGCAATTTTAATTGTGTGTGTATTAACAACAATCAACCTTGGTTCAACGAGCGCAGAACAAAGGCTGAGTGGCATACTTGTGTACTCAGCTAACACTGAGCAGGGCGCACGGATAATGCTTTATGACCTTGCGTCTCGCGCCGAAACGGCATTAACGGACGGCTTGTATTCCGACTTTGATCCTGTATTGTCGCCATCGCATGATCGCATTGCGTTTGTCTCTGATCGTGATGGAAACTTTAACATCTATGTAATTAATACTGATGGAACAGGACTAAATCGTGTGACAAATGGGTCATACGAAAACTTTGCTCCCGCCTGGTCTATAGACGGAACACAAATTGCATACACATCGAACCCAGGCCTACTTAGCAGCATACCTAATATCTATATTGTTGATGCTGATGGTACGAACAATGTGCAGTTGACGAGCGATGGAGGTTCAGATCCCGATTGGGCACCGGATGGAACCCGAATTGCTTTCCAATCATATCGTGATAACGATGAGAATCACATCTATACCATCAATGTAGATGGTACTAACCTCAGGCAATTAACATTTGGTCCTGTTTTCGGCTATTATCCTCAATGGTCACCGGATGGAGACAAAATTGCATTTCGCGGCCAATCCGAGGATTTCTTCTACGTAAATGTAAACGCTAGTGGAGATGTTCAGCAAATTACCAATGAAGCAGATACTGGTCCATTTGGCTGGCTAGATAGCGAATCTATTCTATATATGATCCCCGGAGCGTTGGATCAGAACATACTTGTGTTCATTAAGCTCGATGGAACACAACGAACTGAGATAGAACTTCCCTTCCTGCGAGATATTGTTGAACTGAGTTTATCAGGCGTGGAAACGATAGCGCCCGCCGCCAATGCCGGCCCCAACCAGACGGTGACCGACAGCGACGGCAGCGGCGGCGAGAGTGTGACTCTCGATGGCTCGGCCAGCAGCGACAGCGACGGCACAATTGTGAGCTACTCATGGAGTGAAGGGGGTGTCGAAATCGCCACCGGCGTCACGCCGACGGTCGATCTAGCGGTCGGCGTGCACACCATCACGCTCACGGTCACCGACGACGACGGCGCGACCGGCTCGGACGAGGTCGTCATCACGGTCAGCCCGCCGGCGGCCAGCGCCACCCTCACCTTCCAGGTGGCTGCCGCCGCGGATGATGTCAACGAGGACGGGAGCGCCTTCACGCCCGCCGATCCGCTGATCTGGATCGGCACCGGCGCCTCGGCCAGCGGCAGCTACACCGGCCTGCGCTTCACCGGCGTTGCCATCCCGCCCGGCGCCACCATCGCCGCCGCTTACGTCGAATTCCACAATCCGCAGCCGGCGTGGATCACCATCGGCCTGGAACTGGCGGCTGAGGCTGCCGACGACAGCGCCGCCTTCAGCAGCAGTCGTCCGTCGCAGCGCCCGCTGACCGTCGAGCGCGTCCAGCACAACTCCGACCTGCACTGGCAGGGTGGCGACTGGCACGCGCTCGACGACATCAGCGCCGTGCTGCAAGAAGTGGTGGATCGTCCCGGCTGGCACAGCGGCAGCAGCCTGTCCGTGATCCTGCACGGCACTGACAGTCCGTTCGGGCGCAAGTATGTGTCCAGTTACGAAAGCGACCCGGCGCACGCGCCGCGCCTGGTGGTGCGGCTGCTTGATCCGGCCAGCGTGGAAACGCCGCTTTACCGCGTCAACGCCGGCGGGCCAGCGCTCGACACGGCTGCCGGCGCCTGGATCGCTGACGATCCCGCCTCAGGCTATGTCAACACCGGCGTGGCAGGCGTCAGCGCCGCCGGCATCCGCCTGACCCATCCATCCGTGCCTGTATACACCCCAATGGCCGTATTCCAAAGTGAGCGCTGGGATGAAGCGGCCAGCCCAGAGTTGCAGTGGAATTTCCCGGTGAGCAACGGCAGCTATGAGGTGCGGCTGTACTTCGCCGAGACGTGGGATGGCGCGTTCTTCACCGGCGGGCGCAGGTTCGATGTGTGGATCGAGGGCGCGCTGGTGCTGGATGACTACGACGTGTTTGCCGATGTCGGCGCCAACACCGGCGTGGTCAAAACGTTCACCACGACGGTCAGCGACGGCGCGCTGACGATTGACTTCGGCCATGTGGTGGATGACCCATCCATCAAGGGAATTGAGGTTTTCGCCCTGAATGGGACGAACTGACCGCATATGTTGAGACCAGCCGCGCCCCTGGCAGCCAGATCGTCAGGGGCGCGGCTTAGGCCGGTGGCTATTTCCTCTCCGCTGTGCTGCGCTTACTCCAGCATTGCTTTTATCCAGCTTTGTGTCGCTGCATGTCCAGCCAGCAGATAGAACTCGTTCACATCCTTGCCCTGCGGAACCCGGATCAACTGTGTGGCCTGCGACAACCCGGCGATCTGCGCGGCGGCCCCGCGTCCTGCGTCATCGTCATCCATGCGGATGAGGATGCGCGGCGCAGCAATCAGCTTCCGGAACCAGCGCGGCTGGATGCGCCGGTTGGCCGCGCTGCCAATCGCTGCCGCTGACACCAGCCCTTCGCCTGCCTGCCGGACGATCAGCGCGTCGAACTCACCCTCGGTGAGCAGCAGTGGTACGCCGGGCGCGATCTCATCCGCCAGATACAACCCGCCGCTGATGCTGCCACCGCTCACCTGCTGGTAGCGGCGCTCGCCGGCAGCCCGCCGCACCTTGATCCCCCAAAGCGCGTGGTCGGCAAACCACGGGATGGTGATGCCGCACGGCACGCGCAACCCTTCGTAGGTCGCCCACTCGCGGTGATCGCCGGGGATGTAACCCAGCCTGGCATCCACAATAGTTTTCTCAGACAGTCCCCGTGTTTCCTCCAAGTAGCGCCAGGCGCGTCGCCCTGCTTTGCTCCACAGCGTGTCCATCGCCCGCACTGCGATCTGCCGGGCGGCGCGCTGCCAGTCAGCGGCGGGCGGCTCAACAGATATCTGACGAGGTTGACCGGTGACCGGCGTCCGGTGCGGAAGATCACCATCAGCCAATCGCTGGCACGCTTCCTGAAAGGTCAGGCCGTGATAGATCTGCAACCAGGCGATGGCGTCGCCGCCGCGACAGCACTTGCCAAAGCAGCGCCAGTGGTCGGCGTAAACCACCAGTGAATAGCCGTTCTGTTCCTGGTGCAGCGGACATTTGTACGTGCTGTAGGCGCTGCTGCGATACTTCGGCTTACCCAGGTCTCGCTCGACCAACGTCCGGCAGTCAATCCCGTGCTTAATGTGCTCTGCGTCAATCATGATCTTCGCTCCAGTTTCGAATTGTGGCAGCGGCAATGCCAGTTGCCGAAATGACACAATGTGTCAATCTGTCAAAGTCGCTGCCAGAATGCACTATTGTTCGACCAGCACAAAACCTGTCGCGCCGCGCCCGCGCTCATTAACGCGGTCAATTGCCTCAATGACACCCGACTCCACCAGCGCGTCAATCGCGGCGTACACGTCCTTGCGGTTGCGGATGCCCGTCCCGCGGTGGATATCGCGGCGGGTCGGCGGCCGGTTGGCTGCAGCGCGCGCGATGAAGTCGAGAATCTTCTGCTCGTTCTTCACATCCTGGCTGAGGTTCAGTTCCGCCAGCAGCCGATGCGCCGAGGCGCGATATTCTTCCGTCAGCAGCTGCGCCCGCGCCCAGTGCGCCAGCGAGATGCGCGGCGCGTCGTGCGCGCCATCCTCGACCCAATCCATCACCGTGAGGATCAGTGCGATCTTCAGCGCCAGCACCGGGAAGCGCCCGTAATTGCCGCGCAGCCGCTCATCGAGCCCGCGACGCGGATCGGTGAGCGTGTGCATCGCCTCGGCGTAGCTATTGAAGCGCGTCATCACATCCGCTTCCAGCCGCGCCTCGACGACAGGCAGCTGGACTGTGTTATCAGCACTGTAGAGAACCTCCCATTCCGGCGGCGCGGGGAAAGCGTTGTGGATGCGCAGCAGGCGCGCTTTCAGCCGTTCCAGCATCTGGCTGAGTTCCGGTGATGGATCGCTGACGAGGTAAGGTACATCCTTCTCGACGGGTGTCAGCGCCAGGATACGCGCCATCAGACCGCTTTCCCACTCCGTATCGCTCAGATAGCGCGCCAGCATGGCAGGTGTGGTCGCGCCGATCAGCGAGAGGGCAGGGTTGTAGATAATCAGCTTGCCGTCACCGCGCAGCTCGCGCTCCATGCGATCAGCGCCATCGAACAACTGCATCAACGCTTCGGCGTGCCCTTCCATATACTTCTTCGGGATCAGAATCTTGCTGGCTTCGTCAATACTCATGCCGCGCTGACCGGCAAAACGGACGCCCTGATCTTCCAGTTTCTTTTCTACCGGCAGCAGCTGCTCATAGTTGGCCGGTTTCTGACCAGCCAGTTTTGCCATCAGCATTTCGGGTGTGGTGGTTTCGGGCAGCAGCAGGTGCGGCAGCGTGCCACGCACCAGCTGCGTGATGGCTTTCAGACCCGTGCTCTTGTGGTAGTAAGTGGTGGGAGCGATCCACAGGAAATAGAGGTGCGGGTAGATGTCATCGAAGCTCAGACGCAGCACGCAGCGCCGGGCGATCGCCAGGCCAACCGCCCACAGCGGCGCCGATTCCAGGAAGATGCGCGGCGTCATGGGCGATTTGTGCGTCAGCCAGTCGGCGCAGTCACGATGAAAGCGTCCCACAGCAGCAGCCTGCGCCAGCGCCCCATCAATCTGCGCGCGCTCCGGCAGGGGCGGCACGTACGGGTCATCGGATTTTCTTTCCAGGGCCGGTGGGTCGGCCCTGGGGTCAAGGTACATCACCTGCTGCATAACCTGATGATCGCGGGTGACGATCTCCTGCAGGGTTTGCCAGCCAGCAGGATTGTTCTGCGGGTCGAGTGCCCGCAGCAGCAGGCTGGCAAGCGGACTCAGTGTCAGGTCGTCCGGTGGATCCATTTTCGACAGCAGGCGGCGAAAGGCATAAGCATCATTAGTCGATAGTTGAAGCGTGGCGGTATCCATCTGTTTCCTCTCCAGGCAAAACTGAATACAGGTCGGGTTAGAAAAACACGACAAAGCGATCAAATTCAGTTGCAGGAGGCTGGAGAGTGTGATAAAGTTTGAGTGTCCAGTTCAAACATTATCACCTTCGCCCAGCCCACCAGTGCAGTATCCGGTGGGTTTTTGCTTTCTCAAGGTGGCGCGCGTGTGTTTGGCATCACATAACCTCCAAAAGGTTCGGGCGCCCGAACCTTTTCAGTCACTGCTAAGATATCGTTGAGTCTCAGTCAGCAAGTTCTGCAGAGCTTGAATTCGTGCATAGGCAATGTTAATGTCGCCTTCCTGTTGAATAAGTGCACGAGCAATATCCTGTGCAGAAAGTGCGTTGATTGACTGTGTAACCCTTGCCATTTTCACTGCGGCAGCGGGGAGCTTCTCGCTAGATATTTCTTCATCGGTTCCAATCTCGTTGCCCTCGCATAGTTCCTTAACCTGTTTGCTGGTCAGATTGAAATCGATGATTTGACGCACAATCTCTGCATGGTATTCAGTTGGCAGCATAAGAACATGACGAAGTTTGTATTGCTCAATATCGTGGCGATCAGCCAGTTCCAATGCCTCGTCTGACAAGCGCATAAGCGCTTTTATCTCGCTAAAATGCGATTTACTCAGCCCACCCATAGCGCTGAGAACTGCTTCCGTATATTCCCGCTTGCCACGCAGATCGAGTTCCAGCGCCTGGCGATAGAAGTCGTTCGGGACAGCGGCATCGGGAATCTCATAGCCGTGCACCGTCAGCAAAAGCAGCGCCGCCTGCCGCGCCATTGCTATCGCCGACAAGCCGCTGCGTGCTGTATTCTCCTTCGCCTGCCGAAACACCGATGAGCGTTCCGACGAAATGACAATGCACGGGATCATGCCGTTACCATCGTAGCCGGGGATGAAGTCGCGCAGCAGCCACGTCGCCCAGTAACGGCGCTCGCCCGTCTCGATGCGAAACTGCCGCATGACCCCCTGCGACACATCCACCACCGTCAGCGGATTAACCTGCCCATCATCGCGGATCGTCACCGCCAGATTGACCAGATCACGCAGCAGAGTCTCTTCCGGTGACAGCTTCACATCCGCTTCATCCTCGCGCTCGTCGTCGGCATGGGGCAGCAGATCCAGCACGTTGTTGAAGGGCCGCCCACGTTGGCGTGCCGCTACCTGAGCAATTTGCACCATCTCACGCAACGCTTGCGATGGTGTGAGGCGACTCTCGTGGAAATCGTAGTGAATCTTCTCCGGCAGAACGCGGCGTGGTTGGATGGGATCGGGCCGCACCATCTCCAGCAGCAGGCGTTCCACGCGAATGCTGTTGTCCTCGAACGGCTGTGGATTGCCCAGCAGGAGTTCTTCCGTGACACTGCTGAGCAGGTCGTCAATGCGCTGTGACTGGTATTTCGGCGGCATCACACACGCTCCTGCGCTATGCGGCGCACCAGCATGCCGACAAGCTGGGCATACGCTTTGCTGGCTGGCGCTTTGGGGTCGTAGCTGAAGATGCTCAGGTGATTGTGGTGCGCGTAGGAGACAGCTTCATTGGCGGGGATGACACCGATCAGGAGCTTGCCCAGCACACTGTGGCCCCTGAGTTCGTCCAGCAGGTGATTATGGCCCCGGATACGGCTGTTCATCTTCGTCACCACAATGCCGCTGACACGCAGATTTGGCTGCCGCCAGCCCTCGCGGATGTCGTTGATCTTGCCGATCACGCTCATTAACCCGACCGTTTCCAGATAGCGCGGCTCGACGGGCACAATGGCGTCAGTAGCAGCGATCAGGCTCATCTCGGTCATGAGCGAGAACGACGGGCGGGTGTCAATCACGATGGCAGCATAGTGACTGGCTATGCGGCTGAGCGGATCGGCCAGCTTATAGGGCGCGCCAGCGATACGCATGAGTTCACGCTCCGCGCCTTCCAGCATGGGGGAAGCGGGCAGCACATGCAGGTCTGGGTCCCAGATGGATGGCACGATGCACTGCGCCAGCGTCTGTGCCGCGTTGACCCGATTTGCGGTCAGCACGGTGTACAGGCTGTCGTCGGCGCCGAAGTCGCTGCGTCCCGTGGTGACAAGCGTGGCGTGTGCCTGCGAGTCGGTGTCGACCAGCAGGACACGGCAGTTTGATGCGCCGGCACGCCGCAGCAAGCCGGTGATGCCCAGCGCGATGTTGGTGGCGGATGTGGTTTTGCCCACACCGCCCTTGTGATTGGTAAGTACGAAAACGTGAGTCATGAGAGGTTTCCTCCGCAAACCGAACACCAGTGAACGAAACCGTCTGCGAAACCAACGAACTGCCAACCCGTGCTATGCTGTTGGGCGGGAGTGCCGTTAGCCTCCGCGACGGTGCTCCAAGGTGGGCCGAGGGAGAAAACGCCTCTCTCGGCTCACCGACAAGCCAGCTCAGTCGAGAGTCGTTTCAGTTTGTCATTTTGCGGAAACGAGATAATCTGTGTGAATTCGAGGGTACTTACGGAGAGAATATGTTCGAGTTGTGTCCGAGAAGGGGTATTGCCTTCACCGCTTGTCCCGCTATTTCCCGTTTGCCACGAGGCTGAACCATGCACCTGCCCGTTATCAGCGCACACGGCGCGCTCGGCAGCCTGGACGAAATCGTTTTCCTGGGCGTGGCGGTGGCGGTTATTATCCTGATGGCCGTCACCTGGCTGCGCAGCCGGGGCAGCGTCCCCGGCCCCGAAACGGAAACGCCGCCCGACGAAACACCCTCTGACCGCGCGCCCGACCGTTTCCACCTGGACTGAGCGCCGCGCTGGCCGGGCACAGCCTGTGAAAATATACACAAGACGCGCCCCGCTGCGGTAAACTAGAAGGCTGCACCTGAACCGTGGACTGCTGATGCGATACCTGCTGCGTTTATTAGTGCTGCTGCTGGCCGCCGCCCCGCTGGGCGCGGACGTGCTGCCGGCGGCGGCGCACGGCTACATCGTGCGCGCCATCCCTGAGGACCGGGCGGTGCTGGAGCGCGCCCCGACCCGCCTGCAGTACTGGTTCAGCGAGGCGCTGGAGCCAGCCTTCAGCGCGATTCGCCTGCGCGACCAGGGCGGCGCGGTGCTGGCCGAGGGCGGCGTAGACCCCGACAACCCCGCGCTGATGGCGCTGCGCGTGCCGCCCGACCTGCCCGACGGCGCTTATATGGTCGAGCTGCGCCCGGCCTTCGCCAGCGACGGGCACGCCGTCGCCGAAAGCCGCGTCTTTTTCGTCGGCGCGGAGGTGGCCGGCGTGGCCGGGTCCAGCGGCTACACGGTGGATTGGCTGGAAGTAGCCTGGCGCGTGCCGCTGCTGGCGGCGCTGCTGCTGCTGTTCGGGGTGTTCATCGTTTACGCCTATGTGCTGCTCCCGGCGTGGGGCAGCCCGCAGCACCCGGCGGGGCTGCTGCCGCCGCGCGTGATGCGCCGCCTGAGCGCGCTCGTGTGGGCGGCGCTGGCGCTGGCGCTGGCGGCCAGCGCGCTGGCGCTGTTACAGCAGTCAATGGTGTTTTTCAACACCGGCCTGGCCGAGGTGGTGAGCGGCAGGCTGTGGAGCGTGGTGCGCGTTGGCTCGCGCTTCGGCGACGTGTGGACCGCGCGCCTGGCGCTGCTGGCGCTGGTGGCGCTGCTGCACGGTCTCAGCGGCTACCTGCGCGACCGGCAGCCAGGGCTGGTGCGCGCGTTCTGGACCGCCAATGTCTGGGCGGCGGCGCTGGCGGTGGGGACGTTCAGCGTCACCAGCCACGCGGCCGGGTCGCTGCTGTGGCCCTGGGCGGCGGTCTTTAACGACTGGCTGCATCTGCTGGCCGTCGGCGCGTGGACCGGCGGGCTGGCGGCGCTGGTGCTGACGCTGCCCGTCGCGCTGCGCCCCTACGAAGGCGACGCGCGGCGGCTGGCGCTGCTGGCGGCGCTGCGGCGCTTCTCGCGGCTGGCGACCGCCGCCGTCATAATTGTGATCGCCACCGGCGTCTACAGCGCGCTCAACTGGCTCTACGCGCCCGCCGACGTCACCGGGACGCCCTGGGGCGGCGCGCTGCTGGTCAAGCTGGCGCTGGTGGCGCTGCTGCTGGGGCTGGGGCTGGCGCACCACATCGCCGCGCAGCCGGAGCGCTACGCCCGCTGGGCCGGCGCGGCGGGCCGCCTGGGGCCGCTGGACGTCACCCTGCGCGCTGAGACGGCGCTGGCGCTGGCGACGCTGCTGGCGGTCGCGGTGCTGAGCGCCACCCCGGTCCCGGAGCCGGCCTTTCTGGACGCCGCGCCGCCCGCCCCGGAGGCGGCGCAGCAGGTGAGCGCTGTTGAAGTACACATGGCGGTCATCCCCGGCGGGCCGGGCATCAACACTTACGACATCAGCCTGACGCGCGACGGCGCGGCGCTTGAGGGCGCGGCGGTGCGCGTCCAGTTCGTCTACCCTGAGCTGGACCGGCGCGGGCCAGCTCAGCAGGCCGACGCCGTCGCGGGCAGCCTGTACGCCGCCGCTGGCGCTGAGATTGACCGGGCCGGGCGCTGGCTGGCGCTGGTGGACGTGACGCCGCCGGACGGCGAGCCGCTGCGCGCCGCCTTCGCCTGGGACATCAGCGCGGCGGCGGGCGTGATCGAGACGCGCCCGCCGGGGCTGCTCAACCTGCTGGCGCTGGCGGCGGTGGTTGGCGCGCTGCTGTACGCGGCGCTGCCGGCGCTGCGGCGGCTGGCCCGCTGGCTCGACTGGAGTCCGGCCAGCGTGGCGCTGGCGGCCAGCGCCATCGGCGGCCTGGCGATCATCCTTGTCGGCGCGGCGGTGCTGATGGCGCAGGGCCAGGCCGTTTACGAGGCCAGCCTCAACCCGACGCCGCAGGCCGTCAACCCGGTGCTGCCCGACGCCGAGTCGCTGGCGCGCGGGCGCGCGCTCTACACCGAACACTGCGCGCCCGTGTGGGCTGATCAGCGCGACGCCGAGACGCTGCGCGCGCGGCTGCCGCACCTGCGCGATGAGGACCTGTTCACCTTAACGGGCGCGGGCTGGCTGCGCCTGCCGCCGTGCACCGGCGACCTGAGCGCGGCGGAGCGCTGGGACGTTGTAAACTATCTGCGAACGCTGCCGCCGGGCGGCTGACAACTGGAGACCTGCTGCGATGGAAATCGTGTTCAACAAAGCCGACGCGGCGCTGGCGCAGCGCCTTGAGCGTGACGTCCAGGCGCAGCCGGCGCTGGCGGCTGACGCGCTGGTGGTGATTGTGTCGGCGGCGGCGCTGGCCGACGCGGCCGTGCAGCGGCGCATCGAGGCAGCCCGCGACCAGGGCGAAACGATCGTCCCGCTGCTGGCGGAGCCAGCCGCGCTGCCGCGCCTGATCGAACATATCGCGCCGGTGGATTTCACAGCCGGCTACGCCTTCGACGCGCTCGCCCAGCGCCTGCGAGCGCCCGCCGCGCCGCTGCAAATGAAGGTGCTGACGCCGACGGCGCGCGCCGCCAACCGCCGCGCCGCCGTGATCTTCGCCGTGCTGGCGCTGGCGATGTTCGGCATCGGGCTGTATATGGTGGGTGTGCTGGGCTTGCAGGCCCCGGCGGAGGAATACAACGCCGTCGAAACAGAGATTATCCTCACGCGCAACGGCTATATTGAGGCCGCGCTGCCGCGCAGCACCGAGGACGCCCTCAATTTCGCGGCGACGGCGGCCGCCGCGCCGCCCACGCTGCGCCCGCTGCTGGTCGCCACCGCCACCGCCGCCGCCCACAGCGCCGGCGGCTGACAGCTCAGGTCTGGCGGACGACCAGCTCCACGCTGAGGGTGGTCATGCCGCGAATGGTCAGCCCCTTCATCTGGCTGATAAGCTGGTGCGCGGCGCGCTGGCCCAGCTCACGCACATTCGCCGCGACGGTGGTGATGCCGGCCTGCTGCGCGGCGGGCGCGTCGCCAAAGCCCACGACAGACACCTGCTCTGGCACGCTGAGGCCCGCCGCGCGCAGCACCTCTACAGCGGCGATCGCCATCATGTAATCGGCGGCGACAACGCCGTCGCAGGTGTGGCCCGCGTCCAGAAAAGCGCGCAGCTCAGCGGCGGCGGCAGCCGGCTGGAAATCGCCGCGCAGGAAATAATCGTCCGGCAGGTCAAGGCGATGGCGCAGCAGCTCCCGGCGAAAGGCCGCCTCGCGCAGCGTCGGGTCAAACTGCCCCGCGACGCCGCCGATAAACACGAGGCGCGTGCGCTGGCAGGTGGTCACAAGGTGCTCAACCAGCAGCCGAAGGCCCTGAGCGTTGTTGAACATCACGCCCGGAATCGGTTCCTGCTGCACCTGATGGCTGACCAGCGACAGCGGTATGCCCCGGTTGTACAGGTCAACCAGCGCCGCGTCGGGCACGGCGTTGGCGATCACCAGCACGCCGCTGAAGGCCTCGTCCGCCAGGACCTGCGCGGCGGTCGCGTGGGTGACATCGCGCGTCGTCAGCGGGAAGCCCTGCGGCCGGGCGACATCCCTCAGTCCCTGGATAATCAGGCGTTGAAAGACGCCGGTCTGGTCGTTGGTAATGATGCCGATCCGCTGCTGCTGCGCCACTACAGTATCCCCAGTTCGCATTCCATCGCCTTAGCCGCCGCGCCGATCGCCACCAGCTTGTCGTCGTCGGCCACCGAAAACGTCATCTCCGCCATCAGGTCCGCCAGAATCAGGCCGCGCGTTCTGGCGACCACCTGCTCCAGAAAGGACTCGCCCAGGTCGGCGATCGCCCCGGCCAGCGAGAGGTGCTGCGGGCGCAGCAGCGTAATCACCCACGAGAACACCTGCGCCACGCGGGCGCTCAGCTCGTCCAGCAGGGCCAGCGCCGCCGGGTCGCCCTGGGCCGCCGCGAAACGGATGTGCAGGTAGGTGAAGCTGTCGTCCGTGAAGCGCGCGCTGTGATGCGCCTGCGCCAGCGCGCGGGCGCGCGCCGCCACGCTGTGCCAGCCGAGAAGCTGTTCAATAGTCGCGCCGGCGTTCAGCAGCAGCAGGTGGCCGATATCGCTGCCAAGCGAGCCGAACGACGCGCGGTTGACGATGCCGAAGCCGATGCTGTTGGTGATCAGCACCGTCGCCAGGCTGCCCGCCGCCGTAAACGGGCCGAACACGGCCTGGGCCAGCGCGGCCAGCTCCGGGCTGTTGGAGACGTAAACCGGGGTGTGATAATACTCGCACAGCATGCCCGCCAGCGGCACGTCGTGCCAGCCGAAGCGCGGCGCATGGCGCACCAGACCAGCGGCGTCGTCCACCGCCGCCGGAATGCCAACGCTGATGCACAGCAGCGGCGCCGAAAGCTGGGCGATCAGGCCGTTAATCACCTCCACCAGGACCGTAAACACCTCTGTCTGCTGGGTGGACGGCAGCTCCGCCCGGTGTTCGACCACGATATGCCCGTCGAGATGGGCCAGGATGCCCAGCACGTAATTCTGGTGCAGCGCGAGGCCGATCACCTGGCGCGACTGCGGGATGAAACGCAGCAGGCGCGGGCGCTTGCCGCCGCTCTCAGTCGATTCGCCCAGCCCTTCCTCAACCACCAGCCCTTCGCCCATCAGCTCCGCCACCAGCGCAGAAATGGTCGGTTTGGCCAGGCCGGTCTGTTCAGCCAGCGCCGCCCGGTTGTCGGCGGTCTGGGTGTAGATCGAGCGCAGAACCAGCTTTCGGTTGTGCTCGCGCACACCGCTGTGGGCTGCGCGCGCGTTTCTCACAGTAAGCATGGCATCTTCCATCGCCGCGCACATTAAAATCCCGTTTCACCGGGTCGTCACAGGCGGCGGGCGGCCAGCGCGCGCCCGCCGCGTCTCAGCCTTTTACCGCACCCGAAAGCCCGCGGATAAACTGGCGCTGAAAAGCCATAAAGAAAATGACCATCGGGATCGTAGCGATCATAATGCCCGCCGCCACCGAACGCAAATTGCCGCTGAAGAAGCCGCGCAGGAACGCCAGGCCCACCGGCAGCGTGAACAGGTCACGGTTGCTCAGCATCAGCAGCGGCCACAGGAAGTCGTTCCACGAATTAACAAACGTGATGATCGCCAGCGTCGCCAGGCCGGGGCGAATCAGCGGCAGCAGAATGCGCCACCAGATGCCGAACTCCGTCGCGCCGTCCAGCCGCGCCGCCTCTAACAGCTCGTCGGGCACGCCCTGGTAAATCTGCCGCAGCAGGAAAATACCGAAGGCGCTGGTGGCGAATGGCAGAATCAGCGCCTGCAGCGTGTCGTTGAACTGGAACGTTTTCACGGCCATGACGTACAGCGGGATGATGAGCAGCTGCGGCGGGAACACCAGCGTGCCCAGTATCAGCGTGAAGATCAGGTTGCGGCCTTTGAAACGAATCTTGGCCAGCGGATAGGCCGCCAGCGAACAGGTAACCAGGTTGAGCGCGACCGTCGCCAGCGCCACCAGCAGGCTGTTGGCGAAATAGCGCGGCACCGGGATGTCCGTCCACACCCGGTAATAGTTTTCGGTCGTGAACGGAAAGGTGAAGCCTTCCAGCCACGTGCCCTCAAGCCGGCTGCGGTTGGCCGGGCCGTAATTCACCCAACTGCCCGCGCGGCGGCTGGTGGTGGCTTCCTCCGCGCTGACCTGGTAGCTGCCCTCGCGCAGGGCGACCTCATAGCCCGCGCCCCAGCCGATCACGCCCGGATAGGGGATGATCTGCGGCGGCTTGTTGGCGCGAAAGATGCTGCCGGAGTCCTGGCGGATGCTCATCAGGCCGGTCCAGACGAAGGGCAGGGCCGTGACCAGCGCGAACAGGGTCAGCGCCAGATACCAGCCGCCGTTTTCCAGCCAGCGGCGCAGCAGCCCCTGGCGCGCGTTAGGCGAGAGCGTGGCCATCAGCTTCCCCTTTCCAGAAAGCGCAGGTTGATGAGCGAAAAGACCAGCGTAAAGGCTGTAAACACGACCGCGATCGCCGCCGCGTAGCCGATGTGAAGGAAGCTGAACGCCTGCCGGTAGAGGTAGAAAATGGTTGTCATGCCAGCGTCGAGCAGGCCGCCGGTCCCGTTGGTGAGGATGTAAATTTCGTCAAAGGCGCGCAGCGCCGAAATTGACGAGATGACGGCGACGAATGTGATCACCGGCCGCAGCATGGGCACGGTGACGAAAATGTGCTGCTGGAAGCGGCCGGCCCCGTCAATCGCCGCCGCCTCGTACAGTTCCTCCGGGATGGATTGCAGGCCGGCGAGGAACATCACCATGTAATAGCCAATGCCGCGCCAGACCGTGACGCTCATGATCGAGGGCAGGATCAGGCTCGGCTCGGTCAGGAAATGGATCGGGCGCTCGATCAGCCCGAACTGGCGCAGCAGCCCGTTGAGCAGGCCCGCCGGCTCAGCGAACACGAAGTCGAAGATCATGCCGATGGCGACGGCTGAGATCACCACCGGGATGTAATAGAGCGCGCGGAAAAGCGTGATGCCGCGCAAAGGCCGGTTGACCACGATCGCCAGGATAATCGAAAGCACGATCAGAATGGGCGTGACGATCAGGTACGTCAGCGAGCGCAGCAGCGACTGCCAGAACTGCGGGTCCTGAAACAGGCGGGTGTAGTTCTTGATGCCCGCCCAGACCGGCGGCGTCAGCAGGTCGTAATCAGTAAAGCTGAAGTAAATGACCTGAAGCAGCGGAATGAGCATAAAGATGATCATAAAGACCACCGCCGGCGTCAGGAACAGATATGCTGCCCGGTTGCGCCGCCGCTGCATCACGGCTGAACTGGGCGGCGCAGCCTGCGCCACAGCGGGGGCCTGTACATTGTTTGCCATGGGGATTCACCTGTTGGTAAAACATGGGGGAGAGCCGGTTGGTGCCGGTTCTCCCCCAAACTGTGCGGGTGATGTTTAGTTGGGCGCAGCCGCGATCAGCGCGTTCATCTGCTCAACCATGTCGTCCAGCGCCTGCTGCGCGGGCTTGGCCCCCAGCAGCGCCGCGTTCTGGGCGTCAATGATGACCTGCTGCACTTCGGCGTCGTTGGGGAAGGTGGGCGTGCGATTCTCGGCGTTGGTCACGTAGTCCAGCGCCAGCGGGCGAATGACCGAGACCGGGTTCTCCGGGTCAATCTCCTGGAAGAAGGGGTCCGCGTAGCTCAGTAGGTTCGACGGGAAGATGTTGACTTCCTTGCTGAAGGCCGCCTGCACTTCCGGGTTGGTGACGAACAGCGCCAGCGCCAGCGCCGCGTTGGGGTACGGGGCGGTCGCCGGGACGACGAGCGACTGCACATCCATCGCGTTCTTGCCGCTGGTCCCGGTGATGCCGGGGGCAACCGCGAGCTGGGCGTACACTTCCGGGTTGGTTTCCTGCACCAGGCGCAGCAGGTGCGGCGCGATCATGATGAGCGCCGTTTCGCCCTGGCTGAAGCGCTCCACCATCTGGCGGTGATCGTCAGTCAGGCTCTGGCGCGGGATGAGGTCGTTCTGCACCAGGTCAACCCACAACTGCAGGTGTTCGGCGGCGGCGCCGGTGTTGAGGCCCACTGTGCCGTCCTCAAGGAAGGCCGGGATGTCGTTGTAAAGCAGGTAGGGCAGCAGGTTCAGCTCGGTGCCAGGGCCGAAGTTGAGCGAAATGCCGTAGTAATCGCTGTTGGTGGCGCGCACGGTCTCGGCAAAGGCGTACAGTTCGGGCCAGGTGGTCGGCAGGTCGGCCTCGGTCAGGCCCAGCTCGGCCAGCAGGGCCTTGTTGTAGCCCAGGAAGTTGGCCAGGCCCAGATACCAGGGAACCTGATAGCTGACACCCTCAAACGAGCGGGTGGTCCAGGCGCCGTCGGAGTACTGCGCGCGCACCTCAGGGTAAGGGGCCAGCGCGGCGTCCATGTCCATCAGCAGGCCGGCCACCGCGAACTCGCCCAGCCAGGCCGGGCTGATGTTCATCACGTCCGCCGGGGTGCCGGTGGCGAAGCTGTTGCGCACCTTGTCCTGCAGGCTGTCCCAGGGCTGGTCTTCCCAGGTCACATTGACCTCAGGGTAGGTAAGCTCGAAATTCTCGACGATTTTCTGGATATACTCATCGAATGTTGGCGAAAGGGACATCGTCCAGAAGGTGATTTCTGCACCTTCTTCAACGCCGTCTATAACGCGCCACTGCGCCAGCAGCTCGTCCGTCGGGTTCCAGAACGGGTCAGTGGCGCGGTGATCCTGCGCCAGCACGCCGGTAAGCGGCAGCGCCAGCAGTACCACTGTCAGCAGAAGAAAGAAACGTTTCACTTTGCAAGCTCCTTATGTCGCCCTAACAGGAAAGATGAGAGAGAGACAGCAGCGAACCAAACGCGCCCTTCCCTCCTGCACAGTTAGTTAGTAAAGTTTACTTACTGTGCATTTAGGGTACAATAACATAGATTATGCGGGCCTGTCAAGCGGTTGATTGGAGGGGGCATGAACCAGCCAGCAGCAGTTATCGGAATTGATATTGGCGGCACGAAAATCGCCGCCGCGCTCGTTACCGCCGCCGGCGCGGTGGCCGGGCTGCGCACGGTGGCCACGCCGGCCACGCCGCGCATCATCCCCACGATGGCCGGCCTGTGCCAGGAACTGCTGGCGCTGGCCCGCGAGGACAGCCTGGCCGTCGCCGCCGTCGGGGTGGGCGCTGCCGGCCAGGTAGACGCGCGCGCCGGGCAGATCGTCTACGCCGTCGAAACGCTGCCCGGCTGGACGGGGACGCCGGTCGCCGCGCAGCTCGGCGCGCTGGTCGGCCTGCCGGTGCTGGTCGAAAACGACGTTAACGCCGTCGCCGCCGGCGAAATGCGCTTTGGCGCCGGGCGCGGCTTCCAGCGCGCGCTCTACGCCGCCATCGGGACCGGCATCGGCGGGGCGCTGATCGCCAATGGGCGCGTCGAGTCCGGCGCGCACTGGTCAGCCGGCGAGATCGGCCACACCATGATTGACATCGAAGAACGGCGCATGTGCAACTGTGGCCAGGCGGGGCATCTGGAGGCGTATGCCTCCGGCCCGGCGATGGCGCGCCGCTGCTGCCAGCTCAAAGGCGTGGCGGAACACACTGACCTGCGCGCGGTGGCGCGGCTGGCGGAACAGGGCGACGCGCAGGCGCGCGCGGCCATTGAGGAAGGCGCGCGCACCCTCGGCCGCGCGCTCAACGGCCTGGTCAGCGTTTACGACCCCGAAGTGCTGGTGATCGGCGGCGGCGTGCCGGAGATCGGGCCGCTGTGGTGGGCGCCGTTTGAACGCGCGCTGCGCCAGGGCAACATGCCCGCCCCGCAGCAGGTCGCGCTGCGGCCCGCCGAGCTGGGCTGGCAGGCGGCGCTCATCGGCGCGGCGGCGCTGGCGCTGGAGGCGCATACCTCATGAAGATCGGCCTGCTCCCGCTGGACGAACGCCCGGTCAACACGCGCTGCCCGCGCATGGTCGCCGCTGTTGGCGGCCACGAACTGCGCCTGCCCCCGGCCGGCCTGCTCAGCCGTTTCCGCGCGCCGGGGGACTGCGACGCGCTGGCCGCCTGGCTGGCGGAACAGGCCGCCGTCTGCGACGCGCTGATCGTCTCGTGCGAGATGCTGGGCTACGGCGGGCTGATCGCCTCGCGCGTCAGCGACGAGCCGGCAGACACCGTTATCGCCCGCCTGGAGGCGCTGCGCCGCCTGCGCGAGCGCCACCCCGCCCTGACGATCTACGGCCTCAACGTGATTATGCGCGTCTCGCGCCACAACAGCGCCGTCGAAGAGCCGCTCTACTGGGCCGAACACGGCGCGCAGCTCTACCGTCTGTCGCAGCTCATGCACCGCGCTGAGCTGGGCCAGGGCGTCAGCGCGGAGCTGGCCACGGCGCGCGCCGCCCTGCCGGCGGAGATCATCAAGGACTTCATCGCGCGGCGGCATCGCGGCAACCTGGTGAACCGGGCCGCGCTGGGGCTGCTGGCCGACGGCGTGTTCGACACGCTGGCGCTGACCTCCGACGACACCAGCCCCTACGGCCAGCCCGCGCGCGAAAAACGGCTGCTGGCGCGCCGCGCCGAGCTGCTGGACATCCCTGGCGAGCGCCTGCTGATGTACCCCGGCGCGGACGAAGTCGCGGCGGCGCTGGTGGCGCGCCTGCTGAATCGGTCGGCGGGGCGCGCGCCCACGTTCCAGCCGGTGTACCTGTTCCCCGGCGGGGGCGAACAGGTCGCGCCGTTTGAGGATGGCCCGGTGGCGGTGACGGTCGAGCGGCAGGTGCAGGCGGCGGGCGGGCGGCTGGTCACGGATGGCCCGGCGGACGTGACGCTGTTCGTGCACCCGCCGCTGGCCCCGGATGCCGAATGGCCAGGCGACTACCCGGACGACGCCTACCCCGCCGCGCGCCACGCCGATCTGCTGGCCGGCGCGGCGCAGATCGCGCGGGCGCTGGCGCAGGGTCAGCGCGCGGCGCTGGCCGACGTCGCCTACGCCAACGGCGCCAGCCACACGCTCATGCGGGCGCTGGCGCAGCAGGCCGATCCGCTGCGGCTGGCGGCCTTTGCCGCCTGGAACACCGCCGGCAACAGCATCGGCGCGGCGGTCGCGCAGGCCAGCGCCGCGCTGGACGGCGACGACGCCGCCAACCGCCGCCTGCTGCTGCACCGCCTGGTTGAGGACTGGGGCTATCAGACGGTGGCGCGGCACGACCTGCGCGCCTGGCTGCGCCAGACAACGGGCAGCAGCGAGCCAGCGGCGGACCATCTGCGCGCCGCCGCCGACTGGACAGCGGCGCGGCTGCGCCAGTTCATGGCCGATTCCGGCCTGCCCGGCCGCCTGGACAGCGTGACGCTGCCCTGGGGCCGCACGTTTGAGGTGGATTTCAACGTGGAATATCCGGCAGCGCGCCGGCGCGGGGTATAAGACAGCGCAGGGGGCCGCGCGGCCCCCTGCGCTGCTGCGCGCTGCCGGGTGGCGCGCCTAGTTCGCGCCGGCTTCGACGAGATCGCCGTAGCGGGCGGCGGCCTCCAGCGCCGCTGTGCGCTCGCCCAGGGCCGTGCCCGCCAGCAGCAGGTCGGCCATAACGGCGGCGGGCGTCTCGTCGGCGTGCAGCGCGATCACAACGGTGTCAGCGGGCAGCCCCGCCGGCACGGACTCCGGGCTGCCGGCGGCGTAAAACACCAGGTCCACTTCCTCCGGCGCGGCGTCCGCCGCTGTCAGAAAAGCGATGTCCGCGAACGCGCCGAACAGCTCCAGCAGCGGCGCGCCCGGCTCAAACGTGTACACGACCGTCGCGGGCCGCGCTGGAACGCTGACCGCGCTGCCGGCGGCGTCAGTGACGGCGATGGGGAAAACCGGGTACAGGTCAGGGTAGAGATAGGCCGCCACATCCCGCACGCCCTCGACGATAAACGGTGAGGTGGTCGTCAGGTGCGCGTCGCTGGCGACGTAAACGCGCCCGTTCTGCACCGCGCTGAGGCCGGCGAAGGCCGGGTTGCTGTTGAAGGTGTCCACGAACGACGGATCCCAGGGTGTCCAGCCAGAGAGCAGGATCACGTCCGGGTCCTGCTCGACGATAAACTCATCTGTGACCGGCGCGAACTGGCTGACGCCCGCCGCCGCCGCCACGTCCACGCCGCCCGCCGCCGCGATCACGTCGCTGATCGTGGACTCGGCGCCGCTGGTGTAGTTGCCGGGCGTGAGCCACAGCGCGCTTACCGGCGCGGCCGGCGTGCCGACCGCCGCCGCCACCGCCGCCAGGCCAGCGTCGAACGCCGCCAGCGCCGTCGCCGCATCCTCATCCGCGCCGACAGCCTGCCCCAGCAGCGCGATATCGGCGCGCACCGCGTCCAGCCCCACCGGGAAACCGGCGGCGAACACGGTCAGGCCCGCGTCCTTTAGCTGCTGCACGATATCTGGCTCGGTGAAGCTGGCGACGAACACCAGGTCCGGCTCCAGCGCGATGATGCGCTCAGTGTCAGAGGCGGCGGCGATCGTGGCGGGGACCTGGGCCGCCAGCAGCGCCACGCTGCTGATGGCCGGGTCCAGCGCCAGCGCGGTCACGGCGGCGAAACGCTCCGGCCCAATAAGCGGCAGCAGCGTCTCGTCCACGCCCAGGCTGACGCTGACAATGCGCTGCGGCGGGGCGGCGATCACAACTTCGCTGCCCAGGCCGTCGGTCAGGGTGCGCGGCCAGGCCGCGTCCTGCGCGGCAGCCGGCACAGCGAGCGCCAGCAGCGCGACCAGCGCGATCAGAAACAGCAGGCGGCGGTGAAATGGAAGCATGTTGGGTATCTCCTGGTGTTGGTAGCGATAAAAGAACAGCAGCGGCGGGCTTACAGCAGACGCGCCTGCCGCCGGTAACGCCACAGCAGATAGAGAAAGAACGGCCCGCCAGCGACGCCGGTAATAACCCCGACAGGCAGCTCCTGGCTGAGCAGCAGCGCGCGCGCGGCGGCGTCCGCCAGCGTGAGAAAGACGGCCCCGCCGAGCAGGCTGGCGGGCAGCAGCACGCGGTAGTCCGGGCCGATAACCAGGCGCAGCACGTGCGGCACGACCAGCCCGACGAAGCCGACTGGCCCGACCATGCTCACGGCCACGCTGGTGAGCAGCGCCGTCAGCGCCAGCAGCGCCAGGCGCGTGCGCGGCACGTTCGTGCCCAGGCCTTGCGCCGTTTCCTCGCCCAGCAGGAACAGGTTGAGGTCCCGGCTGTAGCGCTGGAGCAGCGCGGCGCACAGCAGGATCGGCGGCGCGATCACGTAGACATGGCGCCAGCCCATCCCGGCCAGCCCGCCGATCAGCCACTGGAGGATCGTCTGCGTCTGGGCGAAGTCGTCGGACAGCAGCACCTGGAGCGAGATGAGCGCGCTGAGGAAGGCGTTAAGCGCGATGCCCGCCAGCAGCAGCGACATGACGTTGGCGCGCCCGCCCTCCAGCGCCAGCAGGTACACCACCAGCGCGGCGGCCAGGCCGCCGACAAAGGCGAACAGCGGCACCACCCACAGCCCGGCCAGCGCCAGCCCGGTCGTGAACGCCAGCACCGCGCCAAACGACCCGCCGGCGCTGACGCCGAGGATGCCGGGGTCCGCCAGCGGATTGCGGAAAATGCCCTGCATGACCGCGCCGGACGCGGCCAGCGCCGCGCCCACCAGCACCCCGGTGATAATGCGCGGCAACCGCACCTGATGCACGATCGTGACCTGGCTGGCGGGGATGTGCGGGCTGAGGGGCAGCCCCAGCGGGTGCAGCAGGATGTTGACGATGTCGGCATACGCGATGTTCGCCGAGCCGCTGCCGATCGCGATCACGACAGCGACCAGCAGCAGCGCCGCCAGCGCCAGCGTTATTGACAGCAGCCGGCGGCCAGTTGGCTGGCCCGCCAGCAGAAACGGACGTTCGAAGGTCGCGGCAGACGACGCCATCGGCGCGTTATCCTTGCGCTAGGTTTACGAACGACAGCGGCCTGCGACACAAGCGGAGAAACTGCGTAATCGAAAATGCCCCCTGCGCCTATGGCACAGCGAGGGCACGAATCACCGAAACGCACAAGTGATCATTCGATGTCCCTAACCTTGTTGCCGCGAAGGCCTTGGAACGCAGTCAGGGCGGGCGACCGGGCTTACCCGCCGTGAGGCGGGATTACCGTTGCGGGACAGCGCCGGACTTCCACCGGCTTCGCCGTTTACGCGCCTGCCATCCGGGACGAGGCGCACTCTGACCGCCACTTCATAGTTTGATGCCGCCCAGTATAACCGACTCCGCGGCGGGTGGCAAGTGCTGCCCGCGCCCCGCCGAACCAAACGCTTTACAAGCGGCAAAGACCCGGTGTATGATTCATACTGGCATTGACTATGAGGTAAGGCGCATCAAACCCAATGGACGACGGGCCTAGTCACAGTCAGGTTTGTCAACCCCTCCATCTGCCCCGGCGTTAAACCGCTCCGCCCCCCTTTTCAGGGACGGCAAATGAACGGAGCGCCGGACAGGTGGCGCAGCCGTTCGTTGTTTTAAGAACGCTCTGCTGACATACCGAGACATCCACAACCGCCTGAGCACCGCTGGAACGCACCTTTCCAGGGTTTCGGCTGTATGACTTTACTCTGGCACGGTGCGGCGCCTGAGCCGTTATGCCTCGTGGCAAGTGAATGAGGAGGTGTCATGACCCTGCGTAACCGCATCTTTCGCTCGCCCACCCGCGAAGGCGCCCTGTTCAGCATCGGCGACGTGGTGGTGCTGCTCGTCGTCGTCGTGGTGCTGTATCTGGGCGCGCAGCTCGCGCTCGGCACGCCAGAAGTTATTCAAGGCCCCGCGATCAACCTTAACCCGGCGGCGCTGCCGTTCTACGCCCTGCTGTCAACCGGGCGGATGCTGGCGGCGTATCTGCTGTCGCTGGCTTTTT
Organism: Anaerolineae bacterium; assembly: GCA_048499435.1. GTDB lineage: Bacteria > Chloroflexota > Anaerolineae > Aggregatilineales > Phototrophicaceae > DAOTWC01. Next base: position 496,950 of record JASNZW010000001.1, read on the forward strand.
CGATTTTCTACGGCTACGCCGCCGCCCGCAACAAAAGCGCCGAGCGCTGGCTGATGCCGCTGCTGGATATTTTGCAGTCCGTGCCGATCTTATCCTTCCTGCCGGTCGTGCTGCTCAGCCTGACGGCCATCCTGCCGCAGCGCGCCGCCGTCGAGCTGGCGGCCATTATCCTCATCTTCACCAGCCAGGCGTGGAACCTGACCTTCAGCTTCTACCAGTCCATGCGGACAATCCCCACCGAATACCGGGAAGCGGCGGCGGTGTTCCGCTTCAGCCCCTGGCTGCGCTTCAAGCAGGTTGAGCTTCCGTTCGCCTCGATGGGGCTGATCTGGAACAGCGTGATGTCGTGGGCCGGCGGCTGGTTCTTCCTGATGGCGGCGGAAATCTTCACGCTCGGCGCGCGCGATTTCCGTCTGCCGGGGCTGGGCGCTTACCTCCAGACCGCCGCTTCGCAGGGCGACACGCAGGCGCTCGTCATCGGCATCGGCGTGCTGATCTTCATCATCGTCCTGCTGGATCAACTGGTCTGGCAGCCGCTGCTGGCGTGGGCGGAACGGTTCAAAGTCTCGCAGGTCGCGGACGACAATCCGGTCACCTCGTGGTTTCTGAACAGCCTGCGCCGTTCTGGGCTGGCGCGCGCCGCCCACCGGCGCGTGTTCGCCAGGTTCAGCCGCTGGCTGGACAAAACCCTGAACCACCCGCCGAAAACCGTCGCCAGCCTGGAAATCGCCGATAGCAGCCAGCGGGGGCCGCTGGGCTGGGCCGTCCTGCTGCTGGCGGCGCTGGCCATCGGCTACGGCCTCATCCAGGCCGCCGAGCTGCTGCTCACGCTGCCGCCGTCGGCGTGGGGCGACATCGCCACCGGCACGCTGGCGACGCTGCTGCGGGTCACGGCGGCGGTGGCTATCGCGCTGGCGTGGACGATACCGGTCGGCGTGCTGATCGGCACGAACCCGCGCGCCGCCAGCGTCCTGCAGCCGCTGGTGCAGATCGCGGCTTCTATCCCGGCAACGGCGCTGTTCCCGGTGCTGCTGCTGGGTCTGCTGAACGTCCCGGCAGGCGCGAACATCGCGGCGGTGCTGCTGATGCTGCTGGGCACACAGTGGTATCTGCTGTTCAACGTTATCGCCGGGGCATCGGCGATCCCGCAGGATTTACAGTTCACCAGCGATCTGCTGCAGTTAAAAGGCTGGCGGCGCTGGAAAACGCTCACCCTGCCGGCGCTCTTTCCGTATATCGTCACCGGCCTGATCACCGCCAGCGGCGGGGCGTGGAACGCCAGCATCATCGCGGAATTCACCGAATTCGGCGGCGAGATCAGCCGCGTCACCGGGCTGGGCGCGGAGATCACCGCCGCCACCGCGGCGGGGGATTACGCGCTGCTGCTGGCCTCAACCCTGACGATGATCGTGCTGGTGGTGACAATTAACCGCCTGGTGTGGCGGCGTTTGTATCGCGTGGCTGAAGACCGTTTCCGCATGGACCAGTAAGGGGCATAACCTATGAACAACAACGATGTGCTGCTGCAGTTGGACCACGTAACGAAAATCTACGGGCGCGGCGAACGCCAGTTCACGGCGGTGAAAGACATCAACCTGACCATTCGCGAAGGCGAGTTCGTGGCGCTGCTGGGTCCGTCGGGCTGCGGCAAGAGCACGCTGCTGCGGATGATCACTGGGCTGATCCCTGTCTCTGACGGGAAAGTGTATTATCGCGGGCAGCCGGTGCAGGGGATCAACCCTTACGCGACGATGGTGTTTCAGACCTTCGCCCTTTACCCCTGGCTGAGCGTGCTGGACAACGTGGCGCTGGCGCTGGAGGCGCGCGGGGATATGTCCGGCGGGCGGTTTGTCCGGGCGGAGAAGCTGGTTGACCTCGTTGGGCTGGATGGCTTTGAAAGCGCCTACCCGCGCGAGCTTTCCGGGGGGATGCGGCAGAAAGTCGGCTTCGCCCGCGCGCTGGCGGTTGAGCCGGAGCTGCTGTGCCTGGACGAGCCGTTCAGCGCGCTGGATGTGCTGAGCGCCGAGGCGCTGCGCGGCGAGCTGATGGAGCTGTGGCGCGGCGGGCAGCTTCCCACCAAAGCGATTCTGCTGGTGAGCCACAACATCGAAGAGGCGATTTTAATGGCGGACCGGGTGGTCGTCATGGGCAAGGAACCCGGCCACATTGTCACCGAGTTCGCCATTGATCTGCCGCACCCGCGCATCCGCAAAGAGCCGCAGTTTGAAGCGCTGACCGATCGCATCTACGGCGCGATCGCCGGGCGCACGGAGGCGGAAGTGAAAGAGGTCGGCACCGCGCCTGGCGCGCCGGGCATGATCCGCATTCTGCCGCACTCGTCGGTCAACGCCCTGGCCGGGCTACTGGAACACATCAACCCGTTCAAAAGCCCCTACGATATTTACAAGCTGGAGGGCGAGCTGGGGGTGAAGATGGCGGACCTGGTGCAGACGATTGAGATGGCGGAAATCCTGGGCTTCGCGATCGTCAGCACGGGCGATATTCAGATCACGCCGCTGGGCCAGGCCTTCGCCGAAGCGTCCATCCTGACCCGCAAGGAGCTGTTCGCCCAGCGCGCCCGCCGCCAGCCGATGATCCAGTGGATGATGCAGATGCTGAGCGCCGCGCCCAACCAGGAGCTGCCCTGGAAGGTGTTCTACACAGCGCTGCTGCCGGAATTCCCCGATGAGCTGTCCGAACGGCAGCTTAACATCGCGATTGACTGGGGGCGCTACGCGGAGCTGATCACTTACGATGACCGCGATGAAATGCTGGGCCTGGGAGAGTGATAAGCAGCGCGGGATAGCTGGCCCCTCCCACCGGTTAACCGGGGAAGGGGCCAGCGGCGCGGCCTAGCCGCCCGCGGCGGCGGGCAGCGGATATTGCGCGTCCAGGGCCAGGTTCAGACGCAGCACGTTGACGCGCGGCTCGCCCAGGACCCCCAGCGCGCGCCCCTCAGTGTACTGATCGGCCAGCGCCTGCACGGCTGCCGCGTCGGCGCCGCGCAGCGCCGCGACCCGCGCGACCTGATACCGCGCCGCCGCCGGGCTGATGTGCGGGTCAAGCCCGCTGCCGGACGCTGTAACCAGGTCAACCGGCACCGACCCTTCCACCGTCACCCCCGCCGCCGCGTTCGCTTCCGCAAGCGCGGTGATGCGCGCCTGGACCATCCCTTCCGGCCCGATCAGCGCCGGGTTCAGCGGCCCCAGGTTAGAGCCAGACGAGGCCGCCGCGTTGTAGGGGACAGGCCCGGTTGCCGACAAACGCCCCCAGAAGTACGCTGGGTCGCTGAACTGCTGGCCGATGAGTTCTGAGCCAATCAGGTTTCCCGCCGCGTCGGTGATCAGGCTGCCGTTCGCCTGGTACGGAAAAGCGACCTGAGCGATGCCCGTAACCGCCGCCGGGTAAAGCAGCCCCGTCAGAACGGTGAAGAACAGGATTGAGATCGCTGCCGGGGCGATCACCTGCCGCCAGTCAACGCCCCGGCTGGCGCTCGTGTTTGTGTTCGGTGTCATGATGACGGCCTCTTTCTCTGGTTAGACCCAGCCAAGCGCGGTCAGGATCACGTCAATGAGCTTGATGCCGATAAACGGCGCGACCAACCCGCCCAGGCCATACACCAGCAGGTTGTGACGCAGCAGCGCGGACGCCCCAATCGGGCGATATCTGACGCCACGCAGCGCCAGCGGTATCAGAAAGACGATGATGAGCGCGTTAAAAATGACCGCCGAGACAATCGCGCTGTTGGGCGTCGTTAAGCCCATGATGTTCAACGCCGCAAGCTGCGGGTAGACGCTGGCAAACGCCGCCGGGATGATGGCGAAGTACTTGCTCACGTCGTTGGCGATGCTGAACGTTGTGAGCGAACCGCGCGTCATCAGAAGCTGCTTGCCAATCTCGACAATCTCGATCAGCTTAGTCGGGTTCGAGTCGAGATCAACCATATTGCCCGCCTCTTTCGCCGCCTGCGTCCCGCTGTTCATGGCGACGGCGACGTCTGCCTGTGCCAGCGCGGGCGCGTCATTCGTCCCGTCGCCAGTCATCGCGACCAGCCGCCCGCCTTCCTGATGCTCGCGGATCAGCTTCAGCTTGGCTTCCGGCGTCGCCCGCGCGAGGTAATCATCCACGCCGGCCTCAGCCGCGATCGCGGCGGCGGTCAGCGGGTTGTCCCCCGTAATCATCACAGTTTTAATGCCCATCTGCCGCAGCTCACCGAAGCGTTCCTTGATGCCGCCCTTCACGATGTCCTTCAGTTGGATGACGCCCAGAACGCGCCCGCTGTCCGCGACGACCAACGGCGTGCCGCCCTTGCGGGCGATATCGTCAACGGTGGCCTGAACAGACTGCGGGAACTGCCCGCCCTGCTGAACGACGAAAGCGCGGATCGCGTCGGCAGCGCCTTTGCGAATCTGGCGGCCATCCAGGTTAATCCCGCTCATGCGGGTCTGCGCCGTGAACGGGATAAACTGCGCGCCCAGCCCCTGAATGCTGCGCTCGCGCAGCCTGAACTTCTCTTTCGCCAGCACCACGATGCTGCGCCCTTCCGGCGTTTCGTCGGCCAGCGACGAAAGCTGCGCCGCGTCGGCAAGCTGTTCTGCCGTCACGCCCTGCGCCGGGATGAAATCGGCCGCCTGGCGGTTGCCCAGCGTAATCGTCCCGGTCTTGTCCAGCAGCAGTACGTCCACGTCGCCAGCCGCTTCCACCGCCCGCCCGGACATAGCGATCACGTTCGCCTGAATCATGCGGTCCATCCCGGCGATCCCGATGGCAGACAGCAGGCCGCCGATGGTCGTGGGGATCAGGCAGACCAGCAGCGCGACCAGCACCGTTACAGTGACAGGCGCGCCCTGCCCCGTGCCGTTGACCGCGTAGATCGAGAACGGCAGCAGGGTCATTGTCGCCAGCAGAAAGATGATCGTAAACACCGACAGCAGGATGCTGAGCGCGATCTCGTTGGGCGTTTTCTGCCGCTTCGCGCCCTCCACCATCGTGATCATGCGGTCCAGGAACGCCTCGCCAGGGTTCGCCGTGATACGGACGATCAGCCAGTCCGACAGCACCCGCGTGCCGCCGGTCACGGCGCTGCGGTCGCCGCCGCTTTCGCGAATCACCGGGGCGCTCTCGCCCGTAACCGCGCTCTCGTCAACCGAGGCAACCCCTTCGACGATCTCGCCGTCGCCGGGGATAGTGTCGCCAGCCTCCACCAGCACGATGTCGTCTTTGCGCAGCGTCGGCGCGGAAACTTCAGTGCAGCTGGCGTTTCGCTGCGGGCTGCTCAGCTTCCGGGCGATCACATCGCGGCGCGCCTTGCGCAGCGAGTCCGCCTGCGCCTTGCCGCGTCCCTCCGCCATCGCCTCCGCAAAGTTGGCGAACAGCACCGTAAACCACAGCCAGACGGTGATGGCAAGGATAAACGCGGCAGAATCGCGGGATGCCTGCGCCGCGGCTTCAGGGGTCGCGCCGCTGTTGATCGCAACCTGCGCCGCTTCCCCCTGCCCCAGCAGGGCAAGGATAAACAGCGCGGTGGTCAGTGCCGCGCCCACCAGCACGATAAACATGACCGGGTTGCGCACCTGACGGCGCGGGTCCAGCTTCCTGAAGGCGTCGCCCACCGCCTGCCGCACAATCGGCGGGTCGAACAGGGGGCGCGCTTTGGCTCTCGTTTCAAGTGTCATGGTCTTTATCATCCTTTGCGGCGTTATCTCAACCGCCAATCATCAGCAGGTGTTCAGCGACCGGCCCCAGCGCCAGCGCCGGGATAAACGTGAGCGCGCCCACGATAATCACCACGCCGATCAGCATGGCGATAAACAGCCCGTTATGGGTGGGCAGCGTCCCTTCGCCAGTGGGGACTGTCTTTTTCGCCGCCAGCGACCCGGCCAGCGCCAGCGCCGCGACGATGAGGGGGAAGCGCCCGAACAGCATGGCCAGGCCAACCGTCGTGTTGTAGAAGGGCGTATTCGCGCCCAGCCCGGCGAACGCGCTGCCGTTGTTGTTCGCGCCCGACGTAAAAGCGTACAGCACTTCGCTGAAACCGTGCGCGGCTGGCTCGGCGTTGTAGATAGTCGCCAGCCCGTCCGCGCTGACAACGGCGACGGCGGTAAAGCCCAGCACCAGCATGGGCATAATCAGGATCAGAATTGACGCCATCTTCATCTCGAAGGCTTCAATCTTCTTGCCCAGATACTCCGGCGTGCGCCCAACCATCAGCCCGGCGATAAACACCGCGATGATGGCGTAAATAAGCATCCCGCTGTACAGGCCCGACCCAACCCCGCCCAGAACCGACTCGCCCATCTGCATCATGAACATGGGGATCAGGCCGCCCAGCGGTGTAAACGAGTCGTGCATCGAATTCACCGCGCCGGTTGAGGTCGCGGTGGTCGCGGTGGCAAACAGCGCCGAGCGCGCGATGCCAAAGCGGGCCTCTTTGCCTTCCATGTTGCCGCCCGGATTCGCGTCGCTCGCCGTGATATCCACCCCCATAGCGGCAAGCTGAGGGGTTCCCGCCGCTTCGGCGGCATACGTGCCCAGCATGAAAACGCCCAGGAGAATCATCATCGCGGCGAGGATCGCCCACCCCTGCCGCGTGTCGCCGACGGTCTTACCGAAGGTGTAGGTAAGCGCCGCCGCGATCACGGTCTCCGCTAAAATCAGCACCAGATCGGTGAAGGGCGTTGGGCTTTCATAAGGGTGCGCGGCGTTGGCGTTGAAGAAGCCGCCGCCGTTAGTCCCCAGATGCTTGATCGCCACCTGTGACGCCGCCGGCCCCATCGCCAGGACCTGCGCCGTCACCGGGCTGCCGTCAGCTGCCGTCAGCGCGGTTTCGTCCACCATCTGCGCCGTCTGATAAGGCGCGAAGTTTTGCAGCGCCCCCTGCGAAACAAGCAGCAGCGCCACGACCACCGCCAGCGGCAGAAGCACATAGAGCGTGGCGCGCGTGAGGTCAACCCAGAAATTACCCAGCGTCGCCGCCGTCCGGCGGGTGAAGCCGCGAATAAAGGCCATCAGCACGGCGATGCCGGTCGCCCCGGAGACAAAATTCTGCACCGTCATGCCGAGCATCTGGGTGAGGTAGCTCATCGTCGCCTCGCCCGCATAGCCCTGCCAGTTGGTGTTGGTCGTGAAGCTTGCGGCGGTGTTAAACGCCGAGTCCGGCGTCACCGCGCCGAAACCCTGTGGGTTAAGCGGGAGCGCCCCCTGCACACGCTGCAAAACATACAGCAGCAGCGCGCTGGCAAGGCCGAACGCCAGCACCGCCAGTGAATAGGTTTTCCAGTTCATCTCCACGTCTTCACCGGTCCTGAACAGGCGATAGATCCGGCGTTCGACAGGGCCGAAAACGCGGTTAACCACCGAGCGCCCGGCGTAAACATCCGCGATGTAACCGCCCAGCGGCCTGGCCAGCAGCACCAGCGCCAGCAGATAGAGCGCGATTTGCAGAATGCCGTTGAGCGTCATGAAAACTTCTCCGGTTTCAGCAGCGCGACGAACAGATAAACGAGCAGCGCGGCTGCGATAAACCCTGTGATGAGATAAAGCGCGGTCATATCGCCCCCCTTAGATGCGATCACACAGTTCTGCGAAACCCCACGACAGCGCGAAGAACAGAACCGTAAGCCCGATAAAAACGATGTCCATGGAAAAGCCCCTTCCCAACTAAAGGACACAGCAGTTTTATCAGACGGACCGGTCAAAAGTGTGCAAGTATGCGCGCTGAAACGGTCAGGAAAAGATAAAGATGGGCGGGGGCCTCAGCGCGACGGGGCAGTTTAAGCGTGAGGCAGCCAGCGCGGGCAGAAACGCCCTCGGCAGGGCGAAAGCGGCGGCAGGTTGGGGTTGAACGGGGCGGGGAAACTGACTGTAGAGAATAAACAGCGTGGCTGGCAGAGCGCCCCCTGCCAGCCACCCGTTCTATCGCGCTTTACAGGCTAATCGCCAGACTCGGCAGCGCTGCTACCGCTGAAGATGGCCGGGTTTTCCTCGCCTTCAGCGTAGAGATACCCCGCCAGCCCGCGCTCAGAGCGCGCCAGCGCGTGATCCACCAGGATATAACGGCCCGGCACATCCAGCGCGAATTCGGTTACGGTGGCCCCGCCCGGCGGCACGACCACGGTCTGCACGTCGGTCAGCGGCGGCGCAGTCAGCGACGCAAGGTTGTAAACCCGGTCGAAGATTTCCCCGATGAGGTGGAATGACGATATGAAGTTAGGCCCGCCCACGCCGAAATAGATGCGAACGGTATCGCCGACAGCGGCGCGCAGCGCGTACTCATCCTGCGTCAGCGCGCCCGCTGCGCCGTTAAAGACGAAGTACTCCGGGTCCTCGTCCAGCATCCGTTCATGGTCGTAGTCCAGGTGGCCCTGGGTGCCAAAGGCCTGCGTCGTGTAGATTTCGCCCTGCATCACGTAGAACTCGCGGTCAACCGGCGGCAGCCCGCCCTCCGGCTCCACCAGGATCATGCCGTACATCCCGCTGGAGATGTGGTGGCTGATGCTCGCGGTCGCGCAGTGATAGACATACAGGCCGGGGTGCAGCGCCTTAAACGAGAACGATGTCGTCTGGCCGGGCAGCGTCTGGGTGTAGATCTCGCCGCCGCCCGGCCCAGTCACCGCGTGGAGGTCAATCGAGTGCGGCAGGGTGTTGGCTTTGTCGCTCTGCAGGCTCAGTTCAACTGTATCCCCAACGCGGACCCGAATCATCGGGCCGGGGACCTGCCCGTTAAAGGTCATGTAGCGGAAGGTCGTCCCGTCAGCGAGCTGGCCGTCAAGCTCAACGGCGGTGAGGTCAACGTGAACGGTCGTCGGCGCGCGGTCGCCAACCGGCGCGGGCAGGTCGGCGGGGTTGCGGACAATCGACACAGCGTCGGCGGCCGCTGGCGCGACTGTCGGCGCGGCTGCCGGCGCGCTGGCGGCGGCCAGCGCCAGGTGCGCGGCGCCGACAGAGCCGTCGGGCGCTGTGCCGGTGACCGTGAGCGTGCCGAACATGCCGATCTGGCGGTGGCCGGGGATGGCGCAGTAATAAACAAAATCGCCAGGCCGATCCACGACAAACTCGACAGTTTCCTGCTGGTCCTGCGCGATCAGGTCAGCGGTGGCGACCCCGAACTCGTCAATGTGGAGGTTGTGCAGAACGGCGTCGCCGTTGATAACGGTGATGCGCACTGTATCGCCCACGTTAGCGGTGAGGTGTGGGTTGATCTGCCCATCAATCTCGCCCCCGACGCCGATGTAGGCCATCGCCGGCGTCTGGCCGATAATGGTCTTGAGCGTGTACTCAATCACGCGCGCTTCGGGCTGCGCGGTTTCAGCCTGCGCGACGGCGACAGGTTCCGCTGTCACGGGCGTTTCCTGGGCGGCGGCGTCATTCGGGACAATCTGAATCCGCAGCGGCAGAACCGCCAGAATCAGAACAGCGATCCCGACCAGAACAGCCGAAACAAAAAAACTGGGGCGAATCCCCTTGTGCATCGTGGGTATCCTCTCTGTCATCATCTTTCACGATTAATCAGCGCACGCCTGCCGCCGCCCCCCGCCAAAGCTGGAGAAAGCCGCTTCCGCAGCCGGGGCACACACTGAAACAACCTCATTCCACGCCAATAACAAGCGGTGGATGAGGTTCCAATGATCTCAGCTTCTGCCTGGTGCAGCCCGCGAACATGCCTCTGCGGGGGCGGCAAAACAGAAAACGCCCGCCAATGTGCCCCCAGTATAAGGCGCTGGAAACCGTGTGTATTTAAGCTGGATTAAAAGGGGAAACTTCCGGCGGGATCATGCCAGCTGCGCGCCGCTTCGGCCCCGGTTCAGCTCGTAGATGACGCGCATCCCGTCCAGCGTCAGCTCAGGCACGTGCCGGTCAATGGCGCTGGTGTGCTGGGTGAACAGCGGGGCCAGCCCGCCCGTTGCAATCACCTGCGCGCTGGGCGCGCCCAGCGCATCGCGAATGCGCGCGATCAGCCCCTCGATCAGCCCAACGTAGCCCCAGAAGATGCCCGCTTGCAGCGCGTGAATGGTGTTGCTGCCGATCGCGCTGGGCGGCGGCTCCAGGTCAACCTTGTGCAGGCGCGCCGCCCGGCTGACGAGCGCGTCGTGCGCCAGGCCGATGCCGGGGGCCAGCGCGCCGCCGATGTAGGCGTTGCCCGCCGAGATCACGTCGAAGTTGGTGGCCGTGCCGAAATCCACCACCACCGCCGGGCCGCCGCTGTACAGCGCCACCACCGCCGCCGCGTTGGCGATGCGGTCCGCCCCTGCCTGCTGCGGCTGGTCAATGGCGACCTCAACCCCCAGCGGGATGGCGCTGCTGATGACCAGCGGCTCGGTGCGCAGATAGCGCTGCGTCAGCTCGACAAAGATCGGCGTCAGCCGGGGAACGACACAGCACAACACCGCGCCGGTCACGGCGCTGAGGCGCAGGTCGCGGCTGTGAAAGAAGCTGCGCAGCAGGACGGCGTACTCGTCCGGCGTCTTGTCGGCGACGGTGCGCGCACGCCAGGCGCAGCGCCAGACGTGCCCGTCCCACAGGCCAATGTGCAGGTTGGTGTTGCCGATGTCGAAGGCCAGCAGCACGGCGGTTTCCCTGTTCAGATGTGGACGCTGCCAGCAAGTATATAACGGCGGCAGCGGCGGCTACAAGCGGCGGCGGGCGTCCTCGTCGGCGAAGCGCCCCAGCAGATAGCGCTCATCCTCAGTCAGCGCCGCCTTCAGCAGCAGGTCAGGGCGGCGCTGCCAGGTGCGCCGCAGCCCCTCAATGCGCCGCCAGGCCGCGATCTGGGCGTGATCGCCCGCGCGCAGCACCAGCGGCACTTCCAGCCCGCGAAAAACCGGCGGGCGCGTGTAGTGCGGCCCCTCCAGCACGCCGTCGGCGTGGCTGTCGCTGTCTGCCGCGCCTTCGGCCCCCAGCACACCGGGGATGTGGCGCGCCGCCGCGTCCATGACCACCATCGCCGCCAGCTCGCCGCCGGTCAGCACGTAGTCGCCAATGCTGATCTCGTCCGTCACCACCAGCGCGCGGGCGCGGTCGTCAATGCCTTCGTAGTGGCCGCACAGGATGGCGATGCGCGGCAGCGCCGCCAGCGCGCGGGCGATCTCGTGCGTCAGCACGCGGCCCTGCGGCGTCATCAGGATGACCGGCGTGCCCGGCGGCGCGACCGCCTCAACCGCCGCCACCACCACATCAGCGCGCATAATCATGCCGCCGCCGCCGCCGTAAGGGGCGTCATCGGCTGTGCGGTGGCTGTCCGTTGTCCAGCCGCGAATGTCGTGAATGTGCAGGTCCAGCAGGCCCCGGTCGCGGGCCTTCCACATCATGCTCTCGGTCATTGGCCCCTGAAACATGCCAGGGAACAGCGTCAGCACGTCAACACGCATAAGCGAATCGCCAGCTTTCAGTCATCAGTTAGTGGCTATCAGCCGCCAGTTTAGGGTATTATAACGCGCTGGCGGGCGCTGCGCCCCGCCTACAACGGCGGTCAGCCGCGCGGCGGCGCGCGCAGCCAACAGCGGAAACAGTGTTTTTACGGTGGAGAACCGCATGCCTCAACAACCCGTAATCGCCCTCTATCTGGCGCTGGGCGTGATTATCCTGGCGGCGCGCATCGGCGGCTCGCTGGCGCGCCAGTTCAACCAGCCGCGCGTGCTGGGCGAGCTGATCGTCGGCGTGCTGCTCGGCCCCACGCTGATCGACCTGCTGCACACCTCGGCGTTCGGCCTGGGACAGGCGCACCTGGAAGAGACAATCAGTGAGCTGGCCGAGCTGGGCGTGCTGCTGCTGATGTTTAAAGTCGGGCTGGACGTGCACATCAACGAGCTGCTCAAGGTGGGGCTGGTGGGGGCAATCGCCGGGACCATCGGCGCGCTGCTGCCGGTTGCCGTGACGGTCCCGATAGTGCTGGCCGCCGGCTATTCGATCGAGGCGGCGCTGTTCGCCGGCGTGACGCTGGCGGCCACGTCCGTCAGCATCTCCGCCCAGGTGCTGCTGGAACTCAACGTCCTCCAGACGCGCGTCGGCAGCGCGCTGCTGGCGGCGGCCCTCATTGACGACATCCTGGCGATCCTGCTGGTGTCGTTCGTGGTGGCCTTCAGCGCGGGCGGACCTGGCAGCGCCGTGGACGCCGGCGCGCTGCTGGGCATCGCGGTGACGATGTTCGCTTACATCGCGGCGGCCTCAGCGGTGGCGTGGTTTGTGCTGCCGCGCCTGATCAACCGCCTCAGCCAGATCGCCGACAACCAGCAGTCCTACGGCATCCCGGCGTTCGCGTTCGTCTTTGCGCTGTTGTTCGGCTGGTCGGCGGAGTACTTCGCCGGCGTGGCCGCCATCACCGGCGCGTTCATCGCCGGCGTGGGCCTCAGCCGGACGCGCGAAGGGGTGCGGCGGCAGATCGACACGGCTGTGTCTAACATCGCCTACGTGTTCCTTGTCCCCATCTTCTTCGTCAGCGTCGGCCTCCAGATTGACCTGAGCGCCTTCCCCCTCAGCGCGCTGCCCTTCGCCCTGCTCATCCTGGTGGTGGCGGTGCTGACAAAAGTGGTCGGCTGCGGGTTAGGCGCGCGCCTGGGCGGGTTCAACAACGGCGACTCGCTGCGCCTGGGTGTGTGCATGGTCTCGCGCGGCGAGGTGGGCCTGATTATCGCGTCGCTGGGGGTCAGCAGCGGGGTGCTGAGCGCGACCGCCCCACTGTTCGCGACCCTGTTCCTGATTATTTTGCTTACAACCGTGCTGACCCCGCCGCTGGTCCGGGTGCTGTTCCAGCGCCCACAGTCGGCCGCAGAAGGAGCCTGAGGTATGGCGAAGCTGGCGCTGCTTATCACATCGCGAACAGAGGAAGGCCACCGGATCGGCGAAGCCTGGCAGCAGGCCGGCGCGCCGGGCGTGACGTTCATCGAGGGCTTTGGCCTGCGCCGCCTGCAGGAGAAATCGCACGGGATGGAGGTGCTGCCCGGCATGATGTCCATGATCGAAATCCTGCGCCAGAGCGAGCGCACCTCGCTCGTCGTCCTGTCGGTAGTCGAGGATGAGAGCCTGGTGGATCGTTTCATCGCGATAACCGAGGGCATCCTGGGCGACCTGCGCCAGCCGGACAGCGGCATCTTCTTCGCGCTGGACCTGGCGCGCGTGGTCGGCCTGTACGACTCCCGCCACCAGCCGCGCCCCTGAAGGGCGCACACCGAAACCGGACGGCTGTTTATGGCCCATCCCCCCGCGTTTATCCCGCTGGCGTTCGAGCGCCTGGCGCCCGACGAACAGCTTGCCCGTTCGCGCCGTTTCCTGGCGCGCATACAGGCGCGGCGCTCCGTGCGCCATTTCGCCACCACGCCCGTGCCGTTCGAGCTGATCGCCAACGCGGTCGCGGCGGCGGGCAGCGCGCCGTCCGGCGCTAACCAGCAGCCCTGGACGTTCGTTGTCGTCAGCAGCGCCGCGGTCAAGCGCCGCATCCGCGAGGCCGCCGAGGCCGAGGAAAAGCTGAGCTACGAACAGCGTATGAGCGCCGAGTGGCTGCAGGCGCTGGCCCCGCTGGGGACGGACTGGCGCAAGCCGCACCTGGAGGACGCGCCCTATCTGATCGTCGTGTTCCGCCAGGCTTACGGCCTGGCGGCCGACCCTGCCACCGGCGCGACGCACCGGGTCAAGCATTATTACAGCGAGGAGTCAGTGGGGATCGCGGTCGGCATGCTGCTGTGCAGCCTGCACGAGGCCGGCCTGGCGACGCTGACGCACACCCCCAGCCCGATGGCGTTCCTCAACGACATCCTGGGCCGCCCGCCCAACGAGCGCCCGTTCGTCGTGCTGCCGGTCGGCTTTCCGGCCCCGGATGCGGCTGTGCCCGCCATCGCGCGCAAACCGCTGGACGAGATCCTCGTCCACATCGAGTAAGCGCGGGGCCGCTGCCGTGCGCCGCCGCCTCGCGCTGCTGTGCGCCGCCGCGCTGCTGACGGCGGCGGCCTGTACCCTGGCTTACGGCGCGCCAACGCCGCCGCCAACGCCCGACATCCCGCAGGTCGAGTTTCTGGCCCCCGCCAACAACAGCCGCTTCGCCGAAGGCACGGAAATCGTGGTCGAAATCGTCGCGCGCGACGCCGGCATCGGCGTGGCGCGCATCGTGTTTCAGGTGGACGGCATAACGGTCAGCGAGGCGCTGCCGGTGGTCAGCGGCGCGGTGCCGGTCTTTACCATGCGCACCAACTGGCTGGCGGCGGGCGTGGGCCTGCATCCGCTGTCGGCCATCGCCTACCGGCCTGACGGCCTCCCCAGCGAAACCGCCATCGTGATTGTTGACGTGCTGCCAAAGGAATGACCTGTATGGCCAGACAGAGGGCGCTGCTGGCGCTGGCCCTGGCGCTGCTGCTGGCGGGCTGCGCCCCCGCGGAGACAGAGCGCGCCTCAGCCTGGGGGCCGGTATACACGCTGGCGCAGGCAGAGCAGGCCGCTGGCCCGGCGCTGTGGGCGCGCGACGGGGCGGTCACGGCGGTTTGGGTGGGCGCGGACGACAGCGGCGTGCACCACGACGGGCGCGCGCTGGCCGCGGGGCAGCTTACAGCGCCGGTTGTCATGCCGCTGCCGCCAGTCCAGCCTTACGATCAGCGCCTGCTGCCGGCGGCGGACACGGCGCTGCACCTGCTGTGGCGCGACCGCGCCGCCGGGGCCGCGGAAACGCGCCTGTTCGCGGCGCGCATCAGCCCGGCGCTGGACGTGCTCAGCGGGCCGAACGCGGTTTCAACCGGCGCGGCCTTCCATTACAGCGCCGCGCCCACCGGTGACGGCGGCCTGTGGGCTGTGTGGAGCGGCGGCCTGCCCGCCGAGCCGCGCCTGTTCGCGCGCCAGCTTGACCGTGTGGGCCGCCCGCGGGCGGAGGTTATCGCGCTGGCCAGCGCCGCTGATTGGCCCGCCCTCGCCTGGGCGGCGGACGGCGCGCTGCATCTGCTGTGGCGCGGACCCGCCAGCGGCCAGCTTTATCACGCGCTGCTGGCCAACGGCGCGCTGACACAGGTCACGGCAACCGGCGTGGCCGTCTGGCTGGCCCCTGGCGACCGGCTGCGCCACCTGGACGCCGCCCTCGACCGGACGCATATCTACGCTGTGTGGAATGTGACGCGCGCAAACGGCGCAGAAGAAACGTGGCTGGCGGCGGGCGCGCTCGCCGGCGGGCGCTGGCAGCCGGCGGCGCGCCTGGGCGTGGCCGCCGACGCGGACAGCGCGTTCGAAACCGGCTTCAACACCGGCCCGGCGCTGGCGGCCCGCCCCGGCGCTGACTGGCTGCGCCATGCGCGGCCCCTGGGCGGCCAGCACGACACGCTGCCGCTGGCGGCGCAGACGGCGGCGGGCCTGGCGCTGGTGTATCTGCGCGCCGGGGCGGCGGCGGGCTATCAGCTTATCGCGCCCGGCGCGGCGCTGGCCGGCCCGCCCACGCTGGCCGCCGACGCCGACCGCCATCTGTATCTGGCGTGGGCCGAGCCGCTGCCCGCTGGCCCGGCGGCGCTGCTGCTGACGACAACGCAGCCGCCCGCCGCCCGCCCTTAGCCCCCACCAGCAGCGCCACCTTTTGACAAATCAGCAGCGTTTGCATTCATAAACGTTAAAGCGTCACAGCGCGTTGGCTCATCAGCGACGCTGACGTTCTGGCGTCCAGTTGACATTGTTCCGGCAGCGCCGGGCAATGCGACCACAGTGAGGAGCCTTCTGCACATGGGGCATGAGGAAACGGCGTGGCTGCGTTTTGGCCAGTTCACGCACCCAGGCAGCGTGCGGTCCGTTAACCAGGACGCCGTCTGGTCATTTTATTCGGCGGCGCGCGGGGCGGTGTTCCGCGCCGATTTCGGCTTATTCGTCGTGAGCGACGGCGCTGGCGGCCACCTGGACGGCGAGCGCGCGTCCGCGCTGGCCGTGCGCGCGCTGGCGCTGCACATGCTGGGCGCGTTCTACGCGGCGGTACTGGCCGACGACCCGCACAGCCCTACGATCACCGAAACGCTGATCCAGGCCGTTGAACGCGCGAACGCGGCGGTTATCGCCGGGACGCACGGCGGCGGCGCGGCGCTGACAGCGGCGGTGGTGGTGGGCTGCCGGGTCTACATCGGCCACGCGGGCGACACGCGCGCCTACGTGGTAGACGCGAACGGCCTGGAGCAGCTCACGCGCGACCACTCGCTGACGCAGCGCCTGGTGGAGATCGCCCACCTCACGCCCGCCGAAGCGGCGGCGCACCCGCAGCGCAGCCGTCTGTACCGCGCCCTGGGCCAGCAGGACCGCATTGATGTGGACATTGTGATGCGGCGGCTGCCGCCGGCGGCGCGCCTGCTGCTGTGCAGCGATGGCCTGTGGGACGCGCTGCCCCTCACCGACCTGCACCGCATCGTGGCAGAAACGCCGGACCCACAGGCAGCCTGCCGCGCGCTGATCGCCGCCGCCAACGCCGCCGGCGCGGCGGACAACGTCTCAGCTATCATCGTCCACCTGCCCGCCGGCTAACGCTGTCAGCCGCTGGCCTTGCGCGGGCGCAGGTAGACAAACCAGTAGAACAGCCCCACCAGCACCGCCCCACCGACGATATTCCCCAGCGTGACCGGCAGCAGGTTGTTCAGCAGGAAATTCGGCACCGTCAGCGGCGCCAGGTCAAGCTTCGCGGCGTTGGCCGCCACCCAGGCGGGGTCGAGCTGCTTCAGCAGCCAGCCGAACGGGATAAAGTACATATTGGCGACGCTGTGTTCAAAGCCGGCGGCGACGAAAGCGCTGACCGGAAACAGAATCGAGAGGATTTTGTCGGTCGTGGAGCGCGCGCTGTAGGTCAGCCACACGGCCAGGCACACCAGGCCGTTGCACAGCACGCCGAGCGCGAACGCCTGGACAAAATTGTGCTGGCACTTGTTCACGGCGATTGTCAGCGCCTGCACGCCCACCGCCCCCGCGCCAGCGGTGTAGCCGCGGCCCAGCAGCACCAGCGCGGCTGTGCCCAGCGCGCCGACGAAATTGCCGGCGTAGACCACCGTCCAGTTGCGCAGCAGGCTGCGCAGCGGCACCCGCCCGCTGGCCCAGGCCATCACAATCAGGTTGTTGCCCGTGAACAGCTCGCCCCCGGCGACGACCACCAGGATCAGCCCCAGGCAGAACGCCAGCCCGCCGAGCATCCGGCTGAGGCCGAAGCCCAGGCTGGCGCTGGTGTCGGTCAGGACGATGGTGGCGAAGATCGCGCCCAGGGCGATGAACGCGCCGGCCAGCACCGCCAGCGTAAAGATCGTCAGTGTAGCTGTCTGGCATTTTTTCGCGCCCAGTTCCTCGGCCCGCCGGGCCATCTCAGCGGGCAGCAGGGCTTCAAATGAGGGGCGTTCCAACGGCGCTGACTGCATAAGTTTAAATCTCTTTCGTGTAATGCAGATAAAATAATCAGCGGCGCGGGCGCAGGTCGCGCGCCAGCACCAGCAGCAGCCCCAGCGGGAGCAGGATGCAGCAGCACGCCTGAAGCCAGACGCCGCCGAACGCGAACAAATTCCACACTGACGAGATCACCGTCCACAGCGGCCCCAGCGCAGCCTGCGCCGTTTCCGCCGCTGAGGGCGGCGCGGGCGTGGCTGACGGCGGCGGCGTGATCGTCAGGCGGGCGGCGGCGGTGGCGTTCACGTCCGGCGCGGGCGCGGGCGTGGCCGCGGCGGCGGTTTGTGTCAGGCGCAGATTAACCTCCGCCTGCACCGTCAGCTCGACCTGTGTGGGCGCGGTGGGCGTTTCCGCCGGCCCAGGCTGCGCGATCAGCATCACCAGCCCGGCCAGCGCCATGCCCCCCAGCACGATGTAGAAAATCCCCTTGAACAGGCCCGTCAGCTTCATAGCCGCCTTCCCCTTTTCCGCTATACGCCCATTGTACCGCCAGACGCCGCCGGGGGAGAAATCAAAAACGGGGCGGCCCGTTTGCCAGGCCGCCCCGCTGCTGCGCTGCGGAACTTAGTACATCCCGCCCATGTCCGGCGCGCCGCCGGGCATCGGCTTTTCCTTCTCAGGGATGTCAGTGATGAGCGCCTCGGTGGTCAGGATCATCGCGGCGATTGAGGCCGCGTTCTCGACCGCGCCGCGCGTCACTTTGGCCGGGTCCGGGATGCCGGCCTCGATCATGTCCACGAAGTCGTTGGTCATGACATTGTAGCCAATGCGGTGGTTTTTCTTGCTCTTCTGCAGCCGGCGCACGTCCTGGATGATGACCGCGCCGTCCACACCGGCGTTACCGGCGATCTTGCGCATCGGCATTTCCAGCGCGCGGCGCACGATAACGACGCCGGTGTTCTCGTCCTCAGTGGCCAGCCGCACGTTGTCCAGCGCCGCGACCGCGTTCACCAGGGCGACGCCGCCACCGGGGACGATGCCTTCTTCAACGGCCGCGCGGGTGGCGCTCAGGGCGTCCTCAACGCGGTGCTTCTTTTCCTTCAGTTCGGTCTCGGTGGCCGCGCCCACGCGGATAACAGCCACGCCGCCGGACAGTTTCGCCAGGCGTTCCTGGAGCTTCTCGCGGTCGTAGTCGCTGGTGCTGGCGTCAATCTCGCGGCGGATTTCTTCAATGCGCCCCTTGATCTTGCTCTCCTCGCCCGCGCCGTCCACGATCACGGTGTCTTCCTTGGTGCTGACAACCTTCGCCGCCCGCCCCAGGTCCTGCAGCACGACGGTTTCGAGCTTGCGCCCGGTCTCTTCGCTGATAACGGTGCCGCCCGTGAGCACGGCGATGTCGTTCAGCATGGCTTTGCGGCGGTCGCCAAAGCCGGGGGCCTTAATAGCCAGCACGTTGAGCATACCGCGCAGCCGGTTGAGCACCAGCGTCGCCAGCGCCTCGCCGTCCACGTCTTCAGCGATCACGACCAGGTCGCGCTTGCCGATCTGGACGATCTTCTCCAGAATGGGGACGATATCCTGGGCGGCGCTGATCTTCTTGTCGTGAATGAGGATGTACGGCTCTTCGACGACGGCTTCCATGCTTTCGGGGCTGGTGATGAAGTAGGGGCTGATGTAGCCGCGGTCGAACTGCATGCCCTCGACGTACTCGGTCTCGAACTCCAGGCCCTTGCTTTCCTCAACCGTCACGACGCCGTCTTTGCCGACTTTGTCCATCACTTCGGCGATCAGGTTGCCGATCTCGGTGTCCTGCGCGGACACGCTGGCGACCTGGGCGATTTCTTCTTTGGTGCTGATGGGGGTGGCCTGGTCCAGGATGTTGCGCGCGACGCGCTCGGTGGCGGCTTCGATCCCGCGCTTGAGCAGCATCGGGTTGGCGCCGGCGGCCACGTTCTTCAGGCCTTCGGTGACGATCGCCTGGGCGAGCACAGTGGCGGTGGTGGTGCCGTCGCCGGCGATGTCGTTGGTCTTGGTGGCGGCTTCCTTGAGAAGCTGCGCGCCCATGTTCTCAAACGGGTCTTCGAGTTCGATCTCTTTCGCAACGGTCACGCCGTCGTGGGTAATGGTGGGCGCGCCGAATTTCTTGTCCAGCGCCACGTTGCGGCCCTTGGGGCCAAGCGTGGTGGCGACAGCGTCCGCGACCTTGTCTACGCCGCGCTTCAGGCTGGCGCGGGCGGTCTCATCGAAAATCAGTTGCTTAGCCATAATGGATTGTCCTCCAGGTTAGGGTTGTGTGCGGGTTGTGCAGGGTAGGCAGTGTTACTCGACGATGCCGAGGATGTCGCTTTCCTTCATGATGAGCAGTTTCTTGCCATCAATCTTGATTTCCGTGCCGGCGTATTTGGCGAACAGCACCCGGTCACCCACCTTCACGTCCATCGGGATGCGCTCGCCATCTTCGTCGCGGCGGCCTTCGCCCACCGCCAGCACGTTGCCCTGCTGCGGTTTCTCTTTGGCGGTCTCCGGCAGCACGAGCTGGCCACCCGCAAACGTGTCTTCCTGTTCAACCGCTTCGATCAGAACACGGTCCCCCAGAGGGCGCAGTTTAATAGCCATCGGTCTTGTTCCTCCATCTCACAAATGGGCACGGATGCGCAGGCGCGCACAGCGCTTCGCGTCTACAAGGTTAGCACTCTCACACGAGAGTGCTAAATCAACTGCCCTCAATATAGCAGAAGGTCGTATCAGCGTCAAGAATTTCTAGCAAACTTTTTACACGAGTGCTAACCGCCCCGCCAGGCCGCGTCTGATAAAGGCGAACCGCCGCCAGTGTGGTAAACTGGAGGCGATAACACGGAGGACTATGGCGCGCGCGAACAGCACCCGCCTGCCAACCACCTGGCAGGAAGATTACGTCATGCTCATGCCGGCGCAGCCTGGCAAGGATGAACGGTCGCGCCTGGGTTACTTTCTGGACTGGCTGGCGCTGATGGGCCGGGCGTGGTATCAGCCTGACCTGGCGGCTTACCGCGACTACCTGCTGCGCGACAAGCCCAATCGCCGGGGCGGGACCGGCCTGGCGCCGGCGACGGTGCAGGCGCACCTGGCGACGGTGCGCGGGCGCTACGCCGCCCTTCTGCGCGACAACCGCGTGCGCCGCGCGCTCTACGACCTGGCCCCGGCGGCGGGCGGCCCCGCTGACCGCAAAGCCTTCGTGGATGAGGCGCTGCTGCGGTTGCAAAACGCCGTCCACCCGGCTGCGGCGGCGGTTGCTGTGGTGGCGCAGCGCGACACCGCCGACGCCGAGCATCTGCGGCTGACGCCGGCCCAGGTGGGCGCGCTGCTGCGCGGCCCCGGCCTGAACACGCTGGCCGGCCTGCGCGACACCGCCATCTTCGCGCTGATGGCCTGCACCGGCATCCGTGAAGCCGAGCTGTGCGCCCTGGATACGCCCGACCTGCGCACCCTGTTGGGCGGCGAGCTGGCGCTGCGCGTGCGCGCCGGCAAAGGCCAGCAGCAGCGCTTAGTGCCTTACGGCCTGCTGAACTGGTGTCTGGGGTATGTTGACCGCTGGCTGGCGGCGGCGCAGATCAAAGACGGCGCGGTCTTTCGCGGGCTGTATCGCGGCGGCCAAACGGCGCGCCGCACCCGGCTGAGCACGCGCGCCGTCAACGACATTTTCAACCGCTGGCCGGTCGAGATAGACGGCGCGCCGCGCGCGGTCAGGCCGCACGACCTGCGCCGCACTTACGCCCGCCGCGCTTACGAACACGGCATGGACTTGGAGCGCATCCGCCAGAACCTGGGCCACGCCAGCGTGCAGACAACACAGGGCTATGTGGGCACGCTGGACGCGGACCAGCGCCGCCCGCCCGCTATGTTCAGACCGCCCTACCCGCCCGAACAGCACGACGCAGAGAGGTTTCCCGGTGAATACAATCCAACATAAAGTGAACATTGTGCGGCCTGTGACGGACATCTTCCGGTTCGTGGCTGATTTCAGCAACGCGCCGCAGTGGCAGCCTGCGCCGGTCGATCTGCACCGCGCCGGGCAGCTTCGGCTGGGGGATATGGTCGTGGGCACGCGCCAGATCATGGGCCGCACCATGCACGTCAACGCCGACGTGATCGAGTTCGTGCCCAACCAGCTTATTATCTACAAGGGCATTCTGGGCGGCTATTATTTCCGCACGACTTATAAATTCACTTTCGCCGGCAGCGGGACCGACGTAACCGAAACCACCGAAATACGCATCCCCTGGTGGAATTTCTTTCTGCGCCCGTTCATCGTCGGCGCGCTCAACGGGCAGGTCAAAACCAGCCTGGACAACCTCAAGCAGGTGCTGGAGGCGCGCAACCGGGCGTGAAACTCAACCGCTGGCTGCTGCTGCTGACGCTGGGGGCGCTGGGCCTGCGCCTGGGGCTGGCGCCGTTGGTGACGCACCCCGGCATCGGCGACCCGAATCACTATTACAACCTGGGGCGCGCGCTGGCCGCCGGCCGCGGCTTTACCGTTGATTACATCTGGCAGTACAACGACCCGCCAGACGCCATCACCCACCCCGACGACCACTGGATGCCGCTGGCCGGCGCGCTGGCGGCGGGCGGGCTGCTGGCTGGCGGCGACAGCACCTTCGCCGCGCTGCTGCCGTTCATCGCCCTGGGGACGCTGCTGGTCCCGCTGGTTTACGCCGCCGCCCGCCAGCTCGGCGTCGGCGTGGGGGGCAGCCTGTTCGCCGCCGCCGCCGCCGGCCTGCTGCCGGAGCTGGTGCTTAATTCGCTGCGCACCGACACCACCATCCCCAACGCCGTGCTGATCACCGCCGCCGTGCTGCTGTTCAACCGGGGGCTGCGCACCGGCGGGCTGGCGGCCTTCGCCGGCAGCGGCCTGGCCGCCGGGCTGGCCTATCTGACGCGCAACGATTCGATCCTGCTGCTGCCGGCGCTGGCCGGGGCGCTGCTGCTGCGCTGGCGCTGGGGGGGCCTGCCGCGCGCGCGCTGGGCCGGGGCGCTGCTGGTCCCGCTGGTCGCGCTGCTGGCCGCCGCGCCCTGGCTGGTTCGCAACCTGCAAACACTGGGCTACCCGACCGCGCGCGAGACGCAGTATATGTATTTCTTCACCGACCAGCGCGACCACTACGCCTACGGCCAGACGTTCACGCTGGCCACCATGCTTGCGCGCCAGACGCCGGCGCAGCTTGTCGGCAAGCGCCTGTTCGAGCTGGCCGCCGGGGTCAAGTTGATGTACACCGCGCTCGATGTCTTTCTGCCGGTAGCCGTGATCGGCGGGCTGGCGCTGCTTATCGCCGCGCGCGACCGCCAGCGCCTGCTGACGCTGAGTCCGGCGCTGCTGCTGCTGCTGGCCGGCTGGCTGTTCTACGCGCTGCTGGTCCCCTACAAGGCGCAAAGCGGCAGCCTGAAGAAAATCTATCTGTCGGTTGTGCCGCTGCTGCTGCCGCTGGCCGGCTACGCGCTGGAACGCACCATCGCCGACACGCGCCTGCGGCTGGGCGCGGCGGCGATCGCGCTGGCGCTCACCACCGCCAACGCGGTCGAGCTGGTGCGGGCCGACGCCGCCTTCACCGCGCGCTACAGCGGCTACATCGCACAGGTGAGCGCCGCCGCGCGCGCCCTGCCCGACACCAACGGCGACGGCGAGATCGTGCTGATGGCGCAGGACCCGTTCATGTTCAGCTACTTCGGCCTGCGCACCGTCATGCTGCCGCTGGCCGACCGCGCGGGCGTGCTGGAGGCCGCCCGCCGCTACAACGTGGATTACCTGATGATGCCGCCCGACCGCCCCGCCCTCGACCCGCTGTACAACGGGGACGAGCGCGACCCGCGCTTCGTGCTGGCGCTGCCGATTCGCGGCACAAACGCCGCCCTCTACAGGTTCGACTTCGATGCCGATGCCCCTAACTGACCTCCACCCCGCGCCGCCGGAAGCGGGGGCTGCGGGCGCGTTTGATAAGGCGCGCCAGCGCGCCCTGTGGCTGATCCTGGCGCTGGCGCTGCTGCTGCGGCTGGCCTACGCGCTGCCGCTGGACCGCGCCGCGCCCTACACCGACCCCGGCGGCGACAGCGGCTGGTTTCTGGCCAACGGCTACGCGCTGGTCACCGGTTTCGACGACGGCTATCTCACCCGGCTGGACGGCGAGCCGTTCCCGATTCTGCTCAAAAACCTGCCGACGCCGCCGTTGTACCTGCTGTTCGTCGGCCTGTGGCAGGCGCTGCTGCCGCCCGAAACCGCGCTGCTGTTGATCCGCGTGCTGCAGGCCGCGCTGGGCACGCTGACGTGTTATTTCGCTTTCCGGCTGGCGCGGGCGGCAGCGGGCGACGCGCGCGCCGGGCTGATCGCCGCCGCCGCGCTGGCGCTGTCGCCGATGTTCATCGTCGAAGCGGCGATCATCGCCACCGAGACCGTCTATATCGCGCTGGTGACGGGCGCGCTGGCGCTGTACGTCGAGCAGCGCGGCCGGCCAGCGGCGCTGGTGGCGGTGGGCGCGCTGCTGGGGCTGGCGACGCTCACGCGGGCGGTGCTGCTGCTGTTTCCACTGGCGCTGCTGCCGCATCTGCTGCTGGCCGGCGGCTGGCGGGCGGGGCGGCGGCGGGCGCTGCTGCTGCTGCTGGCCTACGCGCTGGTTGTCGGCAGTTGGACCGTTTACAGCCGGCTGCGCTGGGAACGCTGGGTGATCGCCGGGGAAGGGTTTTCGGCGTTCCTCTACCTGGGGGCCAGCGACGCCGGCTGGCAGGGCGGCGCGCGCGTTGACGAAGAACTGGCGCTCGAACTGCCCGCCGCCAGCGAGGATCAGCAGGGCATTTACCGCGACCGCGCCGCTGAGCTGATCGCCAGCGACCCGGCGGGCTACGTCCGCCGCCGCGTGGAGCAGCTCGCCGACGCCTATTTTCAGCCGCACGGCACGCTCACGTTTGGCGGCCCCAGCCTGCGCCGCCTGTTCAGCGCGTGGCTGACCCAGGATCGCACACTGGCCGGCCTGCGCGCGGTCGCGCAGACCGAGAGCTTCTGGCCCAAGCTGGCGATGTACATCTTTCATTACACGGCGCTGCTGGGCGGGCTGGCCGGCATCTGGCTGACACGCCGCCGCTGGCGCTGGACGCTGCCGCCGCTGCTGTTTATCGGCTATACGTCGGCGGTGCATCTGGTGCTGGAGGTGCGCCCGCGTTACATATTCCCCACCGAGGTATTCTGGTGGGTGTTCGCGGCGGCGGCGCTGGCCCGCCTGTACCATACTTTGCGCCTGCGACATGCCCGCGCCTAGCTGATAATTGTCAGCGTGACGGTAGCGCCCAGCCAAAGATGGTCTTACACTATTAAACAGCGTATAGGTTTTGCGAAAGGAAACATGTCTCTATGCTAAGGCACACACGTCTTTTGGTTGTGATGGCGCTGCTGCTGGCAGCCCTGGGCGCGGCGCTGCCGGCGCTGGCGCAGGCTGCCACACCGATCGCCATTGGCGACACGGTTGAAGGGTCGCTGGCCGCCAACCAGGCGCAGTCACGCTACACCTTCAGCGGTGAATCGGGCCAGTTCGTGATGATCACATTGATATCAAATGACTTCGATGCCTACCTCACGCTGGAAGACGCTGACGGTATGCTCGTGGCCAGCGATGACGACAGCGCGGGCGAACTCAATTCGCGCATCGGGCCGCTGGCGCTGTCAGCCAACGGCGATTACACCATCGTCGTTTCCAGTTGGAGCAGCGGCGCCGCTGGTGATTACACGCTGACGCTGGCCGCGCCGGTCATTGAAACGACGGCGTATGGCAACCAGGTGGACGGCGAACTCGTCGCCGACGAGCTGTACAAAACCTACTATTTTGAGGGCGAAAGCGGCGATGCCGTAGCCATCACGCTGAGTTCCGACGATTTCGACTCCTACCTTGAGCTGAAAGCGCCCTCTGGCACACAGTCGTGGACCGACGACGACGGCGCCGGCAACCGCAACGCCCTGCTTGGCCCGCTGGTGCTGCCGGAAAGCGGCCTGTACATCATCACCGCCCGCAGCTGGAGCGAATCCGACACTGGCACGTTCACGCTGTCCTTGCAGCGCGCGCAGATCACGCCGCTGGAAACGGACACCCCCGCAGAGGCCGAGCTGGCCGCCGGCGAGCCGCTGTACTTCAGCTTTGAAGGCGAGAGCGGCCAGACAATCAGCCTCACCGTGAACAGCGACAACACCATTGACACCCAGATGACGCTGCGCGGGCCGGATGGCTATCAGGTGGACTATAACGACGACGGCACAGGCATTGACCCGGCGCTGCCCGCCACCACGCTCACCAGCAGCGGCATTCACACGCTCATCATCACGGGGCGCTATGCCGACGAAAGCGGCCCGCTGACGGTGCTGCTGGCCGCCGTTACGCTGCCGTCGCTGGATGACGGCCCGCAGCGCGTCCGCCTGAGCGACAAGCAGAGCAGCGGCCAGGTGGTTTTCAGCGGGGTCGCCGGCGAGACCGTGATCCTGACGCTGGCGCTGGAAAACGGCGCCGCGCTGCCGTCCTATATCGAGATCAGCCAGGCCAGCAGCCCGCTGGCGTATATCAACAGCAGCAACGACACGATGGCTGGCGTGGCGCTGACGCTGACCATCCCCAGCGATGGCACCGTGCATATCCAACTGGACGACTACACCTACAGCGTGAAGATCGTCAACCTGTCCCTGGAGCGCGTGGCCGCGGAGTAACGCGCGCCTGACCTGTTCACCGTCCCCCCGGCCCGCGCGGGCCGGGGGGATGGACACAGCTAATCACCAAAGGCAGCCATCCGCGTGAAACCCGCATATCGCCGCCTGCTGGGCCTGGCGCTGCTGCTGGCGCTGTTCAGCGCCAGCGTCATCATCACCTACACCGTTTTCACACGCCCGTTCCCCGGCTTTAACGACTATATGACTCCCTGGGAGGCGGCGCGCTCGTTCTTTTACGACGGCCTCGACCCCTACAGCGCCGAAACCAGCCTCAACATTCAAATGCGTCTCTACGGGCGGCCCGCCGGCCCCGGCGACCAGCCCAACCATTTCGCCTACCCGTTTTACGCGCTGTTCGTCGCCTGGCCGCTGATCCACGTGGACTACGCCTGGGCGACCGCCGTGTGGCTGGTGACGAACCAGGCGCTGCTGGTGGGGGCGCTGCTGCTGCTGCTGAGTCTGTACGGCTGGCGGCCGGGGCCGCTGGCGCTGGCGGGGCTGCTGCTGTTCACGCTGCTCAACTACCCCGCCGCGCGCGGGCTGCTGCTGGGCCAGGTGAGCCACCTGGCGTACTTCCTGCAGGTGCTGACGCTGTGGGCGCTGGCCCGCCAGCGCGAGCGCCTGGCCGGGCTGGCGCTGGCGCTGTCCACTTTCAAGCCGCAGATGGGCGTCTTTCTGGCCCCTTTTCTGCTGCTGTGGGGGCTGCGCGCGCGCCGCTGGCGCTTCGTGACGAGCTTCGCCGCGCTGGCCGCCGCGCTGCTGGCGCTCTCGTTCGCGCTCCAACCCGGCTGGCTGGCGGGCTTTGCCGACCAGCTTACGCTGTACCCCTCGTACATTGAGGTGTCAACGCCCGCCTGGGTGCTGGCCCAGCACCTGCTCAACCTGGGCCAGGGCGCGGAGCTGGCGCTCAACGCCGCCGGGCTGGCGCTGCTGCTGTGGACGTGGTACGCCGCGCTGGCGCAGCGGCGCGCCGAGCGCTTCTGGTGGACAGTGATGATAACGCTGACCATCACACACCTGATCGGCCTGCGCACAGCCACGCCGCACTTTGTCGTCTTCACGATTCCGCTGGTGTTCTATCTGCGCGCGCTGGCACAGCAAAAAGGCGGCGGCTGGCGGGCGGCGGCGCTGCTGCTGGCGCTGCTGGTTTTGCCCTGGCTGCACTTCCTGCTGACGCTGGGCAGCGGCAAATTTGAACACCCGACGCTGCTGCTGGCGCTGCCGCTGCTGGCGCTGGCGGTCCTGTGGCTGACGCGCCGCCAGTGGTGGGCCGCGCCGGCCCCGGCCCCGCCGCCGCTGGGCCGTCCGCGCTAACGCGCGACCAGTTGGAACACGCGCCCCTGGCCGTGATCGAGCAGGTACAGCTCGCCGGCGTCGTCCTGGCCGAACGAGCTGATAATCAGGTCGGTATCGGCCATAAAGACCGCCGTCTGGAACTGGCCGGCGGCGTCGCGGTAAGTGGCCCAGATGCGCCCATAGCAGTAGTCGCCGAAGAAATAGACGCCGTCCAGCGCGGGCAGCGCCGCGCCCCGATAGACGTAGCCGCCGGTCACCGAACAGCCTTCAGCGTGGCTGTACTCGAAGATGGGCGCGACATGCCCGGCGGGCGCCGCCTCGTTGGTGAAGCGGCGCGTGCCCTCAAACACGCGCCAGCCGTAATTCTCGCCCCCCGCGCTTTCGGCGGGCTGAAAATTGATTTCTTCCCACTGGTTCTGGCCGACATCGGCGATATACAGGTCGCCGGTGAGGCGGTCGAAGCTGAAACGCCAGGGGTTGCGCAGCCCCCAGGCCCACACTTCCGGGGCCAGCGCCGGGTTCACCGTAAAGGCCGGGTTGTCCGGCGGGACGCTGTAGGCGGCGCTGGCGCTCACGTCCAGGCGCAGGATTTTCCCCAGCAGCGACCTGGGCGTCTGCGCGTTGTTGTGCGGGTCGCCGGCAGAGCCGCCGTCGCCCAGCCCCACATAGAGATAGCCATCTGGCCCGAAGGCGAGCTGGCCGCCGTTGTGGTTGGAATACGGCTGCGGCAGCGTGAAGATAATCGCCGCACTAGCCGGGTCGGCGGCGTCCGGGTTGGCCGCCGAAACACGGTAGCGCGCCAGCACCGTGTCACCGTCTGGCCGGCGTCCGCTGTAATGCACGTAGAACACCCCGCTGGCGGCGTAATCAGGGGCGAACGCCAGCCCCAGCAGGCCGCGCTCGTTCGCGCTGGTGGAGACCAGCGCGCTGATGTCCAGAAAAGGCGTGGGCGCGGCCTCGCCATCCCGGACGATCCAGACGCGCCCGGACTGCTCCAGCACAAACAGGCGGCCCGACTCATCGCCCGCGCTGGTGAGGAACAGCGGGCGGACAAAACCGGCGGCGACCAGCTCCAGTCGGTACTGTGCCGGGTCGGGCGCGTCCTGCGCCGCCAGCGGCCCGCCAGCGGCTGCCAGCAGCGCCAGCAGCGCCGCGAAAGGCACGAGCTTCTTCATCGGGAACCTCACAAATATGCTGACCACAGCCCGCGATTCTACCTGAAGCGCGCCGCTGGCTCTATAGTTATTCGCCGCGCGGGCGCGTTCAGCGCCGGCCAGCGCGCCGTTGCAGGACGGCGCAAGTCTGCTAGAATGACCCCGGCGCGGCGGCAGCAGGCAGGAGCGCGGCACGTGGGCGAACAGTTAACGCTGAAACAGGCAGTGGCGCGGCGCGAAACGCTGCGCCAGGCGGGCGGGCGGCTGGTGTTCACCAACGGCCACTTTGACCTGCTGCACGTGGGCCACCTCGATTACCTGGAGCGCGCGCGCGCCCTGGGCGACGCGCTGTACGTCGGCCTGAACGGCGACGCCAGCAGCGCCCGCCTCAAAGGCGCGGGCCGGCCTCTGGTCCCGGCGGCGGAGCGCGCGCGCCTGCTGGCGGCGCTGGCCCCGGTGGATGTGGTTATCATCTTCGACGACGACACCGCCGCGGCGCTGGTGCGCGCCCTGCGGCCCGATTTTTACGCCAAAGGCGGCGATTACCGCGACAAACCCCTGCCCGAACGCGCGGACGTAGCGGCTTACGGCGGCCAGATCGCGCTGATTGACTACCTGCCCGGCCGCAGCACGTCGGCGCTCATCGCCCGCATCAAGGCCCTTCCCTGATGTCAGACCCAACCAGCGGCGCCCTTCCCGCGGCTGGCGCGCCGCTGCCATCCGACGCGCCTGAATCGCAGAGCGAGACAAACCGGGGCGTGGCGCGCGCGA
Source organism: Anaerolineae bacterium (assembly GCA_048499435.1). Taxonomy (GTDB): domain Bacteria; phylum Chloroflexota; class Anaerolineae; order Aggregatilineales; family Phototrophicaceae; genus DAOTWC01. Next base: position 526,182 of record JASNZW010000001.1, read on the forward strand.
CCGGCGTGCTGGCGCTGGGCAACATCGCCAGCCGCGTGCTGGGGCTGGCGCGCGAAATCGTGATCGCCAACCTGTTCGGCGCGACCGGCGCCACCGACGCGCTGCGCATCGCCACTGTCGTGCCCAAGGCGCTCTATGACCTGCTGATCGGCGGGCACGTCAACAGCGCCATTATCCCGGTGCTGAGCGAGGTCGTCACCGTGCAGGGCCGCGACGAGCTGTGGCGGCTGGTAGCGGTGCTGCTGAACCTGGTGGCGGTGGCGCTGGCGCTGCTGGTGCTGGTGATCGAAATCTTCGCCGGGCCGATCGTGAGCGTGGTCGGCGGCGGCTACAGCCCGCAGGTGCTGGCGCTGGCGGCCAGCCTGCTGCGCCTGACGGCCCCGGCGCTGGTGTTCCTGGGGCTGTTCGCCGTCCTCAGCGGCACGCTCTACGCGCTGCGCATGTTCACCTGGCCGGCCTTCGCCGGGGTGCTGTTCAACGGCTGTATCGTGCTGACGGCGCTGCTGCTGATCCCCGCCCCAACGGCCCACTGGACACCTGCCGGGGCCGGCGCGCTGCCCGCGCTGGCTGTTGGGCGGCCCGCCGGCAGCATCGTTGTGGTGGCGCTGGGCTGGCTGGTGGGGTCGCTGGCTCAGCTTCTGCTTCAGCTTGCCGGGCTGCGCGGCGCGCGGCTGGTGGCGCTGACGCGCTGGCGCCACCCGGCGGTGCGCCGCATTATCGTGCTGTACATCCCCGTCATGTTCTCGCTCATCCTCGACACGCTGGTGATCCGCACCTTCAGCTACAACCTCGCCAGCCAAACCGGGGAGGGCAGCATCAGCTACATGGACCTGGCGACCACGCTGATTCAGTTCCCGCAGGGGTTGATCGCCACCGCCATCAGCATCGCTATCCTGCCGACGCTGGCGCGCCAGGCCGTGCTGGTGACAGACGCGGGCCGGGCGGCCTTCCGCGACACGCTGGGGCTGGGGCTGCGGCTGGCCACCGCGCTGATTCTGCCGGCTGCCGCCGGGCTGTTTGTGCTGGCCGGGCCAATTGTGGCGCTGTTGTTCGAGCACGGCGCGTTCACCGCCGCCGATACCAGCATCACCGCGCTGGCGCTGCGGCTGTATCTGTTCGGCCTGCCGTTCGCCGCGCTTGACCTGCTGCTGGTCTACGCCTTTTACGCGCGCCAGGACACGCTGACGCCCGCGCTGGTCGGCCTGCTGAGCCTGACGGTGTACATGATCGTGGCGCTGGCGCTGTTCAGCCGCTTCGGGCTGTTCAGCCTGATGATCGCCGACAGCGTTAAGCACGCGGTGCACGCGCTGACATCGGCTTATCTGCTGCGGCAGCGGCTCGACGGCTTCGGCGGCCAGCGGCTGCTGCTCACCATCGGCAAGGCCGGGCTGGCCGCGCTGGCGATGGCCGCCGCGATCGCGCTGGCGCTGCCGCCGCTGACGCGCTGGCTGGGTGCGCGCGGCGCGCTGGCAGAGCTGGCGCTGGTGACGATCAGCGGCGCGCTGGGCGTGGGCATCTATCTGCTGCTGGCGGCGCGGCTGCGCCTGGAAGAGCTGCGCTGGCTGACCGGCCTGGTGCGCCAGCGGCTGCGCCGCGCGCCGTAAACCGCGCCGCAGCGGCGGGCGGGCGGGCGGTGTTTAGCGGGTCATGAGAACTCGTTTAACGTTTCAGCCGCTGGCCTGCAGGTCATGATAGGATAAACCAGAGTGCCCGCCCGGCGCTGCCTGCCGGGCGCATTTTTCGCGGTTATCGTTGTAGTGACGGCCTATCCCATGATCCTCAAGCTGGCGCTGGCTTTGCTGCTGGCATTCGTCCTCACGGCCTGCCAGGCGCTGCCTGACATCCCCGCCGCCATCCCACCGGCGGACACGCCCGCAGTTGATGTGCTGACCGCTGAAGCCCAGGGCGGCTGGGCAACCTACGAGAACGGGAGCGCCATCCTCAAGATCAGAATCCCCGACGGCTGGCAGAGCTACAACACCACCGACGGCATCGTGCTGACGGAGCACATCGGCACCGCCGAAACCGCCGGACATCTTCAGGGCATCCTGGTGTACATCTTCGTGCCGCGCATGAGCCGCTTTGAGCTGCCCACCACCGAGGGCGCTAATATCGCCTGGGCGGTGCTGAAACAGGTGGTAACCAACCCTGACTACGTGGGCCGGGCGCTGGCGAGCGAGCCGCAGGCCTTCGACTGGGACCATCACGACGCCGCTTATTACCTGCTTAACAACCGCGACAGCACGCTCACGCTGCTGCTGGCGATGAGCCTGCCGCCGAACAAGATGATCGTCGCGCACATCAGCCTGCCCGAAAGCCAGGCGGCGCGCCTGCGCCCGTTGCTGCCCAGCCTGTTCCAGTCGCTGACGATCAACGGTGTGCTTATCAGTGCGGAGGCGCTGCGCCATCTGCCGGACCCGCTGGTGTTTCCGACAGAAGCTGCCAGCCCCCATTGACGCCGAACAGCCGCTGATAGAGCGCCTGCTGGCGCTGCGCGGCGGCGGCATACACGGCGCGGTGGGCGGCAACCGGCAGCGCCGGCGCGCCGGTCTGCGGCGGCGGGTCAAGGCCTAGCGCCAGGCAGGCTGTGCCGCGCAGCGTGGTTTCGGCGCTGGCCGCCGGGTAAACTGGCGCGCCCAGCGCGTCGGCCATGATCTGCAGCCAGGCGGGCGCGCCGGTGATGGCCGCGCCGCTGGCGATATAAATGGCGTCCGGCGGCAGCAGGTGCGCCAGCCGGCCCGCGACCGCCGCGCAGCGCAGCGCCACCGCCTCCAGCCCGGCGCGCACGATGTCCGCCGGCGTTGTGTCCAGCGTCATGCCCATGAACACCGCCTGCGCGCGCGGATTCCAGCCCGGCGCGCGCTCGCCCGCCAGGAATGGCAGCACCGTCAGGCCGTGGCTGTCGGGCGCGCGGGCGGCGACGGCGGCCTCCAGCGCGGCGGCGTCCGGGGTGCGCAGCGCGCGCGTCAGCCAGGCGTAGAGATTCCCGGCGTTGCTCAGCGCGCCGCCGACCAGCGAGCGCGCCGCGTCCACGCGGTAGACAAACAGGCCCGGCGGCGTGTGGGCGGGCGCGCCGGGCACGACCACGCGCAGCGCGGCGCTGGTCCCCACCGCCAGCGCCACCTGCCCCGGCCCGGCGCACCCCGCGCCGATGTTCGACGCCGCGCCATCCCCCACCGCCGGAAACCACAGCGCGCCGCGCAGCGCGGGCCAGCGCGCCGCCCACGCGCCTGACAGCCCCTGAAAGGGCGCGTCCGTCAGCGCCGGCAGGCTGTCGGCGGCCAGGCCAAGCGCCGTCAGCGTGGGCGCGTCCCAGGCCAGCGCGTGCCGGTCCAGCAGGCCGCTCCACGAGGCGGCGCTGAAGCTGGCGCGGCGCTGGCCGAAAATGCGGTAGAGGGCGTAATCGCCGAACGACAGCCAGCAGCGGACGCGGGCGTAAACGTCCGGCTGGCGCGCACGCAGCCACAGCAGGCGCGCCGGCCAGTAGCTGGTGTGGAAGCGGCAGCCGGTGCGCCGAGCGTAGTCCGCCGGGTCGAGCAGCGCGCCCAGGCGCGCCGCGTGGTCGCCGCCGCGCTGGTCGGCCCAGGTGTACACCGGCGTGAGCGGCGCGCCGTCCGCACCCAGGCCCAGGACGTTGCCGACCAGCGTGTCGAACGCCACCCGCGCCACCGGTCGCCCGCCCGTGTGCGCCAGCGCCGCGTCAATGCAGGCGTAGATCAGCGCGCAGACAGCGTCGGCGTCGAGCGTGACGCCGCCGTCGGGCGTGGTCGCCGGGGGGCAGGGCTGCTGCGCAAATGAGCTGGGAATCGGGTTAGCGGCGCTGTCGAACAGGGCGGCCCGCACCGACGACGAGCCGGCGTCCACCGCCAGCGTGAGCGCGTCAGCGCCGGAGCTGCTGGCGCTCATGCCACTGCTGCACCGCCCGGCGCGCCGGTTCGGTGCCAATTTCGAGCAGGGCGTCGGCGGCCAGCTTCTGCACCTGCGCGTGCGGGTCGCCGAGGCAGGCGATCAGCTCGCGCACCGCGCGCGGGTCGCGCAGATGCCCCAGCAGCCGCACAACGTTCTCGCGCGCGGTGGGGTTCTGCTCGGTGTACAGCGCCGCCAGCAGGTCGTCAACAACCTCCGCGCCCCGGCTGAACAGGGCGACCGCCGCCGCCCGGCGCAGCGGGCTGTCAGCATGGCCCAGGTGGGCGATCAGCACAGGGTAAGCGCGCCGGTCCAGCGCGTTCAGCGCGGCGCGGGCCTGCACTGACAGGCTGGTCACCGGCTGCGCCGGCCCGGTTTCGTCCTCCACAGCGCCCCCGTTGGCGGCGGCGCGCGCGGCGCGCACCTGGCTCATTGACGGAATTTCGAGCGTGCGCGTGGCGCGCCGGCGGTCCTGCTCGCTGAGCGACAGGCGCAGCAGCTCCGGGCACAGGCTGGCGGGGTCCCACTGGCGCAGGGCAGCGGCGGCGGCGGCGGCGGTGTCCGGGCTGTCCAGCAGGCGCAGCAGGCGCGGCAGCGTGTCCAGCCGCTGCGCGGCGCCAACCATCTTCACCGCCACCAGGCGCAGCGCCAGGTCATCGTGGTCGAGCGCGCCGTACAGCACGCGGCGCAGGTCCACGCCCAGGCTGCTGAGGCTCCGCTCTGCCGCCGCGAAGCGTTTGTAGCTGTCCGTGAGCAGAATCGTCTCGACGGCGCTGCGGGCCACGCGGTCAATGTCGCGGCTAACGAGCGCCGTCCGGGCGGCGGCGCTCACGCGGTGGTCCCGGTCGTCCAGCGCGTCCACCAGCGCCAGCAGCGCCGCGCCGTCGTCGATGCGCCCCAACACGCGCACCGCCTGCACGCGCACATCCACCTGGCCGTCGTGCAGGGCGGCGATCAGGCCGGGAACGGCGCGCTGGTCGTTGAAACCGGCGCGCCCCGCCAGCCGGAACAGCGCCTCCCGGCGCACATCGGCCATCGAGTGCAGCAGCGCGCCCAGCAGCGCATCGGCGGCGGCGGCGTGGTTGTTGTGGTCCAGCGTGTTGACGGCCTGGCGGCGTTCTTCCTGGCTGTGGCTGTCCAGGCTTTCGACCGCGCGCCGCACGACCGCCGGCGCGTCGTGGGGCACGGCAACGCCGCTGCCGCGCCGCCGCTGTTCGCCTGTGCGCAGGCGGTTGAGCAGCGCGTCCCAGGGCAGGCGCGCCGTGTCGGTGAAGTCGAGCGCCGGCAGCAGCGCGAGCTGTGGGTGCAGGCTGGCCGGGCGCAGCACAACCGGGATGATCTCGACATCCGCGCCCAGGGCGTAAGCCCATTCGTAAGCGACATACTCCGACGCCTTCGCCGCCGGTGTGATAACCACCACCAGGGCGAAGGCGTCGCGGATAGCTGAATTGATCGCGGGGCACCAGTCCGCGCCGGCGCGGGGCCGTTCGCTGCCTGTCCAGACGGCGAAACCGGCCAACCGGAGCTGGCGCGTCAGGCTGGCGGCGAAGGCTTCGTCTTCGTGCGTGTACGAGATGAAAACGTGCTGGCCCATTGCTGACCTCTGCTGTGCGCGCCGCCACAACTACCACATTACCAGCGGCAGCTTAAGCCGGCCTTACGCGGCCCTTACAGTTTTACGTCAGCCTGGGCCTTGTCGTACTTCACGACGCCGCCCACCTCCCAGGTGTCAACAATCGCCATCACCGAGGCGTCGGCGGGGCGGTTGTCGGTCGCGGCGGTCTGGCGGGCGCTGCTGCCCGTGACATACAGCACAACTTCGCCGTCGCCCGCGCCAACCGCGTCGAAAGCCACCACGTAGCTTCCTTTGGGGCCGCCGTCAAGATCAAGAGGCTGGAGAATCAGCATCTTCAGCCCCTCGACGCGCTCGCTTTTGGCGCTGGCGACAACGGTCCCGATGACCTTTGCCAGCAGCATCGGCGTTATTCCTGCTTCATGCCGGCCTTACCCTCTTCGGTACGGCCCAGCGGCAGCACAGCGTCAACGTTGACGTGCGGGCGCGGAATCACGTGGACAGCCACAACTTCGCCCACCTTCTCGGCCCCGCGCACGCCAGCCTCGACCGCGGCCTTGACGGCGGCCACGTCCCCGCGCACGACAGCGGTCACATAGCCGCCGCCGGTCTTTTCGTAAGTAACCAGTTCGACGCGGGCCGCTTTAACCATCGCGTCGGCGGCTTCGACGAGCGCCGCGAAGGACTTTGTTTCGATCATGCCCAGTGCTTCTGCCATTATGGTGCGTCTCCTTCGTTGCTGTTATTCAGGTAGCGCTGGCGCTCAGGGCCAGCCGTTACAAAAACCGGTAGAGAATGCGCGTAACGCTGGCGGTGGTGAAGCTGTAAACCCAATGCCCCGTCAGCCGCCAGACATGCTGCTGTGTGGAGAACGCCTCCGGCCCGGCGCGCAGGCCCAGAAACGCCGCCCCGAACGTGTCGGACAGCCACAGCCACAGGCCAAAGAACAGGCCGCCGCTGATATCCACCGGACGGCGCACGCGGCGGGTTATGCCGTAAAACGCGCCCGTGCCCACGCCAGTCCCCAGGTGAACCAGCTCGCCCAGCAGCAGGCGCGTCTCCAGCGCCTGCGGCTCTTTGTCGGTCAGCTCGGTGTAGACGACGCGCCCCAGCGCCATCGAGGCCGTTTCGCCGCGCCTGAACTGCTTGCCCAGCAGCGACGGCGGGTCTACATCCGGGATGTCCTCACGGCCCGGCTCGTAGGGAAAGAGCAGCGGCGCGAGGTTGCGCCAGTAAAAGCGCGCGGCGTACCAGCCGGCCAGCCCGCCCAGCGCGCCGACAAACAACCCTTTCCACCGTTCACGTATATGCTCTGCCATGCTGCCGTTTCGCTCCGTGACAGCGCCCCCAGCTCCACAGCGGGGGCCTGCGCCTGCGGGTAGTGTGATTGTACCGTATCTGGCGGTTAATAGCCGTGCCCGCCGCCGGCCACGCGCTCGCCGCGCGCGGCGTGAACAATGGCCACGCCGGCGCTGGCCCCGATGCGCGTCGCGCCCGCCTTGACCATCGCCTGCGCGTCGGCGTAGTCGCGCACGCCGCCCGCCGCCTTAACGCCCATCCCCTGCCCCACCACGCGCCGCATCAGCGCCACGTCAGCGGCGGTCGCGCCGCCGCCGCCGAAGCCGGTGCTGGTCTTGACGAAATCCGCCCCCGCCAGCTTGGCGACCTGCGAGGCGATTACCTTTTCCTCATCGGTGAGCTTGACGTTTTCGAGGATGACCTTGCACAGCACGCTCTGGGCGTGGCAGGTGGCGACGACGGTGGCGATATCACGGTGCAGCAGCCGGAGGTCGCGGCTTTTGAGCGCGCCAATGTTCATCACCATGTCAATTTCGGTGGCGCCGTTCTGGATGGCGAGCTGCGTTTCGTAGGCTTTAACTTCTGGCGGCGACGCCCCCAGCGGGAAGCCGACCACCGTGCAGATGGCGACATCGCTGCCCTTGAGCAGCTCGGCACACAGCGGCACATAGGCGCTGTTGACGCACACTGAGGCGAAATGGTACTCGCGCGCCTCACGGCACAACTGCGTGATCTCGGCGGCGCTGGCGTCCGGCTTGAGCAGCGTGTGATCGATCAGGCGGGCGATGCCCAGGTCGCGCGGGATGTAGCCCAGCCCGGCGCTGATGCGCGCGGCCCCGTTCTCGACCATCTGGTTCACGCGCTGGCCGCACTGACTGACACAGCGGCCATCGGTGCAGGCGCAGCCTGCCGCCGGGCCAGGCTCGCCGCCGGGGGCGCTGGTGCTTTCGGGCGCGCGCAGGCGGGTCATAACCTGCTGCGTGATACGGTCTACCAGGGACTCTAGCTGCGCCTCGTCAATTCGTCGGTTCATCGTTGGTCCTCGCTGTGCGCCACAGCGGCTTATCCGCGCCGGCGTTCCTGGTCCAGCGCTATGATCTTATCCACACGCCGGGCGTGCCGCCCGCCGCCGAAATCTGTGTCCAGCCACAGCGCCGCGATCTCGCGCGCCAGCCCCTGGCTGATCATGCCCGCGCCCAGCGTGAGCAGGTTGGCGTCGTTGTGCTCGCGGCTGTTGAGGGCGCTGGCGCGGTCATAGCACATGGCAGCGCGCACGCCCGGAATTTTGTTAGCGACCATGCACGAGCCGATGCCCGCGCCGTCAATCATAATGCCGCGCCAGGCGCGCCCGCTGGCAACGTGCTGCGCCACCGCGCGCGCGTAATCCGGGTAGTCACAGCTTGCGGCGCTGTGCGTGCCGCAGTCAAGCACGTTAAAGCGGCGTTCAAGGTCGCGCTTGAGCGCTTCCTTGAGCGCGTAGCCGCCGTGGTCGGCCCCGATGGCGACCGTGCGCGGGTCGCGGTCAGCGCCCGCCTGCGTCACCACCTTGATGCGGCGTTCCAGGACAGCGGTCTGCGCCAGCGGCGTGAGGATCGCGCGCGGCGGGATCGCCAGCGTGCCGCCCTCGGCCACCGCGTTAACATCCTCCGCCGTCACAACCGGCCTGGACACGACCGGAATGCGGTGGATGGCGCTGTCTCGTGACATAATCAACCCTCTGCCGGCGCGGCGCTGCTGGCCTAACTGTAACACGACTCCGGCGCGGCGGGTAGCCAGCCGCGCATGAGTATTATGTGCCGGAAAGCGGTTTTACGCCATGTCGAAAGCGCGGCCTCAGAACGCGCCGGGCAGCGCGCGCCACGTCCCGGTGACGCCGCCAGGGTCCTCGACCAGCGCCAGGATGTCGCCGCGCTGCGGCAGATAGACCAGCCAGCCGCGCTCAAAGCGCTGGAGCGCCGCCTGCGCGCCGCTTTCAGCCGCCAGCCCCCAGCCCAGGTCCGCGCGCACCCCAGGCGTGCCGCGCCACACCTTGCCAAAGCCGCGCACCGGCTCCACCAGCCCGGCGGGCGGCGCTTCGCCGCCGCTGTCAGGGTCTACGCCGGCCACAAACGTATCGTCAAAGCGCTGGAAGCGCCCGGCGCCCAGCAGCGCGTAGATCGGCCCGCCCAACCAGACCATCGCGCCGCGTTCGAACGGCTGGTACGCGCTGGCGCTGCTGCTGGCCGCTGGCGGCGCGCCAACCGGGCAGCCGAGCTGCGCCGCCAGCGCCGGGTCGGCGCTGTAAGCCGGGCCAAAGCCGCCCGGCGGCGGGTAGGCGCAGACAGACGCCGGTGGCAGGGTTGGCTGGCCCGGCGGCGGCGCGGGCGTGAGCGTAGCCGGCAGCGGCTGATAGGTCGGCGGCAGCACTGTGGTCTGGGCTGCCAGCAGCGCCAGCAGGCTGAGCGCGCCCACGCGCGGCGTCGCGCTGGCGGTGGCGGTGGGGGTGAACGTGGGCGTATCGGTGATAGTGGCGCTGGGCGTCACCGTGACCGTCGCCGTTAACGTCGCGCTGGGCGGCGGGCTGGGCGTGGCTGTCAGCGTGCTGGTGGCGGCGGCGGTGGCGCTGGGCGTGCTGGACGGCGGCAGCGTCGGCAGTTCGGCGCGCGTGGGCATCTCGCCAGCGGGGGCGGGCGCCGCGCCGCAGGCCGCCAGCGCCCAGGCCAGTAGCAGTATTGTTAGAGAGCGCATCGCGCCGCCTCAGCGTTATTCCAGCAGGTCACAGCTCTCATCATTATACAGAGCGCCGCCGCCGCGCCACAATCGCCCGCCGGTCACGGGCGGTCTATAAGTAACTTTGCGTGTTCCGGCAGCCCTGTTTATACTCGAATAGTTCGGTCTTTAACGAGATTCAGGCGGCGCGCAGCAGAATGGCCAGCGTTTTTATCAGCTACCAGCGCAAACCGAGCGCTATGCTGGCGAAGCTCATCGCCAAAGAGCTGCGTGAGCTTGGCATCGAAGTGTACCTCGACACCGAGCGCATGGACACCGCCGGGGCCTTCCCAACGCGCCTGGTGGACGCTATCCGCGCCAGCAGCGTGTTTGTCTGCCTGGTGGGCGACACCACTTTCGAGTCCGATTGGGTGCAGCGCGAGATCGAAACCGCGCACAAGCACAACCGCCCCATGATCCCCGTGTTCCAGGAAAGCTACAGGCAGATTCAACTGGCCGACGCGCCCACACCGCACATCAAGGCGCTGCTCGAACACGACGGCATCCTCATCTTCGACGTGCGCAACGTCTATGTGGACCAGTCAATCGAGATTCTGGCGAAGATGATCGAGAACACGTCCGCCGGCACGCGCCCGCCCACAACGCAAACCGCCGCCCCCGCCGACCAGTCGCTGCTGGGCGTCAACATCAAGGACCTGGCCGGGCAGCAGTTCGGCCAGTACACGCTGCGGGCGATGCTCGGCATCGGCGGCATGGGCGCGGTCTACCGTGCGCACCAGCCAGCGCTGCGCCGCGACGTGGCGGTCAAGGTGCTGCCGCCGCACTTCGCCAGCCAGGGCGGCTATACCGAGCGCTTCCTGCGCGAAGCGCAGATGTCGGCCTCGCTCGAACACGCGCACATTGTCCCGGTGTACGATTTCGGCGTGCAGGGCGGCATCTACTACGTGGTGATGCGCCTGCTCACCGGCGGCTCGCTGGCCGAACGTCTGGCGTTCGTGGAACAGGGCGACCAGCCGCTGCCGTCGCTGGCAGAGGCCGCCGCCGTTATCAGGCAGATCGGCACGGCGCTGGATTACGCGCACAGCCGGGGCGTCATCCACCGCGATATCAAGGCCAGCAACGTCATGTTTGACGACCAGGGCGGCCCTTTCCTGGTGGACTTCGGCATCGCCAAGCTGCTGGGCGCGACCAGCTCGCTCACCGGGACCGGCGTGGCGATGGGCACGCCGTCGTATATGTCGCCGGAACAGTGGCGCGGCGAGGGCGTCACGCCCGAAACCGACCAGTACGCCCTGGGCGTCATGACCTACACCATGCTCACGGGCCGGATGCCGTTTGAAGCGCCCACGCCCTACGCCCTCATGCACAAACACCTCACCGAGCAGCCCACGCCGCCTAACCTGTGGCGCGCTGACCTGCCGGACATGGTGAGCAGCGTGCTGGAACGGGCGATGGCCAAAGCCCCCGCCGACCGCTACCCCTCGTCGCGCGCCTTTGCCGACGCGCTGGTCACCGCCGCTGCCGCCGCGCCCGCTGTCGCGCCGACCCGCTTTTTCACCGTCACGCTGCCGCAGCAGCCCCAGGCGGCGGCGGCGTCCGCGCCGGCGGTAGACGCGCCAGCCGGTGCGCCGTCCGCGCCCGCGCCCAGCACGCCCCGCAGCCGCGCTGATTATATGCCGACCACGCCCGGCGGCCCGGACATACCCCCGGCAGCGCCGGCGAGCGCCGCGCCAGGGCACGCTGGCCTGCCGGTGACGCTGCTGGCGGCGGTGGGCGTGGTGCTTGTTGGCCTGGTTATCCTGGGCATCGTCGGCCTGCAGCCGGGCGGCTTCCTGGCGGCGCTGGTCGCGGCGGCCACGCCAACCGCCACCGCGTCCCCGACCAGCGCGCCCACCAACACCAGCACCAGTACCAGCACGGCGACCGCGACCAGCGCGCCCGCACGCACGCCGTCTACGCCGGTGGCTGAAGCGCTGCGCAGCGTCAGCGTGCGCCTGGGGCCAGGCGTGGGCTACCCGCAGACCGACACGCTGGCGCCGGGCGACCGGCTCAACATCACCGGCCAGAGCGCCGACGGCCTGTGGTATCAGGTGATTATGCCGGACGGCGCGCGCGGCTGGATTGTGTCGTCAGAGGCGCTCGTGCACGCGACAGGCGACCTGGGCCGGCTGGCGGTCGCGCTGCCACCCACGCTGACGCCCACCGCGACGGACACGCCCACGTCAACGGCCACCGCCACGCCGACGGCCACGCCGACCGCCACCCCAACAGACACGCCCACAGACACGCCGACGCCGACGGCCACCCCCACCAGCACCGCCACGCACACGCCGCCGCCCACCGATACGCCGACCACAACGGCCACCGCCACGCCGACCGGCACGCCGGTGACGCCGGTCGTGCAGGCGCTGCGCGATATCGCTATCCGGTTAGGGCCGGACGCGAACTATCCACAGGTGGACACCCTGCCGGCTGGCGACCGGCTGAATATCCTGGGCGTCAGCGCCGACGGCATCTGGTATCAGGTGATCCTGCCGGACGGCGGGCGCGGCTGGCTTGTGTCGTCCGACATCCTGGTGCAGACGTCCGGCAACATCGCCGCGCTGGCGGTTGTGCCGCCGCCCACCGACACGCCGACCGTCACCGCCAGCGCTACGCCAACAGACACCGCTACGCCGACGGCCACGCTGACCGCTACACCAACAGACACGCCGACAGACACGCCGACCGCCACCTCAACAGACACGCCGACGGCCACGCCGACCGCTACCCGCGTGCCGCCCACCGCCACCCGCACACTCACGCCGCCGACCGCCACGCCCACGCGCGCCGTCGTCAACTGCCCCGGCGCGCTGCCCTCTCGCCTGGTGGCCGGGGAACGCGGCATCGTGCGCGAGGACGACCCCTCACCGGTGAACGTCCGCAGCGGCCCCGGCACGTCCTTCCCGCGCGTGGGGCAGATCGCCATTCGCAGCGTCTTTGATGTGGTGGAAGGCCCGGTGTGCGCTGACAGCCTGGCGTGGTATCGCATCGTCTACAGCGACCGCTTCGAGGGCTGGATCGCTGAGGGCGACGACAGCTACTTTGTGGACCCGCTGTCCTCCGACAGCCCGGCCACGCCGCTGCCCGGCACGCCCACCGCGCCGCCAGCGGTCCAGACCAGCCGCGTGCTGGCCCCCACCTGCGACCTGATTGTCGAGGACGAGTTCACCGGCGGGCGCACCACGCACGACTGGTTCCAGTCCGCCGCGCCCGGCGGCACGTCCGTCGAAGAGGTGATTGACGACTTCTACGTTATCCGCCTGCTGGACCCGCTTGAACGCGACGAAGCGACCTCATGGGGCAGCCTGCGCGGCTATGTGTTCCGCAATATGCGCGTGGAGGCGGTGATCAGCGCCGACCACTGGGAAGAAACGCAGTCTGCCACCGGGCTGTGGCTGCGCTATCAGGATGAGAACAGCTTCCTGGCGTTCATGCTCTCCAGCAGCGGCAAGTACCGGGTCGCCCGCTGGCAGCGCGGCTACACCGACCTCATCCCCTGGACGCCCACAGCGGCTATCCGCACCGGCGACGGCGCGGCCAACACCGTGCGCATTGACGTTTCAGAGAACACGTTCGACTTCTACGTCAACGGCCAGCACCTGACATCCGTTACCGACACCACCTGGCGCGACGGCCGCATCGCCTTCTGGGGGTCGTCGCCCGCGGCAGAGCTGCCGACCAGCTTCTACCTGGACTACATTCGCGTCTGCCGCAACTGACGCCGGCGTCACAGCAGCCCGGCGATGCGCGCCACCAGAAAAGCGATCGCCAGCGACAGCAGCAGCAGCAGCCACGCGATCAGCCGCCCGCTGTCCTGCACCGGGCTGATCTCTTTGACCTCGACCGTGACAGCGCCCAGCAGGTCAACGTAAAAGTCCATATTGGTGCGCCCGCGCGTCAGGCGGGCCATATAGGCGTGCGACGTGACCACCGCCCAGCCGCTGTCCTCGTCCTGCCAGTTGTCCCCCAGCCGTTCGCGCACCGCCGCTTCCAAAATCTGCCGCGCCTGCTCCGGCGCGATTGGCTCAACTTTGTCGTCCATAGCCCGCCCGCTGTAAGCCCCGGTCGCAAGCCATTAGTCTCCGGCCAAAGGCGGCGGCGCACAAGGCCGAAAGCGCGCTTGCCGCTCTCAACTGCGGTACAATAGGGTTCACCCATGCCGCGTTATATGCCAGAAAGGATACCCGATGCGCAAAGTGCTGCAGCCCGACGTCATTATCCTGATTATCATCACCGCCGCGATCGTGATCGTGGCGCTCAACCAGACGGTGACGGTGGACATCTTCAATGCCGAGCCGGTCCCCGCCGCTGAAGCGCCGGCGGCGGACGCCACCAGCGAGGCCGCGCCCGCCGAAAACGCCGCGACTGCCGAGGCCACCGCGGAAGCCGGGTCATAACATGGGCACGCTGTTCAAGGGTGGGGTGCTGTTAACCGCGCAGCAGGCCGCGCTGGGCGACCTGCTGATTGAGGGCGAGCAGATCGTCGGCAGCGCGCCAGATATCCCTGCCGCTGGCCACACAGTGGTGGACTGCGCCGGGCTGTACGTCATGCCGGGCGGGATTGACGTGCACACACACCTGGATATGCCGCTGACCGGCACGGCCAGCAACGATGACTTTGAAACCGGCGGGCGGGCGGCGGCCTTCGGCGGCACAACCACCGTACTTGACTTCGCCAGCCAGCCGCGCGGCGGCACGCTGGCCGCCGGGCTGGCGCTGTGGCGGCGCAAGGCCGAGCGCGCCGTCATTGACTACGGCTTCCACATGACCATCACCGACGCGCGCGACGACGCGCTGGCCGAAATCCCGGCCATGCGCGCCGCCGGCATCACCACGCTCAAGGTGCTGATGGCCTACAAAGGCCGCATCATGGTGGACGACACGGCGCTGTTCCGCACGCTGCGCGCCGCCCGCCAGCACGACATGCTGGTGCTGGTCCACTGTGAAAACGGCGACGTGGAGTATGAGCTGCGCCACGAGCTGCTGGCCGCCGGCTACACCGCCCCCATCTACCACGCCGCCTCACGCCCGCCAGAGATCGAAGGCGAGGCCACCAACCGCGCGATCATGATGGCCGGGCTGACCGGCTGCCCGCTGTACGTCGTCCACGTGACGTGCGCCCAGTCGGCGGCGGCGCTGCGGCAGGGCCGCGCCCTGGGCCACCCGGTGATGGGCGAATCGTGCGTGCAGTATTTCCACCTCACGGCGGCTGAGCACCTGGCGCAGCCCGATTTCAACGGCGCGAAGTACGTCTGCTCGCCGCCTATCCGCAGCGCGCGCGACCACGCCGCGCTGTGGGACGCGCTGGCCGACAACACCCTCCAGGTCGTCAGCACCGATCACTGCCCGTTCTGGCTGGCGGGCGGCGCTGGCCCCTGGCGCGAGTGGTCCGCCGCGCACGACGATAACCAGTGGCCAGAGTATGAAGCGCAGGACCCGTCCTATCGCCGGCCCGGCAAAGAGCTGGGGCGCGGCGATTTCACGCAGATGCCCAACGGCCTGCCAGGGATCGAGGACCGGCTGCGCGTCATGTGGCACAGCGGCGTCAACAGCGGGCGCATCACGCCGCAGCGTTTTGTTGAACTCCACTGCACCAACCCGGCGCGCATCTTCGGGCTGTACCCGCGCAAGGGCGCGCTGCTGCCCGGCGCTGACGCCGACATCGTGCTGTGGGACCCGGCGCAGGCGCGCACGATCAGCGCCGCCAGCCATCACATGCGCGTGGACTACAACTGTTACGAGGGCATGGCGGTGCGCGGCGGCCCGACACAGGTCTATCTGCGCGGGCGAAAGATCGTGGACGGCGACCGCTGGCTGGGCGCGCGCGGCGGCGGGCGCTATCTGGCGCGGACAGCGCCGCCGCTGGTGCTGTGAGCGCCGCCCTTCCCCTTTAACAGCCGCAAAGGAGCCGCACGATGCACGTTACGCTGGTCTATGTTCACGTTTTGCCGGAGCACGTCGAGGCGTTCATTGAGGCGGCGCAGACCAACGCCCGCCACAGCGTCCTGGAGCCGGGCATCGCCCGCTTCGATGTGATCCAGCAGCAGGACGACCCGACACGCTTCGTCCTGGTGGAGGTCTACCGCACGCCAGAAGCCCCCGCCGCGCACCGGGAAACGGCGCATTACCAGACCTGGCGCGACACGGTGGCGAACATGATGGCCGAGCCGCGTTACGCCGTCATCCACACACCGCTGTTCCCGGACGAGGCCGGCTGGTAGGGGCGCGCGCCGATATAGACTCGCCCCTGGTTTGGTGCTATACTGCGTGGGCCTGAGCCAGCGAGGACGCCATGCCCGAAGTCATGCAGTTCGTGCCGATTCTGGCGGTCGGCTTTGCGGCGGCGTTGGGCCTCACGCCGCTGTCGCGCCAGATCGCCATGCGCTTCGGCGTGGTGGACAAGCCTAACCAGCGCAAAATTCACCTGGACAGCAAGCCGCTGATGGGCGGCCTGGCGATCTACGTGGCGCTGGCGCTGGCGGTGGTGCTGTTCAGCCCGCCGCGCCACCTGCGCGAGCTGGGCGCGGTGCTGGCCGGGGCGGCGGCGCTGGCGCTAGTCGGCCTGCTTGACGATCGCTACGGCCTCAGCGCCCGGCTGCGGCTGGGCGTGCAGGGGCTGGCCGCGCTGGGCCTGGTCGCCTTCGGCATCCGCATGAACCTCACCGGCCTGCCGCTGCTGGACGCCGGCGTCACGGTTGTGTGGGTGGTGACGCTCACCAACGCCGCCAATTTCATGGATAACATGGACGGCCTCACCGCCACCTTCAGCGCCATCGCCGCTTTCTTCTGCATGGTTATCGCCATCGCGCAGGGCCTCAGCCTGGTGAGCAGCCTGGCCGCCGCGCTGCTGGGCAGCGCGCTCGGCTTCCTGGTGTACAACTTCAACCCGTCCAGCACCTTCATGGGCGACATGGGCGCGCTGCCGCTGGGCTTTATCCTGGCGGTGCTGGCGCTCAAGCTCCAGTTTACGCAGCCGTTCAGCGTCTACTGGCTGGCGCCGGTGCTGGTGCTGGCGCTGCCGCTGTTCGACATCACGCTGGTGGTGGTCACGCGCCTGTCTGAAGGCCGGTCGCCGGCGCAGGCCGGCAAGGATCACACCTCGCACCGGCTGATGAGCCTGGGCCTCAGCCAGCGGCAGACGCTGTTCGCGCTGGCGGCGGCCTGCGCGCTGTTTGGCGCGCTGGGTCTGCTGGTCAGCGCCGCCCCGCCCGACGCGGCGCTGCGGCTGGGCGTGTTCGGCCTGCTGCTGCTGGCGGCGCTGTTCGTCCTGATGATGTGGGTGCGGCGGCGTTTTCAGCAGCCCGCGCCAAAGCCAGCGGGCTGGCCAGGGACAGGTCCGCATCGCTAACTGCCGGAGACGCGCTTGTGACTGAAACGTATGTTGTGACCGGCGGCGCTGGTTTTATCGGCTCGCATCTGGTGGCGCGGCTGCTGCGCGACGGCCACCGCGTGCGCGTGGTGGACAACCTCGCGACGGGCCGCCGCGAAAACCTGGCCCACCTGGACGGCTTCACCTTCTACGAAGCCAGCGTGACCGACCGCGCCGCCCTGGACGAAGCCTGCGCCGGCGCGGACTACGTGCTGCACCAGGCGGCGCTGCCGTCTGTCCCGCGCAGCATTGACGACCCGCTGACGACGCACGATTACAACGCGACCGGCACGCTGATGGTGCTGCAGGCGGCCCGCGCCGCCGGCGTGAAGCGGGTGGTCTACGCGGCGTCGTCCTCCGCTTACGGCGACATCGAAGGCGACTACAAGGACGAGGCCATGCCGCCCAACCCGCTGTCGCCCTACGCTGTCGCCAAGCTGACCGGCGAGTATTACTGCCGCGTGTTCACCACCGTGTACGGCCTGGAGACGGTCGCGCTGCGCTATTTCAACGTGTTCGGCCCGCGCCAGGACCCGACTTCGCGTTACGCCGCCGTGATCCCGCTGTTCATCACCGCGATGCTGGACGGCCAGCCGCCAACCATTTACGGTGACGGCCAGCAGTCGCGCGATTTCACCTATATTGACAACGTGGTGGCCGGCAACCTGCTGGCGGCGAAAACGCCCGCCGCCGCCGGGCACGTCCTTAACCTGGCGACCGGCAGCCGTATCACGCTGCTGGCGCTGGTGGACAAGCTCAACGCGCTGCTGGGGACGGCCATCGCGCCGCGGCACGCCGCGCCGCGCCCCGGCGACGTGCGCCACTCGCGCGCAGCCATTGACCGCGCCCGCGCCCTGCTGGGCTACACGCCGCCGGTGGATTTCGACACCGGGCTGGCGCGCACGCTGGCGTGGTATCAGGCCAGGGGCTGACGCGCGCATGA
This sequence comes from Anaerolineae bacterium, assembly GCA_048499435.1. Classification (GTDB taxonomy): domain Bacteria; phylum Chloroflexota; class Anaerolineae; order Aggregatilineales; family Phototrophicaceae; genus DAOTWC01. The sequence continues at coordinate 544,023 of JASNZW010000001.1, forward strand.
GCGTTGTTCACATCATTAAAATCACCGGTGTCGCCGGGGCGGAAAAACACCTGCTGCTGCTGACGGCGGGACTGCGCGCGCGCGGCCTGAACCCGCAGATCATCACGCTGATCGAACCGGGCAGGCCGGTCCCGGCCTTCCAAGCGGCCGCCGCTGGCCACGATGTCCCGGTGCATGAGCTGATGATTCATGCGGACGCCGACCCAACGCTGCTGCTGCGCCTGCGCCACACGCTGCGCCTGCTGCGCCCGTGCATCGTCCACACCCACCTGCTGCACGCCGACGTGTATGGCATCCCGGCGGCGCGGCTGGCGGGCGCGCCGCTGGTGATCACCAGCCGCCACAACGACAACGCCTTCCGGCGCAGCGGCGGCATCCGCCGGGTGAACCGCGCGCTGTGGGCCGGGGTGAACGCCGGCATCGCCATTTCGGAGTCGATCGGGCGCTTCGCCGTTGAAGTGGAGGGCGCGCCCGCCGCTAAGGTCCGCGTGATTCCCTACGGCCTGCCCCTGACGCCGCGCACGCCTGCCGAGCGCGCCGCGCAGCGCCAGGCGGTGCGCGACGAACTTGGCGCCGGCCCGGATGATCTGCTGGCCGGCATGGCCTGCCGCCTTGTCGAGCAGAAGGGCGTGAGCTATGGCATCCGCGCCTTCGCGCAGGTGAGCGCGCAGCACGCCAGCGCCCGGCTGGTGATCGCCGGGGACGGCCCGCTGCGCCCGGCGCTGGAGGCCGAAGCGCGCGCTGCCGGCGTCGCTGACCGCGTGCGCTTCCTGGGCTGGCGCGACGACGTGCCGCGCCTGCTGGCCGGGCTGGATGTGCTGCTCATGCCGAGCCTGTGGGAGGGCTTCGGCCTGGTCATCCTGGAGGCGATGAGCCAGCGCCTGCCGGTTATCGCCAGCCGCGTGAGCGCCATCCCCGAAATCGTGGCCGACGGCGAAACCGGCCTGCTGGTCCCCGCGCGCGACGCGGACGCGCTGGCCGGGGCGCTGGCGCTGCTGCTGGGCGACTACGGCCTGCGCCGTCACCTGGGCCTGCTGGCCGAAGAGCGCCTGGAAACGCGCTTCAGCCCTGACCGCATGGTGAGCGCGACGGTCGCGCTCTACAATGACCTGCTGCGCGGCACACGAGCCGCAAAGGACTGCCTGTGACCAGCACCGACACAGCCCGCGCGCGCGCCGTCTATGGTCGCATCACTGCCGACGCCCGCCGCACCAACGGCCCGCTGCTGCGGCGCTGCGCGCTGACAATCGCGCCGCCGTTCGTTGTGTTCGTGCTGGCGGGGGCGGCCAGCGCCTTCCTGCGCACGTACTTCGCGGCCCAGTTCAACGACCCCGGCCTGAACACGCTCACGTTTATCTCGACGACGCTGCTCACGCTGGCGCTGACGTGGTGGGCGTGGCGGTACTGCGAACGGCGCTTCGGCGGGCTGCGCGCGCTGCGCCTGATGTTTGAGGTGCTGCGCGGCATGAGCGCGCTCGAAACCGGGTTTAAGGCGGCGGACCGCGGCGAGGCGCTGCCGCTGGCCGAGGCCGCTGACCGCACGCAGGCGGCCTGGTCGCGCCTGCTCGGCCATCTGGGGCTGCCGCCGACGGAGCGCCCATGACGCGCCTGCTGTACCTGGTCAACATCCCGCGCTTTTTCGTGTCGCACCGGCTGCCGCTGGCGCTGGCGGCGCGCGCCGCCGGCTATGAGGTGCACGTCGCCACCGCCGGCGACGACGCGCCCAACATCGCGGCTATTCACGACGCCGGGCTGCCGTTCCACCCGCTGCCGCTGCGCCAGCACGGCACAAATCCGCTGCAGGAAGCGGCCGCCGCCCGCGCCATCCTGGGCCTGTACCGCCGCCTGCGGCCAGATCTCGTGCACCAGGTGACGATCAAGGCGGTGCTGTACGGCGGCGCGGCGGCGCGGCTGGCGCGCGTGCCGGCGGTGGTCAACGCCGTGACCGGCCTGGGCTACGTGTTCACCGAGGACGGCGCAAAGGCCACCCTGCTGCGCGCCGGGGCCAGCGCCGCCTACCGGCTGGCCTTCAGCCACCCCAACAGCCTGACGATCTTCCAGAACCCTGACGACCTGGCGCAGTTTGTCGGGCATCGTCTGCTGCCGCCAGAGCGCGCCGTCCTCATTCGAGGATCAGGCGTGGACATGGCTGAGTTCCAGCCGCAGCCGGAGGCAGACGGCCCGCCGGTGGTGCTGTACGCCGGGCGGCTGCTGTGGTCGAAAGGCGTCGGCGAGTTCGTGGAGGCGGCGCGGCTGCTGCGCGCGGCGGGCGTGAACGCGCGCTTCGCCATCGTCGGCTACGGCGAGCCGGGCAGCCCGGCCAACGTGCCGCCGGCGATGCTGGCCGCCTGGGGCGCGGCGGGCGCGGTTGAGCTGTGGGGCCGCCGCAGCGACATGCCGCAGGTCTACGCGCAGGCGCACATCGTCTGCCTGCCGTCCTACCGCGAGGGGATTCCGCGCGTGCTGATCGAGGCCGGGGCGTGCGGGCGCGCCGTCGTGGCAGCGGACGTCCCCGGCAGCCGCGATATCGTGCGCGACGGCGAAAACGGCCTGCTGGTCCCGCCGCGCGACGCGCCCGCGCTGGCCGCCGCGCTGCGCCGGCTGATCGAGGACAGCGCGCTGCGACGCCGCCTGGGGGCGCGCGGGCGCGAGATCGCCCACGCGGAGTACGCCTTCGAGCAGGTGGCCGCCGCGACGCTGGCGGTCTACGCGCGGCTGCTGGCCGCGGCGCGCCCATGAGCGCCCCGCCGATCCGCGTGATGCGCATCATCACCCGGCTGAACGTGGGCAGCCCGGCCATGCACGCCGTCCTGCTGGCGCAGCGCCTCGGCCCGCCGGAGTACGAGAGCGTGCTGGTCTGCGGGGCCAACCAGCCCAGCGGCGGCAGCATGGCCTATTTCGCCGCCGAGCACGGCATCGAGCCTATCTATATCAGCGAGCTGGGCGACGCGCTGGACCCGCTGACGACGCTGCGGCTGGTGCGGCGGCTGTACCTGTTGATACGCCAGCACCGGCCCGATATCGTGCACACGCACATGGCGCGCGCGGGCTTCGCCGGGCGGGCGGCGGCGCGGCTGGCGGGCACGCCGGTTGTCGTCCACACGTTTCACGGCCACGTGTTCAGCGGCGAGTTCAACCCGGCCAGCACGCGCCTGTTCATCGCGCTGGAGCGGCTGGCGGCCCGCTGGTCAGACACGATCATCACGCAGACGCAGAGCACGCGCCGCGAGCTGGCCGAGGTCTACCATGTGGCGCGCCAGGGCCGCATGACTATTCTGCCGCTGGGGCTGGACCTGGACACCTTCGCCCAGACGCCGCGCGGCCTGGGGACGTTCCGCCAGCAGTGGGGTATCGCGCCCGACGCGCCGCTGATCGGCATTGTCGGGCGCATGGTGACGGTCAAAAATCACGCGCTGTTTCTCGACGCCGCCGCGTTGATTCGGGCGCAGCAGCCCGCCGCGCGCTTTGCCATCGTCGGCGACGGCGAAACGCGCGCCGAGATCGAAGCGCAGCTTGACCGGCTCGGCCTGCGCGACTGCACCGTGCTGACCGGCTGGCAGCGCGATATCGCGCCGCTGTACAGCGACCTGGACGTGCTGGTGAACAGCAGCGTCAGCGAAGGCACGCCGACGCCGATTATCGAAGCGCTGACAGTCGGCTGCCCGATCGTGGCGACGGCGGTTGGCGGCGTGCCCGACCTGCTGAGCCACGGCAGCCTGGGGCGGCTGGTGCTGCCCGGCAGCGCTGAGTCGCTGGCGGACGCGGTGCTGCAAACGCTGGCAGAGCCGCCGCAGGGCGCGCACGCCCGCGCGGCGATGCTCAACCGCTACGGTATTGACCGGCTGGTGACGGACCTGGACAGCCTGTATCACGGCCTGCTGGCGAAAAAGGGGCGCGCGGCCCCGCCAGCGCCCTAAGAGCGCAGGAACGGCAGGTACGGCAGCAGCCGGCGGCGCACGTCATATAAAAAGCGCAGCCAGGGCGTGAGGTGAACGTAATCCTGCGGCAGCACCAACTCAGCCCGGTCCAGCACCACCGACTGCGTTTTGACGAAACGCAGCAGCCCTTCAGGGCCGCTGCGCCGCCCGACGCCGCTGGCCGGTTTGCCGCCGCCCATCGGCGCGGCCAGCGTGCCCCACACCCACTGCGGCCGGTTGACCGCGACATCGCCGCTGTGCAGGCGCGTCGCCAGTTCCTCGCCCCGCGCCAGGTCGCGCGTGAAGATCAGACCTGACAGGCCGTACTCGTTGTCGTTGGCCAGCCGCGCGGCCTCGTCGGCGTCGCGCACCTTCATGATCGGGATCAGCGGGCCAAAGGTTTCTTCCTGCATCACCAGCATGCTGTGGTCCACGTTCGCCAGGATCGTCGGCTCGTAGAACAGCGGCCCCAGGTCCGGGCGGCGCCGGCCCCCGTAGAGAAGCTGCGCGCCTTTCGCCAGCGCGTCAGCGACCTGCGCCTCAACGCGCAGCAGCTCGCGCTCGTTGGTCAGGCTGCCCATGTGCGCGCTCAGGCCGTCGTCTGGCCCCACCTTGAAATGCGCGATATGGTGGCGCAGCCGCGCCAGAAACGGATCGTAGACCGCCTTCTCGACGTACACGCGCTCGGTGCTGACACAGACCTGCCCGGCGTTGGCCAGCGCGCTCAGCAGCAGGCCCTTGGCCGCCCGCTCCAGGTCAGCGTCCTTCAGGATGATCGCCGGGTCCTTGCCGCCCAGCTCCATGCTGCACGGAATCAGGCGCTCGCCGGCGCGCGCGGCGACCTTGCGCCCGACGCCGGTGCTGCCTGTAAACATCACGTAGTCCACGGCGTCCACCAGCGCCGCGCCGGCTGCGCCCGCGCCGTTGACGATCTGGACCACGTTGTGCGGGATGCCGGCGCGGTACATCAGCTCGACGCCCCAGCGCGCGCTGAAGGGCGTTACCTCGCTCGGCTTGATCACCACCGTGTTGCCGGCGATCAGCGCCGGGATCACGTCGAGGAACGCCAGCAGGAAGGGGAAGTTCCAGGGCGAGATCACGCCCACGACGCCATAAGGCTTATAGTGCACGCGCGCCCACTGCAGCAGCGGCAGCAGCGAACGGCGCGTTCGCGGGCGCAGCAGGCCCGGCGCGGTGTAGTTGTAGTAGGCGACGGCGGCGTCAACCACCAGAACTTCTTCCAGCGCGCCGGCCTCGGTTTTGCCGCTTTCGGCGCGGTTGATGGCCACGCCGGCCTTGCGCTCGGCGTAGATCAGGTCAGCCCAGCGGCGCAGCAGGCGCAGGCGGCGCGCGACGCCCATCGCTTCCCAGGCGGGCTGGGCGGCGCGCACCAGCGCCACCGCCGCCGCCACATCCTCCGGCGCGCTGTCAGGGACACGGTCAATCACACGGCCGGTAACAGGGTTAAGCACCTCGATCATGCGGGCCGATTCTGTCGTTTTCTTAATGGCTGCCACCATATCAGACACGCCCCTGTCAGCTCTCTAATCAAACGGTGATTAGATTATACCCGGTGGCGGCCCCGGCTCAAATTTCAGGTGGGCTTACGGGCACGGGCCGCAGCCGCGCCAGCAGCGCCGCCAGCAGCCCGCCGATAACGATCGCCGTCAGCGGGTAAACCGGCGCGTACAGGCGCGCCGCCGGGTTGCCGAACACGCTCAGCAGCGCCAGAAACACCAGCAGCAGCAGCGCCGACACGGTGTAATACCAGCGGCGCGCCAGCAGCGCCCACACCACCGCCAGCGGGGCCAGCCACTTGAAGGCGTTCCAGGCGTCGAAAAGCTGTGAGAACAGCCAGATGCCAGGCCGCCACACCACCTGGCCGCTGTAGAAGCCGCCGCCGTCGGCGCGGTAGAAGCCCAGCGTGCCGCTGCCGCTGAAGGTGAGCGTGTCGTAGTGCGGCAGATACCAGGGCCAGAACAGGCCGGGAAGCTGGCGCTGCGTCAGCATGTTGAACGCATCCACCGGGATGCTGACCAGCCAGCGCAGCGGGTCACGCGCGACGGCCTCGTTGTGAACGGCCAGCAGCAGGTCATCGGTGGCGCACGGGCCAAGATAATAAAACAGGTTGCCCGGCCACACCGTCTCAAGCTGCGCCGCCCGCTGGCCGTAAGGCTGGTTGATGAAGGCGGCGTATTCCTCCGGCGTGGCCCACGACCCCGGCTCCGACCAGCGCGGGTAGATTTCGCTGGTGAAGGCGATCTCGCGGGGCGGGGCCAGCGTCAGCAGGTCGAGCAGGTGCTGCGTGGCCGGGCCGTTGTCAGCGGTGAGGGGAAAGCCTTTGCCATAGACCGACACCAGCAGGTTCGTGCCGGTGTAGCAGCTCAGCGACCACGTGCCGGTGGACGGGTAGTGGATCGTCGCCATATACAGCGCCAGCGTCCCGGCGCTGACCGCGCCCAGCGTGGCGAGCATCGCCAGCCGCCGGCGCCACGCCAGCGCGCCCAGAGCGAGAAACGACAGCCCCAGCACGGCGATCACCGGGGCCAGGTTGATGCGCGCCAGCACCGCGAGGCCGCACAGCAGGCCCGCCGCCGCCGTCCAGGGCAGCAGCCGGTTCGACGCCAGCCCGCGCGCGACGCACCACAGCGCCGCCACCAGGCACAGCGCGATCAGCCAGTTCGGCAGCCAGAAGTGCGCCCACTGCAAGCCGAACGGGTCCAGCGCCACCACCAGCGCCACGATGAACGCCTCGCGCAGCGGGCGGCCCAGCAGGCGCAGGCTGTCGTAGACCAGAAAAGGAATCAGCGTCGCCAGCGCCGTCTGGACGAGCAGCACGACGCGCTCGTCAAAGCGCCCGAACAGCCCGGCGAACGCCGCCGCCGGCGCGATCGCCAGCGGGTAGCCGGTGTGGTAGCGCAGGTTGCCCACCAGCAGGTCGCCGTCCACAAGCTGCGCGATCTGGTAGCGGGCGAAGGCCTGGTCGTCGTCTGTGCCGCCCGGCGGGTAGCTGATAAACAGCAGGCCGCGCGTCACCACCGTGACCAGCAGCAGAATCAACAAATGTCGCTTAACCAATGGACACGCTCCTGAACCTCATCCCCCCGCCCCTTTCCGCCCCAGGCTGCGGGAAAAAAGTCCCTCTCCTGGGGAGAGGGACTGCGGGGGTAAATCCATGCGCCGCGCTTAGTCGCCCAGGGCTGGCGCGGTGTCCGCGCTTGTGGGCGCGGCCGCCGAGTCAGCCATCAGTTCCTCAAAGGCCGGGCGGTCGAGCGTTTCCTGTTCAGTGAGCACGCCCGCCAGCCGGTGCAGCTTGTCCAGGTTGTCAACCAAGATCGCCTTAGCGCGGTTGTAGGCCGTTTCCACGATCCGCTTGACTTCGTCGTCAATCTGCTCAGCGGCCTGCTCGCTGTAATCGCGCTGGTCAAACATCTCGCGGCCCAGGAACAGCGACCCGCTGCCGCTGCCGAACGTGCGCGGGCCAAGCAGGTCGCTCATGCCGAACTGCATCACCATGCTGCGCGCCATGCTGGTCGCCTGCTGGAGGTCGTTGCTGGCCCCGGTGGTGAGGCGGTTGAAAATCACTTCTTCGGCGGCGCGCCCGCCCATCGCGGCAGCGATGTAATCCTCGAATTCCTCGCGCGAGCGCAGGAACACGTCGTCCTCTGGCAGCGACATCACGTAGCCGCCGGCGCGCCCGCGCGGCACGATCGTCACCTTGTGCACAGCCTGAGCGTGCTCCAGCATGTGATGCAGGATCGCGTGACCGGCCTCGTGATAGGCGATCACCTTCTTTTCCTTCTCAGAGATCACGCGCGTCTTGCGCTCTGGCCCCATGACGACGCGCTCCATGCTTTCCTGAAGCTCGCTCATGCCGATGGCCTTCTTGTTGCGGCGCGCCGTGAGGATGGCCGCCTCGTTGATCAGGTTTTCCAGATCCGCCCCGCTGAAGCCGGACGTGATCTTCGCCATCGAGGGCAGGTCCACGTCGGCGGCCAGCGGCTTGCCTTTGGCGTGCACCTTGAGGATGTCCAGGCGGCCCTGCACGTCGGGGTTGTCCATCGTTACCTTGCGGTCGAAGCGGCCGGGGCGCAGCAGCGCCGGGTCGAGGATGTCGGGCCGGTTGGTGGCGGCAATCACGATCACGTTTGTGCCGGTCTCAAAGCCGTCCATCTCGACCAGAATCTGGTTGAGCGTCTGCTCGCGTTCGTCGTGGCCGCCGCCCAGCCCGGCGCCGCGATGCCGCCCAACGGCGTCAATCTCGTCCACGAAAATGATGGCCGGGGCCTCCGCCTTGGCGCGCTCGAACAGGTCGCGCACGCGCGACGCGCCCACGCCGACGAACATCTCGACAAACTCTGAGCCAGAGATGCTGAAGAAGGGCACGCCGGCCTCGCCGGCGACGGCGCGCGCCATCAGGGTTTTGCCGGTTCCGGGCGGGCCAATCATCAGCACGCCTTTGGGGATGCGCGCCCCCAGGCGGATAAATTTCTCCGGCTCTTTGAGGAACTCGACGATCTCGGCCAGTTCCTCTTTCGCCTCTTCAGCCCCCGCCACGTCAGAGAAAGTGACCTGCGGGCGCTCGACATCGCGCGTGACGCGCGCGCGGCTGCGGCCAAAGCTCATCGCCTGGTCCTGCCCGGTGCGGACCGAGCGCATCATGCGCCACAGCAGCCACACGATAATGATGGTGGGCACAATGCCGATCATCAACTGGAACAGGATGCCGCTGGAGTTATCGCCCTGCTGTTCGACGTACTCAACGCTGGCGAGCTGCGCCTCAGTCACGCCGTAGATGCGCAGGTTATCGAACAGATCGCTCTCGCGCTCTTTGTAGTACGAGGCGGTCGTGCCGTTGCGGAAATCCACGACGACATCCTGGCCGCCGCGCACCGTCAGCGCCTCAACGTTGTTGCGCTGAATCTGCTGGGCCAGGTCGTTGAGCGAGATGCGGTTGCCCGGCTGGAAGTTGCCAGGGCTGGTGAGCGTCAGCACGAACAACAGCAGCACCACGACGCCCATAATGATCCACAGGCGCTGGGCGTTCTTAGGCGAGAATGGCGAGTTGGGGTTAGGGTTGGAATCGTTATGATCGTTCCGGTTGCTGTCCGACGGTTTGTTACTCACGAAGTTTCTCCACTAAACCTACACCGGCTGCACACCAGAGAAGCAGTCAATAGTATAGCAGCAGAAAGTGAATAATCGAGAGACTTTAACCCGCCGCAAAATAAGAAGTGTGCAAGAAGAGCCTGTTGAGCCTTGCGCGCCGGGAAGCGCGGGCCAGCCGCCCCCTAAAATCTGGTGGGCAAAAAAGCGCGCAGCCTGTTATAGTTAATGAAACTGTTCGTTCGTTCCCGCGCCATGCGGCTGGCTGGCACGCCCGGCGACCCTTCCTCAAATGACGCAGGCTGATCAACTACTCTGGGGGCAACATGACTAAACTGCATGAGCTGGCACATCTGGGCCAATCTATCTGGCTGGATTTCATTCGTCGCAGTTTCATCACGTCGGGCGAGCTGCAAACGCTGATCGACCAGGGCGCGACCGGCATCACGTCCAACCCGGCCATCTTCGAAAAGGCGATCGCCCACAGCAGCGACTACGACCGCCAGCTTCAGGAGCTGGTCGCCGCCGGGAAATCGACTGAGGAAATTTACGAGCGCCTGACGATGCAGGATATCGCCGCGGCGGCGGACCTGTTCCGCCCGGTGTACGACCAGAGCGGCGGGACCGACGGCTTCGTCAGCCTGGAAGTCAGCCCCACCCTGGCGAACAACACGCTGGCGACGCTGGCCGATGCGCGCCGCCTGTTCGCCGCGCTGGGCCGCCCCAACGTCATGATTAAAGTGCCGGCCACCGCCGAGGGCATCCCGGCGATCAGGCAGCTCATCAGCGAGGGCATCAACATCAACATCACGCTGATGTTCTCGATGGCGCACTACGAGGCGGTGGCCGAAGCCTACCTCGCTGGCCTGGAGAAACTGGCCGCCAGCGGCGGCGACGTAAGCAAAGTTAACTCGGTGGCGTCGTTCTTCGTCAGCCGGGTGGACAGCCTGCTTGACCCGCGCCTGGAGGCGGCGGGCGCGCCTGAGCTGGTGGGCACGGCGGCCATCGCCAACACCAAACTGGTCTACCAGCGGTTCAAAGCGATTTTCAGCGGCCCGCGCTGGCAGCGCCTAGCGGACCAGGGCGCGCGCGTGCAGCGCCCGCTGTGGGCCAGCACCAGCACCAAGAACCCCGATTTCCCCGACACGCTTTACGTGGACACGCTCATCGGCCCGCACACGATCAACACGCTGCCACCGGCAACGCTGGACGCCTTTCTCGATCACGGCGTGGTAGCCGTCACCATCGAGGACGATCTCGACGAGGCGCAGCGGCAGTTGGCGCGGCTGGCAGAGCTGGGCATTGACCTGAACGCCGCCGGCGAGGAACTTCTGCAGGACGGCGTGGACAAGTTCGTGCAGGCGTTTGAGGCGCTGCTGCGCGCTATCGACCAGAAAAGCGCCGATGTCCGCGCTGGCTGGCAGAACATCTCCGCGGCGCTGTGGGACCAGCGCGCCGCGGTTGACGCCGCGCTGCGCCGCATGGAACACGACCAGGTGATCGCCCGCATCTGGGACGGCGACCACACCGTCTGGCGGCCTGACCCAACCGAGATCAGCAACCGCCTGGGCTGGCTGCGCACGCCGCAGGACATGCTGGCCGAGCTGGAGCACAGCGGCGCGGCGCCGGCGCACGCCTGGAGCACCGCCGGTTCGATCAACGAGCTGGTGGACGCCGTGCGCGGCGATGGCTACACGCAGGCGCTGGTGCTGGGCATGGGCGGTTCCAGCCTGGCCCCGGATGTGTTCAGCCGCACGTTCGGCGCGGCGGAAGGCTATCTCTCGCTGGCGGTGCTGGACAGCACCGACCCGGCGGCGGTGGCGGCCCACGAGCGCGCGCTGGACCTGTCGAAAACGCTGTTCGTCGTGTCCACTAAATCCGGCGGGACAGTGGAAACGATGTCGCTGTTCAAGTACTTCTACAACCAGGTCAGCGCCGCCGTCGGCGCGGAACACGCCGGGGCGCATTTCATCGCCATCACCGACGCGGGCAGCTCGCTGGAGAAGCTGGCCAGCGAGTACGGCTTCCGCCACGTGTTTCTCAACGATCCCAACATCGGCGGGCGCTATTCAGCGCTGTCACACTTCGGGCTGGTCCCGGCGGCGCTGGCCGGCGTGGATATCAGGCTGCTGCTGGAGCGCGCCGCGACGATGGCGCGCGGCTGCGCGCGCGACCTGCCCGGCAACGACAACCCCGCCGCCTGGCTGGGCGCGATTATGGCGGTGCAGGCGCAGGCCGGGGCGGACAAGGCGACGTTCATCGCCTCGCCGGCGGTCGCCAGCTTTGGCGACTGGGCGGAGCAGTTGATCGCTGAAAGCACCGGCAAGGACGGCACTGGCATCGTGCCGGTAGTGGCAGAGCCGCTGGGCGCGCCCGCCGTCTACGGTGACGACCGCCTGTTCTTCTATCTGCACCTGGACGGCGACGACACCTACGAGCAGCAGGTCGCGCTGCTGGAACAGGCGCGGCGGCCTGTGGTGCGCATTCGCCTGTGCGACCGCTACGACCTGGGCGCGCAGTTCTTCCTGTGGGAACTGGCGGTAGCGGTGGCGGGGCATCTGCTCAACATTCAGCCGTTTGACCAGCCCAATGTCGAAAGCGCCAAAGTGCTGGGCCGGCAGATGGTGGCCGCCTTCAGCGAAGCGGGCACGTTCCCGCCGGAAGCGCCGCTGCTGACCGAGAACGGCGTGGCGGTGTCGGGCGGCGCGCCCGCGCGCAGCCTGGGCGAGGCGCTGGCGCTGTTCCTCAACCAGGCGCACCCGGCCAGCTATGTCGGCCTGCAGGCGTATATCGCGCCCACGCCGGAAACCGACACGCTGCTGGAGGCCATCCGCGCGCGCCTGCGCGACAAATACCGGCTGGCGACTACCGTCGGCTATGGCCCGCGCTACCTGCACTCGACCGGCCAGCTTCACAAAGGCGACGGCGGCAGCGGCCTGTTCCTGCAGATCACGTCCGACGCCGCCGCTGACCTGCCCATCCCGGACGCGGCGGGCGCGCCGCAGTCGTCGCTGACCTTCGGCACGCTCAAGCTGGCGCAGGCGCTGGGCGACCGCGAGGCGCTGCTGGAAAACGGGCGGCGCGTGCTGCGCCTGCACCTGGGGACCGATGTCCAGGGCGGGCTGCGCGCCCTGCTGGCGGCGTTATGACCGGCGGCGACGCTGCCCTGCGGCTGAAGCAGGAAGCAGCCCACCGCGCCGCTGATCTCGTCCAATCCGGTATGGTGGTCGGGTTGGGCGAGGGCAGCACCGCCATCTGGGCGGTGCGGCGCATCGGCGAGCTGCTGCAAGCGGGCGCGCTGGCAAACATCGTGGGCATCGCGGCGTCGCCGCGTATTGAGGACGAAGCGCGCCGGGTGGGCATCCCCCTCACCACCTTCGGCGCGCACCCGGTCATCGACCTGACGATTGACGGGGCCGACGAGGTGGACCCGCAGCTTGACCTGATCAAAGGCGGCGGCGGCGCGCTGCTGCGCGAGAAGATCATCGCCCAGGCCACCCGGCACGAGGTGATCGTTGTGGACGAGTCCAAGCTGGTCCCGGCGCTGGGAACCGGCTGGGGCGTCCCGGTGGAGGTGATCCCCTTCGGCTGGCACTCGCAGTATGACTACCTTAGCGGGCTGGGCGCGCAGGTTGTGCCGCGCCCGGCGGGCGCCCGCCTTCAGGCTGGCGCGCGCGCCGCCGCCGGGCCAGACACGCCGCTGGCCGCGCTGCTCCGCACCGCCCAGGATAACATCATCCTGGACTGCTATTTCGGCCCGATCCACGACGCGCCGGCGCTGGCCGAGCGCATCCGGGCGCGGGCGGGCGTGGTCGAACACGGCCTGTTCCTGGGGCTGGCGCGAGAGGTGTTCGCGGCCACCGCCACCGGCATCCGCCACATCCAGCGCGGGTGAGCGCGGCGCGGCCCGCCGCGCGGTGGGCCGGGCCGGTTCAGCTCTTGGCCAATGACTGTTAGCTGATAACTGGAGGCTGCTGTATGAAACTGGGCATGATCGGACTGGGACGGATGGGCGCCAACATGACGCGCCGCCTGCTGCGCGGCGGCCATGAGGTGGTGGTCTACAACCGTTCGCGCAAGCCGGTTGACGAGCTGGCCGCTGAGGGCGCGCTGCCGGCGGAATCGCTGGCGGATGTCGTGCGCCAGCTTGACGCGCCGCGCGTCGTCTGGCTGATGCTGCCTGCCGGCGGCCCAACCGAGGAAAACCTGCGCGCCTGCCTGGAGCTGCTCCAGCCGGGCGATGTGATCGTGGACGGCGGCAACAGCAATTTCAACGAGACGCTGCGCCGCGCCGCGCTGGTGCGCGACAAAGGGCTGTCCATGGTGGACGTGGGGACCAGCGGCGGCATCTGGGGCCTGCAGGAAGGCTACAGCATGATGGTCGGCGGCGACGCCGAGGCGGTCGCGCGGCTGCGCCCGGCGCTGGAAACGCTGGCCCCGGCCCCTGACCAGGGCTGGGGGCATGTAGGGCCAAACGGTGCGGGCCACTTCGTCAAGATGGTGCACAACGGCATCGAGTACGGCATGATGCAGGCGTATGCGGAAGGCTTCGAGATCATGCGCGCGCGCCAGGATTTCGCGCTCGACATGCACCAGATCGCCACGATCTGGCAGAAAGGCAGCGTCGTGCGCTCGTGGCTGCTTGACCTCACGGCGGACGCGCTGGCCGACGACGCCAGCCTGAGCGCCATCGCCCCCTACGTCAGCGACAGCGGCGAGGGCCGCTGGACAGTGTTCGAGGCGATCAACATGGACGTGCCCGCGCCGGTGATCACGCTGGCGCTGCAAATGCGCTTCGTCAGCCGCCAGGACGACAGCTACGGCGCGCGCCTGCTGGCAGCCATGCGCCGGGGCTTCGGCGGCCACGCCGTTAAAAAAGCCGGCGAGGGTTAAGCGATGGCCAACAATAACCCGACGACCGTCGTGATCTTCGGGGCCTCTGGCGACCTGACGCACCGCAAGCTGATCCCGGCCCTGTACAACCTGTTCGTCAAGAACCGCCTGCCGCCCGCTTTCAACGTGGTGGGCATGGCGCGCACGGACCTGACGCACGACGCCTGGCGCGCTGACCTGCGCGCGGGCACGGAGGCGGCCAGCGACAGCACCTTTGACGCCGATGCCTGGGCGCGCTTCATCAAACTGCTGTGGTATGTCCCCGGCGACGCCGCCAAACACAGCGACCTGGAGGCGGCGCTGCACATTGTCCGCGAGATCGAAGCCACCGACACCGCCAACCGGCTGTACTATCTGTCCGTCGCGCCGCAGCTGTACATCCCGATCGTGCGCAACATGAAAACGCTGGACCTGCCCAACGAGCAGCACGGCTGGCAGCGCATCGTCATCGAGAAGCCGTTCGGCACGAACCTGGCGACGGCGCGCCAGCTCAACCACGAGCTGCACACCGCTTTCGCTGAGCATCAGATTTACCGCATCGACCATTTCCTGGGCAAGGAAACCGCGCAGAACATCTTGTTTCTGCGCTTCGCCAACGCCATCTTCGAGCCGATCTGGAACCGCAGCTACATTGACAACGTGCAGATTTCGGCCACCGAAACGGTGGACGTGGGCAGCCGCGCCGGTTACTACGACAGCGCCGGCGTGCTGCGCGATATGTTCCAGAATCACCTGCTGCAAATTCTGGCGCTGGTGACGATGGAGCCGCCCGCCTCGCTGGAGGCCAACCGGCTGCGCAACGAAGTCGCCAAAGTGCTGAGCGCCATCCGCCCGATCGACATGTTCGACACCGTGTGCGCCCAGTATGAGGGCTACCAGGACACCAAAGGCGTGGCGCCCGCCTCACGCACGCCGACCTACGCCGCGCTCAGGCTCAACATTGACAACTGGCGCTGGCAGGGCGTGCCGTTCTACCTGCGCTCTGGCAAGGCGCTGGCGCGCAAAATGACCGAAGTCACCGTCGTTTTCCGCGACCCGCCGCTGCTCATGTTCAACAGCAACGGGCGCGGCCACATCAAATCCAACGCGCTGACGATCTGCATCCAGCCCGACGAGGGCGTGCATCTGACCTTTGAGGCCAAGCAGCCGGACTCGCCGCGCGAGGGGCGGTCGGTGGAAATGGAGTTTCGCTACGCCGACACGTTCGGCGAGTGCGCCATCCCCGACGCTTACGAACGCCTGATTCTCGACGCGCTGCAGGGCGACGCCGCGCTGTTCACGCGCAGCGACGGCATCGAGGCGGCCTGGAAGCTGATCGACCCCATCGTCAGCGGCTGGGAGGACGACGGGCCGCAGTTGGCGAGCTATAAACGCGGCAGTTGGGGGCCGCGCGAGGCCGACGACCTGCTCAGCGGCGACAACGGGCGCGTCTGGCGGCCCGGCTGCCTGCGTAAGTGATACCGTATGGCCGAGCTTGAGGTTTATCCTGACAGCGCGCGCCTGCTGCAAGCGGCCGCCAGTTGGATTGTGAACATCGGCGCGGCCGCTGTCGCCGCGCACGGCCGCTTCGACCTGGCGCTGGCGGGCGGCGCGACGCCCGCGCCGCTGTACCGCGCCCTGGCGGCGGAACCTTACGTGGGGCAGATAGACTGGCGCGCCGTGCACGTCTTCTGGGGCGACGAGCGCTGTGTGCCGCCGCAGCACGCGGACAGCAACTACCGGATGGCGCGCGAAACCCTGCTCGACCACGTGCCGATCCGCGAACAGCACATCCACCGCATTCACGGCGAAGACGACCCCGCGCAGGCTGCGCTGGCCTATGCGCGCGCGCTGCGCGCGCATTTCGGCGGCCCGCCGCGCCTGGACCTGGCGCTGCTGGGCCTCGGCGCTGACGGCCACACGGCGTCGCTGTTCCCGCACACACCAGCCCTGGCGGAGCGCCGACGGCTGGCCGCCGCCGTCTACGCCGCGCAGCGCGACTCGTGGCGCGTCACGCTGACGTACCCGACGCTCAACGCCGCCGCGCAGGTGATCTTCCTGGTCAGCGGCATCGACAAAGCCGACACGCTGCGCGCCGTGCTGGAGGGGCCGCGCCGCCCGCTGGACCTGCCCGCGCAGGGTATACGCCCGCGCAGCGGACGGCTGCTGTGGCTGGCCGACGACGCTGCTGCCGCCCGGCTCAGCCGGCGCTGACAGGAAACGCACAATGGACCTCAGCACACCCCCCGACCGTGACGCCTTTTACCAGACCGTGTGGGACATCGTGCGCCAGGTTCCGCGCGGCCAGGTAGTGACCTACGGCCAGATCGCCGCCATGATCCCGCCCCCGCCCGGCATCGAGCCGCCGGCCTACGACCGCATCGCGCCGCGCTGGGTGGGCTACGCCATGAACGCCGTCTCTGGCCAGGGCGAGCCAGCCGTCCCCTGGCATCGGGTGATCAACAGCCAGGGCGGCATCAGCCTGTCAGGCAGCAGGCAGTGGGCATCGCTCCAGCGCGACCGGCTGGAGGCGGAAGGCGTGCGCTTCAACGCGCGCGGCCTGGTGGATTTCGACGCCTGCGGCTGGGATGGCCCAGACGATGCGTGGCTGCGGGCGCGCGGGCTGCTGCGCCCGCACAGCATGCGCCGCCCGCGCCCGCGCCCGCCCGGCCAGCCGCCGCTGTTTTAAAACCGCCCCGCCCCGGCGCGCCCTGGCCGCGCGTTCATCTGCCGTTCATGTCTGCGGTGTAGAATGAAAACGCGGCTGTCCAGGCCTGCCGCGCGCAGGCAGCGAGGAACAACCATGCGAAAACTCATCCTGGTGATCAGCATCACAGCGGTGTTGGGCGCGGCCCTGCTGGCGGCAGCCCAGGACGGCGAAGGAGGAACTGTGCCCAGCAGCTACGAAGGCAGCATCCCGGCGCCGGACTTCCCCGGCGGCCTTGATTGGCTTAATGTGCCCGCGCCGCTGACGCTGGCCGATCTGCGCGGCAAGATTGTGCTGCTCGACTTCTGGACCTACGGCTGCATCAACTGCATCCACATGATCCCGGTGCTGGCGCAGCTTGAGGACAAATACGGCGACGCGCTGGTCGTGATCGGCGTGCATTCGGCCAAGTTCGACAACGAGGGCTACACCGACAACATCCGCCAGATCGTGCAGCGCTACGGCCTGGAGCACCCGGTCGTCAACGACAGCGGCTTTGCCGTCTGGCGCGCTTTCGGCCCGCTCGGCGTCAACGCCTGGCCGACATTCGTGCTGATCGACCCACGCGGCGGCGTGCTGGCGGTGCAGCCGGGCGAAGTGCCGTTTGAGGCGTTCGACCGCGTGATCGGCGGCATGGTGGCGCACTGGGACAGCCTGGGCGAACTCGACCGCACACCGCTGACGCTGGCGCTGGAGCGCGATCAGCGCCCCAACACGCTGCTGGCGTTCCCCGGCAAAGTGCTGGCCGACCCCGCCGCCAACCGCCTCTTTATCGCCGACAGCGGCCATCACCGCGTCGTGATCGCCGACCTGCTCACGTTTGAGGTGCTGGACGTGATCGGCGGCGGCGTGCCGGGGCTGGCCGACGGCGCGTTTGAGGCGGCACAGTTCAACCAGCCGCAGGGCATGGCGCTGGTCGGGAACACGCTGTACATCGCCGACACCAAGAACCACGCCATTCGCGCCGCCGACCTGGGCGCGCGCACCGTCAGCACCGCCGCCGGCACGGGCGAGCAGGCCGCCTGGGGGTCGCCGGGCGGCGCGGCGGCGACCGCGCCCATCTCCAGCCCCTGGGATTTAGCGTTCGACGGCGGCAGCCTGCTCTATATCGCCATGGCCGGGCCGCACCAGTTGTGGGCGCTGGACCTGGCCGCCAGCGTCGTTTACCCGGTGGTGGGCAGCGGGCGTGAGGGCCTGGTGGACGGCGCGCTGCTGGCAAGCCAGCTTGCCCAGCCCAGCGGCCTCTACTACCAGGACGGCCGGCTTTACTTCGCCGACAGCGAATCGAGCAGCATCCGCGCCGCCGACTTCAACAGCGGCCAGGTGTTCACGCTGGCCGGCCCCACCGAACAGACCGTCGCCAGCGCGTCGCAGCGCCTGTTCGCGTTCGGCGACGTGGACGGCGCGGTGGGCGAGTCGCGCCTGCAGCACCCGCTGGCGGTGGCGGGCGACGGCGGCGGCGCGCTCTACGCCGCCGACACCTACAACAGCCGGATCAAGCGGATTGACCTGGCGGCGCGCGAGATCGTCACGCTCTACGGCGTGGACGGCGACACCGGCGGCTTCCGCGACGGCGGCCCGGCAGAGGCCGCGTTCGACGAGCCGGGCGGCCTGGCCTACGCCAACGGCCTGCTCTACGTGGCCGACACCAACAACCACGCCATCCGCGTGATTGACCTGGCGGCGCAGCAGGTGACGACGGTGACGTTCCCCAACCCGGCGGCGCTGCAGATCGGCGAGCAGCCAACGGTCATCGCCGGCAACACCGCCCTGGGCGCGCAGATCACGCTGCCAGAGCAGACCGCCGCCCCTGGCGACGGCGAGATCGTGCTCGAAATCCTGCTGCCCGCCGGCTATAAGCTCAACGCGCTGGCCCCCTTCAGCGCCGACTGGGTGGCCAGCGGCGAAGCCGTGATTATCGCGGAAGGCAACCAGCGCCAGCGCATCCCTGCCCCGGAGCTGCCGCTGCGCGTGCCGGTCAGGCTGGTGGAAGGCAGCGACCTGCTGCACGTTGATTTAACGATCTACTACTGCGAAGCGGTCAACGAGAGCCTGTGCTTTATCGAACAGGTGAGCCTGGACGCGCCGGTGACGGTCGCGGCGGGCGACGGCCAGCCGCAGGTCACGCTGGCGCACACCGTCGTCCCGCCGGCGCTGCCCACCAGCGGCGGGCTGTAAACGCGCGCGTCACGGCGCGGAATCGGCGGCTGTGCGCGACTCAGGCGGCGCGTCAGCCACCACGCTGAAGCGCACCAGCCCGGCGGCCTGGCTTGTGCCGTCGGCCAGCACAGCGCGGGCGGCCAGCTCATAGCTGCCCAGGCGCAGCGTCCACCACAGCGCCCAGGGCGCGGCGTCCACCGTGCCGATGTCCGCGCCGTTGAGCGTGTACGTGACGGCCTGTGTGCCGGGCGGCGCGCCCACCGTCAGGCGGATGCGCTGCGTGTCGGCGGGCAGCAGCGGCGACAGCTCGAACACGGTGTACGGGTCGGGGGTCAGCAGGCGCAGGGCGCGGTCGTCGTCGGGCGCGCGCACAGGCGCGCCCTGCGGCGGCGGCTCGATGCCGCTGCGGATCGCCCAGTCGCGCGCTTCCTGCGGCAGCATCAGGTAGACGCGCGCGGCGCGGCGCTCTGGCGGCGTGCTGTCATCGGCCAGCCGCCCGGTCGCGGTGTCAATCACGAACGTCTGATACAGGTTGTCAGCCGCGGTCGGCACCGTGCCCTCGATAAACCACTCCAGGCGGCGGTGCGGGCAGGCCGGCGTCGGCAGCAGGCCGCTGGTGGCGCACACCTCAGCGCGCACCAGCCCCGGCGGCTGGTTAAAGGCTGTTTCCGGCTGGCCGCGCAGCACCTGGCGCATAAACTGATTCCAGATCGGCCCGGCCCCGCTGATGCCAGAGACCTCGACCATCGGCTGGTTGTCGGCGTTGCCCACCCACACGCCCACCACCAGGTTAGGCGTGTAGCCCAGCACCCAGTTATCGCGGTAGTCGGTGGTCGTGCCGGTCTTGGCGGCGGCGGCCCGCCCGATATCCAGCGCGCTGTTGGTCCCGAACGACGGGATGCGCGCCGCCGGGTCGCTGAGGATGTCGGTGATGAGGAAGGCCACGCGCTCGTCCAGCACGCGCGTGTCCAGGCGCGGCGGCTGCCACTCGTACAGCAGCGCGCCGTCGCGCTGCGCCACGCGCAGAATGAACGCTGGCTCGATACGGTAGCCGCCGTTGGCGAAAACGCTGTAAGCCTGGGCCATGTCCAGCAGGCGCACCTCGCCGCCGCCCAGCGTGATCGCCAGGTCCAGACGTGGGTTGTCAGCCAGCGTGGTCAGCCCGGCGCTGGCGGCGAGCTGCACCATGTTCTGCAGGCCGGCGTGTTCCAGCGCCACCACCGCCGGGATATTGTACGACGACGCCAGCGCCTCGCGCGCCAGCACCGGCCCGTGTTCGACCAGGCCGAAATTGGCCGGCGTGTAGCTTTCCAGCCGCCGCGTGATAAACGGCGTTTTCACGTCGAGAATCATGGTGGCCGCCGTCCAGGGGTCGGCACTGGCCGGGTCCATAGCGGCGGCGTAGGTGAACGGCTTCAGCGCGCTGCCCGGCTGGCGCAGCGCCAGCGCCGCGTTGACCGCGCCGTCAACCGCCTCGTCAAAGTAATCCGGGCTGCCCAGCATGACGAGCACCTGCCCGGTGAACGGGTCCAGCGCCACCAGCGCGGCGTTGCGCGCCTCAGCCGGGACGCGCGCCCCCGGCGGCGGGTGGTTGAGATACGCCAACTGCCGCCGCGCGATGTCCTGGGCGGCGTTCTGCCAGTCCAGGTTGACCGTCGTCACCACGTCCAGGCCGGTGCGATAAAGCGCGTCGCCGTACTGGCGCTCAAGCTGCTTCCACACAGCCATCACGAAGTGCGGGGCCTGGATAGGGAAGCGCGTCGCCGCGAACTGCAGCTCGTCGCGGCGGGCCGCCGCCGCCGCCGCCGGCGTGATATAGCCGCTGTTCACCATCAGCCCCAGCGCCACGTCCTGCCGTTCGCGGGCCAGGTCAAGGCGCGCCAGCGGGTCATAAGCGGCGGGGTTTTGCAGCAGGCCCGCCAGCAGCGCGCATTCCGCCAGCGACAGGTCGGCGGCGGGCTTGGCAAAATAAGCGCGCGCCGCCCCCTCGATGCCGTAAGCCAGGTTGCCGAAGTAAGCCTGGTTGAGGTACAGCGTCAGGATGTCGTCCTTGCTGTAGGCGTTTTGCAGCCGCATCGCCAGGATGCTCTCGCGCAGCTTGCGCTGGAGCGTGCGCTCGGCGCGCTGCGCCGGGTCCAGCAGGGTGATGCGCGCCACCTGCTGCGTGATGGTGCTGCCGCCCGCCAGCACCTCGCCGCCGCGCAGGTTGATCCACAGCGCGCGCAGGATGCCGGTGATGTCCACGCCGGGGTGGTTGTAGAAGTTGGCGTCCTCGGTGGCGATGACCGCGTGCACGCAGTGGTCGGGGATGTCGGCCAGCGTGACGGCGGTGTTGCGCCCACCGTCCGGCGGCAGAATCTCGTACAGCAGGCGCTGCTGGCGGTCGTAGATGCGCGTGGACGGCAGCGCCAGCCCGGCGCTGAGGTCGTCAATCGCCGGCAGGTCGGTGAACAGCCAGCCGTACAGCCACACGCCCGCGGCCAGCGCGGCCAGCGCCAGCGCCAGGGCGGCGCGCCGGCGGCGCGGCAGGCGGCGCAGGCGGTCAGTGAAAAGCCGTCGATGTGTTCGCATGGCCTCATTGTACGGCCTGGCGCGCACGCGCGCGAGACGCCTGCCCCACGCCTGCCCCGCGCGCTGGCGACTTGCGCGTTTGCCCGGCCAGCCGGTATAGTTGCAGCGCGCCTCAGCTATCACACTCAGCAGGAAACCCATGAGCCTTTTAACCACTGTTCATTTTGTCCGGCACGGCGAAGTCCACAACCCGGACAGCATTCTGTACGCGCGCCTGCCCGGCTTCCGCCTCAGCGAGCGCGGGCGCGAGCAGGCGCAGGCCGCCGGCGCAGCGCTGCGCGCCGCGCCGCTGGCGGCGCTGTTCAGCAGCCCGCAGCAGCGCGCGCAGGAAACGGCGGCCATCATCGCGGCGGCGCGCGGCGGCGTCCCGGTGCAGACCGACCCGCTGCTCGACGAAATCTACACGCCGCACGAAGGCCGCCCGCTGGCCGAGCTGGAAACCACCGACTGGGACCTCTACAGCGGCATCCCCGCCGGTTACGAGCGCCCCGTCGACATCCTGCGGCGCACGCTGGCGTTCGTGAACCGGGCGCGCGCCGCCTACGCCGGGCAGGAAGTGGCGGCGGTCACGCACGGCGACGTCGTGACGTTCATGATTCTGTGGGCCAGGGGCATCTCGGTGGACGGCGTGGCCCCGCCTGACCGGGCCGCGCTGCTGCTGCGGCTGGGGCTGCCGGAAAACTACCCGGCGACGGCCTCGATCTCGACGTTCGTCTACGACAGCGCGAACGCCGACGCCGTCCCGGCGTTCAGCTACCAGCGGCCCTATTAAGGCGGCGGCTATGGCCTACGCGCTGATCACCGGCGGAACCGGCTTCGTCGGCTCGCACGTCGCGCAGACGCTGGCGGCGGCGGGGCACGGCGTCCGCGTGCTGCACCGCACCACCTCGCGCCTGGACGCGCTGGCCGGCGTGCCGTTTGAGTCCTGCCTGGGCGACGTGCTGGACGAAGACGCGCTGCGCGCCGCCTGCGACGGCTGCGACTGGGTGTTTCACGTGGCGGCGGTGGCCGACTACTGGCAGGCGGACCGCCAGCGCCTGTACGCGGTCAACGTTGAGGGCACGCGCCGCGTCCTGCGCGCGGCCCGCGCCGCCGGCGTGCGCCGGGTGGTGTTCACCAGCAGCGCGGCGGCGGTGGGCTTCACCCGCGACGGCCAGCCCGCCGACGAGCGTCAGCCGTTCAGCCTGCCGCCGCACGAGTTCCCCTACGGCCACAGCAAACACATGGCTGAGCAGGCCGCGCGCTGCGCCTGGGCCGCGCACGGCCAGGACGTGGTGATCGTTAACCCGGTGGTGGTGCTGGGGCCGGGCGACCTCAACCTGATCTCCGGGCGCTTTATCACCGAAATGGCGCGCCTCCAGTGGACGATCCCCGTCACCAGCGGCGGCATCGGCGTGACCGACGTGCGCGACGTGGCCCGCTGGCACCTCGCCGCCGCTGAGCGCGGCGCGCCCGGCGAGCGCTACATCCTGGGCACGGCCAACTACACCTTCAGCGACTGGTACGCGCTGGTCGCGGACACGGTGGGCGTGCCGCGCCCGTTCCTGCCCGCGCCCGCCGCCGCGCTGCCGCTGGCCGCCGCGCTGGTCGAACGGTTGCGCGCGCTGGGCGTGGCGCTGCCGGTTGACCCTGACCAGACGCGCCTGGGCGCGCGCCGCATCTTCTTCGACTGCCGCAAGGCGTGGGACGCTTTCGGCCCGCCGCAGATCAGCATGCGCGCCAGCCTGCGCGAAACCTGCGACTGGTACGCCGCGCGCGGCCTGCTCCAGCCAGACGCCGCCGCCCGCGCCATCGCCCGGGTGGGCGCGCTGCTGGGCCTCAGCGCGCGTCACGCAGGCCGTTGACCTCGTCGCGCACGTGCCGCCCCACGCTGAACCAGGCCGCCGCCGCCAGCATCAGCAGCGCCAGCGCCGCCCACACCAGCGCCCACACCGCCGCCGGGATGCCCAGCGTCAGCTCTGAGAAGGCGGCGGCGTCGTTGCGAACCGCGCCCAGGCCCAGGCCGCTGTTCTGCGCCAGAAAGAGCAGGTCCAGCACGGCGTTCAGCCCGGCCATCAGCGCCAGCACGTTGAGCACCAGGATGTTGACGCGCGTCCCGCCGCGCAGCCCCAGGAACACCAGCGCCAGCCCGCTGAGCACGCCCACCACCAGCGCGATGTTGGTGGCGCGCAGGTAAAGCGACACTAAGATCAGCAGCGTGCCCAGCGCCAGCGAGATTTTGCGCGGGTAAAGCACGCGGTTGGTGAGGTAAAACAGCGCCGCGCCGAACAGCGCCGCGCCCAGGTAGCCCGCCGGCAGAATCAGCAGCCGGTTGCCGCCGGCGGTGGTGGCGACGCCCGCCCCGCTGCTGAACACCTCAAAGCCGAGCACGCGCCCGCCGCTGGCCAGCGCCATCAGGCTGTGCCCGGCTTCGTGGACGAACGTCACGAACAGCCGGAACGGGTAGAGCAGAAAATCAAGCTGCGGGATGTTCCACAGCACAAAGACGATGGCCGCCGCCGCCAGGGCGAACAGCAGGGCGGAACGGCGGGAAAGCGCGTGCTCAGGGGCCATAAGCAGGTGTCAGCCTTCAGCGTACAGCGATCAGCCTCTAGTCTACCGCGAACCGCGCGCCTGGCCGCCCAGCCGCCCCTCAGCGTCCGCGATCCAGGCCAGCATCAGGTCGGCGTCCTCGACGGCGTCCATCTGCCGGTAATATATTTCGGCGGCGCGCCAGCAGGCGATGGCGGCGGGCAGGTCGCCCAGGTCCTCGCAGGCGTCCCCCAGGTTGTTCTGCGTCGCCGCGTGGGCCAGCGGCGCGGCCTGCGGCGTCCAGTAGACCAGCGCCGTCTCGTAGCATAAAATCGCCCGGCGCAGGTTGCCCGCCCGGTCCTCGACCGCCGCCAGCTCGCGGTAGGCGACCCCCAGGTTGTTCTGCGTCATCGCGTGGTCCAGCGGCGCGGCCTGCGGCGTGTAATAGACCAGCGCCGCCTCGTAGCAGCCGACCTCCCGGCGCAGGTTGCCCGCCCGGTCCTCGACCGCCGCCAGCTCGCCGTAGGCGACCCCCAGGTTGTTCTGCGTCATCGCGTGGGCCAGCGGCGCGGCCTGCGGCGTCCAGTAGACCAGCGCCGCCTCGTAGCAGGCGACCGCCCGGCGCAGGTTGTCCGCCCGGTCCTCGACCGCCGCCAGGTCGCGGTAGGCGTTCCCCAGGTTGTTCTGCGTCGCCGCGTGGGCCAGCGGCGCGGCCTGCGGCGTGTAATAGACCAGCGCCGCCTCGTAGCAGCCGACCGCCCGGCGCAGGTTGTCCGCCCGGGCCTCGACCGCCGCCAGCGCGCGGTAGGCCTCCCCCAGGTTGTTCTGCGTCATCGCGTGGTCCAGCGGCGCGGCCTGCGGCGTGCGATAGACCAGCGCCGCCTTGTAGCATGAAATCGCCCGGCGCAGGTTGTCCGCCCGGTCCTCGACCGCCGCCAGCTCGCCGTAGGCGGCCCCCAGGTTGTTCTGCGTCATCGCGTGGGCCAGCGGCGCGGCCTGCGGCGTGCGATAGACCAGCGCCGCCTGGTAGCATGAAATCGCCCGGCGCAGGTTGTCCGCCCGGTCCTCGACCGCCGCCAGGTCGCGGTAGGCGGCCCCCAGGTTGTTCTGCGCCAGCGCGTGGTCCAGCGGCGCGGCCTGCGGCGTGTAATAGACCAGCGCCGCCTCGTAGCAGCCGACCGCCCGGCGCAGGTTGCCCGCCCGGTCCTCGACCGCCGCCAGCTCGCCGTAGGCGTTCCCCAGGCTGTTCTGAACAGCGGCGCGCAGCCGGTCGTCCGGGTGATCGGCGAGCGCGGCGGCGACGCGCTCCAGCCAGCCGCGGCACTGCTCGAAGCGCCCGCGGTTGGCGAGAAAATCGCCGCACGCATTGGCGAGCCAGTAGGCGGCCTCGTGCTCGCCCGCCGCCACAGCCCCCTCAAACGCCGCTTCCAGGTTGGCGCTTTCGGCGTCCAGCCCGGCGTAGTCCTGGCGCGCGCCGTGCTCCCGCGCCAGCGCTTTGTAATAGTCCAGGTGCGGGCGGCGGGCGGCCGGGTCAGGGGCCACCGCCGCCAGCGCCAGCGGGGCCAGGTCGTAGCGCTGGCGCGGCGGGTCGTAGCTCACAAAGCGCCAGGTTTGCAGCGCCGCCAGCGCGTCGTCCAGCGCGTCGGGGCCGTCCGGGCCGCCGGCCAGCGCCGCCGCCGCCGCATACGTGAAGCCGCCCCGGCAGACCGCCAGCCGCCGCAGGGCGCGCGCGGCCGCCGCGCCGCGCGGGTCCTTGTCCGCCATCTGGCGCAGCGTCTTGTGGATCATCTCGTCCAGCGCCGCCTGCGCCTCCCGGCTTTTCAGCCCGCGCAGGTCGCTGACAATCTTCTGCGGCGGGAAGCGCTTCATCTGCCCCACCGCCCACTCGATCAGGCGCGGGTGCCGCAGCGCCGCCGCCGCGATCGCGTCCGCCTGCGGCTCCAGCCCGGCCACGTCGAACGCGGCGGCCATGTCGAGCACGATCTGGCGGGCGTGTTCGGGTGACAGCGCCGCCGGGGTGTGCTCGCGGCACAGGCGCACGTCGTTCCACAGGGCGCGGCTGGTGAGCACCAGCGACGCGCCCGCCGCGCACACCTCGTTGATCAACTGCACGTAGTCCGGGCGGCGCGGGTCGCCTTTCGGCACGGACTCGGCGTTGTCGAGCACGACCAGCCGGGGGTGCGTGCGCAGTTGGTCGAACACGGCGCGGCGCTCAGCGGCGACGGGCAGGCCGTAGTGGTCGCGCAGCAGCTCAATCACCTCAGCCGGGCGCGAGACGTCGCTGCACACGTGCCACACCGCGCCGTTCACGCCCGCCAGCGTCAGCACCAGCTCGGCGGCCAGGCGGCTCTTGCCCAGCCCGCCGACGCCGGTGATCGCCACCGGCTGCCGCGCCGCCAGCAGCTCTTTGACGCGCTCAAGGTCGGCGTCGCGCCCGGTCATGGGGATCGCCAGCAGGCGGCGATCAAGCGGCTCGCGGCTGAGGATGGGCCAGCGGGTGAAGGCCGGGCCGTCGCCCGGCGCGCCGGCCCCGGCGATGGCGGCGGCGATCTGCGCCACGCCCGCGTCCCAATCCGCGCTCAGGCTGACATACTGCAGCGCGCGCAGCCGGTAGGGGATATCCTCATAGGGCAGGTCATCAAGCAGCACCGGCAGCACCGCGTGGCCGTAGGTGAGGGCGGCGCGCCACTCAGCGTTGACTTCAGGCCGGTTATACGACTGGCGCGAGAGCGCCACGATGCAGTAGGGGCAGTCGTACAGGGCGGCGGCGATTTTGTCTTCCCAGGGGTCGCCCGTTTTGATGTCCTTGTGGTCAACCCAGATATCAACGCCGGTCAGACGTTCCAGGTCATCGTGAAGCTGCGTCACGGCGGGGTCATCGGCGGTGGCGTGGCTGACAAACACAGCGGGCATAGAAAACGCTCCCTGGGCTGGCGGCTTGCATCTATTATAAGCCGTAATGTTGCGCCGCGCCCATTAAGCCAGCAGCGGGGCCAGCGCCGCCGCGATGTCGTCCAGCGACTCGGCGCGCACCAGGCCGTCGCGGACGGTTGTCGCGTCGGGCACACCGTCGCAGTATTTGATGAGCTGGCCGCGCAGCTCGCGGATCGCGACGATCGGCTCCAGGCGCGTCGTCGCCAGCGTGAGGCGCGCCTGGCGCAGCGCCAGCGCGGCGCGCGTCTGGGTGCTGGGCGCGGGCAGCGGCGCGCCGGTCGCCAGCTCGTGGGCGATCTGCTGGAAAACCCAGGGGCGGCCCAGCGCCGCCCGCCCGATCATCACGGCGTCGCAGCCGGTCTGGGCGAACATGCGGCGGGCGTCGGCGGCGGTCGCCACGTCGCCGTTGCCGATAACCGGGATGTGGCGCACGGCGTCCTTCACGCGGCGGATGATGTCCCAGTCGGCCTGGCCGGTGAAGCCCTGGTTGGCGTAGCGGCCGTGCACCGCCACCGCCTGCGCACCCAGGTCCTCGGCGGCGCGGGCGAAGGGGACAGCGGTCGGCTCGCCGCTGCGCCAGCCAGCGCGCACCTTGACCGTCACCGGCACGCTGACCGCCCGCACCACCGCCGCGACCACTGCCGCCGCCTTGTCCAGGTCGTTGAGCAGGGCCGCGCCGCTGCCGCGCCGCGCGATCTTCGGGACCCAGCAGCCCATGTTGATGTCCACGATGTTCGCGCCCGCGTCCACCACCAGGCGCGCCGCCTCAGCCATGACGCGCGGGTCGCTGCCGAAAAGCTGCACGGCGAACGGGCTTTCCTCGGCGCGCCAGTCAAAGCGCTGCACGGTGCGCTCGCGCGGGGAACCTTTGATCTGCAGCGCCTGGCTGCTGATCAGCTCGGTGCACACCAGGCCGCAGCCGCCCAGCTCGCGGCACAGGGCGCGGAAGGCGTAGTTGGTCTGCCCGGCCATCGGGGCCAGCGTCAGCGGCGGGTCAATCACCAGGCCGCCGATGCGCAGCGGGCGCAGCGCGGCGGGCGCGGGGGGCGTAGCGTGCATCGCAAATTTCCTGTTGACGGACGGCGGCGCTGCTGCCACAGCGCGAATCCGCGCTATAATAACAGCAGAATCCGCGCGCAAAAAGAGTGTGTGAAAGGCCGCCGAACATGGCCATCCCGTCTGTGGAACGCACTGTCACGCTTGTCACGCCGCCCGCCGCGCCGCCGTATGTTCAGGTGCTGCTGAAAGAGGTCCGGCTGGTGGTGGAGCTGCCCGCGCCGCCGGTGAGCTACGTGGGCGAGTTCTGGTGTCGCCGCCTCACCGACTATGGGCACGATATCATGCGCGCCCTGGTGCTGGCCAGCCGGCCCGGCTTCGCGTACCCGGAAACCTTCGCTGACCCTGAAGACGCTGACGTGCCCGTGCTGGCGCTGCTGGCCGCCGCCGACGCGCAGGTGCGCGCCCTGTGGTGCGCCGCCGCCCGGCCAGACGCCGCCGCGCTCAACGCCGTGCCGTACCTGCGGGCGCGCTGCGTCACGGTGGACGCGGACCGGCTGGCCGCCCTGCTCAGCCCGGTGCTGACGGCGCTGGCGCACGGCGCCTATGACGCGAACGGGCACAAGAACGCGGCCGCGCTGCGCCGCGCGATGATCGCCCGGCGTTCATGAGCGGCCCGCGCGCGCTGCTGGAGCGCCACAACATCCAGCCGAAGAAAAGCCTGGGCCAGAATTTTCTGCACGACCCCGGCGTGCTGGACAAAATCACCGCCGCCGCCGACCTGACAGCGGCGGACAGCGTGCTGGAGATCGGCCCTGGGACCGGCGCGCTCACCGAGCGGCTGGCGGCGAGCGCGCAGCGCGTGGTGGCGGTCGAGACCGACACGCGGCTTCAGCCGCTGCTGGCGGAGCGGCTGGCCGGCTGCGCGAATGTCGAAGTGGTCTACGCCGACATTCTGACGGTGAACGTGCCCGCGCTGATGGGGCCGGCCCCGTTCATCGTGGTGGCCAACCTGCCCTACTACATCACCAGCGCCATTCTGCGCGTCCTGCTGGAGGCCCCGCGCCGCCCGCGCCGGCTGGTGCTGACGGTGCAGCAGGAAGTGGCCGACCGCCTGATCGCCGCCCCCGGCGACCTCAGTCTGCTGGCGGTGAGCGTGCAGTTCTACAGCCAGCCGCGCCTGGTCACGCGCATCAACCCGGCGGCCTTCTGGCCGCGGCCAGACGTGGACAGCGCCGTTGTGCGCCTTGACGTGTACGACCGCCCGCCGGTGGCTGTGCCCGACGAGCGCACCTTCTTCCGCGTGGTGCGCGCCGGCTTCAGCCAGAAACGCAAGCAGCTTCGTAATTCGCTGGGGGCCGGGCTGGGCCTCAGTGGGGCCGCCGCCGCCGCCCTGCTGGAACAAGCCGGCGTTGACCCGCGCCGCCGCGCGGAAACGCTGACGCTGGCGGAGTGGGCGGCGCTGGCCCGCGCGGCGGCCGCCGGCGAGCCGTAAGCGGTCAGCGCCCCCTGCAACTCAGCGCACGAAATGGCGTATACTGGTTATTAGCGAACAACGCGAGAGGCAACGGTCAACATGCGGCTGCGAAAACGAAACCTGCCCTGGGCGGCGGTAATGGCGTTCCTGGTGGCGGTGGTGGCGCTGTCAGGCGCGGCCTCTGCCGAGGTGCTGGCGCTGGTGGCCGCGCTGGTCGGGATTGGCATGGCGGTGTCGCTCATTGAGGTGCGCCCGGCGCACCTGCGCGAGAGCGTCCCGCTGTCGCCGCTGGCCCGCATGCGCATGAGCGCGGAAGCGCGCGAGGCGGTGGACCGCGCCCGGCGGCGCGGCGGCCAGATGTACAGCAGCCTGACGCTGATTGACGTCGGCCTGATCAGCTCGCACACCACATTCGAAGGCATGGTGATGCGCAAAAGCCGCGCGGTCTCCGGCGACGACGACGGCGTGCGCCCGTTCGTCACGCTGCACGTGCGCCCAGAGGACGCCGACCGCAACACGCTGGTGCGCTTTGAGATCATTGACCACAACGGCCAGCGCCAGTACATCCACGAGATGAAGGTCTTTCTGCGCGACGGCGAGATGAATATCCTGGCCGACCACCACCTGCCGCTGGCCGACAACGCGGCCCTGGCCGCCAGCGGCGGCGAGTGGGACCTGCGCGTCTCGATTGACGGCATGCTGGCCGGTGCGCTGGCGTTCAACGTCACGCCGTCGCTGCGCGCGCGCGAGCGCCAGCTCGCCCAGGCGGCGCGGCGCGTCAGCGGCCAGGCTGACCAGCCCGCTGACGACGCGCCTCTGCGCCTGGAGGACCTGCTGCGCGGCCAGCACAACGACCACACACGGCGCTAACGCCGCCGTCAGCGCGCAGCAGCCAAAATCAAACCGGGAGACGGCATGAATAGCAACCGCGATAAAGCAGTTCTGATCGGCATTGTGCTGCTGCTTATCGGCCTGGCCTCCGACACGCTGGCGCTGCCGCTGATTATCATCGGGCTGGTGCTGATAATCCGCCAGCTTGAAATACAACTGCGCGTTGACCCGACCAACCGCTCTCAGCAGCGCCCCGACGATGCGCGCGCGCCGGCCATCCGGCGGCGATGAGCTGGCGCGGCCGGGCCACGAGCGCATCTACCGCCACGCGCTGGCCGCGATTGAACGCGCCGGGCTGGACCCGGACGACGTGAGCGTGCTGCCGACGGACATCGGCGTGATCGCCTTCAAAGGCGGCGACGAGCGCACCCTGTACCGCACCCGGCCCGTGCTGGACGACGTGGATTACATTCAGCCGTTCGTTGAGCTGCGCCTGCCCGCCAAAGCCGAGGGGCGCATCCGCTTTGAGCTTGTGGACAGCGACGGCCAGGTGCTGCTGGTGGCTGAGGACCGTCACCAGCTTGAGCGCGGGCGCAACCTGGTCACGCCGACGCGCCGCCTGCCCATTCACGACGCCCAGGCCACCTTCGGCCCCTGGGAAATACGCGTGAGCGCCGACGGTGTGCTGCTGGCGGTGCACGAATTCCGGTGGGAAGAGGCGACCAACAAAGTGGTGCGCCGCCACCTGAGCGAGGACGGCGAGATCAGCAGCGCGCTGCACGTTGCCCTGGACGACAGCCGCCTGGAGCGCCTCAGCCTGGATGACCTGCTGGCCGAACAGGAAGAAGCTGACAGCGAGCCGCGCCGGGCGCGCGGGCGCTAACGCACCTGGCGCGGTTCGTCGCGCTGGCCGTAGAGGCGGCCCAGGTCCAGGCCGTAATAAGCCAGCGTGTTGAGCACCAGCACGGTCGCGCTGGCCTCATCGAGGCTGCCGACAAGGGGAATCGCGTCCGGGATCAGCTCGAAAATGCCGAGCGTGGGGAACATCAGGTACACGGCGCCCACCGCGCCCAGACCGATGATGACCATGTTTTTGAGCAGACGTTTCACAGCCTTACCTTTCGGCACAGCAGTATACTGTCACTATACGCCGCAGGCCGAGCACGGTTGCGGTCAGCTAACGGGCGCTTCAAGCAGCGCCGCGACCGCCTCCACAATCTCAGTGGGCAGCGCCGGCTTGAACAGCACGCCGTCAGCGCCGATCTGCCGGATATACGCTGCGTTGCGCACTTTGGCCCCCGCGCTGTACATGATGATCGGAATGTCCCGCGTCTGCGGGTCGCCCTTGAGCCGCATACACACCTCGCCGCCGCTGAGGCCGGGCATCATGTCGTCCAGGATAATCGCGTCAGGCCGCTGGCCGTAGACCAGCGCCAGCGCGTCCTCGCCGCTGGCGGCGCTCAGCGTGGCGTAACCGGCGCGGCGCAGAATCACCTGAATGATCTGAACTGCGATGTTTTCGTCGTCAACAATCAGCACTGTGTGCATATGCCCCCCTCCCCGTGCGGGCGCACAGCCCAGGCGCGAACAACCGCGCCGCCCTCTTATTATTTTAGGGGGGTTGACGGCGGCGCTGCATTGAGATGTGCGCTGAGGCTGCGGCCCGGCCCGCTTAAAGCCGGGGGCTACACAGTTTCCAGCAGGCGCGCGCAGATGGCGCTGGTGTACGCTTCGGTAGACAGCGCCCCCTCCGCGTGAATATCCGCCGTGTATTCGTTCGCGCGCAGCGTGCGGTAAACAGCCTCTTCGATGTGCCCGGCGGCGTCAGGGCGCGACCAATAGTGGCGCAGCAGCAGCGCCACGCTCAGGATGGCCGCCGTCGGGTTGGCGATTCCCTGGCCGGCGATGTCCGGCGCGGAGCCGTGCACCGGCTCTGCGATGCCGACGCCGTTGCCCAGGCTCAGCGAGGGGGCCAGCCCCAGGCCGCCGCCCCAGGCCGCCGCCATATCAGAGAGAATGTCGCCGTAGAGGTTAGGCGTGAGGACGACGTCGAAGCGGGTCGGGTCCTTGACCATCCAGTAAGCGGCGGTGTCTACCAGCAGCTCGTCAGTGGTGATCGACTGGTAATGCTCAGCCACCTCCAGGCACACGCGCCGAAACAGGCCGTCGGACTGCGGCAGCACGTTGGCTTTATGGACGATCGTCACCTTTTCGCGGTCGGTGCGCAGCGCCAGCTCATAGGCCAGGTGCGCCACGCGCTCAGTGGCGGCGCGCGTGATGATCTTCTCGGCCACACCGACGCGGCCTTCGTCGCTGGTGTGCTCGTGCTGGACGTACAGGTCCTCGGTGTTTTCGCGCACGATGATGAGGTCAACGCCACTGCGGGCGGTGGGAATAGGCAGATAGCGCGTGGGGCGCAGGTTGGCGAAGGCCTGCATCGCCCGCCGCAGCCGCACCACTGGCGAGTAATAGCCGTCCACCGGGTAATGGGGCGACGACGCCGCGCCGAACAGGACCGCGCCGCAGGCGAACGCCAGGTCCAGCGTTTCATCGGGCAGCGGTGTGCCGCGCTGCCGGAAAGTGTTCCAGCCGGCCTCGGCGTGGCGGGGGATGATGTCAGGCGCGACAGTCTGAAGCACGCGCAGCGCCGCCGGAATCACCTCGCGGCCCACATCATCGCCTTCGATAACGCACAGTTCAAGCGTAATTTCTGCTGAGTCCATGATGTTCATCTCTGTCTTAAGCGTGATGCGCTTCGACACAAAGAAGTAATAACTGTGCAGAAATATCTTCGCGTTATCTGTGTTTATTATTGTGCTGCACTTTTACGGTTGGCGCTATAGAACGTTCGTACAACCCCCGGCTCACAGCGGCGGAAGCTGCTCAACACCGAAGCTGTTCTCCATAAACACCGCCTGGCTGTCCACCGGCGGCTCATCGGGCGCGGGCGCCAGGCGCGTATACGCGGCGTCGGGCTGAAGCACCCAGGCGTTGACGTTATCCAGCAGGCCGGTGACCAGGATGCGCAGCACCCGTTCCTGAACGCGCTCATCGAGCACCGGGAACACAACCTCAACGCGGTTGTCAAGGTTGCGGCGCATCAGGTCGGCGCTGCCCAGGTAAACGCGCTGGTCCGGCGGAGCGTTGTGGAAATAGTAGATGCGGCTGTGCTCAAGGAAGCGCCCAACGATGCTGCGCACGCGGATCGTCTCGCTGTAGCCGGGGATGCCGGGGCGCAGGCAGCACAGGCCGCGCACGATCAGGTCAATCTCGACGCCAGCCTGCGACGCCTGGTACAGCTTGCGGATAATCGCGTCTTCCTCAAGCTGATTCATCTTGAAGATCAGGCGGGCGGGCTGGCCGGCCCGCGCCGCCGCGATCTCATTGTCAATCAGATGCAGCAGGTGCTGCTTGAGATATTCCGGGGCCACCAGCAGACGCTGGTAGCTGGTGTTGGGGGCGTAGCCGGTGAGGCGGTTAAACAGCAGCTGCGCGTCGTTGCCCAGCTCCGCGTGGCAGCTAAACAGGCCGATATCGGTGTAGATGCGGGCGGTGGCGGCGTTGTAGTTGCCAGTTCCCAGGTGGACATAGCGGCGCACGCCGTCGGCCTCACGGCGCACCACCAGCGCCACCTTGGCGTGCGTCTTGATCGGCAGTTCCTCGACGCCATACGTAACGTGGACGCCTTTATGCTCCAGCACGCGCGCCCACTCCAGGTTGTTTTCCTCGTCGAAGCGCGCTTTTAACTCGACCAGCACGGCCACCTGCTTATCGTTCTCGCGGGCCTCGGCCAGCGCCTGCACAACCGGCGAATTCTTGCCGACACGGTACAGCGTGGCCTTGATGGCCAGCACTTTAGGGTCGGTGGCGGCGGCGCGGAAAAATTCCTCTACCGGCGTGAACGAATCGTAGGGGTGGTGCAGCAGGATGTCGCCCTGGCGGATAGCGTCGAAAATATCCCCCGGCTGGGCGAGCGCAGCCGGGATGCGCGGCACATAGGCCGGATATTTAAGTTCGGGGCGGTCCAGGTTGGCCAGCTCCCACAGCGCGCCCGCGCCCAGCGCGCCGTCAATGCGGTACACATCGTAGTCCGGGTCCACCTTGAGTTCGCGCACCAGCCGCTTCAGCGTGCGCTGGCCGGTGTCCGCCGGGACGCTGAGGCGGATGATCGTGCCGAACTGGCGCTCGCGCAGGCTCTCCTCGATCAGCGCGCTGATGTCGAGATACTGGTCCTCCAGCTCGTGTTCGTAGTCAATGTCGGCGTTGCGGATAACGCGGAAGGGCGAGCGTTCCAACACCTCCATGCCGGGGAACAGCAGGTCCAGGTTGTGGGCGATGATGTCTTCCAGCCAGACGAACGTGTACGGCGCGACCACGCTGCCGTAGCGCCGCAGCACCGCCTCCAGGTTGACCAGGCGCGGCAGCACGTCCGGCACTTTGAGGCGCACAAACTCCGGGCTGCCGTTCGGGTCGTCGCTCCGGCGCAGCCAGATCGCCAGGTTGAGGCTGAGGTTCGAGATAAAGGGGAAGGGGCGCGCGTGGTCCACAGCCAGCGGCGTCAGCACCGGAAAGACCTCGGCGTAGAAGTAGCTGCGCAGCGCCTTCTGCTCAGCGGGATTCAGGTCGCTGACGGTCGTCACGAAGATATCGTGCTGGCGCAGCGCGGCCAGCACCTCGCGGATCACCGCCTGCTGCTGGTGCAGTTGGTCCAGCACGCGGCTGCGAATCTCGGCGATCATCTGGCGCGAGTTGTAGCCATCGGGGCGCTTGGGGTCAATGCCCAGCTTCATTTTGTCGTGCCAGGCGGCCACGCGCACCATGAAGAACTCGTCCATATTCGTGCCAAAAATGGCGATAAATTTAACCCGCTCCAGCGGCGGCAGGCGTTCGTCCTGGGCCAGCGCCAGCACCCGGCGGTTAAACTCAATCCAGCTCAGCTCGCGGCTGGTGTAGTTTTCGGGGTTAAGCGGCGGCAGCTCATGATCATCCGTGCTGGGCATACACAGGTTTCCGGCTGGTAAAGGTGCGGTGTGTTGGCAATATTACCGCACCGGGCGCGCACTTCACCACCACAAAAATCAGGGGGTCGCAAGTCCCCTCTCTTATGGAGAGGGGATTTAGGGGTGAGGTACGCAACCTCACCCCCGGCCCCACGCAACCTCACCCCCCGGCCCCCTCTCCATGGGGAGAGGGGGAGACAAGCAAGCGTGCGGCTGCAAGTCCCCTCTCCTATGGAGAGGGGATTTAGGGGTGAGGTACGCGACCTCACCCCCCGGCCCTACACAACCTCACCCCCCGGCCCCCTCTCCATGGGGAGAGGGGGAGACAAGCAAGCGCGCGGTCGCAAGTCCCCTCTCCTACAGAGAGGGGATTTAGGGGTGAGGTTGCGTTAGCGATTTAGGGGTGAGGTTTGCGGGCAGGCGCGGTACACTGTGCGCTGCACACAGGAGCGACAAACCATGACCTTACCGCTGGACGGCGTGCGCGTCCTTGACCTCACCCGGCTGCTGCCCGGCGCGCTGTGTACCATGCTGCTGGGCGAGCTGGGCGCGGAGATCGTCAAAATTGAGCCGCCCGAAGGCGATTACGCCCGCTGGATGCCGCCGCTGCTCGACGGCCTGGGCGCGTTTTTCCGCGCCACCAACGCCGGCAAGCAGAGCGTCGTCCTCAACCTGAAACACGCGGACGGGCAGGCGGCGCTGGCGCGGTTGGCACAGACGGCGGACGTGCTGATCGAAGGGTTTCGCCCCGGCGTGATGGCGCGGTTGGGCGGCGCTTACGCGGCGCTGAGCGCGGCCAACCCGCGCCTGATCTACTGTTCGCTGTCCGGCTGGGGGCAGGACGGCCCCTACGCCGATGTCAGCGGCCACGACCTGAACTACGCCGCGCTGGGCGGCCTGCTGGGCGCGATGGGCACGCCGCAGCCGCTCGGCGGGCAGGTCGCAGACGTGGGCGGCGCTTACGCGGCGCTGGGCGCCATCCTGGCGGCGCTGTTCCAGCGCGAGCGCACGGGGGCCGGCGCCTATATCGACACGGCGCTGCACGAGGGCGGGCTGCCGTTCGTGTTTCAGGCGTGGGTGGAGGCGCTGCTGCTGGACACCGCCGGCGGCGCGGGCAGCCTCACCGGCGGCCTGGCCTGTTACAACATCTACCGCGCTGGCGACGGCGCGCCGCTGGCGCTGGCCGCGCTGGAGCCGAAGTTCTGGGCTAATTTCTGCGCCGCCGTCCAGCGGCCTGACCTGCTGCCGGACTACCTTCAGCCGCAGCGCCAGCGCCACCTGATCGCTGAGCTGGCGCAGCTTTTCGCGCAGCACACCGCCGCCGAGTGGCAGGCGCGCCTGGGCGCGGCTGACTGCTGTTTCACGCTGGTCACGCCGCTGGCGGCGCTGGCAGCCGACCCGCAGGTGCAGGCGCGCGCCATGCTGCGGCATGACGCCGACGGCGTGCCCCGGATGCGCAGCCCGCTGCGCCTGGGCGACCCGCCCGCGCCCGGCCCGGTTCCGGCGCTGGGCCAGCACACGCGCGCGGCGCTGCTGGCCGCCGGTTACTGCGCCGCCGACGTGGACGCGCTGGTCGCGACGGGCGCGGCGGTAACAGCACCCACTTAAGCGCCTCTTGCCACAGCGGGTCCAGGTCAACCGTGTGGCGCTGCGCTTCGATCTCCGCGCTTGTCATACCGCGATTCGCGGGCGGGCGGTGAAGGGCGGGTGAGACGTTTGTGTGCTACACTTGTTCGCATACCAGACCGCGCGCACAAGGACACCCGCCCATGAGCAACCAATCCAACCGTCTGTATTACGGCGACAACCTGGACATCCTGCGTCACCGCGATTACTTCCCCGATGCCTGCGTGGACCTCATCTACCTGGACCCGCCCTTCAACAGCAGCCGCAGCTACAATGTGCTGTTCAAAGACGAAAGCGGCAGCGACAGCGAGGCGCAGATCACCGCTTTCGAGGACACCTGGCACTGGGGGCCGAAGGCCGAGCAGACCTACGCCGAGCTGGTGCACGACGCGCCGGAGCGTGTGGGGCAGGCGGTGGGCGCGCTGCGCCAGATTGTGGGCACGAACCAGATGATGGCCTACCTGGTGATGATGGCCGCCCGCCTGGTGGAACTGCACCGCGTCCTCAAGCCGACCGGCAGCCTGTACCTGCACTGCGACCCCACCGCCAGCCACTACCTCAAGATCATCCTCGACACGATCTTCGAGCCGCAGAATTTCAGGAATGAAGTGATTTGGCAAAGAACAAGTAGTCACAATGACTCAAAAAAATGGGGGGCGGTTCACGATGTAATACTTTTCTATAGCAAGTCCAATGATTTTGTTTGGAATCAGGTTTTCGTAGATCATGATCCTAATTATGTGGCTAATTTTTACCGATATACGGATGACAGAGGTCAGTATCGCTTAGATCACATCATCAGATCGGCGTCTATGGGACCACGCCCTAATCTCTCGTACGAGTACAAGGGTTATACTCCACAATGGGGTTGGCGAGTTGTACGTGAGAAACTGGAAGCCCTGGACGCTGACCATAGGCTTCAGTGGAGCAGCACGGGTAGACCGTATCTAAAGAGATATCTTCACGAACAAAAGGGAACACCCATAAAGTCAGTCGTTACCGACATCAATCTAATTGGTCCACAAGCAAAAGAAAAACTTGGCTACCCCACGCAGAAACCGGAAGCCCTGTTAGAGCGCATCATCAGCGCCAGCTCCAACCCCGGCGACGTGGTGCTGGACCCGTTCGCCGGCTGCGGCACGGCGGTCGCCGCCGCGCATAAGCTGGGCCGCCGCTGGATCGGCATTGACATCACGCACCTCAGCATCGCGCTGCTCAAGTACCGCATGAAGGACATGTTCAAGCTGGACGCCGGGAAGGATTACACGGTCATCGGCGAGCCGATCAGCGTGGACGGCGCGCGCCAGCTTGCCAGCGAAAACCGCTACCAGTTCCAGTGGTGGGCGCTGTCGCTGGTGCGGGCGCGCCCCCTCGGCGGCGAGGCGGGCGGTCGCAGCGGCAAAAAGGGCAGCGACAAGGGCATTGACGGCGTCATCAACTTTATGGAAAGCGGCGGCAAGGTGGCGCGTGTCATCGTGCAGGTGAAAAGCGGGAAGGTCAAAAGCGGCGACATCCGCGACCTGAAAGGCACAGTCGAGCGCGAACAGGCCGCTGTTGGCGTGTTCGTCACGCTGGAAGAACCGACGCGCGACATGGAGGCGGAGGCGGTCAGCGCCGGGTTCTACGAGTCGCCGTCCTGGACTGGCCCGTTCCCGCGCATCCAGATTTTGACCATCGAGGCGCTGCTCAAAGGCGCGGACGTGAAGATGCCGCAGCGCTGGGGGACGTTCAAGCAGGCGGCGCAGGCGGATAAGGCGGAAGAGCAGCAGCCCAGGCTGTTTGAGTAGGGCGAGCCGGGGGCAAAGAAACCTCACCCCCCGGCCCCCTCTCCATAGGGAGAGGGGGAGAAAAACGGCACGTGAGTCTCAAAGTCCCCTCTCCTCATGGAGAGGGGATTTAGGGGTGAGGTTTGCTTTTGAGGGGCCGGGGGGTGAGGTTTCCTTTGGAGCCGGGGGGTGAGGTTTGCTTTTGGGCCAGAGGTGAGAACGGCTCTACCGCCCCACCCAGTCGCGCAGGTAGAGGAAATCGTGGCCGATGCTGCGCTTGCTCACCTTGGCGATATTGGGCATGGTGCGCTTGTAGTGGTTGGCCTTTACGCGCCGCCACACATCCGCCACGAAAGCCGCGTCGAAGCCCTCCGCCGCCACCTCGTCCACCGTGTAGCGCTCGTCCACCAGCAGGTACAGCACCTGGTCCACGTCGTCATACGTAAAGCCCAGCTCGCCCTCATCGGTCTGGCCTTCCCACAGGTCAGCGGACGGCGGCTTGGCGATAAGCGCCGGCGGCACGCCCACCGCCGCCGCGAGCTGGCGCACCTGCGCTTTGTAGAGGTCGGCCAGCGGCTGCAGCGCCACGCCGCTGTCACCGTAAATCGTGGTGTAGCCCAGCAGAAATTCGGTCTTGTTGCTCGTGCCCATCACCAGCCCGCCCCACGCCGCGGACTGGTCGTAGAGCACGATCATGCGCTGGCGCGCCATCACGTTGCCCTGGCGGATGTTGTTCATGTCGGGGAAGCGCGCCAGCAGCGGCTCGACCATCGGCGTGATGTCCACCGTATCAGCGCGCAGCCCCAGCGCTTCAACGACAGCGTCGGCGTCCGTCAGGCTGGAGGCGGCTGAAGCGCGGTAAGGCATCCGCAGCGCCAGCACATTGTCCGGCCCCAGCGCCTCAGCGGCCAGATACGCCGACAGCGCCGAATCGACGCCGCCGGACAGGCCGATAATGGCGCGCGTCATGCCGACCTTGTGAATCTGGTCGCGGATAAAGCCGACGAGGATGCGCCGCGTCAGCGCGGTGTCAATCGCCAGCCGGTGCAGCAGGTCGGGACGGTCGGTCGTCACGGGGTATCACTCCTGGTCAGGCAGCGGGTAATGCGTGAACGCGGTGATGCGGTGTGGATAATCGTCCTCAACCACCAGCTCGGTGTAAAACAGCGCGCCGCTGCGCGCCTGCGTGAGGGCGATCACCTGGAGTTTGTCGGCGGCGATTACCTGATAGACGCGCAGCGGCCCGTCGCTGGCGTAGCGCCCGCGCAGCCCGGCCAGGCGCGCGGGGAGTATCTCCGCTGCCAGCGCGGCGGGCGTGTAGCTGTCGGCGACGAACGCCCGCAGCCGCTTGAAATCGCCCCGGTTGAACAGCGTAAGCTGCGCGATCAGGCGTATGCCGGCGCTGCTGGCGGTGAGCGCGGCCTGGTCGCTCATGCGTCCGGCCCGCTGAGGATGCGCGCCAGCTCGCGCTGGACCAGATGCGGGCGCTCGTCGCGCAGCAGCGGAAGCTGGCTGCGGGTGCGGTGAATCTGGTTAAGGTCAATTTCCTGGACGATCAGCGCCTCGTCAAAGTACCGGCCGCGCGTCAGAAACTCGCCGTCCGGGTTGACAATGCTGGAGCCGCCCCAGTAGTTTCTGCCATCCTCATAGCCTACGCGGTTGACGTGGATCACGTAAGCGGTAAAAGCGCTGGCGTAAGCCTGCGTCATCAGCTCCACCCAGCGCGCCACCGTCAGCCGCCCGCCCTCGCTGGCGCTCACGCCCCGGCTGGGGCTGCTGCTGCTGAAGATGAGCAGGTCGGCCCCGTCCTGCCACAGGACATACGGCGCTGACATATGCCAGAAGTCCTCGCAGATGAGCATCCCCACGCGCCCGAAGCGCGTGTCGAAGGCGCGCAGGCTGTCGCCCTGGTCGAAATAGCGGCCATCATCGAACATGCCGTAGGTGGGCAGGTAAACCTTATGGTGGATATGCAGGCATTCCCCGCGCGCCAGGTAGGCGTTGGCGATGTAGAAACGCTGGCGCGTGTCCGCGTGAACGAAGCCGACCACGATATCCGGCCCGCTGGCGCTGGCGTCGAGCAGCGCGCGGAAGCGCTCGTCGTCGCGCGTGGCGCGAATCGCCACCTCCGGCACCATATCCTGCGTGTAATAGCCGGTCAGCGACAGCTCCGGGAACACCACCAGGTCAGCCCCCTGCGCGTCCGCCTGCCTGATCAGGTCCAGATGGCGGGCGAGGTTGGCTTTCACGTCGCCCAGTTTGGGGTATATCTGCGCCAGCGCTGCGGTCAGCCGCATAGGTGAAGGTCTCCTCTGTGTGGCGTTATCTTCGACGGCTCTGTTTGCGTTTGGCCTTCTTCTTCTTCGCTTTGGCCTGGTGTTCGGCGGCGTGATCGTGCTGGCCGCCAGGCCGGCGCCCCAGCAGCGCGCGCAGGTCGTCAGACATGGCGACGCCCAGATCAACGAGATTCTGCCTGAGCGGCCCGGCGATATCCTCCTGGACCGCGCTGTCATTATACGCCTGAATAATCGCCGGGGCCGCCTCCGCCGCCTGCAGGCTCACCAGCGCCTGCACCAGAAAACTGCTCAGCAGCGGCCCATTGTGCGCGTACTGTTCAAGCTGCGTCAGCAGCAGACCCACACACACGTCGCGCATCTCCGGGCGCGCGGCGGCCACCGCGCGCAGGCAGGCCAGCGCCCCGATACGGCTAAAGGGCGGCCTTTCGTCGCCCGCCAACACCTGCGCCAGCGCCGGGATGCCCGCCGGGCCGATCTGCGCGTAAACCTGCGCCAGCTCCTCCATAATCAGCGGGTCCGGCAGTTCGAGCAGCGCCGCCAGCGGCTCAGCGGCCTCTTTCGCGCCCAACTGGCCCAGCCGCCGCAGGGCGTGCAGCGGGGCGAAATTGTAGGCCACGCTGCGGTTTAAGCGCAGCATGCGCTCATCGGTCGCCAGGCGGATGAGGTCGGGGATGTCGGCGCGGCCCACCTCAAATTCCATATAGCTGCCGCTGTAATCCTCACCCAGCGTGAGGAAGGGGTGCAGCGCCGCCGGGTAATCGTAGCCGTAAGGGGCGCTCTGCCCCCAGCCTGGGCCGCGCACCACCCGGCCCGGCGTCGCGCCGGTGTGTTCGCCGTCCTTAAGCACCGCCACGCCGTTGACGAACACGTGCACCATGCCG
This sequence comes from Anaerolineae bacterium, assembly GCA_048499435.1. Lineage (GTDB taxonomy): Bacteria > Chloroflexota > Anaerolineae > Aggregatilineales > Phototrophicaceae > DAOTWC01. The sequence continues at coordinate 585,675 of JASNZW010000001.1, forward strand.
GTGGCGTACTGGTGCGGGTCCTCCGGCGTGGCGTGGTCCTGAACGGTCTGCGGGTCGAACACCACGACATCGGCGTAATAGCCGTCCGCCAGCCGCCCGCGCCGGTCCAGGCGCAGGTTGTCCGCCGGCAGCGCTGTCAGGCGGCGCACCGCCTCCTGCAGCGTGATCAGCCCCTCAGCGCGCACGTATTTCGCCAGCACGCGCGCGAACGACCCATACGCGCGCGGGTGCGGGTTGCGGTTGAGGAACACACCTTCCGGGGCCATTGAGGCGGCGTCAGAGCAGAAGCTCAGCCAGGGCAGCACCACCTGCCGCCGCAGGTTGTCCTCCGTCATGCTGAAGTACATAGCGAAACCGCTGCTCTCGTCCTCAGCCACCAGGTCGAGCAGCGTGTCTTTGGGGCTGGTCCCGCGCTCGCGCGCCACGTCGGCCAGCGTGCGCCCCTGCAGCGGGCGCAGGTGTTCCTTGCGAAAGCCCGCCAGCATGATGTTCTCTGGCGAGTTGTCGGCGAACATGTTTTCCCAGTCGTCGGACGGCTTGACCATATCCGCTTTAATGCGCGCGCGCGTTTCCGGGTCCGCGATGCGCTCCAGCAGCTTTTTGAAGCCGCCGTCGTGCGCCCAGGGCGGGATGCAGGCGTCCAGGCCGGTCCCGGAAAAGGGATAGGGGTACATGTCGGCGGTGATGGCGACGCCGGCGGCGCGCGCCTCCTCAACCATGCCAATCACGCTGTCCAGCTTGTCCCAGTTGGACTGGCCCGCCACCTTCAGGTGGTAGATTTCCGCGCGCACCTGGGCGACGTCGGCCACGTCAATCAGCTCCTCGACGGCGTCCTCGATGGCGCTGCCCTCGCTGCGGATGTGCGAGATGTACATGCCGCCGTATTCGGCGGCGGCGCGCGCCAGCGCCAGCAGCTCCTCATACTGCTGGTAGGCGGCGGGCGGGTAGATCAGCGCCGACGACAGCCCGACCGCGCCCTCGCGCATGGCCTGCCGCACCAGGTCAGCCATGTGCGCCAGCTCGTCCGGCGTGGGCGGGCGGTCATCGTAGCCGATCTCGTGGATGCGGACGGTGGCGCTGCCCACGAACGACGCGATATTGGGCGCGACGCCGCGCTTCGCCAGCCAGTCCAGAAACTCGCCCAGCGTCGTCCACTCAATCGGGTACTTAATGTCGGTCTGGTCCATGTAAGCGCCCGGCTCGGTGCTTTTCATGGCCGCGGTCAGCGGCCCCATCGAGACGTTCTCGCCCAGCACTTCAAGCGTGACGCCCTGGCGAATCTCGCTTTGCGAGCGCCCATCGTGGATCAGCGACTCGTTGGACCAGCTCAGCATGTTGATAAAGCCCGGCGCGACCGCCAGCCCGGCGGCGTCCACCTCAGCGGCGGCGCTGGCGCTGGACAGGTCGCCAACAGCGGCGATCATGTCGCCAACGATGCCCACGTCGGCGCTGACGGGGTCAGCCCCGCTGCCGTCATACACCGTTCCACCGCGAATAATCAGATCATAGTCAGGCATGGCAGCCTCATCATCCTGTCGGTCGGTCAGCCAGCAGCCACCGCAGCGCCAGCGTCATCAATATCAGGTCCAGCCACTGGTCGGCACGCAGGCCGGCCAGCGTGGGCGCGTAGTCAGCGCGCACAAAGCCGATCGCGAACATGCCCGCGCTCAGCAGCGCCAGCGCCAGCCAGAAGCGCCGCCCGCGCAGCCAGCCGCGCGCGGCCAGCAGCGCCATCAGCGGCAGCAGAGCCGCGCCCAGCGCCATCCCGAACACCTGCGTGTTCCAGCGCGGCGCGGGCAGGCCGTAAACGTCCGGCAGCTCAGCGACCGCCCAGGTCGGGTAGCGCGCCAGCGTGTCCACCTCCGCGCCGTAGCCGCAGGCCGCGCCCAGGCAGCCCCACCACACAGCGAACGCCGCCAGCGGCAGCGCCAGCGCCAGCCGGTCCAGCAGCGGCGCGCTGTCTGCGCCGCGCCAGCGGGCCAGCAGGCGCAGCCCCGCCAGCCCGCCGATAACCGCGCCGTGCCAGTTGAGGCCGCCCGCGCTGAGGCGCAGCGCCTCAGCGGGCGCGCTGGCAAAATAACCGATGTTGAGCAGCACATGGACCAGACGCCCGCCAACGGCGGCCCCGGCCAGCGCCGCCAGGCCGCAGTCAGCGGCGGCCCCGGCGCGCAGCGGCGCGCGGTACAGGCTGATGCCGGCGGCGGCGGCCGCCGCGAGCGCCAGCAGCAGCGTAAAGGTGGGCAACGTTACAGGGCCAAGAGTCGTATAGGGCATAGGGATCAATCCACGAGGGAAATTGTAGACAGGAAGCGGATAGGCGTCAAAAATACGCCGAATTTATGGGGGCCTTGCCCGGCAGCCGCCCGCGGCATGTTATAATGCCGGGGCTTATTCCTATCAGACGACGCTATACCGGCGCGCTGCCGGCGCAGAGCATAAAACGCAAAGGGGTTTGTAGATGGGTGGTATCAGCTCTTTACTGGGCACAGTTGCCCTGCTTGGGTTCCTCGCCTTTCTGGGGGGAATCGGTCTGGTTGTCGTCAGCGCGTCGCAGGGGCGGCCTGTGCGCAGCGGCGTGCTGATCGCAATAATCGGCCTGGTGGCTGGCCTGCTGTTCAGCGTGGTCAGCCAGGGCATTCTGATCGTGGAGCCGCAGCAGGTCGCGGTGGTCTTTAACACCCTCAGCGGCGAGCTGGAGACGCCGCGCCGGGCGGGCACGTCCATCGTTATTCCGGTGCTGCAAACCGCCACGATTTACCCTATCGACCAGCAGGAATACACGATGTCCGGGATTCCGACCGAGGGCGTGGTGTCGGGCGACGACTCGGTGCGCGGCCGCACCGTAGACGGCCAGGAAATCTTCCTGGAGCTGACGGTGCTCTACAGCATTGACCCGACCAACGCCAACCTGGTGCACACGCGCTGGCAGAACCGCTTCCAGGATGACTTCCTGCGGCCCACCGTGCGCGGTATCGCCCGCGATATGGTGTCACGCTTCCGCGCCGAGGAAATCTACGGCGAGCGCCGTTCAGAGCTTGAGGAGTCGATCCGCGAGGAACTGCGCACCCGCATGGACCGCGAAGGCTTCCTGCTGACCGACCTGCTGGTGCGCGACGTGACTTTCTCGCAGGCGTTTACCGACTCGATCGAGCGCAAGCTGGTGGCTGACCAGGCCGCGCAGGAAGCTGCGTTCCGCGTGCAGCAGGAACGGCAGAACGCCGACCGCGTGCGCGTGTCCGCCCAGGGCGAACGCGACGCCGCCATCGCCCGCGCCGAGGGCGAAGCGCAGGCGATCGTGCTGCGCGCGCAGGCACAGGCCGAAGCGCTGCGGCTGGTGAGCGAGCAGATCGCCGCCAACCCCAGCCTGATCCAGTACGAGTACATCCAGAACCTGGCCGACAACATCAACCTGGCGCTGGTCCCGTCGAACAGCCCCTTCCTGTTCGACTTTAACAGCCTGGCCCAGCCCAACGCGAATTTCGTCGCGCCGGAAGTGCCGGAATTCAGGCCGGAAGCGCCGCCGACGGCGACGCCTGAAGCGGAAAGCTCTGGCAGCTAACGCGGCAGCCGCATAAACGTTTAACAGCAGGGCGGGGCGTGTATCTCCCCGCCCTGCTGCGTTTACCGCCCCGCGGCGGCGGCCAGCCGTGGCCCGCGCCGCGCCAGAATGGGTTACAATGGTTGGCAGCCGCGACGCGCACGACAGGGGAAGGATTGGGCTATGGCGCAGAAAATCCGTTGGGGAATCATCAGCACCGCCAACATCGGGCTGAAGCGTGTCATCCCCGCCATTCATGCCTCACACAACGGCGAGGTGGCGGCGGTCGCCAGCCGCAGCCTGGCGAAAGCGCAGGCGTTCGCCGCCCAGGCCGGCATCCCCCGCGCTTACGGCAGCTACGACGAGCTGCTCGCCGACCCGCAGATCGACGCCATCTACAACCCGCTGCCCAACAGCGAACACGCCGCCTGGAGCCTGCGCTGCGCCGAGGCGGGCAAGCCGATGCTGTGCGAAAAGCCGCTGGCGCGCGATGCCACCGAGGCGCAGGCGATGGTGGACGCCTTCGCCGCGCGCGGTCTGCTGTTCGCTGAGGCCTTTATGTACCGCTTCCACCCGCAGACGCAGCAGGTGCTGCGCATGGTCGAGGCCGGCGCGGTCGGGCAGGTTACGGCGGTGCAGGCCACGTTCTGCTTCCCGGTGGCCAACGAGGACGACATCCGCCTCAGCCAACCGCTGGCCGGCGGCGCGCTGATGGACGTCGGCTGCTACTGCGTCAACGTGATCCGCCTGCTCGCCCACGCTGAACCGGACCGCGTGAGCGCGGCGGCCACGTTCGGCAGCCGGTCGCGGGTCGATGAGGCGCTGGCCGGCGTCCTGGGCTTTGAATCCGGCGTGGTGGCGCATTTCGACTGCGGCCTGCGCGCGTTCCGCACCCACACTTACGAGGTGCGCGGCACGCGCGGGCGCATTCAGGTCCCTGAAGCCTTCGTGATGGAAGCGGGCGCGGCCACCGTGATCCGCCACTGGCAGGGCACAAGCTGTGACGAAATCGCCGTCGGGCCGGCGAATCACTATCAATTGATGGTGGAGGACTTCGCCGGCGCGCTGCTGAACGGGCACGCCCCGCGCTACGCGCCGCAGGACGCCGTCGCCAATATGCGCGTGCTTGACCGCCTGATCGCGGCGGCGCGCGCCGCCGGCGCGCAGTAACAGCGCCGCATCGTTTCTAAGGAGAACGCAGCAGCATGTTTAAAGAAGTGAAAATCATCACCTTTATCCTGGAACACGGCCCCGGCTATGACAGCGAGGGCATCCTCAGCCGGTCAGAGGCCGAGTGGGAGATCGCCAAACGCCTGAATGACGGCTGGGTGGTGGCAGGGGCGGGCGGCGCGCCGGGCGCGCAGGACATGAGCCACATCGGCATCGGCTTTGTCGTGCTCCAGCGCGAAACAGCGCCGCACGCCTAAAACGTCAGCCCGCCTGCGGCCGCAGCGCGATCACGCGCCGCCCCGCGCTGATATACACCCAGCCTTCCGGGCTGACGGCCAGGCCGTAAGGCCGGGATGGGTACAGCCCGCTGAGGCGGTAGTTCAGCTCTTGCAGCGTGAAGCCGTGCGCCGCGTTGGTCGGCGGTTCCTCAGGCAGAATGATGTGGTAGCCGCTGGGCGCGCCAGCGTCGTCGAAGTATACGGCGGCGACGGCGTTGCCGCGCAGGTCCACGCGCCCGCGTGAGCCGCCCAGCGCCACCAGCAGCGCGCCGCGCAGCGTGGGCAGCGCCGCGCCCCGGTAAGCGGCCAGCGCCTGCGGCTGGCCGTGCGTGGGGAACGTCAGCGCGGGCGGGGCGGCGGCGGCGCAGTCGAACGCGCCGCCCTGCCAGTCAGGCGCGCTGGCCGCCCCGTTACAGAACGGCCAGCCAAAGTGTGCGCCGGGCGTCACCCGGTTAAGCTCGTCCAGGTCGGGCGTGTCGAACAGGCCGTCGCGGGCCGTGTCCACCGTCCACAGCGCGCCAGCGGCGAACGCCAGCCCGGCGGGGTGGCGCAGGCCGCGCGCCACAAGCTGCCGGTCGCCCCCCGCCAACGTGAAGCTGAGCACCGCGCCGCGCGCCGGGTCGGCGGGGACGCAGTGGTCGCAGGGCGCGCCGGTCGCCACATACAGGCGCTCATCCGGCCCGACGGCGATGCCGGCGTTCCAGAAACCGCCGCCCGCCGGCAGGTCGTCCACGATGACGCTCAGCTCATCCCCGCGCAGGCGGTAAACGCGCGCCGCCGCCACGATGTAAAGCGCGCCCGCGTGATGCACCAGCGCGGCGGGGCGCGTCAGGCCGCTGGCGACAGGGCGCGCGCTGTCCGGCAGGCCGTCGCCGTCGCTGTCGCTGATGGCGAGCACGACGCCTTCCAGCGGGCGGGCGGCGTAAAGTATGCCGTCGTCAGCGGCGGCCAGCGCCGTGAACCCCAGCTCGCCCGCCGCGTCATCCTCGATCACCAGCTCCAGGCAGAAACGCAGCGCGTCCACCCAGGGGCGCTCTAAATAGTGGGGCCGCTGGCCGCAGGGCGGCAGGGCATCCTGGCTGGCGGCGGGGCTGGCCAGCAGCAGCAGGGCGATAAGCAGGCCCACAGAGCGGGCCGTTCGGGTGTGCGTTCGTGGCTGGTGCATAGTTTTCCGGGGCGCGCCTTTCAACCGACGACTCCGCATTCTACAGCAAAACGCGCCCAGCGCGTTATAATGACCGCGCCGCGCAGGCGGGTTGTCAGCCGCCGCGCGCCGCTGTCCGTGTGTGTGGAAGGTTATTGTAAACGTGGACAAGCGAATGGTGGATTTTGTGCGGGCGCTGCGCGCCGCCGGCGTGCGCGTGTCGCTGGCCGAAAGCCAGGACGCCGCGCACAGCGTGGATGCGATCGGCGTGGCCGACCGCGCGCAGTTCGCGGCGGCGCTGAAAACGACGCTGATCAAGGAACGGCGCGACCAGGCCGCGTTCGATTATTTCTTCCCGCTGTTCTTCAGCGCTGGCCAGCCGCCGCTGGCGGATATCCCCGCCAGCCTGCCGCCCGACGACGCCGAGACGCTGCGCCAGGCGCTGCAAGCGCTGCTGGGCGACGCGCAGGCCCTGCGCGAGCTGCTGCAGCAGCTCACACAGGGGCAGCCGTTCAGCCGCGATCAGCTTGAGCAGATGGGCGCGCGCGCCGGGCTGGACCAGGGCGACGAGATGTACCAGCGCCAGTGGTTCGAGCGGCGCATGCAGCGCGACGCCGGGCTGCAAAAGCTCCCGGCGCTGATCGAAGCGCTGCTGCAGGCGCTGGCGGAAATGGGCATGAGCGCCCCGACGCAGGCGCAGGTGCGCGCGCTGCTGGAGCAGAACGCTGAGGGCCTCGGCCAGCAGATTGCGCAGTATGCCGGGGCCGCGCTGGCGCAGCAGATGGCCGAGCGCGACCCGCAGCCCAAACCGGACCTGCTGGACGTGCCCTTTACGCACCTGGGCCGCGAAGAAGCCGACGCCATCCGCGACGAGATCAAGCGGCTGGCCGCCCGCCTGCGCAGCCGCGCCGCGCTGCGCCAGCGCCGCGCCCGCGCCGGCAGCCCGGACCCGCGCCGCACCATGCGCGCCGCGCTGAAATACGGCGGCGTGCCGCTGGAGATCCGCCGCCGCACGCGCCAGGTCAAGCCGTGCCTGGTGCTTATCTGCGACGTCAGCACGTCCATGCGCTACTGCGCTGAGTTTCTGCTCACGCTGGTGTACGAGCTGCAGGACCAGGTGGCGCGCACCAACAGCTTCATCTTCATTGACGACATCAAGGACATCAGCGACGTGTTCAGCCAGGGCGAGCCGCGCGACGCGGTGGCCCGCGTGCTGGCCGACAACCGCCCCGGCTACTACAACACCGACCTGGGGGCCAGCCTGAACACCTTCGCTCAGCAGCACCTGAGCTGTGTTGACCACCGCGCCACCGTAATCATCCTGGGCGACGGGCGCAACAACCACAACAACCCGCGCCTGGACCTGGCGCACATGCTTCAGCGCCGCGCGCGCCGCCTGCTGTGGTTCAACCCGGAGCCGCCGGGGATGTGGGGGACGGGCGACAGCGACATGCTGGAGTACGCGCCGCTGTCCGACGGCGTTTATCAGGTCAGCAGCCTGCGCGAGCTGGCCGCCGCCGTTGACAAAATCCTGACGGACCGCTGATGGAGACTGTGCCGTGACGCCGGAAATTATGCGCTGCCCCTCGTGCGATGGCTACGCCTGGGTTGAGGCTGAGGACGGCAGCGCCGAGGACTGCGACTGGTGCGGCGGCGTGGGCTACGTCTACCGCGAGGCTGGCGATCTACAGCGGCGCATCCCGGCGGCGGACTATGGCCGGGTGGCCGACATCCTGGAACGCCTGGAGCTGGAGCGTCTGCGCGAGATCGGCTACACGGGTGAGGCAAAACGCTCCTGGCAGCCGCCGGATAAGGCGTGAGCGGGCGCGCCGCCCGCGCCCTCAGACCGCCAGCGCGGCTTCACGCAGCGGCGGCAGCGCGCAGACAAAGCCGGGGCCGCCCAGGTACATGCCTGGATCAACGTTGAGACACAGGCCGTCGGCGTAGCTGTGCGGCGCGCGAATGCGCGCCGGGGCCTCGCCCAGCATCACCGGCAGCGGCGTGTGGCCGTGCACAATCTGCTGGCCGCCGAAAGCGTAAAGAAAGGCCGCCGCCCGCCGCACACCCTGGCCAAACACGCCCATGAACCCGCGATGCTCGCTGAACTGGTGCAGCAGGTGATCCCAGGCAGCCGCGTCGTCGCTGCGCAGCAGATTGGCGAAAGCCGCGTTGACCGCCGCCGCTGTCCGGCCGTAAGCGTGATACAGGCGCGAGTCGGCGTGAACCAGCAGGCGGTCGCCCACATGAGCCATCGCCGGCAGGGCCAGCAGCCACTCGCGATGCGCCGGTGTGAGGCGTTCCAGGTCGCTGTCCTGGCCGCCGTTGCGCTTCCACTCGCCAATAAAGGTGCGGTGCGGCGCGCCCAGCGGCTGGCTGCCGAAACGCTGCGCCGCCAGCAGCGTGATATCGTGGTTGCCCAGCACCGCGCCGACTTCCCCGCCAGCGTCCTCGGCCTCGCGCTGCAGGCGCATGACCGTCGTCAGCGCGCCGATACCATCCGGCCCGCGGTCAAAGAAGTCGCCCAGAAACCACAGCGCCGCCTGCCCGCCCGCCCACACCCCGGCGTCGTCCACCAGACCGGCCGCGCGCAGGCGCGCCAGCATCCGGTCCGCGTAGCCGTGAACATCTCCGAAAAGGTAGACAGGGGCAGTTACAAACATGGGCAGTCCTTACGTGTACAGCGGCGCACGATGCGAGGTGTATAAATAGCGCAGCAGCAGACCGGCTAAGTATAGAATTGCTGACGGCCAGCGTAAACCCCCAGTGGATTGGGGGCTGCTGGCGTTTATTCCGCGCCTGCCACCGTTACCCTGCCGACCAGCGCCCGCCCGTCCGCCGCCGCATCCTCCAGCAGGCCGAAGCGCGCCGCGTCCGGCAGGCTGTACCAGCCCGCGTAGACCTGGTAGCGGCCCGGCGGCAGCTCAAAACGCAGGCCGTCCGCCCACCGCCGCAGGCCGGGCGGCGGCGCGGCGTCGTCCTGGGCGACGAGCTGGCCGCCGGCGTCAAGCACGTGAACAAAGCGCCGGTCCGTCTCCGCCAGCGGCTGGTCGAACGCCCAGTCAAGCTGCACGGCGGCGCCGTCAGCGGCGGCGGCCGCCCGCGCCGCCGTCAGCGTGACGCCGCGCCCGAAGCGCAGCGCCGTCGCCGCCGCCGGTGTGTAGGCCAGCGCCAGGCCGTCCACGCGCGCGGCGCGGCAGGCCAGCGGCTCCAGCGCCGCCGGACAGGGCAGCGCGGTTTCCAGGCGCAGCGTGTGGTAGCCGGCGCTGGCGATGTACAGCGGCGCGTCCAGCGCGGCGCGCGCCGGCTGCGCGGCTATCCGCAGCGCCGCCTGGCGGTCCAGGCTCAGCAGCAGCGGCTGGCCGGCGGCGTCCAGCGCCCCGCCCACAATCACCCAGCCGGGCGCGGGCGCGTGCAGGTGGATATCGTAGAACTGTGTGAACGTGACCTGCGGCTCGTAAACAGCGGCGAACGGCGGCGGGCCAGCGGGCGCGGGCGGCTCGAACAGCGCCAGCCGCGCGTCTTCATAGCTGGGTTCGCCCAGGCGCGCGCGCAGCAGCGGCTCTAGCTGGCCGTCGTCCCATTCGCGGTGCAGGATGATCACATCCACCTGCGCCGCGTCCAGCAGCGCCGCGTCCAGCGTGCCCTGAAGCACGGCCAGCAGCGCCGGGTTGACCGGTGTGCGCCGCGCGATCTGCCCGGCGATCAGCGGCTTGTGGTGAACGGTCTGAAGGTACAGGCCGTCCTTCGCGGCCAGCAGATGGTCCCAGGGAACATCGTACACAGCGCGGACATCGGCGCGGTCGCGCAGCGCCCGCACGGCGGCAGGCACAGCGGCGGGCACGGTCGGCAGCGGCCAGAACGACTGGTACTCGAACAAAATCAGCGCGCCCAGCGCCAGCGCCAGCGCGCCGCCAGACCAGCGCGCGCGCCAGGGGCGGCGCAGCAGCGCCGCCGCGCCATACCCGGCGGCGACAGCCAGCGCCAGCCCGATCAGCAGGTTGAAGCGGGCGGGCGTGCGCGTCATGTTCAGCAGCGGCAGCTCGCCGATCAAGGCCCAGGGCAGGACGATATGCGTTCGCATCCCGCCCACGTCGAGCAGCAGCGGCGCGCCGCCAACGCGCAGCAGCGGGCCAAGCGACAGCGCCCAGGCCGCCAGCGCCAGCGCCAGCCAGCCGCACGCCGCGCGCTGCCGCCGCGCGCCAACCGCCGCCAGCGTCGCGGCGACGATACCCATATAGGCGACACGCTCGAATGGGTCCACGCCCAGCGCGCGCCGGCTGTAGTCCAGGTCCGCGAACAGCGGGTGATAGAACAGCGGCGTCACCAGCCCCAGCAGGTCCGCGCTGAAGGCCGCCGCGCCGCCCTCAGCCGTCACCCAGGGCGGGGCGCTGCGCGTTTCCAGCGCATACGGCAGCAGGAAGGGCAGCGCCAGCAGCAGGCCCAGCCCCGCCGCCGCGCCGACGTTAACCAGCGCGGCCCGGTCGCGGGCCAGCAGCGCCCGCAGCGCCAGCAGCAGCGTCAGCGGCCCGGTGACATACACCAGCAGCAGCGGGCTGCCCCACAGGCTGGCCGTAAACAGCGCGCCAGCGGCGAACACCCAGCGGCGGTTATCGCGGGCACGGTCCAGCGCGTAGACGCACAGCGGGGCCGGCCACAGCGCCAGCAGCCCGACGTGCGTGGCGGCGAGCTGCCCCTGCGCGGCGGGGTACGCCAGGAAGATCAGCCCGGCCACCAGCGCCGCGCCCGCCTGCCCCGTAAGGCGCTTCACCAGCGCGAACATGGCCCAGCCGTTGAGCGCCAGCGTCAGCAGCGCCTGGGCGTTGAACGCCGCCGGCAGCGGCAGCGCAAGCGCCAGCAGCCAGGCGGGGAAGGACTGCAGCGGTATGGCCCACAGCCACGCGCCCGGCAGGCCGCTGGGCCAGCCCAGGTACGGCTGGAAGAAGATCGGCTGGCCGGTCTGGAGCGCGTGCCCGATCCACCAGATATGGCGCGTGTACTCGCCGGCGTCGCCGAATGGATGCCCCAGCAGGCGCGCGTCGAGCGCGGCTGCCAGCGGCCAGGTGACGGCGGCAGCGGCCAGCAGGCAGAGCGCGAACGCAGCCGCGTGCAGGCGTGCCACAGCCGCTACAGCAGTTTGCGCGCGCGCGGCAGCGCGTTCAGCTCGCTGGTAGCGCTGGCGCAGACCACGCCTGCCAGCGCAAACGCCAGCGCGCCCTTGCCGCCCAGCACCAGCGCGTTGAGCGCGCCCAGCGCCGGCGGCTCGTCGGCGATAAGCTGCACCTGCTGCGCCGCCGCCAGCACATCAACGGCGTGGCGCTGGTGAGTCGCCGTCAGGTCAGCGCCGTTGTAGACGCGGATCACGTTGGTGTCGAGGTCGGTCGTCGCCAGCAGCCGGCCATCCGGCGCGCAGGCGATACGCCCGACGGTGTAATGCGCGTCCAGCCGCCTTTTAACCGCGCCGCTGGAATCGGTCAGCACGATCTGGCGGCCATCGCTGGCAAAGACCGCGCCGCCGCCCTGCGCCACCGCCACGCTTACCGGCAGGTTCTCGGCGGGCTTCAGCCCCAGGTCGAACGCGCCCAGCGGGATATGCTGCTGGAACAGGCGCAGCAGGCCGCTTTCATCCACCGCCGCTGCCAGCCCCAGCAGCGGGTCCAGGTCAACCGCGCTGAGGCGCGCGGCCTGGCCGGTGTCCAGCGGAATTTCCTTCCCTTCCAGCTCCAGAAAGAGGCCCGCCGGCGGCACATGCACCAGCCGCAGACGGCCATCGCTGCTGCTGTAGATATCGCCCAGCGCGGTGCGGACATAGGGCAGGCAGGCTTTGTTGGGGGCAGCCAGCCCGGCGATGAACGCCTGCCAGGCGTCGTCGCCGCGGGCGGCGGCGGGCGTTTCGTCAAAGCTGCGCTCGCCGGCCTGCGCGCCAGTTTTCAGGTCGAAGTAATACACGCGCCCGCGCCGCAGCCAGGCCGCCAGCAGCGGCGGCTGGCCGGGCAGAATGTCGAGGCGCTGCACAGCCTGGTTAGAGAGATACAGCCGCCAGCCCATAGATCCGTCCCTGAAACGCGCGCCTTACCAGCGCTAACTGTAGCCCAGGGCGGCGGCGCCTGCAACCGCGCGGCGGACAACTGGCCGGCGGGCGGCGGGCAAACCTTACTGGTGCGGGCTGGGCGGGCGGGTGGAAACGGTGGGCCGCTGCGCCGCCATCTGCGGCAGAAGCGCCGTGAACGCGCCCAGCAGCTCATCGACGCCAATCGGCTTGCCCAGGAACACATCCGCCCCGGCCTTAAGCGCCTGGCTCATCTGAAAGCCACCCGTCTGCCCGGAAATCACCACCAGCGGCACGTCGCCGCCGGCTTCCCGGCAGCGCACATAGCGCACCAGGTCCAGCCCGTTCATGTCCGGCAGCATCAGGTCAATGATGAGCGCCTGGGGGGATTCAGCGGCCAGCGCCGCCAGCGCGCGGGTGGCGCTGTTGACGATCAGCACCTTGAAGCCAGCCTGTTCCAGGATAAGGCCAAAGACAGCGGCGACGTCGGCGTCGTCCTCCACAATCAGCACGCGCTGGCCGCTGCCCAGCGTCGGGGCCGGCGCGCTGCCCGGCCTCAGCGCCTCAGACACCAGCGGCACGACCGCGAACGACACCTGAAGCCTGAGCCGGCCCAGCGCCAGCTCATCGCCGTGCCGCAGGCGGTAGGCGCGGTGCGCCTCCAGCGGCACACCGTTGAGGCGCGTGCCGTTGGCGCTGCCGGTGTCTTTCACGCGGATGCTGCTGTCAACCGCCATAATGGCCGCGTGCTGACGCGAAACGCCGAGGTTATAGCCGTTGTACAGCGTCAGGTCCACCTCTGGCCGGATGCCGCGCTCCGCGTCAGACCGGCCAATTATCATGTGCTCGGTCACGCGCGCCTGAATGGTGGACGCCGTGCCGACCACGCGAAATTCAATCACCCAGGGGAGCACAGCGTCCAGCGGGCCAGTCGCGCGCACGATAGTCGCCGGCAGGGCGCTGAGCGCGGTTTCTCTGAGAAGCTGCGTGCCGCTTATTTCCTGTTTGGGCAGGTTGCTGCTGGACATTACATTAATACCTTTAACCGCAGGATCAACACCTCAACTATACCGCAACTTTCACAGCGCAAGCATAGAGAACAGGTACTAAACGTCAGGATATCTGCACAAAACAAAAAGGGCGGGGGTAGCCGCCCCCGCCCCTGCCCCGCTGGCGCGCGCCGCCTTACTTGAACAGCTCGCGCACGATGATGTTGCGCTGAATCTCGCTGGTCCCCTCGTAAATCTGGAAGATTTTCACGTCGCGCAGCAGCTTCTCGACCGGGTACTCTTTCATGTAACCGTAGCCGCCGAAAACCTGCACCGCGTCCACCGCCGCCCTGGTGGCCATGTCTGCGGCGAACGCCTTGGCGATGGCCGGGATGCGCGGGTTGGCGATGCCGGCGTCCACCTGCCAGGCCGCCTGCCACACCAGCAACCGCGACGCCTCGTAGTTGATGGCCATGTCCGCGATCTTGTGGCCGATGGCCTGGTGCTGGAAAATGGGCTGGCCGAAGGCTTCGCGCTCATGGGCATACTTCACGCACTCGTCCAGCGCGCGCCGCTGCAGGCCAACCGCCGCCGCCGCCACGCCGGGCCGGCTGTGGTCGAACACGCTCATTGCCAGGTAGAAGCCGCGCCCCTCGCCGCCGACCAGGTTCTCCGCCGGCACTTCAACGTCCTCAAACACGATTTCCGCCGTATCAGAGGCGCGCTGGCCCAGCTTGTCGAACTTCTTGCCCACGCTTACGCCGGGCGTGTCGCGGTCCACGATAAAGCAGCTCATGCCCCTGTGCCCGGCGGCAGGGTCTGTCTTGGCAAAGACGGTGAAGAAGTTGGCGTGCGAGGCGTTGGTGATAAACGTCTTGGAGCCGTTGATAATGTACGACCCGTTGCGCTTGTCGGCGCGCGTGAGGATGCCGACCACGTTCGAGCCAGCGGCGGCCTCGGTCACGCCGTAGGACACGTACTGCCCGCCGTCCATCAGGCGCTCACCCAGCCAGTACTGCTTCTGCTGTTCGCTGCCGCCCAGGATGATCGGCAGCGCGCCCAGGTTGTTGGTGCTCACGCTCGTGCCGATGCCGGTGCAGCCGTAGCCGAACTCCTCAGCGACCAGGCACTCCTCCAGCACAGTCGCGCCCACGCCGCCGTACTCCGCCGGGATGTTCATGTTCGTCAGGCCCAGCGCGTGCGCCTTGTGGAAAATTTCGTCGGGGAAAGTGGCGTGTTCGTCGTACTCAGCGGCAACCGGGATGATCTCTTTGGTGGTAAAGTCGCGCGCCATTTTTTGCAGCATCAACTGTTCGTCGGTGAGCGCGAAGTTGACGCCGCTGGCTGCTGTCGTGTCTGCCATCGTTTTTTCTCCAGCCCTTAATTATTAATCAAACGGTCGTTCGATTAATTGTAGCATGGAAATGGCGCGCGGCAAGCGGCGCGCTTGCCGCCGCCGCCGCCCGCGCGCTATACTCGGCGCCATGATCGAATTTGCCTGCCACACGTGGGCCTTCAGCGACCTGACGCTGACCGAAGCGCTGGGCACGATCGCCCGGCTGGGCTTTCGCTGCGCCGACATCGGCAGCGGCCCCAACCTCAACGCGCCCCGCGCTGCCGCCGACCCGCAGCGCGCCGCCGCCGACATCAAAGGCGACCTGGCGCTGTTCAACCTCCGGCTGAGCGACCTTTACCTGCTGCTGCCGCGCATCTCGCTGGCCGACGACGACAAACGCCAGAAAGACCTGGACCTGTATCGCGCGCTGATCCCGTTCGCGCAGGCGCTGGGCGCGCCGGGCATCACGCTGTCGCCGGGGCTGGCGCACGCCGCCGACGACGGCGACGCGCGCGACCGGGCGGTCGCGGCGCTGCGCGAAATGCTGCGCCTGGGCCAGGACGCCGGGCTGCGCGTGAGCGTTGAGCCGCACGCCGACTCGCTGGCGCAAACACCCGACGGCGCGCTGCGCCTGCTCAAGGAAGTGCCAGGGCTGGCCCTCACGCTGGACTGGGCGCAGTTGGTCGCGCAGGGCGCCGCTGAGGCCGATATCCGCACGCTGCTGCCGCACACACGCCACATCCAACTGCGGCAGGCGGCGAAAGGCAAGCCGCAGACCCCGTTTGAAGGCGGTCGGATCGACGTGGCGCGCGTGCTGGACGCGCTGTATCACGCTGATTACAGGGGCGTCGTCTGCGTGGAGTATATGAGCGCGCCCGGCTTCGCGCCGGTGGACACGCTTTCAGAGAGCGCCCGCCTGCGCGACGCGCTGCGCGCCGCCCGCGACGCGCTGCCGCAGACCGGGTAAGCCGCTGTGGACGCGCTGGTGATTGGCGGCGGCGTCACCGGGCTGGCCGCCGCTTACGAGCTGGAACGGCTGGGCGCGGATTACGCGCTGATTGAGGTCAAAGGGCGGCTGGGCGGCAGCGTTATCAGCGAACGGCGCGGCGGTTGGGTGCTGGACGGCGGGCCGTTCGTGCTTAAACAGACGCGCCCCTGGCCGCTGCTGGCTGAGATCGGCCTGGGCGACGCGCTGGACGTGGTGGCCGCGCTGCCAGATGCCGCCCGGCTGGTGACGTTCAAAGACGGCACGCAGGCGCTGGTGGACGCGCTGGCGGCGCGCCTGGCGCGCGGGCGCGTGCTGCCGCGCATGGCCGCCAGCAGCATCGGGATGCTCGGCAGGCGCTTCACCGTCTGCCTGGAGAACGGCCTGGTGTACGACGCCGGCGCGCTGGTTGTGACCGCCCCCGCCCGCTACGCTGAGCGCATGTTTTACGGCTTCATCCCAGAGGTTGCGCTGCGCCTGCTGCGCTTCCATTACGACACAATCACGCGCGTGACGCTCGGCCTGCGCGCCGCCGACGCGCCGCTGCCGCTGCGCTGCCCGCCAGACCTGGGCTGCGCCTTCGCGCGCTGGACCACCAGCCCGCAGCGCGTCCCGCCTGGCCACGTGCTGGCGCAGGTGGGCGTGCGCTTCCCGCTGGCGCAGGCCAGCGCCGCCGACCTGGCCGCTGAAGCGCGCCGGGCGCTGCGGCTCAGCGCCGCGCCGCTGCTCACCCGCGCCGATTACTGGCCCGAAGCGCACGCGCTGGGGCCGCACGACCCCGCGCACGACCGGCTGATGGACGAGATCGAAGCGCTGCTGCCGCCCGGCCTGGCGCTGGCCGGCAGCGACTACCGCGCCCGGCTGTTTGAAGACCGGCTGACGCAGGGCGCGGCGGCGGCGCGGCGAGCGGTGGGCCGTTCCTAATTTACCGGCGGCGCCAGCGCAGCTTAGCGCTCTGGCTCGTAGATCAGCGCTGCCACGCCAGGGCTAAAGCGCTGCGCCTGCGCCAGGTAAATCAGCAGCCGGTCAGCTGGCGAAGCGCCGGGCGGCCCGCGCCCTGGCCGCCGCGCGATTTCTGGGCGGCGCGTGGGTTTCCAGCGCGGCCAGCAGCCGGCCTGAGGCAGCCGCTATCTCGTCCACCGCCGCGTAAAAGGCGGCCTCGTTGGCTTTAGACGGCGCGTTGAAGCCGCTGATCTTGCGCACATATTGCAGCGCCGCCGCGCGGACTTCCTCGTCATTCGCCGGCGGCTCGAAATTGAACAGCGGTTTGATGTTCCGGCACATATAGTCCCCTCCCCCGCCACAGCCTGAATCGTAAACCTCAGGCGCATCAGCAATATTATATTGCATTCTGGTGCCAAGCGAACATATATTCTGCTGCTGACCGGTAAAGCGGGGGCAAACCGGCTAAATCATCTTCCCCAGGTAGCCCGGCCCGTCGAACAGGGCGCGGGTGGCGCGCGCCTCAGCGGCCAGCGCCGCCGGCAGCAGGCCGAACGCCTCGCGGGCGGCGGCGGCCAGCCGCAGCGAGCCGCCCACCACGATCAGCGCCTCTGGCCCGGCCAGCGCCGCGCGCAGCGCCTCTACGGTGTCTGGCTGAACGTCAACGGCGGCGCGCCGCAGGTCGGCGGCGGCGCGCAGCGCCTGCGGGTCGGCGGCGCGGTGGCCGCCGGCCTGCGTCAGCGTGATGTGAAAGCGCTGCTGGTCGAAGGCGCTCAGGTAGCCGGCGGCGTTCTTGTCCACCAGCAGCCCCGCCACCAGCCGCACCGGCGCGTCGCCGCCCACCAGCAGGTCAATCAACCCGCGCAGCCAGCGCCCGGCGCCCGGCGTGTGGCCGCCGTCAACCACGATATCGCGCCCGCCCACGTGGACGCGCTCGCCGCGCCCCGGCAGCGCGCTGCCCAGGCCGCGGCTGCCCAGGCCGCCCGGCGGCGGCAGCAGCGCGTGGTAAAACGTCACGGTGGCGGCGTCAGGCGGGGTTTCGCGCTCCCGGCCGCTGAACAACGCCAGCGGCAGCGGCTGCGGGTCGGTCAGCAGGCGCGCCCCAACCTGCGCGGCGGTCGCGCGCAGGACGCGCATCACCGGCGGCGGCTGCGGCACGGTCACGGCCAGCCGGCCCGGCTGGATGATGCCGGCCTTGTGCCAGGCGATGCTCTCCAGTGTGCCGCCCAGCATGGCGGCGTGTTCCATTTCGATCGGCGTGAAGGCGGCCAGCGTGTTAGGCAGGCTGCCCACCGCGTCGAAGCGCCCGCCCAGGCCGGTCTCCAGCACCAGCACGTCGGGGCGGCGGCGGCCAAACCACCACAGCGCCAGCGCCGTCGCCAGCTCGAACGTGCTGAAGGCGTAGCCCGGCGTCGCCGCGGCGGCGGCAGTCACGGCGCGCACGCCCTCGATAAAGGCGCTGGGGCCGATAACGGTGTCGTCGCACACGAAACGCTCGCGAAAGCTGTGCATGTGCGGCCCGGTGTACAGGCCGACGCGCTGCCCGCGCGCCGCCAGCGCCGCCGCGATCTGGTGGCAGGCGGTCCCCTTGCCGACCGAACCGGCCACCACGATCAGCGGGAAGGCGGTGTGCGGGTCGCCCAGGGCGCGCAGCAGCGCGCGAAACGGCTCCAGCGGGCGGGGGTAGTCACCGGCGCGCACCGGGCGCACGATGGCGCTGAGCGCCTCCAGGTAGAGCGTGAGGGCCGCGTCGTCCATATTGGCTCCTGAGCAGCAGCGTTGTGTGAATCATTGTATAACATTACGCTGAGAAAAGGGGAACTGCGCGGGGGTGAGAAAAGCGCCGGCCTCAGCCTTCGTCGTCCGAAGCGATGGTCTCGCGCACGATGTAGCTGGGCTTGTCCATGACGCGAAAGTGCATCCGCGCCAGGTACTCGCCGATCACGCCCAGCGCCAGAAGCTGCGCGCCAGAGAAGATGCCGATGATCGAGGCCAGGAAGGGGAAGCCCTGCACCGGCGTGCCTTGCAGCAGATAGCGCCCGACGACATACACCAGCACCACCACGCTGAACAGCGCCAGCCCGAAACCGAGCAGGCTGGCGAGCTGAAGCGGCACGATGCTGAAGCCGGTCATCATGTTGAGGGCGTGCGCCACCAGTTTGCGGAAAGTGTAGTTGCTCTGCCCGCTGGCACGCGGCGCGTGCTGCACCGGGACCGACGCGAAGCGCGTCGTGCCCCAGGTGAGCAGCACGTCAATTGAGACAAACGGGGCGCTGTAGCTGGCGAAGGCGGCGCGCACCTGCGCCCGAAACACGCGCAGCGCGCTCACCTGGCGCGCCGTTTCGGCGCCCATCGCGCTTTGCAGCGCCAGCTTGGTCACCTGCGAGGCCACATTGCGCCAGAAGCTGTGCTGTTCCTGGGCCGGCGTGCCGTACACCACATCATACGGCCCGGCGTCGAGCTGCGCCACCAGCGCGGCCAGCGCCTCCGGCGGGTGCTGCAGGTCGTCGTCCAGCGTGCAGATCAGCTCATAGCGGGCGGCGCGGATGCCGCACAGCAGCGCGTTGTGCTGGCCATAGTTGCGCATCAGGTTGATGCCGCGCACATGAGGGTGCTGGCGCGCCAGCCGCTCGATCACCGCCCACGAGCTGTCGCGGCTGGCGTCGTTAACCAGGATGATCTCATACTGTGCGCTCAGCGCGGCGAGCGCCGCCGCCAGCCGCTCCAGCAGCAGCGGCAGCGTCTCCGCGCTGTTATAGACCGGGATAACCGCAGAGCAGGTGTGCATGCGGGGGCCGGTATCAGACTGTCTCAAGCTGGTCCAGCGTCTGTTCGATCAGCGCGACGGCCTCGCTGACGGTCGCCGTGTCGAAGGCGAACTTCGCGCCGGCGGCGGCGTACAGCTCTGGCAGCGGGCGCGTGCCGCCCAGCGCCAGCGCGCGCCGGTAGGCCGCCACCGCGCCCGCCTGGTCGCTGAGCGCGCTGTGCCACACCTGCACCGCGCCCAACTGCGCCAGGCCGTAATCCACGTAGTAGAACGGAATCTGGAAGATATGCAGCTTGCGCTGCCAGCCGGTCGCCTTCTCAGCGTCCAGGCCGCTGTAGTCAATGCCCGCCATGAAACGGTCCCACAGGCCGGCCCAGGCGGCGTCGCAGTCGGCGGGGCGCAGGGCGTCGTCCGGGTGAGTGTAGACCCAGTGCTGGAAGGCGTCCACGACAGCCATGTACGGCCAGAACAGGATCATGCCCTCCAGGTGTTCGATGCGCGCGCGCGCGGCGTCGGCGGGGCTGTAGAAGCCGCCAGATTCAGCGGTGAGATAGGGCGCGGCCAGCAGCTCCATGCTCATCGAGGCGACTTCGGCGATCTCAGCGCTGATGCTGCGCTGCTGAATATACGGCAGGGCGGCGCTCTCAAAGCAGTGGAAAGCGTGGCCGCCTTCGTGGAGCATCGTCTGCACGTCGTCATGGATGCCGACGGCGTTCATGAAGATGAATGGGCGTTTGGCCCGCTCAAGCGTGATCTGGTAGCCGCCGGGGGCCTTGCCCTTGCGGTTGTCCAGGTCAAGCAGCCCCTCGCGGCGCATGGTGGCGAAACGCTCGCCCAGCGCCGGGTCCACCTGGCGGAAGATAGCCTCAGTGCGGCTTTCAAGCTCCGCGACGTTCTCGAACGGGCGCAGCGGCGCGCGGCCCTGCGGGTCAACGTTGAGGTCCCAGGGGCGCAGCGTGGCCAGGCCCAGGCGCTGCTGGCGGCGGGCGTAGATGCGGCGGGCGGCGGGCACAACCGCCGCCTCGATGGCGGCATGGAACGCGCGGCAGTCCGCCGGCGTGTAGTCGAAACGGTTGAACTGCTGCCAGCGGAAATCGCGATAGCTGTCGTAACCGGCGTTGGCGGCCTGCTGGCGGCGCAGCGGCAGCAGCTTCTGCCACAGCGCGTCAAGCGCGGCGCGGTCAGCGAGCTGGCGCGCGGCGCTCAGCCGCCAGGCGCGCTCGCGCCGGTCGCGGTCGGCTTCCTGCAAAACCGGCCTGAGCTGCGCCAGCGTGCGCTCCTGGCCGTCCCATTCGACCGTCTGCGCGCCGATGATCTGGTCGTATTCGTTGTTGAGCTTCTGTTCCTGCGTGAACAGCGGCAGGTTCTCCTCGCGGAACAGCGCCGCCTCGGCGCGCATGTTGCGCAGCGCGACCGCGAAGCCCGCTGGCTCCAGCCCGCTGGCGAGCAGCTTTTCCTTGAGCCGCTGCTCGGCGGCCTCGGCTGGCTCCGCGATGTGTTCGAGAAAGGCGTGGAACCGCTGCTGCGCGCCGGTGTCCTCAGTGTTAACCGTTGTGGCGACGTACAGCCGCGCGCCGAGTTCGTCCACCAGCTCGCCCAGCGCGGTCCAGTCCGCCAGCCAGCGCGCGACGCTGGCGGCGTCCAGCGGGCGGTTGAGCAGGTCATCCACGTAGGGCGCGAAACGCGGCCAGTCCCAATCCAGAATCGTCTGCGCCGACTGTGGCAAGGCATCAAACATCGTGAAGTCTCCAGTTCTGAGTGTTTACGCTACGGATAGCTGCGGTTGAGCAGGCGGGCGTAGGGAATGGTCTCGCGGATGTGCGGCAGGCCGCATATCCAGGCGACAGTGCGCTCCAGGCCGATGCCGAAACCGGCGTGCGGGACCGAGCCAAAGCGCCGCAGGTCGAGATACCAGGCATAGGCTTCGCGCGGCAGGCCGATCGTCGCCACGCGCTGTTCGAGCAGCGCGGCGTCGTGGATGCGCTCGCTGCCGCCGGTGATCTCGCCGTAGCCCTCTGGGGCCAGCAGGTCAACGCTGCGGCACACCTCCGGGCGGCCAGCGACCGGCTGCATGTAGAAGGCTTTGACGGCGGTCGGGTAGTGGTAAACAAACACCGGCTTGTCGAACATCTCAGCGATAGCGGTTTCGTGCGGGCTGCCGAAGTCGCCGCCCCACGCCATCTGCAGCAGGTCCTTCTGCTCCGGGTCCTGTGTTTCGGCGGCCAGCTTTTGCAGGCGCGCCACCGCCTCGTCGTAGCTGATGCGGGCGAAAGGCGCGACGATCTTCTCCAGCGGCGCGGTGTCGCGCTCGATGATCTCCAGCTCCATCCGGCGCGTTTCCAGCACGCGCTGCACCACGTGGCTGATGAACTGTTCCTCCATGTCCATCAGGTCTTCTAGCGAGAAAAACGCCATCTCCGGTTCCAGCATCCAGAATTCCATCAGGTGGCGGCGCGTCTTGGATTTCTCGGCACGGAAGGTGGGGCCGAAGCAGTAGACCTTGCCGAAGGCCCCCATGTTGGCCTCGTTGTAAAGCTGGCCGGTCTGGGCCAGGTACGCCGGCTGGCCGAAGTAGTCAATCTCAAACAGGGTTGTCGTTTCCTCGCCGGCGGCGGGCGTGATGATGGGCGTGTCAACCAGCAGGTAGCCGTGATCGTCAAGCCAGTTGCGCATGGCGCTGATGATGGTGGCGCGGATGCGCAGGATAGCCCACTGGCGCGTGGAGCGCACCCACAGATGGCGGTGGTCCATCAGAAATTCGGTGCCGTGTTCCTTGGGCGTGATAGGATATTCATCCGCCATGTGCAGCAGCTCCAGCCGCCGGACGCCGATCTCATAGCCGCCAGGGTAGCCAGGGGCGCGCTCGTCCTTGCGCACCGTCCCGCTGATCACGACCGCCGATTCCTGCGCCAGCCGCCCAGCCAGCTCAAACGTTTCCTCGTCCACGTCGCCTTTGAACACCACACACTGCGCGATGCCGGAGCCGTCGCGCAGCTTGATAAACTGGAGCTTGCCTTTGCCGGTGCGGTTGTAAACCCAGCCGCGCACCGTCACGTCCTGGCCGTCAAACTGAGCGATGTCCTGTATCAGGATGTTGGTAGACACGTTGTACAAAATCCTTTATCAGCAGGGGGTAGACAGTTGCCGCGCGCCGCTGGCCACCGATTATAACATATGTCAGCGCCACAGTGGCGCGGCAGCGGGGAACGCGGCGCGGCCTAAACTCTCATGCGTTTTATATACGCAGCGGTTGACAGCCGCCAGCAAAATGGCGCATAGTAAGGATGATGGTTTCTGCGCCACCGCCGCAGAAATTAAACAATTTTTAACGCAAACATTAACTACAGCCAACACACCTCACGCAGAATCCACGTAGCAATGTTTTGCCGTAGCTGAAAGGAAACAGCTCGTATGGTCGTTCTTGACGCAATGAACGCGCACTTTTCGTACATGGAGGTCGTGAGCCACTGGAGTCCGCTGTCGCAGCGCTTTGCGGGCGGCGACGCGCTCATCACGTATCTGGCTGAAGGCTGGGAGGTTGGGCCGGAAATCCGCTACGAGGAATTCGGGCAGGCGGGCGGGCGGAAGGTCGTGGTATATTACTTCGATCTGCGGCGCGACAAACAATCTGTGTACATGCCCGTCATCAGCAACCCGTATGTCGAGCGTCTGGTGCAGGTGCTGCACCTCAGGCTCGTTTCGACAGCGCGCGCCAGCCAGCAGCTAGCGGTCCGCCACGCCTGACGCCGGCAGGCAAGCCGGCGCGTTTATCCCCCTACCCGCTGCGCCGCCGCAGCGCAAACCCTGCGGTTAACAGGGCGCGCGCTTAAACCCGCTCAAAATCGTCCTCATAACAGACCTGCAGCACCCCGGCCAGCTCATGGCCGATAACGATTGTCTGGCCTTCGCGTTCAAGCTGAAGCGGCCCGTTAAACGGCGCGCGCGCCGCCAGCGTGAAGCGCACGCCCGGCTTCAGCCCCAGCGTGCCCAGGTAAAGCAGCTTGTCGGTGTCGTGGGTGCTGACGCGGCTGAGCGCGTAGGTCTGGGCCGGCTCAGCAGTGTTCAGCGGCCAGTCGTGCAGGCGCTGCATCTGGCCGTCGGCGGTCGGGATCGGCTCGCCGTGCGGGCAGCGGCGCGGAAAGCCAGCCATTTCCTCCATGCGGTTTACCAGCCGGTCGCTGACAGTCGTGCCCAGCGCGTCGGCGGCGTCGTGCACCTCATGCCAGCCGAAGCCCATCACATCCACCAGGAAGCGCTCCGCCAGCCGGTGACGGCGAATGCTCAGCAGCGCCTCGCGCTCGCCGGCGGGCGTCAGGATGATGCCCTGGTAGGGTTCGTGGTCCAGGTAGCCAGCCTCGCGCAGGCGCTGCACCATGCGCGTCACCGCCGGGGCGGATACGTTCATAACCTCAGCCAGCGCGGATGTAGACACATACGGGCTGCCATCCTGATAATAAGCCAGCCGGTAGGCCTCAGCCAGATATTCCTGCATTGCGGTGCTTATGCCCATGCGCGCCCCGTCACAGCGGCGTAATTTCGCTGATTTCTATTGTAAATAATAGCGACCAGGGCGGATTTTCGCAAGCGTTAAATTTTTATTTTCCAGACGGTACGCTTTTGCTACCGGCTGAGCAGATAGGCGACCAGCGCGTCGATATCCGACGGCGGAACGGACAGGCTGAGGAAATGTGTGCCCGGCAGGCTGAACACCTCGCGCAGCGTGGCGGCTGAGCCGTCATGAAAGTAAGGGGCGCTCAGCCACAGATAGCGCAGCAGCGGCGTGTCGAACTGGCCGCCGGTTCCTACGTCGCGGGCCGCCGGGCTGCTGCCGGTCGCGCCGACGTGGCACTCAGCGCAGCCCTGCTCGCTGAACACCTGCTCGCCGCGCGCGATCTGCTGCGCGTCGCCCTGCGTGGGGTTAGGCGGGGGCTGAAGGCCAGCCAGATAGGCCGCCAGCGTGTCGAGGTCCGGCGAGAGGCCGGTGTGGGCGGTGTCCAGCGGCGCGGCCAGCGCCGGGAGGAAATCCTCAATCAGGCCGGTCCCACCCTGCAGGCGGCGGATCTTCAGCTCCACGTCGGCCACCTCATCCCAGCCGCCGTCCCAGTTATAGGGGGCCGTTTCAACCAGGTTGTAGAGCGCGGGCGTGTTGCGCGGGCCGCCGGGGAAGCCCGCCCAGGTGCGGCCGTCGGGCAGGCCGTCAAAATGGCAGTTGGCGCAGCTCAGCCAGCGGTCGGCGCTGAGACGCGGGTCAGCGGCGCTGTGGAACAACTGCGCGCCGATGAGGATGTCCACCGGGACGGTGAGGTTGCTCACCGGCAGCACGTCCACCACCGCCAGCGCGCCGGTGTTGATGATGGCGATCGTTCCATCAAGCGTGTTGTTGACAAAGGCGAAGGTGTTGTCGCGGTTGAGGATGATGGCGCGCGGGTTAGCCCCCACCGGGATGTTGGCGCGCAGCAGCCCGGTGTTCAGGTCAACCACCGTTACGTCGTTGCTGCCGGCGTTGGCGACATACAGCCAGTTGCGGAAGCGGTCCAGCGCGGCGGCGAAGGGCATGTTGACGGGGCGGTCAATAGTGTCGAGCGTGAGGCGGCGGCTGAACTGCGGGCTGAGACCGCGCAGGTCCAGCGCGTTGACCACCGGGAAAACAACCGTGTCGAAGGTGGGGAAACGGTTCTGGGTGTTGCTGCGGCTCTGTGGCAGATACGCCAGGCCGCGCGTCGTGTCCAGCTCAACCGCCTGCGCGGCGGCGGTGTCAACGCCGGTCGAAACCACGTCTACCACGCGCGACTGCGGCAGGTACACCAGGCTGAGGTCGCCGCTCCAGAAATGGGTGACGTACAGCAGCTCGCCCCACAGCGCCAGGCCGGTCGGGCCGGGCGGGACGGGGATGCGCTCGCGCACCTGGTACGCGGCCAGGTCCACCACGACGATCTCATTGCTGCCCTGCAGCGACACATACGCGCTGCCAGCGTTCGCGACCACGCCGTAAGCCAGCGACCCGCCCAGCGGGATCACGTGCGTCACGGTGGTCTGGCGCACATCCAGCACCGCCAGCGCGTTCTGGCCGCGCAGCACCACCAGCGCCGTCTGGCCGTTGGGCGTGACCGTCAGGCCGCGCGGGTCCGGCCCCACCGCGATCTCAGCCAGCGTGCGCGCCTGGTTGGCGATGACGACCTCGACAAACGAGACCGTGCCGTTAAGCTGGTTAGCGACCACCAGCACCCGGCCTTCGTCGGCCAGCGCGAGCGTGCTGCTGGCCGAGGCGCGGGCGCGCTCGTCAGGCAGGGCGTAAAGCGGCAGCGGCGTGGGCGTGGGGGCCTGCGCCTGAACGTAACCGGCCAGCGCCAGCAGCGCCAGCCCGGTCAGCGCCAGCGCCGCCGGCCACCGGGCCGGCCGGCCTGTATACCTGCGTGCGAACCTGAGCGTCATGGGCTGGTTCCCCAATCAAACGTGGTCAGCCGGTCATACTGGATAACGACGGTGCGCGTGAGGTACTGCGCCTGGCCCTGGGCGTCTGTGCCGCTGACGAAGAACGTCAGCGTCAGCGGGTCGGCGGCGGCGGCGCCGGCGGCGCGCGCGTCGCTCTCGTAGTTCGGGAAGGCATTGTTCAGGTTGACCGGGTTGTACTGGTAGCTGACGGTGTGGCCGCTGATGGTCAGCGGGCCGCCGCCGACAACAAAGCCGGGGATGGTGGCCGTGTAGTGGAACACCGTGTTAGCCCAGTCAGCAGGCAGGTTGAAATTGAAATTGTAGGGGATGCCGCCGGGGATGGCGTAGTCGTCGCGGGCGTCGTTATAGGGCAGCGGGCCAGCGGCGGACGGGACTACGTAAAAAGCAAACTCGCCGGTGGGCGCGCCAGGGACGCCGCCCTGCGGCAGCGGCGGCTGCACCTGCCCGGCGGATGTCAGGCTGTCGTGCGTAACGCGCACCTGCGCCGTCCAGATGCCGGGCTTGACGGCGACAAAATCATCAGCCGGGTTGTAATAGTAGCCGGTCGGGCCAGCATAGCCGCTGAAGGCCCGCGTTTCGCCGTCAGGGTCGGTGACGGCGATCTCCACGCGCGAAGCCAGCGCCGGCCCCACCTGCCCGGCGAACGACACCGTATCGCCGACTGTCAGCACCTGGCCCGGCTGGATGCCGGTGGGGTGGAAGAACAGGTACGCCGGGCTGCCGTTCACCGTGAACAGCGGCCCGCCAGCCGGCCCCGCGGCCTCGCCGTTATACGGCGGAAAGACGCGCGGGCCGAGCGCGTCAGCCGGGCCAGCCGCGACCGCGAGCGCGGCATAAGCGGCGGTTTCAACAACGCCCGCGTCCGGCGCGCGCACGACCGCGCCGCCAAACAGGAAGGTGTAGTCGCCCGGCCGGTCGCCGGCCAGCCCAGCGCCCGGCTGGCGGTTGAACGGGTCGTTCGGGGACCAGTGCCACAGTATATCGGGCGCGTCGCCACCTTTGACGAACTGGCGCGCGCTGACGCCGGGGCGCACGGCGCTGATGTAGAAATAGGTGTCGGCGTCCAGCGCCGCCGGCAGTTCCTGGCGCAGAATCATATCCGGCAGCGGCTGGCCCTGCGCCGAAACGAAGCCCGGCAGCGCCGCCAGCAGCCATTCCTGATAAGCGCCGGCGGTGTCCTGCAGCGTGAGCGTCGGGCGCACGCCCGCCGCGTTCAGCGGATACCAGAGCACATCGCCGGGGTGGTACGGCGCGTTGTAGAGCAGCGGCCCGGCCTGCGGCGCATACGTCTCGGCGCGGAACCACGCCGGGCGCGCGCCGGGGTCATAGTCAAAGAGGCCGCGCTGGCCGCGCGCGATCAGCGTTCCCTGCGGCGACGCGATCACGCCCGCGCCGCGCAGGCTGCCGGCCCACAGCCGCCCGCCGCTGTCAGTAAAGCGCGCCTCGTAATCCACCACGTACTCGCCCGGCGTGTCGAAGGTGAACGCGCCCGCGGCGGCGTAGAAATAACCGGCGGCGTTGGCCTGCCCGTTGAGGCGGTGTTCCAGCGGCGCGCCGCCGTCCAGCGGATAAACGCGCAGCGTGATGGTCACATCCGCCGGGACAGCGGGCGTCAGGCGCAGCGCCGGGCTGAAGGCTTCGCCCACGTGGAAGGGCGTCCCCGGCAGCGCGCCGGCGCTCAGCGTGAGCGTCTCAGCGGCCAGCACGGTGTATGTGCCGCCGCCCTCGTAGCGGTTGCCCCACATATCTTCCAGCGCGCCGTTCAGCGTGATGCGGTACTCGCCGTACTGGTCGAAACGGTAGGCGGTGAACAGCGGGTTAAGCGTTGTCAGCCGGTAGGCGTCCAGCGGCGACTGCGCGCCGAACAGGGCGCGCTCGTCAGCGGCGGCGGTGGAAAGGCGGTTCTGCAGGAAAGGCGCGCTGCCCAGGTCGTCCACAGCGCCATCAGGGCGCTGCACCTGCCCGCTGACGCGCCCGCCGGGGAACAGGAACGGGATCAGCGGGGCCGCCGACGAGTCCAGGCTGTTAGGCAGCATGTTGAGCAGGTACGGCTCCAGCGGGTATGGGATGGCCTCGCCGCCGTCGGGGCCGGTGAACGGCGGCAGAATGTAGGTAGCGCTGTTAAAGCGGACGCGGTTAGACAGGGCCGCGCGCCCGGCGTCCTCAGCGGCCAGCAGGCCCCGGCTGCCGCCGCTGCCGGGCGCGTCGTGGAACAGCGCCCACACCAGCCGCCCGCCGGCGCTGCCGCCGCTGTTGAGAACCAGCGGCAGCCGGGTGGACTGCACCCGCGACAGCGCGCGCTGGCCGCTGCCCAGCAGCCCGCTGGCCTGCCAGGGAATCGGCTCGCCGTCGGCGACGCGCGCCAGCCCTTCAAACACCGGCACATACAGGCCGGGCGGCAGATCGCGCGGGACCTGCAGGCGGAAATCCAGGCCGAAAGTCAGCACGCTGCCCGCGCGCAGCACCTGCTGCGCGGGGACCAGCGCCTCGCCCAGCACGACAGGGGCGCGCAGGCCGTCAATCGGCAGGCCGGACGGCGTAAGCGCCGCCGACCAGCCGTTGCTGGTGTCGGGGCCGCCAGCGGCCTGGAAACCGTCCGCGCCGGTAACGGGCAGCAGGCTGACGCGCCCGATCATGCCCATCCCGGCCTGCCCGGCGGGCAGGCCAGGCGCGGTCAGCGTCACATCCATCTGCATGCGCCAGGCGCTGCCGGGCGTGAGCGTCAGGCCCTGGGCGCGCCCGCGCGCCGACCACACGCCGGCGCCGTCCGCCACCGGCCCGCCGACGGTAAACCGCACCGCGTCGCCGGCGATGTCGCTGGTGTAGACGATGCCGTCCGTTTCCTCGACCAGCAGCGGCGGCTGGTCGGCGTTGTAGCCGGCCATCTTCGTGCCGTCCGCCGCCAGGAAATCCACGCCGTCAATGAGGATGTTGGCCAGCGGCGCCCCGCCAGCCGGCTGTAACGCGGCCAGCGGCACGCGCAGCTCGATGCCGTCAGCGCGGGCGACAGCGACCGCCACCGCGCCGATATCCGCCGGGTTGGGGCTGATGCGCCGCCACACGGCCGTTTGTTCCGCCAGGCGCGGGTCGAGCGACAGGCCGTAGCTGGTCGAGCCGGACGCGAGCACCAGCTCCATGCGGCTGTAGATCGCCGGGGCGGCGCTGGCGGGCAGCGCGACATACAGCGAAGCCTGGTTTTGCAGGGCATAGAGCGCCTGCTGCCCGACCATCAGCAGGCGCGCGTCCGGGTACTGTTCCCAGTCACCAAGCTGGCCGTCTATCAGCAGGCGGGTGGTGGCAGCGGCGGGCTGGCGCACCTCTGGAAAGGGGCCGTAAACGATTGTCCCTGGCCCGCCGGGCAGCGAGCCAGCCTGCGCGGCCAGGCCGGGCGGCAGCGCCTGCGCCGGGCTGATCCAGAAGGGGGTGTTGCCGGGGCCGAAAATGCGGGCGGTAAACGAGCCGGTGATGCCGGCGGCGGTCGTGACGACTTCCTCGGTGTATAAATTGCGCACAGCTATCTGCGCCGCCGGGAAAACCGCGCCCGCCACGCCGGTGATCGTCACGATGCCGCTGTCGTCAGGGGCCGAAACGCTGATGAGCGCCGCGATTGGCGGGTCGCCCGGCTGGGCGGCCGTCTGCGCGCTGACACCTACGCCAACCAGACTCGCAAGCAGGATGGCTCCGGCTGTCATCCACAAACGTCGCACCGCTGGCCTCCGTGAAACGCATCACGAATATGGGCAGAGTATAGAGAATCGCTCAGGCAAAGTCAATTTGCCGGGCGGTTGTAAAGGCTTTGTTATGCCTATGTTCAGCGCCGCGCGCCGGGTGTATAACTGAAGCACGATGACCACCTTCCCCCCGGATTCACTGCTGACACAGGCCAGCGCGCTGATCGAGGCGCGCATCGGCCTGGCGGTGTCTACCCAGTTCCGCAGCGAGCTGGCGCCGATTTTGCGCGACCAGGCGGGGGATGACCTGCACGGCCTGCTGGCGGCGCTGCGCGCCAGCCCGGTGACAGCCCCGGTGTGGCAGCGGCTGATCCAGGCGCTGACCATCGGCGAGACCTATTTCTTCCGCGACGCGGCGCACTTTCACCTGCTGCGCGACCACCTGCTGGCCGGCCTGGTGCTGGAACGCCGCCACAAAAACCGGCTGGCGCTGGATATCTGGTGCGCGGGCTGCGCCACCGGCGAAGAGCCGTATTCGGTGGCGGTGGCGCTGCACACGCTGCTGCCGGACCTGGACCGCTGGCAGATCCGCCTGCTGGGGACGGACATCAACGCGCAGGCGCTGGCGCTGGCGCGTGCGGGCGTCTACCGTGACTGGGCGTTTCGCCACACAGAGGACGGCTTCCGCGCCCGCTATTTCGACCCGGTGGCCGCCGGCTGGCAGATCAAGCCCGCGCTGCGGCGCATGGTGACATTCCAGCAGCACAACCTGCTCGACAGCGCGCCGCCGGCGGGGCTGGACATCATCTTCTGCCGCAACGTGCTGATCTACTTCCAGCGCGGCTGCATCGCGGCGGTGGAGGACGGGCTGTTCGAGGCGCTGCACCCCGGCGGCTGGCTGCTGCTGGGCCACGCGGAGGCGATCCGCACGGCGCGCGACCGGTGGGCGGCGCACGTGTTCCCGGACGCGGTCCTCTACCAGAAGCCGCAGGGCAGGCCGCCGGTGACGTACCAGCGCCACACCGGGGCGCGCCGCACCGGGCCGCTGGCCGCCGCGCCGGCGGCTGACGGCTATGACAGCGCGCTGGCCGCGCTGCGCGCCGACCAGCCCGACGCCGCCGAGCGCATCCTGGGCGCGCTGCTGGCACAGCAGCCTGACCACGCCCGCGCGCGCGTGCTGCTGGCTTATCTGTTCGCCAACCGGCAGGCCGTGCCGGAGGCGCACGCGCACCTTGACGCCGCGCTCTACAGCGATCCGCTGCTGGCGGACGCGCACTACCTGCGCGCCATGCTGTTTCTGGAAGAAGCCAACCAGCGCGACGCCTTTCAGGCGCTGCGCGCGGCGCTCTACTGCCAGCGCGACCACCTGCTGGCGGCGCATCTGCTGGGCAACCTGCACCACCGCGCCGGGAACCGCGCGCGCGCGCGCCGCGCCTGGGAACACGCCCGCGCTGCCGCCGCCGCCCACCCGCCGGACGCGCCCGTAAGCGACCTCAGCGACCTGACGGCGGCCAGCTTCGTCACGCTGCTGGACACGCAGCTTAACGGGCTGGCGTGAATCTGTGCGCAAACCAACAGCACTTTGCAACTTGCGGCGTTTCGTTTAATATCCCCCTCATGAGTTCCCCTTCTGACCACCCCCTTCCCGCCTCGCTCGCTGATGCCGCGCGCCAGGCGCGCGCGATGCCCTGGAAGGCGCGCAACGAGATCGAGCGCTGGCTGCTGCTGCCGCTGGCGCGCGCCCAGTTCGCGCTGGCGGGCGTGGCCTGGGGGCCGGGCTGGGCGCTCTACGGCCTGCCCATCATCCAGAAGCACCGGCGCAGCACGCTGACCATCGGCGTGCGGCTGGCGCTGCGCTCGTCGGCACGCAGCAACCCGCTTGGCCCGGCGCACCCGGTCATCCTCAGCACACGCCGCGCCGGGGCGGCGCTGACCATCGGCGACGACTTCGGCATGACCGGCGGCGCGGTGGTGGCGGAAAACCGCATCACCATCGGCCACCGCGTCACCGTCGGCGCCAACACGGTGATCACCGACACCGACTTTCACCCGCTGGACGCCGCCGCGCGCCGCGCCCGCCCGGCCGACGGCGCGACCGCCCCGGTCAGCATCGGCGACGACGTGTTCATCGGCATGCACACGCTGATACTCAAAGGCGTGAACATCGGCGCGGGCAGCGTGATCGGCGCGGGCAGCGTCGTCACCGGCGCGATCCCGCCGGGCGTAATCGCCGCCGGGAACCCGGCCCGCGTGCTGCGCGCCCTGTAACCGCTGTGACTCTGTTCCGTTCCTTTACCCTCTGCGCGAGACAACAACACCATGACACAACCTCTTTCTGCGCGTTCACCCGATACAAGCCGTGTGCTGGCCGCTGTGGCGCGGGCGCTGTTTCGCCTGGCCGGCTGGCAGGCGGAAGGCCACCTGCCGGACCTGCCGAAAGCGGTTGTCGTCAGCGCGCCGCACACCAGCAACTGGGACGGCGTTATCCTGGTGTGGACGGCGCTGATAATGCGCGTGCGCCTGCGCTACCTGGTCAAGCACACGCTCATGCGCCCGCCGCTGGGCTGGCTGGTGCGCCTGACCGGCGGCATCCCCATCAACCGCAGCAAGCGGCACAACGCCGTCGAACAGGCGGTGCAGGCTTTTAACGCGGACGACCGGCTGCTGCTGGCGATCTCGCCGGAGGGCACGCGCAAGCCGGTCGAGTACTGGAAGACCGGCTTCTACTATATTGCGCTGGGGGCGGGCGTGCCGCTGGCGCTGGGCTACATTGATTACGCACGGCGGCGCGCCGGCGTCGGGCCGATCATCGTGCCCAGCGGCGACCTGGAAGCCGACATGGCGCAGATGCAGGCGTTCTACGCGCCGATCATGGGGCGCCACCCCAGCCGCATGAGCCAGACGCGCACCCGCCCCCAGCCGGTCAGCTCTGGCGGCGACGGCGGCTATGAGTGATTACGACCGGCGGCTGGCCGAGGAAGCCGCGCTGTGGGGCGCGGACGCCGAGGAAAAAGCGCGCGCTGTCCCGCCGGACTGGCGCTATCACCGCCACCTGCGCCACAACAGCATCTATCACACGCGCGACATTGACGCTTTCCTGGCGCAGGTGCGCCCCGGCATGGATGCGCTGGAGCTGGGCTGCGGCAGCGGCTGGCTGACGCTGGCGCTGGCGCAGCGCGGCGCGCGCGCGACCGGCCTCGACATCAGCGAGCAGGCGCTCGACGTGGGCCGCCGCTATTACGAGACAATCCGCGCCGACGTGCCCGGCAGCGTGGACTACCGCGCCGCCGACCTCAACGCGCTCGAGCTGCCGCCGGACGCTTACGACGTGATCGCCGTCAAGGGCACGCTGCACCACCTGCCGCGCGTGGACCACGTGATCGCGCAGGCGCGCCGCGCGCTGCGGCCCGGCGGCCTGCTGTGGGTGTCGGATTCAGATGGCGAGGAAGTGCTGGCGACGGCGCTGGTCGCTGGCGCGCTGATGTTCGTGCTGCCGACGCACATCAGCTACCGCGACAAGTTCGCCGGGCTGCTGCGCTTTGGCGCGCGCGCGCCGTCCCGCATCAAGGCCAGCATCGAGGCCGAGGGCCTGTCGCCGTTTGAGGGCGCAGGCCGCGCGCACGACTGGGTGGCGCTGATCAGCGCGCAGTTTGACGTCGAGCAGCGGATCGCGGCCCCGGCGATCACCGGCTACCTGACGCACCAGGTGCGCCTGCCCGACCGGCTGGCGCTGCCGCTGCTGCGGGCGCTGTGCGCGCTGGACACGCGGCTGGTGCGCTGGGGCGCGCTGCGCAGCACCGGCGTGATCATCTACGCACGCCGGCGCTAGGCGCGCCAGTTTAAGTTCTGTTACGTTTGCCCTCACCCCCCGGCCCCCTCTCCCGTAAAGCAGGAAAGGGGGGACAGAACGGGTCGCGGCGGTTTACCCCTCGCCCGTTCCACGAGAGAGGGATGGCGCGCAGCGCCGGGGTGAGGGGAAAAGTGAAAATATCAACACAACCTAGTCAAGCGAGCTGGTGAAAACAGCCGCCGGTTCAGCGGGCCGCGGCGCGGCGGCGGCCTCCGCCTGAAACGCGCGCGCCTGCACCCGCGCCAGCGCCCACAGCGCCAGCAGCAGCCCCACCGCCCCCAGCGCAAACACCGTGACATACGACGCCGTCAGGTCGCCGCTGAGCGCCAGCACGGCGTCGCGCATGATGCCGCCGCCGGCCACACCGGTCCCGCGCGCCAGCGTCACCACCAGCGTCCAGAAGCCGAGGAACGTCCCGGCGCGGCCCGCCGGACTCATATCCATCATCAGACCGAGCGTGCCCACATTCCACAGCCCCAGCCCGAAGCCCAGCAGGATCAGCCCCGGCGTCACCAGCGCGCGCAGCCCGGCCAGCCCGGCGAAGGCGAACAGCGCGAAGGTCGCCGCCAGCAGTCCCACGCCGAGAAACGACATGGCCGTGTTGGTCAGCCACCGCCAGCGCCGCGACAGCCACAGAAACAGCAGCGTGCCGACGATCGCCATGCTGCCCCAGTACGCGGCGAAGCGCGTGGTGTGCTGCGCGCTCATGCCGAAGATGTCGCCGGCGAACGGCTCTAAAATTAAGTCCTGCGAGAACGCGAACAGCATAGACAGCGCCAGGTAGATAAGGAAGAAGCGCAGCCGCCGGCTGCGCCACACCAGCCGCAGATCAGCGCGCAGCGTGGTTGTGTACTCGCTCTCGCTGGCGCGCGTCGCCGCCCCGCGTGACCGCTGTTCTTCGCCCAGCAGCGCGAAGAACCACAGCGCCGCCAGCGCCAGCGCCGCCGCGACAAACAACGTTTGCAGCGTAGCGGGCGAGAACGTCAGCGCCGTGCCGGGGTCGTCGTCGGACGGCAGCAGCACCGCGAACAGGATGCCGGCCAGCGTGTAGCCCAGCAGCAGAAAGGCCCACACCAGGCCGACCGCCCGCCCGCGCTGGTGTTCCGGCGTGCGGTCGTAGATCAGCGCCAGAAACGTGCTGCCCGACAGTGCGTTCCCCAGGCTGAACAACAGCATCGCCAATGAGATCGCGATCCAGGTGACGGCTGTCGCCGCCGCGCCGCGCGCCAGGCTGGCGGTGATGAACCCCAGCCCGCCCAGGCTGAGCGCCATCATCAGCCGCCCCAGCCAGACCCAGAACAGCCGCCGGTAGCCGCCAACCGTCCGCTGGTCCGACACACGCCCGGCCCACACGCCCAGCGGCGCCAGGAAATAGCGCAGGCTTACCAGCAGGCCGACCGGCGTCGCGGCAAAGCCCAGGTCGCTGATCATGATGCGGTTCCACACGCCGGTCGCCATCACATCAGCCATGCCCGACCCCAGGTGAAACAGGCCGAGCTTCAGATTGCGGCTCAGCGGCAGATTCTGCGCCTTCTGTTCGTCCATGTTTTATCCGATTTACATAGATTTACTGAGATTTCACTGAGATTATAACCGGACTGCGGGGCCAGGTCAAAGGTCGCCGTGGGGAACGGCGCATTTGCTCAGATGCCGCCAGCGCGCTGATCGCTGTGGGACGCAGACAGCGGCGGGGCCAGCCGGCGGCTGGCCCCATGAAACAGGCAGCGTTCTATAAAGCGCGCGCTGCTCAACCGCGCCCCGTTTCACAGCGTGACGAGGCGGCTGTCAGCCAGTGGTGGCGCTGTTGGTGGGGCTGTCGTCGGCGTGTTTGGCGCTGTCCTCACCTTCGGCCCGGCGAATGATAATTACGCCGGTAGCGCCGGGGTCGTTATTCGGCACAACGTATTCGATTTGCTCTTTCGGCTCGTGATTCTGCTCAGCGTCAGCGCGCGCCGTGCGATACACACCAGTCTGGGTAGCGCTGCGCGGCTTCCTGGGCTGCTCGTCCATCTGCTGTCCCCTCAAACCGTGCCGGAAAATATAGGTCATTGTCAAAGCCTTTGCAACAACTGTGTAAAACCCGCACAGCGAGGGCGTTGACAGTTTACGGGTTGTCCGCCGCTGGCAGGCCGCCCGCAACCCAGTTGATGGCGCGCGCGCCCGCGATCTGCGCGGTGATGTCGGCCACTTCGCCAGTCACTGCCGCCAGGTAAACGCGCCCGGCGGCCTGCACCAGCACCGCGCTGCCATCAGGACTCCAGGCGACGCGCTCCGGCGGGCCGCTGCCAATCGGCGCAGTGAGCGCGCGCCCGCCGCTGTCGTAGATGGCCTGCGCGCCGCCCGGTCCAGCAGGCGAGCCGAGCGCCACCACCGAGCCGTCCACGCGCTGCACGGCGTCCTGCACCCACAGGCCGGCGTCGCGGGCGGCGAACACCAGCTCGCTGAAGCTGCCGTCCAGGTTCACCCAGCCGATATACACGTTATCGTCCGGGCCGCGCCCGCTGACGAGCACGCGGCCGCCGCTGCGCTCCCAGCTTCCGTACTCGTAGCGCAGCGCCGGTGGGCGCTGGTTGTAGCTCTGCGTCAGCGGCAGCACCGTCAAACCGTAACGTCCCTCTTCCGGTATAAACGTGCGCACGAGCAAAATATCGCTGTTCGGGTTCCAACTCAGCGCCGAACTCTCCCACAGGCCCGGCCCGGCCGGGCTGGTGACGATCAGGCAGCCGGGGTGATCGGGCTTGGGGCAGTCCACCAGAAGCTGCGCCGGCGCAGTCTGGCCCGGCTGGAACACCCACACGCCGTCGTTCGCCAGCTTGTCGCCGTTGACGATAAACGCCAGGCGCTGGCCGTCGGGCGACCAGCTTATAGCGCTGACGAAGGCGTTGTTATCCTCAACCGTCAGCGGCAGAAAAGCCGAAAACGGCGACACATCCACCCGGCTGGCGTTCGCGCCGTCCACGCCGGTGAAGTACAGCAGCCCCAGCGCGTCCGTGACGGCGTACTGCGCCGGGTTAACCGGGTTGCGCTCGAACAGCGCGACGTTGTCCAGCAGGTTGAAGCCGGCCCCCTGCACGCCGCCCGCGGTCGTCAGGCCGTAGACCAGGCTGGGCGGCGCAAACGGCAGCGGCGTGGGCAGGACAAACACCGCCGGCGTGCTGGTCGGAAACAAAATTTCGGTTGGCGCAGGCAGCGGCGTCGCGGTGGCCAGCGCCGGCTGCGGCGGCTGCGTAACGGGCAGCGGCGACACCGGCGCAGGCGGCGTCGCGGCCTCAGCGGTGATGAACGTCGGCGTGGCATCCAGGGTGGGCGGCAGCAGCGTGCGCGTCGGCGTGCCCGTCGGGACGGCGGTAAACGTTGGCCGGCGCGTACCCAGCAGCGCGCTGATCTCGTCAGGCGAGAGTGTGCGCGTGGGCGTGGCCGTTGGACGCGGCGTATTGGTCGGCGCCAGGGTTGGCGCAGGCAGCGGCGTGTCGGTCGGCGTGACGCTGGCCGTCGGCGTGGCGGTCGGCGTGTCAGTCGGGCCGATTGTGGGCAGCGGCGTCGGCGACGGCGGCAGCGTGGCGGTCGCGGTTGCCGTCGGCGTATCGGTCGGCGTGGCGCTGGCCGTCGGCGTGGCGCTGGCTGTCGGCGTATCGGTCGGCGTGGCGCTGGCCGTCGGCGTGACGCTGGCTGTCGGCGTATCAGTCGGCGTGGCGCTGGCCGTCGGCGTGTCAGAGGGCGTGACGCTGGCCGTCGGCGTGTCAGAGGGCGTGACGCTGGCCGTCGGCGTGTCAGTCGGCGTGGCGCTGGCCGTCGGCGTGTCAGTCGGCGTGACGCTGGCCGTCGGCGTATCGGTCGGCGTGGCGCTGGCCGTCGGCGTGTCAGTCGGCGTGACGCTGGCTGTCGGCGTGTCAGTCGGCGTGACGCTGGCTGTCGGCGTGTCAGTCGGCGGCGCCGTGTTGGTGGCCGTCACGCTGGGAGTCAGGGACGGCGTCGCGGTAAAGACGGCGCTGGGGGTGATGCTGGGGGTGCGCGTAGGCGCGACGGTCGGCGTGACCTGGGGCACTTCCAGGTTGCAGGCCGCCAGCAGCAGCGCGGCCAGCGCGATCATCAGCAGCCGTCTCGCCAACACAGAGGACCCCCCGCAGCCAGCATCTGTCTCAATTATAAACAGCCGCGCGCCCAACGGCGACCAGCGCTCACGCGGCGCGCGCACGCCGCCTGCCCTACGGCGCGCGGGCGCTTGCCGCCCGCGCGCGGATACGCTACAGTCTGGGCAGCGCAGCTACCGCCGGAGGCACACGTTATGGGCGCAGATGACCATCGCCAGCGCGCCGGGCGCGGGCCGGTGACAGCCGCCATCGTCACCGTCAGCGACACGCGCACCCCCGAAACCGACGCCAACCGCCAGTATATTGAAACGCGCCTGGCTGAGCTGGGCCACAGCGTCGGCGCCTACCGCCTCATCAAAGATGAGCCGGACCAGGTGGCCGCCGCGCTCGACGAGCTGTGCGCGCTGCCCGGCGTGCAGCTCATCCTGTTCAACGGCGGGACCGGCATCAGCGCGCGCGACAGCACCTATGACGTGATCAGCCGCCGCCTGGAGAAAACGCTGCCCGGCTTTGGCGAGCTGTTCCGCGCCATCAGCTTCCAGGAAATCGGCGCGGCGGCGATGCTCAGCCGCGCGACCGCCGGCGTCTACCGGGGCGCGCTGGTCTTCTCCATGCCGGGCAGCCCGCACGCCGTCCGCACCGCGCTGGAACAGCTTATCCTGCCAGAGATCAACCACCTCGCCTGGGAGCTGACGCGCCGCGCCTGAGCGCAGCGGGCGGCGCTGCCGCCAGCCGCTATTTTATGCAGGTGTTAGGCGTTGTGTCGCTAAATAACATTGATACAATCCGTAGCTTGTAATTCTACCCGTGTATATACGTTTTCAGGTATTATTGACACATCGCACACGGCCTTCAATGGAAGCCCGTGCCCAGAGAAGGGGTGGAACCGTTATGTTACAGCGCGGCGCTCGTTTGTTTCTGTGGCTAACTCTGCTGGCGATCGCGATCGTGGGGTTGGAACAGGCGGTCCCGGCAGCGGTCGCCCAGCCAGCCTGCTCGTTAAGCGGCGTCGTTTTCCGCGACTACGACGCCTCCGGCGCGCGCGGCCCGCGCGAACCGGGGGTTCCCGGCATCGCCGTCACCGCCTATGGCGCTGACGGCAGCGTGATCGCCTCCATCACCACCGGGGCCGGCGGGCAGTACACGCTGGCCGGCCTGCCCCAGGGCGTTGAGGTGCGCGTGGAGTTCGCCGGCCTGCCGGCCTATCTGCGCTCTGGCCCGGCGGGCAGCCAGAACCCGACTTCGGTGACGTTCGTGACCTGCGCGCCTGGGGCGCCCGCGCTGGACTTCGGCGTGAGCAACCCCGGCCAGCACTGCCAGGCCAACCCGGACATCGGCACGAGCTGCTATGTCATCGGCTACCAGCTCGGCGTGACCGACAGCACGCTGGTCACGCTGCCCTACAACGCCGGCAGCAGCGATTTCAGCCAGCCGCTCACCGGGCGCTTCGACGTGCCGCCGTACACACAGCGCGCGCAGGCCACCGACATCGGCTCAACCTGGGGCCTGGCGTATCACCGCACCAGCAGCACGCTGTTCGCCGCCGCCTTTATGAAACGGCACGCCGGGTTCGGGCCGGGCGGGCCGGGCGCGATCTACGCCGTTGACCAGGACACCGGCGCTATCAGCCTGTTCACGACGCTCAACGCCGGGACCGACCCGCACCCGCAGGTTCCAGGCGGGGACTGGCTGATCGACGCGGCCTCATACCCGCTGGTGGGCAGAATGGGCCTGGGCGGCCTCTCGATCTCTGACGACGGGCGCACGCTGTGGGCGGTCAACCTGTTCAATAACACGCTTAACCGCATTGACGTGATCTCAACCGGCGGCGCGAACCCAACGGCGGGCGGCCTGGCGACGTTCCCGATCCCCACCCCGGCCAACTGCCCCGCCGTTGACGTGCGCCCCTTCGCCGTCCAGTTTGAGGACGGGCTGGTGTACGTGGGCGCGGTCTGTTCGGCGGAAAGCACCGGCAGCGCCGCCAACCTGCGCGCCTACGTCTACTCGTTCGACCCGGCCAGCAGCAGCTTCGCGCTGCGGCTGGAGCTGCCGCTGAACTTCGACCGGGGCTGCACCGACGGGACCCAGGACCCCGCCTGCATGACGCTCTACCCGGCGGACTGGAACCCCTGGCGCAGCACCTTTGGCGGCTTTACCGAGCCGGGCGCGGGTTCGCAAACCGTGCTGATCTACCCGCAGCCCTGGCTGACGGACATCGAATTCGACAACGGCGACATGCTTCTGGGCTTCCGCGACCGCAACGGCGACCAGGTGGGCAACCTGGCCTTCAGCACCGACCCCACCCAGGACGGCAACCGCCTTTACTTCGTCATCCCGGCGGGCGACATCCTGCGCGCCTGCGCCAACGGGGCCGGCGGCTGGGCGCTGGAGAACAACGCGACCTGCGGCAGCGTCACCACCGGCGGCGTGTTCGCGGCAGGGCAGCGGCCCCAGGGGCCGGGCCTGGGCGAGTATTACTACCAGGAAGACCTGCCCGGCTTCCACGATGAGACCTCGCTGGGCGGCCTGTACCAGTTGCCCGGCCAGGCGGGCGTGGCCGGTACGCACATGGACCCGATCCGCATTCCGTTCAGCGGTGACGTGCTGTTCGACGGCGGCGTGCGCTGGGACAACAACACCTCCGGCCAGACCGACCGCGCCTACCGCATCTTTGACGGCCAATTGGGCGCGCCGCCCCTGTTCGGCAAGGCTAACGGCCTGGGCGATATCGAAGGGCTGTGCGAGCCAGCCCCGCTCGAAATCGGCAACCGCGTGTGGTACGACGCCAACCGCAACGGCATTCAGGACCCCGGCGAGCGCCCGCTGCCCGGCGTGACGGTCAACCTGTACGACGCCAGCGGCGCGCTCGTCGCCACCACAACCACCGACGCCAACGGCAACTACCTGTTCAACAACGCCAACGTCCCCGGCGGCGTGCTTTTCAACACGCGCTACACGATCCGCCTGGACAACCCGGCTGACTACCAAACCGGCGGCCCGCTGGAGAACCTGCTGCTGACCGTCCCCAACGTGGGCGGCGACAACCGCGACTCCGACGGCGTGATGGTCAACGGCTTCCCGACAGTGGACATCTCCACCGGCGACCCTGGCGACAACAACCACACCTACGACTTCGGTTTCAACGAGCTGCCGCCCGTCGTGCCCACCGGCACGCCCCCGCCCAGCACGCCCGGCACACCGGGCGCGCCTGGCACGCCCGCCGCGCCGGGGCAGCCGGGGATCAGCAGCAGCCTCACCAAATCGGTTAACCCGCCGTTCGCCCAGCCCGGCGACACCGTAACCTGGACTATCACCGCCACCAACACATCGGGGATCACGCTCACCAACGCGACGATTGAGGACGATCTGCCCTCCGGCTTCGAGATCATCTCGGTGTCCTCCAGCCTGGGCACGGCGACCTTCAACGGCCAGCGCGTGACCGTCGCGCTCCCCGCGCTGGCCCCTGGCCAGACGGTCTCGGTCACGGTGCGCACGCGCATGCTCGCCAACGCGCCGTTCATCGCCCTCAACTCGGCGCGCTTCGACAACCTGGAAGCACAGGCGCAGGTCGTGCGCGCCAGCGAGCTGGTGGCAACGGGTGAAACGCCCTGGTGGCGCTGGGCGCTGCTGGGCGTGGTGGCCGCGCTGGTCATCAGCGCCGGCGTGCTTGTCGTGCGGCGCTTCAACCGCGCCGCCTGAGGCCGCTCTCAGCTTTTAACCCCCGCCCTGGCGCGCTTCGGTGCGCCAGGGCGTTTTTTTCCCGCGCGCCGGCCCTCAGCCGTCATCCATGGGGCGCGCCAGCGAAAAGCCCTGGCCGTAGGCAGTGTGCCCCTGGCCGATGACGATGAAAGCGTGCGCGTCGGCGGCGAACACCAGCGCGCGCAGATCGCCCACCTGCGGGCGCTGCACGGTCACAAACAGCACCGCGCGCGGCAGGCCGGTG
This sequence comes from Anaerolineae bacterium, assembly GCA_048499435.1. Classification (GTDB taxonomy): domain Bacteria; phylum Chloroflexota; class Anaerolineae; order Aggregatilineales; family Phototrophicaceae; genus DAOTWC01. Next base: position 626,878 of record JASNZW010000001.1, read on the forward strand.
TACATGCCGGTCCCGTGCCACAGCGTGACGCCGCGCCCCATCTCAGCGATGACAGCCTGCGCGACCGCGTCCGGGTGGTCGGTGATAATTGTGGCCGTGCGGATCGTGCTCGGCCCGTCCAGCACGTAATCGGCCAGCGTGCCGTCCACAAAGATCGCCACCATCGCGTAGAGCGCGCCTTCCCAGCCAAACACCAGCCCGGCCAGCAGCACGACGGCGCTGTCAGTGTAGAGGTACGTGTTGTTCAGCGACGTGCCCAGGCGTCTTTGCAGAATGCGCGCCAGCGTGGACGTGCCGCCGAGCGTGCCGCCGGCGCGGTAGATCAGCCCGCCGGCGATGCCGCCCAGAATGCCGCCAAACACCGCCGCCAGCAGGCGGTCGTCGGTGATGCCCTGCCGTGGGAACAGCGGCGCGGTCAGGTCAATCGTCAGCGCGTAGAGGACCAGCACGTAAATGGTGCGCGCCACGATCTTCCAGCCGCCCAGCAGTTTGAAGGCCAGCAGTTGAATCGGGATGTTGCCCAGCAGCACCACCAGGCCGATCGGCGTGCCGATCAAATGGTTGAGAATGACCGCCAGCCCGGCTATGCCGCTGGGGGCAATCGAGTATGGTTCAAAGAACAGGTTGACCGCCGCCGCCCCGATGAGCGTGCCCACCGTCAGCAGCAGCAGCCGCCCGGCTGTCGTTCGCCACGTAATCTTTCGCGCCGCCTGTGTCACTGATCTGCTCCCCGCTGCGCCGTTCGCGCTGCTAGTATCCCGCCGCCGCCCGCGCTTTTCCAGGGGCGACAGTGGAACTTTTGCGCTGCCGGCGGCGTCTGCTATGCTGAAGGGGTCTCACCGGTGTGAGACGCCGCGCAGAGGACTATGATAAGGAGCATTACAGCTATGTCAAAGCATGGAATTCGCACATTAGCGGCGCTGGCGCTGGCGCTGAGCCTGCTGGTCGCCGTTACCGGCGGCGCCGCCGCCCAGGATAACCCGCCCGCCGACACCATCACGGTTACTGGCGTCGGCACGGCCGCCGGCGCGCCAGACATCGCCATCCTGGAACTGGGCGTGCAGACCAGCAGCAGCGACGTGCTGGCCGCGTTCAACGAGGCCAACAACCGCCTGAACGCCGCGCGTGACGCCGTGCTGGCCCAGGGTATCGCCGCTGAGGACCTGCAAACGCTGGGGCTGTCGCTCTACCAGGAAACGCCCTACGACCCGCAGACCGGGATGCCCAGCGAGCGCGTGATCTACCGCGTGAGCAATATGCTGCGCGTGACCATCCGCGACGTGAGCAAGGTCGGCGACATCATCAGCGCGGGCGTGAGCGCGGGCGCGAACAGCATCAGCGGCCTCAGCTTCAGCCTGTCGGACCCGGCGGCGCTCCAGGCCGCGGCGCGCGAGAAGGCCGTCGCCGACGCGCGCGCGCGCGCCGAGCAGCTCGCGGCGCTGACCGGCATCACGCTGGGCACGCCCACCGTCATTGTCGAAGGGACCAGCGGCGGCTCAGATATGCCTTTCCCGGCGATGGCCCAGGCTTACGGCGCTGGCGGGGCCGCGCCGATCGAAAGCGGCCAGCTCAGCGTGACGGTGCAGGTGCGCATCACCTACAGCATCGGGTAAACAGCGCCTATCCCCCACCCCTCTCCCGGTTATCGCGGGAGAGGGGTTCGGGGGCGCATCTCAGGGCCGGCACAGCGTTTCCTGACAGGGAACGCCGTTGTTGTCCGGGTCAAGCGTGAAGTTGCCCGCCGCCAGGCAGGCCTGCGCCTCAGCGCAGCTTAGAAGCTGGGCGCAGGTGAAGGCCAGCGATGGACAGATCACCCCCGCCGGCGGCGTAACCATCATCCCCGGCGTCGGCGTCGAGAACAGCGGCTGCGTCGGCGGCACGATGATCGGCGTGCCCGTTGTCGGGTCGCGCTGGAGGCTGGGGCCGAAGGCCGTCAGGCCGGTTACGTCGGAGATAAGCACGGCGAAGTCGCTGGTGAGCGCCACCGTGTCGGTGTCGCTGATGATGAACAGGTAGCGGCCCGGCGTGCTGATAAGCACCGGCCCCAGCACCAGCGTCGTGTCAAGCGCAACCGCGCGCCCGGTCGCCAGGAAGGCGGTCGGGTTATCGAACGGCGTGACGGCCACCAGCGGCAGCGCGCTGCCGCTGATCTGCAGAAACTCAAACCGCAGCGACTTACTGGCGTCTACGTCAAAGCAGAAGCCAACCGTGCGCTGCGAGCCGTCCAGCGTGCTGCGCACGATCTGGCCGACAGGCACGACCGGCAGAATGTCGCTGGCCCCGCTAAAGGTGAACAGACACTGGTCCGGCCCCACTTCGCCCACCGCCGGCAGCAGCTCGTTGAGGCGGCGGCGCAGCTCCATAAACTGCGCGTCCGCCGTGTTGATCGTCAGCAGCGCGCCCTGCACCGTCGCCACGCCCACCACGCCGCGCTGCGGCTGCGGCTGCTGGCAGGCCGCAATCCACAGGTCAATGGCGGCGCGCACGTTGGTCATAGCGTCGTTGAACAGCGTTTGCAGCGGGTCCAGCGTGCCGTAAAAGGCCGCCAGCAGCGGGTTGGGGATGTTGTAATTGGAAGGCCGCGCCGGGAAGCCGCCGCAGGCGGATTCCCCGCCCAGGGCGATGTTGGTCCACACGGCGCGGATAGCGTCCAGCGACGGCTGCGCCAGCTCTACGCGGTCGCGCAGCAGCCGCAGCGTCGTCTCGTAATCGGTGGCCGTCGGCTCAGAGATGGGCAGCGTGTCGGCGACGACGCCGTCCACCGGCAGCTCGACGATGCTGGCGTTGTTGAGCAGCTCAACATAGCGCACCGCCACCCAGCCGAGCGTGCCCTCAAAGTTGACCTGCACCCAGCCGTTGCTGATAGTGCGCCCCAGCAGCGGGAACACGGTGTAGCGCGGGGCGTTGGCCAGCACCGGGTAGGCGCGCGATGGGCCAGCGCGCACGCGCATGCCGCTGTCGGCCAGCCGCCCGGCGACCGCGCTGGTGGCGCTGGTGAGGCCGGCGCGCGGGCTGGCAAAGCCGCCGTAGGGGATGGTGCGCGGGTCAGCAACCGGCAGGCTGTTGAGGTCGCCAAACACGTTGATGACCGGGAAGCCCACCCACCCTTCCTCGCCGTTGAAATCAATCCGCACCCACTCGTTGTCAGGGCTGCGGGCGGTGGCCGGCGCGCGCCAGCCGGCGCTGACAAAGCCAAGCACCTCCGCGCCGATCTCAGGAAACAGGCGCACGTTAACGCCGTCGCGGTTGACGAGGATGCTGACGCCGGTAGGCGAGTTGATTGGGTCAGATTGGGCGGCGGCCAGGCTGGTCGTCAGGATCAGCGCCGCCGCCAGCGCCAGCAGCCAGAACCCCTGTTTACGCATGATGGACCGGCCTCCCTGGGTGCGTGTGTCTGCCGCGTAGTATATATCCACCGCCGCAAACACGCTAACGCGCGCCAGCGGCGGGCCAGTTTTGCCTGCTTGACAACGAATTACAGATTCGACTACACTTAACACGCCGTCACCTACTGCCGCCAAGCGGCGACGCTGCGGGCCGGTGGCGGCCAAATTCGCATCACTTTTAGTAGGAGCGGTTGGAGCGTGGCACAGCGGATCAAAGGCGTGGTGAAGTGGTTCAGCCCGGAAAAGGGGTACGGGTTTATCACGCCGGAAGACGGCCCCGATGTTTTCGTGCACTACACGGCAATACAGGCTTCAGGCTACCGCAAGCTGGAGGAAGGCGCGCAGGTCGAATTCGAGATCACCGAGGGGCCGAAGGGCAAGCAGGCGAGCCAGGTTATACCGCTGTAAACAACGCGCTGCCGGCAGAATTGAATTGACCACACCGGGCCTATCGCTTAAGATAGGCCCTTACTTTTCCGCCAGTTGACCACACCAGAAAGCGCCCCTCACCATGAACCTCCAGGCTATTCGCGGGACAGCGGCGGCGATCGCGCGCCAGGCCGGCGCGGAACTGCTGCGCCGCTACGCCCAGCCGCACACCGAAACCGTCAAAAGCAGCGCCGTTGACATTGTGACCGAGGCCGACACCGCCGCCGACGCCGTGATCATCGCCGCGCTGCGGGCCGCCTTCCCGCACGACCGGCTTGTGACTGAGGAAAGCGGCGGCAGCGGCGCAGCGGCGGCGGCCCGCACCTGGTATGTGGACCCGCTGGACGGCACGACCAATTTCGCGGCGGGCTTCCCGTTCTTCTGCGTCAGCCTGGGCCTGGCGGACAGCGACGGCAGCCCGCTGGTGGGCGTGGTCTACGACCCGGTCGCCAACGAGCTGTTCACCGCCGCGCGCGGCCTGGGCGCGGCGCTTAACGGGCGGCCGCTGCGTGTCTCGGCCACCGACACGCTGCAGCGCGCCCTGGTCTGCACCGGCTTCCCCTATGACCGCGCCACCAACCCGGACAACAACCAGGACCGCTGGAGCGCGGTGTCGCCGCGCGTGCGCGCCCTGCGCTGCTTCGGCGCGGCGGCGCTGGAGCTGTGCTATGTCGCTGCTGGGCGGCTGGACGGCCAGTGGGAAGCTAACCTGCGCCCCTGGGACCTGACAGCCGGCGTTCTCATGGTGACTGAGGCTGGCGGCACAGTGACGGATTTCACGGGCGGGGCGGAGGGTGTGCGCCAGGGCCGGGTGGTCAGCAGCAACGGGCGGATCCACGCTGACCTGCTGGCGGCGCTGGCGGGGCGCAGCGGCTAACCTTCGCGGAACAGCACCATTGTCGCGCCGAACGAGATGATGTCACCGTCGCGCAGCATGCGCCCCTTGTCGGTGATCAGCGTGCCGTTGACGAGCGTGCCGTTAGCGCTGGCCAGGTCGGTCAGCAGCCACGCGCCGTCAATAAACTGAAGCTGCGCGTGCGGGCGTGAAACCGCCGGGTCCTGCAGCGCGATCTCCCAGTCCGCCTTGCTGGTGGCGCGGCCAATCGTCACCTTGCTGATCAGCAGCGGGATAGCGCTGCCTTCCTGCGCGCCAGTCGTGACAATGAGCTGGCCGCGGCCGGTGCGGCTGGTGGGGGTGATAAACGTGCCGTGCTCGCGCGCCAGCCGTTCGTCCTCAGCGGTCACGGCGGCGGAAAAGTTCAGCACCGGCACGTAGAGCCGAATCTCGTCGCCCGACGCCAGCGGAAACGGCGCGTCCAGGCGGCGCTCGTTGACAAAAGTGCCGTTGGCGCTGCCCAGGTCAGTCAGCATGAACACGCCCTCACGGTAGTTAATCACGGCGTGCTGGCGCGACACATGCTGCTCCGGGATGCAGATGTCGTTGTTGTCCATGCGCCCGATGGTGGCGGTCGCGCCTTCAGTCAGCACGTATTCGCGCCGGTCATTGGTGCGCGGGTCAGTCCAGGTGATTTTTGCCAGGCTGAGCGAACGGTCAGGCAGGGCCATCAATTCATTCTACCTCCCCAGTCACAGCGCTAATTTCGCAGTATATCACGATCAGGCCTGGCGCGCGCCAGCTTATTTTCGCCGGCGCGGCGCGCAGGCTGGCGCGCGCTGCGCAGCGCAGGTTCGGAAAAGACACCCCCATTCACACGCTTTTCGGCGATTTCAGGCATATTTTGCCGAAATTGACGTATTGACAACGATGTCAATTAGCAGTATTCTCAAAACAATAACATCGTCAAATAAGCATTATTTAAAGTGATCTTTCAATGCCTACGATTTCTGACGTTGCCAAGCTCGCAAATGTATCCCCCAAAACCGTCTCGCGCGTGCTGAACAACGAGCCGAACGTCGCCGACCTGACCCGGACTGCCGTGCTGGATGCCATCTCCAGCCTGAATTATTTTCCAAACCAGAGCGCGCGCCAGATGCGGACGCGGCAGTCCAATATCATCGGGCTGATCTCCGACGAAATCGCGACGACCCCCTACGCGGTTGACATCATCAAAGGGGTGCAGGCCGCCGCCTGGGAATTTGGCAAACTGCTGACAGTTATCAACACCGAAAATGACAGCTCAGTGGAGAAGCGCGCGTTCCAGCTCGCGCGCGAGTACCGCTTTGACGCGGTCATTTACGCTTCGTACTTTCACCGCGAAGTTCGGCTGACCGAAGATGCAGCCGACCTCCCACTCGTGCTGCTTGACTGTTTTGAGGCGAGCCGCCAACTGCCTTCGGTCGTGCCCGATGAAGTTCAGGGCGGCTTTGACGCCACTTCTGAGCTGCTCCATCACGGCCACAAGCGGATTGGGTTCATCAACTTCGACCAGCCCATCCCCGCGACAGCAGGCCGGCTCAAAGGCTATCAGCGCGCCCTCAAAGCGGCGGGCATCGCTTTCGACCCTCAGCTTGTGGTTGATGACAACGGCCAGGCCAGCGGCGGCTACCGCGCCGCACTCAGGCTGCTTGAACGCAAAGAGCGCCCCACCGCGATCTTCTGCTGGAACGACCGCGTGGCGATGGGGGCTTACGACGCGGTGCGCCGGCTGCAGCTCAGCATCCCCGGCGACGTGGCGCTGATCGGGTTCGACAACCAGGAACTGATCGCCTCGCAGCTACACCCGGCGCTCACGACAATGCAGCTTCCGCACTACGAAATGGGACAATGGGCTGTTCGCCACCTGCTGCAGTCCTTAGAAAGCGAGGTTGAACGTGACCTGGGTCCCGCTGTTCAGCAGCGAATCGCCTGCCGCCTTGTCCGGCGGGAATCGGTTTGAGCTTCACACTATGAACAGCGCGCCACGCTGTTTTTTTGGCGACCTGATGACATCGTTGTCAGCCGCGAATCTCAGCGGCTGCTGCGTTCGTTCCCTGTCAGCGATCTTCGTGTTCTTCGCGGCCCAGGCTAATTAAGGAGGTGTGTGGATCAGGATGCTGTTTTGCCGGCTGTTTACTAACGCTCTCGTGAATTGTTCGTCAGGAGACCAGAAATGAAACGCTATCCGGTTTTGCTCTGCCTGATCACCATCGCCCTGCTCGTGGCGTTTGGTGGGCAGGTGTTGGCCCAGGCTGAAGTCTCTCCGCGCGGCTTCATCGAACCGCCTTTCCTCGCCGACCGCGTCGCGTCGGGCGCGCTCCCCCCTATTGATGAGCGCCTGCCGGTGGAGCCGTTTGTCGTCGGCCCAGGGGTGCTGCTGCAGGAAGAATTCATGACGTGGGAAGACGGCCAGTACGGCGGCACAATCAGCATCGCCGCGCCGTTCCCCACCGGTTTCGTCAACATCGCGGGCGGCGCGACCATCCTGCGTTCGCCCAGCCAGTCGTCCGAGGCGTCGCTCCCCAACGTGCTGAGCGATTTCTCGCACTCCGACGACTTCACAGTTTTCCGCTTCACGATCCGCGAAGGGCTGCGGTGGTCAGATGGCGTTCCGGTAACAACGGAAGATGTGCGGTTCACGTTCGAGGATTTATACCAGGACCCGGATGTCCAGCGCGGGCTGCCCTCTGAGCTTTTCACGCAGGGGAACCCTGCGCTGCCAGCCGCCGAGCTGACCATCATTGACGATTACATCTTCGAGCTGACGTTCAGCAAGCCGTATGGCATTTTCGTCGCCGCGCTCAACTCGTGGATCCCCTACTACGATTTCATGATTAAGCCGGCCCACTACCTGAAGCAGTTCCACGCCAAGTACGCCAACCAGGATGAACTGGCCAAGCTGCTGGAGGAAAACGGGCAGACGAGCTGGGTGCAGCTTCTGAACACCAAGGACGTCGCTCACTGGAGCGCCGGCGAAGCCAGCGCGCTGGGGATGCCGGTGCTGAATGCCTGGGTGCTGACCGAAGTCAACGAGAACCAGCGCGTGTATGAGCGCAACCCGTTCTTCTGGCACGTCGATTCAGCCGGGCGGCAGCTTCCCTATATTGACCGCATCGTGAACAACATCTCCGTAGACTCGTCCGCGCAGACCAACGCGATCATCGCCGGCCAGGTGACGCTCGCGTCGGGCGGCGAACTCGCGCTCAACAACATGCCGATCTACGTGCAGAACGCAGAGCGCAACAACACGAGCGTCTTCACCACCGGCTCGTTCAACAACCCGCTGCTGCTGTTCCTCAACCATGACTATCAGTACGACACCGAGAACAGCGTGTGGCAGCAGCTCATCGCCGACCCCGAACGCCGCTTCGGCCAGGCCGTCACGGCGGCGATGAACCCGGACGACATTAACCAGTCGGTTTACTTCGGCCTGTTCGGCGCGCCGGACCCGCTCTACCACTACAACGACGCCAGCGTTGCCAACCAACTGCTGGATGCCCTGGGGATGGACCAGCGCGGCAGCGACGGTTATCGCCTGGGTCCTGACGGCCAGCCGTTCATCTTCCGCATCACGCACGCGGCAAACTCGCCCGATTTCGACCCGGTCGCCGAGCTGCTCAAGCAGCAGTTTGACGCGGTGGGGCTTCACACCGAGATCGAGCGCATTGACGGGGCGCTGTTTGACCAGCGCAAAGCCGCCAACGAGATCATGGCTTCGCTGATGTGGAACGACGGCCCGGCCTGGGCAGGCGGCATCTCGCGCGACTATCAGCCGTCGAGCAAAGGCCCCTGGTCGCCGATGACGTGGCTGTTCGTCAACAGCGGCGGCACGCAGGGCCGTCAGCCACCTGCTTATCTGCAGGAATTCTACGACCTGGACGCCTCGCGCCAGGAATACCCGCCGCAGTCGGCGGAAGGCCAGGCCATCTTCACCGAGATGCTGAATTGGTTTGCCCGGAACTTCGTGTTCATCCCCACGACGGGCGCGAAAGTCTCGGCCAACGTGGTTGACGCCCGCCTGCGCAACGTGCCGAACGAAGGCGCGCCGGTTGAGCTGGACACCTATATCAACGCCGAAGGTATGTGGTTCGCAGCGGAATAACCCGCGCGGCCGCGAAAATGTGAACATGGGAAGCCCGCGGTTTCGCGGGCTTCCCGAACAAAATTAAGGAAAAGCGCGATGCGACAATTTATTCTCCAGCGGATAGCCATTCTAATCCCCTTTCTGTTTCTGGTCTCGGTGATGTCGTTCGTCATCATCCAGCTCCCCCCCGGCGACTTCGTGGACAGCTACATCCGCAACCTTCAGCTTCAGGGGGGGACGGTAAACGAAGCGCAGAAGGCCGATCTGCAGGCGCAGTATGGGCTGGACAAGCCGCTGCTGGAACAGTATACGCTCTGGATCAGCAACATCGTCCTGCGCGGCGATTTCGGCCACTCGTTCCGCTACCAGCAGCCCGTCGCGCAAATCCTGGCGGAGCGCGTGCCGCGCACCGTCGCGATTTCGCTGGTCTCGATCCTGCTGACGTGGCTGATCGCCGTCCCGCTAGGGATTATCTCGGCGCTTAAACAGTATTCGATCTGGGACTATCTGATCGCCTTCATCACCTTCATCGGGCTGTCAGTGCCCGCTTTCCTTCTGGCGCTCATCCTGATGTATATCGTCTACTCACAAACCGGCTGGTTTGTGACCGGCATGTTCTCCCCTGAATTTCGCAACGCGCCCTGGTCAATTGAACGGGTGATTGACCTGCTGAAAAACATCTGGCTGCCGCTGCTCGTCCTGCCGATCGTCAGCACCGGCGGGATCATCCGGGTGCTGCGCGCCTCGCTGCTTGACGAGCTGCGCAAGCAGTACGTTACCACCGCGCGCGCGAAAGGCCTGGCGGAACGGACGCTGATTTTGCGCTACCCGGTGCGCATCGCCGTTAACCCGCTGATCAGCACAATCGGCTGGATGCTGCCGGCGGTTGTCGGCGGCGAGGTCGTGGTCGCCAAGGTGCTTAACCTGCCGACAACCGGCCCGGTGCTGCTGTCCGCCATTCAATCGCAGGATATGTACCTTGCCGGCGCGCTGGTGATGATCCTGAGCGCGCTCACCATCGTCGGCACGCTGGTTTCAGACATTCTTCTGGCGCTGTTCGACCCGCGCATCCGCTACACTTAGCCTGTCTGGAGGAATTAAATTATGAACTTAAACCCGGCCCAGCACCCTCCTTCAGACCAGAACGAGGCCGCCGCCGACCACTATGTGAACCAGCGCGGCGAGGAACTGCGCCAGCGCTACGCGGGCACGCAGGACCGGCGGCGCAAGATTGCCGAGAAACTGGATGAAGCGTCGCAGTATCAATTGATGCTCGTCAAATTTCGGAAGCATCGGGTGGCGACGATCAGCTTTTTCGCCCTGATGCTGCTCTATCTGGTGGCGATCTTCGCCGAATTTGTCGCCCCTTACGACCCCTTACAGCGCTTCGACAACCAGATTTTCGCCAGCCCAACGACCATTCATTTCATTGACGCCAACGGAAACCTGTCGCTGCCGTTCGTCTACAAGACGCAGAGCAAGGTTGACCCCAAGACGTTCGCCTACCAGACGGTCGCCGCTGAGCCGGCGGTGCAGCACCCGATCCGCCTGTTCGTCCAGACCGAGCCGTACACGCTGGCGGGGTTTATCCCGATGAACGTCCGGCTGTTTGGGGCGGAAGGGGGCCAGCCTATCTTCCTGTTCGGCGCGGACAACCTCGGCCGCGATCTGTTCTCGCGCATTGTCTACGCCTCGCGGGTTTCGCTGTTCGTCGGCCTGGTCGGCGTCTTTCTCAGCTTCGTCCTCGGCATCACGCTGGGCGGGATCTCCGGATTCTTCGGCGGCACAGTGGACACCATCATCCAGCGCTCGGTCGAGTTTATCCTGAGCATCCCCCAGATTCCCCTGTGGATGGCGCTGTCGGCGGCAATCCCCCAGGAATGGACGGGCATCCAGACTTTTTTCGCCATTACGGTGATCCTGTCGCTGGTTGGCTGGACGGGCCTCGCCCGCGTGGTTCGCGGGAAGATCATCTCGCTGCGCGAAGAAGATTACGTGACCGCCGCGCGCATCTCGTCGGCTGGCAGCATGTCAATCATCTTCCGCCACCTGCTGCCCGGCTTCACCAGCTACCTGATCGTTCACATCACGCTGGCGATCCCCGGCATGATTTTGGGCGAAACGACCCTCAGCTTCCTGGGGCTGGGCATCAACCCGCCGGACATTAGCTGGGGGGCGCTGCTCCAGCAGGCGCAGGACGTAACGGTGGTCTCGAACTACCCCTGGCTGCTGACGCCAGTCCTGTTCGTGATGCTGGCCGTAATCCTGTTCAACTTTATCGGCGATGGGCTGCGCGACGCCGCTGACCCCTATACCCGCTGAGCCAGCGCACAGGAAGGACACGATGAACTTCTTCTACAAACCCCAGCCCGGCGTCATCGGCGACTGCATCCCCTATTACCACGATGGGCGCTATCACGTCTTCTTCCTGTGGGACAAGCGGGATAAAGACTCCTACGACATCGGCAGCGCGTGGCAGCACATCTCAACGACTGATTTCGTCCACTTTGAAGACCACGGCGTCGCGCTCGAAAAAGGCACGCTGTGGGAGCAGGACCACACAGTCGCGACTGGGTGCGTCTACACCGACGACCAGGGCCAGCACCACATCTTCTACACGGGCATCAACCCGTACATGCGCAACGACACGCAGCGCGAGCAGGCGCTGCTGCACGCCACCAGCCCTGACCTGATCCACTGGACAAAGCACCCGGAACAGGTGTGGGAGGCCGACGAGCGCCAGTACGAGCGGCACGACTGGCGCGACCCGTTCGTCTTTAAGCACCCGCTGACCGGGCGTTACAACATGGTGATCGCGGCGCGCACGAAAACCGGGGCGGCCAGCCGCCGCGGCTGCACCGGGCTGCTCACCAGCGACGACCTGGTGAATTGGACGGTCGAGCCGCCGTTTTACGCCCCGGCGCGCTATCACGGGCACGAATGCCCTGACTGGTTCCAGATCGGCGGCTGGTACTACCTGGTGTTCTCGGAATACACCACCCACACGGTGACGCGCTACGTGATGAGCCAGTCGCCGGACGGCCCCTGGAGCGCACCGGACAACAACCAGTTCGACAACCGCGCCTTTTACGCCGCCAAAACCGCGTCGGACGGCGCGCGCCGCTTCCTGTTCGGCTGGAACCCCAGCAAGCTGGGGGACGTGGACAATGGCGAGTGGCAGTGGGGCGGCTGTCTCACCGTCCATGAGGTGCTTCAACGCGCCGACGGCACGCTGGCGGTGCGGATGCCCCCCGAAGCTGAGGCGGCGTTCTCCACCCCCCGCCCGGTCAGCCTGACGCTCACCGACGGCTGGACAGCCGACGGCGCAGCGTATCGCGCCGCGGCGCCCTACCGCTGCAGCACGGCGTTGAGCAGCGAACGGATGCCGGAAACCTACCTGCTGCAAGGCGAGCTGCGCTTTGAGGCCGGCTGCGGAGCCGCCGGCGTTCTGCTGCGCGCGGACGAAACGGGCAGCACCGGCTACTTTCTGCGCTTCAACTACGGCGAACAGCGGTTGGAGTTCGGCAAGGTGGGCGGGTATCGCTCATGGTACGTTGACCACATGCCGGAGCTGGACCGCCCGCTGGCGCTGCGCGCGGGCGAGCCGCTGCGCTGCAAAATCATTGTTGACAAGACGGCGGTGGCCGCCTACGTCAACGACGAGATCGCGCTCAGCGGCAGGATGTACAGCAATCCCTTCGGGCGCTGCGGCCTGTTCGCCGATGGCACGAGCGCATCAGCAGCTAATCTGGTAGTTCGCGCGCTGGCACGCTGATGGCGCGCCGTGTTCTGCAACCGAGAAATGAGGCTGGCTTATGCGTCTGTTGATAGCGATTACACTGGTGGGCCTGCTGGTGCCGCTGCTGGCCCTGGGCCTGCGCGCGGCGGCACAGACAACTGATTACAGCGAGATTTTCCGTCCGCAGTTCCATTTCTCCGCGCGCAGCGGCTGGCTTGGCGACCCGGACGGGATGATCCGCTTCAACGACCTGTACCACGTCTTCTGGTGGGGCCACGCCACATCAAGCGACCTCGTTCACTGGGACGAGCGCCCGTACCCGATGGTTGGCGACGACGGATCGTTCGTCTACTTCTCTGGCTCGGTGGTGGTGGACGAGAACAACACAGCCGGCTTCGCGCGGGGCAGCGGCGCGCCGATGATCGCGATCTACACGATCCACGACAAGACGACCGGGGAAGAAACGCAGGGGCTGTCGGTCAGCCATGACGCGATCAGCTTCGATTTCTACGACGGCAACCCCGTTCTGGACTCTGAGGAAGCGGCTTTCCGCGACCCGCAGGTGTGGTTTGACGAGGCGGCTGATCGCTGGCTGATGGTTATCACCCTGCCGGAGAAGCGCAAGGTCAGCTTCTACGCTTCCGCTGACCTGAAACAGTGGGAACACCTCAGCGACTTCGGCCCGGTCGGCGCGCGGTCGCAGCTCTGGGAAGTGCCCGACCTGTTCCAGATGCCCGTTGACGGCGACCCAGACAACCCCCGATGGGTGCTGCTGACCGGCATGGGGCCGAACCGCGTGCAGTATTTCATTGGCGACTTCGACGGCACACAGTTCACGCTTGACCCGGCGGCGAACGGCTATCTGCTGCGCGGCGAGGGCATCCCCGGCACTGTGTTCGCCGATTTTGAGGATGGGCTGCCGGACGGCTGGACGGCGGAAGGCGACCCAGTCGCCGTCGGCCCCGGCGACAACCTGGGCTTTTACAAAGTAACCGGGGCGCTCGGCGCGGGGTTCCTCAGCACCTACACGCCCGACTCGCTGTCTGGCGACCGGGGCCAGGTAACGGTGACATCGCCCATGTTCACCGTCGAACACAGCGCGATCAACTTCCTGCTGTCCGGCGGGGCGCACACCAACCTGGCGGCGGTCAACCTGCTGGTGGGCGACAAAGTCGTCCGCACCGCCAGCGGCGACGGCACGATGCAGATGAAATGGGTCGGCTGGGACGTGTCCGAATTTGCCGGCCAAACGGCGCAGATTCAGATCGTGGATCGTTACACGGCGGGCGATTCCGGCTTCCTGAGCGTCGATCACATTCTCTTTTCAGACACACTTATGGAAACCGGGCGCGAACACGCTAACTGGCTGGACTACGGCCCCGACTACTACGCCGTCCGCAGCTACCGCGACTACGATAACGCCGAGGACCGCACCGTGCTGATGGGCTGGATGGGCAACTGGGAATACGCCCGCGATATCCCGACATCGTGGGGCAAGGGGTGGCTGGCGCTGCCGCGCGAAATCGAGCTGCGGTCCTACGAGGGCGGCCTGAAGCTCGCGCAGAGGCCGATTCCGGCGCTGGAGACGCTGCGCGGGGACAGCGTTCAGCTCGGTGAAACGCCGCTGAACGGCACGCGGGCGCTGGCCGAATTCACCCCCAGCCGCAACACCTATGAGATCGAAGCGACGTTCAGCATCACCGACCCGGCGGCGCGGTTCGGGCTGCGCCTCGCCATCAACGACAGCCGCCACATCGCGGTTGGCTACGACGCGCGCACGTCCAACCTGTTCATTGACCGCACACAGGCGGAAAACAGCGACTTCAGCGGCTACTTCCCCAAATACGCTGTCGCGCCGCTTCAGCCGCAGGATGGCACGATCACGCTGCGCATCTTCGTGGATCAGTCATCGGTCGAGGTGTTCGCCAACGACGGCGACGTGACGATGGCCGCAACGATTTTGCCGAACCCCGGCAGCACTGGGATCGAGCTGTTCGCCGAAAACGGCGGGGTGACGCTGAAATCTCTGCAAGCCTGGGAGCTGGCCTCGATCTGGGGTGAGGGGTAGCTATGGACTGCCAGCAGCTTGCCGTTCTGAAGCCGGGGCGGAAAACCGGGCGCGTTTCCTCGTGGGATACCAGCGGGCGCAACAGCGATCACTGGATCATCCAACCGGGCGAGCGCCGCGTTCTCGCCGACATTGAAGGCCCCGGCTGCATCACCCATATCTGGCTGACTCAGCGCGAGCATTACCGCGAATGTCTGCTGCTGTTCACCTGGGATGACGCCGCCGCGCCGAGCGTCGCCGTGCCGCTTGGCGACTTCTTCTGCCTCGGCAGCAGCATCGTTAACTCGTTCCAGTCGGCGCTGTTCACCGCCTCGACCGCGCGCAACCACCAGTTCAACCAGGGCTGCGCGCTCAACTGCTACGCCGCCATGCCCTTCAGGCGGCGGGCGAAGATCGAGATCGTCAACGAGTCGGCGGCGGCGCACATGCAGTATTTCTACATCGACTACGAGCGCTGGCCGGCGTGGAATGACGACCTGGGCTACTTTCACGCCGAGTTCAGGCGGGCAAACCCCTTCCCCGGCTGGGGCGCGAACGTCTCCGTCTATAACCCGCAGAACAACGCCGTCAACGTGGGGGAGTTCGCCTGGGAGAACAATTACGTTATCCTGGATACACACGGCGAAGGGCATTATCTGGGGTGCAACCTCTCGGTTGCCAACTTCGCCGGGGAATGGTGGGGTGAGGGCGACGACATGATCTGGGTGGACGGCTATAAATGGCCCCCTGACCTGCACGGCACAGGCAGCGAGGATTATCTTGGGCAGGCGTGGGAAATGCAGACCAACGCCTACCTTCGCAGCGGCTCGTCGGTTTACGAACACGCGACCGGCGGCTACCAGACGTCCTACGTCTTTCACCTGGAAAACCCGGTGCGCTTCACCTCATCCGTCCGGGTCACAATTGAACATGGGCACGGCAACCACCTTGCCAACGACATGGCGAGCGTCGCTTACTGGTATGCGCGCACACCCACCGCCGCGTTCGCGCCGCCGCCGGCTGCGCAGCGGCTGGCGGTTCCGAAAGATAATCAGGGCGGCTGGCTGCGCGAGCGCGTGCCGCCAACGCCTGGCCGGGCGCTGCGCCTGACCGAAGAAATGCGCCGGATCCGGGATGAACAGGGGCGGCGCACATGAACACCGCCGCGCGAAAGCCAGCTGCCGACGCTCAAAGTAAAACTTTCGTCAACCAGACAGAGACTCATACAATGAACCGACTTGAGGTGACCGATTTAAAAACCTACTTCTTTCTCGATGAAGGCATTCTGAAGGCCGTTGACGGCGTCAGCCTCGCGGTCGCCGACAAAGAGACAATCGGCGTTATCGGCGAATCGGGCTGTGGCAAAAGCGTGATGGCGCGCTCGCTGCTGCGGCTGGTGGTCCCGCCGGGCGAAATCGTCAAAGGCCGCGCGCTGCTGCAGCGGAAGGATGAGAGCAGCGTGGACATCCTCGCGCTCAAACCGGACTCCGACGAGCTGCGCGCCCTGCGCGGCAACGAAATGTCAATGATCTTTCAAGAGCCGATGACCGCGTTTTCGCCGGTGCACACAATTGGCTTTCAGATCGCCGAGATGGTCGCCATCCACACCAGCCTGAGCAAGTCTGACATCCGAACCTATGTGATTGACCTGCTGCAGCGCGTGGGCATCTCTAACCCGGCGCAGCGCTTCGACGAATACCCGTACCAGCTTTCCGGCGGGATGCGCCAGCGCGCCATGATCGCGATGGCGCTGAGCTGCAAGCCGAAGATCATTCTCGCCGATGAGCCGACAACCGCGCTGGACGTGACAATCCAGGCGCAAATCCTGGAGCTGATGAAAGAACTACAGCACCAGGACAACATGGCGATGATCTACATCACCCATGACATGGGCGTCGTCGCCGAGAATGTGGACCGCGTTTACGTCATGTACCTGGGGCGCGTGGTGGAGACGACCACCACCGACCGCCTGTTCAGCACGCCCATGCACCCGTACACCCAAAAACTGCTCCGCTCGATTCCGCAGCCAGGGCGCACCGTTGACAAGCTGGAAGTTATCGAAGGGTCAGTGCCTATCCCCCTTGACCCGCCGGTGCAGTGTGGGTTTCTCACGCGCTGCCCCTTCGCGATACCCGGTAAATGCGACCGGGCCGTGCCCGCGCTGACCGAAAATGAGCAGGGACATCTCGTGCGGTGTTTCCTTTACAGTGAAGAAGCTGAGGCGGAAGATGAGTGGACTCGAATCTAACCAATCAGACAGTGAGCTGATTCTCACGGTCAAGGGCCTGACCAAGTTCTTCGAAATCAAGCGCGGCTTCCTCAGCCGCACGGTGGGGCACGTCCGCGCGGTAGACGATGTTGATCTGTACGTCAGGCAGGGCGAGACGCTGGCGTTAGTGGGCGAGTCAGGCTCTGGCAAGACGACGCTGGGGCGCATGGTGGTGCGGGCGCTTGAGCCGACGCGCGGCGAGATCAATTTCCGGGTTGACGACTCTACCTGGGTTGACCTGACCAGCCTGAAAGGGGATGCGCTGCGCGCTGTCCGCCCCAATTTCCACATGATCTTTCAGGACCCCTACTCGTCGCTTGACCCGCGCATGACGGTGCAGGACATCGTTATGGAGCCGCTGATCCACAATAAAATCGCTAAAGGCGCGGAAGCCCGCGACCGCGTGCGCGAGACGCTGCGGCTCGTTGGGCTGAGCGACGAGTACATGCGCCGCTACCCGCACGCCTTCAGCGGCGGCCAGCGCCAGCGCATCGGCATAGCGCGCTCGCTGGTCTGCCACCCGAAGCTGATCGTGTGCGACGAGGCGGTGTCGGCGCTTGATGTGTCAATTCAGGCGCAGATTCTCAATTTGCTTAAAGACATGCAGGCGCGTTTTGGTTTATCCTATCTTTTTGTCGCGCACAACCTGGCGGTGGTCGAGCATATCTCGCAGCGAACGGCGGTGATGTACGTGGGCAAGGTGATCGAACTCGCGGACACGAAGAAGCTGTTCGCTAAGCCGCGCCACCCATACACCGAAGCCCTGCTGTCCGCCGCGCCGGTCCCGCAGCCGAACCGCAAGCAGGAACGAATCATCCTGCGCGGCGAGGTGGCAAACCCCGCCAACCCGCCAGCCGGCTGCTATTTCCACCCCCGCTGCTCATACGCGACGGACCGCTGCGCCCAGGAAACGCCGCTGCTGCGCGAGGTCACGCCAGGGCATCAGGTTGCCTGCCACTATGCCGAAACGCTCGATCTCAAGGGGATGATAGCTTAACGTTTTCGTGCCTGCATTTAAGGAGCAGTGAGTTGGACATGTTACTTCGGGAACAGCTTGCTTCCGACGCTCACCGACCGCGGTATCATTTCCTGCCGCCGTCCAACTGGATGAACGACCCCAACGGCGTCATTCAATGGCAGGGGGAATATCACCTGTTTTACCAGTACAACCCCACCGGCCCGCTGTGGGGGAATATGCACTGGGGCCATGCCACCAGCGCGGACCTGATCCACTGGGCGGACAAGCCTATCGCGCTGGCCCCCACGCCGGGCGGCCCCGATGCGTCGGGCTGCTTTTCGGGCTGCGCCGTCAATCACGCTGGCGTTCCCACGCTGGTGTACACCGCGACCGCAGGGCAGCACCACGAGATTCAAACGCAGTGCCTGGCGACCAGCGGCGATGGCCTTCAAACGTGGGTGAAAAACCCGCGAAACCCGGTGCTGAGCGCGGTTCCGGCGCAGGCGCGGCAAACAAAGGACTTCCGAGACCCGTTCGTCTGGCAAGAGGGCGATGTCTGGTACATGGCCGTTGGCTCCGGCATCCGGGATGTTGGCGGCGTCGTCTTTCTCTATCGCTCGGCGAACCTGCTCGACTGGGAGTACCTCCACCCGCTGCTGGCGAGCGACGATCAGCGCCTCGGCGCTATCTGGGAATGTCCCAACTTCTTCCGGCTGGGCGAGCAGTGGGTTCTGATTATCTCGGCCCACACGGGGACAAGAACCGACACGGTGCATTATTTCGTCGGCGAATACCGGAATCAGCAGTTCACGCCTGTCACAACCGGCGTTCTGGACTGCGGCTGTCTCTATGCGCCGCTTTCGTTCGCTGACGATCAGGGCCGGCGCGTGCTGTTCGGCTGGCTGCGCGAGGAACGCTCCGAGGCGGCGCTTCAGCGCGCTGGCTGGGCGGGTGTCCAGGCGATCCCGCGCGTTCTCAGCCTGGATGCGCACGGCCGCCTGCTGATGGAGCCTGTCCCTGAGCTGGAGCGCATCCGCGGGCGGCATCACCATGCCGCTAAAACCGGCCGGCTGGACCAGCCCGTTACGCTGGCCGCAGACACGCTGGCGCTCGATATCGCTGTCACATTTGAGCCAGGAATCCGCGCTGCCGGCCGGCTGGAGCTGGCTTACGGCGGGCTTCCCGAAGAGACGCTTCAGATCGCCTATGACGCGCACAGCCAGCGAATCGCCATTCACAAGGCGGGGGCGTCGCAGGATGTCGCTGGCAAAGCGCGGTTGGAAGCGCCGCACCCGCTAGCGGCAGACGAGGCGCTGCAGCTTCGCATCCTTCTGGACGGCTCGGTTGTTGAGGTCATCGCTAACGGCCGCACCAGCATGAGCACACGCTTCTACCCGACGGCCGCGAGCGGCGTCGAAATTCGCCTGGCGGGGGACGGCGCTGATCTGCGCTCGCTGGATGCGTGGGAAATGCCCGCGACCTTTAGCGCCGCGCCGTCAGAAAATCTGGCGGCGGTAGAGCGCGGCTTCACAGCTAAAAGCTGAGGCCGCGCGCGGGCGCGGCCCCGTCAGCAGCCATTCCTTCACCGGCAGAGTCCGGCTGTTCAGGCGCGTTTCGCGCCTGAATTTGTTATTTTCGCTGCTTCCGCCTCTGTTCGCCGCGGCATTTAGGCAAACGCGCTTGAACCGGGCATGCTGCGCCGCAGTCGCACGAGCAAACAGGGTTGCGGCGGCGCGGCGGCGTGACTTGAGTCACATTACATTCGCCTGTATCTCGCTACCATCAAGAGTGATGGCAAAGGATCGAACCTGCGCTCTGTTTGTATTTACATTGACCACCGTCTCTGTGGATTGGCGGCAAACATGAAAATTCTACTGGTTAACCCGCCCAGCGGTGAGCTGACCGTTGGCCTGAAGCACCTGGCGAAGATCGAGCCGCTGGGCCTGGAGATCATCGGCGCGTCCGTTCCAGGCCACGAGATCGAGCTGCTCGACATGGAGCTGGACACCGACCTGCCGGGCGCGCTGCGGCGTTTCAATCCCGATATCGTGGGGGCGAGCGCCCAGGTGGTGCAGACCTACAGCGCGCAGCGGGTGTTCAAGGCCGCGAAGGAATTTAACCCGCACATCCTGACCATCGTCGGCGGGCATCATGCGACGCTCTGCCCGCACGAGTTCAACTCGCCCTTTATTGATGTGGTGGTGATCGGCGAGGGCGTGCCCGCCTTCCGGGAGATCGTTGCCCGCTGGGACCGCAGAAAAGAGCTTGACTTCGAGGATATCCTGGGGCTGGGCCTCCCGCGCGAGGGCGGGATTTACCTCACCGCGCCGCGCCCGCTGCCGACCGACCTCAACCACATGCCGCGCCCCGACCGTTCCCTGACCGCTAAGTACCGGTCGCGCTACTTCTACCTGTTCGAGAACTCAGTCGCTTCAATCCAGACGTCGCTGGGCTGCACCTTCCCCTGCAACTTCTGTTCCTGCCAGCACTTCACCCGGCGGCACTTTATTGCCCGCGCGCCCGAACTCATCATCGAGGATTTAAAGACCATCAAAGAGGATTTCATCATGTTCTGTGATGACCATTCCTTTATTGATGTGAAACGCATGGAACGCCTGCACGATCTGATCGTCGAAGCGGGGATCAAGAAGCGTTATTTCGCCTACACGCGCACGGACTGCGTGGCGAAAAACCCCGATATTTTCGCGAAATGGGCGCGCATCGGGCTGGTGTTGGTGATGACAGGGCTAGAGGCGGTTGACGACTCGCGCATCACCGAGGTGAACAAAAAGTCAAGCGTCGAGATCAACGAGCAGGCGATCGCGATCCTGGCGAAGAACGGCATCGGCCTCAGCGCCGGATTTCTGGTTATGCCGGACTACACCGAGGAAGACTTCCGGCGGATTGACGCTTATGTCCGGCGGCACCCCAATATCGCGCTGACCGAACTCACGCCGCTGACCCCCCTACCCGGCACGGGCTTCCACCAGGAAATGCAGGGGCAGGTCACGACTCACCACCGCGAAGTCTATGACCTGGCGCATTTCGTTGTCCCAACCACCAACCTCACGCCGCCGCAGATGTACCGGCTCATCCAGAAGTACTATTTCAGGATCGCGCTGCGGGCGATGCTGCGCCTCAAGCTCTACCGCCCGCAGTACATTTTCAAACGCCACATGCCGCGGCTCATCAAGGGCCTGCTGTTCAACGGCCACCTGATCAAGAACATGCACGTCAGCACCACTGTGCCCGCTCCACAGGAATTTACCTATGAAAATACAGTATCACAACTGGTCGGGAATCACGCTGAAGCACGCTGACACGCTGGTCGGCTTTGACCTGTTCGGCGAGGGCGTGACCTGGGACCTTCTGAACGAGGCGCCGACCGTCATTCTGTGCCTGACACACGGGCATCCTGAACACGCAGGGTCGCTGCAGGCGTTTCTGGAAGCGCCGGAAGCCCGGCCTTACCTGGCGAACATCCATCTGATCTCGTCCGCCGATGTCATTCAGCACATCAACCGGCAGAACGTGCTGGCGCCCGAAAATGTCCACCCGGTCGAAGATGGCGAAAGCGTCACGATCGCCGGGGTGAAGCTGACCGGGTTTATCTGGGTGCACATGCCGCTGCTGCCCCCCGGCCTGCGCGAAAAGCTGACCTACATCGTCCAGCTTCTGCTGCACCCGCTGGACCTGGTTCGCATCGGCACGCAGGGGCTGCTGCTGCCGATGAACGCGCCGCAGCTTGGCTTTCACGTCGCCTACCCTGACGGCACAACCGTTCTCAACTACTCGGAGGGCGTGCACCGCCTGACGAAGGCAGACGAGGTGGCGCGCGTCGCCCACAACCTGCCCGCAGACATGCTGTTCTTCGCGGTTGAGCCAGATGACGTTGACGCCATCCCGCGCTGGGTTGAGATGCTCAACCCCAAGGAAGTCTACATCTACGAGGCCCACCGCCCCTGGCGCGACACCTTTCACCTGCCGTTCATTGACGTGAACAAATACGCCGGCGAGCTGGCCGCGCGCTTCCGCGCGATGACGTTTCACGCGCTGACGGCGGTCGGCCAGACGGTCACAAAATAAGGCGCGGCGCCAGCCGCCGTCAGCGGCAGCCGCGGGAGCCAACTGAATAAGGGTACGCCGCCGTGGGCGAAGTCTGCTACAATCGCGCTGGACTGAAACAGACGCGAACAGGCCATGACGACGACCCCTCTGCCCAGCGCCCCGCTCACAGCGCCCCGCCCCCGGTTCGACTTCGGCCTGCTGGCGGTGGTCGCGCTGTGCCTGCTGGCGCTGTGGCCGCTGCTGCGTCAGCCGGGCCTGCCCAACGGTGAGGACATCCTCTATCACATCTACCGCGCCGCCGAGATGGACCGCGCCTGGGCGCAGGGCGTGCTGTGGCCGCGCTGGGCGGAGTCGTTCTACCTGGGCTACGGCTCGCCGCTGTTCCAGTATTACGCCGGCGGCACGTATGTGATCACCAGCGCGCTGGCGCGCCTGGGGCTGAGCGCGGTGGACAGCGCGCGCGCGGTGATCGCGCTGTGCATGGTGGGCGGCGGCGTGGGCATGTATCTGTGGCTGCGCGGGCGCGCCGGGGCGCTGGCGGGCGTGATCGCCGCCGTCTGCTACGTCTACAGCCCGTACTTCGTCGCCACCGAGCCTTACGGGCGCGGCGTGCTGCCGGAGCTGCTGGCGCTGGCGCTGTTCCCATTTGTGCTGTGGCGCTATGACCGGCTGCTGCGCGGCGGCGGCGGGCGCGCCCTGGCGCTGGCCGCGCTGAGCAGCGCCGCGCTGATTCTGCTGCACAACCTGATGGCGGTCGTGTGCACGGCGATTGTGGCGGCGTGGGTGACGTGGGAGCTGGCGCGGGCGCGCCGTCTGCTGCCGGGGCCGCCGCTGGCGCTGGCGCTGGGCGTGGCGCTGACGGCCTTCTTCTGGCTGCCAGTGCTGGCGGAGCGCGACGCCGCCCGCCTGGAGAACCTGACCGCCGTCGCCCAGCTCGATTATCGCGGCTTTTTCGTGCCGCTGCCGGAGCTGCTGGCGTTCTCGCCGCGCGTGGACGCCGGCGCGCTCAACGGCCTGGAAAACCGCTACAACCTGGGGGTGGCGCAGTGGCTGCTGGCGCTGACCGGGCTGGCGGCGGCGCTGCGCTGGCGCGGCGCGGGCCAGCGCCCGCTGGCGCTGTTCCTGGCGCTGCTGGCGCTGCTGCTCATCGCGCTGATGCTGCCCCAGGCGGAGGCGGTGTGGGCGGCGCTGCCGCCGCTGGCCTATCTCCAGTTCCCCTGGCGGCTGCTAGGCCCGGCGGGCGCGCTGCTGGCGGCGCTGGCGGGCCTCAACGCGCTGTGGATCGAACGGCTGCCCGCGCGGGCCGGGGCGCTGGCTGCCGCGCTGATCGTGGCGCTGCCGGTGGCGCTGGCGCTGCCCACCCTCTATATTGACGAGTGGGATTACCCCACGCTCGACACGTCGGCAGCAGCCTATCACGCCGCTGAGCTGGCCGGGCACCAGCGCGCGACCACCTTCTCGAACGAGTACCTGCCGCGCGCTGTCGTCGTTGAGCCGGGGCCGACGCCGCGCCTGCTGGCCGACTTCGCCGACGGCTGGCCGGTGGATCACGCGCATCACGAAGTTTTTCCGCCCGGCGTAACAGCGGAGCTGCTGGCCGGCGGGCCGCAGCAGCAGCGCTGGCGCGTGACCGCCGCCGCGCCGTTCGCCTTCGAGGCGCTGATCTACGCTTTCCCCGGCTGGACGGCCGAGGTTGACGGCCAGCCTGTCCCCGTGCGCGCCAGCGAGCCGCACGGCCTGATCGTGTTCGATGTGCCGGCGGGCGAACACGACGTGGCGCTGTACCTGGGAACAACGCCGCCGCGCGCGCTGGGGGCCGCCATCAGCCTGCTGGCGGCGGGCGTGGTGGTGGCGCTGCTGGCCGCGCCGCAGCGGCCGCGCCCCGCGCCGCGCATAGCACCGCTGGCCGCGCCGCTGCGCCTGGGCGTCGCTGGCGGCTGGCTGCTGGCGCTGGCGCTCATGCTGCTGCTGCTGCGCGAAGGCGTCATGTGGGAAAACTCACCGCCGGGCGCGGCGCGGCTGGCGCAGCAGCAGACGGATTTCCGCCTGGGCGAGAGTATCCGCCTGGTCGGCTATGACCTCAGCGGGGCCGCCTTCCGCCCCGGCGACACGCTGGCGCTGACGCTCTACTGGTATGCGGCCGCGCCGCTGGAGAACGGTTACGCCAGCTTTGTGCACATCGGCCAGGGCGGGCCGCCGCTGGCGCAGGCCGACAAGCTCAACCCGGCGGGCCTGCCGACAAAAACCTGGACCAGTGACGGGTTTGTCCGCGACAGCTATCGCATCGCGCTGCCAGCGGACATGCCGCCAGGCGTGTACGCGCTCACGGTGGGCCTGTACACCTGCGACACGCGCCCGGCGGGCGCGTGCGGCAGCGGCGACCGGCTGTCAGTCACGGACGCGGGCGGCGCGCCCCTGGGCGACGCGGTGCCGCTGGCGCAGATCGAGGTGCTGCGATGAAAACGAACCGGCGCAGGGTGGGCACAGCGGCCGGGCTGCTGCTGGCGCTGGCTGCGGTGCTGCCGTTTTACCTGGCCACGCTCCAGACAATCCCCAACGGAGCCGACCACTACTACATGATTGACGTGGGCGAAACGCAGGTCGTGCTGAACGTGTGGGGCACGCTGCACGCCACCGGCTACCCGCTGTACGTGATCAGCGGCAGCCTGCTGACCGCTTTCCTGAAGGCGCTGGGCGCGGACGCGGCGCTGGCCCCGGCGCTGGTCTCGCTGCTGTGGGGGCTGGCGGCGCTGGCGCTGATCTACGCGCTGGCCGTCCACCTCACGCGCAGGCCGCTGGCCGCCGCCGCCATGACCGCGCTCTACGGCCTGACGCGCGGCGTGTGGGTGCACAACAGCATCGCGGAGATTTACACATTCGGCCTGCTGCTGATAGCGCTGCTGCTGCTGATCGCGCTGTGGCGCGGCCCGGTGCGCGGGCGCACGTACTGGCTGGCGTTCGTAGGCGGCGTCGCCGTCGGCCACCACCGGGCGGCGATCACGCTGATCCCGGCGCTGCTGTACGCCGCCTGGCCCGCCGTCAGCGACACCATGCGCCGCCGGGGCCGGGCGCGCACGGTGCTGCTGTGCCTGCTTATCGGCATGACCGGCCTGCTGCCCTACGTCTATCTGACGCTGCGCGCCGGCTCGCCCTGGGTTTACGGCGACCCCGGCACGCTCGACGGCCTGTGGGACCAGTTCATCGGCACGGAGGCCGCGCGCTTTATCGGCGCGCCGCCGTCGCTGGCGGCCAACTTCGCTATGCTGGCGGACGTGCTGCTGACTGACCTCACGCTGCCGGGGCCGCTGGCGGGCCTGGCCGGGCTGCTGCTGGGCCTGCGCGAACGCCGTTTGCGCCGCGCGGCGCTGACGCTGCTGCTGGCCGGGCTGGGGGCGTACCTGTTCCACCTGCTGCTGTACAGCGACACGCTCTCGGCGCTGATTTTGCAGGTGACGCTGAGCGCGGCGTTTGGCTGGCTGTTCCTGGCCGACAGCGCGCTGCGCCGGGCCGCCGAGCGCTGGCGCACGCCCGCCGCCGCCGCGCTGGCCGCCGCCGCCCTGCTGCTGGGCGCGGCGCTGGTGAGCGCTAACCTGCCGTTCATCCGCGCGCTGACAACCGACCCGACCGGCCTGGACACGATCGCGCTGGTCAAACGCGCGCCCGCCGGCAGCACAGTGCTGATCCCCTGGGGCACGCGCCACTTCGCCGCCGGTTTCGCCCGCGATGTGCAGCACGCGCTGCCCGGCGTGACGCTGGCCGACCACAAGGCCAACCTCCCCGCGCTGGCGGCGCGCGGGCCGCTGCTCACGCCAGATTTCACGTTCTACACTTTTCCGGTAGACTGGTGGGCAGCGCGCCTGGGCGGGCCGGTTTACCTGAGCGCCGCCGCGCCGGGGCTGGTGCAGGTCGCCACCGCGCCGCGCGCCACGACCCAGCCGCTGCGCGCGCCGGTGAGCGTCGTCGCCCGCCGGCTGGTGTGCGCGCCGGATGGCAGCACGCTGACGGTGGACTGGGCCGCGCCCGCCGCGCCCACCGAGGACCTGAGCGTGTTCGTGCACCTGCTGGACGGCACGGGCGCGCTGCTGGCCCAGGCTGACCAGTCCGCGCCGGTGTTCGGCTGGCGGCCGCTGACGACGTGGGGCGCGGGCGAAGTGGTGCGCGACGCATACTGGCTGCCGCCGCTGGCGGCGGCGGCGACGGTGCGCTACGGGCTGTACCGCACGCTGGCTGATGGAACGTTCGAGAACGTGTACGAGGACGCGCTGCCGCTGAACTGCGCAGGCTGAGTGAGCGATGGCAGAACCCAACCCGCTGCTGCTGAACTTCCCCAGCGCCTTCGAGACCGAACGGCTGCGGCTGCGCGCCGTGCGCTCTGGCGACGGCCGGGCCGTTTACGAGGCAGTGGCTGAGTCGCTGGAGCACCTGCGCCTGTGGATGCCCTGGGCGACGCACCGGCTCACGCTGGCGGACATCGAGCTGAACGCGCGCCGGGCGGCGATAAGCTGGCTGCGGCGCGAGGAACTCAATTTCGCGCTCATCCGCCAGGCCGACGGCCTGCTGCTGGGGCGCTGTTCGCTGCATCACATTGACTGGGACGTGCCCTGTTTCGAGATGGGCTACTGGCTGCGCACGTCGTGCGAGGGCCAGGGCTACATGACCGAGGCCGTGCGCGGCCTGACCGCCTTCACCTTCGACAAGCTGAACGCGGCGCGCATCGAGATCCGCATGGACACGCGCAACACGCGCAGCCGCGCTGTCGCTGAGCGCGCCGGCTACACGCGCGAGGGACACTTGCGCCACGACCGGCGCGGCACTGACGGCGCGCTGGCCGACACTTATCTGTACGCGAGGCTGCGCGATGCGGAATAACCGGGCCTTCCAGCTTCCCCAGGCCGCGCGCCTACCCCGCCGCGCCAGACTCCCCTTCCCCGCACGGGGCGGGGCGAGGCTCATCATCGGCGCCCTGCTGCTGGCCGCCTGCGCCCCCGCCGCGCCCAGCAGCGCGCCGCCGTCAGCGGCGGCGGTTGAGGCGAAAGTGCTGGCGACGGTCCATCTGTCGCCCACGCCGGACGCCGCCCAGGCGCAAGCGACGCTGCTGGCGCAGCGCGCCGCCGCCGCCACGCCCGCGCCCAGCCCAACGCCCACGCCAACGGTGTACGTCGGCGTGTTCCTCCAGGGCGAGGCCGCGCAGGGCGGCATCCCGCTGATTGACCCCACGCTGATCGGCCTGCCGGCGCAACCCCCTACGCCCCAGCCGCCGGACTGCCCCAGCCTGCCGGTGGATGAGCGCCTGGGGACGGCCTGGCTCAGCGACGCGGTTGCCAGCGGCGCGCTCGGCTGCCCAATTGAGGTGGCGATCCCGTTTACAGGCGTGATTCAGGTGTTCGAGCGCGGCGTGATGTATTACCAGCCGGGCGGCGCGGTGTGGGCTGTCGCGCCCGGCTATATCGCGCCGGGGCGCTACTGGACGTTCCCGCGCGAGCTGCCGCCGGTGGACCCTGGCAGCGCCGGCATCGTGCCGCCGGCGGGCCTGCGCCTGCCGGAGGGCGCGCTGGCGTCGGTATATTTCGGCGTCGAAGGCGTGCGCGACGCGCTGGGGTACGCGCGGCTGCCCGAAGAACACGGCAGCCTCATTTATCAGCGCTTCGCCAACGGGACCGTGCTGGTTGATCTCGCCAGCGGGCAGGCGTTCATCCTCGCCGGCGGGGACACCACCTACGGGCCGTTTTAACCCGCCGGCCAGCGGCGCGGCTAAGCGTATTCCCGCACGATCTCGACAAGCTGCTGGGCGCGGTGGCGGAAGGTGTGCTGCGCCAGCACGCGCGCGCGGGCGGCCTCGCCAGCGGCGCGGCGGGCGGCGTCGTGCGCCAGCAGATGCCGGTACAGGTCAACGGCTTCAGTCTGCGACTCAACGACGAACAGCTCTTTGCCCGGCTCAAACCATTCCTCAACGCCCGCATACGGGTTAGCGACGATGCAGCAGCCCAGCGCGGCCAGCTCGAACGGGCGCGACGACGACGAGCCATAGACGCTGGCGTGCGCCCGCCGCGTAATGCACAGGTTGATTTTGCTGCGGCAGGCGTACTCGCGCAGCTTGCTGAAGCTGAGGTAGGGCAGCGTCTCGGCGCGGCCCAGGTCGCCCAGGCGCGTGCCGCGCACGGCGAAGCGCGCCGCCGGCAGCGCCTGTGACGGCCCGGCGATCATGTCCGTGATCCACGCCTGGCGGTACTCGCGCCCGTGACCGTAGAAAAACACGTCCACATCCTGCGCGGGCACGGCCACCGGGCTGAACACGTCGGGGTCGGCGCCGTAGTAGAGCGTGTGCACCGCCCGCGCGCCCAGCTCTCGCAGGGCCGCCGCGCCGCCCTGGCTGTTGCTGATAAACGCCGTGTACTCCGCCGGGTCAGCGCCCTGGTAAATGCGAAAGCCGCTGGCGAAGCCGCGCAGGTTGGGCAGGCTGGCGGGCACATCGCCGTCGTAATAGAGGACCGGCTTGCCGTGTTTGCGCTGCAGCTCCGCCGGGACGCCGCTGAGGTGGTTAAGCGGCACGGTGAGGAAGATCACCGCGTCAATGTCCGGCTGGCGCGTGAGGATAGCGTCCAGGTGGCGCAGCCACAGCGGCGCGATCAGCGTCTGCGCGGCGCGGCGCACCAGCCGGTCAGACGCGGACTCAGCGTTAGCCTGCTGCGCGTCCTCGATCTGCACCGGCGGCGGGTCGCCAACGGCGCGGCGGTAGAAATCGCGCGCGGCCTTGAAGGCGTCGCCCTGCCAGCGCGCCGGGTTGCGCTCCGCCCGCCACCACAGCGACTCGATGGCCGGCCCCTGGTAAGGCGTGGCGATAACGTCCACGCCGATTTCGTACAGCCCCTTGAGAAGCTGCCACCACGCCGGGGTGGCGCTGAACGGCTGGGTCAGGTCCAGCGAAGCGGCGGCGAACAGCAGCTTCACGGTTGATCCGCCTGGTCGCCCAGCAGGCGCCGCCGGCGTTCTTCCAGCGCCGCCGCCACGTCATCAGCGGCAGGCGCGGCCTGCTTCTGCGCGATCTCCGCCTCGCGCCGCCGCATGTCGGCCAGGATTTCGGCCTCGCTGCGAATCGCAAAATCTTCCCGCGGGGGCGCTGCTTCCTGCTCCGGCGCGCTCAGGCGCTGTTTGATGGCCTCAGCCTCGCGCGCGACCTGCTCATCCGCTGCCGCCGGCGCAGCCTGGACGCTGGCCGCCGGCGCAGCGGCGGCAGGGCGGCGGCTGGTCACGCCGCTTATCAGGCGGCCCGCCGCCGCGACCAGGTTCACCCGGTTCGACATACGCCCCAGAACAAACGCGATCACCGCCACAATCGTCAGCGGCACGATCGCGTTGAGGACCGTGCTCAGAAAGCCCAGCACGATCAGCGCGACGATGATAACCCCCGCCAGCACCACGACGTTTTTAAATTCCACGGGATTCCCCCTGCGCCAACCATTTCCGCCTATTATACGGCAGCAGCGGCCGGTTGTTGCGGGTGAGCTGCGTTTCGCCGCTGAGCCGGCGGCTGGCGCGGGGCTAATCGTCCTCGTCGGCGGCCTTTTTCCCGCCGTAGAACGTCGGCGGTTCCTCCAGGCTGCGCCAGGCCGCCTCAGCCAGCGCCGCGCCCAGCGGCGCGTAGTCTGGCAGGGCAAAGGCCAGCATCTGCGCCGGCGGGCCGGTGACGCGAAAACGCACAACGCCGCCCTGGCCGGGGGCGTCCAGGCGCGGCATGACCTCAATGCCCTGAATCTGCTCCAGCGGCAGCGCGCGCTCAACCTGCCCATCGGCGGCGAACAGCACCAGCGCTGCCGGCATAACGTAAAGCTGGCCGGGCTGCGCGGCGACGTCCCAGGCCCCGTGAATGTCCTGCACAGCGGGCGCGGCGGGCGCCGGGCCGTAGTGGATGTAGGGGCGCTGGCGGCGGTAGGCTTTGGTCTGCTCCGGCGTGGCGATCAGCTTGAGCGCGCGCACCAGCAGGCGGGTGTGATACTGCGGCAGGCGCAGCTTCAGCAGATACCAGCCGCCGCCGCTGGCGCTGTGCAGCCACAGCTCGTTGTCGTCCGGGTGATATTTCTGCGGGCGGCCAAACCAGCACAGCGTCGGAAAATGGACGTGCACGTCCATCTTCGCGCTGCGCGGGTAGAGGTGGATGCCGTCGCTTTCGACCGTGAGCAGGGCGCGCTGCCAGCGCGCCGGCCCCGGCGCGCGCGCGACAGGGATTAACTGGTAGCGCAGGAAATGGCTGTCGTGCGCGCTAAAGAGCGGGCAGCGCGCGGCGATCTCCGCGCGGCGCAGGCGCAGCGTCCGCCCGAACAGGTTGTCGGCGATCCAGTCGTACATGCGTCAGCCTGAGCGCAGGTTTTCCAGCGCGCCGTAATGCACCTGGGCGGCCACCTGCTGGCGGACGGCGGCGGCCTCGTGCCGGTCGCGGACGACCTTCGCCGGCACGCCGACGGCGATGCTGCCGGGCGGCAGGCTTTTCGTGACGACAGCCCCCGCCCCAACCACGCTGCCCCGGCCAATCGTGACGCCGTCCACGACCACCACGCCCGACCCCAGCCACACATCATCCTCGATGGTGATGCCCTCGGCGGTGATGCCCTGGTCCTTGATGAACACGTCCGGGTCCGCGTAGACATGGTTAACCGCGGCGATCTGCACCTGCGTGCCGGTGTAGACGCCGTCGCCGATGCGCACACCGCCCTGGCCCCGGATACAGGTGTATTCGCCAAAGAAGCAGTTGCGGCCCACGAAAATGCCGGCGTGCGGCAGGTCACGATAGTTAAACACGTGGAAGATCGTGCCGTGCATCAGGCTGGTTCCGTCGCCAATGGTGATGCCGGCGGGCAGCGCGTGCAGGTACACCTGGCTGTCAAGATAAACCTGCCTGCCCAGGCGGATGTTGGCCGGGCACAGCAGGCGCACGTTGTGTTCGATAATCGGCAGGCCGTCCGCCCGTAAGATCGCCTTGTAGGCGATGCCGCGCAGCCCCACGCCCACCAGGCTGGGCAGCCCGCCCAGCAGCGTCATAAGCGCCTGCTCGACAGCGTAGCGCGGCACGCTGGTAGACTGGCTCTTGAGGTAATAGCGAAGTTCCTGAATCATGCCCATAGCTGCGCGCCCCTGGCTGCCGTTATATGTCGCTGCTGGCGGCGCCGTGCTGCGCGATCAGCGCCAGCGCTTCCTCGTGAGTGGTGACGATAAACAGGTCCCCGGTCGTCAGCGGCGAGAAACGCTTCGCCAGTTCGATCAGCGTCTTGGCGAACGTGCCTGGCTCGATGAACGCGACCACACCCTGGTTGGCGGGCATCTTCTTGAGCGCGTAGCGCATCCCGCTGACCATCTGGGCGGGCGGCAGGCCGCTGGCGGAGGTGTCAACGATGATGTGCACCGTGTGCGGCGTGGCGGACAGCAGGGCCGCCGCTTCGTCCACCATCCGATAATAATCTTCGAGCAGCCACTTGCCCGTCAGCGTTTCCAGCAGGATCGTGTGATCGTCGTTATACCAGGAAACTTCAATGCCCATTCTATCCCCCGTTAAACCGCGCCAGCGGAGCTTTACAACTGCTGCTACTATAGCATTGACCGGCGGGCAACGGCCTTAAGACCGTTATAAAACGGTGAGTTCCTGTGGGTTGAGCGCCATGTGAAACGCGCGCCGCAGGCGCGGTGCGGAGTCAGCTTCCTGGCGGTCGAGCGCGGCCAGGATCATGCTGGTGGCGTCGATCAGGTCACAGGCGGCGCCAAAGCGCACCGGAAAGCGCGACCACGTCTGCGCGAGCTGGCGCTGGCCGCGCCCGGTCATCACCAGGATGCTGCGCGCGCCCACGCTCAGGCCGGCTTCCACGTCGGTCCAGGCGTCGCCGACCATAAAGCTGCGGCTGAGGTCGATGTTGAAATCCGCCTGCGCCCGCAGCAGCAGCCCCGGTTTGGGCTTACGGCAGTCGCAGTTCTCGTGCGTGTCGTGCGGGCAGTGATAAACGCGGGTGACCGAGCCGCCAGCTTTCGCGATGGCCTCGGTCATCCGGGCGTGAATCTCAAGCACGTCGGCCTCGGACGCCAGCCCCCGGTTAATGATCGCCTGGTTGGTGACAATAAAGATCGGCAGGCCGGTGGCCGTGAGGCGGCGGACGCTCGCCAGCACATCTGGCATAAAGGTGAACTCGCGCCAGCTTTTCACGTGGTCGTCGCGGTTGCGGTTGATAACGCCGTCGCGGTCCAGGAAAATAGCGCCGGTGGGCACAGCGCTGCTGGTCATGGGCAGGTTTCTAGACGCGACCATTGGTATGCACCTAGCTGGCCTGGAGGTTGCGCGCCAGCAGCCGTTCGCAAATGGCATGTTCGAGCATCAGATGCACGTCCTCAACCATCGCCATCGTGTTGCAGGGGACGTGCACCGGGTAGTCAGCCAGCGCCTTGAGCTGGCCGCCGTCATAGCCGCAAAAGCCGACAGTGACCGCGCGGGCGTCGCGGGCGACGCGCAGGGCGTTGAGCACGTTGCGGCTGCTGCCGCTGCCGCTGATGCCGATCACGATGTCGCCGGGGCGCACCAGCGGGCGAAGCTGCTCAGCGAACACCTCGTCGTAGCTCATGTCGTTGCTCAGGGCGGTCATCAGGGCGGTGTTGTCGGTGAGGGCGATCACGCGCAGGCGGGGCTGGCCGGGCACAACCGGGCGTTTAGCCAGGTCGCAGGCCATGTGGGTGGCGGTGGCGGCGCTGCCGCCGTTGCCGCAGATATAAACCGTGACACCATCGCGCGCGGCCTGCGCGAGCAGCTCCACAACGGCATCTACCGCGTCGAAGGGGATGTCAGTGAGCAGCGCCTGAACAGCGCTGAAATAATGCCGAATGTCCACAGAATAACTCCGAAGGGTTTGTGGATAATCTGGTGCAACTCTCACAATAAACGCGCGGCCTTGCGCGGTCCATACACGCGCCTAACAAAGCCGCTGGCGGGCGAAAATCGCACGTTTCAATGGCGCGTAAATGTGTGGTATAGTCTGCGCCGGTGAAGCTCAGCCCTGGTGACAGATAAGCCTATGCGTGACGAAGCTGCTATCGCCCAACCACCCCCCACCAGCCTGGCCTCGCCGCGCGGCCTGACAAGCGCCGAGGTGGCGCAGCGCGTCGCGCGCGGCGAGGACAACAGCTATCAGCCGCACGTCGGGCGCACCTACTGGCAGATTATCCGCGAAAACATCTTCAACATCTTTAACCTGATCTTATTCCCGCTGCTGGGCGTGATCATCGCCTTTGAGGAATACGCGGTCGCGTTCTTCGCCGGCTTCAGCGTGGTGACTAACGCGCTGCTGGGCACGGTGCAGGAAATCGTCGCTAAACGCCGCCTGGACCGGCTGGCGGCGCTGGCCGAGCAGGAAGTGAAGGTCTACCGCGACGGCGCGCTGACCACAGTGCCGATGCGCCGGCTTGTCAAGGACGATGTGATCCCGCTTGCCCCTGGCGACCGGCTGGTGGTGGATGGCCGCGTGCTGGCCGCCGACGCGCTGGAAATGGACGAGTCGCACCTGACCGGCGAGTCGGATTCGGTGCTTAAGGACAAGGGCGCTGAGGTGTATTCCGGCTCGTTCTGCCTGGCCGGCAGCGGCGTCATGACAGCGACCCGCGTGGGCCGCGGCAGCACGATCAACCAGCTCGCCACCGCCGCCAAAGCGTACAAGAACCCGCTCACGCCCACGCAGCGCCGCATCCTGGCGATCGTGCAGATCAGCATCCTGATTATGCTGATCTGCGGCCCGATGCTGTGGTTTGCCAACACGCTCACCGGCGTTATCCTGCTGGAACGGGTCAAGAACCTGGTGGTGTTCGTGACCAGCATCGTGCCTTACGGCCTGGTGCTGATCGTCATTATCTCGCTGAGCATCGGCGCGATCAGCATCAGCCGCCACCGCACGCTGGTGCGGCGCGTGAACGCGGTCGAGTCAATGGCGAACGTGACTGTGCTGTGCTTCGACAAAACCGGCACGCTCACGCAGAACAAGCTGGCCGTCACCGAGGTGCGCCCGCTGAACGACGCGCCGCTGTCTGATGTGCGCGCCCGGCTGCGCGCCTACACCGATAACCTGGCGAACCTCAACGGGACGGCCGCCGCCGTCGCGCGCCACGTGGCCGATATGCCCGCGCCCCGCGTAACCAAAGTGCGCGAGATTCCGTTCACGTCCGCGCGCAAGTGGGCGGCGCTGGCGCTGGCCGACGAAACGCTGATCCTGGGCGCGCCGGAGCGGGTGCTGAACCCAGAGCAGCCGCGCGGCCAGGAAAGCGCCCTGGAAGCGGCAGCGCTGGCGCGCGAGGGGCTGCGGGTGCTGGCCTTCGCCCACACCGCCGCCGCCCCCGACGCCGACGGCCACGTTGATATCGCGCGCGCCGTGCCGCTGGCGCTGGTGGTGTTAAGCGACCAGGTGCGCCCGGATATTCAGGACACGCTGGCCGCCTTCCGCGAACAGAATGTGCGCCTGAAGGTGATCTCTGGCGACAACCTGGAGACGGTCAAAGCGATCGCCGGCCAGGCGGGCATGGACGTGGACGTGGCCTACACCGGCGACGCGCTCCAGGCGATGAACGAGGGCGAGTTCGCGGCGGCGGCGTACAGCGGCGCAGTTTTCGCGCGCATCGAGCCGGAGACCAAGCGGCGGCTGATAGCGGCGCTGCGCGGCGGCGGCGAGCATGTGGCGATGGTCGGCGACGGCGTGAACGATGTGCCGGCGCTGAAAGAGGCCGACCTGGCGGTGGTGATGAACGACGGCGCGCAGATCACCAAAGAGATCGGCGACATCGTGCTGCTGGACAACGCCATGTCCACGCTGCCGCGCGCGTTCGCGGAAGGCACGGAGATCACGCAGACGATTTTCGGCACGATCAAAATCTTCCTGGTGAAAGCCTTCTACAACGTGCTGCTGTTCGTCTTTGCCGGGTTTATGGCGCTGCCCTTCCCCATCACGCCGATCCAGATCAACTGGGTGACGTTCGGGACGGTGAACATCGCCGCTACGCTGGTCGCGTTCAAACTGCTGCGCCCGGCGCGCATGGTCCGTTTTCGCCGCGACGTGCTGGAGTATGTGCTGGTGGGCGCGGTGCTGGCGTCGGCGGCGCTGGCGCTGCTGTGCGCCGTGTCGTACCTCGCCGCGGGCGGCAGCACCGCCATGATGCGCAGCGTCGTGGCGCTGTTTGTCACGCTGTTCGGCGTGCTGGTGCTGTGGAACGTGTTCGGCATTGACCTGCTGCGCCCGCGCTCTATCCGCGACAACCGGCTGACGTTCGCTATCGGCCTGGCGCTGATGGTGTTCACGCTGCTGGGCTTCTACATCGCGCCGGACCTGCTGGAGTTCCACCAGCCGGACCTGCTCACCATCTTCCTCATCACGGGGGTGTACCTGCTGGTGATTATGCTCTACAGCGTAAGCATGCGCGACCGCCGCCTGCTGAGCGCGCTGTGGACGCTTACGGAATCGTAGCCGCCGCCGTTCGCCCCTGCCGCCGCCGCGCCGCCTGCGCGTGGGCCAGGCGTGTGCTTCCCGCCGTGGACGCTCTATGCGCTTGCCACTACAATACCCTTGCACGATGCTGACGCAGGCCGGGCTGCCCCGGCGCGGCCCGCGCTAGGTGGAGATTTACCGGAATGCCCGACAACGACGACAAGCGCACCCCTGAGGAATTTAACGCCGGCGGCGCGCAGCCCTGGGACGACGATGTGCCGTTTCACCTGCCGCGCGCTGACGACGAGGACGACGACACCATCGCCTATGGGCAGCCGGCCGCGCCAGCGTCGCCCGCCGCTGAGGACGTCCCGCTGGACGACGACGAGACGCCGCTGGAAAGCCCGCTCAGCGCCGCGCCGCCGCGCCGCCGCCCGCACGACCTGCCGACCATGCCCATCCCGCGCGCGCCCGGCGCAGCGGAAGACCCGCGCCAGACGCTGCCCGGAACTGGCGGGCTGGACCCGAACCCCGACCTGGCCGCCCATCGCGGGCCGCAGCCGACGCTGGTGAACGTGCCAGCGGTGCGCCCGCAGGCGCCGTCTGGCGGGCAGGTTGTGCCCCTGCCCGCCCAGCCGCCCCCGGCGTATGCGCCGCCGCCGCTGCGACAGGCCGCGGGGCCGCTGCCGGTGCGCCGCCAGGGCCGCCGCCGCATCCTGGGCTGCACACCCGGCTGCCTGATGGTGTTCGGCGGGCTGACGGCCACCTTCTGCGGCGGGCTGGCGCTGGTGCTGATCGTCATCAGCGCGACGCTGGGCACGCGGCTGGAACACCAGCTTCAGGCGCAGGTCGCCCGCGTGGACGATTACCAGAGCTTTGAAAGCACCTTCTTCTACGACCGCAACGGCGCGCTGCTGTACGAGGCCTTCAACGAGGGGCGGCGCACGACGGTGCAGCTAACGGACATCCCGCAGAACCTGATTGACGCCACGCTGGCGGTTGAGGACAGCGGTTTTTACACCAACATCGGCGTGGATGTGCCGGCCACTGGCCGCGCCATGCTGCAATACGTCGGGCTGCTGAAAGGCGAGAGCGGCGGCAGCACCATCACGCAGCAGCTTGTGCGCAACGTGCTGTTCGAGCCGGAATACCGGGCCGAGCGCAGCCTCAACCGCAAGATCGAGGAAATCCTGCTGGCGATCCTGCTCACGCAGCGCAAGAGCAAGGACGACATCCTGGAGATGTACCTCAACGAGGTTTACTACGGCAACCTGGCCTACGGCGCGCAGGCCGCCGCCCGCACCTTCTTCGACAAGAACGTGGGCGACCTCACGCTGGGCGAGGCAGCGCTGCTGGCCGGCCTGCCCCAGGCCCCGGCCAGCCTGGACCCGCTGAACCCCGACCCGCAGGTGCAGGAAGCGGTCTATAACCGCTGGCGCACCGTGCTGGACCTGATGGTGCGCGGCGGCTTTATCACCGACGCCGAGCGCGCCGAGGCGCAGCGCCAGGGCCTGGCCTTCAGCGAGCCAGACGTGCCCTTCCGCGCGCAGCACTTCACCGTGTTCGCCCGCCAGGAACTCGAACAACTGCTGCCGGCGCTGGGCTTTGACCAGACACAGACCGCGCGCGGCGGGCTGCGGGTGTACACCACGCTGGACCTGCGCCTGAATGAGATGGCGCAGCAGGCCGTGCGCGAGCAGATCGCGCGGCTGGCGGCCAACAACGTCAGCAACGGCGCGGTTGTCGTGACCATGCCGCTGACCGGCGAAATCCTGGCGATGGTGGGCAGCGCTGACTACAACAACGACGCCATTGACGGGCGCGTTAACGTGGCGACGGCCATCCGCCAGCCGGGCAGCACGATGAAGCCGTTCACCTACTCAGCGGCTTTCGAGGCGGGCATGTCTACCGCTGAGGTCGTGTGGGACACGCCGCTGACCGTGACCGGGCCGGGCGTGCCGTCCAACTGGCCGCGCAATTATGACAGCCGCTTTCACGGGCCGATGCGCGTCCGCAGCGCGCTGGCCAACAGCTACAACATCCCGGCGGTGGCCACGCTGCGGCGCGTGGGCGTCGGCAGCCTGCTGGAGATTATGCAGCGCTTCGGCGTGCGCAGCCTGGGCAGCGATCTGGAGCGCTACGGCCTGTCGCTGACGCTGGGCGGCGGCGAAGTCACGCTGCTGGAGCTGACGCGCGCCTACAGCGTGTTCGCCAACCAGGGCGTGCTGGTCCCGACGACGTCAATTCTGTGCGTGGTCAACAGCCAGGACGAAATCCTCTACCAGTATGAGAACGCCTGCCCGCGCGGGCAGCCCACCGCCGCCACCGTCAACCAGGGCGGCTACGGCACGCAGGTGCTGGACCCGCGCATCGCCTTTGTCATCGGCGACATCCTGGCCGACAACGCCGCCCGCACGCCCGCGATGGGCGGCAGCAGCCCGCTGTTCACGCCGGGCGTGTACACAGCGGTCAAGACCGGCACGACCGACGACGTAAAGGACAACTGGACCGTCGGCTACACGCGCAACGTCGCCGTCGGCGTGTGGGTGGGCAACAGCAACGGCGACCCAATGGTCAATTCGTCCGGCCTGACCGGCGCCGCGCCCATCTGGAACGCCATCATGACCGGCATTTACGCCAACCCGGACCTGCTGGCGAGCTTCGCCACCAACGGCCAGCTTCTCAGCGACCAGCCGCAGGCCCCTGCCGGCCTGACGCTGCGCCAGTTCTGCGATGTCAGCCGCCTGACCGACCCATCGCCCGACTGCACCGCGAAAGTCAACGAGTGGGTGCTGGACACCCCCGCCGGGCGGCCTACGGCGGACGGCGTGCTGGATTACCCCGCGCCGCCGGCTGCGCCGCCGCCCATCACCAGCGGGCCGAATCTGCAGTTGGTCGAGCCGGGCGTGTTCCGCGTGATGGCGCACCGCCTGCCGCCGCAGCTCGCCAGCCAGATTATGCTCAGCGTGCCGCCGGGCCAGAAACAACCGCCCACGCCCATCTACTGCCAGGTGCCGATTGAGCTGGAGCTGAGCGCGGCCGCGGTGGGCGCGCAGTATCTGCTGTTTATCGCGCCGCCAGACCGGCCCGATGAAGCGGTAGACGCCGAGCTGTTCGCCCGGCAGAACAACCTGGCCTTCCTGCCGACCATCGCCTGCCAGCCCGAACTGCTCGTCAGCGGCGGCGGCTATGGCCCGGCGGTTGTAACGGCGGTTATCACGTCGCCGCAGCCCGGCGCGGTCCTCACCGCCGAAACGCCGATCATCGGCACAGTCCAGTTCACGGCGGACCAGGCCAAATTCTACAAGATTGACGTGATCGGCGGGCCGTTCGCCGACTGGGTGACGATTGGAACCACGCACGAGAACAGCGTGGTCAACGGCCAGCTTGAAAACCTGTATGTGCCAGGGCTGGCCCCCGGCAGCTACCGGATGCGCCTGGTGCTGGTGGACCACAGCGGCGGCTTCCTCCAGGCCCCTTACGAGATTCCGTTCAGCGTGGGCGGCGGCTGAGCGCCGCGCGATTTAGCCGCAACATCACACGTTTCTGGTGACAGACGGCACTTACCCGCACAGCGCGTCATGGGGTAAAGTGGGAGCAGGATTTCTTGTGAAGGAATTCACGAATAAGTCCGCACCAGACCGCTGCCGCCAGGCGGGTTATACCCCTCCCGGCTGGCTGGCCGCACAACTGCTCTCCTTATGCACAGCGCCCGGCATATCCCACGTATGCCGGGCGCTGGCGTTCTGGCGGCGTTTGCTCGCTAGATGCGCCGCGCCGCGCCAGAGCCGCTCCATTCGATCTGCCGGCTGACCATCGCCATAACGTAGCTGAACACAAAGTAGATGATGGAGATAAAGATAAACACCTCGCGGCGCGTGCCCAGGAATTCGGTCTGCGCCACGACCGCCTGCGCGATGCCGGTGAGGTCAATCAGGCCGACGATCGCCACCAGCGACGTGTCCTTGAACAGCGCGATAAACTGGCCCACCAGCGCCGGGATCACGGCCCGCAGCGCCTGCGGCAGCGTGATAAACAGCGTCACCTGCCAGGCCGCCAGCCCCAGCGCCTTGCCCGCCTCTTCCTGGCCGGGCGGGATAGCCTGGAGGCCGCCGCGCACGTTCTCCGCCAGATACGCGGCGCTGAACAGCAGCACCGCCACCATCGCGCGGTAGGCCGCCGTCTCTGGCCCGGCCAGCGCCGGGTTGACCAGCGGCAGCAGCAGCATAGACATGAACAGCACCGTGACCAGCGGGACGCCGCGCACGATCTCGATATACAGCGTGCAGGCGGCGCTCACCACCGGTAGATGGCTGCGCCGCCCCAGCGCCAGCAGCACCCCCAGCGGAAACG
This sequence comes from Anaerolineae bacterium, assembly GCA_048499435.1. GTDB lineage: Bacteria > Chloroflexota > Anaerolineae > Aggregatilineales > Phototrophicaceae > DAOTWC01. Next base: position 666,521 of record JASNZW010000001.1, read on the forward strand.
AGCCGAGGATGCCGACCAGCGTCAGCAGCACGGTGAGCAGCAGGCCGCCCCACAGGCGCGCGTCCGTCTGCGGCAGGATAGCGCTGCCGCTGAAGCCCAGCACCAGCACGAACATCACCGGCGGCACAGCCGCCAGCAGCCAGGCCGCTGTGCGCTGCGAGGCCCGGCGCGGCTTTTCGCCGTTGGAAAAGCGCCGGTCCAGCAGGCGCGCGGCGATATACCCAACCGCGCCGCTGATCGCCAGCAGCAGCAGCGGCAGGTTGATCGCGCTCAGGAACGGCCCCAGGTAGACGCGCAGGTAATCGCTCAGGCCGCGGTCGCCGCGATACTGGTTCTCGATGATGTTGACATACGGCAGCTCCACGCCCGCGCTGACGGGCCGCCCGCCCTCAACGACAAAGCCATCGGTCATGCGCACGAACTGGCTGACGCGCTGCGGCGCAACCCGCGTGCCGTCGGGCAGCGTTGAGCCGGCGCGCGTGAGCGTCAACTCCAGCAGCGGGTAAATGCCGACGTTCGCCAGCAGCGTGATACCTGCCTCGTCCCCGGCGATTGTCTTGCGCAGCACATACCAGCCATCAGCCGGCAGCGTCACCGCGAACGGCTCAGACTGCGCGTCCAGCGCGGCGTGCGCCACCGGCTCCAGCGCCGCGTTGAGGATGGCGACGTCCACCGGGCGCAGGTTGACCGCGTAGGTGTCGGTGATCGGCGGCGGCGGGTCCAGCCGTTCCAGCTCGCGCGCGAACTGCTCGCGCTGGTTGGATGTAATGGCGTCGCCCGCGAGCTGGCGCTCAATGGCCGCCTGGCGCGCTAACGCGCTGAGCCGGTTGGCGGCGGCGTTGCGCAGCGTGTTGGCGCTGGTGTCGCTGAAGCCGGTAAGCTGCGCCAGGTCGGTGTCGGACAGGGCGGTTTCGACGGCCACGCGCAGCGTGATCGTCTCGCCGGCGCGGCCAATGAAGCCCACCTGTTCTTCCGCTTCCTGGCTGATCGAGCCGGTGGCGATGGGCACGTTGCCGGCGACGTAGTAGGCGGTGGGCAGCGGCAGCGCCAGCGTGAACAGCGGCGGCAGAATGAACAGCAGCGCCAGGATCACCACGCCCAGCGCCGCCAGCACGGCGGTTATGCGCGACCAGGCGGCAGCGGCCAGCCCCAGCACGAACGCGATAAAAATCGCCATCCCCACCAGCCGCCATTCCTGGCTGATCTCATAGCGGCCAATCATAAACTGGCGCAGGCTGAAGGTGACGGCGAACCAGTTGGCCCAGCGCACCGACCACGTGACGAACGTTATCACCACGTAGATAATCAGAACGCTGCTGCCCAGCGTCAGCAGCGTATCGAGCCACGAGCGGAACAGGTTCTTCTGCACCCACGCCAGCCGGCCAACGACCAACTGCGGCGGCGCTTCGACCGGCGGCTCGTCGGCGTAGACACGGTTGAAGGATTCAGGGTCGCGCGTGGTCATCTGTTGTAATTCCCCCTACCGCGTTACCAGCCGGAAACGCGCGTTCAGCCAGTTCATCCCCGCCGAGATCACCAGGCTGAGCACCAGGTACGAGATCATGACGATGGTGATGCCGGTGACAGACTGGCCCGACTGATTCATGATGGTGCTGGTCACCTGGAACAGGTCCGCAAAGGCGATCGCCAGCCCCAGGCTGGAGTTTTTCGCCAGGTTCAGGTACTGGTTGCCCAGCGGCGGGATAATGACGCGCAGCGCCTGCGGCAGGATCACGGCTGCCAGCACCTGGTTGGTCTTCAGGCCCAGCGCGCGCGCCGCCTCGATCTGCCCGTAAGACACGGCCTGGATGCCGGCGCGCACGATCTCGGCGATAAAGACTGAGGTGTACACCACCAGCCCCAGCAGCAGCGCCATATACTCCGGCGAGACCGCCGTGCCGGTGCTGAAGCGCAGGCCCTGGCGCTGCGGCCGCAGCACCAGCAGCGGGGCTGTGCTGTAGAGCTGTTCGTCGGCGGTCGTGAGCAGGCCCTCCGCGCGGGCCTGGTCCAGCGGGGCCGCCACCACCTGATCGCCCTGCACCAGCGAGACCACCTGCGGCGGCGGCGCGGCGCGCACCAGCAGCCAGCCCACCAGCGCGAACCCCACCGCCGCCAGCAGGGCATAGCGCGCGCGGGGGATAACGCGGCCGGTTGTCTCCAGCAGGCGCCCGCCGTACACCCAGATCGCGCCGGCCACGGCCAGCCCCAGCCCGACGAACGCCATCCACAGCGGGAAGCGCGCCGTCGTCAGCGTTTCGGGCAGCACAAAGCCGCGAATGCTGATGTAGAACCAGGGGTAGACCTCAAAGCGCAGGGCGGCGTTGGGCATAATGCCCAGGTAGAACAGCAGCCCGGCGGCAAGCTGCCCCGCCGCCGCGCCTGTCGCCAGCGGCCGCCAGCGCGCTGGCAGCGCCAGCGCCGCCCCCGCCAGCAGCAGCAGGCTGACGCCGACGTAAACCAGAAACTGCGGCCTGAGCAGCGCGCCCGCGCCGTAAATATCCTGCCAGCCGTCCACGTTATACGCCAGCCAGAAGGCCGCTTCGGTCGTCACCACCGCCGCCACAATGCCCGCGAGCAGCGCGACCCGCCGCTGATCATCCGTTGGGTTGTGGTGCAGCGCGCGGCGCGCGCCAAACCACAGCGCCGCATAGAGCAGCAGGCGCAGCGGCAAGAAGAACACGCCCTCGCTGGGGATCGTGATGGCCTCGTTGAGCGTGGGCAGGCTGAACACGACCACGTAGTAAAACACAAATAACTGCACCAGCAGCGGCGTGTTGCGTAGAATCTCTACGTAGACACGGGCGATCGTGCGGACCAGCCAGTTGCTGCTGAGCAGGAAAATGCCGACCAGCACGCCGAGAATCGTCGAGAGGATCAGCCCCATCACCACCACGCGCAGCGTGTTCATGACGCCCACCTGGAACGCCTCCAGGTAGGTGCTGTCGCCCGAATACCACGCGGGCGACTCGCCGATGCCGAAACCGGCGCGGTTTTGCAGGAAGGTGAAGTTGGGGACGAGGTTGTTGGCCTCCAGCCGCCCGCCAACGGTCGCGGTTAGCTGCGAGAACAGGAACACCATCAAGATGACGAAAAGCACCTGGCCGCTAACCTGAAGCACGCGCACATCGCGCAGAAACGCGGGTATGATGCTGCGGGGGGTTCGGGTGGGCACGCTGGCGGCGCTCCTTTCGCGGGTGTGCTGCCTGCCCCCGGCAGGTGTGCCGCCGGGGGCAGGGGTTATAAACGGCTCAGTTCAGCAGACGGCGCTGTGAACCGGGCTGCGCTTTAGCGGAACGGCGGGGCGTAGAGCAGGCCGCCGTTGGTGTACAGGGCATTGAGGCCGCGCCCCAGGTTGAAGGGCGCGACGCCCAGGTTGCGCGCGTAGACTTCGCCGTAATTGCCCACCTGCTCGATCACCGTCACCATGAAGTCGTTGGCGATGCCCAGGTAGTTACCGGCGTCGTTGCCGCCCACACCCAGCAGACGCTGGATTTCGGGTTTGTCGCTGGTCAGGAAGTCACGCACGTTCTGGCTGGTGATGCCGAATTCTTCCGCCTGGATCATGCCGAAAACGGTCCAGGTGATGATGTCGGCAAACTGCGGATCAGACTGCGGCACCAGCGGGGCCAGCGGTTCCTTGCTCAGCGTGACATCGAGGATTTTGTACAGGCTGGGGTCAGCCGCGCGCCCGGCATGGAAGGCGATGATGCCGCTTTTGTCCGTCGTCCAGGCATCGCAGCGCCCGCTCTCGAAGGCCGTCCAGGTGGAGTCGGCGTCGGGATAGGTCTGGATGTCAATCGTCAGCCCGCGCGAGGTAATGGCGTCGGTGAGGTTCAGTTCGGTGGTCGTCCCGCTCTGCACGCAGATCGAACCGCCGTCCAGGTCCTCCATGGTCTCGACGCCGCTGGCAACCGGAACGCCGATGCCCTGGCCGTCGTAGAAGGTGATGGGCGCGAAGGTGACGCCCCACAGCGTGTCACGGCTCAGCGTCCAGGTGGTGTTGCGCGAGAGCACGTCGATCTCGCCGCTCTGGATCACAGCCTGGCGGTCAGAGCCAGTGACGAAACGGAACGAGACAGCCGTCGAATCGCCCAGGATAGCGGCGGCAAAGGCGCGGCAGAAGTCCACGTCAAAGCCGTTGAACTCACCGGTGTTGGTGTCCAGCAGGCCGAAGCCGGGCACGGCCTGGTTGACGCCGCAGATCAGCTCGCCACGATCAAGCACGCGCTGGGTGATGGGGCCGAGCTGGGCGCCGGCGTCCTGGGCAGCGGCTGTGCCCACGCTGAGGGCGACCAGCGCCAGCAGCACGACGATAGTAATTCGCTTCACCATACTTGCTCCTCCTGTTACAAACACCTAAATCGAAAACGCCGCCCACTTTACCTATGAGCCGATGGTCCTATATAGTTATATACAAACCATCTTTGCGTGGTCACAATGTACTTCGCATTTCAGGATATGTCAAAAAAAGCGGGTGCGGCAGGCGGCCCTGCGTGCCCCCAGCCAGCACAGGGGGCTGACGAAGATGTACGACACCCAGGTGATTATCCAGCGCGTGCGCAGCGTTAACGCCCAGGTGCAGCACGTTGAGCTGGCGCTGCCCGCCGTCCTGGCCGAGATGCTGCCGGGGCAAACGCTGCTGGTGCGCACCGGCAGCGGTTGGGACCCATACCTGCGCGAGCAGTGGTGGCCGGTGCAGTTCAGCGGCGCGTCAGCGCTGGTCGAACGGCCCGCCACCAGCGTCTACGAGCCGGGCCAGACGCTGGACGTGCTCGGCCCGGTGGGCGAGCCGTATCGCTTTCGCCGCACGCTGCGCAACGTCCTGCTGGCGGCCTACGACACGCCGCCCACCGCGCTGCTGCCCATGATCCCGCTGCTGCTGGACAACCAGACCGGCGTTACCGTGATCCTGCTGGGCAGCGCCGCCGACTACAGCACGACCCACCTGCCGCCGGAAGTCGAGGTTGTGCGCGGCGGCGCTGACCTCAACTGGCCGGACCGCGTGATGACCGTTGGCCTGGCCGACCAGGTGTTCGCCGTCGTCCACCCCGACGACGAAAACGGGCGCTTCAAACAACTGTGGGACATGTTCCAGTCTGTGCGCGCCGACATCCCCAAAAACTACCTCTTTGGCGTGTACCGCCCGCCGCTGCCCTGTGGGACAGGCGCGTGCCAGGCGTGCATGATCCGCCTGCAGCAGGGCGCGGTCGCGCTGGCGTGCAAGGACGGCCCGGCGCTTGACCTGGCGCAGGTCAAATTCCCGTGAGCGTTTAGTTCGCCAGCCGCACAACATAGCTGCCGTGCGGGGCCAGCGCCGCCAGCGGGCGGTAGGCGTCAAAGCCGCCCGCCGCGTTGACAGCCGGCGCGCTGACATCGCCCGCGCCCCACAGCAGGCTGGCCGCCGGCGCGCCCGCCAGCGGGCCGCTGGCCAGCGTCAGCGTGTAGTCGGTCACGGTCTCCGTGCCCAGGTTGACGATCACCAGCAGCGCCTCGTCGGGCGTGTAGCGCAGCACGCTGTAGACCGCGCGCGCGTCCGCCTCGACCTGCAGCGTGTCGCCCGTGTACAGCGCCGGCTGGCTGGCGCGCAGGGCGATCAGCGCGCGGTAATGGTTGAGCAGCGCCGCCGGGTCGGCGTCCTGCGCGGCCACGTTGGCGGTTTCAAAACCGGCGAACGGCGCTTCCCAGGGCGTGCCGGTCGTGAAGCCCAGGCCGGGCGCGTCCGCCGTCCAGGGCATTGGCGTGCGGATGCGCGGGTCCGGCTTGGTCCCCTGCATGCCAACTTCCTCGCCGTAATATAGAAAAGGCACGCCGGGCGCGGTCAGCAGCAGCGCGGCGGCGGCCTTCGCCCGCTGCATATCGCCGCCGAACTCGCTGGCGGCGCGCGTCTGGTCGTGGTTGGTGAGGAACGGCGCGAACTGCCCCGGCGCGTAATTGCGCAGCGCGCGCCGGGTCTGCACGTCCAGCGCCGCCGCGCTGCCGCTGCGCGCGCCGGCAACCATCCCCTCCGCCAGGTCGAACTCGAACGCCAGGTCCAGCGAGTCGGGAAGGTAGCGCGCGATCACGCTGCCGGGCGACCACACCTCGCCCAAGACCAGCGCGTCCGGGTTGATGGCGTGCACGTGGGCGCTGAAATCCGCCAGCCAGGCCAGCGTCTCGTCGGTGTTTTCGACCTGCCCCCGGCTCTCGACAATGTATTTGGCGGCGTCAAGGCGGAAGCCGTCCACGCCCATTTCCTCCAGCCAGAAAGCGGCGATGTCGTACATGGCCGCCGTCACCGCCGGGTTGGTGTAGTTGAGGTCGGGCATCTCGCTCCAGAAGTAGCCGTAATAGTAGCGGTCGCCGGCCTCGTGCCAGCCGCTGCCGGTGGGCGTGTCGGACCACACATAGTAATCGTAGTACGGCGAGCGCGGCCCGTCCGCCAGCGCGCTCTGGAACCAGGGGTGCTGGCTGGACGTGTGGTTGATCACCAGGTCAATAATCACGGCGACGCCGCGCCGGTGCGCCTCCGCGACCAGCGCGCGAAAATCGTCAGCGGTCCCATACGCCGGGTTGATCGCGTAGTAGTCGGTCACGTCGTAGCCGTGATAGCTGGCGGCGGGCATGATCGGCATGAGCCACAGGCCGGTCACGCCCAGGTCGCCGCTGGCCGCCGGGTCGCCGGTGTTGAGGTAATCGAGCTTTTCGAGCAGGCCGCGCAGGTCGCCAACGCCGTCGCCGTCGCTGTCATAGAAGCTGCGCACGAAAACCTCGTAAAAGACGCGCGCGTTCCACCAGGGCTGGCCGCCGCCGTCCTGGGCCACCGCCGCCCCGCCTAAAGTCAGCAGCAGTATAAACAGCACTAATCCGCGCATAAGTTCATTCTCGCAGGTCTGTTTCCCAAACTGTGCCCCCGATTATATCTCGCCGCGCGCTTTGCCCCTAACCCCTCGCACGAACCGCACCCCTCAGCCCCCGCCCCGTGTGGAGAGGCGGCTGTTGTCAGACGGGGTGAAAACGGGGATAATCAGCGCAGAGAGGGTAATCCAGCGCCTATGCCTGACAGCGTTCCCCCACAGCCCGACGACCAGCCCGCCGTGCCCGCGTCGGTGACGTTTACTGAGATGATGCGCCAGGTCGCGTCCAGCCGGCAGCCGCCGCCCGCGCCTGCGCGGCAGCCGCCGCCCGCGCCGTCGGCAGCGCCGCCGCCCGCCGCGGCTGACGACCATCAGCAGCGGGCCGCCGCGCTGGAGGAAGAGCGCATCCGGCGCATCAAACGGCGCGGGGCGCGCCGCCGCCGCGCGACTGTCGGCGTGCTGGGCGGCATGCTGCGCTCGTTCATGGTGGCGCTGGCCGCCGCCGGGCTGATGGCGACCATCTTCACCTGGTGGACGCCGCCGCAGTTTATCGCCAGCAGCGTCCGCACCGAGCTGGGCGCGGCCCAGGCCGCCGCCCCGCCCGCGCCGGCCCCCACCATCCAGCCGACGCCCAACTGGTTTCAGCGGATCGGCGTGGTGGCGGGGCATCGCGGGCCGGAGAGCGACCCCGGCGCGGTCTGCCCGGACGGCCTGGCCGAGGCCAGCGTCAACTTCAACGTGGCGCAGGGCGTCGTGCGCGGCCTGCGCGCGCTGGGCTATTCGGTTGATCTGCTGGACGAGTTCGACCCGCGCCTGGAAAACTACCAGGCGGCAGCGCTGGTGTCCATCCACTCCAACACCTGCCAGGCGTACCCCGGCGAGGTGGTGTCGGGCTATCTGATCTCGGCAGCCGCCGCCCGTATCACGGCGCGCGGCAACGACGATCTGTTAGTGGACTGCATCGCCCAGCATTATCAGGCGGCCACCGGCCTCCAGCGGCGCGACGGCGTCACGCCCGATATGACCGACTACCACACGTTCCGCGAGATCCACCCGCGCACGCCGGCGGCCATCATCGAGCTGGGCTTCCTGCTGGCGGACCGCGCGCTGCTCACTGACCAGACGGATACGCTGGCCGCCGGCATCGTTGACGGCATCATCTGCTATCTGGACCCAGGGCGGGCGCTGCCAGCCGCCGACCAGCCATGAACGCAGCCTGCCAGCGTATTTCAGCTTCCTGAATGGATGTGAGAGCTTATGGCTTCCTCTGACCCTGCCGTGACGCGCGAACTGGTGCTGTACACCCGTTCAATTGGCTGCCCGCTGGTCACGCTGGCTAAGCAGGCGCTGGCCGATTACGCCGTGCCCTACCGCGAAATCATGATTGACACCGACGGCGACGCCCGCCAGCGCGTTCTCGCCTGGACCGGGTTTGCGTCCGTGCCCACGCTGGTCGTCAGCGCCGGCGACGGCCTGCCCATCACCCCGCCAGCCCCCCTGCCGCCAGGGGCCAGCCCGCGCGGCATTGACCGGGGCGCGCTCATCACCGAGCCGTCCTACGACCAGCTTGTGCGCTGGCTTTATCAGCACCAGTTTATAGCCGAGACCCTGACCGATGAGCCTCACTGAACAGCAGCTTACGCTTAACGGCCTGCCGGTGCGCTATTTCTGGGTAGGCGCGCCCGCCGACGATGCGCCGCCGCTGCTGCTGCTGCACGGCGCGGTCGGCGGGGCCAGCCTGTGCTGGGGGCCGGCGCTGGCCGCGCTGGCCGAGACGCACCTGGTGATCGCGCCGGACCTGCCCGGCTTCGGCGGCAGCGCGCCGCTGCCGGTTATGCGCACGCACACGCTGCTGGCGTGGCTGGCAAACCTGCTGGCCACGCTGGAGGTCGCGCCGACGGCGGTCGTCGGCAGCTCGCTGGGGGCGCTGCTGGCGCGCCTGTACGCCGCCGGCCAGCCGGACCGGGTGCGCGCGCTGGTGCTGGTCAACGGCGGCTCGCTGCCCAGTGTGCCGCCGTTCATGCGCTGGCTGGCGCAGCAGCCGGCGCTGGGGCGCGGCGCGTTCCAGTTTGTGGCGCGCTCTACGCTGCTGCCCGGCGAGCTGCGCCGCGCCGTCCACGTGCAGGAGGTGCTGACCGCCGATTTCCTGGCGCAGGCCCACGCCAGCGCGGGGGCGTTCTCCGAGCTGATGCGCGCCTTCGCCGCCGACGAGCCGCCCGCGCAGCGCACGCCGAGCGCGCCCACGCTGCTGCTGTGGGGGGCCGACGACCAGGTGAACACGCTCCAGGAAGCCGAGCGCATCAGAAACGCGATACCGGGCGCGGCGCTGATCCCGGTGTCGGGCTGCGGACTGCTGCCGCAGCACGAAGCGCCGGACGTGTTTGCCTGGCAGGTCACGCGCTTTCTGGCCGACCTGGACCGCCCGCCGCGGCCCGACCTGCCCGGCGTCAGCCTGCTTCAGCCGTGACCCACGCTTGAAGCGCCCGCCGCGCTGTGTTAAGATCAGCCGTGTGGGGAGAGGTAGCATAGTTGGTCTAATGCGCTCGCCTGGAACGCGAGTACGGGTAACACCGTCGCGGGTTCGAATCCCGCCCTCTCCGCTGTCACCAGTACAGCTTTCAGCCCGGCGGCTGGAAGCTGTCTTTGTATCCGGCGCAGCCGGCACAGATGGAGCTGATAACGCATGTTCAGACGCCTTCAGTCACTGCGGCGGGGCCAGCGGCTGGTCGTGTACATCCTGCTGTTCGGCGGGGTTGGGCTGCTGCTGGCGGCGGTCAGCGTGGCCGCTGTCCTGCTCATCATCAACACCGGCGAGCGCCCGCTGGCGCGGGGCGCAGCGCCCGGCGTAACCGTGCGCGAGTTCGCCGCCCTGCCCGATGCCGACGCCTACCCGGCCAGCGTCGCCGCCGCGCCTGACGGCAGCGTGTACAGCGGCAGCTATGTGACCGGCGCGCTGTGGCGCATCGCGCCTGACGGCAGCCTCAGCGAGCTGCCCGGCGCGCGCGCCGCGCTGGGCGCGGTCAGCGGGCTGGCGGCCGGGCCAGACGGCACGCTCTACGTCGTTTACCTGCGCGGCCCGGCGCTGGCGGTGACCGGCGGCGGCGCGGCGCGCGTGGCCCCCGACGGCCAGATCACGATGTTCGCCGCGCCCGACGGCGATTTTCTGCTGCCCGACGATATCGCGCTGGACAGCGAAGGCCGCGTCTACGTCAGCGACCGGGGCCGCCGCGCGGTGCTGCGCTTCGCGCCCGACGGCAGCGCCGGGGCCGTCTGGTGGGCGCCGCCCGCCGCCGACGACGTGCCCGTCGTGCCGACCGGGCTGGCCTACGACGCCAGCACCGACACGCTGCTGGTGACCGACAGCCGTCAGGACGACATCTACCGCCTGAGCCTGGACGGGCAGGTGCTCGAAATGCTGTACACGCAGGCGGGCCGCCCGGACACGCCCGGCCTTGACGGCATAACCGCCGCGCCCGACGGCACAGTCTACGCCGCCGCGCTGGCGCAGAACCGCGTGGTTGTGGTGCAGGCTGGCGCGTTGGTCACGCTGGCGGAGGGCTTTCGCGGCGTGAGCGATGTGGACTACCGGGCGGGCCGCCTCTACGCCACCAACTTTGACTCGTTTTCGCTGGTGGTCCCGGCGATACAGCCCCGGCTGCCCTTCGCGCTCGATGTGATTGAGCTGGGCGGGTGAAAGCCGCGCGCCGCCAGCAACTGTTTGCCAGCGGCGCGCGTATAAACAGCATAGACCGCAGTCAAGCAAGGGGCAGAAGCGCGTGAGCAATATTTTCGACACCCTCATCACGGTGATCCTGGGGACTATCACTACCGTCAGCCGGACTGTAACGGAAGGCGTCGCCGCCGTTCAGGACTTCTTCTACGTGAAGATCTCCGGCGTGTCGTTCATCGTCCTGGGGGCGCGGCAGACCGGCAAGACCACGCTGATCGAGTGGCTGAAGCACAACGCCGGCTCAATCGAAGGCTTTGAACCCGACCCAACGGCGGCGGGCGGCGAAGTGATCGACGACTTCAGCGCCCAGCTTGGCGACGGCTACCTCAAGCTCAAGCCGCACCGCGACGTGGGCGGCGAGTACGCCATGTGGGAGACCGACTGGGTCGAGCTGTTCCGCACCGCCCAGCCCAACGGCATCATCTTCCTGATTGACCACACCGACGTGCACCTGCAAAAGGACGCGCTCAACTTCGTCATGCAGATGATCGAGGACGAGCCAGAGAGCGCGCGGCATCTGAAGGCGTTTTACATTCTCGTCAACAAGAGCGACCTGTGGGGCGCGACGGCCACGCTCGACGAGATTTTGCAGCACTACCGCAACGAACAGAAGCGGCTGCGGGCGCTGGCGGCGCGGCTGGGCTTCAAGTGGTCGGTGCACGAGGGCAGCCTGATGACCGGCAAAGGCGTCAGGCACGCTATGCGCCAGTTCTTCGACGCTATCCGCCCGCGCGCGCGGCTGGCTGGCTGAGGCCGGACGCGCTGTGCGCCGGCTGGTGATCGAATACGTGCTGGAAGGCCACCGGCGCGGCTACGATTTCACGTCGTCCGTCGCCGGTTTCGCCGATGACGTGCTCAAGACCGTCTGGCGCAGCGCCATGCCGCGCGGCCAGGGCTGGAACGCGCCGGTTTACGCCGAGGCGCGCGCGCTTAAGTCGTTCCTGGTGGCTGATTTCGTGGCTGTGTCAGAGGTCGTCGTCACCGGCCAGCGCGACGACGGCGGGCGCGGCGGCCTGCGGCGCGCGGTAGTGGACATCATGGACTTTGGCGAGTACACCGCCTGCCTGGAACAGCGGCTGCGCGCCTACCCGCCGCCGGTGCGCGCCGCGCTGGAGCGCCTGCCCACGCTGGCGCAGCGGGCGCGCCTGATGAGCCGCGCCATGAAAAAGAGCAGCCAGGTTGTGCTGGCGCAAGCCTACACCGGCCCGCGCGCCTGGGACGTGACTGAGGCGCTGGTAATCAAGCTGGCGCTGATGCCGCTGCCAGCGGCGGCGCGCCAGGGGCGCATCGTGCCGTTCACGACGCTGGCGCTGGACCACCGCGAGGAGTCGCCGCTGGTGGCGCTGCCCGCCGCCAAAGCGCGGCAGCTCAAAGGCGTGCCGGTGATCTATCTGTAAGGCCGCCGCCCGGCGCTATCCCCGCCGCCGCACGCCCAGGCCGGGCGCACCTGGCAGCGCGAGACGCCCGCCGGCGTTGTCCACCCCCACATACGGATCGTTCGTCAGCAGCAGGTTGCTGTCCAGGTCGGCGTAATCGGCCAGCGGGGCCAGGTGCGCGGCGGCGGTCACGGCGACGCTGCTCTCCACCATGCAGCCCAGCATGACGCGCATCCCGAAGGCGCGCGCCAGCGTGATCATCTGGCGCGCGCTGTGCAGGCCGCCGCACTTCGCCAGCTTGATGTTGATGCCGTCCGCCAGCCCCCGCAGCGGCAAGACGCTGGCCAGGCCCTGCACCGACTCGTCGGCGATCAGCGGCGGCTGGCCCGGCGGCAGATGCTCGCGCAGCGTGCGCCAGCCGTCGTAGTCGGCCCACGCCACCGGCTGTTCAACAAACAGCAGCTCCAGCTCGGCCAGGCGCGGGATGATCCACAGCGCCTGCTCCACCGTCCAGGCGCTGTTGGCGTCAACGCACAGGCGGTGGCCCGGCAGCTCGGCGCGGGCGCTGCGCGCCAGTTCGAGGTCGTTCTGCGCGTCGCCGCTGCCCAGCTTGAGCTTGATCAGCGGGAACGAGCGCGCCCCGCGCAGCAGGCTGCGGTAGGACACCTCATCCTCAGCCAGCGCGACTGTGAACGAATTGACCGGGCAGCGGGCCGGGTTCAGGCCCCACAGCCGGTACAGCGGCTGGCCCAGACGCTGACCCCACAGGTCGTGCAGCGCCATATCCAGCGCGGCCAGCGCCGGGGCCGATTCAGAGGGCGGCAGGGCGCTGAGCGCGTCGTGCAGCAGCAGCGCGTCGGCCCCCAGGGCGGCCCACACGTCCGGCCGCGTCAGCCACGACGAGACGCGCTCGGCGGTTTCGCCGTAATAGGGCACGACCGCCGCCTCGCCCACGCCGGTATACTGGCCGTCACTGACGTGAACCAGCACGTTGTAGCGGGCGGTAGAAGAACCGTGCGCGATCTTAAAGGGCGTCGCCAGCCGCAGTTGAAGCTGTTCGATCTGAACGTCCACGCGCCTGCCTTTCAGCCGCCGGGCGGGGCGGCATACACCACACTGCGAACGCGCTCCAGCAGCGAGCCGTTCGGCGTCTCTGCGTACAGCTCCAGCGTGGAGACGATCACCGCCATCTGCGCGCCGCCGGCGGCGTGAATCACGTGCGGCTCGCCGTCCACCGCGCCCACGTAGAGCATGACATGGCCCGGCAGCCACAGGATATCGCCGGGGCGCGCGCAGTCGGCGATCAGCGCGCGGCGCTGCGCCAGCGGCAGGTCCGGCGGCAGGTCCAGGCGGGGCGCGCCTACCCGCCGCTGCTGGCCGCTGTTGCGCGGCAGCGCGATGCCGGTCAGCGCGTACACGTCCTGCACGAAGCGCGAGCAGTCGCGCCCGTACTGCGCCAGCCGCATCCCGCCCCAGGCATACGGCTCGCCCAGCAGCGCGAAGGCCGCCGTCAGCAGCGTGCGGCGCGTCGCCGGCAGCCAGCCGCGCTGAAAAGTGCCCGCCGCGCGGCTCACCGTCCCGACAATTTCGCGCAGGCTGCCGCCGCTGGCCGCGGGCAGGCGCACGCGCCAGGCGGCGGCGCTTTCGTCCAGCAGCGGCAGGCGCGTGCCCATCTGCGGCATAACGCCGCCCCGCGCCGTGCCCACCAGCCCGCGCGAGGCGGTCGTTATAATGAAATCAGCGGCGGCGGCGCGGCAGTAGGCGCGCGCCGTTTCGCGGCTGGTGACGGCCAGCGCGTCGCGCGGGACCCAGCCCCAGTACAGCGGCGTGAGGCAGAAGCACCAGCGCGCGTCGGCGCTGGCGGCCACCAGCGCCACCGGCCAGCCGACATCAACGACTGTTTCCTGCACCAGGTTCGTCTGGAAGGCCAGCGGCTCCGCCGTGAGCAGCGTATCCAGCGGCAGCGCGCGGGCCGCCGCCGGCCTGATAACCAGCCCATACTGCACGGGGACCTGCGGGGGCAGCGGCGGGCGCAAAGCCGCCAGCAGCGTTTCAAGCTGCTCCGGCGTGACCAGCGCGCCGTCGCCGCCGTAAAGCGGGCGCGTTTGCGGCGCGGCGTCCGCTATGCGGGCGTAGACCTCGTCCGCCGGCAGCGTGTCCGGCAGGTCGAGCGGGTCAGGCAGCGCCAGCGTCTGCTGCACGTGGGCGTTGAACGCCGCCGTCTGCGCCGGGGTGAGCAGCGGCGCGTCGGCATCGGGGGCGCGCGCCAGCCAGAAGTCAGGGGCGAGGCGCTGCGGAACGGCCAGGGCGAGCTGGCGCAGCAGCGCGTTCACAGCGCCGCCTCCGGGATCGAATGCGCCAGGTCGTACAGGCGTGGGGACTGCTCAGCGATCACGGCGGCGTCGCTGCGGTAGCTGAAGTGCGGGCCGCTGCCGCCATACTCGAACGCCACGCCCCAGGGCGCTGCCCAGTCGCCGGCGCGGATGCTGTCGAACGCCCACTCGGTCAGCGACCAGTCGTCGGGCGTCAGCGCGTAGTGATCGTGCCAGCGGCCATCCTGATAGCGCAGGCCGGTGATGTGCAGCTCGCGCAGGCGGTCCACCGGCAGCCTGCTGATGTAGGCGCGCTCGTCCACGCCAAGATAGCGCGCCGACGCCGCCGCGTGCGCCGTATCCAGCAGGAAGCCGCAGCCGGTCTCGTACACCGCGCGGCTGATCATCTCCGGCTCAAGCACCGGGCGCGGGATGGCGTACACCGGGTCCCAGATGGCGTTTTCCAGCACGACCTGCTGGCGGCCGTAGCGGGCCACCAGCGGCCAGATATCGCGCAGCATGGCGTCAAACAGGCGCGCGGCGTCAGCGGGGCTGGTCGTGTCGAGCGCCAGGCCCATATCGCCGGCGTGCGGGGCCAGGTGCGTGTTGAGGTGCGGCGTGTCGGTGCTGGCCCACATAGCCTCGATCTCCGCGAAACGCGCGGCGTCGGGCAGGCCGCGCCCGGCCAGCAGCGGGAAGTGCACGTAAACCGGGCGCTGCGCCCGCGCGTCGGCGATCATGGACGGCCAGTCGGCGGCCTTGTACAGGTCAACCTCGATCTCGCCAGCGGCCAGCAGCGCGGCGGCCTGCGGCGAATAATTCAGCGCGAAATTCATCGGTCAGCCCCAGCCCGCTTCGCCGCCGCCGGGCGCGGGCGACACTTCGACTTCCTGGGCCAGCGACGGCGCGATGTGGATGGGGTTCGGGCGGTCCGCCACGCGCAGCATCAGCGGGCCGTCAAAAGGCGCGATAGACACGATAGTCACGGCAGCGCCGGGGACCAGCCCCAGCTCGCGCAGGTACGTCAGTTTTTCCTGGTTGAGCGCCTCGATCCGGCGCACGATCACCACGTCGCCGGGCGAGAAGTCGTTGAGCGAAGCGTAGCTGAGCTGCGCTATCTGGCCGTCGCGGGTGGGAATCGGGTAGCCGTGCGGGTCCACTTCCGGGTAATTCAGCAGCCGTTCCAGGCTGTCGGCGAAGCGGTCAGTAATGGCGTGTTCCAGGCGGCAGGCCTCGTCATACACTTCATCGAGCGAGTAGCCACCCAGGTTGACCATGTAAGTCTTGATCAGGCGGTGCTTGCGCAGCACGCTGATGGCGATGCGCCGCCCTTCGTCGGTGAGGGCCACCCCCTCGCGCTGGTCGTGCAGCAGATAACCCTGCTCAGTCAGCCGTTTGACCTTTTCCGACGCGCTGGAATGCTTGATGCCCAGCATGTTCGCCAGTTCGGTGATCAACGCGAACGGCCGGCCGCCGTCGGTCAGGCGGTAGACCGTGATCAGATACATCTCGGTGGATTCGCTTAGCATGGTTTCGCGGGCCTCCATAGCTGCCAGACGCGCCGCCGCTGGCGGCTGGCTTTCCTTAAATTGTCGCTTAAGGGCGGCGTTTTGACAATGGCGGCGGCGCTGGCGGTGACAAGCGTGCCCGCTTTATGTTACAATGCGCATCACAGCGCGACGGCGCTGTGTGGAGCGCAGGTAGCACAGGAGGTCTGGTCTGGACTCGTTAGCGTTAGCCCGCCACATTGTGGACGTGGTAGAAGATAAAAAGGCAGAGAATATCGTGCTGCTGGACCTGCGGCCCGATACGGTTATCGCAGACTTTTTCGTGGTCTGCACCGGCAACAGCGACCGGCAGCTTAAAGCGCTGGCTGAGTACGTGCACGAAAGCGTCAAGGAACACTTTCAGCGGCTTCCGTTCTCCAGGGAAGGGACCGCCGAAAGCGGCTGGATGCTGGTGGATTACGGCACAGTCGTGGTGCATCTGTTCCTGGAGGACAAGCGCCGCTACTACGACCTGGAAGGGTTGTGGCGCAAGGCGCAGGTGCTGCTCAGCATCCAGTAGCTGCAAAAAGGCGCTCGCTGACGAGCGCCTTTCACGTTATACGGGCCGGGCCGTTATCACGCTGCCAGCAGCGGCCGCAGCTCAGCAGCCCAGGCGCGAATAGCATCCCAGTCACGGTGGTCGCCTTCTGACCACACACCCAGCATCACGCTGATGCGAAAGCCAAGCCGCGTGAAAAAGCCTGGCACTTTGCTGAGATTCAGCACGCCGGCAAAATAGCCTTCGCTGACCGGTTTGACCAGGGCGCTCACCGGCTTAAGCCACTCAAACACGACGCGCTGCTGCTGCTGATTCTTCATGGCGAGGGTCATGCACACCAGAAAGGCAGCGAAGGGTTTCTGCGCCAGCGCCGCCTGGTGTGTCTGCACAAACTGCATGGCTTCTGGCAGCCACTGCTTATCCTGGATGGCGCTGCCAGCCACCACCGCGCTGTAATGAGACATATCCGTTACATCCTGCATCGGCAGAACATCAACCGCCAGGCCGCCTTCGGTCAGCGTCCTGCCGATAAACGCCGCTATCTCAGCCGTGGAGTCGGTGCGCGTAGCATAGGTGACCAGCACTTTGTTGTCCATTTCCCCCTCAGTTCAACTGTCTATTCTGATCCTGATCTTATACGAATATGGCATCCCCCGCGTTGCGGGGCGGGCTGCAAACGGCGTCGGATAAATAAAAAGGCGCTCGCTTGACGAGCGCCCTTCCACGTTGTGCCGCCTGACGGCCTACTCGAAAATCCAGGGGTCGGTGACGCGCATCCAGCTCACCAGCTCATCCTCGGTAAAGAAATTGGCGACCTCGATTTCGCCGTTCTCGACCGTGTCAGAGCCGTGCACCAGGTTGCGCCCGATCTCCATGCCGAAATCGCCGCGAATAGTGCCCGGCGCGGCCTCGACCGGGTTGGTCTTGCCGATCACGCTGCGCGCGACAGCGATAGCCTCAGAGCCTTCCAGCGCCATCACCACCACCGGCGACGAGATAATATAGTTCACCAGCTTGCGGTAGAACGGGCGCTCGTTGTGGATAGCGTAGTGGCGCTCGGCCAGCGCCTCCGGGACCAGCATGAATTTCATGCCGATAATGCGCAGACCGCGCGCCTCAAACCGGCGGATGATCTCGCCAGTCAGGCCGCGCTGAACAGCGTCCGGCTTGATGATAATCAGTGTTTTTTCCACGTGCGTTATCCTCTGTGTTTGACATGGCAGACGGGCCGCGCGGCCCGTCTGCGTTCCGGCTGCGAAACAGCCGCGATTATAGCTGATTGAGCGCCTTGCGATAAGTGTCCAGCGCCGCTTGCAGCCGCCCCTGGCGCATCAGGCCGTCGCCCAGCACACGATAGACCGCCGGGTTTTTGCTGTGCTGTTCGACCAGCCGCGTCAGGTCCTCGACCACAGTGTCCAGCGCCGTGTTGGCGCGGATAATCTGCTCGTAGCCTGCCAGCCCGGCGCTGACATCGCCGGCGTAGGCGCTGGCGCGGGCGCTGGCAAGAACCGTCTCCAGGTCCAGGGCGGCAGCCGGGGCCGGCGCGGGCGTGGGCGCGGGCGGGTGATGAACTGGGGCCGGGGCCGGCGCGGGCGGCAGCGGTTCAGGGCGGGCGGGCGCGGGCGGCTCGACCGTGTCGCGCAGCCAGTCCGGGATTTCAGTGGGGTCGATGGCGGCCTCGGCCAGCCAGTCGGGTATCTCCACCTCGGCAGCCGGCTCGACCGTGTCGCGCAGCCAGTCAGGCACAGCGGACGGGATCGCCTCGGTTATGTCGGCGGCGGCCCACTCCGGCACGGCCTCCGGCTCGCCGGGCGTGAGATAGGTTTCCAGCGGCAGCTCCGCCGCCTCGTCCGGCTCGCCGCGCGCCAGCCGTTCGACAGCGGCCTGGCGCGCCGGGTCGCTGAGGTTGCGGGCGTACCAGTCGGGCACGACGCCGCTGTTCACGTCTGGCATCAGCTCTTCCTGCTCGAACGCCTCTACCCAGGGGTCGGACAGGTCAATGAAGCTGGCGGCGCTCGCGGCCTGCGCCGGTTCCTCCGCCGCGAAGATGTCCTCCAGTTCGGGCACGCTGTCCACGACGAAATCGTCGCGCAGCCAGTCAGGCAGGTCCAGAACGGCGGGCGGCTCCACAATTTCCTCGATCAGCGGCGGCGGCTGCGGCACATCAGCGGCGGGCGGTATCTGCACCTGCTCCAGCAGCCAGGCGGGGATTTCGCCGGGGACAAGCGGGGCGTCCGGGTCAAACGTGAAGGCGGGTTCGGCCTCCGCCTCGTCGTCCAGCGCCTGGGCGGACAGCTCGCCAGCGTCAATCTGGCGGGCGAGCTGTCGGTCAAGGAAAGCGGCCATCTGGTCAGGCGGGATCTCAGCGCCGGCCCGCAGCGCGCGCTGGACAGCGACATCGCTCATCTGCTCGTCGCCGCCGGCGGCTTCCTCCTCGACGAAGCCGCTTTCAGCCGCCATTGATTCCAGCCAGGCGGCGGGGTCAGCGGCGGGCGGCGGCGGCGGGGCGTCCGGCAGCGGGATGTCGGCGGCGGTCGTCAGCTCCTCGACGCGCGCGCCCTGGCGGCGGGCCAGGCTTTCCAGCCACAGCATGGGGTCCACACCGGCGGCCAGCGGGTCATCCACGTGGGCGGCGGGCGTGGGCGGCGCAGGCGGCGCGGCGGCCGCCTCCTGGCCTTCGACCAGGCTTTCCAGCCAGTCAAGCGGGTTGGCGACCGGCGGCGGCGGCGCGGCGGGCGCGGGCGGCTCAACCGTCAGCGCTGAGAGGTCTATCTGCGGGAAATCGCCGCCCTGGTCAGCGGCCAGGCTTTCCAGCCAGGCCAGGCCCTGCGCCGCCCGGCTGGCGGGCGCAGGCTGAGTTTCCTGCTCCTCGTCCGCGAAAGGCAGGCGCGCCGGCTCAACCGGGGGCGCGGGCGGCACAACCGCCGCCGGCGGCGCCACCTGGGCCGGGGGCGCGGGCGGCGCGGCGGGCCGGGCCGGCGGGGTCTCGCCATAGGGGACATAGCCCGGCTCGTCAATCGTCACCGTTGACGGGTCAATTTCGGGGACATCCACATTGGCGGCGGTAGTAAAGCCCTCATGCGCGCCCTGGCGCTTGGCAAGGGTTTCGAGCCATGCCATCACCTCTTCAGGGGACATCGAGTCGAAATCAGGGGTATCTGCGGGTGGCATTGTCGCAACCTCTCAGTCAATCGGCACAATGCGGCTCAGCGCAGCCAGTCCGGCAATTCAAAATCGTCGTCGCCAGCGTCGTCAGCGCCGTCGTCGTCCGCCGGCGGCTCAGCAGCGGGCGGCGCGGCAGGCTGGCGCAGCCAGGCCGGCGGGCGCGTGAACACGTAGCGCGGCTGGCGCGGGCCAGCCGCCGCCGCGCCGACGGCAGCGGCAGCGCTGACGGCCAGCAGCGGGCCAGTTTCCTCGTCCACGATGCGGTTAAGCCAGTTGAAATCGCTGTCGGCGTCCTCAGCGGCGGCGCCAGGCTGGCGCACAAAGGCGCTTTCCAGCGGCGCATCCTCCTCAACCTCATAGTCCAGCTCCAGGCCGGGGACCATGTTGTTGAGCCATTCGGGCGCGTTGTCTGCGGGCGGCGGGCGGTGCGCGGCGGCGTACATGCGCTCCAGCTCAGCGTCGGTGTCAGCCGCGTCAGACCAGCTCTCAGCCTCGCCCTCGATCTCCGCCGGGGCGAAACCAGCCTCGTCAGCCAGCAGCGCCTCCTCCATAGCCTCGGCTTCCTCCGCCTCGGCGCTGAGCCAGTCGGCCTCGCCCTCGACCTCCGCGCCAACGCCCGCCGGGGCGAAAGCTTCATCAGCGAGCAGGTCCGTCCTGACCGCCTCCGCCGCTTCCTCCGCCTCGGCGCTGAGCCAGTCGGCCTCGCCTGCGATCTCCGCGCCGATGTCCGCCGGAGCGAAATCAGCTTCGCCAGCCAGCGGCGCTTCCTCCGCCGCGCCAGCGTCGCCGATGTCCTCCAGCCAGCCGAACTCGCTCCGCGCCGGCTCGAAGATGTAATCTGGCTCAGGGTCAGCCAGCGCGGCGGCGGCGGCCGGGGTGATCGCCTCGCTGGACCATTCCCCAACTTCGGCGGCGAGCGCCTGGTCGTCGTCCTGCCAGGCGGCAGGCCCGCGCTCGGCCAGCGGGACAGCCTCCGCCGCGCCCTCCTCCCAGGGCTGAACGCCCTCGTCGGCGGCGGGCAGCTCGCCCAGTTGGGCGGTGTCTACCTGTTCCAGCTCGTCAGCGGGCACAGCCGCGGCCTGCGGCTCCGCCTCTGGCGCGTCCCAGTCGAACATTTCCTCAGCCTGCGCCCCGACGAACTCCTCCTCAGCCGCGAAAGCGGTCTCCGCGGCCAGCGGCGCGGCGGCGGCCAGCCAGTCGGGAATGTCAACGGGTTCCGGCTCTTCCTCACTGACAGCGCCTTGTGCCAGCGGCGCGGCAGCCGCCAGCCAGTCGGGAATCTCCGCCTGCGGCTCGGCCTCGAACGCCTCCTCGGCGTCGCTGGCAAACTGCGCCAGCCATTCAGGCTTGTCCGCGCCGGTCTCGGCCCAGGCGGCCCCGGCATCTTCCACCTCAGCGGCCAGCGGCACGTCCGCCGCCCAGTCGAAGCTGTCGCCAGCCTGCGCCGCCGCTTCGTCAGCCGCCGGTTCGGCTTCAAAGCCGCCGGCAAGCTGCGTCAGCCATTCAGGTTTATCCGCTTCCTGGCCGGGCCAGTCCGTCAGGGCCGAGTCGTCGAAATCGGCCAGCGCGTCGGCGCTCAGGGGCGCTGTCTGCGCCGCGCCAGCCAGCCAGTCGGGCGTGACTTCGCCCGCCGCCGCAGCCAGCTCATCGCCTTCCGGCTCATCCAGCGCGGCGGCCAGCCATTCAAACTGGCTGTCGTCTGCGCCGGGCTGCGCCTCGGCCAGCCACGCCGGCATCTCGGCGGGCGGCAGCGCGCTGGCGTCGTCTGCGCCGCCAGCGGCCGCCTCGTCAGGCGGCTGTTCATCCAACCAGGAGAAGGCTTCCTCCGGCGATTCCGGCTCGTCATCTTCTGGTTGGAGCCAGTCGGGTAGCTGCTGATCTTTGTCGGGCATCTCGGTCTGCCAATCTGACTCGTCGTCCAATACAGGGCTGTCTTCGGGCTGCTGCTCAGCAGCCAGCGCGGCGCCGGGCAGCGTTTCCGTCAGGCCCGACCACCCCAGCGGGGTGTCATCATCAGCCGGCTGATCATCGCCGGCGGCCAGCGCTTCCATGTCGAGCATTTCGTCCAGCAGCGACTCGTCGCTCAGCCAATCCAGCGCGGCGTCATCGTCGTCATCGTCCGCGGCCAGCGGCAGCGCAGGGGCTGCCAGCGGCGCGGCGGCGGCCACGTCCTCGTCCACAGCGGCCAGCGGCGCGGCGGCCTGGGCCTCGTCGGTCAGCTCAATATCGCTGCCGTACAGCCAGGCCAGCGGGTCAGCGGCGGCGGGGTCCGCGTAGACCATGTCAGCGTCGTCAGCGGCAAATTCCGCCGGTCCAGCGGCCTGGGCCTCGTCGGTCAGCTCAATGCCGCTGCCGTACAGCCAGGCCAGCGCGTCGTCAGGGTCAGGCGCGCTGACCGGCGGCGGCGCGGCCTCAGCCTCAGCCGCCAGCTCGCTAAACCAGTCGGCGTCAGCGGCGGGCGCGGCGGCGCTGGCGCTGTCCAGCGGCGCAGCCTCCAGCAGCCAGTCAGGCAGATCGCCGCTTTCAAGCGGCTCGTCAGCTTCGGCGTCAGGCTGCGGCGCTGCGTCCTGGTCGTCAGGCTGGTTGAGCGCGGCCAGCATCCCGGTGAAGCCAGTGTGTTCAGAGGCAGACGGCGCTTCGGCGGCGAACGTGGGCAGCTCCGCGTCATCAAATTCGAGGCTCAGGCCGGCTTCCGCCGACGCCGGGCCGGCGGCAGGCGCGTCAAACAGCTCATCCAGGCTGGCGCTGTCATCGGCGGTCAGCCAGTCCGGCAGGTCGTCGTCCGCCGCAGCGCTGGCCGGCGCGCTCACGGCGTCCGCGGGCGGCGGCGCGCTGTCCGCCTGGGCGTCAATCGCGCCCAGCCAATCCGGGGTTTCGGTCGCCAGCCGCCGCTTAGCGATGCGCTCGTAGTCCAGCTCAGGCAGGGTGAAGGCGGTGTCGGGCGCGGGGCCGCCCTGCGCGATCTGGTAAGCCGCGTAGGGGTCCAGCGCCTCTATCCGCCCGACATAGCGCTGCGCGTCGGACGGGCGCTTTTCGTCCAGCCAGAAGCGCGCCATAATCCGGTTGGCCTCCAGGCAGTCGGGCGCGGCCTCCAGCACGTCGAGCGCGGCTTCGGCGCTCTCCACGCGCTGGCCGCCGTCCCACAGGGCGCGCGCCAGCAGCAGCCGCAGGTCAACGCGCTGAGACGTGTCGGCCAAAGTCTCGCGCAGCGCCCTGGCCGCTTCATCGTACAGCCCGCTGTTGAGATACTGGCGCGCCACCGCCCCGGCGGTTAGCTGAAGCCGGGGCTGGTCCACACCACGATGCTCGCGGTACAGGTCGCGCAGGGCCTGCTGGTGCGCGCTGTTGGCGGTGTCCTGCTCGTAAACGTGCTCAAGATGCCAGATAGCCTCGTCGTAGCGCCCCGCCTGGCGGTAGATCGTCGCCAGGCTGGCGTGCGCGGTGACATCGTCCGGGTAGACGCTCAGCAGGCGGCGAAACACTTCCTCGGCTTCAACCGCGCTGCCGTTAGCCAGCAGCGCCCGGCCCAGCAGCCGGTAAGTTGCGGCGCTGCGCGGGTAATATTGCAGAATGTGGCGGCAGTGATAGACAACTTCGTCCACCTGGTTAGCCCTGAGCAGGGCTTCCAGTTTGTCGTAATACTCTTTGAGGCTGATTTCCGCCATAGTCACCTCTGAGTCGGCTGTGCCCGCGCGCGGGATGGGCTGGCGAGCGGCTCCCTGGTACGATTATAACATAACACGAAACGGGCCACCTGCGGCGCGCATTAAGCCCAGGGAAACACCAGCAGCGGGCGCGGCCGCCCCTGGCGCGGCGCGCTGGCGCGCTGCTGCTATCAACTATAAACTATCTCCCGGTTCTGCTCAAGCACACAAGCGGCGCTGTCGTATGTTCAGATGGACACTGTTCTTAGCAATCGGGCTGTTCTTCCTCACCGGGGGCAGCCGCGCCCAGGACGCCGCGCCGCCCACGCTGGATGACTTCTGGGCGGGGCGCGCGGTGTGGGTTATGGACGCGCCCGACGTGGGCCTGCCGATCGGCGAGAGCGACACCGTGTATCTGGGCGGCGGCGTGCTGCGCTCATACCTGCACGCCAGCGACCAGTCGGCGGGCATTGTGGACCAGTGCGGCGCGCCGGCGGCGTTCCCCGGCTGCCTGACTATCTGGGAAAGCGCGGACGGCGGCCTGAGCTTCGCGTCGGTGGCGCCGCTGTGCCTGCTGCCCTGCGCCGCCTGCCCCTGCACCGACGAGCGCGACCACATCACCGCGCAGCAGTACCCGCGTGTGGCCTTCGCCGGGGACAGCGCCTACCTGGTATACGAGTGGCACGCGCAGACCGTGCTGCGCCGTTCGGCTGACGGCGTGGTGTGGTCCGACTGGTCGTTTCTGCGCACGCCGGGCGGCACCTGGCCGAGTTCGTTCGCGCCGTGTTCCGCTGTGGAGAAGATCGGCCCGCACCCAAACATCCGGGGCGAAGTCCATGACTGCCTGGTGGGCGCGCCGCCGGGGCTGTACGTCGAAGGCGACACGCTCTATGTGTTCGTGGCGGCAGGCTCCGCGCCGAGCCACATGCGCTGTTATAAAGGCGACCGGCGCGGCCCGCTGGACGCGCTGCGGCTGTGCGACCACGACCCGCTGTTCAGCGGCGCGGCGGAGTATGGCCCGCTTGACATCAGCGCGGGGCCGGCGATCGCGCCGTACTTTGACTTCCGCTACGTCAGCAGCGCCGATGTGGTGCGCGTGGGCGAGCGCTATTATATGGCGTATGAGGGCATTCGCGGCCCTGACGCGCTCGAACGCGGCATGGATACACAGTTCGGGCTGGGTTTCGCGCGCTCCACCGGGCCGGCGATCGACGGCCCCTGGGAGAAGTTCGCCGGCAGCCCGGTCATCATGCCGGTGACGTTCAACTGGGGCATCGGCCACGCGGATATCGTGATCGCCGACGGCGTGACGCACCTGTATACGGCCACATCGCAGACCACACGCGGGCGCTACACGCTGGCGTGGGTAGATTAACACCGCAGATGCATATCCGCCAAGCCTAAGCGCGCAGGCCAGCAAATCCCTTATTCCGCCGGGACAGCTCCGCGCAGCAGCCACCACACAGCCAATGGAAACACCAGCGCCGCCGCCTTCGACCAGCCCGTAAAGAACATAGCTGGCAGCAGCGTCAGCCAGCAGCAGGCCCACAGCAACCAACGCTGCCTCCAGGCCACACGCCCTAACGCGGGCAGCAGCAGCAGCAGATGCACCGGCATAAGGTACGGTGACAGGAACGCGCCCAGTGCCAGCAACCGCAGCGGGTCAGCGGTGGTAAAGGGCAGCAGCGCCAGGCCGATCAACAGCGACGGCCAGCCCAGCGCCTGCCAGCCCAGCGCAATCGGATGAGTGATACGCTGCGCGTCCGCCGCGATCGTGTCCAGCATCGTGCCCGGCCACCAGCCCCAGATCAGCAGCGACAACAGCCCAAAAACGGCGGCCCACGCCAGCCAGCGCGCACGGCTGACCAGCGCCCAGACCGCAAGATTAGGCTGGAGCAGCGCATAAGGCAGCGTCAACGGTATACCAATCAGCCCTAGCAGCACTAACCCGGCCACATTTCCCTGCCACATAAGCTGAAACACCGGCGGCGTCAACACCGCCATGACAGCCACAGCCAGCCGTGACGGCCGGTTGAAGCGGCGACCTTCACGCGCTGCCGCCACCGCTACGGTCATCAACAGCAGCCCATTGAGCAGTGCGATTCCCTGAAGCTGAGTTCCCTGATTAAGCGGCAGCAGCGCAAGCCGCGTCCAGGGCGGGTAAGCATAAACGTTGGACACGCGATCCAACACGCTGAAATACACGATCCAGTCGTGCCCTAGAAACGGCAGCCAGCGCGTTAACGGGTAAAGTGCGACCCCGCCTAGAACGCAGGCCAGCAGTGTGCGCCAGTCGAACGGCTCGCGACGCAGCCAGCGTGCGCGCCAGTCTGCGCGGACATGAGCGTGTTCGCGCCTTAAAGCGCGCAGAGCGGCAGCTTGTTGCATGGCAGCAGCTTCCTGTCTGGCGCGCAAGCGCGCCGTTTCTTTAGCGCACACTGTCCATTATAATCGGGATGCTTGCCAGCCCATGCTCGGTTGTGTGCTTATGTCCCTGCTGACCGCTTCTAACATCGCCAAATCCTTTGGCCCTGATGACATCTTCGAGGGCATCTCCGTCGAGATTCCGCACGGGGCGCGCGTCGCGCTGGTTGGCCCTAACGGGGCCGGCAAAACAACGCTGCTGCGCATCCTGATCGGCGCAGAGACGCCCGACACCGGCAGCGTGACGCGGGCGCGCGGGACGCGCATCGGCTTCCTGCCGCAGCGCCCCGAACTTGACAGCGCGAACACGCTGTGGGACGAACAGCTCGCCGCCTTTGCTGATCTGCGCCGCCTGGAGGCCCAACTGCACGCGCTCGAACACGCGATGGCCGACCCCGCCAGCCACGATGACGCGCTGGCAAAATATGGCCCGCTCCAGGAACGCTTCGAGCGCGACGGCGGCTACACCTACGAGCAGCGCATCAGAACGGTGCTGCACGGCCTGGGCTTCACGCCGGACGACTACCGCCGCCCGCTGCGCCAGCTCTCTGGCGGGCAGACCACGCGCGCGCTGCTGGCGCGCCTGCTGCTCGACGCGCCCGACCTGCTGGTGCTGGACGAGCCGACCAACCATCTCGACATTCAGGCGGTGGAGTGGCTGGAGGGCTTCCTGAGGACGTTCCCCGGCGCGGTGCTGGCCGTCAGCCACGACCGCTATTTTATGGACGCCTTCGCCCAGATCGTGTGGGAACTCGATTTTGGCCGGCTGGAGACCTACCGGGGCAACTACAGCCATTACGTGCGCCAGCGCGAGGAACGTCACGAGCGCCTGCTCAAGGAATATGAGGCGCAGCAGGAATTCATCGCCAAAGAGGAAGACTTCATCCGCCGCAACATGGCTGGCCAGCTCACAGCCCAGGCTAAAGGGCGGCTCAAGCGGCTGGAGACGATGCGGCGCAATGGCCGCGTGATTGACCGCCCGCACAAGAAGCGCAGCATGTTCCTGCGGCTGGGGCGCGCCGTTCGCAGCGGCGACCGCGTGCTGATAACGCGCGGCCTGGCCGTTGGCTACGCCGACGCGCCCGCCCCGCTGTTCGACGTGCCCGATATCACCCTCTACCGGGGCCAGGTGGCCGCGCTTATCGGCCCGAACGGCGTGGGCAAAAGCACCTTCCTCAAAACCGTTATGGGCGAGCTGGCCCCGCTGGCGGGCGAGGCGCGCTTTGGCACGGCGGTCAGACCGGGCTACTTCGCCCAGGCGCACGAGCGTCTCAACCCGGCCAACAGCGTCATGGACGAAATTCTCAGCGTCAAAGGGATGCCGGTCAGCGAGGCGCGCAGCTATCTGGCGCTGTTCCTGTTCACCGGCGACGACGTGTTCCGCCCGGTTGCCACGCTCTCCGGCGGCGAGCGCGGGCGCGTGGCGCTGGCCAAGCTGGCGCTCAGCGGGGCCAATTTCCTGCTGCTGGACGAGCCAACCAACCATCTCGACGTTGACAGCCAGGAAATCCTGCAGGCGGTGCTGGACGACTTCGACGGCACGATCCTGCTGGTGAGCCACGACCGCTATCTGATTGACGCGCTGGCGTCGCAGATCTGGGCGGCGGAGCCGGGCCGCCTGGAGGTGTTCGAGGGCAGCTACGCCGATTACACCGCCGCCCGCGAGAGCCGCCGCCTGGCCGAGCAGGAAGCGGCGCGCGCCGCCGCTGACCCTGACAGCGGGCGCAAACCGGCGCAGGCCGCCGCCCGCCGTCACGGCCTGACGCCGTTCCAGTACGATAAGCGGATAGCTCAGCTTGAGGACCGCATTCACACGCTGGAGGCCGACCTGGCGCAGCTTCACGACGACATCGCCAGCGCCAGCGCCGCCGGCGACGCCGGGCGCGTCAGCGACCTGGGCGCGGCCTATACGCGCGCTGAGGCCGACCTGGCGACGCTCATGGCGGAGTGGGAACGCCTGCTGGAATAGGCTGAACCCTCGCCCCTGGCCTTCAGCGGGCAAGCAGAATAGGGCGCGAATCCAAAGTCCCTCTCCGTATGGAGAGGGATTTAAGGTGAGGCTGACCCCGCAGTGCGCGGGCGGGAAGTTAACGCTTGGTGTAGGTCGGGGCCTTGCGCGCGCGCTTGAGGCCCGGTTTCTTGCGTTCCTTGACGCGCGCGTCGCGCGTCAGGAATTTGCCCTGCTTGAGCGACGGCTTGAAGTCCGGGTCAATCTTGAGCAGCGCGCGGGCGATGCCCAGTTGGATGGCGTCGCGCTGGCCGCTGATGCCGCCGCCGCTGACGTGTACGCTGATGTTGTAGTGCCGGTCCTGGCCGATGGCGCGCAGCGGCTCAAGCATCACCTCGACATCGCCGAAGCGCGGCAGGTACTCAGCGGCGTCCTTGCCATTGATAACCATGTTGCCGGTTCCGCCGGGGAACAGCCGCACGCGCGCTGAGGCGGCTTTGCGCCGGCCAATACCTTCGTAATACTGAGCAGACATCCGCTAGTCCTTCTTCCTAAAGCTCTAACACTTTGGGCTGCTGGGCCGCATGCGGGTGCGTGCTGCCCGCGTACACCTTGAGCTTGCTGAACATGTCGCGCCCCAGGGCGTTTTTGGGCAGCATCCCCTTGACCGCAGCCTGGATCACGCGCTCCGGGCGGCGCTGAAGCTGGTCGCGCAGGGTGATCTCCGTCAGGCCGCCGTTGTAACCAGAATGGCGGTAGTACTTCTTGTCGTCCAGGCGGTTGCCGGTAACGACGATGTGCGCGGCGTTGATGACGATAACATAGTCGCCAACGTCAATGTTGGGCGCGAAAGTCGGCTTGTTCTTGCCGCGCAAAATCGTGGCGATCTGCGTAGCGAGACGCCCCAGAGTTTGACCTTGCGCGTCCACGATCCACCACTCGCGCTCGATATCGGCTGCTTTGGTGACGAACGTCTTGTATTTCACGATACCCCTCCGGCGGGCGTCTCAGTACCCGCTGTGAACGTAATGGTCCTAATTGTACGGGCAAACCGCGCCCGATCAAGGTACAGTTTTGCGTCAGCGGTAGCGCACCGCCGCCAGCATCAGCCCGTGCGGCGGGGCCAGCGGCCCGGCCTGCGCCAGGTCAGCCGCGCGCAAAGCCGCCTCGAACTGCGCCACGCTCAGCGCGCCACGCCCCACTTCCACCAGCATCCCCACCATGCGCCGCGCCATGTGCTGCAAAAAGGCGTTGGCCTCGACGCTGTAGGTGAGCAGCGCCCCGCCGCTGACCGGCCGCGCCGCCCATTCTGACCGCAGCACCGTGCGCACCGTGTTCGTGCCCTGCGGCGGCTGGCCGAAGGTGGCGAAATCGTGCTCGCCCAGCAGCAGCGCCGCCGCCGCCGCCAGCGCGCCCCGGTCCAGCGGCGTCCACACGTGCCAGGCCCGGCAGCGCAGCAGCGGCTGGCGCTGCGCGGCGTTGAGCACGTCGTAGGTATACAGCCGCGCCAGCGCGTCGAACCGCGGGTGAAAACCGGGCTGCTGCGCGATATCCTGCAGGGCGATATCGCCCGGCAGCACCGCGTTCAGCGCCCGCAGCAGGTCGGCATCGCTGTGCCGCCACACTGTGTCAAAGGCGATCACCTGGCCGGCGGCGTGGACACCGGCGTCGGTGCGGCCAGCGCCGGTTACGGTCACCGCCTGGCCGGTCACACGCGCCAGCGCCTGCTCCAGCGCGCGCTGGATGGTGGGCGTGCTGCCGGCCTGCCGCTGGAAACCCTGGTAAGCGGTTCCATCGTAGGCCAGCGTGGCGCGGTAGCGCGTCATAGCTGGCGCAGCAGCGCCGCTACTGCGGGCGGTCCACCAGTTCCAGCAGCACCATTTCGGCGCTGTCGCCCTTGCGCGGCGCCAGCTTGATCACGCGGGTGTAACCGCCAGCGCGGTCAACATAGCGCGGCGCCAGGTCGTCGAACAGCTTGGCGACCAGCACACGGTCATTGCGCAGGCGGCTGGCGGCGATGCGCCGCGCGTGCACGGCGCGGTTCGGGTCGTCGTGGGCCAGGCCGCGCTTGGCGACGGTAATCAGCCGTTCCACGCTGCCGCGCACGAAGGCCGCCTTGGCCTGCGTGGTCTGAATGTGCTCATGTTCCAGCAGCGCGCGGGTGAGGTTTAGCTCAAGCGCTTTGCGGTGGCCGCCGTCGCGGCCCAGTTTCTTGCCTTTTACGCGATGTCTCATCGTTACTCACCACCACTGGATTCAGGGTTTTCTGCGTCGTTGCTGAGGTAGCCTTTGGCCTGCAGCTTCTCCACCAGCTCATCGAGCGACTTCTCGCCGAAGTTGCGAATCGCCAGCATGGCGTCCGCGCCCCGGTCGAGCATGTCGAGCACGTCGCCGATGGTGGTGATGCCGGTGCGCTTAAGCGAGTTAAACACCCGCACGCTCAGGTCCAGCTCCTCGATCGGTTTTTCGTACAGCTCACGTTTCTTGCTGCTGGCGATCTCATCCATCGGCTCAGGCGCGTCGAGCGCCAGGTCGGAGAAAGACAGCTCCTGGATGCCGCCGACCACCGTCAGGTGCTTGATGAGAATCTGCGCCGCCTGGCTGAGTGCGTCTTCCGGGCGCACCGTGCCGTCGGTCCAGATTTCGATCACCAGCTTGTCGTAATTGGTGCGCTGGTCTACGCGCGTGCGCTCAACGTCAAAGTTGACGCGGCGGATGGGGCTGAAGATCGCATCCACCGGCAGCTCGCCAATGGGCAGGCGGCCCCGGTCCTCGGCTGAGCTGTAGCCGCGGCCCGCGCGCACCTCAAACTCGATCTCCAGGTGCGTGTCGGGGGCGTCAACCGTGAACAGGTAGAGGTCGGTATTGACGATTTCGACCTCCGGCGGGCAGATGATGTCCGCCGCCGTGACCGTCCCCTCGCCGCGATGCTCCAGGCGCAGGCGGGCGGTCTCGCCGCTGAACAGGCGCAGGCGAAGCTGCTTAACCTGCAGGATCAACTGGGTCATGTCCTCGCGCACGCCGGGGATGGCGGAAAATTCGTGAGGCACATCGGTCACGCGAATGCTGGTGATAGACGCGCCGGGCAGCGATGACAGCAGCACGCGCCGCAGCGCCGTGCCCAGTGTCAGGCCGAAGCCGCTTTCCAGTGGGCGGATAATGAAGCGCCCATAGTTGCGCGATGTCGTGTCGCCCTGCACTCGATTGGGCAGGACCATGTTATTTGTTGCCAAACCCACAACCTCCTGGCGTGTGCTGCGCGGTTAGACGCGGCGCTTCTTGGGCGGGCGAACGCCGTTGTGCGGGATGGGGGTGACATCGGTGATTGAGCGCACCTTCAGGCCGCTGCCCTGGATCGCCCGGATAGCGGCCTCGCGGCCTGGCCCTGGGCCTTTGACGAACACGTCCACTTCCTGCATCCCCTGGCCCTGCGCGGTTTCAGAGGCGCTCTGGGCGGCCATCCGCGCGGCATACGGGGTGCTTTTGCGGCTGCCCTTAAAACCCGACGTGCCGGCGCTGGCCCAGGAAACCACGTTGCCCGATTGATCGGTCATCGAAACAATCGTGTTGTTGAACGTGGCAAAGATGTGCGCCTGCCCGTAGGGTATATTCTTGACGACTTTCTTGGTGGCGCGGCGTCCACCTTTTTGCTGACGTGCCATACCCGAACCTCTCTCAACGGTTTGTGATGGGAAACGCGCCCTGCCGCGATGCCAGGGCGCATGATGGTATGTGTGCGCTGGGGCGCGGCTGACGCCGCGCCGCCGCTATTTCTTGGTTGCGCCGCGCCGCCGGCCACGCCCTGGCACGGTCTTTTTCGGGCCGCGTTTGGTGCGAGCGTTGGTGCGCGTGCGCTGGCCATGCGCCGGCAGATTGCGGCGGTGGCGCAGGCCGCGATAGCTGCCGATCTCCGACAGCCGCTTGATGTTAAGCTGCACCTCGCGGCGCAGGTCGCCCTCGGTCGTCAGCTTGGCGATCTCGTCGCGCAAAAGCTGAAGCTCAGCCTCGCTCAGGTCCCGCACGCGGGTGTCCGGGCTGACGCCGGTCGTCGCCAGCACTTTATCGCTGGTGGGGCGGCCAACGCCGTAAATATAAGTGAGGGCAATCTGTACTCGTTTGTCGCGGGGCAGGTCCACCCCTTCTATACGCGCCATATGCTGCTGCTTTCCTCCGGCGACCCCTATATTAACCCTGGCGCTGCTTGTGATTCGGGTTTTCGCAAATAACCATGACGCGCCCGTGCCGCTTTATCACGCGGCATTTGGGGCAGCGCTTCTTGACCGAAGCCGATACCTTCACGATGCCTTCTCGCTTTCCAGAGGCGTCCCTGACGAAAGGAACATTCTACCAGCCGAACGATATTATGTCTACCGCTAATTCACTACGGCAGCGTTAAAATGAGCGGTTCGCCGTCCGTGATGGCGATGGTGTGCTCGAAGTGGGCGCACAGCGAGCCATCACGGGCGACAACCGTCCATTTGTCCTGCAGTTCGCGCGTGTCGGGCCGCCCGCTGATGACCATCGGCTCCAGCGCGTAGACCATCCCCGGCTGCAGCGCGAAGCTCTGCCAGCCGCTGCGCCGGCGCTCAGCGCGCGGCCACCAGTTAGGGACCTGTGGGTCCTCGTGCATGGCGCGGCCTACGCCGTGCCCGGTGTACTCGCGCGCGACGCTGTAGCCCTGGCGCTCAACATAATGCTGAATCGCCAGCGCCACGTCGCGCGTTTCCGCCGGCAGCTTTGAGGCGCGAATGCCGACCCACAGCGCCTCCTCGGTCACGTCCAGCAGGCGCTGCACCGCCGGCGCGATCTCGCCCACCGCGTAAGTCCAGGCAGCGTCACCGACGAACCCCTGGTAGACCGTGCCGACATCAATACTGATGATGTCGCCCGCTTTGAGCGTGCGCGCGCCAGGGATGCCGTGCACCAGCTCCTCGTTCACCGACGCGCAGATGGACGCCGGGAAATCGGGCGCGTCGGGCTTAGGGTAGCCCAGAAACGCCGGCGTCGCGCCGTGATCGCGGATCACCTGTTCGGCAAGGCGGTCGAGCTGTTTAGTGGTGACACCAGGGCGCACATGCTCACGCATGGCCTGGTGCACCCGCGCCGCGATGCGCCCCGCCTCGCGCATGATCGCGATTTCTTCCGGCGTTTTCAGGTGAACGGCCATCGTGTCCCCGTCGGTCTGGGCGCTGTCAGCGCGCCCGCAGCCGGTCAACCGCGGCCTGGATATCGCTGCTGACGGCGGCGATCGGCTGGTCGGCGTTGATCTCGATCAGCAGGCCGCGCCCGTCGTAGTAGCGAATCAGCGCCGCTGTCTGGTCCAGGTAGGTGTCAATGCGCTTGATGATGGCGGCGACGTTGGCGTCATCCGGGCGGCGGACCAGCCGTTCGCCGCTGGCCTTGTGGACGGCGGCCAGGCGCGGCGGGTAAGCGCCCTGCGGATGTTCCTCAAATGACCAGCTAATCTCGGCATCGTCGTAAAAAATGTTGTAGGCCCGGCCATCCGCCGCCAGCACGCGCCCGAAAGCGCGCTTAAGCGCGGTGAACAGGTCCAGCTTGAGCAGCAGCACCGCGCTGAGCGCCTTGCCCTGGCTGGCGAGATACTCGTCCAGCCAGCGCGCCTGGGCCTCGTTGCGCGGGTAGCCGTCCAGGACGGCGCCGGGGGCCGCGTCAGGCTGCTCCAGGCGGTCGCGCACGACTTCGTTGGTGATGTCGTCGGGAACCAGCGCGCCCTCGGTTATGATCTGTTGGATACGGCGGGCCAGGTCGTCTGTGCGCGTTTTCATGGCGCGAAACAGAACGCCGGTGGACACATGTGGAATGCCATAGGTCTGGCTGATGAAACTGGCCTGGACGCCCTTGCCCGCGCCCTGCACGCCCATCAGGTTCAGGTATAAAGTCATTTTCGTGGTTCCTTAAATATAGTCCCTTACTGCGGCTTTCGCCCCCCATCCCCCGTCGCGCGGGCCTCCAACCCCCTTCCCTGGAGAGAGAGGGGGTTAGAGGGTGAAGTTTTATCGCATAAAGCCTTCGTAGTTGCGCATGACGAGCTGGGCTTCAAGCTGGCGCATTGTGTCAATCACCACGCCGACAACGATGATGAGGCCCGAGCCGGTGATCACCAGCGCAGCATTCGCCGCGCTGCCGCTGACAAACTCGGTGGGGAACAGCAGCCGGTTGACGAACTCGATAATGCCGGGCACGACCGCGATCGTCCCCAGGAACAGCGCGCCTACAATGGTGATGCGGCGCGACACGCGCAGGATGTACTCATGCGTGCGCTTGCCGGGCCGGATGCCGGGGATGTAGCCGCCCTGCCGCTGGAGGTTCTCCGCCAGGTTCTGGTTGCCGATCATGGTCTCGGCGTAGAAGAAGGTAAAGCCAACGGTCAGCAGAAAGAACGTCAGCCAGTAAGCGACGCCCTGGTTGTTGCCAAACGTCTGCATGATCGAATCGCCCACTGGGCCGGGCGGGAACAGGCCCACGACAATCGCCGGGAAGGCGGTGATCGCCTGGGCGAAGATCAGCGGGATCATGCCGACCGGGTTCACGCGCAGCGGAATGTGGGTGCTGGCCCCGCCATACTGCTTGCGCCCGCGCACGCGCTTGCCGTAATGCACGGGGATGCGGCGCACGCCTTCCTGGATAATCACGATCGCGACGATGCTCACCAGCGTGATCACCACGAACAGGACGATATTGTAGATCGGCTGCGTCGTGGTGGAGATCAGCCGCGCCAGGTTGTTGGGCGCGCCGGCCACGATGCCGGCGAAGATGATGATCGAGATGCCGTTGCCGATGCCCTGTTCGGTAATCAGCTCGCCCAGCCACACCGCGAACATCGTGCCCGCCGTCATGGTGGTGATAACCGTCAGCGTCAGCAGGAAGTCAGAGCCGAAGCCGGGGATGATGGGCGCGCCGCCCAACTGCCCGAAGATGGCGATCTGGCCGAAGCCCTGCACGATAGCCATCGGGATCGTCAGGTAATACTGGTAGCGCTGGAGCTTTTCCTGGCCGCCCGGCTCTTTCTGGATAGCCTCAAGCTGCGGGATGATGGGCGTGAGCAGTTGGAAGATAATGGACGCCGTAATATACGGGTACACGCCCATCGCAATCACGCTGAAGTTCTTCAGCGCGCCGCCCGACAGCAGATTGATGACGTTTGCCAGCCCGGCCCCCTGCCCCGCGAACAACTGGTTGAGGGCGCTGGGGTCCACACCGATCACCGGGACGTGCGCGGCGAACTGGTACACCACCAGAATCAGGCCCGTGAACAGCAGCTTATTGCGCAGGTCTGGCAGGCGCCAGGCGTTGCGAAGGGCTTCAACAGCTTGCATAGTTCAGTCTCAGTCTCTAGTCGTTATTCAGAACAGCCCGCTGCGGTTTTCGGCGGCCCGCGCCCCGGTCAGGGGGTGGCCAGCGGTGAAAAACCGCCGCGGGACAGCGGAAAGACGCCTCAGGCGCCGTCGTCGCCGAACATCTCGGCAAGTTTTTCCTTCGGCAGCAGCTTCACCGTGGCGCGCGCGCCCGTCAGTTTGATCGGCAGCGTTTGCATCGTGCCGCCCGCCGCCTCGATCTTGCTGGCCGCGCCCTTAGTGAAGCGGTGCGCCTGGATGGACAGCTTCTTCGTCAGCTCGCCGTTGCCCAGAATCACGACCGGGCGGTCAGCCTCGCGCACGTAGCCGATCTCGGCCAGCAGCGCCGGCGTGACCTCAGTCCCGGCGGCCAGCTCGTTGAGGCGGCCCACGTTCACTTCCTGGTACTCGATGCGGAAGATGTTAGTAAAGCCGCGCTTGAAGGGGAGCCGCCGCACCAGCGGAAGCTGGCCGCCCTCGAAGTACGGGCCTTTGCCGCCGCCGCTGCGCGCGCCCTGGCCTTTTGTGCCGCGCCCGGCGGTTTTACCCTTGCCGGCGGAGATACCCCGGCCAACGCGGGTCCGTTCTTTCTGCGAACCCTTGGTGGGCTTTAAGTCGTGGAGCTTCATTTTACGTCTACCTCTTCAACGCGCAGCAGGTGTTCGATCTTGGCGACCATGCCGCGAATGACAGGGGTGTCGTCCCGCTCAACCGTCGCGTTTATGCGCCGCAGCCCTAACGCGCGGGCGGTCGCCCCCTGGTCCTTACGATAGCCGATAGGGCTTTTCACCAGCGTGATGCGCAGCTTTTTCTGGGCCATGCGCGCTTACTCCTCGTCCGTCTCTATGATTTCCGAGACACGGCGCGCCGGGCGCTCGACCGTGGGCTTGCGGCGCATCCAGAAGGGGCGCACGTCGTTCACGTCCTTGCCGCGCATCGCGGCGATCTCCTCCGGCGTTTGCAGCGTTTGCAGCGCCGTCAGCGTCGCCATCGCCACGTTGAGCAGGTTCGGGCTGCCCTGGCTCTTGGTCAGAATGTCGCGCACGCCCACCGCTTCCAGCACGGCGCGCACGCTGCCGCCGGCGATCACGCCCGTGCCGGGGGAAGCCGGCTTAAGCATCACCACCGCGCCGCCGTAGCGGCCCGTGACCGGGTAAGGGATGGTCGTGCCAGCCAGCGCCACCTTCTCCATGTTATGGCGGGCGTGCTCGCTGCCTTTACGGATGCTGTCCGGGACGCCGCGCGCTTTGCCCACGCCCACGCCCACGCGCCCGTTGTTGTCGCCCACGATCACCACCGTGCGGAAGGCGAAACGCCGCCCGCCCTTGATGACTTTGGCGACACGTTTGATGTCTACGACGCGCTCGTCGAGTTCTTCGCGCTCTTCGTCGCGCCGGGGTTCCCGTCGTCTATCTGCCATCTGTTTGCTCCACCCCTAAAAGTCGAGACCGGCTTCGCGCGCGCCTTCGGCCACCGCCGCGACCCGGCCATGATAGCGAAAGCCGCCCCGGTCGAACACTACTTTTTCGATACCAGCCTGTTTGGCGCGTTCACCGACGACCTTGCCGACAATCCTGGCCGCTTCCAGCTTGGTCTTGCCGGTGGCCTGGGCAGCCACTTCTTTGTCCAGTGTGGACGCGGACACAACGGTGTGGCCCTGGCTGTCGTCAATCACCTGCGCGTAGATATTCGTCAGGCTGCGAAAGATGTTCAGGCGCGGACGCTGGGCTGTGCCGCTCACACGGGCGCGCACGCGGCGCTGGCGCTGCTTACGGCCCATATATTTTTGCTTCGTTGCACTGGTCATAGCAAACCTGCCTACTTACCTGTCTTGCCCGCTTTACGGCGGACATGCTCGTTGGCGTAGCGCACGCCTTTGCCATCATAGGGTTCCGGCGGGCGCAGCTCGCGAATGTTAGCCGCCACCTGGCCGACGGACTGCTTATCAATGCCGATCACGCGCACCAGCCGCCCGCGTTCCTCAACGGCAAAGCTGATGCCAGCGGGCGGGTGAACGACGATCTCGTGCGAGTAGCCCAGCTTCATCACCAGGTCCTGCCCGCGCATTTCGCCGCTGTAGCCCACGCCCTCGATAGACAGCACTTTCTCAAAACCTGCCGACACGCCCGTCACCATATTGGCGACCAGGGCGCGCGTGAGGCCGTGCAGGGCGCGGTGCTGGCGAGCGTCGCTTGGGCGTTCGACCAGCAGCGTGCCGTCTTCCTGTTTGACGGTGATTTCCGGGTGAACTGTAAAGCGCAGTTCGCCTTTCGGGCCGGTGACCGTCAGGTCCTGGTTGTCGATGTTCACGCTGACCTTAGCGGGCAGTGGAATAGGTTTCTTGCCAATGCGCGACACGCTGCACCTCCCTTACCAGACGTAGCAGAGCACTTCGCCGCCGACGCGCTGGCGGCGGGCCTGCTGGTCGGTCATCACCCCTTTGGGGGTGGTTACGATGGCAATGCCGATCCCGCTGCGCACACGCGGCAGGTCGCCGGACTTGCTGTAGATGCGCCGCCCCGGCTTGCTGATGCGGGTAATAGCGGTGATAACCGGGCGGCGGTTGCGCCGCGGGCCGTAATACTTCAGCTTGATGGTTATCATCGGCACGGGCGTTTGTTCGCCCACGGTATAGTCTTCGACAAACCCTTCATCCTTGAGGATGCGGGCGATCTCAACCTTGATCTTGGAAGCCGGCACGTCCACCTCGCCCAGCCCGGCCAGCAGGCCGTTGCGGATGCGGGTCAGCATATCGGCAATCGGGTCATTCGTCATGAGTGCGCTCTCCTACCAGCTAGACTTGACGACGCCGGGAATTTTGCCCTGGAGCGCCATCTCGCGGAAGTGGATGCGGCACAGGCCGAAGCGCCGGATATAGCCGCGTGGGCGCCCGCAGATTTTGCCAGAGTTAGGGTCCACAAACTGGCAGCGGTTGCGCACGCGCACCTTGTATTTCCGCCGGCCCTCACGGGCGGTGATTGATTTCTTTGCCATTTCCTGTTCCTAATTCTCCCGGAAGGGCATTCCCAGCAGTTTGAGCAGACGCCGGCCTTCTTCGTCGGTCTTGGCGGTGGTGACGACGGTGATCTCCATCCCACGCACTTTGTCAATTTTGTCGTACTGAATTTCCGGGAAGATAAGCTGCTCGCGCAGGCCGATCGTGTAGTTGCCGCGCCCGTCAAATGTGTCGGGCGAGATGCCGCGAAAGTCGCGCGTGCGCGGCAGCGCCACGTTGATAAAGCGGTCCAGCAGCGCCCACATGCGGGCGCCGCGCAGCGTCACCTTGACGCCGATCGCGCGGCCCTCGCGCAGCTTGAAGTTGGCGATGCTTTTGCGCGCCTTGGTGATAACCGGCTGCTGGCCGGTGATCTGGCGCAGGTCTTCGACGGCGCCATCCAGCGACTTAGGGTTATCCAGCGCCTCGCCCACACCGATGTTAATGACCACCTTGCTGATGCGGGGCACTTCCATCGGGTTGCTGTAGCCGAATTCCTCGGTCAACTGTTTGGTGATCTCTTCCCGGTAGCGGGTTTGCAGATGATGCTGTGCCATTGGTCTCTACCTCGCCCCGGTCTAGTCAATATCCGCGCCGCACTTGCGGCAGACGCGGGTTTTGAAGCCATCATCGCGCACGCGGAAGCCAACGCGCGTGGATTTGCCGCACTGGGTGCACACCAGCATCACGTTCGACAGGTGAATGGGGCCTTCGAACTCGATAATCTGAGCCTGCACCTGCTGGCGGCCAGCCTGCCGCGCCTTCTGGTGTTTCTTGAGGACGTTAACGCCCTCCACCACGACACGGTTGTCTTTGTTACGCACGGCGACGACCTTGCCGCGCTCGCCCACATCTTTGCCGGCGATCACCTCAACGGTATCGCCCTCTTTAATCCGCTGCATGTCACACTTACTCCACCACTCACAAAGTTTCCGGGGCCAGCGAGACGATCTTCATAAAGCCCTTGTCGCGCAGCTCGCGCGCCACCGGCCCGAACACGCGGGTCCCTTTGGGGTTCGTCAGGTCGTCGGCCAGCAGGACAGCGGCGTTGTCATCAAAACGGATATACGAGCCGTCAGCGCGGCGGTATTCCTTGGCGGTGCGCACGATCACCGCGCGCACAACATCGCTTTTCTTGACGCTGCCGTCGGTTGAGGCTGATTTCACCGTCGCCACGACGATGTCGCCCACGCGGCCATAACGCTTCTTCGAGCCGCCGACCACGTGGATCACGAGCAGCTCGCGGGCGCCGCTGTTGTCGGCGACCGTCAGGCGGGATTCATGCTGGATCATTCCGCCGCCTCCTCGCCGCTGCCGGCAGCGGGCTGCTCGGCTTCACCGGCAATCGGCTGCAGCACGCGGTTGCCCACGTCCTCCAGCACCGTTTCGACCACCCAGCGCTTGGTCTTGCTGTAGGGCTTGCTTTCGACCACGCGCACCAGGCTGCCGGTTTTGACAGCGTTGCTTTCGTCGTGGGCATAAATCTTCTTGGTGGTGCGCACGACCTTCTTGTAAATGCGGTGGGGCTTGTTGATCTCGATGGCCACTACCACCGTCTTGTCCATCTTGTCGCTGACGACGCGGCCCACCAGCCGCCGGCGTTTGTTAACCATTGCTCTTGCTTTCCTCACCTGCCACCTGGGCAGCCAGTTGGCGCTCGCGCAGGACGGTCTTCACGCGCGCGATGTCGCGCCGGGTGTAGCGCAGGGCGTTAGTGTCTTCCAGTTGGCCAGACGACAGCTGCAGGCGCTGCTTGAACATCGCCTCCCTGAGGTCTTCCAGCTCATCCAGAAGCTGTTCGGTAGTCATGTTGCGAAGGGCGCGCACGTCCATCAGTTCACCACCTCCTGGCCGGAGATCGAGTCAATGCGTTTGATGAAGCGCGTTTTGCACGGCAGCTTGTGGCCGGCCAGGCGCAGGGCCTCGCGCGCTTCTTCTTCGCCGATACCGCTCATCTCGAACAGGACACGCCCCGGCTTGACCACCGCCACCCACATCTCGACCGAGCCTTTGCCCTTGCCCATGCGGGTTTCAGCCGCCTTCTTGGTCACCGGCTTGTCGGGAAAAATGCGGATCCACACCTTGCCCCGGCGCTTGATGTAGCGCATCATCGTGCGCCGCGCCGCTTCGATCTGGCGGCTGTTGATCCACACCGGCTCCAGCGCCTGCAGGCCGTAGTCGCCAAACGAGACCACCGCCCCGCGCAGTTCAGTTCCTGTGCGGCGCCCGCGATTTTGCTTGCGCCACTTAACACGTTTTGGCATTAACACGGTTCGTACTCCTCAGTGCGGCCTGGCTAGGCGCTGAACGACTCGCGCTCGCGGGTCGCCTCGGCAGCGGCAGCGGCAGCCTGGTCGGATTTCAGGATATCGCCCTTGTAAATCCACACCTTGATGCCAATGCGGCCATACGTTGTCAGCGCTTCGGCCAGCCCGTAATCAATGTTGGCGCGCAGGGTGTTGCGCGGGACACGGCCCTCGCTCATCAGCTCGCGGCGGGCCATATCGGCCCCCGCCAGGCGCCCGCTGACCTCGATGCGGATGCCCTGCGCGCCCAGGCGCATCGCCTGGCTGATGGCGCGCTTCATAGCGCGGCTGTGGCCGATACGCCGCTGGAGCTGGCCGGCGATATTCTGCGCCACCAGAAGCGCGTCCAGGTCAGGCTTGTCGATCTCGGTGACTTCCACCTTGACCTTCTTGCCGTCGGTGAGCGCTTCCAGGTCAGTGCGCAGCTTCTTGACAGCTTCGCCCTTGCGGCCAATGACGATGCCGGGGCGCGCGGTGTGAATATTGATGAGAAGCTGGTTGGGGTAGCGCTCGATCTCAACGCGCGAGACGCCGGCCCGCTCGCCGTCTTTCTCAATAAAGCGGCGAATCTTAAAATCTTCCTGGAGCTGCTCGGTATAGCGTTCGCCTGCGGCGTACCAGCGGGCATCCCAGTCGCGGATGACCTTCAGGCGAAAGCCAACCGGGTGTACTTTACGGCCCATATGCCCCTACTTCCCTTCTCGCTCGGCCAGGATCACCGTCAGGTGCGTGGTGCGGCGCACACGCGGTTTGTAGCGCCCGCGCGCGCCCGCTTTCATGCGCTTCAGCGACGGCCCCTCGTCAGCAAAAATCTGCTGCACGAACAGGTTGTTCCGGTTCAGGTCGAAATTGTTTTCGGCATTTGCCACCGCCGAAGCCAGCGTCTTGCCGGCGATCTTCGCGCCTTTCTGCGGCATAAACTTCAACACCGTCAGCGCCTGGTCCGCGCCCATGCCGCGCACCTGGTCACAGACCAGACGCAGCTTCTGCGCGGAAATCATAATGTGTTTGGTGCTGGCCCGAACTTCCATCGCGCCCCCTCCTAACGCTTCTTCTTCTCGACCAGATGGCCGCGATAGGTACGGGTGGGCGCGAACTCGCCCAGCTTGTGGCCCACCATGTTTTCGGTGACGTAGATCGGCACATGGCGGCGGCCATCATGCACCGCGATGGTGTGTCCCACCATCTGCGGGAAGATCGTGCTGGCGCGGCTCCAGGTGCGGATCACCACTTTCTTGTTTTCGGCATTCAGCTTCTCAACTTTTTTGAGAAGCTTAGGGCTGATAAACGGCCCCTTCTTCAGTGAACGCGACATCTTGCTGTTCCTTCTCTAGCCATTAACGCCGCTTGCCGCGCCGCCGGACAATAAAACGGTCGGTGCGCTGGTTGGTGCGGGTGCGCTTGCCCAGCGCGGGCTTGCCCCAGGGCGTCTTCGGGCCGGGCATGCCGATCGGCGAACGGCCCTCGCCGCCGCCGTGCGGGTGGCTGCTGGGGTCCATCGCGATACCGCGCACAGTGGGCCGCCAGCCCATCCAGCGCCGCCGCCCGGCCTTCCCCAGCTTGACGTTGCCGTGGTCGGTGTTGCCCACCTGGCCGATCGTCGCCATGCAGCGCTCGTGGATCAGGCGGACTTCGCCGCTGGGCAGGCTGACCTGGGCATACGCGCCCTCTTTGGCGATCAGTTGGGCGCTGACGCCCGCCGCCCGCGCGAGCTGGCCACCCTTGCCGGG
Source organism: Anaerolineae bacterium (assembly GCA_048499435.1). Taxonomy (GTDB): domain Bacteria; phylum Chloroflexota; class Anaerolineae; order Aggregatilineales; family Phototrophicaceae; genus DAOTWC01. The sequence continues at coordinate 708,385 of JASNZW010000001.1, forward strand.
CAGCAGCTCGATGTTGTGAATCTGCGTGCCGACGGGGATATCGCGGATCGGCATGGCGTCGCCCACGCGCAGGCTGGACTGTGCGCCGCTGCCGACCACATCGCCCACGCGCAGCCCCAGCGGCGCGATAATATAGCGCTTCTCGCCATCGGCATATTCAAGCAGGGCGATGCGCGCCGACCGGTTGGGGTCATACTCAATGGCGACGACCCGCGCTGTGCTGTCGAACTTGTCGCGCTTGAAGTCAATGATGCGGTAGCGGCGCTTGTGGCCGCCGCCGCGATGGCGCACGGTGATTTTGCCCGTGTTGTTGCGCCCGCCTTTCCGGCGCAGCGGCTCCGTGAGCGACCACTCCGGGTGCGAACGGGTGATTTCCTCAAACGAGTGGCCTGTCATACCCCGGCGGCCCGCCGAGGTCGGCTTGTAAACTTTTACCGGCATGGTGTTTTCACCCCTTAAACCTACGGGTTAAACAGCTCGATCGTGTCGCCCGGTTTCAGCGTCACGATGGCCTTCTTCCATTGTTTGGCGCGCACATACCAGTTGCGCCCGCGCCGCCCGCGCTTGGCGGGCATCACCATCGTGTTCACCTTCTGCACCTCGACCTCGAAGATGACCTCGACCGCCTCTTTGATCTGACGCTTGTTGGCGTTCGAAGCCACCTCAAAGACGTACTGGTTCAGGTCGTCTGACTGGACGGTGGACTTTTCGGTGATCAGCGGACGGCGGATCACATCGTAAATATGCAGCTCAGGCATGGCTTACCTGACCTCCTTTCCCCAGATGCTTTTAATCACATCCAGGGCGTCCAGCGGCACGATCACCTTGTCGTAGCTCAGCAGGTCGCGAATATTGAGGTAGCTGGCCCGCAGCGTGCGCGCGTTGGGCAGGTTGTTGACGCTGCGCTGCACGTTCTCGTTGTAATCGGCCAGCAGCACCAGCACCTTGCTGTCGCCCGCCAGGCGGGCCAGCGCGGCGCGCATCTCTTTGGTTTTGGGCGCGTCCAGCGCCAGCCGGTCCACGAACACAAGCTGGTCGTCGCGCAGCAGCGCGCTGAGGGCGCTGCGGACAGCCCCCCGGCGCATCTTCTTGGGCATCTGCTTGGTGTATTTGCGCGGGTGCGGGCCGTGCGCCACGCCGCCGCCCACGAACAGCGGGGCGCTCTGCGCGCCGTGCCGGGCGCGGCCAGTGCCCTTCTGCCGATACCATTTAGCCTTGGTCAGGTTGACCCCGCCGCGCGTCAGGACGTTGTGCGTGCCTAAACGGACGTTCGCCATCTGGCGCACATACGCCTGATGCATCAGGCCCGTGTTGATTTCAACTTCGAAAATGTCGGCGGGCAGGTCAACGGTGCTGACCTGTTTACCGCTCTGGTCCATCACAGGAACTTGCATGGCGAATCACTCCTTCTCGCCTGGGCTGACCGCGCAGACGCCTAATGGCGGCGCACGCGCGCTGGTTTAATCAGAACGATGCCGCCCCTTGCGCCGGGGACCGACCCGCGCACGGCGATCAGATTGCGCTCGGCGTCCACCACCACCACTTCCAGGTTCTCCATGGTGACGCGCTCGTTGCCCATGCGGCCGCTCATGTGCAGACCTTTAATCGTGCGGCCCGGCGTTGAACCGGCGCCGATCGAGCCGGGGGAGCGTTCGCGGTCCGACTGGCCGTGTGTCTTGAGGCCGCGCCCGAAATGATAGCGCTTGACAGTGCCGGAAAAGCCCCGGCCCTTGCTCACGCCGATCACGTCCACGCGCTCGCCGGTGTTGAACACATCGGCCTTAATCTGCTGGCCCTCTTCCACGTCCACATCGCCCAGGCGCAGGCGGAACTCGCGCAGATGGCGCAGCGCGGGCAGGTTGTTGCGGCGCAGGTGGCCTAGCTGCCCCTGGGTGAGGCGTTTGGGCTTGGTCTCGCCAAAGCCCAACTGCACGGCCACATAGCCATCGCGGTCAGCCGTGCGAATCTGGGTGACGTAGCAGGGGCCGGCCTGGATGACGGTCACGGGGACAACGTTGCCGCGCTCGTCAAACACCTGGGTCATGCCCACTTTTTTACCGATAATGCCCTTCATGTCTTTACTTGCCTCCAGCGGGGGAGCGCGGGCGCTGCTGTACCTTGACGCCCGCCGTGCGCCGCCCCATGTCCGTCGTTACGCGCAGCGGCGGCCCCTGAACGGGGCCGCATACCCGTTTAGATTTTGATTTCAATGTCCACGCCCGCCGGCAGGTTCAGCCGCATGAGCGTGTCAATGGTTTTGCTGTCCGGGTCCAGCACATCAATCAGCCGTTTGTGCGTGCGGATCTCGAAGTGTTCCTGCGAGTTCTTGTCAATGAACGGCGACCGCCGCACGGTGAAGCGCTCCAGTTGGGTGGGCAGCGGGACCGGGCCGACAACGCGCGCGCCAGTGCGCTCTGCCGTTTCGACAATGCGCTGGGCCGACTGATCGAGAACCCGGTGATCGTACCCTTTGAGCCGGATGCGAATTTTGCTCTTTGCTACCATTTCATCCCTCTGTGACAGGCTGGCTGCCGCTTGTATCTGGCGCAGATGCCGGGCCAAACAGCGCGCCCGGCATCTGACAAGGCTGCGTTAGTCCTGGCAGTTTATTCCAGGATTTCGGTGATGACGCCCGCGCCGACCGTCAGGCCGCCTTCGCGGATCGCGAACTTGGAACCCTTTTCCAGCGCCACCGGGGTAATCAGCTCGACCTGGAGGTTAACGTTATCGCCCGGCATGACCATCTCAACGCCTTCCGGCAGCGTGATCGTGCCGGTGACGTCCATCGTGCGGATGTAGAACTGCGGCCGGTAGCCGGGGAAGAACGCCTTGTGGCGGCCACCCTCGTCGCGGCGCAGCACGTACACTTCGCTCATGAACTTCTTGTGCGGCGTGATGCTCTTGGGCTTGGCCAGCACCATGCCGCGTTCCACGTCCTCGCGGGTGATACCGCGCAGCAGAATGCCGGCGTTGTCGCCCGCCTCGGCGGCGTCCAGTTCCTTGTGGAACATCTCGATGCCGGTGACGATGGTCTTGGTGGTCTCGTCGCGCAGGCCCACGATATCCACCTCATCGCCCTTGAGCAGCTTGCCGCGCTCCACGCGGCCAGTCACCACCGTGCCGCGCCCCTTGATCGAGAACACATCCTCGATAGCCATCATGAACGGCTTGTCCACCTCGCGCACCGGCGTGGGGATGTGCTGGTCCACCATGTTCATCAGCTCGAGGATCGACTCGTATTCCGGCGCGTTGGGGTCGGTGCTGGAGGACTCATTGGCCTTCAGGGCCGAGCCGCGCACGATCGGGGTGTCGTGGAAGCCGTAGCTGTCCAGCAGCTCGGTCAGTTCCAGCTCGACCAGCTCCAGCAGCTCAGGGTCGTCCATCTGGTCCACCTTGTTGAGGTAGACGACCATCGCCGGCACTTCCACCTGGCGGGCCAGCAGGACGTGCTCGCGCGTCTGCGGCATCGGGCCGTCAGGGGCGCTCACGACCAGGATCGCGCCGTCCATCTGGGCCGCGCCGGTGATCATGTTCTTGATGTAGTCGCGGTGGCCGGGGCAGTCCACGTGCGCATAGTGGCGCGCGTCGGTTTCGTACTCCACGTGCCGGATGTTGATGGTAATGCCGCGCGCTTTTTCTTCCGGCGCGTTGTCGATCTCATCGTACTTCATGCGGGCGGATTTACCCTTCAGCGCCAGCACCTTGGTGATAGCAGCCGTCAGGGTCGTTTTGCCGTGGTCCACATGGCCGATAGTGCCGATGTTGACATGCGGCTTGCTGCGCTCGAACTTGCTCTTTCCCATTGTGTATCAATCCTCTTTGCTACTTGATATTCAGACTAGACAGCATGAAACGCTGGTAGAACTGACCAACCGGGCCGCTAGCGCCCACCTCTGATAACTTCATCAGCAATAGCCTGTGGGGCGGCAGCGTATTTCTCGAACTCCATCGTGAAGCTGCCCCGGCCCTGCGTCATATTGCGCAGCGCGGTGGCATAACCGAACATCTCGCCCAGCGGCACCCTGGCGCTTATCGAACTGGTCCCCAGGCCGCGCCCCTCCATCCCGACAATCATGCCGCGCCGGGATGAAAGATCGCCCACCACTGTGCCGGTGTATTCCTCCGGGACCACCACTTCAACCTTCATGGTCGGCTCCAGCAGAACGGCTTTGCCCTTCTGCACGCCTTCCTTAAGGCACATTGACCCCGCGATCTTAAACGCGATCTCGCTGGAGTCCACTTCGTGCGCTGCGCCGTCTACCAGCGTGGCCTTAACGCCCACTACCGGGTAGCCGGCCAGCACACCGCCGCTCATCGCTTCGCGCACACCATTTTCGGTGGGGCGGATGAACTCTTTGGGAACGGTCCCGCCTTTCGTGCCGTCCACGAACACCAGGCCGTCCTTGGCCAGCGCTTCCTCGCCCTCGCTTAGCGGCTCGAACTCGATGACGACGCGGGCGTACTGGCCGCTGCCGCCGGTCTGGCGCTTGAAGGTGGTGTCAATGCGGGCGGGCCGGGTGATGGTCTCACGGTAGGCCACGCGCGGGCGGCCTACGGTCGCCTCGACGCCGAACTCGCGCATCATGCGGTCCACCAGCACCTCAAGGTGCAGCTCGCCCATGCCGCGAATTTTGGTCTGGCCCAGCTTATCGTCCACCTCGACCTTGAAGGTCGGGTCTTCTTCAGCCAGGCGGCGCAGCGCCACGCCCATCTTATCCTGGTCGCTCTTGCTGTTCGGCTCGATAGCGACCTCGATCACCGGCTCCGGGAAGCTGATCTGTTCGAGAATAATGGGCTTATCCGGGTCAGCCAGGGTGTCACCGGTGAAGGTGTCCTTGAGGCCCAGGATCGCGGCGATATCGCCGGCGTGCACTTCCTCAATATCCTCGCGGCGGTCAGCGAACATGCGCACAATGCGCCCGATGCGCTCGCGGCTGCCTTTGGTGGTGTTTTGCAGCATCGAGCCGGACTTCACCACGCCAGAGTAGACGCGGATAAAGGCCAGCCGGCCCACGTAGGGGTCGGTGAGAATTTTGAACACCAGCACCGCCGTCGGCTCATTGTCGCTGGCCTCGCGCGTGAGTTCCTCGCCGGTTTTGGGGTGTACACCCCGCACAGGCGGGATATCAAGCGGCGACGGCAGCAGGTCCACCACGCGGTCCAGCATCATCTGCACGCCCCGGTTTTTCAGGGCGGAGCCGCACAGCACCGGCTGCACGCGCCCGGCGATGGTGGCGGCGCGCAGCGCCCCCAGCAGCTCATCGTCGGTGATGGCCTCTTCCATCAGATACTTCTCGGTGAGGTAGTCGTCGCTCTCAACGATCTTTTCGATCATCTCAGCGCGCATGGTCTCGGCCTGTTCGCGGTGGCTCTCCGGGACGGGGTGGCGGTCAACCGCCGTGCCCATGTCGTCGCCGTAGGTGACCAGCTCCATCGTGAGCAGGTCAACAATGCCGCCGAACTCCGCGCCTTCGCCAAAGGGCATCTGGATCGGAACCGGGTTGCCGTGCAGGCGCTCAACGATCATGCGCACACAGCGGTAGAAGTCCGCGCCCACGCGGTCCATCTTGTTGACGAAACAGATGCGGGGCACGTCGTACTGGTTGGCCTGGCGCCACACAGTTTCTGACTGCGGCTCCACGCCGGCCACGCCGTCAAAGACGACGACGCCGCCGTCCAGCACGCGCAGGCTGCGCTGCACCTCAGCGGTGAAATCCACATGACCAGGCGTGTCAATCACGTTGATCTGATGGCCGTTCCAGCTCGCCGCGACGGCGGCAGAGGTGATGGTGATACCGCGCTCGCGTTCCTGTTCCATGTAGTCGGTCGTGGCCGCGCCGTCGTGGACTTCGCCAACCCGGCGCACCATCCCGGTGTAGTAGAGCACGCGCTCGGTAGTGGTTGTTTTACCGGCGTCAATGTGCGCGATAATACCGATGTTGCGCACCTTATTCAGATCAAGTGTGGTTTCAGGCTTCTTCGACATCGCTCTCGTCTTTACACAGGCCAGCGCGCGGCACTAGCGGAAGTGTGCGAACGCGCGGTTGGCCTCGGCCATCCGGTGCGTATCGTCCTTCTTCTTGACCGAGTTGCCCTGGCCGCTGGCGGCGTCCAGCAGTTCGCCGGCCAGCTTTTCTGACATGTTGCGGCCCCCGCGCTTGCGCGCGTTTTCGAGAATCCAGCGCATGGCCAGCGTAATCGAACGCTCATGCGGGACCTCGACCGGGACCTGATAGGTCGAACCGCCAACGCGGCGCGGCTTGACCTCGACCGTCGGGCCGACATTGCGCAGCGCCAGCTCGAACACCTCAACCGGGTCGCGCTTGGCGCGCTCCTCGACGATGTCGAGAGCGCCGTACATCAGGCCCTCAGCGGTGCTTTTCTTGCCGCCGTGCATCATGCGGTTAACGAACATCGTGATGTGAACGTTCTGGTACTTATTGTCCGGCGGGACAATCCGCCGGGGTGGACGGTTTCTTCTTGGCATCGCGGCTTACCTTAATCCTACTTCTTCTTGGCGGCAGCGGCGGCGCCGGCTTTGGGCCGCTTGGTCCCGTACTTGCTGCGGCTTTGCTCGCGGTTCTTGACGCCGTCGGCGTCCAGCGTGCCGCGCACGATGTGATAGCGCACACCCGGCAGGTCCTTGACACGGCCGCCGCGCACCAGCACCACGCTGTGTTCCTGGAGGTTGTGGCCTTCGCCGGGGATGTAAGCCGTCACTTCGATCTGGTTGGTGAGGCGCACACGGGCCACCTTGCGCAGCGCCGAGTTCGGCTTCTTGGGCGTCATGGTTTTGACCTGGGTGCAGACGCCGCGTTTCTGCGGCGCGCCCTTGTGCCGGCGCGTGCGCCGCTGCGCGTTGGCGTTCCAGGTGTACTGAAGCGCCGGGGCCTTGGTTTTGGCCTTTTTGTTCTTGCGGCCCTTCCGCACCAACTGGTTGATGGTTGGCATATGCTTCTCCCTGCTAATCTTCTGCCGGCACGCAAAAAGGCGATCTAAATATTCAGAACGCCTGCTATCTAACGAAACCCTGGTGCCGAGCCAGCCCGCGCTGCGGGGCGCTTTCGGCCACACTTGTCCGATTGTAACGGCCAGGTATTGCCTTTAAAACAAGGATGCCGTGCCGGGTAGTGGGCGCATCATAGCACCCGTGCTGGCAGGTGTCAAGGTGGCGGTTTGCCTATTTGCCCACCGGCGAAAAGCCGCCCCGCGCGGCGGGCACGGGGCGGCTTTCAGGGGCAGGCCGGCGCAGCAGCGCTTACTGGGCGCTGGCGGCGGTGGTTTCATCGAGCACGTCGAGCGGCTGAAGCGCGTGTTCGCGGTCCTCAACCCATTTGATCGCCATCAGCGCGGCGGCGCAGCCGTCGCCGGCGGCGGTGATCGCCTGGCGGAACACGCTGTCGTGGATCTCGCCAGCGGCCCACACGCCCTCGACGTTGGTGCGGTACAGGTCATCCACCAGCACATAGCCCGCCTCGTCGGTCGCGAGCTGGCCCTTGAACACGCCGCTGTTCGGGTCATAGCCGATGAAGATGAACACGCCGTCCGTCGGGCGCTCGCTGACCGCGCCGGTCCTGACGTTGCGCAGCCGCACGGCGGTTGTGCGTCCGCCCTCGCCCAGCACTTCCTCGACTACGGTGTCCCAGACGAAGCTGATCTTCTCGTGGTGGAAAGCCCGGTCCGCCAGGGCGACGCTGGCGCGCAGCTCGTCGCGGCGGTGCACCACCGTCACGCTGCGCCCGAACTTGGTCAGGAACAGCGCTTCCTGGATGGCGGAGTCGCCGCCGCCGACCACAATAATGTCCTTGCCCCGGAAAAAGAAGCCGTCGCAGGTGGCGCAGTAGCTCACCCCGCGGCCGGTGTATTCGACCTCGCCGGGGATGTTAAGGTGGCGCGGGTTGGCGCCGATCGTGACGATCACCGCGTCGGCCAGGTACACGTCGCCGCTGTCGGTCTGGACGCGGAAGGGCGTGCCAGCGGTGAAATCCACCGCGGTCACTGAGTCGAACACGAACTCCGCGCCGAAGCGCTCGGCTTGCAGCTTCATGTTCTCAGCCAGCTCCGGGCCGAGCGTGCCGTCGGGGAAACCGGGGAAGTTCTCGACCTCGGCGGTGGTCGCGATCTGCCCGCCGAGCTGGCTGCCGGTGATAACCACCGTCTTAAGCTGGGCGCGGGCCGTGTACAGCGCGGCGGTCAGGCCGGCGGGGCCAGAGCCGATAATGAGCGTGCGCACTTTTCTGATATTCATTCTGCGTTTAACCCTTATGCTGTGTGCTAAAACAGATACAGGCGCTTATCCGGCGCGGCGGCGGTTACGACTGTGGAAGCTGGCCGCTGTTTTCAGCGCGGATGATAGCCACCAGCGCCTCAAATTCCTCGCGGCAGTCCGCGCAGCAGGCCAGATGCGCTTCGACCGCCGGCAGCAGCGCGTGCAGGTCCGCGCCCTGCGCCACCTGCTCCGCCAGGCAGTCGAACTGCTGGTTGCAGGTTTCGCAGTCGATACAGTCGTGCTGCTCTTCGTGGGTATTGAGGATAAACCGCAGCAGGTTGTCCAACGATTCGCGCATCGCGCCGCACTCTCCCGAACGCCTCTCGCACCATTACGGACGATCAGAAGCGGGGGAATCTTACTGAGAGGAAGCGGCCCGCGCCCTACAGCGCGCTGAACGACTGCGTCAGTTCCTGCGCGTGCGGCCAGACGCGCTCGTCTGGGACCAGCCATTTATCGCGGATACAGCCGGCGGCGTCTATCAGCACCAGGCCCGAATAGCGGTCCATGCTGTATATCTGGTGGACGCGGCGGTCAACGTCCGCCAGCAGCGGGAACAGCAGCGGGCTGGCGCTGCTCATGTAAAAGCCGTAGAGCGAGTGCGGTTTGTCGCACAGCAGCAGGGCGATATACACGCCCAGGCGCTGGAAACGCTGCGCGTGGCGCTGAAGCCACAGGATGCGGCGCACGCTGGCCGGCTGCCAGGTGTCGCCGGTAAAGCCCAGCAGCAGCCCGCGCGGCCCGCTGACCTGTTCGCGCGTCAGCAGGCGGTGTTCGTGGTTGTAGAGCGCAAACTCCGGCGCAGGGGTCAGCAGGCGCGGCCCCATCTCAAGCGTGTGGTGCATACAGAATGAACCTTCTGCGCTGTGCGTACAGCCTACATTATATGCCTAAAAACAGTTGTGCCCGCCTTAACACTTCAGCGGCGCGCCAGGCCGCCGCCGCCCCCATCCCCAAATTCGCCCGCCGTATTGCCAGATTAGCACATTTGGGCTAATATATTGTATACTTATTCCGTGTGGCCGCGGCGCGGCCCGGCTGAGCCTGTACGGTGGAAGGCATTTCTGATGGAAGAAGCGCTGGGAATCGATTTTCAGGCGCTCGCCGAGCAGGTGGCGCTGGTCGTCGCGGCGACGCTGGTTATCTTCTTTCTGATCTCGCCCATCGGCGGCTATTTCCTGTTTAAACTGCTGCGGCGCGCCACGCCCATGCCCGATGTGTTTGCCCTGTGGGGCGCGGCGCTGATCGGCTTCCTCGCGGCTTTTACGGTGCTGCTGCTGGGGCTGCTGCGCCTGGTCCCGCCGAATGAGGGCAACCTGGCGGCGCTGCTGCTCATCAGCGGGCTGGGCGCGCTGCTGGTTACGCTGGTGACCGCTTTCGGCATCCGCGCCCTCGCGCGGCGCAGCGCCGCCCGCCTGGAGGATCACGCTTTCCGCGTGTGGGGTGAAGACCAGCGCCAGAAGCCTAAAAACCTGCGCCGCCGCTGACCACATCCATTCAGGAAAGGCCATAACGATTGACAAGAGATCAAATTCGCTGTCTAATGAATCCGGCGCCGCTGTGATACAATCGCGGTCCGCCCTGCAAGCCCCATGAGCAGCCTATCGGGAGGATAGACGTGTCGGCCAACAAAGGTGAGTTCGTCGTCCAGAACGCCTACGCCTACAACCGCTCCAGCCCCGCCCGCTGGATCATCTCGCACGTGCTGCGCTACCGCTTCCTGTTCCTGCTGACCGTGGCCTGCTACATCACGGCCTGGTTTTCGTTCTCGTTCTCGCGCGTGCTTATCGGGCGCGCTGCCGAAGAAATCATGGCCCCCACCGCCGAGAACGGCCTGCTGCTGGTGGCGCTGGCGGTGCTGGGCGTGCTGCTGCTGGACAGCACCGTCGCCCTCATCGGCAACCTCTCGCTGGAGACGGTCGCGCAGCATCTTGAGCGCGACGCGCGCGAGGAACTGTACACCAGCCTGCTGGCCAAGAGCCAGACGTTTCACGACCGGCAGCGCGTGGGCGACATCATGGCCCGCGCCACCGACGACACCAAGCAGATGAACGTCATGATCAACCCCGGCGTGCTGTTCATCGGCGAGATGGCCCTCGGCCTGATCGTGCCCATGCTCTACATCGCGGGCATCAACGCCGAGCTGCTGCTGGTCCCGCTGCTGTTTGTGGCCGTTTACATCGTCACCGTGCGCGGCTACACGCGCAAGCTCAACCCGGTGGTGCGTAACCAGCGCGAGACCTTCGGCACGATGAACGCCGGCCTGGAGGAAACGGTCAGCGGCATCGAGATTGTCAAGGCCAGCGCGCAGGAAGCGTTTGAGCGGCGCAAGTTCTACGCCAACGCCCGCCGCTACCGCGACTACTTCGCCCAGCAGGGGCGTATCGAGGCGCGCTACCTGCCCATGCTGTACTACGGCTTCGCGCTGGCGCTCACGTTTCTGCACGCCATGCTTATCTTCCAGCAGGGGCGCATCACGATCCCCGCTATCATCAGCGTGATGGCGCTGGTCGCGGTGATGCGCTTCCCGGTGTTCGTCTCAATCTTTTCCTTCTCGCTGGTGCAGCTTGGCCTCGCCAGCGGCGAGCGCATCCTGCACATTATCAACGCTGAGGCCGACCTGGACGAGAACGCCGCCGGCCACGCCGCGCCGATGGCCGGCGACATCGTGTTCGACGACGTCAGCTTCGGCTACGAGGACGGCGCGGTGCTGACGCAGATCAGCTTCCACGTGCGCCCCGGCGAGACCGTCGCCATCGTCGGCCAGACGGGCAGCGGCAAGAGCACGCTGACCGAGCTGCTCAACCGCACCTACGATGTCACCGGCGGGCGCATCCTGATTGACGGCGTGGACGTGCGCGACTGGAGCCTGACGGCGCTGCGCTCGCAGATCAGCACGATCGAGCAGGACGTGTTCCTGTTCTCGCGCACAGTGGCGGAGAACATCGCCTTCGGCGCGCCCGGCGCGTCAGCGGAGCAGATCGAGCAGGCGGCGCGCGAAGCGCAGGCGCACGGCTTCATCACAGCCTTCGCCGACGGCTATGAAACGAAAGTTGGCGAGCGCGGCATGACGCTCTCAGGCGGCCAGCGCCAGCGTCTGGCCCTGGCGCGCGCCTTCCTCAGCGACCCGCGCATCCTCATCCTGGACGACTCCACCAGCGCGATTGACAGCGCCACCGAGGACGAAATCCAAAAGGCGATCCGCCGGGCGCAGCAGGGGCGCACCACCCTGCTCATCACCCACCGCCTGTCGCAGATCCGCTGGGCCGACCACATCCTGGTGCTGGACCAGGGCCGCCTGACCGCCAGCGGGACGCACGAGGAACTGCTGCGCGCCTCGCCGGAGTACCGGCGCATCTTCGCCCGCTACGACGCCGCGCTGCCGCCGCTGCAAACAGCGTCGGCGCTGGCCAGCGATTAAGAGAACCGCGGCCCAGCTAACAACTGGCAGCGCACACACAGGAGGGACCCCGTAAATGGGCTTTATCATGGACGGCCTCGACGCCGAGGACTACGACCGTAAATACAGCGACCGCGCGCTGGTGCGGCGCATCGTCGGCTACTTCCGGCCCCAGGCCGGGCGCATGGCCGCCGTTTCGATGGCGATTCTGTTCACCTCGCTGATGAGCACCGCGCTGCCGGTGTTCATCTCGCGCGGCCTGGACGAGCTGCAGCAGGACGCCAGCACGCAAACGCTGGTGCGGCTGGCGGCGGGCGTGGCCGTCCTGGGCCTGCTGAGCTGGGGCTTTAACGCGGTGCGCCAGTGGCTGTCGGCGGCCGCCATCGGCAACGTGACGCTCAAGCTGCGCGAGGACGCTTTTGACGCCGTGCTGGCGCGCGACCTGTCGTTCTACGACTCGTTCCCCTCTGGCAAGATCGTCAGCCGCGTGACCTCAGACACGCAGGCGTTCTCGCAGGTGGTGATGCTGGCAACCGACCTGCTGAGCCAACTGCTGCTGGTGCTGCTGCTGTTGGGCTACCTGTTCAGTGTGAGCGCGCCGCTGGCCCTGCTGCTGCTGCTGCTGTCGCCGTTCATCATCGTCACGGCGCTGGCGTTCCGCAAGATCGCGCGCAGCACCGTTACCCAATCGCGCCGCGTGAACGCCGTCGTCAGCAGCCATATCCAGGAAACCATCAGCGGCATCCGCGTCGCCAAGACCTTCCGCCAGGAACAGGCGATCTACGACGAGTTTCTGGATGTCAACGCGCGCTCGTACCGCATCAACCTGCGCGCCGGCTACACCTTCAGCAGCATCTTCCCCATTCTCAACGGCCTGGCGGGCGTGGGGACGGCGGCGCTGGTCTACTTCGGCGGCGCGCGCGCGCTCAGCGGCGACATCAGCGCCGGCGAGTGGTATCTGTTCATTCAGGGTCTGGCGCTGTTCTGGTTCCCCCTCACCAGCATCGCCTCGTTCTGGAGCCAGTTCCAGCTTGGGCTGGCGGCGGGCGAGCGCGTTTTCGCCCTCATAGACGCCGACCCGAAAGTGATCCAGACGGACAGCGCGCGCCTGCCGGCTGTCCACGGCGAGATCCGCTTCGACCAGGTGGATTTCGCCTACAACGAGAGCGAGCCGGTGCTGCAAAACTTCTCGCTGACGATCAACCCAGGCGAGACGCTGGCGCTGGTGGGGCACACCGGCAGCGGCAAGTCGAGCATCGGCAAGCTGATCGCGCGCTTCTACGAGTTCCAGGGTGGGAACATCTACATTGACGGCCACGACATCCGCGCGCTGGACCTGCCCGCCTACCGCGCCCGGCTGGGCGTGGTGACGCAGACGCCGTTCCTGTTCGACGGCACCGTGCGCGACAACATCCGCTACGGGCGCGCCGACGCCAGCGACGCGGCAGTCGAGCAGGCGGCGCGCGCGGTGGGCGCGGGCGACTGGATTCGCGCGCTGCCCAACGGCCTCGACACCGCGGTGGGCGAGCGCGGCAGCGGCCTCTCGATGGGCCAGCGGCAGCTTGTGGCGCTGGCGCGCGTGCTGCTGCAGGACCCCGCCATCATCATCCTGGACGAGGCCACCGCCAGCGTGGACCCGCTGACCGAGACGCTCATCCAGGAAGGGCTGGACGTAGTGCTGGCGCGCCGCACCTCTATCGTGATCGCCCACCGCCTCTCAACGGTCAAACACGCCGACCGCATCATCGTGCTGCGCCAGGGCCAGATCATCGAGGAAGGCGCGCACGACGCGCTGCTGGCGCGCCAGGGCCACTACGCCGAGCTGTACAACACCTACTTCCGCCACCAAAGCCTCGACTACATCGAGGCGGCGCGCGAGCTGAGCGCCTGACCGCTGCCCCCCCCGACAGATAAAAAAACCCCCTTCTTCCGCCTGGAAGAAGGGGATTGAAGCGACTGCGCGGCGTCAGCGCTGGCGGCGCGCCCGGCTGAGCACCAGGAAGATGATGATGAGCAGCACCAGCAGCCCCAGGCCGAGCAGCAGGATCGGCAGCAGGTCTGCGCGGCTTTCGGGCGTGACCTCGGCCTGTGCCGGGATCAGCGTGCCGATCGGCGTCATCGTCGGGCTGGGCGTGCGGTCGCGCCCGGTTACGGTGGGCGTGGCGCTGGCGTCCTCAACCGTCTGCGCGACCTCAGTCGGCTCAGCGGTGGACGTCGGCCCTTCCGGCGTGGCCGCGGTCGGCTCCAGGGTGGCCTGCGCCGCCGCGGCGTCCAGCGTCGCCTGCGCCGCTGTGGTGGCGCGCGCCCGGTCGGTCGCCTGCGTGTCCAGCGTCGCGCGGGCATCCGTGGTGGCCTGCGCGTTGATGGTGGCCTGCGCCGCCGAAGCGGTGGCCTGCGCGTTTTCGGTCGCCTGGGCGCTGCGCGTCGCCTGCGCGTCCAGCGCTGCCTGCGCGTCCAGCGTGGCCTGCGCGTCCAGCGTCGCCTGCGCGAGGATTGCGGTGGCGCTGGCGGCGAGCTGCGCCGCCGCGTTGGCTTCCTGTGTGGCGGTCGCCTGCGCGTCCAGCGTCGCCTGCGCGACGGCGGCGGTGGCGCTGGCGGCAAGCTGCGCCGCCGCGTCAGCATCCTGTGTGGCGGTCGCCTGCGCGTCCAGCGTCGCCTGCGCGACGACAGCGGTGGCGGTCAGATCGGGCGCCGGCGTGCTGGTGGTCGTCGCCGGGGCGGCCTGTGACGCGGTTGTCGCGGTGGCCGTCGCTTCCACGCTGGCGGCCTGCGTGAGCTGCGCGTTGATCGTCGCCCGCAGATCGCTGGTGGCCTGCGCGTTAACGGTGGCCTGCATGCCGGCGCGCGTTTGCGCGTCACCGGTGGCCTGCGCATCCTGCGTCGCCTGCTGCTGAACCGACACGGTGGCGCTGGCGTCGGCCGTGGCCTGCGCCGCCGCCGCGTCAGCGGTGCCGGTGGCGGCAGCGCTGAAGGCGGTCGCGCTGGCCTCCACGCTGGCGGCGGTGGCCTGCGCGTCCTGCGTCGCCTGGATGACCGCCGCAGTCGCGTTCGGCGTGGCGGTGGCGGTGGCGGCGGGCGTGGCCGACGGCTCTGGCGTGGGCGTGCTGCTGGGCGTGACCAGCGCGGTCGCGGTCAGCGACGGCCCCTCAGCCACCCGGAACGCCAGCTCCAGCTCGAAGCGCTGGCCGCCAGCGTTGACGACTTCGACATCCAGCACGTGCGCGCCCGGCTCCAGCGCCAGCACCCGCAGCGGGTAAATGTCGCCGTCGCCAGCCTCCAGGGGCGCGCCGTCCAGCAGCACGATAACGCCGGTAATCGGCGTCTGGCCGCCCGCTTCGACGCTGACGGCGCGGTCCTCGGCCACTTCATCGCCAGCGGCCAACCCTTCGACGCTCACAACCGGCGGCAGCGCCGCCACAGTGAACGGCACGTTGACAGTGGTCGTCTGGCCCAGGTCGTTGGTCACGGTGGCTTGCAGCGTGGCCGGGCCGGGCGGCAGGTCGGCGGCCCGCAGGGTCAGCGTGCCGCTGTCGTCGCCCACTGGCTGCCCGTTGATCGCGAACGCGGTTTCGGTCCGCGGGGACTGGCTGGCGCGCACTTCCGCCGTGATCGTGGCGGTGTCCTCAAGCGTCTGGCCCGCCTCCAGGCCGCTGACCGCCACCGTTGGCGGCAGGTCGGCGACGGTGAACGCGCGCGTGACTTCAGTCTGCACGCCGGCCTGGTTCTCGGCGATAACGGTGAGCGTGTGCGGGCCGGGCGCGATGCTGGCCGGGTCAATGCCGTAGACGAACGGCGCTTCGGCGACGGTCACACCGTCCTGGTCGTCCAGACGGAAGGTGACGCCCGCCGGCGCGGTCTGGCCGCCGACCGCCACCTCAACGATGGCGATCTCACGCAGCTCGCCCGCCGGCAGGTCGGCCACAAAGCTGACTTCCGGCGGCAGCGCGGCGGCCTCAAAGGCGATGTCGGCTGTGCCGGTGTCGCCGTCGTTGTCGGTGGCGGCGAACGTCAGCGTGTGCGGACCAGGGGCGAGCAGCAGCGGGTCAATGGTGTAGCTGAACGGCGCGGCGGTGAGGGTGTCCACGACGACGCCATCCAGCAGCACTTCAACCGCGGCGATGCCGTCGTCGGCCACGACCTCGACCGTAATCTCGGTCGCCTGGCTGATCGGCTCGTCCAGCAGGACCGGCGCGCGCACCACCGGGACCGGAACGGGCGTGCGCAGGCTGGCCTCATCAGTGAGGACGCCGAAAGGCGTGGCGGCCTGTAGGCCCAGCGCGTAGGTCGTGCCGTCCGCCGGGAGGTCAGCGCGGATGAGGATTTCGTACTGGCTGCGGAACGACTGCGCCAGCGAGTCAAAGGCGGCCTGCAGTTCTTCCGGCGTGGGCGACTCGCCAAAACGCGCGTTGGTGCTGTCCGCCAGCGCCTGCAGGAAGGTGCGGTCAGTGCCGAAGCCCAGGCCAACCGTGTAGACCGGCACGCCCAGGCGGACGGCGGCCTCAGCGGCGGCCTCGCGCGGGGCGCTGGGCTGGGGGTGGCGCGTGTCATACTGCGCGCCGTCGCTGAGCAGCACCACCAACCGGCGCGGCGTGTCGGCGCTGGCGGCCTTCTCCACACTGGCCAGCGCGCCCTCATAGAGGGATGTCTGGCCGCCGACTGTCAGCCCGTCAAGCGCGCTGAGGATGGTGGCGCGGTCGGTGGTGAAGTCCAGCACCAGCCGCACGCTGCTGGCGAACGTCAGCAGCGCGACCGGGTCGTTCGGGCTGAGGGTTTCGACGAAAGCGCGGGCGGCCTCTTTCGCCTTGTCAATCGGCAGGCCGTCCATGCTGGTGCTGGTGTCCATCACCAGCACGTAAGAGATGGGCAGCGCGGCGTCCACGACGCTGGTCACGCTGACGATCTCGGCGCGGTCGGCCAGTTCGCCGACCAGGGTGAAATCGGCCTTTGTCAGGCCGGTGATAGGCTGGCCGAAGGGGTCGCGCACGCTGGCGGTAACGCGCACCAGCGGGAGTTCGGTCGGGTTCACACCTGTAATTTCAAACTGCCCTGTCGGGCCAGTTTCCTGCGTCAAGGCGATAGCCGCCGGCACAAGGCTCACCATCAGCAGCGCAGCAGCTAGCAGCAGCGGTTTAATTCTCACCCCGCCCCCCTCCAGAAGGTAATGTTCCAGTCCATTGTGACAACCTGCACACGCTTCCTTATCATAACCTGATTTCAGCGGCGCGCAAGCGCGGCCTCGCGCGGCCAGCGAAATCGCCCGCCGCTAAAATCACTAGCCTGATAAACCGCACAAGGCGGTATACTGTGGGCAGCGCGGCTCATTACGCTTTGTTCACGCCGCCGCCAAAGGTTGTCGCAATTATGGCCCGCATCGTTATTCTCGGTTCCGCGGCGGTGGTGTCGGACGCCGCGCACGATAACACGCATTTCGTCCTGCTTGGCGAGCGCAGCGCCCCGATTCTGGTGGACTGCGGCTCGAACCCGCTGGGCAAGCTCAAGAACCTGGGCATCAGCGACGACGGGCTGGGCGACGTGATCCTGACGCACTTTCACCCGGATCACGTCTCCGGGATGCCGAACATGCTGATGCACATGTGGCAGTTGGGGCGGCAGGCGCCGCTGCGCTTCTACGGCCTGCCCCACTGCATCAACCGCGCTGAGGACCTGATGTCGGCGTTTCAGTGGGAGGCGTGGCCGGGGTTCTTCCCGGTGATGTTCCACCGCGTGCGCGAGCGCAGCGGCGCCCCGGTGCTGGAAAACGACGAGTTTCGCATCACCGCCTGGCCGGTCAAACACTTTATCCCCACCATCGGCCTGCGCATCGAGAACAAGCTCACCGGCCGGGTGCTGGCCTACACCTGCGACACCGAGCCAACGGCCTCGCTGGCGGAGCTGTGCGCCGGGGCTGACCTGCTCATCCACGAGGCGGCGGGCGAGGGCCAGGGCCATTCCAGCGCGCGCAACGCCGGCGAAACCGCCACCCACTGCCAGGCGCGCGCCCTGTACCTGATCCACTATCAGGTGTGGAACACCGACCCGCAGCTTATCGTGCCGGAAGCGCAGCAGACATTCACCGGCCCGGTGAGCCTCAGCCGCGACTTCGACGAATACGAATTTTAGGGCCGCCGCTCCAGAAAAAAAACAGAACCCCTGGCCGTCTTTCACGGCGTCAGGGGTTCTGCGCGCTGTTGATACGCCGCGCGCTTTACGCCAGCGGCGCTTCCATCTCGTCCTCTTCGGCGGGTTCCAGCAGCAGCGTGTCGTCCTCGCTGACGCAAACGCGCACGGTGCTGGCGATGTTAAAGCTGCCGGAGAGGATGCCGTCGGACAGCACATCCTCAACTTCGTTCTGAATCAGGCGGCGCAGCGGGCGCGCGCCGTACTCCGGGTCGTAGCCGTGATTGGCGAGCCACTCGCGGGCGTCCTCGGTCAGCTCAAGCGTGATGGCGTGTTCGATCAGCCGTTCGCGCACCTTGTGCATTTCGAGTTCAACGATCTCTTTGATCTCGGCGCGGGTGAGCGTGCGGAACACGATAGTCGCGTCCACGCGGTTGAGAAATTCAGGCCGGAAGGCGCGGCGAAGCTGCTCGATCACGTTTTTGCGCATGTCGGCATAAGTCTCGGCCTCGGTGGCGCTCTCGTCGCGCTTGAGGTCAAAGCCCAGGACTGAGCCGCGCTTGATGGTGTCAGCGCCGATGTTGCTGGTCATGACGATGATGCAGTTCTGGAAGTTGACGGTGCGCCCGCGCGCGTCGGTAAGCTGGCCTTCTTCCATCACCTGAAGCAGCATGTTGAACGCTTCGGGGTGCGCCTTTTCGATTTCGTCAAAGACGATGATGCTGTAGGGGCGGCGACGCACGGCCTCGGTGAGCTGGCCGGCGTCCTCATAGCCAACGTAGCCGGGCGGCGCGCCCACCAGCCGCGCCACCGAGTGGCGCTCCATGAACTCGCTCATATCAAGCTGGATGAGGGCGTCCTCGCTGCCGAACAGAAACTCGGCCAGCGCCTTGGTCAGCTCGGTCTTGCCGACGCCGGTCGGCCCCAGGAACATGAACGAGCCGATTGGCCGGCGCGGGTCCTTGAGGCCGGCGCGCGCGCGGCGGACCGCCTTGCTGATCGCCTCAATAGCCTCGTGCTGGCCGACGATGCGCCCGTGCAGCGCGTCCTCCATGTGGATCAGGCGCTCGCTTTCCTCGCCGGCGATGCGCATCACCGGAATGCCGGTCCACATGGCGACAACCTCTGCGATGTCCTCTTTCGACAGGCGCGGCTGGTTGGTTTCCTCGTTCCAGTTGGATTTAAGGGCCTGCAGCGTCGCGCTCAGGTTTTCGCGCTGAAGCCGGAGGCGGGCCACTTCCTCGGCGTTGGCGTCGTCTTCCTCCAGGATGCGGATATCATCCTCAATGGTGGTCAGCTCGCGCTCGGCGTTGCGGACCTGGGCGGCCTCCGGGCTTTTGTACATCCGCAGCCGGGCGGAAGCCTCGTCAATCAGGTCAATCGCCTTGTCCGGCAGGAAGCGGTCCGGCACATAGCGGGCCGACAGATGCGCCGCCGCGTCAATGGCGTCGTCGGTGATCTCGACATTGTGGTGTTCCTGGTAAGGCACTTTGATGCCCTGCAGGATTTCGATGGTTTCCTCGACGGACGGCTCATCCACCATGATCTGCTGGAAACGGCGTTCCAGCGCGGCGTCGCTTTCGATGTGCTTGCGGTACTCATCGAGCGTGGTCGCGCCGATACACTGCAGCTCGCCGCGCGACAGGGCCGGTTTGAGGATATTGGCGGCGTCCACGCTGCTGCCGGCAGAACCCGCGCCGACCAGCATATGCACCTCATCAATAAAGAGGATGCTGTCAGACGACTTCAGCTCTTCGATCACGCGCTTGAGGCGTTCCTCGAACTGGCCGCGATACATCGTGCCTGCCACCAGCGAGCCGACATCAAGCTGAAGCACGCGCTTGCCCAGCAGCGGTTTGGGCGTGTCGCCCATGACGATGCGCTGCGCCAGCCCCTCAACGATCGCCGTCTTGCCCACGCCCGGCTCGCCGATGAGCGCCGGGTTGTTCTTGCGGCGGCGGCTGAGCACCTGAATCACGCGCTCGATCTCTGTTTCGCGCCCGACCACCGGGTCGAGCTTGCCTTCCTGCGCCAGCGCCGTCAGGTCAGTCGCGAGCTGGTCAACCAGCGGCGTCTTGCCCTCGCGCGGCGGGCGCGGGCGGCGCGCCTCTTCGGGCGGCGGGCTGGTCTGCACCGGGCTTTCCTGAAGCACCCGCCGCGTCTGGCGGCGCACTTCCTCCGGGCTGATGCCCAGGCGCTTCAGCACCTCAATCGCCACACCTTCTGACTGGCGCACCAGGCCCAGCAGCAGGTGTTCAGTTCCAATGTAATGATGGCCCATCCGCCGGGCTTCATCTACCGCCAGCTCCAGCACGCGCTTCGTGCCGGGCGAAAGATCAAGCTGGGTGCTGGGCGTGCGGGTAGACGCGCGGGTGAGGCGCTCTACCAGTTCTTCGACGCGGCGCTGTTCCAGGCCCAGTTCGCGCAGAACGCGCCCGGCCACGCCGCCTTCCTCGCGCATCAGCCCTAACAGCAGGTGTTCGGTCCCGATGTAATTGTGCTGCAGCCGCTCCGCTTCTTCCTGCGCCAGACTCAGCACACGCCGCGCCCGCTGCGTGAAGCGCTCCATCTTATTTGGCACGGTTCAGTTCCTCCGTCATGCGTGGCCTGACGGCCACTCTGTTACCTGCATTGCACCAACAAACCCGCAGAACGTCACCTTCACGGCATTTACACAGTCCACAATTATTATAGCAGGCCCCTGCAAATCCCAATAACCCTGATTTATCAACACTCCATTAGAAGTTTGGCCGCCGGCCCCGCCTTGCCGACTCCCGTCATTCGCTGCTACAGTAAGCGGGTGGTGCGGATCAGCGGTCGGTGGGTGTGGATGGGCGGGGCAGATTTACGGCGCGCGTTTTCAAGCGGGGCGATATGACCCGCCGTGACTGGCTGACGCTGGCCGGGCTGGTGGCGCTGGTGCTGGCGCTGGCGCTGCCGGTGCTGACGTACCCGCCGGGCCGCGACCAGGGCGAGTTCGCCACTATCGCGCGCGGCCTGCTCGACGGCAAGACGCCGTATGTGGACCTGTGGAACCCCAAGCCGCCGGCGGTCTTTTACGTCTACGCGCTGTTTATCGGCGCGTTCGGGCGCACCACTGAGGCGCTGCGGCTGATTGATTTCGCCGTCGTGCCGCCGGTGATGGCCGCGCTCTACTGGCTGGGGCTGCGCCTGGGGAACCGGCGCGCGGCCTTCTTCGCCGCGCTGATCTTCGCCGCCTTCTATTTCAGCGAGACATTCTGGACGCTGTCACAGAACGACGGCATCGCGCTGCTGCCGATGGCGCTGGCGGCGGTGTGCGCGCTGAAAGCGGCGGACGCGCCCGGCAGCGGGCGCGGCGCGCTGTGGGCCTTCGGCGCGGGTGTGTTCAGCGCGGCGGCGCTGTGGTTCAAATACCCATTCGCGCTGTTTGGCGCGGCGCTGGCGCTGGGCTATGCGCTGGCTATCCCGCGCGCGGCGCGCACGCCGCCGGCCCTCGCGAGGGCGGCGCTGGCTTTTGGCGCGGGCGGCGCGCTGATCGTCGGCGCGGGCGTGGTCTATCTGGCGCAGATCGGCGCGCTGGCGGCGCTGATCGAGAGCGCGCGCGTCACCGCGCAGTACACGGCGCTGACGTTCAACCTGGCGGACCTGGCGCAGCTCATGGGCGCGGCGCTCGGCTTTCGCTGGCGCCACTGGGGGCTGCTGTGGCTGCTGGCGGCGCTGTGGTTCGTCACCGGGCGCGTGGGGGCGGCGCGCCGGCGCGCCTGGTGGCTGGTGCTGCTGTGGGCGCTGGCCGGGCTGCTGATCATGCTGGCGCAGGCCAAAGGCTACGATTATCACTGGCTGCCGCTGCTGCCGCCGCTGGCGCTGCTGGCCGCTGACGCGCTCGACCGGCTGCTCGCGCTGGCGGCGCGGCGCGGGCTGGCGCGGCGCGACGGGACGCCGGCGGCGGCGCTGTGCGCGCTGCTGCTGCTGGCGCTGCTGGCGGTCCCCATGTGGACGCGCGCCTGGCCTTACCTCACCGGCGCGCAGGACCAGCAGGCGTATTACAGCCGCTTTCAGGCGGGCGAGGACTTCAACGCCGGCGAGTCGCTGGCGATGGCCAGCCTGCTGCGCGAGCGCGTCGTCCCCGGCGATTCGCTCTACATCTGGGGCTTCCGCCCGGAGGTTTACTACCTCAGCGGGCTGAACCCGGCCACGCGCTTTATCTTTCAGTTTCCGCTGGTGGGCGCGTGGTATCCGGCGGAGTGGCGCGAGGAAAACGCCGAGGTGCTGTGGGCGGCGCTGCCGCCGTATACGCTGGTGCTCCAGGCGGATTACATGCCCTGGGTGACCGGGCGGGATGAGGATTCAAATACGCTGCTGCAAGAGTATAATGCACTCAACGACTGGTTGATTTTCAACTACGCGCCTGAAGCGCAGATCGGCAATTTCTTTGTATGGCGACGCAAAACATAACCCAACCAGTTACCCTGCGGGTGGCCCAGCGCGGCGACGTGGAGATCATCAGCCGCTTTATCCAGCCGTTCGTGGACGACGGCATCCTGCTCGAACGCACTTACGACGAGATCGAACAGTGGCTGCCGCACTTTTTCATCGCTGAGGCCGGCGGCGAGGTCGTGGGCTGCGCCGCGCTGGAGGTCTATTCGCGCAAGCTGGCGGAGGTGCGCAGCCTGGCGGTGTCGCCCAAAGCGCAGGGCATGGGCGTAGGGCGGATGCTGGTGCAGGCCTGCATTGACCTGGCGCGCAAGCTGAACATCCTGGAGGTGATGGCGATCACGTCGTCAGACGAGTTCTTCCGGGCGTGCGGTTTCGATTTCACGCTGCCGGGCGAGAAAAAAGCGCTCTTTATCCAGACGCGCGACCGGTGAGCGCGGTTCGCGACAACTCGCTATAGAACGCGCGTGCGGTTTGTGGTATACTGCAACTGTAAAGATTGCGCCGGGCGTGCGAGTAGTTTAACATCGCGCCATGAGTGGGCAGCAGACGGGAGAACAGCACAATGGCTGGGTGGACGCAGACAATCATCGTTGGCAATGTAGGCCGTGACGCGCAGCTTCGCTACACGCAAAGCGGCATTCCTGTGTGCGACTTCAGCGTCGCCGTGACGCGGCGCACAGGCCGCCGCGACGACCCTGACCGCACGGAAAAAACCAGTTGGTACCGGGTCACCTGCTGGCGCCAGCTCGCGGAGACCGCTTCCCAGTATGTGCGGAAGGGCACGCAGATCATGGTGGTCGGGACTATTGAGGCGTCCGCTTACCTGGACAAAAGCGGGCAGCCCACCGCCTCGCTCGATTTAACGGCTGACAACTTTCAGCTTCTGGGCAGCCGCGCAGACGCCGAGGCGCGCAGCGGTGGCAGCTACGACGACTTCGCGCCGCCGCCTGAGGACACAGGCGAGATTCCGTTTTAAGCTCCACAGCCCGCTGGCGCTAATTTAAGAAGGCAAAACAGGCATGATTCGGCTGCTCATGGCGGCGCTGCTGTTGTTCGCAACAGCCTGCGTCACCAACACCACCCCCGGCGCGAACTCCACGCCGACGGCGACCGCGCTGGCCGCGGACGCCACGCGCGCAGCGGCGACGGCGCAGGCCGCCCCTGTCGCCACCGCCACCCACGATACCGAACAGTTCCCGCCGCTGGCGCAGCTTGAGCAGACCGGGACGCCGGGCTTCGCGGCCAGCGCCGCCGGGAACGCGCCCACGTCGCAGATTGATAGCGGCGCGCTGACGGCCGCCGCGATCGTCGCCCAAGCGACGGCGCAGGCCCAGGGCGCGGCGCAGCCATCCGCCGCGCAGGCCGGCTGCGCGCCGTCAGCCTTCAGCGCCAGCCTCGACACGCTGGCGGCGCAGGCGCGCGCCGCGCTGGAGAGCGCCGGGCTGGCGCCGTCTGCCGTGACCATGGCCAGCGTCGGCATCGCCGGGGCGGGCGCGGGCTGCGCGGATCTGCTGCCGCTGTACACAACGCTGGCGATCACGCTGCTGGCTGACAGCCTGGACGACGCAGCGGCGCTGGCCGCCGCGGTCGAGCAGGCGCTGGCCGCGCTGGCGGCGATCCCCCCGGCCAGCCTGCCGGGCGCGCACCCGCCGCTGCTGGCGCTCACGTTCAGCGCGGGCGCTGAGCCGCCGCTGGCGTTCGTCGTGCCCTATCAGGCGGCGCATGAGGCTTACGCCGCCGGGCTGCGCGGCGCTGGCCTGCTGGCGCTGCTGGCCCCGATCGCGCCTTAAATCGCCGCCCGGCCAGGGCGCGGCGCGCCGCAGAAAGCGAGAACAGATGCGCAAAGCCGTGCTGGTCGGGACCGGGGCGATCGCCCCGGCGCACGTGGCTGCCTGCCGCGACAACGCGGCGCGCGTCACGCTGACCGCCGCCATGAACCCGAACCTGGCCCGCGCGCGCGCCTTCTGCCGCGCGCACAACATTCCCACCGCCTATGACGATCTCGGCGCGCTGCTGGCCGCCGAAAAGCCCGACCTGGCGCTGATCGCCACGCCGCCCGCCGTTCACGCCGCCCAGATCATCGCCTGCCTGGAGGCGGGCGCGTGGGCGCTGTGCGAGAAGCCGTTCTGCGCTTCGCTGGCCGAACTCGACCGCATCGAAGCGGCAGAACGGCGCACCGGCCAGCGCGCCGCCAGCGTGTTTCAGGTGCGCTTTGGCGCGGCAGGCCAGCGCCTGAAACAGCTCATTGACGCCGGCGAGCTGGGCCGCCCGCTGCTGGCCGTGTGCCATACGCTGTGGTTCCGCGACGCCGCTTACTACGCCGCGCGCTGGCGCGGCAGGTGGGCCAGCGAAGCCGGCGGCACGGTGATGGCGCACGGCATTCACGAGCTTGACCTGCTGCTGTGGCTGCTGGGCGGCTGGCACACGGTGCGCGCGGCCGCCGCCACGCTCGACCACGATATCGAGGTGGAGGACGCGGCGGCGGCGGTCGTCACGTTCGAGAACGGCGCGCTGGCGAGCGTGATCAGCAGCGCGGTGTCGCCGCGCCAGCAAACTTATCTGCGGCTGGACTTTCAGCGCGCCACCGTCGAGGCGCGCCACCTCTACGGCTACACCAGCGCGGACTGGTCCTACACCCTGCCGCCCGGCGTGGACGACCCCGCGCGGCTGGCGCGCTGGCGCGTGGTCGAGCGCGATTACCCGTCATCGCTGGGGGCGCAGCTCGCGGCCCTGCTGGACGCATACGACCAGGGCGCACCCCCGCCGGTCAGCGGGGCTGACCTGCGGCGCACGCTGGCGTTCGTGGCCGCGCTCTACAAAAGCGCTTTCAGCGGCCAGCCGGTGCGCCAGGGCGACATCACGCCCGCCGACCCCTTTTACCACGCCATGAACGGCGCGCCCACGCTATAATCCCGCGTCAGATGGCAGGGTGAGCTAAAAGGAAAGGGCGCTATGGCAGCGGTAGGCAGCACCTATGCAGCGCTTTTCAGCACATACAGCATCACCGCGCGCGACCCGGAAACAGGCGAGCTGGGCGTGGCCGTGCAAACGCATCAGATGTGCGTTGGGCACGTCGTTCCCTGGCTGCTGCCGGGCGTGGGCGCGCTGGCAGCGCAGTCATTGAGCAACATCAGCTTTGGTCCGCTGGGGCTGGCGCTGCTGCGCGCGGGCGTGCCCGCGCCGCACGTGGTGGCGGCGCTGGTGGCGTCTGACGGCCAGGCGCACCGCCGCCAGCTCGCGGTGGTGGACGCCGAAGGCCGCGCCGCCGCGCACACCGGCGCGGGCTGCATCGCCGTCGCCGCGCACCGGTTGGGCGCGGGCTACAGCGTCCAGGCCAACATGATGACCAACACGACCGTCGTGGACGCGATGGCCGCCGCCTACGAACAGGCCAGCGGTGACCTGGCGCAGCGCATGCTGGCCGCGCTCGCGGCGGCCCAGGCTGAAGGCGGCGACATTCGCGGGATGCAGTCGGCGGCGCTCAAAGTCGTGCCGGGCGACGCCCGCCAGCCGGCCTGGGCGGCGCGCTATGACCTGCGCGTGGACGAACACGACAACCCGCTGGCTGAGCTGGCGCGGCTGGCGCGGCTGCGCGGCGCGCAGCTTGCTGACCAGCGCGGCCACGAGGCGCTGAACGCCGGCGACCGCGGCGGCGCGCTGGCGCTGTGGGCGCAGGCCCGCGCCCAGGCCCCGGAGCTGGAGGAAATGGCCTTCTGGCAGGCGCTGGCGCTGGCCGACGATCACGCCGATATCGCGGCCGCCGCCGCCATTCTGCGCCCGGCGCTGGCCGCCGACCCGCGCCGCGATCACTGGCTGGACCTGATCCAGCGGCTGAGCGTCTGCGGGCTGATCGCGCGCGAGGGCGCGGGCGAGGACCTGCTCGCGGCACTGCTGGCGTGACGCCCGCGCCGCCGGGGGCAAGCGCGCTTTCTTCAGGCAAGGCCGTCCTGGTCTATTTCCTGATAAATAGCGGCCAGCTAACGCCTCATCGCGAACGTTACAGTTTTGTATAGGAACCTGTAAACGCGCGTGATTGGCGGCGCAAGTGCTTGCCCGCCTCTCACAAAGCACTATAATGCTTAAAGTAATATCGGCGAACCATGAATAGCTCAATGCAGTTATTGTGCCGTGCTCAGGCTGCAAACCAGGAGGCAGAGAAGCAGTGGACCGGGAACTGTACAGCGTTCAGTGCAGCGTGAATGAAACTGGCCTGCCGGCTGTTGAGGCAGTCGCGGCGGCCGCGGCGGATGTCGTGCGCCAGTTGGGCGGCGGGCTGGTAGACTACGCCGCCTACGACACCGCCTGGACCGCGCGCCTTGCGCCGTATTACCCGGAATATGGCTTTGATCGCGCCGTTGAGTGGCTGCGACGCAGCCAGCACCCTGACGGGACCTGGGGCGCGCTGCCGCTGCACTACCATGACCGCTTTATCTCGACGCTGGCGGCGGTGGTGGCCCTGCAGGAAGCGGGCGGCGAGCCGCGCGACCGGCGGCGCGTTAAACGCGGGGAAGACGCGCTGTGGAAGCTGATCGGCAAACTGGGGCACGACGACAGCGACACGGTCGGCTTTCCCATCCTCTCTGCGTCGCTGGCGGAGGAAGCGCTGGCCCTGGGGCTGGATGTGCCGCTGGCCCCGGTGCGCTACGCCGGGCCGTATAAGAAAAAGGTGGCCGCCCTGCTCGACCAGCCGCTGCGCCAGTGGCGCGGCCACACGCTCAGCTTTTCGCTGGAGGCGCTGCGGCACGCGGTGAACGGCGACGACGACGTGCTCGAATCAAACTTCTCGGTCGGCAGCTCGCCCGCCGCGACCGCCGGCTACCTGATGACGCGGCGCGACGAGCGCGCGCTGGCCTACCTCAGCGGCCTGCTGGCGCGCGACGCCAGCGGCGCGATGGCGGCTATGGACCCGATCGACGTTTTCGAGACCGCCTGGGTGGTGTCGCACCTGAGCGCGGCGGGCATGATCCACCCGGATATGCCCCCGGTCCGGCGCGCGCTGGATCACCTGTGGTCGCTGTGGTCGAATGACAGGGGAACCAGCTACTCGTCATTTTTCGCCATCACCGATATTGACGACACCGCCGCCGCGTTCAGCGCGCTTCAGTGGGGCGGGTATCCGGTTGATGTGGGCGTGTTTGGCTGCTACGAGACGCCCGAACATTTCGCCTGCTACCCCGGCGAGACAAACCCGTCGCTGAGCGCGCATATCCGGCTGATTAAGGCGCTGCGCACCCAGCCGGACGCGCCGCAGGCGCGCGCCTGGCTGGTGAAAGCGGTGCGGGCGCTGCGGCTGCTGGACGAAAACGGGTCGTTCTGGTGGGATAAATGGCACGCATCGCCGTACTATGTGAACAGCGCCGCGCTGCCGGTGCTGCACGGCATCGCGGATGATCTGGCCCGGACGCGCCTCAAGTGGATTCTGCGCACGCAGAACGACGATGGCGGCTGGGGCTACCTGGGCACTTCGACGCCGGAGGAAACCGCCTATGTGCTGGAGGCGCTGCTGTACTGGGACGAGCAGGTTGAGCGCCTGCCCGCCGGCGCGCTCGAAGCGGGCGTCCGCTACCTGCGGCCCCACGCGCTGGCGCAGCGGTTCCCGGCGCTGTACATCGCCAAGACGCTGTTCACGCCCACGCGGGTAGTCCAGTCCGCGATCCTGGGCGCGCTTTACCGCTACTACCGGCGGGCCAACTGACCATGGCCGCCCAGACCAGCACACTCAGCCGGCTCATACGCCGGCCCAACGCCGCCCTGCAAAACCTGCTGCGCCCACGGGCGACCGACCGCGACGCCGCCTTCCGCGAGCGCATTGTGCGCAGCAGCCTGTTTATCGCGGTGGTGGGCGCGCTGCTGAGCTTCGCGTCCACGCTGTTCATCTTCCGGTCAGAGTGGGCGCTGATCTCGTTCCCGACAGTGCACGTGGCGCTGCTGGCGCTGTGCTTCGCGGCGGCGCTGGCCGTGTACCGGGGCCGCATGGCCATCGCGAGCTGGCTGCTGGTGGCTGTCGCGCTGGTGGGGGCCAGCGGCATCCTCGCGCTGGCGCTTCAGGCGCAGTTGATTAACGGCGTGCTGCTGGGCGTGCTGCCGTTTTTCTTCGCCCCGCTGTTCGCGGCGATGCTGCTGCCGGCGCGCTGGATTATCCCGGTAAGCGTCATCACCGGCAGCGTCTACGGCCTGGTGCATTTCAGCGCGACGCTCAGCGGCGAGGACACGCTGGGGCTGCGGGCTGACCAGCAGGTGGTGTCGGTCTTTCTCTTTCTGGTGGTGGCGAGCATCCTGCTGCGGCAGCTCCGGCTTGAGTTTGACGCCCGCCTGCAGGCCATGAGCGCCGCGATTCAGGAAGCGGAGGCGGCGCGGCAGCAGGCCGAAACCGACCGGGAGCGGGCCGAACGCGCCGACCGAACCAAGTCACAGTTTCTGGCGAACATGAGCCACGAGCTGCGCACGCCGATGAACGCGATCATCGGCTATGACGAGGCGATGCTGGCCGGCATGGTCGGCGATTTCCAGCCCAGGCAGATCGAGCTGCTGCGCTATATCCAGACGAACGGCCGCCGTCTGTTGGCGCTCATCAACGACATCCTCGACCTGGCGAAAATCGAGTCCGGCAAAACCGAGCTTTACCTGGTCCCGATGCGCCCGCACCTGGTGATCGGCGACACGGTAGCCAGCCTGCAAAGCCTGGCCGCCGAGAAAGCGCTTGACCTGCGGGTAACGTTCGCCGCTGAGCTGCCCGGCGTGCTGATGGGCGACGCGAAGAAGATCGAGCAGATCGTGGTCAACCTGGTCAGCAACGCCATCAAGTTCACCGACAGCGGCAGCGTCCTGGTCGAAGTGGCCGACGCCGGCCCGGACCGCTGGCAGTTCAGCGTGCGCGACACCGGCATCGGCATCAGCCCGGACGCGCAAGAGACCGTCTTTGACCCGTTTCACCAGGCGGACAACACGCCCACCCGAAAGTACAAAGGCACGGGCCTGGGCCTGTCCATCACCAGGCATCTGGTCGAGCGCATGGGCGGCACAATTACACTTGTCTCCGCGCCGGACCAGGGGTCCGTCTTTACCGTCGTGCTGCCTGTGTTTGCAGAAACGCGGGCAGCGCAGCCAGCCAGCAGAAGCGCGGCGGAGGCCCCGCCCGCTGTGCCGGCGCAGCGTTCATAAAACCGCTCTGTCAGTCAGGCGAAAGGAACCACGATGTCGGAACAACCTCTGTCCGTGCTGCTGGTGGATGACGACCCGTATGTTGGCGACCTGTTCCGGCTGGTTTTGGAGCATCATGCGTGGCATGTGCTCGTCGCGCCGGATGCCGACCAGGCAATTGAATGGCTCAAGAACGCCGCAATAGACATCGTGGTGCTTGACCTGTTCCTGCCGGGCAAGGACGGCTATCAGGCGCTGACGGCGATGCGCCGGCTGCCCCAGGCGGCGGCGGCGCTGTTTGTGGCCACCACCGCCTACTACACCTCCGACACCCAGCGAGAAGTGCTGAACTACGGCTTTGACGGCTACATACCGAAACCTTTCATCGCCACTGACCTGGTGGACAGCCTGCGCAGCCTGAAACAGGGCGGCGGCGCGGCCTGACCCTGACACTGACTACCGCAACGAGCGGCGCGGCGCAGCGCCGGACGCTGCCTGCTCAAAAGGACGCGGAAATGGCCGACACAAGCGCCTGGGACGTGATCATCGTTGATGACGAGCCTGATAACCTGGGTGTGTTAGAGATCGTTATGGGCTTCAACGGGGTGCAGTATCGCGCTGCGCAGTCCGGCGACGAGTGCCTCCGGCTGCTGGCGGAGCGCCCCCCCGCGTTCCTGCTTGTTGATATTCAGATGCCGGGCATGTCGGGCTTCGAGCTGCTGGAGCGCGTCCGCGCTGTGCCGGCGTGGCAGCATATACCGGCGATCGCCGTCACCGCCTTCGCCAAATCGGAAGATGAAGAGCGCATCATGGCAGCCGGTTTCGATGGCTACATCAGCAAGCCGGTCGACGTGCTGACGCTGATAGACGAGATCAGCCGGTTCCTCGACCGCAAGAAGGACAGTAAACAGCCATGACCGACACAGCCGCATTTGCACAGCGCATCCGCGAACGCTTCCCGGAGGGCCTGACGGCGATGGTCGCCATCGGCGGCACGCGCACCACGTTTATCCTGGAGCAGAACCGGCACAGCGACAACCCAGGCCGCATCGTCGATTTCTGGGCTTACAAAGATTATCTTTTTCGGCGCTATTTCGATTTTGTGGAGCTGTTCCTGCGCCTGGGCGGCGCGAACCTCGTTATCACCGCGCTGGGCTACCAGAGCTTTTACGAGCGCGGCGAGCAGTACGCCAGCTACATCTCGGAGGCGACGCGGGCGCTGGCCGAGGACGCGGCGCAGCGTTTCTACCGCGACCACCAGATAGACCCCTATTTTATCGGCATTGACACCCTGCTGCACCTGCCCCCGGACCATCACGCGCACATCCTGGGCCGCCAACTGGCCGACTTCCAGCGCGCCTGGCCCTACGCCGAGGGCCGCCGCAAGCTCATCTGGGAGATCGCCTCTATTCCCCTGTATTCGGTGCGCCAGGCCGACCAGACGCTGGGCCAGGAAGCCGCCGCGCAGCTCGACGCTGAGCTTCAGGCCGCGCCCACGCTCCAGGCCGTGCACGACCTGCTCTACCAGCACTACGCGCGCGCGGCCTACGGCACGACCATCCCGCTGCCGCATTTCTATCTGGGGTCAAACCGCAACGGCGACATCAAGCTGCGGGCGGTGCTGCCGGCGGCTTTCCTGTGCGGCAGCCCCTGCCGCTTCTTCTACACGCCCTATCCGACGCTGTTCATTTCCGAGGACAGCCTCAGGGCGGTGATCGAGGACGTCGCGTTCGGCAAACAGAAGCTGCGCTCCAACCAGATAGACTACGATGCCAAATACACGCCAGAGCTGGCGGAGGCCGAATACCAGCAGTTCATCGCCCTCAGCCAGGACCCCGGCGCGATCATCGGCTTCACGCGCGCGGTGGGCGACCACGACAGCACGGTGTGACGCGGACCGGAAGGGCAGGCGGCGCGGTGGTGACAAACTGGTTTCTCGACTTCGATGACACGCTGGCCAGCGGGTCCACCACCTGGGGCTGGAAACACGCGCTGCCCAGGCTCATCCGCGACCACCGCCTGCCGTTCGACAGCGCGCGCTTCCAGCGCGCGACGCTGGCCGCGCAGGCGCAGGTAGCCGCCGGCGCGGGCCTGGAGCCGGTAATCGCGGAGCTGTTTCAGGCGATGGAGTGGCCCGGCGCGCTGGGCCAGGCGCTGATCACGGATGTGCTTACGGCGTATGAGCCGGAGCTGTTCGCTGACGCCCTGCCGTTCCTCGACCGGCTGCGCGCGGCGCGGCACGCCGTCTACATCGTCTCCAACAACCCGCGCTCGGTGGCGCAGGCGCAGCGCCTGGGCGTCGCGCCGTATATCACGCGCTTCTTCACGCCCGACGCGCACGCTGACGGCCTGGCCAAGCCGGACCCGCGCCTGTGGGCGCATATCGTCGCTGAGGCCGAAGGCGTGACGGCGCGCAGCTCAGTTATCGTGGGCGATGACCCCTGGACGGACGGCGCGTTCGCGGAACAATGCGGGCTGGCGTGCTGGCTGGTTGACCGCGACCAGCGTTTCGGCGCGCTCGATGAGGGCGGCGGCGCGCGCCGGCGGGTGGCGTCACTGGACGAAATTCCCGTCTGAACGCGCTAAACCGGGCACTTCGGCTGTGACTTCAGGCGCAGGACAAGCTGCTCGAAAGCAACGATGTCCATCGGCTTGCACAGGGTGTAATCCACATCGGTGTCTTCGTGGAACAGCATGTGCGGGTTGGCCGTCATGATGATGACGTACATGCGCTCAGCGGCCTTGTCCTGCTTCAGCTCGTGCATGACTGTGATGCCGTCCTTGACCGGCATCGCCAGGTCCAGCAGCAGCAGGTCGAACGCCTCTCGCCGCAGCAGGTCCAGCGCATCCTGGCCGTTCTCGGCCTGCTGCACCGCGTAGCCCGTGCGCTGGAGGACCAGCGCGCACAGGTCGCGGTTGAAAAAGTTATCGTCCACAATGAGGGCGCGCGGCGTTTCTCCAGCGGTCATGGGTGTTCCCTTGTCATTCGGGCGCAGACCGTTAAGTCTGCGTGAGCTTTTCAAGCGCGATCAGCGCGCGGGCCTGCACGTGGTGCGACGGGTCAGCCGTGTACTGGCGGATCTCGCGGATCACGCCGGCGTCGCCAATCGCCGCCAGCGCTTCGATAGCGGTGTAGCGCACCGCGTGCGACGCAGTGTGGTGCATGACATCTACCAGCAGGGGGACGGCGCGCTTATCGCCCAGCTTGCCCAGCGCCTGGATAACCCAGACAGCGGCCTGGTCGTTGAAGTCGTTTTGCAGAACCGCCATCAGCGGGCTGACCGCCTCATCCGCGCCGGCATCGCCCAGAAACTGGGCGGCGGCGATGCGGATCGCCGGGCTGCCGGATTGCAGACAGGACACAACGCCGGAAACGGCGCGTTTGTCCGCAAGCTCGCTCAGGATCATGAGGATTTTCCAGCGATAGCGGTCGTCCTTGGTGGCGAGCGCGGCCACCAGCGGCTCGGTGGCGCTGGCGCGCATAGCGAGCAGGTCGCTGCGGGCTTTTTCGCGGTTGGCGGCGTCCGGGGAAATCAGATCGTCCAGCAGCGGCTGAATGCCCGCCGGCGCGCTGGCGTGTTCAACAGTGGCCGCCGATGAAAGGCGTCGGCGTGATTTCGTCATAGAGCCACCTGCCTCAGACAAAACATATCAAGCACCTTTGTCCAGAACCTGCCGGGCCGCCGGCGTCACAGCGAAGCGAACGGCAGCCCCACCCGGCAGCCTCTCCGGGCTGACAATCTCGTCCTGGATGATTACCCCTTCCGTGCGCCGCAGTATCTCAATATCCATCCAGGGCACAGGCTGCCACCACAGCGCCTCGAACACCTCAGCGCTGATCTGGCTGAGGCTGTCGGGCTTCACGGGGTCAATGAGTTCCCACACGCCGTCCAGCCCCGCCTGCGCCATGCGCGCAGCCGCAGCCTGACACCAGTCCTGCGCCTGGGCCAGTATCCGGGCGGCCTGCCGGTTTTCAGACAGGTTATGCTCATTGTAATGGATAATCTGGAAAAAATGCTTAATTTCATCTATACAGGCACACACTTCCTCGTACTTCTCCGCCAGCAGCGGGTCAGTGGGCGGGGCAGCGCACAGCAGCGAGAGGGACTCAACGCTGGCGAGCACGTTGGGCGGCACAGACAGCGTAAAGCTGCCGGCGACGATTTGCAGCTCAAACAGACGCTCAACGTGCTGGGCGATGCAGTCCTGAAGTTCGCGGGCGACGGCGGTGCGGGTTGTGTTTTCCATGCGTTCTCTGTCCGGCGGCTGGCGCTGATAAAAATCGTAAACCCAGCTTATCCTTTCACACTGTAGCACCTGTGGCCGCCAATGGGGGCAAAGAAATTGTGAATAAAATCCGAAATTTGTATTTGTTTGTGCCAAGCGGCATACAAAAGCGAGTTCACAGGTATCAGCCCTGTGAACTCGCTGGCGTTAAGCTGGCCGGGCGGCGCCGCCGGCCCTCTAGAAGTAGCTGCTGATGATCTCCAGCACGTTGAGGATGTTCCGCGCGTCGCCGGACTGCACGCGCGTGCTGCTGGCACGGGCTAGGCTGCTGAGCGTGTTGACATCGGCGTCAGCCCCGTAGGCCACCGGTATCACGATCACCGGGTTGAGCGACTCGCGCGTGGCCTGGATGGTGCGCACGGCGTCGTTGAGCGACACGCTGCCCTCGCTGGTGTCGGCCCCGTCGCTGAGGATAACGACCGCGCGAATCCGGTCGCCGTCGGCCTGCTCGTTCATCATCCCGACGATTTCCTGCGTCGCCTGGTAGAGCGCGGTGCCGCCCTCAGCGCGCAGCCCGCGAATGCTGTTGATCACCTGCTGGCGGTTAGTTTCAACGTTATCTACAGGCACACGCATCTCAACGCCCTGGTTGAACACGGCCAGCCCGATGCGGTTGGTCGGCTCCAGCTTGGCGACAAACGCTTCGGCGGCCTGCCGCGCCTGGCCGATTTTATCGTCCGATTCCATCGAGCCGGAAACGTCAATCAGCAGGATGATATCGGCCTGCTTCTTGACGAACGACCAGCTTTGCTGAACAGCGGCGACCACTTCCGGCGCTGGCACGTCCAGCACTGTTGGCGGGCCGGCAGGCGTCACACCGTTTTCGGCTACAAACGGGTAGCCCAGCTCAACGTCCGGGTTGGCCGGGCGGAAGCCGTACTCCATGATGGCGGTCTGCGGGCCGGGCAGCAGCGTGTATTCGATAAAGACGCGGGCGGCCTCGCGCTGCTCCGCCGTCACCCAGTCGGCGTTGACGATGGCCATCGGGTGTTCATGCCAGAACGTGCCCTCTTTCGGGTAAAGCGCCACCAGTTTTTCCGGCGGCTGCACTTCAGTCTTGCCCTGGTTGATGAAGATCAGGTCGTTTTCTTCCAGCGCCACAAAGTCCAGGTAATCCGGCCCCTGGGCGATGTACTCTTTGAACTCGGTCGTGCGGCGCGAGTAGTGGCGGATAAGCTGTTCGATCTGGCGCACGCCGTCCTGCACCGCCTCGTCATTGACCACATCAAGCGTCAGCCGCCGCCCGGTAAAGCCGGTCTCGCGGGCCGCCGCGTAAAACTCAGCGATCAGCGTGGACAGCGCGGTCGAGCTGATGAAGGGGTCGGTGTGGCCGTAGTAAACGGTGCGCCGCCCGCTGAAGCCGTAGTCCTGCCAGCCGTTCGGGCTGTTGAGCACGCCTAACAGCTCTTCCCAGCCAACCTCGTCATAGCCTACCGTGTCGCGGATGGCCTGCAGGCGGCTCTCCCAGATCGCCATGACGACGGGGGCCAGCGCGGTCGCCTGGATGTCGTTGAGGTCGAAAAGCTGGCGCCCGCTCTGGTAATTGGCCAGCGCCAGCCAGTGGCTCACCGACGGGTTGAAGATGGTCGGGCGCTCTACATTCTGGTTATTGGGCGCGATAACGGCGTTGACGATGCCCTGCATCGCCGTGCCGGAGGACGCCGGCCCGCCAGTCACGTAGATCGGGCGCTCACCAGCGGCCAGCGCCGCGCCCGTGACCGGGTTCTTGCCGCTGGCAAAGGCGGCGTTGAAATCAGCGATGATCCGCGGCATGTACAGCTCGCCTTCCGGCGAGTAAAGAATTGAGATGTCAATCGCGTTGTCCGGGCGGCCTTCGGTGACCGGCACGCCGGGCGTGCCGCTGTCGCAGGCCGCCAGCGCCAGCAGCGCCAGCAGCATCAGCAGGCTCACCGCGATACGTTTGTGGTTCATAATACCCCTCTCTCCTTAAGTCCTGGCACGGTCAGCGATCAGGCAGTTCAGCGGCGCTGGCTGTTAGTAAACCACTGGGCCAGGCTCAGCGCGTCAGTGCGGGCCGGCGGCTGCACCGCCTGGCCGTAATCCGGCTCATACAGGATGCCGTAGGACACAGCGGCGGCAAACAGCGCGGCGCTGGCGTCTGGCTCGGCCTGGGCCGGGCGCAGACCGTGATTCAGCAGCGCGGCCTGCTGCTCTGGCGCGGCCAGCCAGGCCCCCAGGACCTGCACCGCCGCCCGTTCAACATCCGTCACTTCGGCGGCGTTGGCCCAGCCCGCCAGCGGGAAATCAAGCACGAGCTGAAACTGCGGGTAGGCGAACACGACCGCCTCGCCGCCGGTCAGCCCGCGCAGGTTGTTCAGCCACAGGCTTTCCGGCAGCAGCGCGATCTCGACGGTGGACGGCCCGCGCGCCATCGCCGCCGCCGGGTCCGCGCCCAGCGTCTGGAAATTGGGCACGCTGGCGATCACCGGCTCCAGCCAGGCGCGGAACGCGCTGTCGCGCAGGGCGCTGCCGGTGACAGAGGCGGCGTTAGCGTAGTCGGCGGCGGCGGTGAACAGCGCCGCCAGGCCGGCCATCGACTGGTCCGGGCGCGGGAACGCCAGCTTGACGAAGCGCCAGTCAGCGTTGCCGCCGGCCAGCGCCGACCACGACTCAGCGGCGGCGGCGGCCTGCACCGCCTCCCAGTCAAGCGGGCGCGCGCCGCTGTCGGTGGCGGCAGCGGCGCGGCTCTGGTACGCGCCCCACACCAGCGGCGTCCGCGCCAGCGAGGGAATCAGCGTGGTGAAGCGGGCGCTGTAATCCACGGCCGCCCGCGCCGCCGGCAGCCAGGCCGCCGGACGGTTATCCGCCGTCCAGCCGGGCGTGTCCTGCCACACGGCGATGTCGTCAAGCGTGGTCACGGCGAACTGCACCCGCTGAGTGGCGTTGACCAGCGGCGCGGTGTTGTTGAAGCGCGTCACGGCCTCGCGCGCCCAACCGGCGGCCAGCGGGTTGACGACCAGTGTGAATTCGATGGGCGGCTGGCGCTGGAGAAACAGGCTTGCGCCGACCACCACCGCCGCCGCAATCAAAAACACAAACAGAATAACAGTTCCGCGTCGCATGGCGTGTGTTATACCTTCGCAGTGCGCTTTATCCGTAACCATTGTACTTGAACACGCCCAGCGCGCCCCCCGCAATAATTAAGGCCGGGCATAAACCCCTCAAAATGCAGGCTTTCGCCGCCGGACGGCGGGCCGTGCGGCGCGCCAAGCCGCACGCTGACGCGCCGGGCGGCTTGTGGTACAGTAGCGGCATCGCCGTCACCAGCAGCCAATGGAGCGCAGCGCATGGCAGGGGATTTACTGGCGGGCCTCAACGAACAGCAGCGGGCAGCGGTCACCGCCGGGCCGGGGCCGGTGATCGTTTACGCCGGGCCGGGCAGCGGCAAGACGCGCGTGCTCACGCACCGCCTGGCGTACCTGGCGCGCGAACTGGGCGTCTACCCCGGCGCGATCATGGCCGTCACGTTCACCAACAAGGCCGCCGCCGAGATGCGGGGCCGCGCCGAGGCGCTGCTGGATGGCAAGCTGCGCGGCCTGCAGATCGGCACGTTCCACGCGATCTGCGCCCGCGTGCTGCGCCGCGAGGCCGAGCACACACCCTACCGCCACGACTACCAGATTTTCGACACCGACGACCAGCTCACGGTGATCGGCCAGGCGCTGGCCGAACTCAACATTGACCCCAAGCGCTACGCGCCGCGCCGCATCCTGGGGAGCATCTCCAACGCCAAGAACGAGCTGATCGGCCCGGCGCAGTACCACGCACCCAACTATTACGGCGAGATCGTGGCGCGCGCCTACCAGCTCTACCAGGAAATACTGGTCGCCAACAACGCGCTCGACTTCGACGACCTGCTGATGCAGGCAGTGCTGCTGCTGGAGAACAACCAGGCGGTGCGCGAAAAGTATGAACGCCTGTACGAACACATCCTGGTGGACGAGTTCCAGGACACCAACATGGCGCAGTACCAACTGGTGCGGCTGTTTGGCCGCCCGCAGGACAATATCTTCGTCGTGGGCGACGAGGACCAGGGCATCTACGCCTTTCGCGGGGCAGATTACCGCAACGTGCTCCAGTTCCGCCACGACTACCCGCGCGCGCAGATGATCGTGCTGGCGCAGAACTACCGCTCGACGCAGATCGTGCTGGACGCGGCCCGCGCCGTCATCGAGCGCAACCCGCACCGCGTCGCCAAAGAGCTGTTCACCAGCCGCGAAGGCGGCGCGAAGGTCAACCTGTACGAAGCCTACAACGAAACCGAAGAGGCCGAATACGTGGCGCGCCGCATCGCCGAAATCCAGTACCGCGACCGGCTGGCGTTCCACAGCTTCGCCGTGATGTACCGCACCAACGCCCAGTCGCGCGCGCTGGAAGAGGCGTTTATCCGCGAGAACGTGCCCTATAAGCTGGTGGGCGGCGTGGCCTTCTACAAGCGGCGCGAGGTGCGCGACATCCTGGCGTACCTGCGGCTGGCGCACAACCCCGACGACACCGTGAGCTTCAGCCGCGTGGTCAATGTGCCCAAGCGCGGCCTGGGCAAAAAGACGCTGGCGACCTTCCAGGCGTGGGCCGCGCAGCAGCGCCTGGCCCAGGGCGCGGCGCTGGACGCGCTGGCCGACGGCGCGGCCTCCCCGCTTAGCGGGCGCGCGCTGGCTGAGCTGACCGCGTTCGCCGCGCTGCTGCGCGATCTGCGCCGGCTGGCCGCGGACGGCGACCTGGCGGTGGCCTTCGACGAGATAATGGCGCGCACGCGCTACCGCTTCTACCTGCCAGAGATCAGCGACAATGACGACCAGGTGATCGAGCGCGAGGAAAACCTGCGCGAGCTGCGCGGCCAGCTTGAGGCCAGCGCCGGCCAGACGCTGGCGGATTTTCTGGAGGGGGTGGCGCTGGTGGCGGAGGTAGACACGCTGGACGAGACGGCGGACGCCGTCACGCTGCTGACGCTGCACGCCGCCAAGGGCCTGGAATTCCCGGTGGTGTTCATCACCGGCCTGGAGGACGGCCTGCTGCCGCACATGCGCTCGCTGGAGGACCCGGAGGGCATGGCCGAGGAACGCCGCCTGCTGTACGTGGGCCTGACGCGCGCCAAAGACCAGGTGTACCTGACGTATGCGTTCCGGCGCTTCCTCTTCGGCAGCAGCGACGCCAACGCGCCCTCGCGCTTTCTGGCGGACATCCCGGCGGCGCTGCTGGAGGGCCAGTTCACGGCGCGCACCGGCAGCCTGCGCGACAGCATCAGCTACCAGCGCGAGATCACGTGGGATTCAGGCGGCGCGTCCGCGCCGGCGCGGCGCGCCGGGCCGTTCGCTGACCAGCCGCTTCAGTTCCGCGCGGGCATGAAAGTGCGCCACGCCAAGTTCGGCGACGGCGTGGTGATCGAGAGCCGGCGCAGCGGCCAGGATGAGGAAGTCACGGTGCAGTTCAAACAGGGGGGCATCAAGCGGCTGGCGGCCAGCTTCGCCAACCTCACCGTGCCGGATTAAAACGCAGCGGCCAGAAAGCAAGTTATACGTTTTAAGAGCGTAAAAGGCGGAACCCCCCGACATTGCTTCTGCCGTCAGG
This sequence comes from Anaerolineae bacterium, assembly GCA_048499435.1. Classification (GTDB taxonomy): domain Bacteria; phylum Chloroflexota; class Anaerolineae; order Aggregatilineales; family Phototrophicaceae; genus DAOTWC01. Next base: position 747,606 of record JASNZW010000001.1, read on the forward strand.
GTCGCCTCTGCCGCGACAGCTACAGCGGAAGTCGCCTGTATGGCTGTAGTTCCACGAACCGCCGCGCAGCACACGCGCATCCGTTCGGGTTAGTTCATTTTTTCTGCTTTCATAGGCAGTTAAACACCACTCCCACACGTTTCCTGCCATGTCCACCACCCCAAACGGGCTGTCGCCCTTGCCTTCATAAGCGCGCACAGGCAAAGTTTTGCCAATCCCTTTCCGGTCTACGTTGTTGTTGCAGCGGCTGCCATCCCATTCCTGGCCCCAGGGGTAATCGCGCCCGTCGTCCCCCTGCGCGGCGTACTGCCATTGGTCTTCTGTTGGCAGCATGATCTTTTCGCCGGTCACGTCGTTCAGCCACAGACAGAACGCCGCCGCCTCATACCACGACACGCCAACGACAGGCTGTTCTGCGCCGTTCAATTCGCCGACCTTCCAGTAGCGCGGCGCTGTCCAGCCGCTCTTCTGGCGCTGCTGCCAACCCTGCTGTGGCCACCAGCGCTCGGCTTCATAGCCGCCCGCCTCGATGAATTTTGCGAACTGAGCGTTGGTGATGGGGTATTTGGCAATGCTGTAGCTCTTGTCAGGAATTTCAACCCAGGCGAAGGGGGCCGGCAGCAGATCAACGCTGGTAGGGCGCACCAGCGCGGGCGCGGACGGCGACGCTGGCGCCGGAACAGGTAGCGCGATCCCCATTTCGGCGCACAGCGCGGCTGTCAGCTCATCGAGCGTCAGTTCGGCCAGCGTGAAGTCAATGTAATGCTCCAGCGTCAGGCTGATCGGCGGGTCAGTACGCTGGACCATCACCGGAATAATCGGCTTATGGGCCGTCCATTTGGCATAAGCGATCTCGGTCAACACGTAACTTTCCGGTTCGCCGTTCTTGTGGCGGTTAATATCCGGCGAGTAAAGCACGACCATCACATCGCAGCGGTCAATTTCGGCCTGAATTTGCAGTTCCCAGGCTTTGCCCGCGCGCAGAGAGCGGTCTACCCAGGCCGTGACGTCCGCCAGCGCGTTGAGCGCGTCGGCCAGGCTAAGCGCGAGCTGGCGTGTGTCCTTTTTGGCGTAGCTGATAAAGATATGCGGCATAGCGGCGGACACTCTTGCGTGTAAACAGACAGTGAATATTAAAAGTATAACCCGCCGCCTGCCTGGGAACAATTAAGCAGCGGTGCGGGGCCACCGCGCAGATTCCCCATTTTGTCGCGCTGGCCCGGCAGATAAAAGCGCCAGTCTTGACGCCGCGAGTCGCTTTGGTATAATGGCAGGTAGATGGCTCCGTAGCTCAATTTGGCAGAGCAGTTGACTCTTAATCAATTGGTTGAAGGTTCGAGTCCTTCCGGAGTCACAATTTCCGCGTTAGACAGCCCCTCACGAAACCGCTGCGAGGGGTTTTTTGTGTCAGTCGGCGGCTGGTTCAGCCGGCTGCCAGCGGTTTGAGGCCGCGCCGATATAATTATCCGCGTATCTATGGGGGCCGTTCATCCCGGAAGGCTGAAGCTATGCTTGCGCAAGTGTCCAAACGCGAATTGCCCTTTCGGGAATTTGTCATCATCCTGTCCCTGATGATGTCCCTGACCGCCCTCTCGATTGACGCTATGCTGCCGGCCCTGCCCGCCATCGGCAGCGAGCTGGGCGTTCACAACACCAACGACCGACAGTTGGTCATTTCGATCCTTTTCCTGGGGATCGCGTTCGGCCAGTTGTTCTTCGGCCCGCTCTCTGACAGCGTCGGGCGCAAACCGGCCATGTATGCCGGCTTCACGATCTACATCGCGGGGACGCTGCTGTCCGCGCTGGCGGGCACGTTCCCGCTGATGATCTTCGGGCGGCTGCTGCAGGGCATCGGCGTTTCCGCGCCGCGCGCCATTACGCTCGCGCTTGTCCGCGACCGCCACGAAGGCCACACGATGGCGCGCGTGATGTCGTTCATCATGACCATCTTTATCCTGGTTCCGATGCTGGCCCCCGCGCTGGGCCAGGCGATCATCTTCCTTGCCGGCTGGCGCGCGATCTTCCTGAGCTTCATCGCGATGGCCCTGCTCAGTGTGACCTGGTTCGCGCTTCGGATGCCTGAAACGCTGCCGCCAGAACGGCGCGTGCCGTTCTCGCCCGGCCGAATCACCAGGGGAATCCACGGGATCATAACGAACCGGACAGCGCTGGGCTACACCGTGTCCGCGGGCCTGGTCGGCGGCGCTTTCCTGGGGTATCTGAACTCTGCCCAGCAGATATTGCAGGAACAATACGCGCTGGGCGACCTGTTCTCCGTCGTATTCGCGACCATCGCGCTCTCGATCGGGCTGGCCTCGCTGGCGAACACGCACCTTGTGATGCGCTTCGGCACGCGCCTGCTGATCAACCGGGCGCTGAGCATCATCGTGCTGCTGGCGGCTGTCGCTATCGCCATCGCGCTGCCCGCCGGCGGTCACCCGCCTTTGTGGTTCCTGCTGGCCTACCTGATGATAAGCTTTTTCGGCGTCGGCATCCTGTTCGGCAACCAGAACGCGGTGGCGATGGAGCCGCTGGGGCATCTGGCGGGCACCGGGGCGGCGGTGGTGGGGGCGCTGTCCACGCTGATCCAGATGCCGCTCGGCACGGTCATCGGCCACGGCTATAACGGCACCGTCCTGCCGCTGATTATCGGCCTGGGCGTGCTGGCGGCGCTGGCGCTGCTGGTGACGCGCTGGGCCAACGCGGCGTAGGCCCGCGCGCGGGCCGCCGTCTGCGTATGTCTTTTCTAACCGGGCGCGCGCCGAAAGCGCCGTAAACTGGGAGAAGCTGTCCGCGTTTAAGAACGGAGGCCCAGCGTGGTCACGAACACAATGGCGGTGCTCCAGCGCGAAAACGCCCGCTTGCAGGAGGAAAATCAGGCGCTGGCGGCGGAGCTGCGCCAGCTCCGCGAATTTGTGGACATCCTGGTTGAGATCGCCGCCGCCGAGGAAGCCCTGACGGCGGACGCCACGCTGCTGCCGGCGCTGCAGCGTGTGTTTGACCGCCTGCTGGACCTGCTGCGCGCGCCGGAAGGCTCGCTGCTGCTGCTGGACGACGAAACCAGCGAGCTTCAGTTTGTGCTGGTGCGCGGCGGCCTGGCCGAGCGCCTGCGCGGCTACCGCATCCCCGCCAGTGAAGGCATCGCCGGTTGGGTTATCCGCCACGCCGCGCCCGCCCTGGTGCGCGATGTCCGCCGCGACGCGCGCTTTTCCGACGCCATCGACGACACCTTTAAATTCCGCACCCAGTCTGTCGCCGCCGCGCCGCTGATGTGCGCGGGCCGCGTGCTGGGCGTGCTGGAGGCGCTCAACCAGCCGGTAGATGAGCCGTTCTCCGACGCCGACGCGCGCCTGCTGGGCGTCGCCTGCCGCTTCGTGGGCGAGGCGCTGGGCAGCGCTGAACGCGCCCAACCGGCTGACGAAGCCTGAGCCGCCGCGCGCAGCGCCTGATGCCCGCCGCATTTGTTCCCCCGCCCGGCGCGCGCGATGTCTCGCTCCCGCTGAATGAAGTGCTGCGGCTGGCGCTGGCCCCGGCGCTGCTGCTGCTGGCGCTGCCGCTGCTGATCTTCGCGCTGCGCTGGGGCGGCGCGCCGCTGTGGGACGGCGTCGCCGGCCTGGCCGGGCTGGCGCGCGGGCTGGCCGGGTTCGCGCTGCTGACCGCGGCGCACGAGCTGGTCCACGCTGCCGGCTGGGTCGTTTTCGGCGGGCTGCCGCTGCGGGCGATCCGCTTCGGCCTTGACGCGAAAACGCTGTCGCCCTATACGCGCGCCCTGCTGCCGATGCCCGCCCGCGCGTACCGCATCGGCGCGGCGCTGCCGCTGCTGTTCACCGGCGTCCTGCCCTGGCTGGCCGCGCTGCACACCGGCAGCGGCCTGCTGGCGCTGCTGGGCGCGCTGCTTATCTCCGGCGCGGTGGGCGACCTGCTCGTGCTGTGGGTCATTCGCGCGCTGCCGGCCCAGGCCCGCGTGCTGGACCACCCTACCGGCGCGGGCTGCTATGTGCTGCCCGGCTGAGCGCCATTCTTCACGGTCGCCAGCGAAAGGCGTGGTGTATAATCGCTTAAATCATCGGGTGATAACACGAGGAGCGCGCGGCGTGAGGCGACTGGTCTATCTTCTGTTCATCGGCGGGCTGCTGCTGGCCCCGGCGGCGCTGGCCCAGGACAGCGGCCCGGCGGCGGCGGTCCCCGGCGTGATCCCGGCGGAGGCGCTGCCGGTGCTCGTCAGCGCCCGCAGCGACCTTGAGCTGCTGGCCAACAGCCAGCTCGGCAGCGACCGCCCCCTGGGCTGGAGCGGCAGCCTGGACATTAACGACCCGCAGCTCGCCCTGCTGATCCGGCTGGACCTTGAGCTGCTGCTGGCGCGGCTGCTGGGGGCCAGCACCCGCCCCGCCGCGTGGTTCGGCGCTGTCGCCAGCACGCCGTTCGCCGTCGCGCGCGACATCCGCCACGATATCGAGCTGCTGGCGGACATCGTGATCGCCCCCAGCGTGCGCCCGCCGGACTGGTCGGGCGACGCGCCGCTGATGCGCTGCGACCGCGCCACGCAAAACCTGGTCGCGCTGCTCCAGCGTGAAGGCCGCTTTACGCTCACCACCGACCCCAACCAGCCCGACTACTGCCGCCGCGCGGCGGTTGAGGTCAGCCAGTTCGTCGAGGTCAACCTGCTGAGCGCGGACGCTGCCAGCGCCGCCCGGCCCGACGGCTACAGCGCCAACAACAACCAGACGCTGGCGTTCCTCGACCGCGGGGCCAGCCGCCGCGCCGGGATTATCCCGCCGGCGGCGGTGTTCACGCCGCTGGCCCGCAGCTACACACAGTTCTCGAATATGGCGCTGGTGCGCGGCGACGGCTTCGAGGTGTTCGTGGACTACACCTCCACCACCATTCCGCGCGCCGTGTTCGAGGCGCTGCCAGACGTGAACACACTGGCCAGCGCCCCCGTCTGCGCCGCTGACTGGTGTGAGTGACCGGCCATTGACCGGTTCGCGGCACAGCTTTAGACTGGAACTGTAGGCTTCGCAGCGCTGACACGCTGGAAAGAGACTCAATGGCAGACACACACTCGTATCTGATCACCGGCGGGGCCGGTTTCCTGGGCATCAACCTGGTGCGCTATCTGCTGGCGCGCGGCCACGCGGTCACTTCGCTGGACATCGCCCCGTTCGACTACCCGGAGCGCAGCCAGATTCGCGAGGTGCGCGGCGACATCCGCAGCCGCGCCCAGGTAGACGAGGCCATGCAGGGCGTTGATATCGTGGTCCACTCGGCGGCGGCGCTGCCGCTATACAGCGCAGAGGACATTTTCTCCACCGACATTGACGGCACGCGCACAGTGCTGGATTCGGCGCACGCGCACGGCGTTCAGCGCTGCATCCAGGTTTCTTCGACGGCGGTCTACGGCATCCCTGACCACCACCCGCTGTACGAGGACGACAAGCTGGACGGCGTAGGGCCGTATGGCAAAGCCAAGATCGCGGCGGAGGAAGTCTGCCTGGAGTACCGCGCCAAAGGCATGTGCGTGCCCATCATCCGCCCCAAGTCGTTTATCGGGCCGGAGCGGCTGGGCGTGTTCGCGCTGTTCTATGACTGGGCCAAAGACGGCCACGGCTTCCCGATGATCGGCAGCGGCAACAACCGCTACCAACTGCTGGACGTAGAGGACCTATGCGACGCCATTTACCTGTGCGCCACGCTCGCGCCTGAGCGCGTCAACGACACGTTCAACATCGGCGCGCGCGAGTTCACAACCATGAAAGAGGATTACCAGGCCGTGCTGGACGCGGCAGGTCACGGCAAGCGCATTGTCGGCTTTCCCGGCCTGGCCACGCCCATGATCTGGACGCTGCGCCTGCTGGAGGCGGTCAACCTGTCGCCGCTGTATAAGTGGGTGTACGAAACCGCCAGCAAGGACTCGTTCGTGTCTATCGAAAAGGCTGAGCGCGTGCTGGGCTACAACCCGCGCTTCTCCAACAAGGACGCGCTGGTGCGCAACTACCAGTGGTATCTGGAAAACCTGCACAAGTTTGAAGGTCAGTCCGGCGTGTCGCACCGCGTCCCCTGGGAACAGGGCATTCTTAAAGTCGCCAAAGCGTTCTTCTGACAGCCGGCAGCCGCTTGCGCTGCCGGGGCGCTTCTGTACAATGGTCGTTAGCCGTTAGTTAGCTGCCGCCCGCCTGTGGACAAGGGCGGCCGCAAGTTGGCGGTGATTTGAGGGGGTTCCATGCCGAATCCGGACGAGATGCTGCGCCTGCACGGCAGCGCACAAACCAGCGTCGGGCAGGTGCGCGAAAACAATGAAGATCACATTCATTTGCGAACCGGCGACGGGTTCATGCTGGCGCTGGTGGCCGACGGCATGGGCGGGGCCGCAGCGGGCGAAGAAGCCAGCCGCATCGCGGTCGAAATCATTGATACCGACCTGACGCGGGGCAGCGCGGCGGACAGCGCGCAGCAGGTCAGCACGATGTCAGACGACCTGCTGCAGTTCCGGCTGCGGCACGCCATCCAGAAAGCCAACCTCTCTATTATGCGGCGCGCCATCGAAGAACCGGAGATGCGCGGCATGGGCACGACGGTCACGCTGGCGCTGCTGCGCGGCGGCAGCGTCATTGTGGCGCACGTGGGCGACAGCCGCGCTTACCTGGTGAGCGCCTACGACCGCGCTATCCGGCAGATCACGTCCGATCACAGCTTTGTCGAGGCGCTGCTGGCTGCCGGGCACATCACGCCCGACCAGGCCGAAGAACACCCTATGCGCAACGTGCTGTACCGCGCGCTGGGCCAGGCGGAGGATATGGACGTGGACCTGTACCACACGCATCTGCTGCACGGCGACCGCCTGGTGCTGTGTTCAGATGGCCTGACGCGCCACGTCAAAGCGCACGAGATCGGCCGGATCGTGCTCAGCGCCGCCACGCCCGCCGACGCCAGCAGCCAGCTCATTAACCTGGCGAACACGCGCGGCGGCGAAGACAACGTCAGCGTGATCGTTATCCTGGCGGAGGGCGACCCGCTGTTCGCCGCCACGTCAGCGGCGGCGGCGCAGTTTCTGCCAGCCGAGCCGGACAGCGGCGACTCCGACACGATCCGCATGCCCGACCTGTCCGACTTCTACCAGGCCAACGCGCCCGCCGACGACCCGCCAGAGTCGGCCCCGCCGGCCTCAACCGGCCTGGAACCGGACCCGGCGCTGCGCCTCAAAATGAGCGCAGAGCGCCTCAGCGACACCGGCGCGGACGCCGATCCCTCCGCCAGCGTGCCCCTTCGCGCGCCCGCCGCGCGCCCGCCACAGCCAGGCCGGCAGCGTGAGCGCGCGCCCGCGCCGCCGATGTCCTGTGCCGGCGAAGGCCAGGACACGCGCATTCCTGACCAATAGTGTGAACAGCGCGCGGGCTAACGATGATTGACGCAGCGGCGCTGTCTGAAGAACAATTAGCCTACGTGAGCGCCGCGCAGCGGCTCTGCACGGCGCATCTGAGCGCGCTTACGCCGCCCGAACGCGCGACTTTCGCCGCTATCTGGCCGCTGATGGCCCGCACCGCCGCGCCGATTGTCATGCGCGGCCTGCACATCAGCTCCACAATTACAGAGACGGCGCTCGCCAAGCTGGTCAGCGGCGGCCTGCTGTGGTTCGACACCGACCTGCGCGCTGTGCTCCAGTGCCCGCCCTTTTCGGCGCTGAACACGCCGCACCGCGTCAAGGTTTTCGGCTGGGACGCCGCATATACGTGCAGCTTCATCGACATCCCGCTGGCGCTGCTGCTTTACGGCCCTAACACCTGGCTCAGCGCCCAGAGCGTGTGCCCGCGCAGCGGCGAAACGCTCGTCTTCCGCGTGCTGCTGACCGACAGCTACACCCTGCGGCTGGACGCGCCCATCCGCGCCATTCACTGGCGCGTCTGGCTGCCCACCCTGCCCCCCGCCGGCCTGACTGTGGGCAGCAGCGGCCTGCGCAGCCGCATCAACGCCTTCGTCAGCCAGGCTGACCTGGACACCTACCTGCATTATCACCCGGACACGGGCAGCAGCTACACGCTGGAACAAGCCGCATACCTCAGCCAGGCGCTGATACAGACTTATCACAGCCTGCTTGTCCCCCCTCGCTGAGGCCACTTCTGCTATACTGACCCTACCCGCGCCCGTCATCCGGAGGGAAAAGCCCATGCTGCTGCGCCGTTTGTGGTTCGCCTGTGCCGCGCTGCTGCTGGCGGCGAATGCGCCGCTGGCCCAGGATGCGCTCAACCTGCCAGCAGCGCTGTATATCCTCACCAACGATGGCAGCGTCCAGCGCTACGGTCTGGGCACGGAGGGCATCCGCGCCGTGACGCCAGCGGACGTGTTCGTCGTTGATTTCGGCGTCGCCCCGGACGACATCTGGCTGGCCTACCGCACTGAGGCGGGCCTGTTTCTGCGCGATATGCACCGCGAAACCGAAATCGCGCTCGACGACGACAGCGCCGGCACGCCGCCGCTGCGCGGGCGCGGCGATACCGTCGCCTGGGAACCGGGCGGCGCGGCCCTGGCCGTCACAACGGCGGACGGCGCGCGCGTGTATTTCACCCACGAGGCCGCCCCGCCGCTGGACCTGCGCGACGGCGCGGCACTCCAGCTTAGCTGGTCGCCTACGGGCCGCTATCTGGCCGCCGAAACTGACGGCGGCGGCTGGTGGGTCTACCGGCGCGACGGCGCGGCGCTGACGCTGACCAGCGCTGTGCCCGCGGCGGCCGGGCTGGCGTGGGCCGGCAGCGACGCCCTGGTTTTCGCCCCGGCGGACGGCGGCCTCGTCCGCATGGACCTGGACCAGGGCAACGCGCAAACGACCCTGCTGAACAGCGGCTGGCTGGTCACCCTGCCCGTCGTCCGCGCGGACGACGGCGCGCTGCTGCTGCTGGGCCGGCGCGCCGCCGACACCGCGCTCGAAACCGGACAGGGGCTGCTGCTGGCGCTTCAGCCGGGCGCTGCTGAGGCCGAGCCGCTGGCCGATGCGCCGGTCGCGCTGGCGGACCTGCGCTGGATGCCCGACCGGCAGATACTTGTCAAATTTGAAGGCGGCGTTTTCGCCCTGGTGGACCCTTTCAGCGGCCAGGGGTTCCCGCTGCCGGTCAGCGGGGCGGTCGCCTACAGTTGGGGGCCGGTGCTGCCGGAAAGCGTCATGGGCGTTGCGCTGCCCGCCGACGGCTTTTTCCTGGCGCGGCCCGGCGCGGATGCTGGCCCGGCTCAGGTGTGGCGGCTGCCCGCCGACGGCGCGCCGGCGGCCCCGGTCACGGCTGAGGAAGCGGGCGTCAGCAGCTTTGGCGTCGCCCCCGGCGGGCAGCAGTTGGCCTACAGCAGCGGCGGCCGCCTGCTGCTGCTGCGGCTCGACGGCGCTGATCCGCTGGAGATCGCGGCGCTGGCGGCGGACGCCCCGGCCCAGCCCGCCTTCAGCCCGGACGGCGCGCGCGTGGCCTATCTTGACGCCGGCGGCCTGTGGCTGGTGGAGCTGGCCGGGGGCGCGCCGCGCCAGTTAGCGGCGGGCGCGTTCAGCGCGCCGGCCTTCGCGCCCGACGTGAACGCGCTGCTGGTGGCCGTCAGCGACGGCGCAGCCAGCCGCCCGGCGCTGGTGGACGTGATCTCAGCCGAGGTCATCCCGCTGGGGGCGGCGGGCCAGGCGGCCCGCTGGCTGCCCGGTGGGCGCGTCGCGCTCTACGGGCTGGACACGGGCATCAGCGCCGTCAGCGTGGGGGCGCTGGACCAGCCGCTCGCGCTGCTGCCGCCGCTGGTGGCCGTGGACGCCGTTGGGCTGGCGGGCGGCGACCGCCTGCGCCTGTCGCTGCCGCTGCAGGCGCGCGGCCCGGCGCCGCTGCGCGTCATCGAGCTGGACAGCCTGACCGGCGCGGTAGACCGGGGGCAGGTGTTCGTCGGCGGGTATCTGCTGGGGCCAGTTTTCTCGCCCGGCGCGACACACGTCGCCGGCTACCGCTGGTATAACAGCGCCGGGCACGGCCCGCTGACGCTGCGCGAGCTGGCCAGCGGCCGCCAGGTCACGCTGGCGCAGCCGCCGCTTGCGTGGGATTTCACATGGGCCTATCCCTGATTAATGTTTCCCTAATATATTATTTGTACGATAGGTCCGGATTATGCTCTGTATGAACAAGGGTTTAGTGGAATATGTCCAGTGAACGCATCCTGATTATCGAGGATGAAGCCCGCATCGCCCAATTCGTCGAGCGCGGGTTGATTTATGAGGGTTATCGTGTCACCGTCGCGCGCGACGGCAAGCTCGGCCTGGCGGCGGCCCGCGACAACCCGCCTGACCTGGTGATCCTGGACTGGATGCTGCCCGGTCTGGACGGCCTGGAGGTGTGCAAACGCCTGCGCGCCGCCAGCGAAGTGCCGATCCTGATGCTCACCGCCAAAGACGACGTGAGCGACCGCGTGACCGGCCTGGACGCCGGCGCTGACGACTACCTGGTGAAGCCCTTTTCGGTGGATGAACTGCTGGCCCGCATCCGCGCGCTTTTCCGCCGCACCGCGCCTGTGTCGCGGCCCGATGTGCTGCGCTTTGCCGACCTGACGCTGGACACCGGCACGCACCGCGCCTACCGGGGCGAGCGCGCCATCGACCTGACCGCCAAAGAGTACGAGCTGCTGGAATTGTTCATGCGCAACCCACGCCAGGTGCTCACGCGCGACATCATTTTCGACCGCGTGTGGGACTATGACTTCGGCGGCGAAAGCAACATCATCGAAGTCTACGTCCGCTACCTGCGCCAGAAAACCGAGGCGGAAAACGACACGCGCCTCATTCACACGGTGCGCGGCGTGGGTTACGTCCTGCGCGAGGAATAGCGATGCCGATTCGCACCCGGCTGATCCTGTGGTATTCCGGCCTGCTGGCGGTTATCGTCATTGTTTTCAGCGCCGCCGTTTACAGCGTGATGAGCTGGACGCTCGTCAACGCGGTGGACAGCACGCTCAGCGAAACCGCCGAACAGGTCATCAGGAACAGCCGGGTGCAGCGCATCGGCGAGTTTGGCGGCCCCAACAACATGCTGATTCTGCTGCCGCGCCTGGACATTTTCCGCGCGTCAGGCGTGGGCGTGCAGGTGTGGGACACGCGCCAGACCAAACCGGCGCTGGCGGCGGCCTCAACCAATATCGCCGATTATACGGACCCGCTGGACGCCGCTGTGCTTGGCCTTGACGAAGGCCGCGTGTACAGCAACACGGTCATCAACGGCCAGCCGGTGCGCGTGCTGACGCGCCCGATGGCCGGGATCGAAACATACGGCGACGGCCAGGCCTTTGCCAATGTGCAGGTTGTCGCCTCGCTGGCGACCGTCATCCAGGCGCGCGAGCGCCTGCTGGCCGTCATGCTGGGCAGCGGCGCGCTGGGCATTCTGGGGTCGGTCATGCTGGGCATGTGGCTGTCGCGGCAGGCGCTCCAGCCGATCAACCGCATCACCCAGGCGGCGGCGCGCATCGCCGCGACCGACGACCTGAGCACGCGCCTGGTGTGGGACGGCCCGCTGGACGAACTGGGCCGGCTGGCCTCAGTTTTCAACCACATGATGGACCGACTGGAGCATCTGTTCAGCGTGCAGCGCCGCTTCGTGGCCGACGTCTCGCACGAGCTGCGCACACCCCTCACCGCCATTCGCGGCAACCTTGAGTTAATCCAGCGCTACGGCGCGGACGCCATCTCGATGGGCGCTGTCGAAAGCGAGACGAAGCGCATGTCGCGCATGGTGGACGACCTGCTGCTGCTGGCGCGCGCGGACTACGGCGGCCTGCGGCTTGAGATGGAGCCGGTGGACCTGGACACGCTGCTGCTGGAGGTGCACCAGCAGGCGCGCGCGCTGTGCCAGAACCGCCGCCTGACGGTGGTCGTGGACGGCATCGAGCCGGTGCGCGTCAACGGCAGCGCCGACCGTCTGAAACAGCTTATGCTCAACCTGGTGCAGAACGCCATCAAATTCACGCCCGACGGCGGCACGATCGGCCTGGCGCTGTGCCAGCGCGCCGCAGAGGCCGTTATCGCGGTGCGCGACACCGGCATCGGCATCGCGCCGGAAGATCAGAAGCACATTTTCGACCGCTTCTACCAGGCCGACACGTCGCGCCAGCGCGCCGACGGCGACGGCTCTGGCCTGGGGCTTTCGATCGCGCGCTGGCTCGCGGAGGCGCACGGCGGGACGATCGCGGTGGAAAGCGCGCCAGGAGCCGGCAGCGTGTTCACGGTGACGCTGCCCGCGCTGAGCGCCAGCCCCACGCCTGGCCCCGGCAGCGGCCGCCGCGCGCGCGCGGCCAGCGGCCCGCCCACCCAGCCGATAATCACGGGCTGACCGATCAGTGGCCGGAAACCAGCCGCAGGCCGATAACGCCGGCGACGATCAGGCCAATGCACAGCAGCCGCAGCGTCTCCACCGGCTCGCCCAGCAGCAGCATGCCAACGATAACCGTGCCCACCGCGCCGATGCCGGTCCAGACGGCATAGGCCGTGCCCACCGGCAGCGTGCGCAGCGCGACGGCCAGCAGCACCACGCTGATGACCATGCTGATCGCTGTGATCACGCTGGGCAGCGGGCGGCTGAAGCCCTCGCTGTACTTCAGGCCGACCGCCCACACCACCTCGAACAGCCCGGCCACCAGCAGAATAATCCAGTCCATCGCTCAGTTACCCGGTGATACAGGCCATCAGCAGGCCGCGGCGGACGTTCAGGGCGACCTCGCCGGTGGCGAGCGTCAGGGTGGGGTCCAGGCCGGGCAGGCTGGCCCCTTCGGCCAGGCGCAGGCTGAACACATAGACGCTGCTGAACAGGTCGTAGCGCGCGTCGCTGGCCAGCGCGCCCGCCAGGCTCTGGCGCGCCTCCGCCGGCAGGGCGCTTTCCACCAGGCTCAGCGCCAGCCGCGTAAGCTGGTCGCCGACCAGCCCCTCGCCGCGAATAACGTGGTCAAGCGCCGTCCCGCCGCACAGCGCCGCCTCCATCGCGGGCCGGTCAAAGGACTTGAGCGCGTTCACGAAGGCGTCACCGGCCAGCCGGGGGCTGAGGTAGAGATACCACGCGCCGTACACGGCCAGCGCGATCAGCAGCAGCGCGGCGACAAGCCGCAGTCGATTCATAAAGCTCATCTCTCCAGTCAGGGCGTCTCTAATATGCGCCCTGGCGCAGCAGCACATGCGGCAGCGTCATGAACAGAATGCGCAGGTCCAGCCACACCGACCAATTCTCCAGGTAGTAGATGTCAAGCAGACACATTTCGTCAAACGGCACATGGCTGCGCCCGCTCACCTGCCACAGGCCGGTCATGCCGGGGATGCCGGCCAGCCGCTGCAAGTGCCAGGGTTCATAGAGCGCCACCTCGTCGGGCGTGGGCGGTCGCGGCCCCACCAGGCTCATCTGCCCCAGCAGCACGTTGATAAGCTGCGGCAGCTCGTCAACGCTGGTGGCGCGGATCAGACGGCCCACGCGCGTCACGCGCGGGTCGTTCCTGATCTTCGGGTGGCGCGGGTCCTCGCCAAGCTGCTCGACAAGCTGCTGCTGGTATTTGTCCGCGTCAGGGATCATGCTGCGAAACTTGAGCATGTCGAACTCGCGCCCGTCCTCGCCCACCCGCCGCGCCGTGTACAAAACCGGGCCGGGGCCTTCCAGGCGGATCGCCAGCGCCGTCAGGGCGAAAACGGCCAGCAGCAGCGGCGACGCCAGCACGATCAGGCCGATGTCGATCGCCCGCTTGAACAGCCGGCTGGTCCCTTTGAACGGCTGCTCGCTGTTGACGCCCAGCAGCGGGATGCCGTCCAGGTTCTCGACCTGCACCTGGCGCATGTTAAGCTGGAACACGTCCGGGACCAGGCGCACATCGGCGCCGGCGCGGCGCGCCGTGCGCGTCAGGCTTTGGATCAGGCTGTGGCTGGACCAGGGCAGCGCGATCACCACCAGGTCTACGTGATAGCGGCGGATGGTGCTGCGCAGGTTTTCCGGGCTGCCCAGCCACTTGACGCGCCCCAGGTCGGCGCGCTTGTCGTCGCCGTCTGTTTCGTCCATGTAGCCGATAGGCTGGTAGCCCAGGTTGCGGCGCGCCATCATCACGCGCAGGATGGCCTGCCCGGCGTCGCCCGCGCCCACCACCAGCACGCGCTCCACGCCGATACCCCGGCGGCGCAGGCGTGCCTCAACGACGCGGCGCGCTATCCGCGCCAGCAGCAGCAGCGTCACCGTGATAACGGCCACGTACAGCAGCATCAGGCGGCTGAACACCAGCGGCTGAAAGATGAAAAACAGCGCCAGCAGCACAACGATGCCGCTGGCGACGCCGCTGCTGATGAGGTACACCTCCTCCATCAGCGCCCGCCCGCGCGCCGCGCGGTACAGGCCGTTGCCCTGGTAAATAAGCCACAGGATGGCGGCGTAGATTAAGGCAAAGGGGATGTACGGGCCAAAATCGGCCTGGTTGATTTCCAGCACCGGGCGAAAGGTGGACAGGCGGTAGCGGGCGGTATAGGCCAGCGCGAAGGCGGCCAGGATCAGCGCGAAATCCACAGCCGGCTGCACCCAGGCCGGCGGGGCATAGTGCCGGTTGTGCGCCAGCGGAATCTCTGGCGGCAGGCCCTGCAGCACGCCGCTGGCCGCGTCGGTGGGCAGCGCGTCAGGGCCGGGCTTTTCAGTTGTGCCGTTGTTCAGTCCAGGGCGCACGCATAGCTCCTGATCGTCTGCCGGGCGGTTTCCTGCCAGGTGTAGCGGCTGGCCTGCGCCAGGCCGCGCTGGCGTGACGCGGCCCGCCAGCCGGCATCGGTCATCGCGGTGTGCAGCGCGGCGGCCCAGGCGCGCGCGTCGCGCGGGGGCACACACAGCCCCGCCTCCCCTGCGACCTCCGGCAGCGACGACGCATCCGACACGATCACCGGTGTGCCGCAGGCCATCGCCTCCAGCACCGGCAGGCCGAACCCCTCGTACACCGACGGGTAGACAAACGCTTCCGCGCAATTATACCAGTATGGCAGCTCGTCCGCCGCCAGAAAACCCAGCCAGCGCACGCTGTCCGCCAGCCCCAGCCGGTTGATGCTGGCGAAAATCTCGTCGTAACCCCACCCCTTGCCGCCGCCCAGCAGCAGCGGCGGGCGCTCGCGCGCGGGCAGCGCGGCGTAAGCCTGGAGCAGCGTGAGCAGGTTTTTGCGCGGCTCCAGCGTGCCGACAAACAGCCAGAAGCGCTCTGGCAGGCCCTTTTCCTGGCGAAAAGCGGCGGTCGCGGCGGGCGGCAGCGGGTGGAAGCGGGCCGGGTCATGCCCGGCGGCGGCCACGTCCACCTTCGTCGGCGCGACGCCCAGGTGTTCGATCACATCCTGCGCCGTGCTGCGCGAGATGCAGATCACGCGGCGGGCGCGCCGGCAGGTCAGGCCGGTGAACAGGCGCAGATAGGCGCGCCGTGACCGGGATAACAGCTGCGGGTAGTGCAGAAAGCTCAGGTCGTAGACCGTGACGACCAGCGGCGCGGGCAGCGCCAGCGGCGCGACAAAGGCCAGCGCGTGGTACAGGTCGAACGCGCCGAGCTGCCAGGGCTGGACAAGCTGTTCCCAGGCGATGCGGCGCAGCGGCGGCTGTGTGTCCCAGCGCGACCGGCGCAGCGCGACGCCGGGCAGGTCAGCGGCGCAGCGCGCCCCCACCAGCGCTGTAAAGCGCCAGCCGGGCGGCGCGGCGGCGGCCAGGTGCGCCAGCGTGTTGTAGATATACCCGTGAATACCGGCTGAACGGTAGCCCGCCGCGCCGGAAAGCAGATGTGCGTTCAGGCCAATGTGCATGCGGCGCATTATACACGCATCCGCCAGCTCTATCCGCCCCAAAACGCCGGACTTGCGTTACAATGAAGCGGATGCCGGACACAGACAAAGGAAGCATTTCTGTGAAGTTCGCGCGCGTGATCGGCAACCTGGTTGCCACGCAGAAATACCGGGGGCTGGAGGGCGTCAAGTTCCTCGTCGTCCAGCCGCTCGACATCAACCGGCGGCCAGATGGTGAGCCATACGTGGCGGTGGACGCCACGCAGCAGGCCGGCCAGGGTGAGCTGGTGTTCGTGATCGCCTCCAAAGAGGCGGCCTTTGCCCTGCCCAACCAGTTCGTCCCGGTGGATGCCGCCGTCGTCGGCATCGTGGACGATGTTGACGACCGCCCGCTGTATGACGCCGCCAGCGTGGCCTGGAAAGTGTTCCTGCACCAGCCGGCGGCCCCGCCAGCGCCGGCCCCCACGGCGCGCCCGGCAAAACGCCGCCGCCAGAAAGCGAGCACGTGACATGTACATCGGGCGCGTGAAAGGCACGGTCGTCAGCACCATCAGGCACAGCCTGTTCGACGGCCACAAGCTGCTGCTGGTGACGCGGCTGGAGCTGGACGGCAGCGAGACGGCCTACTACGACATCTGCCTGGACCACGTGCACGCGGGCGTCGGCGATGTGGTGCTGGTGCTGGATGAGGGCGGCAGCGCCCGCCAGGTGATCGGCAGGCGCGGGCTTGGCCCGGCGCGGGCGGTGATCGTCGGCATCGTGGATGAGATCAGCCTGGCGGGCTGAACCGCGGCGGTTATGTAAGGAAATACTGCCCAGCCCGGCAATATGCCAGACAATATAACCGGCAAGGTTTCGGCTGCATTCAGAGAAGCGTCCTATAATACTGATACAGCTAGTAGAAAAGGACGCCGTCCCCATGTACGCGCAGAAAGCTGTGCTGCAAGCGCCGCTGGGTAAGATCGGCGAGCTGCGGCGGCTGGTTGCCGAAAACTACCTGCCTGTCGTGCGCAAACGCCCCGGTTTTATCGCCGCCTTTTTACTGGAACAGATTGATGACCCCGACCGGGCTGAACTGGTGCTGCTGTGGAGCAGCCAGGCCGCCGTCGAACACGCGCAGAACACCGGCCTGCTCCAACTGTCGGTTCAGTCCCTCAGCACCGACCTGCCCGGCCTGAAGATTCAGCGCCAGGGCTACATTATCCGCCTGACCGCCAGCGGTGAGCCGGGACAGGACACCGCCCCACTGGACAACCCAACAGCCCGCGCGCGCTGACAGCCGCCGTGCGCGCCCACGCGCGCCCACGCCCTGAGCCGGCGAACACCAGGCTGGATGCTGCTGCCAGATGCGGCTATACTGGCCGTGCCGCACAGCGCTGCGGCGCGATTTTTAACGCTTGGTGGAGGGCCTGCATGGCCGCTGACCCCCTGTTGTGGGCTTTTGTCATTTTTATACTGCGCGTCGTCAACAGCGCGGTCGGGACGATGCGCATGGTCGTTGTGGCGCGCGACCGCCGGCTGCTGGCGTCGGCTATGGCGTTCATCGAGGCGCTGATGTTCGCGGTGGTGATCGCCAATGTGGTGTCGGACCTCGGCAACCTGCCCAATCTGATCGCCTACTGCGGCGGCTTCGCGGTGGGCAATTACGTCGGCATGGCGATCGAAGCGCGGCTGGTCACCAGCTATGTGATCGTCAACATCATCTCGATGCACGGCGGGCACGATATCGCGGTGGCGCTGCGCGACAGCGGGCACGGCGTAACCGAGATCAAAGGCGCGGGCGGCAGCGGCGATGTCATCATGCTCAGCTCAGTGGTGCAGCGCCGCGACGTGCCGGACGTGCTCAAAACGGTTTACAACATTAACCCCAAAGCCTTCGTGACGATGGAAGAGGCGCGCACCGTGCTGCATGGCTGGATCCGCGCGCTGCGGGAGCAGGGCTGATGTTCGCTGATTCAGCGCTTTTCCCGCTGTTCATCTTCGCGCTGCGCCTGACTGACAGCGCGATGGGGACGGTGCGGCTGATCTTCCTCATGCGCGGCTGGCGCTGGGCGGCGATGGCGCTGGCGTTCATCGAGGCGCTGATCTTCGCGCTGGCGACGGCGGGCGTGCTGGCCACGCTGTCACAGAACGTCGTCAACCTGCTGGCCTACTGCCTGGGCTACGCCGCCGGCAGCTACCTGGGCATGGTGCTGGAGGCGCGCTTTGTCACCAGCTATGTGATCGTCCGGCTGATCACGCGCAGCAACGGTGACAGCAGCGGCCACGCGGCGCTTATCCGCCAGCACGGGCACGGCGTGACCGAGGTCGAGGCGCTGGGCGGCAGCGGCGAGGTCAAACTGCTGCACAGCGTTATCCGGCGGCAGGATGTCGAGCCGCTGCTGAAGGCCGTCCACAGCGCTTTTCCGCAAACGTTCGTCACGCTGGAGGAAGCGCGCACGGTGCGCCGGGGCTGGATGCGCGCCGTCCGCAACCAGCGCTGAGCGCGGCGCGCCTCGCAAATCCGGCGCGAAGCGCTACAATCGCGCCGTGTTCCGGGCTTTACCGCTGCGCTGTTTCTGATTGGGAGGGGCTATGTTCGATAACGTAAGCCAGGTGAGCAGGGCGCTGGGCGAACAGCAGTATATCGCCACGGACGAAATCTCCACCGTGATGTATCTGGCGGCGCGGCTGGACAAACCGCTGCTCACCGAAGGCCCGGCGGGCGTCGGCAAGACCGAGCTGGCGAAAGCCTGGGCGCGGGCCAGCGGCAAGCCTTTGATCCGCCTGCAGTGTTACGAAGGGCTGGACGAGAGCAAGGCGCTTTACGAGTGGGAATACGCCAAACAGATGCTCTACACGCAGCTGCTGCGCGACAAACTCAGCGAGCTGCTGGCCACCGCCGACAGCCTCACCGCCGCCGCCGACCGGCTGGCCGCTGAGGAAGATGTGTTCTTCTCTGACCGCTTCCTGCTGGCGCGCCCGCTGCTCCAGGCCATCACCGCGCCGGAGCCGGTCGTCCTGCTGATTGACGAGATTGACCGCGCCGACGCCGAATTTGAGGCGTTCCTGCTGGAAATCCTCAGCGACTTCCAGGTGTCAGTGCCGGAACTGGGCACGATCACCGCCAGGCACCAGCCGGTGGTGGTGCTCACCAGCAACAACACGCGCGAGCTGTCTGAGGCGCTCAAACGGCGCTGCCTCTACCTGTTCATCAATTACCCCAATCACGACGCCGAGCTGAACATCGTGCGCATGCGCGTGCCGCAGCTGCCGGCCAAACTGGCGGAGCAGGCCGTCGGCGTGGTGCAAAGCCTGCGCCAGCTTGACCTGAAGAAAAGCCCCAGCGTCTCTGAAACGCTGGACTGGGCGCGGGCGCTGGTCATGCTCAACGCCGACCACCTGGACAAAGCCACGCTGGAGACCACGCTCACGGTGCTGCTTAAGCACGAGAGCGACGTGCAGAAGGCGCGCCGCGCCCTCACCGGCGGCGACAGCGGCCCGCGCCAGGCGCGCGGCATCAACCGGCGCGGCGCTGGCTGGGAGAACTAACCGGCGCGGAACGCTAACGCTTCCGGCGCGCGAAGCGGCGTATCCTGTGAGATAGAAACACTTATTAAAACAGGTGCGGTCGTCATGTCACGCTTTATCGCGCACGCTGGCGCGCTCAATTTGCTGCTGCTGGCAGTTCTGTTGGCCCCGCTGTTTGTCCATGCTTATAACGGCAGCTTCAGTCGCTTCATCGCCGACGACTACTGCATGGCGGCAAGTGTTCAGGAATTCGGCCTGGTGAGTTACGCACAGCAAATCATCGGCCCTGCTACCGGGCGTTATAGCCAGATATTGGTTTATGGTGCGGCAGTTACGTTCGGGCCGAGCATTTCCAGCCTGCTGCCGGCGCTGCTGATCGCGGCATGGCTGGCCACCCTGATATGGACCGTGTATCAGATGGCACACCTGCTCAGTTTGGCGCGCCCGCTGCTAGCGGCGGCCCTGCTGGCGGCGGCCCTGGTCTATGCCGCGCTGGACGGCGCCCCGGCGCTGATTCAGTCGCTCTACTGGACCTCCGGCGCAATCCCTTATCTGGCTCCGCTGATTTTGTTCACACTGCTGCTGGGGATGCTGCTGCGCTGTGCGCGGCAGGGGAAATGCGGCCTACTGGTGATCAGTACGACGGGTGCGCTGGCATTCGCCGCCGGCGGCTTTTCCGAGCCGTACCTGATGGCACAGGGCGCCGCGCTGGCGCTGCTGCTGCCTTTTGCCTGGTTTGCGCCGCGCGGCAGGGCTGTGCTGCCGCCGCTGCTGGCGGC
Source organism: Anaerolineae bacterium (assembly GCA_048499435.1). Classification (GTDB taxonomy): domain Bacteria; phylum Chloroflexota; class Anaerolineae; order Aggregatilineales; family Phototrophicaceae; genus DAOTWC01. The sequence goes on from JASNZW010000001.1 coordinate 767,649, forward strand.
CCTGGCGAGCACGGCGGCGGCGCTGTTCGTCATGGTGGTGATCGGCAGCGGCGGCAACGCAGCGCGCCAGTCCAACTTTGTCCCCATAACCGAACCGGGCGAGCTGGCAGCCAGCACGCTGGTCTACAGCGCCGCCTATTTCGCGCAGGCGCTCGCCGTCTTTATGCCGCTGGGCCTGCTAGCGGTGCTGAGCGTGGCTATGCTTGTGCTGGTGCGCTTCCGCACTGACGCCACACCGCGCCTCACACCCACACAGGTACGGCGACTGCTGGCGTTGAGCGGTGGGGGCGTGTTCGCGCTGATCACGGCCTGGGCGCTGCCGGGTATCTATGCGACCTCCGGGCTGCCACCGGGCCGGGCCTATGTCATTCCGGCTTTCGGCCTGGCACTGGCTGCGGCGCTGTGGGGCGCGCTGATGGCGTTGGGATATAAACCGCGCTCAGCGCCGCGCCGCGTGCCCTGGGCGCTGCTGGCACTGGCGCTCATTATCGCTGTTGGCCCGCTGCTAGCGGCGGGCCGTTGGCTAGGACGCAGCGCCGATTTCGCTGTTTACGCTGCCGCCTGGGATGCACAGCACGCCCGCATTACCGCCGCCGTCGCGCAGGGCGAGATGCAAATAACGATCAGCGTGCTGCCGGTGGATATGGGCGCGCTGGCCGGCCTAGAGAACCTCGGCCCGGACGCAGACGCGCTGTTCAATGTCTGCGCTGCCCGCTACTACAGGTTGGATTCGCTGGCGGTGGGCCGGGCAGCGCCGCCGCTTAATAAATTTGCTGGTCGGGTCTCAGCCGGTGTATCGTAGAGCAGACCTGTTCGCGCCGGGCGTGCGGGCAGCGCGGCGGTTTAACCAGCGACATTCCCATTCCGTATCGGGCATCGGCCGGGGCTGCTAACCATGTTCACTATCAGGCGCATCAACATCGCTTCGGCGTTTCGGGTAGGGCTGGTGGGCGGCGCGGTTATGGCCGCTGTCACCGGGCTGCTGTTCATCCTTCTGCAGGGGCTGCTCTTCAGCTTCCTGGTCAGCCTGATGGACCTGGCCGCGCTCAACGGCGTGTCCGACTCAGCGGCTATCGGCGATGCCAGCAGCTTCAGCAGTTCCTTCGCCGTGTTCAGCCTGGCGACCGTCTGTGTGCTTTACGCCGCAGTCGTTGTTTTCGCGGCGGTGTCCGGCGGCATCTCCGCCGCGCTGGCCGCCTTCGTCTACAACCTGACAGCGCGCTGGATCGGCGGGTTGGAAATCGAAATCACCGGCGACTTTGAAAAATCCAAACGCGGCCTGGACGACGACCTGTTCGCCTAGCAGCCAGCCCGCCGCTGGCCGGCGGACTCCACCTGTTCAGCGCCGCCGCCGCGCCGTATACTGGGGGCCGAAAGCCGCTGTACAGCGGCGCGCAGAAAAACCAGTGAGACCGCACAATATGGCCGACGACAGCGTGATCCAGCAGGCAGCAGCGGCGATTCGCGCCAGCCAGCGCATTGTCGCCCTGACCGGTTCAGGCATCAGCCGCGAGTCCGGCGTGCCCACTTTCCGCGACGCGCTCGACGGCCTGTGGGCGCGCTTTGACCCCCAGGAACTCGCCACCCCCGCCGCATTCCGCGCCAACCCTAAACTGGTGTGGGACTGGTACGAATACCGGCGCGCGGTGGCCCGCCAGGCGCAGCCGAACCCCGGCCACGTGGCGCTGGCGGAGCTTCAGCAGCGCGTGGCCAGCTTACAGATTATCACGCAGAACGTGGACGACCTGCACGAGCGGGCCGGCAGCGCCGGCGTGATCCGGCTGCACGGCAGCCTGCACGGCAACCACTGCTTCAACAACTGCCAGGGCAGCCCGACGCCGGTGGACGTGAGCGCGCTCGATTTCGACCCCGACAACGGCCCGCCGCGCTGCCCGTACTGCGGGCGCTGGGTGCGGCCCGCCGTCGTCTGGTTTGGCGAAATGCTGCCCCCCGCCCAACTGCACGCCGCGATGGACGCCGCCGCCCACGCCGACCTGATGCTGGTGATCGGCACGTCGGGGCTGGTGGCCCCTGCCGCTGACCTGCCGCGCCTGGCGCAGCGCAGCGGCGCGCGCCTGATCGAAATCAACCCCACCGCCAGCGCCCTCACGCCTACAGTGGACCTGTGGCTGCAAGGGCCAGCGGGCGAGGTGCTGCCGCGCGTTGTCGCCGCGCTGGGCTGAAGCCGCCTGTTTCTGGCCACACACACCGGAGGGCTGTCTGATGCGACCCGACCCGCTTCCGCTGGAGCTGCTGGAAAGCCTGCCGCTCGTTTACCGCGCCGTCGTGCCGGAGAGCTACCGCGACTTTAACGACCACCTGAACGTGCGCGGCTACCTGGCGCTGTACGACGACGCCGGCATCCCGCTGTTCGCGCTGCTTGGCCTGGACGAAGCCTATTTCCGCGCGGGGCAGGCCACGACGTTCGACCTGGAGCACCACATCCACTACCTGAGCGAAGTCGGCATCGGCGACGCGCTGGCGTTCCGGGCGCGGCTGGTGGGCCGCAGCGCCAAGCGCCTGCACTATCTGCTGTTCATGGTCAACGAGACACGCGGCGCGCTGGCCTCAACGCTTGAGGTGCTGAACACGCACGTTGACCGCGGCACGCGCCGCACCACGCCCTACCCGGCCAGCGTCGCGGCGCGCATGGACGCTATGCTGGCCGCGCACGACCGCCTGGGCTGGCCCGCGCCGGTGTGTGGGGCGCTGCGCGCATGACGCTGGCCGCGCTGTGGCCGCGCACCACCGGCGAGCGCGCCGCCCTGGCCGCGCTGCTGCTGGCGTACCTGGTGCTGGCGGCGGCCTTCGCCGCGCTCACGCCCGCCTGGCAGAACCCCGACGAGCCAGCCCACTACAACTACGCGGCGCAGGTGGCCAGCGCCGGCTGCTGCCCGGTTATCGAGCCGGGCGACTGGTCGAGCGCCTACCTGGACGAGCTTAAAGCGGCGCGCTTCGCGCCAGAGCGGCTGGCGCGGCTGGCCAGCATCCAGTACGAAGACCACCAGCCGCCGCTGTACTATCTGCTGGCCGCGCCGGTCTACCAGCTCAGCGGCGGCAGCCTGCTGGCGCTGCGCCTGTTCTCGGCGCTGCTGGGGGCGGGCGTGGTGCTGTGCGCCTATCTGGTGGCGCGCGCCATGCTGCCGCAGCGGCCAGCGGTCGCCCTGGGGACGGCGGCGCTGGTCGCCTTCACGCCGCAGCACCTGGCGATGCTGGCCGCCGCCAACAACGACGCGCTGGCCGAGCTGCTGATCGGCGGCAGCCTGCTGCTAATGGTGCTGTATGTAAAGGGCGCGCGCGTCCCGGCGTGGGCGCTGGGCGTCGCCGCCGGGCTGCTGTTCATCACTAAAGCCAGCGGCTACCCGGCGGCGGCGCTGCTGCTGCTGGCCGTGCTGCTGCGCCACCGGCGCGCCGCGCTGCCGCACATCGCCGCCTTCCTGATCCCGGCGCTGGCGCTGGGCGCGCTGTGGTGGCTGCGCAACCTGGGCGTCTACGGCTTCCCCGATTTCCTGGGGCTGGCGGCGCACGACCGCGTGGTCGTCGGCCAGCCGCGCACCGCTGAGGCGCTGGCCGCCGTCGGGCTGGGGCAGCACCTCTACAGCGGCCTGCAAACCACCTTCAACAGCTTCTGGGGCCAGTTCGGCTGGATGGCGCTGCCGCTTCAGGGCTGGATGTACCTGTTCTTCCAGGCGCTGACCGCCGCCGGGCTGGTCGGGCTGGCCGCCGGCTGGTGGGCGCTGCCGCGCAGCGCGACGCCGCCGGGCCAGCGCCAGGCCTGGCTGCTGCTGGCGCTGACGCTGGCGCTGGCGCTGCTGGCGTATGGTTATTACAACACCGAGTTCATTCAGTTCCAGGGGCGCTACCTCTACCCGGCGCTGATCCCGTTCGCGCTGCTGCTGGCGCTGGGCCTGGACAACCTGGGGCGCTGGCTGCTGCCGCGCTTCGCGCCGGCGCGCTGGCTGGCCCCGGCGCTGCTGGCGCTGCTGGCCCCGCTCAACGCCTACCTGCTCGTGTTCGTGATTCGCCCGCTGCTGGCCCCGTGAACCCGGTTTCAGCTTTCCCGCCTCAATCAATCCCTTGAGGGTGAGCAGCCTGGCAGGCCCCACGCCGTCCGCATCAACATGCACGTTGATGTAAATCCCGCCTGGACTGAGCGCTGTCCTGGTGCGCGCCGGGGGAAATTTGGCGACAGCGTCAAAAATCACGTCGTATGTCTCGCCGCTGCTGGTGAAATCCTCGCAGATGTAATCAATGACCTCTTCAGCCCCCAGCGATTTCACCAGGTCGGCATTGGCGGCGCTGCACACCCCGGTTACACGGGCGCCGAAGTAGCGCGCGGCAAGCTGCACCGCATTCGTGCCGACAGCCCCGGACGCGCCGTAGATCAGCACGCTCTGGCCTGGCTGGATACCGCCCTTTTCAAGACAGCTCAGAGCGGTCATCCCGCCGCCCACTGCAGCGGCGGCTTCCTCATAGGTGAGACTGGCCGGCTTCAGCGCCAGCGTGCCGTTCTCAGGCAGGCATTTGTACTCGGCATAACCGCCGAAGTTCACGTCGAAGCAAAGACCTGGTCGCCGACGCTGAAGCGCGTGACACGGCGGCCCACGGCTTCAATATCCCCGGCCAGTTCCATCCCCAGCACCGGTCGGCGTGGCCCGCGAATGCCCAGGTACAGGCGGGCGAACAACCACTGGGCGCGTGGCACCGTGAAACTGCACATGCGCGTGTCGCCGATCGTGACGCTGGTCGCACACACCCGCACCAGAACTTCGTTGTCTCCGGGGACCGGTTGGCTCACCCTCCGGAACTGAAGCACCTCCGGGGGACCATATCGTTCGTACACAACCGTTTTCATCGTCTTGCCCTGATCGCTCATGCTGAACGCGCCATCGTGATAACCACGCTGCCCTTCTTGTGCCCCGCTTCGAAATACCGGTGCGCGGCGGCAGCCTGTTCCAGCGGAAAGCAGCGATCAATAATCGCTGTGAGCGTGCGGGCCTCGGCCAGTTCTTTGATGTAGATCAGGTCGTCCAACTTCTCAGCAGATAACGCGCAGACCATCTTCCTGCCGCCCCTGAGCGCCGTCCACAACATCTGGAACAGGTGCTTCATCTTAAAGCTGACCCGCAGGTAGCGCCCGTCTGGCGCCAGCACCGGCCTGACGTGCGCGAACGAACTCTTGCCCAGCACGTCAACAATCAGGTCATAGGTTTCACCGCTGGCGGCAAAGTCCTCGCTGGTGTAGTCAATGACCCGTTTCGCCCCCAGGGCTTTCACGTACTCCAGGCGCGGCGTGCCGCACACCCCTGTAACCTCCGCGCCATAGTGCCGGGCAAGCTGCACGGCGGCTGAGCCGATCGCGCCGGATGCGCCGATGATGAGCACCTTCTGCCCGCGCTGGACAGCTACTTTACGAAGCAGACTGAGCGCGGTCAGTGCGCCATAAGGAATGGCAGCCGCTTCTTCATATGTCAGGTTGGCTGGCTTCGCGGCCACCAGCCCGGTTTCAGCCATGCACAGATACTCGGCGTTGGCGCCCATGCTGGGGCCGCGGTAGCCAAACACCTCGTCGCCCGGCCCAAAGCGTGTCACGGCTTTACCGACAGCCTCAACTTTCCCGGCAAACTCCGATCCCAGCACCTGTACCCTGGGTTTCGTTAAACCGAACATCAGGCGGCTGGGGAGCCAGAGGGGCAGCGGCATCGTGAACTCGCGCGGGGAGACTGCCTTGAAATTCCGGGCCATCGTGTCCCCGAAATTCACCGATGTCGCATACACCTGTATCAGCACTTCGTTGTCCTTCGGCGTGGGTTTTGCCCGCTCTTGGAGCTGAAGCACGTCCGGTGATCCGTATTCTGTGTACACTGCTGCTTTCATGGGTTTCCTCCTGGTCGGTTTGGTTGTGCTGAATGGCGGGGTGATTACTTTTCACCTTCAAAGGTGAACACATCTTCCAGCGGCACGTTGAACACGCGCGCGATACGAAAAGCCAGCTCCAGCGACGGGTAGTATTTCGCATTTTCGATGGCGATGATTGTCTGCCGTGTCACGCCTACTTTGTCAGCCAGCTCCTGCTGCGTCATCTCGCTGCTGTGAAAACGCAGCGTGCGGATATTGTTGCTGATGAGCGGTTTCTGCATCTCAGAACCCCCGCCGGTAGAAGTAGAATTGGAAGATGCTGCTGAGTATTTCCCCTACAGTGCCTGCGATGAACAGCAGGACAAACATGACTGAGGGCGGCATCTCCAACACCAGCGCGATCATCGCCAGCATGAAGCCAATCACGAGCGCCCAGAGCGAGTACTGGTTTGATTTCAGGTCAATCAGTTTGTCGCGCTCGTCAGTAACATTAGTCGCTGGTTCCTCTTTCCCGGTGGCAATCGTGTCGAGGATGGCGAACACGATCAGAATCGCGATCCTTGCGACGATGTTCACCGGGATGAGGACCAGGAAAAAGGTCCCCCAGAAGCGAAACATCTCCACAGAGTAGGGATCGACGTCTGGGAAACGCTGCGCCACATACGCGGCGTAGGCCACATTGATAAGGATCGTGCTGATCAGATAAACGACTGACCGTCTTTCATGGTAGGACATATACCCCCTCTTTCTGTCCGTCAGCTTTTACTTCAAGTACATATAACCTTACATAAGGTACATTACATTTTACTTGATGTCAAGTATCTTTTACATATATCGGCAAAATAATCCCTGCGCCGCTGCTGAAGGGACTCCGCCGCGCGGCGTGCTGGCTGGCCTTGCCGCGGGCCAGACGACGCGCGCCTGAGATATATTTGACAACGCCCGCCTATGCCGCTATAATCGAAAGTGATTAGAAAAGTATTATGCCAAAACATGCCGTCTTTTTAGAAAATATTAGCGTCGCAAAACCCGCGCTCTGATCCAGAACGCGGGTTTTGTCTTGATATAGCCCGCATTTGGCGGTATGATGGCGGCAGATAAATGGTTGCTGGTGGTCAGCTCAGACCGGGTCCTGCGCGGCAGGAACTCCGAACCGTGTCAGGACCGGAAGGTAGCAGCACTAAGGTGTCACTCCTGGGTGCCGCAGGTTAACCTGGCCTGAGCTTACTGTCAGCAACCGTTGTTGTTCAGAGCGGCCAGGCTGATAACGCCTTTGGAGACACCCACCCCAACGACGCCCACCCCGCTGCCCCCCCGCGCCGCGCCCGCCTGGCGGCGCTGCGCGCTGCTGGGCGCAGCACTCGCCCTGCTGGCGGCCTGCGCGGCCTGCGCGCTGCTGACGCTGGCCGCCACCGCTGTTCCCCCACCCTACGAAGTGACCCTGCTGCTTGACGGCGACGCCCACACGCTGACCACGCGCGCCGCGACCGTCAGCGCGCTGCTGGCCGAGGCCGGCGTCACGCTGGCTGAGGGCGATCTGGTGGCCCCCGGCCTGCGGGCCGCCCTGGCCGAGGGCGCGCTGGTGCGCGTCAGCCGCGCCCGCAGCGTGACCCTGGTGCTGGACGGCGCGGCGGCGGTGCTGCGGACCCACCTCACCAGCCCGGCGGCCATCCTGGCCAGCGCTGGCTATACCCTGTCCGCGCGCGACCGCGTGACCGTTGACGGCACGTCCGCGGATCTCGCCAGCCTGGAGCGGTGGCCGGTCCCCGCCAGCCAGATCAGCGTGCGGCGGGCGCTGCCGGTGCACATTGACGACGACGGCGCGCCGCTCACGGTTGAAACCGCCAGCGAAACTGTCGGCGAGGCGCTGTTTGAGGCCGGCATCACGCTCTACCTGGCGGACAGCGTGACGCCGGGCCTGGGTGCGCCGGTGACGCGCGACATGCAGATCATTATCGACCGTTCGCGCCTGGTCACCATCAGCGCCGACGGCGCGACAGTCGAAACGCGCGCCAGCGGCGCCACAGTGGCCGACGCGCTGGCCGAGGCCGGCATCGCGCTCATCGGCCAGGATTACGCCATCCCCGCCGACACCGTCCCGCTGCTGCCGGGGATGCGCATCCGCGTGATTCGCGTGACCGAAGAAACGCTGTTCGAGCGCGAGACCCTGCCCTATGTCACTATCTACCAGGCCGACTCCAGCCTGGAGCTGGATCAGAAGGCCGTCATTCAGGCCGGGCAGGCGGGCCTGCGCCAGACGACTATCCGCGTGCGCCGCGAGAACGGCTTCGAGATCAGCCGCACGATTGAGGAAAGCGGCGTGCTCCAGGAACCGGTGGACGAAGTGATCGCCTACGGCACGAATATCGTGCTGCGCACAGTGGACACGCCCGACGGCCCGCTCCAGTACTGGCGGCGGCTGCGCATGTACGCCACCAGCTATCACCCGGCAGCCCTCGGCGGCGACTCGATCACGGCGATCGGCGAGACGCTGCGCAAAGGCATCGTCGGGTCAGACCCGCGCATCATCCCCTACCGCAGCCAGGTATACGTGCCCGGCTACGGGGTGGGTATGATGGCGGACACCGGCAATTTCGCGCGCCCGCTGTGGATTGACCTGGGCTATGACGACAACAACTGGGTGTCGTGGTCGCGCCCGGTGGATGTCTACCTGCTGGCCCCCGTCCCCGAAAATATCGAGTACCTGCTGCCCGGCTGAAGGGCCTTGTTATCCGCCCGGCCCTGGTTTAGACTCAGCGCCGGAGGATAAAGGGGGGCGCGCGCAACACCTGTATATGCTGAGGACTGTGTTTGATGACGCATGCCGTTCCTGAACCGCCGCTTGACCCGCTTGACGACACCGCCCCGCTGATTCGCGTGGACAGCGGCGACCAGCAGCCATCCGGCTGCCAGCGCCTGCTGGGGCTGGGGCTGCTGCTGCTGGCCGCCGCGCTGACCGCCGCCGCCGCGCTGCTGCTGGTGCTGCCGATTGATGAACCGGCCCCGCCCCCGCCGGCCAGCGACACGCCGCCGGTGGCCGCCGCCGCCAGCGCGACGCCCACGCTGGCGGTCGCCCCGCCGACGCCGCTGCCCGACCAGGCCGGCGACGACGGCGCGCTGCCGCCCCTCGACGCCGAGGCCGCCGCCGCGCTGCTGCGCGCGCCGCTGGCCGCCGCCAGCGCGCCCGACCCGCTGCGCGTGGCGCGCAACGCCTATGACCCCTTCACCGTCATCCCGGACCGCCCGCGCACCGAGGTGATCGGCTACACGGTCAGCGACGGCGACACGATGTTCGGCATCGCTGAGCGTTTCGGCCTGTCGCCGGAGACGATCGCCTGGTCCAACGACCGCACGATCATCGGCAATCTGCGCCCAGGCCGCGAGATTTTCGTCCCGCCGGTGGACGGCGTCTACCACCGCGTCATCGGCAGCAGCACGATCGCCGAGATCGCCGCCAGCTACGGCATCACCGACCCCTATCTGGTGACCGATTCAGAATACAACAACTTGTTCGGCGTCGCGCCCGACACCGTGCTGCCCAGCGGCACGTATATCTTCATCCCCGGCGGGCAGGCGGAGCAGATCGCCTGGACGCCTGTGGTGGAGCGTGAGGGCGGCGACGCCAACACCAGCGGCGGCAATTTCGTGTCGTTCGCGCCCGGCGACCCCGGAAGCTGTGGGCGCGTCGCCAACGTGGGCGGCTCATTCTGGGCGCGCCCGATAGACGCCTACAGCATCACGCGCGGCTTCACGTCCTGGCACACCGGCATTGACCTGGCGGCCAACCCCGGCACGCCGGTTAAGGCGGCCAACGGCGGCGTGGTGATCTTCGCCGGCTGGAACAACTGGGGCTATGGCAACACCATTGTGCTGTCGCACGGGCCGTTCACCACCGTTTACGGCCACCTGAGCAGCGTGAACGTCGCCTGCGGCCAGATCGTCAGCACCGGGCAGGTCATCGGCGGCGTGGGCAACACCGGCAACTCGTCCGGCCCGCATCTGCATTTCGAGATTCGCTACCTGGACGCGCCGCAGAACCCATCAGCGACCATCGCCTTCTAAGCGCGCTGTTGAGGTTACAGCAAGGTAGGGCCGCTACAGTGCGCTTGGAGTTCGGCCATCATGGCTGGCGTGTGTGATGGTAAACTGGTGCTAACCGTGCCTGCATGAGTTAATTACGAGGGAAACATGAAAGTCATTGTCGCTGGAACGGGGTTCGTCGGCCTGACGCATGCCGCCGTCATCTCGGAATACGGCCATGAGGTCTACGCCTACGATATCAACCCCGATAAAATCGCCGCCTATAAATCCGGCGAGCGCGCGCAGATCGAGCGCTTTGTTTACGAGCCGGGGCTGGTGTCTATCGTCAAGGAAAACCTCAACCGCTACCTGTTTTTCGTGGACGACATCGCGCCGATCATCGAGGGCGCGGACGCCATCTTCCTGTGCCTGCCCACGCCGCCCAACCCCAACGGCTCATCTGACCTCAGCTATTATTTCACCGCCGTCAACCACATCGCCGGGCTGCTGGCGCAGCGCCGCGACCAGCGGCGCGTGGTGCTGATCAACAAAAGCACTGTGCCGATCGGCACAGCGCGCCAGCTTGAGCGCGTCCTGCGCGACCACGCCGTGCCGAACGCCGGCGTGGCCTCAAACCCGGAATTTCTGCCGGAAGGCGACGCGGTGGAGAAATCGCGCCGGCCTGACCGGGTGGTGATCGGCGCTGACCACGAGGACGACTTCCGCATCCTGCGCCGCATCTACTCGCAGTTTGTCAACCACGTGCGCATCCGCTACATCGAAACCACGCCCGAAACCGCCGAATCGATCAAGTACGTGGGCAACACGCTGCTGCTCACCTACATCTCGTTCTGGAACGGCGTGGGCGCGCGCCTGGCCGAGACGTTCCCCAATGTCATCATGGAGGATCTCAAGCGCGGCGTGACCGCCGACGCGCGCATCAGCACGTGGGGGTCGTATGTCTCCAACGGCGCGGGCGGGTCGTGCTTCGGCAAGGATATTCAGTCGCTCATCTACCAGTTCCACAACGCCGGCCAGCCGGCCACGCTGCTGGAATCGGTCTACAAGATCAACGAGTACCAGAAAACCTATCTGGTGGACCGCGCCGCCGCTGAGGCGGGCGCGAGCTTCAACCAGAAAACGGTCGCGCTGCTGGGCCTGTCGTTCAAACAGCGCACCAACGACATGCGCGATGCGTCGTCGCTGCAGGTGGTCGAGGCGCTGCTGGGGCGCGGCGTGAGCGCCATCCGCGCCTATGACCCGCTGGCCATCCACGAGGCGCGGCGCTTCTTCGACCCGCAGAAAAACCACCTGTTCGAGAAGATCAGCTACCACGACTCCGCCCGTGAGGCGCTGGAAAGCAGCAATATGCTGTTTATCAGCACCGACTGGGAAGAGTTCCGCGGCCTGTCGCGCACCATCGAAAACACGGTTAAGCCGCCGTACCTCATCATTGACGGGCGGCGCATGATCCCCGATTACCGCGAGCTGCTGCAGGCTGGCTACGGCTATATCGGCGTTGGCACGCCGTACCTGGCCCCGCAGCACACGCCGGAGGCCGAAAGCCGCGCCCAGGCCTGACGCGCTTAGCGGGCGGCTGGCGGCTTAACAGCGCCGCCAGCCGCCGCCCCTTTCACATCAAACGCCGCAACCTGCGCGCCGCCTGTGCGTAAAAGAAAGTGTAAGACCACAGGGAGGTTCGCAGATGACTGCTTACGATTACAACGAGAAACCAAAGCGCACGCTGGTGTACGACCTGGCCCCAGTCAGCGCGCGGCTGACGGCGCTGATCATTGACACGCTGCTGCTTGCCACGCTCACGAGCGTGTTCGCCGTCGCCGGGCGCGGCCCGGCGGGCACGGCTGTCGGCCTGCTGCTGGGTGTGGGCTATCACTGGTATTTCCTGACGCAGCACAACGGCCAGACGCCCGGCAAACTGGTCATGGGCATCCGCGTGATCAAGGCGGACGGCAGCCGTCTGACCGGCACGGACGCGGCGGTGCGCTACCTGGGCTACTATCTCAACACCGCCTTCTTCATGCTGGGCTGGCTGTGGGCGCTGGCAGACATCAATCACCAGGGCCTGCACGACAAGCTGGCGAATACGTTTGTCGTGCTGGCGTAACGCGGATTACAATTGATGCAGCGCATTCGCTGCGGCAGCATCGTATTAAGGGGGATATGCACATGGGCAGCAGCACTTACACCCTGGCCGATCACGGCCCGCGCCTGATCTCCGCCATCATTGACGGTATTCTGGTCGGCATTGTGACCGGCCTGCTGACCGGCTATGGCCACGAAGCGGGCGGCGTTCTCAGCTTTTTCATCGGCCTGGCCTATTACTGGTACTTCTGGACGCGCCAGGACGGCCGCACACCCGGCAAGCAGGTCATGCGGCTGAAGGTTATCAAAGTGGACGGCACGCCTATCAGCGATTCCGACGCCATCGTCCGCTACTTTGGCTATCTGATCAACACCGCCGTCATCCTGCTGGGCTGGCTGTGGGTGCTTGTGGACGCCAATCATCAGGGCTGGCACGACAAACTTGCCAAGACCTATGTAGTGGTGGCTTAAGCGCGCCGGCTGATGCCCCGCCTGTTCGTTGCCACCGGCATCTTTCACCCGGAGCCGGGCGGCCCGGCGACCTATCTCCACGAGCTGCTGCCGGCGCTGCTGGCGCGCGGCTGGGAGGTGCGCCTGCTGACCTACGGCAGCGGCCCGTCCGCTGGCTATCCCTACCCGGTGACGCGCATCCCGCGCCGTGCGCTGCCGCTGCGCGTGGCTGATTACGCCCGCGCCGCCCGCCCGCTGCTGCGCTGGGCCGACCTCACGTACATCCACACGCTCGGCCTGCCGCTGCTGACCGGCGGCGGGCCGCGCCTGCTCAAGATCGTGGGCGACCAGGCCTGGGAGCGCGCCGTCCGGCGCGGCTGGGTCGCCCCCACTACCGACATTGACGCCTTCCAGGTAACGCGCTACAGCCCGCTGGTGACGGCGCAGCAGGCCGCCCGCGCGCGCGAAGTGCGCGGCATGGACGGCGTGATCGTCCCCAGCGAATACCTGCGCCGCATGGTGCTTGGCTGGGGCGCGGACCCGCCGCGCGTGCAGGTGATCTACAACGCGCTGCCCGCCGAAGAACCTGCCGCGCCAGCTATGGCGCAGGCGGCGGCGCGGCAGCGCCTGGGCCTGGACGCGGACGCGCCGGTTGTGTTCACGGCGGCGCGCCTCACGCCCTGGAAAGGCGTGGACTATCTGATCGCGGCGGCGCAGCGCGTGCCAGCGCTGCGCCTGCTGGTGGCCGGTGACGGCGACGCGCTGCCCGCGCTCCAGCGGCTGGCGGCGGCAAACCCGCGCGTGACGCTGCTGGGCCGCCTCCCGCGCGAGCAGGTGGCGCTCTACATGCGCGCCGCTGACTATTTCGCGCTTTACTCTGGCTATGAGGGCCTGTCGCACGTGCTACTGGAGAGCCTGCGCGCTGGCACACCGGTTATCGCCAGCGACAAAGGCGGCAACCCGGAAGTCGTGACGCACGGCGTCAACGGGCTGCTGGTTCCCTACGCTGACGCGGACGCGCTGGCGGCGGCGCTGGCGGCGGCGTTCCAGCCGGGCGTGCGCGCGGCGCTGGCCGCCAACAGCGGGCGCGGGCTGGCGCGCTTCACGTTCGAGACAATGGTCGAACAGACGCACGCCGCGCTGCTGGCGCGCGCGCGTTAGCCCGTCTCGATCACCAGCTCGGCGAGGCGCAGCGTCTGCGGCGCGGCCAGCGGCAGCAGGCCGAAGCCGAAGCGCCCCTGCGGCGTCACGACAGCGTACTGATTGTCCACCCAGGCGACAAACCCCAGTGGGCCGCGCGGCGCGCAGGGCGCGCGGTGAACCAGCGCGCCGTCCACCGTGAACAGCGCGCTGTCCGGCTGCCAGTCCAGCGTGTAGGTGTGCCAGCCGGCCAGCAGCGCCGGGTCAAGCAGGCGCTCGCTCACGCCAATCGCGCGCTGCCCCACCGGCCACAGGCGCTCATACAGCGCCGAGACGCGCATCAGCAGCGCGCCAGCCGGCGCGGCGGGCAGCAGCGCCAGGAACGGCCAGCGCGCCGCGTTGAGCGTGGCCGCTTTCCAGCCGGGGCCGGGCACGCCCCGCGCCAGCCGCATATCGCTGGGCGGCGACGAGAAGAAGAACCAGACCGCCTGCGGCAGCCGCAGCGCTGCCTGCCCTGGCGTGAACGGCTGGTTCCAGAAGCCGAAGCCCGCCGTCCCGCGCAGCGCGTCCGCGCCGGGCGCGCAGCAGGCGCGCACCGTCAGCCGCAGTGGGGGCCGCCAGCGGAAGCCCGCCGCCGCGCCGTAATCGCTGATCTGCGCGTCGCTGTAGACGCCGGGCGCGGCTGGCCCGGCCGTCAGCTCAAGCTGGCGCGGGGCCGGGCGCGCGCGCGCCGGGCCGATGGCGGTCAGCCGCCAGGGCGGGGCGGGCGGGGCGTCAAGGCGCGGCTGCTCGCGCAGACTCACAGCGAGACGAGGCGCTTGGCGACACGGAGCTGCTTGGGGAACACCGGCAGGAAGTCGAGCAGCGTCTGGTAGCGGCCGGCCTCGCGTTCCTGCAGGTAGCGGCGCAGGACGCTGATCATGCCCGGCAGGATCGCCATCCCCTGGGCTTTGCGCGCCATCAGCACGTAGGCATCGGCCTCTTTCTGGCTGACATAATCCTCCAGATAGATGGCGACCGCCGCCGCGATAAACAGCGCGACGAACTGGTCTTCCCAACTGGGATGCAGGGCGCGGAACTGGTCGCTCACGGGCAGCGGCGCGGCGGTGACGGCCGCCAGCCGGTCGCTGTGCGCGCGCAGATAGCCCAGCAGCAGCACACGGCCATACTGCCCCAGCGCCGCGCGGTAGACGTGCGTGGGGTCCTCGTCGAACGGCCAGGGCGGGCTGTCGCCCCACGCCAGGCGCGGCGGCACAATGCACACCAGCTCGTCAGCCAGCCGCACGCCAATTTCCTGGTCAGCGGGGTATGACACGCTGGGGATAAACGTCAGCTGGCTGGGCACAGCCTCGACAAAGCGCAGCAGAAACGGCCTGAAGGCCGCCCGCGCGAACACGCGCTGCGCCTGCGCCTGCGCCCGCTGCCAGGGCGCGTCCTCGCTTTGCCACCACGCGGCCAGGCCCGTTTGCTCGTAAAACGCCTTAAGCTGGGCCGACCAGCGCGGCGGGACCCACGCCGGCTCTGCGCCCGCCAGCGGCTCCAGCGCCGGCCACGACAGGCCCAGCGCATACGTGAAGATGGCCTCCAGCGGCGCGCCCTGGTCGAGCAGGCCCTGCAGCCCCAGCACAGCGGGGTGAGCGCGGTGGTCGGCCAGGAAGCGGACGGTGGCGCGGGCGTGGGCGTGCGTGCCGTGCGGCCGGCGCTGCTGGGCCTGCGCCGGCCAGTCGGTCGCGGCCAGCGCCGCCGACATCAGGCGGATGCGGTCGTCCAGTCTTACGCTTACGTCGTGGTGGTCGGTGTTCATTAGCCCGGTTCCAGCGCGTGGGTTGAGTCTGTCCTCATTGTAAAGGGCATCCTACAGCGCGGCAAGCAAGGATTCGTTAACGCGCGGGCGGGGGCCAGGGCGCGAAACCCCCTCAGCCGGGCGGCTGAGGGGGCGGGTATGTGAACGTGGGGCAGCGCCAGCTCAGTGGGCGGGCGCGTGGCTTTCGTGGGCCTCAGCCTCGCCGTGACCGTTGCCGCCGTTGGTGCTGCTGATGAACTGTTCGGCCTCGGTTGAGCCTTTGAGCGCCACCGTTGACGACGTGCCACCGGTGATCGTTTCCTGGAGCGCGTCGAAGTAGCCCGCGCCCACGAACGCCTGGTGTTTGACGGCGAGATAGCCGTGCGCGCGCTCGGAGTCGAACTCGGCGTTTTGCAGCTCAGCGTAGGCTGTCATGCCGCTTTCCTTGTACTTGCGCGCCAGCTCGAACATGCCGTAATTGAGCTGGTGGAAACCGGCCAGCGTGATGAACTGGAACTTGTAGCCCATCGCGCCTAGCTCGCGCTGGAACTTGGCGATCGTCGCGGCGTCCAGGTGGCGGCTCCAGTTAAACGACGGCGAGCAGTTGTAGAACAGCAGCTTGTCCGGGTATTCGCGGTGGATGCCCTCAGCGAACTTCTTCGCTTCCTCCAGGTCCGGGTGCGACGTCTCGCACCAGATCATGTCGGCGTAGGGCGCATAGGCCAGCCCGCGCGCGACGGCCGATTCAATACCCGGCTTGGCGTAGAAGAAGCCCTCGCTGGAGCGCTCGCCGGTGATAAACTGCTCGTCGCGCGGGTCAACCGTGTTCGCCAGCAGCGTGGCGGATTCAGCGTCGGTGCGGGCGATGATGATGGTCGGCACGTCAACGATGTCCGCCGCCAGCCGCGCCGCGGCCAGCTTGCGCACAAATTCGGACGTTGGGGCCAGCACCTTGCCGCCCATGTGGCCGCACTTCTTGGCGCTGGCGAGCTGGTCCTCAAAGTGGATGCCCGCCGCGCCCGCCTCGATGAAGGCTTTGGTCAGCTCGAACGTGTTGAGGATGCCGCCGAAACCGGCCTCGCCGTCGGCGATAATCGGAACCAGCCAGAAGGGGCCTTTCTTGCCCTCCATATGCTGAATCTGGTCGGCGCGCAGCAGCGCGTTGTTGATGCGCCGCACCAGGTTCGGGCCGCTGTCCACCGGGTACAGGCTCTGGTCCGGGTAGGTGTGGAAGGCGCTGTTGTTGTCCCCGGCGATCTGCCAGCCGCTGACATAGATAGCCTTCAGCCCGGCGGCCACCATCTGCACGGCCTGCGTGCCGGTGAGCGCGCCCATCGTGTTGACATACGCTTCACGGTTGAGCAGGTCCCACAACTGTTCAGCGCCCATGCGCGCCAGCGAGTATTCGATGTGCACCGAGCCGCGCAGCCGCACGACCTCGTCGGCGGTGTAATCGCGCACGATGCCCTTCCAGCGCGGGCGGGTGTTCCATTCCATCGTGATCTGTTCGTGATTTCTCATACGCTGCATGTTGTTTGTCCTTTGGCGGTCAGGTGACAGAACTTATGCGGTCGTTAGTTTTACTCTGAGCCTCATCCCGCCCTGCCCGAAAGGGCCTGGGCGGGCGCAGCTTACAGCCGCGCGTAGGCCGGCAGCGTCAGGAATTCAGTGAACTGCGGCTGGCGGATCATCATGTCGAACAGATCGCGCGCCTCGTCATAGTGCCCGCTGGCGAAGCGCCCGGCGCCCACCTCAGCGCGGATAGCGTCCATTTCCTCGGCCAGGAAACGGTCGAACAGCTCCACGGTGAAGGCGCGCCCGTCGTCAAGCTGCGCGCCGTGCCGCAGCCACTGCCACACCTGCGCCCGGCTGATCTCGGCGGTCGCGGCGTCCTCCATCAGGTTGTAGAGCGGCACGCAGCCGTTGCCGCCCAGCCACGCCTCAAGATACTGGATGCCGACCCGCAAATTCCAGCGGATGCCGCCCTCGGTGATCGTGCCCTGGCTGGGCGTGAGCAGGTCAGCGGCGGTCACGTGCACGTCCTCGCGCTGGCGCGCGATCTGGTGCGGCTGCGGCATGTATTCGTCGAACACGGCCTGCGCCACCGGGACCAGCCCCGGATGCGCCACCCACGTGCCGTCGTGGCCGTCGCGCACCTCGCGCAGCTTGTCCTGGCGCACCTTCTCCAGCGCGGCGTCGTTGGCCGCCGGGTCGTTTTTAATAGGAATCTGCGCCGCCATGCCGCCCATCGCGTGCGCGCCGCGCCGGTGGCATATCTTAATCACATGCTGGGTGTAGCTGCGCATAAACGGCACGGTCATCGTCACCTGGGCGCGGTCGGGCAGCAGGCGGTCCGGGTAGCTGCGGAACTTCTTGATGTAGCTGAAGATGTAGTCCCAGCGCCCGCAGTTAAGGCCGGCGGAGTGTTCGCGCAGCTCGTACAGGATTTCCTCAGCCTCAAACGTCGCCAGAATAGTTTCGATCAGCACGGTGGCGCGGATCGTCCCGCGCGGGATACCGAGCGTGTCCTGCGCCAGCACGAACGCGTCGTTCCACAGGCGCGCCTCCAGGTGGCTCTCCAGCTTGGGCAGGTAGAAGTACGGCCCGCTGCCGCGCGCGATCAGCTCGCGAGCGTTGTGGAAGAAGTACAGGCCGAAATCGAACAGGCCGCCGGGGACCGGCTGGCCGTCCACCAGAAAATGCTTTTCGTCCAGGTGCCAGCCGCGCGGGCGCACCATCAGCGTGGCGACCGTGTCGTTCAGCCGGTAGTGCTTGCCCTCCGGGCTGGTGAACGTGATCGTGCGGCGAATGGCGTCGCGCAGGTTGATGTGGCCCTCGATCATGTTGGCCCAGGTGGGCGCGTTGGCGTCCTCGAAATCAGCCATGAACACGCGCGCGCCGCTGTTGAGCGCGTTAATGACCATTTTGCGGTCGGTCGGGCCGGTGATTTCGGTGCGGCGGTCGGTCAGGTCGGGCGGAATAGGCGCGACGTGCCACGCGCTCTCGCGGATATGGCGGGTTTCGGGCAGGAAGTCGGGCAGCGCGCCGGCGTCAATGGCGGCCTGGCGCTGTGCCCGCTGCGCCAGCAGGCCGGCGCGGCGGTCGCGGAAGGCGCGGGCCAGCGTGGCTACGAATGCCTGCGCCCCTGGCGTGAGCACCTCCGCGGCCTGCGGCGTCAGCTCGCCGGTGATTTCGATTGTCTCAGCGGCCCGCAAAGTCATCCTCCCGTTCCTTTCACGCCTGCGTCAGTTCAGGCCGCCAGCCAGCGTGCAGGCAGCAGTTGGCGGCGGTAACAGCGCGCCTCGCAGTTGTGTAATGCAATGCAGCGGCGATGAGGCTTTTGTGACGATATTCACAGTGTAGGGCAGGACAGCATAAAAGACAACGCCAGCAGGCTATGAAAACTGGCTGATCTTTTCCGACACTGTGTATTAATCTAACGGGGGTTTAATTAGCGCGCGGCGCGGCGTGGGCAAAAACAGAACGCCAGCGCGTGCGCTGGCGTTCTGTTTTTCGGGCTTGTGGGCAATATAGGACTCGAACCTATAACCCCTCCCACGTCAAAGGAGTGCTCTGCCAATTGAGCTAATTGCCCGACACCGCTAAGTATAGCCGATCCGCGCTGATTTGCAAGGGCGCGCGCGTGCCGGCCCCGCCGTTTTATTGTTCCGCCCGGAAAAAAGCCGTCACGGTGGCGTCGGCGTCCGGCGTGCGGTAGCTGCGCTCCGCCGCGCCGCCGTCTGACCAGCGCTCGAACACGTAGCTGACGCCGTCCACCGTCTGCGGCAGCGCGGCGATAGCCCGCTGCATGCCGACCACGCTGACCATCCGGTGCGGCGTGCTCTGCACGCCATTCTCGATCACGAGGCTCAGCCCCGGCGGCTCGGTTACAAAATCAATGCTGACCACGTGCGGCTGAACATCCACAAAAGCGTGCGCGTCCAGGCCGCTGGAATCGGTGACGGTCAGGTTAACGCGGTAGAACACACTGGTCGAGGTCTGGCCGGTGGTGGGGATGGTGAACGTCCCGGCGCTAAGGCCGGGCTGCGCTGGCAGGAACGGAAAGGCGAAGCGCGTGAAGTGGAAATCAACCTTCCACGTCAGCGCCGCCGGCGGCAGCTCGCCGTCGTCGGCGTCCTGCCCCCGGCCCGCGAACGCGATCGTGTCGCCGGCGGCGTACAGCGTCCCCGGCAGCGGCGCTTCGATCACCGCCTCCGGCCGGCTGCCAGGCATAACCGCCAGCAGCGCCGCGCGGCTTTCCGCCGCGCCGCGCGCGTTCGACACAACACAGGCGAACAGCGCGCCGTCATCAGCCAGCGCCGCCTGTTCGATGGTGTAGGTGGCCTCGGTCGCGCCGCTGATCTCAACGCCGTCGCGCTGCCAGCGGTAGTCCAGCGGGCCTTCGCCGGCGGCGGCGCAGACAAACGCCGCTGTTTCGCCCGCCGCCAGCCGCAGATCGCCAGGGTGGCGCAGCATCTGCGGGGCCATGCCCGGCGTATAATCCACCCGGTAGAGCGCGCCCGTGCCGCCCGGCGCGGCCTGGGCGACGTAATACAGATAGCCCGCCGGCATCACCAGCAGGTCCACGATGCCGTAAGCCTCGGTTTCGATCACGTCGTACACCCGGTCCTCGGCCGGGTCATAGCGCTTGATCCAGTTGCGGCAGAAGTCAGTGAACAGATAGTCGTCCACGTAGTCGGCGGGGAACTGAACCTGCTGCGGCGCGTAAAACCTGCCGCTGGTGATGGCGCAGCCGTGAACCGGCCCCTCAACGCCGTGCGGATAGGCGAACAGCGGGCCGTCAACGCCTTCAGCGTCGGTGTAGCCCTCGGTCATGGGCCAGCCGTAATTGGCCCCCGCGCGCCCCCGGTTGATTTCCTCCCAGCTCCCCTGGCCCACCTCGTTGATAAACAGCTCGCCAGTGCGCGGGTGCAGGTCAAAGCTGAACGGGTTGCGCAGCCCGTAAGCCCACACCTCCGGGACAGCGCCCTCGACGCCCACAAACGGGTTGTCGTCAGGCGCGCTGCCGTCGGTGTTGAGGCGCAGAATCTTGCCCGACAGGTTATAGAGCGCCTGCGCGTTGGGCGGGTAGGTGTTGTCGCCCACGCCCAGATACAGCTTGCCGTCCGGCCCGAACAGCAGTTGGCCGCCGTTGTGGTCGGTCGCGCCGTTGAGCGGCGGCATTTCGATCAGCACCTGCTCGCTGGCGGGCAGCGCCGTGTCGCCGGTGACGCTGAAGCGGCTGAGGCGGTTGTGAATTTCGCCGGCGGTGCTGGTGTAGTAGACATAGACGTAGCCGTTGTCGGCGAAAGCGGGGTCAAAAGCCAGCCCCAGCAGGCCGCTCTCGCCCACCGGGCTAACGTCCAGGCTGAGGAACGGCGTCGGCAGCAGCGCGCCGTCGCGCACAATGCGGATCGTGCCCACCTGCTCAACGATGAACAGGCTGCGGCCATCCGGGGCCAGCACCAGCCGCGACGGGTTGGCAAGCCCATCCACGACCAGCGTTTCCGCCGCCGCGCCGTCGGCCTGCGCCTGAACAGGCGCGCCAGCGGCGGCCAGCAGCGCCAGGCCCAGCAGCAGCGCGCGGGGGCACAGGTGTGTCAACCGTAGAAGCATATTCACCTCTTGTCGTCAGGATAACCGCTCGGCGATTTTACCGCCGCCGCCGCGCCGCGCTTGTTATGGTTGCATTAGAAAAATCCCGCGCAGGGTTTTCAGCCGTCCGCCGCCAGCGCGAGGACAGCGTGCAGCAGCACATTCGCCCCCTTAACCACATCGTCCCAGCGCGAGAACTCGTCCGGGTTGTGGCTGAGGCCGTTAAGCGAGGGGATAAACAACATGCCGCTGGGGGTGAAGGCGCTCATCACCTGGCTGTTGTGGCTGGCGTAGCTGGCCATGCGCGTGTGCGTGACCCCGACCACCTTGCAGGCGCGCTCGATGGCGTCAATGATCGTCGGCGACATCTGTGCGGCGGGGATATGCGCCAACTGCCGCATTTCGACGGTGACGTTGGCGGCGGCGGCGCATTCCTGCGCCAGCGCCAGCAGCGCCCGTTCCATCTCGTACAGCAGGGCCGGGCTGGAGTGGCGCCATTCCATCAGCACGCGCGCCTGGTCCGGGACCGTCGTCAGCGTGCTGGAGGGCATGTCCAGCACGCCGCAGTTGAGCGTGCCTTCAGGGTAATGTTCGCGCACCAGGTCGTGCGCCCGCACGATAAAGCGCGCCGCCCCTTGCAGCGCGTCGCGGCGCTCGCGCATGCTGGCGGTGCCGGCGTGGCTGGCCTGGCCGTGAAAGGTGGCGCTGTATGACATGCGCGCCACGATGCCGGTCACGACGCCGACGTCAATCTGCGCCCGTTCCAGCCGCCAGCCCTGCTCAATGTGCAGCTCGATATACCCCAGCACGGTCGCGGGGTCGCGCCGGGCGCGCAGCACATCTTCAGGGCGGATGCCGGCCTGCGCCAGCGCGGCGCGGAACAGGCCCACCTGGCCGTCGGCGCTTTTCATGAAGGCCGGGTCAAGCCGCCCGCTGAGGCTCATGCTGCCGAACATCGGCATCCACGTGCCCTCGTCGTCGGTGAAATCAATCACCTCCAGGTGGTGCGCCAGCCTGATGCCCGCCTCGTGAATCGTGCGCATGCACTCCAGCGCCGTCACAATGCCCAGCGCGCCGTCGTAACGCCCGGCGTTCGGCACGGTGTCCAGGTGCGAGCCGATCAGCAGCGTGCGCGCCTGCGGGTTAGCGGCGCGCAGCACGCCGCTGAGGTTGCCGGCGTCGTCATCGTGGACTAAAAAGCCCGCTTCCTCGATGCGGTTAGCAAACCAGGCGCGGGCTTCCAGGTCCTCTAATGAGAGCGCCGTCCGGCAGATGCCCCGGTCAGCGGTGAGGCCAATGGCGGATACCTGCTCGAAGTCATCACACAGGCGGTCGCTGTTGATACGCAGATATGCAGTAGAGGGATGGGGCATCGCGCTGCCGTTCCTGCTGAATATACCGCTTATTATAGCGGAATCAGCGCGCAAGGAAACAGGCCGCGCCCGCCTACAGGCCGATATCGCGCCGCTGAAAAGCCCACACAGCCCCGCCCGCAGCCGCCAGCGCCAGCGCCAGCAGCAGCGCGATGGTGGCCCAGGGCAGCCCGGACTCAATCACGCTGACGGCGTTCGACGCGCTGAACACCGAAATGCTGCGCAGGCGCTCCACGACCGACCCGGCCCCCATGCTGCCGATGGTGTCGAACATAAAGCTGGCAACCACGAAAACGGTCATCACGATGAGCGCGGCGCGGCGGCGGCGCAGGGCGGCGGCGGCCAGCGCCGTCAGCGTTAAGATCAGCAGCAGCGTCGGCAGCACGTTGATGATTATCTGCGCCATCAGGCCGAAATCGAGCGTGATGCCGGCCAGCGCCGCGCCCAGCGCCATCCCCGCCAGCACCATGACGGCCAGCGCGCCAATCGACAGCGCGAAGGCGGCCAGCCTCTCCACCACGACGCGCCAGCGCGGCAGCGGCGCGCTCATCAGCACGTCCAGGATGCCGTCCTCTTCCTCGTTGGCGGTCACGCGCAGGCCCATAATCACCGGGTAAGCGGCGAAGATGAGCGCCAGCTTGCCAAAAACGCCTATCGCGATAAAGCCCTCTGGCGTGGCGAGCACCTCCAGGTTGTCGCCCACGCCCACCGCGCTGCGGACAAACGCCGGCATGCCTTGCAGCAGATCAATAAACACCCGCATATCGAACACGGGAATCATCAGCACGACGACCAGCGCCATGACGCCCAGCCCCAGGCCCCACAGCAGCGTCTGCCCGATCGTGCGGCGCAGCGCCTCAACAAACACAGCACCTGCCATTCTGGTCGCTCCTCTCTACCGACCGCCCTATCCCGCGCGCCTCACACGCCTACGTCGCGCCGCTGGAAAAACCACAGCGCGCCCAGCGCCAGCGCCGCTGTCACGGCCAGCAGCAGCGTTATGCTGCCCCAGTTCAGGCCGTTCTGCATGGCGCCAACGGCGTCGTAATGGCTGAAAAACGACAGCCCGCGCAGCGAGGCCGCCAGCGAGCTGCTGGCCGCGCCGCCCAGAAAGTCCACAAAGTAGCTGCCGACGACGAACACCGCCGCCAGCGCCGCCGCCGTTGACCGGCGGCGCACGATAACCGCCACAAACATCGTGAAGGCGATCAGCAGCAGCAGGCTGGGCAGCATGTTGACCGCGCCTTCCACCACCCGCCCGGTATTGACCGGCAGGCTGGAAAACTGCGCGCCGATCAGCAGCCCGGCCACGCTGATCGCAACCACGCCGGCGGCGGTGAGCGCGCTGGCCAGGAATTTCTCGGCCATGACGCGCCAGCGCGGCACAGGCTGCGCCAGCAGCGCATCCAGGATGCCGCTCTCTTCCTCGTTGGCGGTGATATCCAGCCCGGCCATGATGGCGTAAACCGACAGAATCAGCAGGCCGTAGCTGAAGAAGCCGAAGGCGATAAAGCCCTCCGGCGTCGCCATCGCGGCGGCGGTCATGCCGAAAAGCTGCGCCAGCGCCGGCGGCATGCTCGCCACAATGGCCGCGTACTGCTGCAGCGTCTCCATGTCCTGAACCGCGACCATGATATACAGCCCCATCAGCCCCAGCCCAACACCCCAGTAGAGCATGGGGCGCCAGCCGCGGCGCAGCGTCTCGCGGAAAACGGCCCCGGCCATCAGACCGCCTCCCCGGCGCGCGCCGCCGGCTGCGAGGCCGCGCCGCTGTTGCCGTAGAACGCCAGGAAGATTTCCTCCAGCGTCGGCGACTCAACGCGCAGATCCACGATGTAGGCGTCGCCCAGCGCCCGCAGCAGCGGGTCGAAGTCGCCGCCGAGGCGCAGCTTCAGGCTGTGATTCTCGGCCTCGACGCTGCTCACGCCGGGGACGCTGGCGACGCGCGCGCGCAGCGCCGCCGCCGGTTCGCGCAGCCTGATATTCACCCAGCGGAAATCCACGTGGGTCATGTGCTCGACAGTCTCAACCGCCTTGAGCTGGCCGCCGCGCAAGATGCCAACGCGGTCGCAGATGGCCTGCACCTCGCTGAGCACGTGCGACGACAGAAACACCGTCCGGCCCTCGGCGCGCGCCTCGCGCATCATCTGGTGAAACGTCTGCTGCATCAGCGGGTCCAGGCCGTTGGTCGGCTCGTCCAGGATGAGCAGGTCCGGCCTGTGCATCAGCGCGCTCACCAGGCCCAGCTTGCGCCGGTTGCCAGATGAATAGTCGCGCACGCGCTTGGTCAGGTCCAGTTGAAGCCGTTCCGCCAGCGCCTGCGCGTAGCTCAGGTCAGCCATGCCGCGCAGGCTGCCCAGGTAGCGCACGACCTGCTGGCCGGTGAGGTTCTTCCACAGGTTCAGCTCGCCCGGCAGGTAGCCGACGCGCTGGCGCAGCGCCACGCTCTCGGCGTTGACGGACTTCCCGTAAATGGTGGCGCTGCCCGTCGTCGGGCGGATCAGGTCCAGCAGCAGGCGGATAGTCGTCGTCTTGCCGGCCCCGTTAGGGCCGAGGAAGCCGAAAATCTCGCCCGCGTTCACCGTCAGGTCCAGCCTGTCGAGCGCCAGCGTCGCGCCTTTGCGGGTCCGGTAAATTTTAGACAGATTCCGAGTTTCGATTACAGAAGCCATCGGTTCAGCCCTTCCCTCTTGCTTGTCAGGCCACGCCAGGGCGTTAATTAAGCGAATCTACAAACAATGTTAGGCCAGTAAAAATAATTTATAAACACCCAATAATTAGGGGCGGCCCAGGACAGCGCACGCCCCTGCCCGCGCCCCGGCGCTCAGCCGCCCAGTTTGAAAGCGTCCAGCACCGGCAGCAGAATGGCCGCGCGCGCGGCGTCGCGCTCTGCCGCGCTGTTGGCCACAAGCTGGACCGTGTACGTCATGCCGCCGCGCTCAGCCGCCGCCACCAGCGTGGGGAAGCCGAAAAGGTCCACCTCAAACAGCGACCAGGTGAGGCCGTTAATGTCCTGCGTCACAGCCGCCGGGGGCGCTTCCAGGCCAAGCTGCGCGGCGGTCGCCTGAAGGAAATCGGCCAGCGGCAGCGGCAGCGGCGCCAGAATCAGCGCCATCTGGTCAACCGGGGTGGCCCCGCGCGCGTAGACGCCCGCCTGCATCTCCGTCCAGCCCGCCGGGGCCAGCGCCGTGAACAGGCCGTCCGGGTCGCTGTAAGGGGTCAGCGTGACGCCCGACAGGTCAACCAGGCCGCCGGGCAGGGCGAAAACAATGCCCGGCTGGTTCTCGGCGCAGGCGGTGTCCAGCGCGGCGGACGGGTCGTTCACGAAGGCCAGCGCCAGCGCCGCGCCGCAGTCAGTGGTGAAGGCGTCGTGGCTGGCGTTGGGAATGACAACGTGCGTGCTGTTGGGCAGCGTCGCCGCGGCCAGCGCGCCCCAGGCGGGCGGCGTCACCGGGTCATATTCGCCGGAGATCAGCAGCGTCGGCACGTCGCTGCTGATCGGTTCGTTTTCAACCGGGTCAGCGGCGCCAACCGCCCACGCGCGCGGGCACAGCGCGCCGAGGTCGCCGCCGCGCCGCAGAAAGGACTCCAGGCGCGGGTAAGCCGCGCTGCTGGTGGCCAGCGCGTCCGGTGGGTCGAAGGCGGCGTCCTCATAACACTGCACCGAGAGAAACATCCCCCGGCTGATAAGCGTTTCCGAAAGCAGGTTCAGCAGCAGGTAGCTGGCAAGCGCCCCGTAATCGCCGTCAGCGGCGGCGGCGATGCCCTGCGGCAGCAGCGGCAGCAGATCGGTGCTGTAGAGCATGCGGAACACCGCGCCGTACAGCTCGTCGCCGTTGATGAGCGCGGCCAGCGGGGTTTGCGTCGCCGGGTCAGGCACGGTGATCGTAACTGGTTCCGCGTTGAGGCGCGCGCCCAGCTCGTAGAAGCGCGCTTCCAGGTCCGGGTAGGCGGCGGCGCACGCCGTGTCCGCCGCGCAGGCGGCGAACAGCGCGTCCAGGGCGCGGGCGACATTGGCGGGCGTGTCGGCGTTCAGGCTGACCTGCGGCGGAAAGACGCCGGCCAGCACCGCGCTGCGGACCAGCGCCGGGTGGTCGCGCATGGTGGTGAGGGCCAGCCGCGTGCCGTAGGAACTGCCGAGCAGGTTGACCTGTTCGTAGCCCAGCGCGGCGGCCAGGTCGGCCAGGTCGGCGGCGCTGGCGGCGCTGTTGTAGGCGGTCAGGCTGGCGCCGCTGGCGACAAGGCGATCATGGCAGGCCGCCACCGCCGTCTCAATCTGGGCGGCGTCCTCAGCCACGCTCAGGTCGCCAGCCAGTGACGCCAGAAGGTAATCGTAAAATTCGGGACAGTCCAGCGCCGGCTGCGAGAAGCCGACGCCGCGCTGGTCCAGCACGATCACATCACGGTAGCGGGCATACGGCGCGAGCACCCGCCCGAAAGCCGGGGCGGTCGCCTTGAGGGCACTGCCGCCGGGGCCGCCCTCCAGGTAGAGCAGCGGGTCGGGCGCTTTCTCCGGGTTGTTGCTGTGGAACACCGCCACCGCCACCCTGATTTCCGGGCTGGCGGGGTCAGCGCGGTCTTCGGGGACCACCAGGAAGCCGCATTCGACTTCATAGCCATCCGGCAGCCCGAACAGGCACGCGGCCGGCTCAAAGCGCGGCGTGCCTTCACCGTCCTGGGCGGCGGCAGCGCCAGTCAGCAGCAGACCACAGAGCAGCAGCAGATACCAGCGCATAACATCCCTCCCGCAGCACTTACCTATCTCGATTATGCCACACGCCGCGCCGCCGCGTCAGCCGGCCAGCAGTGCCCGGTAGACCTCAACCGTCGCCGCCGCCACACGGTGATGCGTATAGCGCGCCAGCGCGCGCGCGCGCCCCTGCTGGCCCAGGCGGGCGCGCAGCTCAGGGTCGGCCTGCAGGCGCGCCAGGTGAGCTGTCAGCGCGGCGGCGGCGCCTTCAGGAAAGACCAGCCCGGCCGGGCCAATCACCTCAGGGATCGCCCCGCTGTCCGAGCCAACGACCGGCACGCCGCTGGCCATCGCCTCAATCAGCACGCGCCCGAACTGTTCCTTCCAGTTGGGCCGCGTCAGCGACGGCAGCGCCAGCGCGTCCACCGCGCGATAGAGCGCGGGCATCTCGGCTGACGGGACCAGGTCGCGGAACTGAACGCGCGCGCCCAGCCCCAACTGCTGCGCCAGCGCCACGAGCGCCGCGCGCTGCGGCCCGCCGCCCACCAGCAGCAGCAGCCAGTCAGGGTCAGGCAGCGCGGCGGCGGCGCGCAGCAGCAGCGCCAGCCCTTTTTCCTCCACCAGCCGCCCGAAGTAGCCGATGGTGAACGGGCGCGGCGGCGTTTCAGCGCCCGGCGCGAACAGGTCAGCGTCTACGCCGAACTGCGGAATAACAGTCAGCGGGCCGCGATAGCCTTTGGCGCGCCACACCTGCGCCGCGCCGTCCGTCCCGGCGATGGCGTGGTCCACGCGCGCCAGCGTCCAGCGCTCGCCCCAGGCGAACGGCGGCGGGTAGCTGCGCGCGATGTTCTGCCAGCTAAAGAACAGCGTTCTGGCCCCGGCGCGGCGCGCGTGCCAGAGCGCCTGCCACGTCGCCAGGTTGTACGGTTCCTCGTCAATGTGGACGATGTGCGGCCTGAAGGCGCGCAGCCGCCGCCCCAGGCCCGGATACCAGTGCAGGTGAAAGCTGCCGTTGAACGCAATCGGCGCGGTTTCCAGGCGGTAGCCGGCGGTGAAGGCGCGCTCCAGCCGGGTTTCGCCGCGCTCGTCGCGCCACGATGGCGGCACGATCACCAGCAGGTCAAGGCCCAGGCGCGCCATTTCCTCCAGCTTGCGCTGGTAAATACCCACCAGGCACGCTTTGGAGAGCATCAGCACGCGCGGGCGGTCGGCATCAACCATGATCCACCTCGTAATCGGGCAGGGTGGTTTCCAGGCGGCGCAGCCCCGGCAGCGCCCAGGCCAGCGCCGTCAGCGCCAGGATGAGCGCGCCCGTCGCCACCAGCACCAGCCCCATGCCCGCGCCCGGCGCGCTGCCTACCAGCGGCGCGACAGCGTCCCAAACGGGCGTGCCGACCGCCGGCTCCAGCACGTCGTCCACCAGCGGGCCGACGATAACGAACGACAGCGGCGTCACCAGGAACGCCACCTGAAAGGCGATAGCGAACACCCGCCCCTGCATATCGGGCGGCGTCTTGGTCTGGAGGATGGAGACAAACAGGGCGCTGGACACCGGCAGCGGAATCATCAGTGCGAACAGCGCCAGCGCCAGCGGCAGCGGCTCGCGCAGCGTGCCATAGGCCAGAAACAGCGCGCCGGTGCAGACCATCCCCACCAGCAGCCGGCGCACGCGCGCGCGCCCGCCGCCCCACGCGGTGATGCTCGCCGCGCCCGCCAGCGCCCCGGCGCTCATCGCGCCCAGGATCAGGCCGGCGGTCTGCTCGCTGCCGGTCACGGTGATGAGGTAGGGCAGCGACAGATCAAGCGGGCCGTTGAGCAGAAAATTGATGATCGTCAGGTAGCCAATAAGCAGCAGCAGCGGGCGGCGCGTCAGCAGGAAGGCGAAGCCGCCGCGCAGCTCGCGCCAGAAGCTGCCCTGCGCCAGCGCGCCGGCCTCGGTCTGTGGCGGGCGCGGGATGCGGATGGCGGCCAGCACGACCATGCTGACAATAAACGTCGCCAGGTCAACCACGACCACGCCGCCAATGCCGACAACAGCGTACAGCATCCCGGTCAGCACCGGCGCGACCACACCCGCCAGCGGGAAGGCCATCTGCCGGATGCCGTTGGCGCGGTCGAGGCGCTGCGGCGGAACCAGCATCGTTATGGCGGCGTCGGCGGCGGGCTGCTGAAAAACGGCGAAGATGCCCTGTACCAGCGCGACCGCGTAGAGATGCCACAGCTCGAACAATCCCGACACAATGCTGGCCAGCAGCAGCAGCGTGCCCGCTGCCTGCCCGGCGTCCGCCAGCATCATGATGAGGCGGCGGTCGCGGCGGTCGGCCAGCACGCCGGCCAGGCTGCCGCCGAGCATAGCAGGGATTTCGTTGAAGAACGACACCAGCAGCAGCGGCGCGGCGCTGTCCGTTTCGGCAAACACCCAGATGCCAACAGCGATGGCGCTCATGCGGCTGCCGATCAGCGACAGCGTTTGCGTGATCGCCAGGCTGTAGAAGGTGCGCAGCCCCGGCGCGCTGAGGGCGCTCACTCGCCCCCCGGCGGGGCGGGCGCGGGCCGCAGCAGGCCGATCAGAATCGCCAGCGTGACCTTCGCCATGTAATAGACTGAGCGCAAACTGGTGATGGACGAGCGCCCGCCCTGGCGCGCGCGCATCGTCACCGGGATTTCGGCGATGCGCAGCCCGGCGCGGTGCAGCGTCACAATGGCCTCTGGCTCCGGGTAATCGTGCGGGTAGGCGCGGGCGCACAGCCGCAGCGCACGGCGGTTGGCGGCGGTGAAGCCCGATGTAGGGTCGGTGATGCGCTGGCCGGTGATGGCGGAGATCAGCCGCGCCAGGAACAGGCTGCCGGCGCGGCGCGCGGTCGAGCCGTTGTAGCCGCGCTTTTCGAGATAGCGCGAGCCGATCACAACGTCCACCCCGCGTTCGTCCAGGGCGCGCAGCAGCCGCGCGATATCCTCTGGCGTGTGCTGGCCGTCGCCGTCGCTGCGCACCAGCACGTCGTAGCCGGCGCGCTCGGCGTACATGCAGCCGGTCTGCACGCTGGCCCCGATGCCGACGTTGTACGGCAGGTACAGCACAACGGCCCCGGCAGCCGCGGCCAGCGGGCCGGTGGCGTCGGTGGAGCCGTCGTTGATCACGGCGACATCGGCCCAGGGGACGTGCTGCCGGATGCTGGCGACGACGCCGGCGATGCTGGCGGCTTCGTTAAGCGCCGGGATAATCACCAGCGTGCGCGGGTGCGGGTCGTGGGCCATAGCTCCAGGCTTATTGCGGCAGACGGGTTCATTGTTGGCGAAAGCGCGCCCGGCGTCAACCCTCGACAGCCGGCGCGTGGCGCAGCCACACGTGCGGCTCGTGATACACGCCCAGGTCCTGCTCGCAGTCTATCTGCACCGGCGTCAGCGCGCCGGGGACGATATAAGCGCCGGTTTCGGGAAACGCCATGCTGACCCACTGTTCCCAGGCGCGCACCGTGCCGGTGACGGTGATCGACTGCGGCTCGACGCCCAGGACAGCGCCGCCCGCGCTGATATGCGCGCGCAGCCAGGGGTCGAACGGCAGGTCGTCGGCGCGCGTCCAGCGAACGTAGCGCTCAATCGGAGTGAGGGGGTAGGCGCTTTTGAGCAGCGGGCGCAGCGGGTGCAGGTAGTGGCGCAGGCCGGCGCGGGCCGCCACGCGCTTCATGGCGTCAATGCCCGCCGCCGCCAGCCCCTGGCCGCGATAGTCGCGCGTGACGGTGATCGACAGGGCGCACAGCGCGTCCGGGGCGCGGCCCGCGTCGTGGTCGGTCACGCCGCGCAGCACCGCGCCATCCCAGCCGTTCGCGGGCAGGCCGCCCGGCGTGCCGTCCCACGTCAGCGGCAGCGCGTTGCCGTAAACGGCGATGCGCGCGCCGTCCAGCAGCGCGAACTGGCAGCCGGGGAAGCGCCCGGTGATGTCGTGCCAGGCGGGCACCGATACCTCGTCCTGGAGCATAAAGTTGGGCCACACGGCCTGGCTCATCAGATGCGCCGGGTCGAACAGGTCAGGCCGCTCCGCCAGCGTCACCAGCCGCAGGTCGGGCACAGCGGACTCCTTTCACACGGGCGCGCTCACGGGCTTGGTTCCTGGCAGCTCGGCAGGTCGGCCAGGCTGCGCGGCCACTCGCGCGCGTAGAACGACAGATACTCGGACACATGCGCCGACCAGTAGTCGTCGCTGTGGTCGCCCAGCGGGTGAATCACGTAGGTGTGCGGGATGCCGCGCGCGCTCAACCGGCTGGAGAACACCTCAATCCCCCGGCCGGCCGGGTCGCTGGCGGCGTTGTCCAGGTACAGGCGCAGGTTGGCGTCGCTGAGGAACGAGGCGTTGAGCGCCAGATCGAGTGGATTATTGGCCGCCGGGGCGTTATTCTCCGTGAAAACGGCGCTGTGCGCCCCCAGCACGCCGAACACGTCCGGGTGGCGCAGGCCGATGCTGAAGGCCCAGAACCCCCCGCGCGAGATGCCGGCGATGGCGCGGTATTCGCGCCGCTGAATCGTGCAGAAGTCGCGCTCAATCGCCGGCAGCAGCTCGTCCAGGATCACCGTTTCATACGATGGATCGGGCGGGAACGAGTCGCGGTTGGCGATAAAGCCGGTGTAGGGCATCACCAGGATCATCGGGGCCAGCGCGCCCAGGGCGATGCCCTGGTCGAGCGCTTCCTCAACACCCAGGCGATCCCACTGATTTTCGGTGGCCGCCTGCCCGTGCAGCAGAATGGCGATCGGGAAACGCCGCTGCGACTCGATATAACAGGGTGGGATGTAGACCCGGTAGCGCAGGTTCTCGCCGGCGGTTTCGCTGCGGAACTCGTCGAACACCAGCATCGTGCCGCCTTCGCTGAGGCACGACGGCGGCGTCGGTGTGGCGCTGGCGGCGGATGTGGCGGTGGGGATGGGCGTGCGCGTGGCAGGCGGCGTAAAAGTGGCGGTGGGCGTGCGGCTGGGCGGCGGCGTGACCACGATCACGACCGCTGTCGCCGGCGGGGCCAGCGGCTCGCAGGCCGCGGCCAGCAGCGCCAGCGCCAACACAATGAGCATAACTGGTGGATATTGCCGTATTGTGTGCATAGGGCAGAATTATAGCCTATGCTGCGTGTCAGAACAGGAAGCAAAACACCATGACAGCCGACATTCGCGCGCTGATCTTCGACATGGACGGCGTGATCGCCAACACGCTCGACCTGCACTACCGCGCCTGGCTGCGCCTGACCGCTGAAGAAGGCGTCCCTTTCACGCCGGCGGACAACGACGCGCTGCGCGGCCTGTCCCGGCATGACAGCCTGGCCTACATCTTTCGCCAGCGCCCGCCCGACGCCGCCCACGCCGAAGCGCTGATGACGCGCAAAGACGCTTATTTTCACGAGCTGCTGGCCCACATGACGCCGGCGCACCGCCTGCCAGGCGTCACGGCGCTCATCGAGGACGCGCGGGCGGGCGGGCTGCCGGTCGGGCTGGCGTCGTCCAGCCTGAACGTGTACCCGGTGCTGGAACGGCTGGCGATGACCGGCCTGTTCGACGTGATCGCCGACCGGCACTGCGTGACTAACAGCAAGCCCGCGCCAGACGTTTTTCTGTGGACCGCCGGGCGGCTCAACGTGAGGCCGGCGCAGGCGCTGGTATTTGAGGATTCGGCGGTGGGGGTGCAGGCGGCGCGGACGGGCGGCCTGCCGGTGGTGGGCCTGGGCGACGCGCAGATCGTCGGCGCGGCGGACGTGGTGCTGCCGTCGCTGGACGGCGTGACGCTGGCGGCGCTGCTCAGCCGTTTGGCGTCCGCCAGCCCACCGGCAGCGTCGGCGTGACCAGTGGCGCGGCGGGCTGCGCGGGCAGGTCCGGCAGCGCGACCGTCGCCGTCGCCGTGGGGGCCAGCGTAGGCGTTTCGGTCAGCGCGCCCAGCAGGCCGCGCCGGGCCGCTTCGCTGGTGGGGTCAAGCGTGGGGATAACGCTGTCGCCCGTGTAGACCGTCAGATCAGACGGCGCGCTGCTGTTGGCGGCATCCGCCGCTTGCAGGCTGCCGATCACCAGCGCGGCGATCACCACGATTAACGTCAGCAGCCCGCAGCCAATCAACCCGCCGACCGCCGCGCTCATCAGCAGGCCGCCCTGGCGGCGCAGGGGGCGGCGGCGCGCGGCGGGCCGCGCCAGCGGCGGCGGCGTGTAGGCCGGCGGCGCGTAGACAGGCGGCGCGGCGGCGATAGGCTGCGGCAGCGGCGCGGTGGGCTGGGGAACCGGGTTGGGTTTGGTGGGCCGGGGGATGCCCGGCTGCGTGTCGTGGACGCTGACCGCCAGCGGCATGGCCGCCCGGCGCAGCGCCTCAGCCAGGGCGACCGCGCCAGTGTAGCGCTCGTCTGGCTTTTTCTTCAGCGCCCGCAAAATCACCTGTTCGACCGGCAGCGGGATGTTCTGGTTGAGGCTGCGCGGCGCGGGCGGCGGGGCTGTCACCTGAAGCACGGCGATGCTGTAGGGCGTGTCGCTCTGGAACGGGCGCTGGCCGGTCGCCATCTCAAACAGCATGACGCCCAGCGCGTAAACATCGCTGCGCGCGTCCAGCGGCAGGCCCTGCGCCTGTTCAGGACTCATGTAGCTGGGCGTGCCAACGACGCCCTGGGTCGTGATGGTTGGGGCGTGCCCCTCGCCCAGAATGCGGGCGATGCCGAAATCGGTCAGGTAAGCGCCGCCGTCGTCGTCCATCAGCACATTGCTCGGCTTGAGATCGCGGTGCAGCACCTGCTTGCTGTGGGCATAGTCCAGCGCCGGGGCGATCTGCTCAATCACGCTCAGATACACGTCGCTGTCCAGCGGGCCGCGCGCCAGCAGGTCGTCTACCGAGCCGCCCGACATATAGCGCATGACGATGTACGGCTGGCCGTTGAAGTCGCCAAAGTCGTGTACTGGCACGATACTGCGGTGTTCCAGCCGGGCGACGATCTCGACCTCGCGGTTAAAGCGCTGAAGATAGGTGTCGTCGTTGATAAACTGACGCGGCAGCACCTTGAGCGCCACAATCCGGTCCATCGTAAGCTGGCGCGCGCGGTACACCGTCGCCATGCCGCCGCGCCCAACGATGTCGAGAATCTCGTAATTGCCGATGCGCTTGCTGATCAGTTCATCTGCCATGCCGTACTCACCGCTGCGCCGCGCCTATGCCGCCATTATACACGGCATCGCTGGCGCAGTCTTTACAGGATGTGCGGCGCGCCCGCCCTGCCGCGCCGGGATTCGCGCGCTGTCAGGGCGCGGGCTGTTCGGCGATGCGCGTCAGCGGCAGCAGCACGCGGAAGGTGCTGCCCACGCCCAGCTGGCTTTCGACCGTGATCTGGCCGCCGTGTTGTTCGATGATCTTCCTGGTGATCGTCAGGCCCAGCCCCGCGCCGCCGGTCTTGGCCGAGCGCGAACCTTCAACGCGGTAGAAGCGCTCAAAGATGCGCTCAAGATCGTCCGGGGCGATGCCAATGCCCGTGTCGCGCACCTCGATTATCACGTGTGCGTCGTCAGCGGCTGTGCGCGCCGTCACAGCGCCGCCTTCCGGCGTGAAGCGGGCCGCGTTACCCAGCAGGTTGAGCAGCGCGCGCTGAAGCTCGTCTTTGTCGGCCTGGATCAGGGGCAGGTCCGGGTGCAGGTCATACCGGAAGGCGATATGCTGCGCCTCCAGCAGCGGCATAACGCGCGCGCCCATATCGGTCACAACCGAGTTGACATCAACCGACCGGTATTCAAAATCCTCACCCTGGTCCAGCCGCGCCAGCGTGAGCATGCTTTCGAGCAGGTCCTCCAGGCGGGCGGTCTGCTGCGCGATGCGGTCGTAATGCTGGGCGCGGCGGGCGGGGTCGGCGTCCAGGCGGCGCAGCAGGTAAAGGCTGGTGTAGATGGTTGTCAGCGGCGTGCGCACGTCGTGCGAGACATCGCGGATGAAGTCGGACAGCAGGCGCACGCGCTCGGTCTGGAGCAAAGCCTCCAGCGCGCTGAGTTCAGCCTGTTTGCGCGCGGTAATGTCCTCCGCCGCGCCGTAGACGCGGGTCACCCGCCCGCTTTGCGGGTCAACGACCGGGTGATAGCGGAAGCGCAGGTGGCGCACCTCGCCGCTGCGCCTGACAAGGCGCAGCTCCGCCTCGCGCGGCTGGCGCTGCTCGATCAGCTCCCGCATGATCTGTTCAAGCAGGGGGCGGTCCGCCGGGTGAATCAGGCGCTGCCAGCGCCCCTCCAGCGCAATTTCCTGCGTCGTAAAGCCGGTGATGCGCTCAAACGCGCCGAACATCCAGTCAGCGTGCAGCGTGCCGTCGTCGGCGATCGTGACGCTGAAGGCGTAGTCCGACGCCAACTGCGAGATGATGCGATGACGGGTTTCGTTCTCCAGCAGGCGCGCTTCAGCGGCTTTGCGCGCGGTGATATCCTGCGCCACACACACCACGCGCGCGCGGCCGGGGCCGCCGGGCATCACCCTGCCGGAGAACAGCACCGGGATCGCGCGGCCATCGCGGGCGCGCAGCACCTTATCCGTGTGGTGGGCAGACCCGCGCTCCACCAGCGTGTCTATGCCGGTGCGCCCCGCCGTCTGCATAAAGACAATTTGAAACGGCTGGCCGACCAGCTCCGCCTCGGTGTAGCCCAGCGCGGCCAGCGCCGCCGGGTTGACCATCTCGATGCGGCCGTCCGGGCCGATCACGATGAGCATGTCGCCCATCGTGCGGACCACGCTGTCCAGGTAATCCTTGTAGCTCAGGCGGCGCTGCGGCGCCGGCACCCGCTGAAACAGGCGCTTAACCCACTGGGCAAGCCAGGGCATCAAATGCTGCATCCCCCGCGTTCACACTGCATTATGTTACAATTAGCATACCCTTTTTCGTCAATTTTAGCCGCATCCAGCGCCCCGCACAGGGTGGATACCCCTGAAACGCGGTACAGTTTGCGGTCAAAAGCGAGTGACTGGCGGCCAACGATGACCCTCCCCGTGCTTGTGATCGCTGGCCCGGCAGCCTGGGCCGCCGCCCTGGCCGCCGGCCTGGCTGGCTGTGCGGTCGTGCGCGTGACCGACCGCGCCAGCTATATCGCGCGGCTGGCGGACGCGCAGCCGGCGCTGATCGTCGTGGACGGCGACGCCCGCGGCTGGCGCTTCTGGGCCACCACGCCCAAGACCAGCCCGGCCACGCGCCGCTTCCCCCTGCTGGTGACGGCGGCGGACGGCGCGGGCCGCGCGGCGGCGCGGGCCGCCGGGGCCGACTACGCGCTGCCCCCCGCCGAGCTGCTGGCGCTGGGGCCGCAGCTTGTGGCCAGCTACGCCCGCCTGCCCGACCCCGCGCGCCAGGCCGCGCTGGACTGCGGCTGCGCCGAGGCGCTGCCGCCGCTGGCCCGCGCGGGCGCGGCGAAATTCAACGCGGGCGAGTACTATCCGCAGCACGATCTGTTTGAGGAACAGTGGCTGAACACCGCCGGCCCGGTGCGCGACCTGTACCGCGCCATCTTGCAGGTGGGCGTGGCCTATTACCAGATCGAGCGCGGCAACTGGCATGGCGCGCACAAGATGCTGCTGCGCGTCGTGCAGTGGCTGGCCGCCCTGCCGGACGTGTGCCAGGGCGTGGATGTGGCCCAACTGCGCGCCGACGCCGCCCGCGTGCGCGCTGAGCTGGAGCGCCTGGGGCCGGACGGCATAGCGCGCTTCGACCGGTCGCTGCTGCGCCCGCTGCGCCTGCAGGCCGGCCTGGACGCTGACGACAGCGCGTGACGTGCTACAATAAGGACACGTCAAGGACACGTCTGAATCAGCAGGGACGCCATGCTCACAGTCGCTGAGGCGCTCGCACTCAAGGAACTGGCCGGGGCACAGGTCGTCGCCGGCGCGGCGGGTTTGGGCCGTCCGATCTCATGGGTGCACGTGATGGGCGTGCCTGACGCCGCCCGCTGGCTGCACGGCGGCGAGCTGATCCTGACGACCGCCATCAACCTGCCGCCCGACGACGACGGCCAGCGCGCCTACGTGCGGGCGCTGGCGCAGAAAGCCGTCAGCGGCCTGGGGCTGACCGTCGGCGGTTATATCACCCACGCGCCCGCGCCGCTGCGCGACGAAGCCGAGCGCGCCGGCCTGCCGCTGATCGAGATTCATTACGAAGCGCGCTTTATTGACATCGCCCGCAGCGTCAACGAGCGCATCGCCCAGGAAAACATGGCGCTGGTCACGCGCGCGCTCACCATCAACCACGCGCTGACGCAGGTCGTGCTGGACGGCGGCGACCTCAAACAGCTCGCCACCACCCTGGCTGACCTCATCGGCCAGTCGATCAGCATCGAAAACGAGCGCTTTGAGGCGCTGGCCCTGGCCAACGTCGCGCCGGTAGACGAAGCCCGCCGCTACACGCTCAGCGAAGGCCGCACCGACCCCCGGCTGGTGCAGGCGCTCCACGACCAGCAGATCATTGGCGAGATTCGGCGCACGCTGCGCCCGGTGTTCATCCCACAGATGCCCGCCGTCGGCCTGGAGATGGAGCGCATCCTGGCCCCGGTGGTCGTGCACGGCGACATCTACGGCTACGTGTGGATTATCGCCCACGACCGCCCGCTGTCGGACCTCGACCGCATGGCTATCGAGAGCGCGGCCACCATCGCCGCCCTTATCATGCTGTATCAGGAAGCGGCGCAGAGCGCCGAAGCCTCGCTGAAAGGCAGCCTGCTGGCGCAGTTGATCGACAGCGCGGCAGGCCGCGAAGCTGTCCTCACCGACCAGGCGCTGCGCTTTGGCTTTGACCTGGCCGCGCCGTTCGTCGCGCTGCTGATCGCGGCGGCCAGCGGCGCGCGCGCCATTCAGCTTCAGCGGCGCGTCAGCCGGCTGGCAGCGGCCCACAACTGGCCGGTCGTAGCCGGGCAGTTCGCCGGGCAGGTGCTGGTGCTGGCCCCGGCTGACGACAGCGTGCGCGCGCACGCCGCCCACCTGCTGGCGCAGGATAGCAGCAGCCAGATGCGCATCGGCATCAGCGCGGCGCACCGCGGCGCGGCCAGCGTGGCGCGGGCCTATCACGAATGCCGCGACGTGCTGCTCATCACCGAACGGCTGGGATCGCCCGAACGGGTGGTGGTCTTCGACGCGCTGGGCTATCTGCATACGCTGTACCACGCCGGGCCGGCGGCGCTGGCCAGCAGCCCGCACGCGCCGCTGGTGCGCCGCCTGCTCGACGAACAGCAGGCCGACCTGTTCAACACGCTCGAACAATATCTGGACGCTGGCGGCAACGGCGTCCAGACCGCTGAGGCGCTGCACATCCACCGCAGCACGCTCAACTACCGCCTGCAGCGCATCGCGGAGGTGTGCGCCTGTGACCTCTCCGACCCGCGCACGCGCACCAACCTGCAGATCGCGCTCAAGCTGCTGCGCCTGTTCGGCAGCCCGTGACGCGGCGGGCGGCGCTAATGGTTGTCCCGGTCGCGCAGCAGCATAATGCCGCGCGAGATGTTCGGGTCACGGCGCAGGCGTCCCTCGGCCTCCAGCCGGTCAAGATAACGAATCACGCTGGCAACGCTCATGTAGCAGCCTTTGCTCAGCTCGCGCAGCGACGGCGGATAGCCGTTCTCGGCCACATAGGTGCAGATAAAACGGTAGACGATGTCCGCAGTTTTCGCGTTGAGTGTGCCCATGACGCCTTCCGTGTAACAGGTTTCTAACCCTATCCTCTCAGCATACCACAGCCTAGAACGCTTATTCTATCCGCTGGCGCGTTGGAGTACGGGTAGAAACCGGTTGGTAGCCCGCCGCCGGTTACGGCAGCGCCGCCGGCGCGGGCGCGCTGGCGCTGGCCCCGGCGGGCAGCGCGCCCCAGGCCGTCGGCCCCAGGCCATAGTAGCGCGCGCGCACCTCGTTGACGCTCAGGGCTAGGTGCGCGGTGCGGATTTCGTCCAGGCGCGCCTGCGCGTCGGTGGGGCGAATATCCTCGAATTCGGCCACGTGGTCGCCGGGCCAGAACGGCAGCAGTTCCTGCGTAACCTTCTGCGCGATGCGCACCAGCTTAGGCCACAGCGTACGCTCGATGAACAGCCGTTCCGCCACCAGCGCGTTGGCCTCGGTGGCGTTCTCGCTCACCAGCCCGACGGGGATACCGAAGATATTCAGAATCTCGTTGCGGTGCTGCTCGCGCCCGCGCAGGAAATCCAGCTCTGTGTGGTTGAGGCCGATATGCTGCCAGGCGATGCCGCTGCCGCGCAGAAAGGCGGTGCGCCGGCGGGGGCCGCCGTAGCTCTGGCGCCATTCCTGTTTGATGCGCTCAAAGTCGGCGTCGCTCACGAAATCGCGGATGCTGACGATGCCCGCCGGCACGCCGTGATCGGCGCTGAAGGTGCTGCGGTTCCAGGCGGTCATGGCGCGGTCGGTTTCGACAGCCGCCCGCGCCGCCTCCAGCGCCGACAGGCCGTAGTAGTCGCTGGCGGGGTGCCAGCGGCGAAAGTGAACGACCTCGCTGGCCGCCAGCGGAACGCGCGCGCCGTCCAGCTCGTAGACGTAGCCGCGCACATAGGCCGCCGCGTCCGGCACGATGCTCACGCGGTCCGGGCGCAGCGGCCAGATTTCCGCTGGCGCACCGCCGCCGTCGCCGCTCAGAAACCAGTAAGCGTTGCCGGTCAGCTCCAGCATGCCGACGGTCTGCTCCAGCAGCTCAAAACGGCTCAGCCAGGGGTTGGGCGCGGCCAGCAGGTCCTCCAGCGGGTGGCGCGCCACCGGCACGCGGCGCTCGCCCTCCAGCCGGTAAACGTGCAGCGGGACCAGCGCCGCCGCCTCAGCGATGCGATTGATGGCGACGTACACCCAGGGCGAGCGCTGGTACAGGTGCGCCTGGGCCTGCGCGCCGGACGTGTCCGGCCAGGTAACGCTGTTGTGCTGCGCCACCGCCGCCAGGTGCGGCGCGGCGCGCAGCCGCCCGCGTCCGTTAAAAAGCTGGGCCAGCCAGTTAAACATCGGTTTATCCTCCTTGCGCCGCGCGCTGGCCGCTGCCGGCCAGCAGGCGCTGAACAGTCAGGGCGGGGAGCGCCGCCCGCGCAAACATCTCCACATTAGCACATCTGTTCGCTAACAGGTAAACATTTGCGCGTACATTTGTGTGTTTCGCCGCCGTTCCCGCGCGCAGATGCCATGCACAGATGCGCAAACTGCGCTACAGTTAATGTGATCTGAAAGATAGGTGGGGCGTGGAAGGAACAATGACATCGTCCAGCGTTGACCTGTCCGGCACTGATCTGTACCGCACGCTGGCGCACAGCCTGCCTGGCATGGCCGTGCTGCTGTTCGACCACGATCTGCGCTTTCTGGCCGCCGACGGCGCGCTGCTGGCCCAGACCGGCTACTCGCAGACGCTGCTGGCAGGCTATGATCTGGTTGAGATCGTCTCGCCAATAACGAAAGCCTACCTTGAGCCGCTGTATCGCCAGGCGCTGACCGGCGGGCAGGTGGCGTTCGAGGTCGAACACAACGGCATGATGTTTGGCGCGCGCGCGCTGCCCGTGCGCGATGCGTATGGCGCTGTGGTGGCGGGCATGGTCCTTGTTGAGGATGTGACCGCCCGCTTTCAGGACGCGGAGCTGCTGCGCCAGCACATGGAGCTGCTGATCGCGCTGCGCCGCGTCAACGCTGAACTCACCGAGCGCCTGGACGTGGATTACGTGCTGGAGATGGCGCTCGATATCGCCATGCGGCTGAGCGTGGCGCGCGTGGGCATCATCCGCCTGTTAGAGGACGGGCAGGTCACGCGCCACCACATCGCCGGCGCGTACCCGGCGGCCTTCGTGCGCGGCGGCTACCGCCAGATACGCGGCGTGGTGCACCGTGTGCTGCAAACGCACCAGGGCGTGCTGCTGACCGATGTCAGCGCTGACCCGGACTATATCGCCAACGTGCCCAACATGCGCGCGCAGATGACGCTGCCGCTGGTCTCGCGCGATGTGCTGGTGGGCGTTCTCAACCTGGAGACGGACCGCCCACAGCACTTTACGCCAGAGGTATTTGAGTTCCTGAAAATGCTGACGGACCGCGTGGCGGTCGCGCTCGACAACGCGCGCCTGTACGACACCGCCCAACGCCAGCTCGCCGAACTGCGCGACCTTTACGACCGGGTCAGCCGGCTGGAACAGCTCAAGAGCGACATGATCCGCATCGCCGCGCACGATATCCGCAACCCGGTGGGCGTGATCTCTGGCTATATGCAGCTTCTGCGCGACAGCGCCAGCGCGGAGCAGATGCCGCATGTGCAGGTTGTCATGAGCGCGACGCAGCGCATCGAGGCGATCACCAACGACATCCTCTCGCTTCAGCGCATTGAACACGCCGCCGACAACAGCGCTCACGCCCTGGTGGACCTGACCACGCTGCTGCGCCAGTTGTGCCAGGAATGCCGCGATCAGGCGCAGCTTAAGGGCCTGTGGTGCGAGTCTGAGCTGCCCGAAGCGCCGGTGCTGGTGTACGGCGACGCGCCCCAGCTTTATGAAGCCGCCTCTAACCTGGTTGATAACGCCATCAAATACACGCCGACCGGCGGCACGGTGCAGGTCAGCCTGCAAACGGACGGCGAACAGGCGACGGTGCGCGTAAGCGACACCGGTTTCGGCATCCCGCCGGAGCTGCAAGCGCGCCTGTTCCAGCCGTTTTTCCGCGCCCGCATCCGGGAAGCGCGCGAGATCGAAGGGACGGGGCTGGGGCTGAACCTGGTGAAGAACATCGTCGAACGGCACGGCGGCCAGGTGGTGTTTCACAGCGTTTACCAGCAGGGCAGCACCTTCGGCTTCAACCTGCCGGCGGTCCCGGCTGACAGCCTGACGCGCGAACAGACACGCCAGCGCCGGGCGCGTTAGGCGCTGCGCGCCGCCCGTTGACAGGCGCGGCGGCCTGTCGTTATAATCGCGCTACAATCGCACAGCAGCAACGGCTGTGACGAGGACGAGTACGCGCCGAACACGGCAGCCCAGAGAGCGGGGGCGGTTGGCTGTAAACCCCGCCTGCACGCCGGCGTCGAATGGCCCTCTGAGCCGCAGGGTGAACGGCCCGCGCCCATTAGCCCGCGCCGGTTTGCCCCCGTTAGCGGGCAGCGGGTTTTGCGGTTCACGCCGCGGCGCCCGCCTGAGCGAGGCCGCGGCGCAGCGGCCTAAACGGGGTGGCACCACGAGCCGATGACGCGCGCGTCCCTGTAACAGGAACGGGCGTTTTTTATTTCACCGCCCCGGCGCGGCGCGGGCGCGGTTGTAACCGGGAACTGCACAGGGAGACAGCACCATGACCACACCACAGCGCGGGCGCATCCTCACCGGCGACCGCCCCACCGGGCGCATGCACCTGGGGCATTACGTCGGCTCGCTCGCCAACCGCGTTCGGCTTCAGGACAAGTACGAGTGCTTTTTCATCATCGCTGACCTGCACACGCTGACCACGCGCACCACGCGCGAGGAAATCGCGGAGATCGGCCCTAACGTGCGCGACATGGTGCTGGACTACCTCAGCGTCGGCATTGACCCGGCGCGCAGCACCATCTTCCTGCAGAGCGGCGTGCCGCAGACCGCCGAACTCAACCTGCTGTTCATGATGCTCACCACCGTCCCCCGGCTAGAGCGCGTGCCCAGCCTCAAGGACATGGCCCGCGCCGCCGACCTGGACGCGATGCCGCTGGGCCTGCTCGGCTATCCTGTGCTGCAGGCGGCGGACATCCTGCTGCCGCGCGCCAATTTAGTGCCGGTGGGCAAGGACAACGAGTCGCACGTGGAGGTCACGCGCGAGATCGCGCGGCGCTTTAACTTCCTCTACGGCGAGGTGTTCCCCGTGCCCGACGTGCTGGTGGGCGATGTGCCGTCGCTGATCGGCACGGACGGCCAGGCCAAGATGAGCAAGTCGCTCAACAACGCCATCTTCTTGTCCGACGACGAAAAGACGGTTAACGAAAAGGTGCGCGGCATGTACACTGACCCCAAGCGCATCCGCGCCGACATCCCCGGCACGGTTGAAGGCAACCCCGTGTTTATCTATCACGATGCCTTTAACCCCAACACGGCGGAGATCGAGGACTTCAAAGCACGCTACCGCGCCGGCACGGTGGGCGATGTCGAGGTGAAAAAGAGCCTGGCGCGCGCGATCAACGCCTTCCTTGAGCCGCTGCGCGCGCGCCGCGCCCACTACGAGGCGCAGCCGGGCCTGATCGAGGACATCATCGTGACCGGCACGCGCCGCGCGCGCGCCGAAGCCGAACAGACGATGGCGCTGGTGCGCGCGGCGATGGGCCTGTATCAACTGCCGTTGGGCTGAGCGCGCCGCGTGAAAGGGGCGTCTGAGATGAATATGCGACTTGCGCCCGCGCTGGCGCTGCTGGTGGTTGCGCTGGCCGCCTGCAACCTGGCCACCAGCCCGCGCGCCACCGCCACGCCGCGCCCCACCGCCACGCCGCCGACGCCGGTGTTCACGCCGCCGCCCACCGTGCCCGGCCTGCCGACGCTGCTGCCCACGCCCACCCAGGGGCTGCCGCCGCCCGGCGCGCCGACGGCGCTGCCCGTGCAGCCCGGCGGCCTGCCCACCGTTGACCCCGCCACCGCCGCCGGGCGCTACCCGGCTTCCGTGCGGGCGGGCGACACGCTTGGCCTGGCCTACGACGTAATCATCACGCGCGGCGCGCTCATCTTCACGATTCAGGGCACGCAGGGGCAGGGCCTGATGTGGCAGCGCACCTTCACCGCCAGCGAAACGGGCCGGCACGAGTTTATATCGACCCAGGGCGGCGAATATGAGCTGCTGATTCAGACGCAGAATTTCGACGGCGCGTATAACTTCCGCTGGGAATAAGCGCGCTCGGCCTCAAAATCGTACTCGAAGCTGAACGGATAGCTGTTCTGGTGTCCGCGCAGGTGGATCGCGCCGGTTCCGCGCAGGCCCGCTAACTCGCCCGTGCCCGACCCCGGCACAACGCTCACCGCCGCGCTGACGCTCTGCGCGTCAAACGTGCCGCTGTGCAGCAGCGCGAAACTGCCGGCCCTGCCGTCCAGCCTGCCGCTGATCGCCTCCAGCGCCACATAGCTGCCGGTAACACCGTCAGCGTTGTAGCTCATCAGATACTGCACCCTGCTGGCCCCGCTGATGCCGCCGCTGTAGTTGTAAGCGACGATAGCGCGCGTGAGCCTGGCCCCTGCTGCCGCTTTGGCGGGCTGCCCGTCCCAGGTGTTTTCGTCCCAGTTGGCAATCGAAAAGAGAGCCTGTGTTGTTGTGGCCATAACGCTGTTTCCCCATCCCCTCGGGCGAGCCTGCGATTCGCGGCTGAGGCAGCCGTATGCGACACAGTAAATAATAGCACAAATGAGCGAAAAACACAAGTGTCACGCCTTCCGGCCCCCTGGCTCAAGCCGGCGGAGCTGCGGCGTTTTCCCTGTAATTTGCACCTGAATTCGTGTTACTATGCTTAAAAAGCAAGTTGGAAAGCGTTACTTATGGACCCTGCCGCTGCCTTATCGCGCAGAGCGCAGTTTCTGAAGTTCCTGGGCGGCAGCTATGGCCGCGCGGCGGCGGCGGTGCTGTTCGTGCTGGTGGGTTACATGCTGCTGTTCGTGTATTTCGCCAACGGCTACAGCAGCCAGATTTACGCGCTGAGCGGCCAGCAGCTTGTGCGGCTGGCGGAACTGGGCCTCAACGCGGTGCAGCCGCTGCGCGCCGAGACTGCGCGCGGCAACATCAGCCCCAGCGAGGCCCGCGCCGAAGCCGCCAACCTGCTGCGGCGCATGAGCTACCGCCCCGGCCTGGGGCAGACGACGCTGTTCATGGGGACCTACACCGGCACAGCGCTGATGTCCGCCGAGGGGCAGCTCACCGGCAGCAACCTGTGGGATATGCAGGACGCCGACGGCGTGTATGTCACGCGCAAGCTGATGCACACGGCCGCCGCCAGCCCCGGCAGCGGGTTCGTTTTCTACCGCGCCGCGCCGCCGGGCGGGGGCGCGCCGCA
Organism: Anaerolineae bacterium; assembly: GCA_048499435.1. Taxonomy (GTDB): domain Bacteria; phylum Chloroflexota; class Anaerolineae; order Aggregatilineales; family Phototrophicaceae; genus DAOTWC01. The sequence continues at coordinate 812,616 of JASNZW010000001.1, forward strand.
GCACAAACAGGCCTACGTGGTGGGCATCCCGGAGTGGAGCGCGTATATCGGCGCGGGCGCTTTCCTGACCGATGTCGAGGAAGGCGTGCGCAGCTACCTGGCCAGCTCGCTGCTGCTGATTACCGGCCTGCTGCTGCTGCTGCTGCTCATCATCTACCTGACGCTGCGGCCCGCCGTCCGCAGCTACGCCACGCTGCTGCACGCATTCAACCACGTCGCGCTCTACCCTGACGGCATCCCTGCGCTGCCGTTGAACCGCTTCCGCCCTGGCTCTGAGGGGTGGAAGCTGCTGTCCGGCTTCCAGGAAATGCTCGCCCGCCTGCAGAGCAGCCACACAGCCGCCCAGGAAAGCGCCCACGCGCTGCGCGAGCGCGAGGAACAGTACCGCAGCATCGTTGAATCCACCACCGACGCGCTCATCATCACCGACCTGGACGGGAACGTTGTCGAGGCTAACCCCGCCGCCTGGATGATGCACGGGTACACACGCGACGAGCTGGTGGGCCGGACGGCGCGGCAGCTCATCCTGCCGGCGGAGGACGGCGTGCTGCACCGGGTGCGCGTCGCTGTCGAGAGCGGCGCGCGCTTCAAAGGCCGCACCGTCACCGTCCGCAAAGACGGCGAGCCGATTGACGTTGAGCTGCGCGCCACGCCCTTCAGCTACCGCGACCAGCCGCACATCCTGGCGGTGGTCAGCGACGTGACCGAACAGATGCGCGCCTATCAGACGCTGGAACAGCACGTCGCGGAGCGCACGCACGCCCTGGCGACGCTGCTGAAAGTCTCGCAGAACGTGGCGTCCACGCTGGAAACTGAGCCGCTGCTGAACCTGATTCTGGACCAGCTTCAGAGCGTGGTGGACTACAGCGGCGCGGCGATTTACACGGTGGACGCCGACGACTACGTGCGCCTGCTCATCTATCGCGGGCCGGTCCCGCTGGCGGACGTGCCGGCAGGGTGGCCGCTGGGCAGCGCGCCCGGTTACTGCCAGGTGATGGACAGCCGCGCCCCGGTGATTATCCCCGACACGCAGGCCGCCGCGCCGCTGGCCGCCGCCATCCGCGCCTGCGCGGGCAGCCAGGCGGCGCACATGCGCTCGTGGCTGGGCGTGCCCATGCTGGCGCGCGACCGCGTTGTGGGAATGCTGGGCATTGACCACCTGGAGCCGGGCTATTACAGCGAAGCCCGCGCCGAGCTGGTGCTGGCGTTCGCCTCCAACGCGGCGATCGCTATCGAAAACGCGCGCCTCTATGCCCGCGAGCAGGACCGGCTGCACGAGGCCGAACAGCGCCGCGAGCTGGCCGAGGGCCTGCGCGACATCCTGGCGGATCTCAATTCCAACCGGCAAACCGGCGAGATTCTTGAATTTATCGTGGCGCAGGCGGGCCGCTTCCTGAAAACGGACAGCGTCGCCATCTACCGCCTGGACGAAAGCGGCAGCACCCTGCGCATTCAGACGGCGCGCGGCCTGCCAGACAACTACGTCAACAGCATGAGCCTGCCGGTCGGGCGCGGCATCCCTGGCCGCGCCGTGCTCCAGCGCCGTCCGCTGCGCGTCACCGACCTGGCGGCCACGCTTTCCACCAGCACCATCACGGAGGACCGGCAGCGGCTGATGCTGATGCTCGAAATTGTGGAGCGCTACCGGTCAGCGCTGGCCGTCCCGCTGTTCGTCAAGAACGAAATCTACGGCGCGATCGTGCTGTACTACCCCGAAACGCGCGAGTTCACCGACGAGGAAGTGCGGCTGGCGGTCGCCTTCAGCGACCAGGCCGCGCTGGCGGTCGAAAACGCGCGCCTGCGCGCGCAGGTCGGCATCAGCGCCGCCGCCGCCGAGCGCCAGCGCCTGGCGCGCGACCTGCACGACGCGGTCACGCAGACGCTGTTCTCCGCCAGCCTGATCGCCGACGTGCTGCCGCGCCTGTGGGATAAGCGCCCGGCGGACGCGCGCAAGCGCCTGGACGACCTGCGCGACCTGACGCGCGGCGCGCTGGCCGAGATGCGCGCGCTGCTGCTGGAGCTGCGCCCGTCCAGCCTGGCCGAAGCCGAGCTGGGCGAGCTGCTGCGCCAGCTCACCGAGGCGGTGATCGCGCGCGCGCGGCTGCCGGTGACGCTGACGCTGACGGGCGAGCCGCCGCCGCTGCCGCCTGATGTGCAGGTGGCGCTGTACCGTATCGCCCAGGAAGCGCTGAACAACGTCACCAAGCACGCCAACGCCAGCGCGGTCACTGTCGCCCTCAGCGCGGAGGGTGCGACGCTGACCCTGCTGATCGAGGACAACGGGCGCGGTTTTGACCCCGCCAGCATCCCGCCCGATCATCTGGGAGTGGGTATCATGCGGGAGCGCGCCGAGAGCATCGGCGCGGCGCTTGAGATTGACAGCCAGCCCCAGCGGGGCACGCGGCTGCGGGTACAGTGGCAGGCCAACCCTGAGGAGACAACCGTTCCATGACCGAAAATTCTGCTCTCATCCGTGTGCTGGTAGTGGACGATCACGCTGTGGTTCGCAGCGGCCTGGTGGCCTTCCTGTCCGCCTATGACGATATGGAGCTGGTGGGCGAAGCGGGCGGCGGCCGCGACGCGGTCGAGCTGTGCCGGCGCGCCCGGCCCGACGTGGTGCTGATGGACCTGGTGATGCCCGACATGGACGGGGCCGCCGCCACCCGCGCGATCCTGCAAATTGACCCCGGCATCCAGGTTATCGCCCTGACCAGCTTCCCGCAGGAGGAGCTGGTACAGGCGGCGCTCCAGGCCGGGGCCATCAGCTACCTGCTGAAGAACGTGTCTGCCGACGCGCTGGCCAACGCCATCCGCGCCGCCGCCGCCGGGCGCTCCACGCTGTCGCCAGAGGCCGCGCAGGCGCTCATCCACGTGACGACACAGCGCCCTGGCCTGGGCCATGACCTGACGCAGCGCGAGCTTGAGGTGCTGGCGCTGATGGTCACGGGGCTGAACAACACCGACATCGCCGACCAGCTTTTCGTCAGCCGGTCCACAATCAAGTTTCACGTCAGCAGCATCCTCTCAAAGCTGGGCGCGGCCAGCCGCACCGAGGCGGTGGCGCTGGCTGTGCGGCACAAGCTGGTGCGCGCCGCAAAGTAACATAACGTTGTCGTTACCCGCGCCGGCGCCGCTGTGGTATAGTTAGCCAGGTAACAGGATTCACACCGGATGAGTGTCCATGAGCGTCAACTACACGCCTGTCACACCGCCGCTTGACACAGGCCGGCGCAGCCTGCGTATCGTGTTGTTTCTGGTGATCCTGGCGACCGTGCCGTTTTACTGCGTCGGCTTCCTGCTCATCAGCCTGCCGCAGGAACGAATACCGCCGACGCCGCAGATCACCGGCACGCTGCCCCCCGCCGCGCGCACCGCCACGCCGACGCTGCTGCCCACCAGCATCCCGCTGCAGTCGGTCACGCCGATCAGCCCGCTGCTGCCCACGCCGGGCCAGTTTATACCTGGCGGGGTCGCGCCGCCGGTGTTCATCCCAACGATACCGCCGGTGTTCATCCCGACGCCGACAGTTCCCTTCATCCCGCAGCCCACCGCCGCGCCCACGCTGACGCCCTTCCCGACCGACGAGCCGCCGCCTCAGCCGACCGCCACGACGCTGCCGTTCTTCCCGACAGACACCGAAACGCCCACCGCGACCGCCACCCTTGAGGGCGGCCCGCCGCCGCCCGGCGACGGCGACACGTCCCCCGGCGGGGCCAATGAGGACACCGGGAACGGGTAAGATCGTGCTGCCCATACAGCCCGGCCTGACCTCACCCCCCGGCCTGACCTCACCCCCCGGCCCCCTCTCCATGGGGAGAGGGGGAGAAAAGCGAGTCGCAAGTCCCCTCTCCGCATGGAGAGGGGATTTAGGGGTGAGGTTGGAGAGGGAACTTAGGGGTGAGGTTGGTGAGGGAACTTAGGGGTGAGGTTGGTGAGGGGAAGCGTATTCTGCGGTATAAATTAGTCTTGCATAGTGGGAGGTAATAACCGCATTGTTTGACACAAAAGCCCACCTGAAAAACCTGGTCGAGGCGCACGCGCCATCCGGCCACGAAGGGCCGGTCCGTGACATTATCCGCGAAGCGTGGGCCGGCCTCACCGACAGCCTGGAGCAGGACGGCCTCGGCAGCCTGATCGGCGTCAAGCGCGCCACCGAGCCGCTGAACCCGCCGCGCCGCATTATGCTGGCGGCGCACATGGACGAGATCGGCATGATGGTGCGCGACGTGGTGGACGGCTTTATCTACGTCCACCGCATCAGCGGCGTGGATCACCGCGTCATGCTGGCGCAGCCGGTGCTGGTGCACGGCAGACGCCCGCTGCCCGGCGTGGTGGCGACCATGCCGCCGCACCTGCTCACGCCGGCCAGCCGCCGCCAGTACCCCGGCTTTAACGAGCTGGTGGTTGATGTCGGCCTGCCCGCCGCCGAAGTGGCGGCGAACGTGCGCATCGGCGACCTCATCACGGTTGACGTGCCGCTGCTGGAGCTGCAAGGCGAGCGCGTGGCCGCCAAAGCGCTGGATGACCGCGCCTGCGTGGCCGCCGTGACCGCCTGCCTGCATCACCTGCAAAACCTGCGCCACCAGTGGGATGTGTACGCGGCGGCGACGGTGCAGGAAGAAACCGGCCTGTACGGCGCGCGCACCGCCGCGCACCACATCCAGCCAGATATCGCCATCGCGCTGGACGTGACGTTCGCGCCGCAGCCCGGCGTGACCGGCGACTCCACGACTGAGATGGGCGGCGGGCCGGGCATCGGCATCGGGCCGAATTTCCACCCCGGCCTGCTGACGCGCCTGCAGGACACGGCGCGGCGCCACGAGATTCGCCTGCAGGACGACATCATCCCCGGCCCCAGCGGCACGGACGCCTGGGCGATCCAGGTGGCGCTGGCGGGCGTGCCGACAGCGCTGCTGGAAGTGCCTATCCGCAATATGCACTCGCCGGTCGAAATCTGCGACCTGCGCGATATCGAGCGGGCGGGCCGGCTGCTGGCGCACTTCATCGCCGGGCTGGACGCCGATTTCCTGGCGGCGATTGACTGGCAGGACCTGCGACCAGACGATGCAGAGAAAGAGGCCGAGGCGTCATGATCCTTCAAACACTCTCTGATGCGGTTGGCGTTTCCGGCAAAGAGGACGCCGTCCGCAAGGTTGTTCTGGACGCCATCAAAGACCACGTTACCGACATCCGCATTGACCCGCTGGGCAGCGTGACCGCGCTCAAGCGCGGCACGGGCGCGGGCGCGCTGCGCGTGATGGTGGCCGCGCACATGGACGAAGTCGGCTTTATGGTGCTGGGCATTGACGGCGACGGCCTGGTCCGCTTCACCAGCGTCGGCGGCATAGACGACCGCATCCTGCCCGGCCTGCGCGTCAGAATTGGGGACAGCGGCGTTCCAGGCGTGATCGGTTGGGTGCCGATCCACAAAAGCGGCGGGCAGGACAACACCGTGAAAATGGACGCGCTGCGCATTGACATCGGCCTGGACAGCAAAAATGGCGCGGCGAGCAAGGTCAGCCCAGGCGACTATATCGCCTTCGACACCCGCTTCACCGAGCTGGGCGACCGGGTGGTGCGCGGCAAGGCCTTCGACGACCGCGCCGGCTGCGCGCTGCTGATAGACCTGCTGCAGGGCGGGCCGTACCCAGTGGACGTGCTGGCAGCCTTCACCGTGCAGGAAGAAGTCGGGCTGCGCGGGGCGCGGGTGGCGGCGCAGGCGCTCAAGCCGGATATCGCCATCGTGCTGGAAGGCACGACCGCCCATGACCTGCCCGACCCCACCGCCGATCTGGACGACAGCACCCGCCGCAACCCGGCGACGCGCATGGGGCACGGCCCGGCGCTGACCGTCATGGACCGCAGCATGATCGCTGACCCGCGCCTGCTCGGCTTCATGCGGCGCACAGCCGCCGAACACGGCATCCCCTACCAGCTCAAGACGGCGCTGGGCGGCGGAACCGACGCGGGCGCGATTCACGTCGCCAACGCGGGCGTGCCCTCCGCGGTGATCTCGCTGCCCTGCCGCTACATTCACAGCCCGGCGGCTGTGCTGCACCGCGACGACTACGACAACGCGCTGCGGCTGCTGCAGGCGGCGCTCAACGGCCTCACGCCGGACGCGCTGAAGTGGGACTGAGGGCGCGCCCATGAGCAGCCAGTCAACCGCCGATCTCATCCGCCGCGCCTTCGCCAGCGGCAACCCGACCGCCTGGTTCGACGCCGTCTACGCTGAGGCCGAGGCCGGGCGCGGGACGATCCCCTGGGCGTATATGGCCCCGCACCCGGACCTGCTGGCGTGGCTCGACCGCGCGCAGCCGCCCAGGGCCGGGCAGCGCGCGCTGGTGGTCGGCTGCGGGTTGGGCGACGACGCCGAGGAACTGGCGCGGCGCGGCTTCGCGGTGACGGCGTTCGACATCGCGCCGCGCGCCGTCGCCGCCTGCCGCCGCCGCTTCCCCGCCTCGCCGGTCGATTACCAGACGGCGGACCTGCTGGCTGCGCCGCCAGCCTGGCGCGGCGCGTTTGACCTGGTGCTGGAAAGCTGGACCCTGCAGGCGCTGCCCTGGAACCTGTGCGACCCGGCCATCGCCGCCATCGCGGACTGTGTCGCGCCGGGCGGCGCGGCGCTGGTGCTGTGCCTGGGGCGCGACCCTGACGCGGACCGGCGCGGCATCCCCTGGCCGCTGTCGCGCGCGGAGCTGGCGGGCTTTGCGCGCGCCGGGCTGCGCGAGGAATCGTTTGAGGACCTGCGCGACGGCAGGCGGCGCTTCCGCGTTGTTTACCGGCGGCCCGCCGAGGCAGCCAATGCCCGTTGAGACGACGCGCGCCGAGCGCGGCCTGTACGTCAACCGCTGGCTGGGCGCGGTGACGCTGGACGACATCGCGCAGGCGGCGCAGGCGGGCGGCGCGCTGATGCAGGCGCACGGCGAAACGCGGGTCGTGCTGGTCAACGACCTGGGCGCTGTTGGCCGCCTGCCGGCGGACACGCGGGCGCTGCGCCGCATCGCCGCCGACAACCCGCAGGTGATCGCGCTGCTGGTGGTCAACGCGCCGTCAATCGTGCGCCTGGTGGCCGAGGCCCAGGCGGCCAGCGCGCCCTGGCCAATCGGCTTTTATGACACAGTAGAGGCGGCCTGCGCGCAGGGGCGCGGCCTGCTGGCGCGGCTCGACACCAGCGACCTGGGGCACAACCTGCCGGGGCACCCGCCGGGCAGCCCCGTTTAATGACGCAGAAACAATCTGGAGATGACGCTGTGAAAGACCTGGTTAAGAAGCTGGTTGAGGCCTGGGGGCCGTCGGGTTATGAGCACCACGTCCGCCGGTTGATTCAGGATGAGGTCAAGGACCTGGCCGACGCTATCGAGGTGGACGCGCTGGGCAACCTCATCTGCCGGGTGGGCAAAAGCGGCCCGAAGGTGATGGTGGCCGCGCACATGGACGAAATCGGCGTAATGGCGACTTACGCCGAGCCGGAAAGCGGCTATCTGCGCTTTACCGGCATCGGCGGGCTGAACCTCACCACGCTCACGGGCAGCCGTGTGCGCTTCGAGGACGGCACCGTCGGCGTGATCAGCGCGCACAGTTCCTGGAGCGGCTCGTCCAGCGTTGAGGACTTTTTCATTGACGTGAGCACCGGCGGCGACGGCGCGCCGGTTCAACCGGGCAGCCCGGCGACCTTCTGGCGCGGCCTGGAAACGCGCGGCACGCGCCTGATCGCCAAGGCGATGGACGACCGCATCGGCTGTGTGGTGGCGATTGAGGCGCTGCGCCGGCTGCGCGGGAAGAAGAAGCTGCCCAACCAGGTGTGCTTCGCCTTCACCGTGCAGGAAGAAGTCGGCCTGCGCGGGGCGCGCACCGCCGCCTACGGCATTGACCCGGACGTCGGCATCGCGCTTGACGTGACGCTCACCGGCGACGACATCCGAAACGCGAAGATGGCGGTGAAGCTGGGCGGCGGCGCGGCGATCAAACTGCACGACGCCGGCCTGGTCGTGCTCCCGGCGGTGCGCGACTGGATGGTCGCGCGCGCTGAGGCTGACAAAATCCCGTATCAGCTTGAGCTGCTGACCGGCGGCTCGACCGACGCGGCGGCGGTGCAGATCACGCGGGCGGGCGTGCCCAGCGGCTGCATCTCCATCCCCTGCCGCTACGTGCACACCACCAGCGAAACGGTGGACACGGGCGACGTGCAGGCGTGCGTTGATCTGCTGGTCGGTCTGCTGAGCAACCCCATCAAACTGTAATTCAGGGGCAGTTTTCGTCACAAAACCCCGGAAAACGGGGTTTTTGTATTAAGATATATGCAGTCTTCATGCTTTGTTGACGCTTATAATCTATAATACGTAATAGCAGCATATATATGCTGCTGCTCGTCAACTATCAGCCGCTTGTTTGGCGGCCAGGGCAGGCCTTACTGGGCACTTTAAGGTGCGCGCCATTCGGGAAAGACCCAGCAGCTATGTCAGCGTTTAATGCGGAGCAGCCAACCTACGAAGACCTCAAACTGCTGGCCGAGGTTTCACAGCTACTAACGGTTCTCGACCTTGACCGGGTGATGCAGCGCGTGATCAAACTCACGTCAGACGCTGTTGGGGCGGCCAAAGCCAGCCTGATTCTGCGCGGCGACAGCGGTATTGACTGGGAACACATTTTTCTGGCGCGCGACCTTGACCCGCGCCAGTCCGTGCTGGCCGTCAGCGCTGTGTTCGATGAAGGGCTGGCGGGCTGGGTGGTGCGCAGCCGGCAGGGCGCGCTGGTGCACGATACGCAGGCCGACCACCGCTGGCGGGTGCTGCCCGGCGACGACCGGACGGTGCGCTCGGCGCTGTGCGTGCCGTTCATGCACGACAATGAAGTCGTGGCCGTGCTGACGCTTGACCACCCGGAGCCGTCGCATTTCGACGAGCGCGACCTGCGGCTGGTGACGATTGTCGTCAACCAGGCGGCGGTGGCGCTGCGCAACGCGCAGTTGTTCAACCGAATGCAGTCGCAGCAGCGCCAGCTCGAAGTGGTGCTGCACGCCATGCCGGACGTGCTGCTGGTGCTGGACGAGGATGGCCGCATCCTGCTGCTGAACACCGCCGCCTGCAAGCTGCTGGGGCAGGACACGCCGCTGGGGCCGGAGGCCGTTGTCGGCACGGACCTGCGCGATTACGCCGCCGCCGACACCGCCCTGGCGCCGATCCTGAGCATCGTCAGCCGGGCGGCGCGCACCAGCGATCTGTGGCCTTTCGAGGCGCGCTCTGAGGAAACCGGCTGCGACTACCAGGTCACTATGTCCACCTGGGAACAGCCGCATGAGCGCGGCGGGCGCTTTGGCTATGTGATCGCCATGCACAACGTAACCACGCTGCGCGACCTGCACCGCTTCAAGGATGAGATGCTCAAAGTCGTCTCGCACGACCTGCGCAGCCCGCTCGCCCAGATCATCACCGCTTTCGACCTGCTGCGGCTGGACCTGCCGCTGGATGATGGCCCGGACTATATACGCGAGTGTCTCACAATCATTGACGACGCCACCGCGCGCATGAACAGCCTGGTCGAGCATCTGCTGGCTGAGGACAGCTCGCGCCTGTATGTAGACATGGGCGAGCTGATCGGGCAGCTTGTGCACAGCCTGCGCCACCGCGCCGCGCAGAAACACCAGCGGCTGGAAAGCGCGCTGGCGCTGGAGGGCGTGCCCCGCCTGCTGGTAGACCCTATGCTGCTGCGCGAGGCGCTGGAAAACTACCTCACCAACGCCATCAAATACACGCCGGCGGGGGGCAGCATCACCGTGCGCGCCTACGCGCAGGACGAGCGCTTCTGCTTCGTGGTGGAGGACACCGGCATCGGCCTGCACCCGGATGACCTGGTGCACCTGTTTAACCCTTACTTCCGCGCTGAGCGTGAGGAAACGCGCGATATCGAAGGCCTGGGCATTGGCCTGAGCCTGGTCAAGCGCATCGCTGAGCGTCATAATGGCGGTGTGTGGGCTGAAAACCGCAGCGAAGGCGGCAGCCGTTTCGGCCTGTGGCTGCCGTTGTAAGGCCGCGCCCGTGTTCGCTGCCTGTCTCGTACCCCACGCGCTACGGTAGGTAACTGCGATGGCGAACAGCGCCCCACAGGCGATCAAGCTGCAAGCCGCCCTGGCAGAGATGCTGGCGCATCGCGATCTGTTTACCGACGAAACCTACAACCAGATCATCCTGGCGCTTTACGATAAGCTGCGCGGCGCGCAGCTGCGCGACGAAACCGACGACAGCGGCCCGGCTGGCGCCGCCGCCGATGAGATTCGCCTTGTCACCGTGATGTTCGTGGATGTCAGCGACTCGACACGGCTGGCTGAGCGCTTCGAGGTCGAGGACTGGAAAGCCATTATCGGCGGCGCGCACGCGCTGCTGAGCGAGGTGGTCAGCGCGTGGGATGGCCAGGTGGGGCAGTATCTGGGCGATGGGCTGCTGTGCTTCTTCGGCGCGCATCACAGCATGGGCGACGAGGCGGTGCGGGCTGTGTCGTCGGCGCTGGCGGCGCAGGAAGCCATCGCCAATTACGCCCGCGGCGTACACGCCAGCTACGGCGTGGATTTCGCGGTGCGCATCGCGCTGAGCACCGGGCGGGCGGTGGTCGGGATGATCGGCGGCGGCGAGAAGCAGGAGCTGCTGGCGATGGGCACGCCGACCAACCTGGCCGCGCGCCTGCAAAGCCTGGGCGAGCCGGGCAGCGTGATTATCGACGCGCAGACTTACCGGCGCGTGCGCCGCTACTTCATCGCGCACGCCCACCCCGTTATTCAGATCAAAGGGTTCGAGGACCCGGTCGAGTATTTCACGGTGGCCGGCTGGCGGCGGCATCGCCCGGCGCAGCTCACGTCGAACACGGTGGCCGGCATCGAGACCGCGTTTGTCGGGCGGGCGGCGGAGCTTGAGCGCCTGCTCGGCGCGTGCCAGCAGGCGCTGGAAACCCGCCGCTTCCAGGTGATCACCATCAGCGGCGACGTTGGCATCGGCAAGAGCCGCCTGCTCCAGGAGGCGCTGTACCGGGCGGCGGACCTGCCGTTCACGCAGCTCACTATCGCCGGGTCCTACGAAAAGCGCCAGGTGTCGTACAGCCTGTTCGCCAGCCTGCTGGCGGCCAACTGCAACCTGCGCGAGGACATGCCGCGCGCGGAGGCCGAGCAGCTTATCGAGGCTTATATCACGCAGAGCTGGCCGCACCAGCAGGCCACCCGGTGCGCCGAGGTGATGGGCTTTGTCGCCGGCTGCGGGTTCGATGACCGCCCATCCGTTCAGACCCTCAGGCCAGGCAGCCCCGGCCAGCGGCAGGCCGTGTACGCGGCGCTGGCCCCCTGGTTTCACGGCCTGGCGCAGCAGGGGCCGCTGCTGATCGGCGTGGATAACCTACAGTGGCTTGACCAGGAGTCGCTCGGCTTTCTCGATTACCTGGCGCAGGAGCTGGCGGATACGCCGGGGGTGCTGGTGACGGCGGCCCGGCCTGAGCTGGATGTGTATTACCCGCACTACCAGGCTGGCTTCCCGGCCCACACGCGCATCGAGCTGGAGCGGCTGGCGGAAGCTGAGATCGCCGCCCTGGTGGACAGCGTTCTAAGCCACGTGGAGCGCGTGCCAGACACGCTGCCGGCGCTGATCCGCGAGCGCGCTGAGGGCAACCCGCTGTTCGTCGAGGAATTTCTGCACATGCTGTTCGACAGCGGCGTTTTTGAGCCGCAGGACAGCGGCCGCTGGCGCGTCAACCTGTTTCTGTACGGCACGATGGCCTCAAAGCTGCCGAACGGCCTGCTGGCGCTGCTGCAGGCGCGGCTGGACGAGCTGCCGCTGACCACGCGCCAGGCGCTGCAGGCCGCCGCCGTCATGGGGCAGACGTTCTGGGCCGGGGCGCTGGCCGCCGTTATCGGGCCGGAGCTTGTGCAGCACGTGCTGGAGAGCCTGGAAGCGCGCGGGATCATCGTGCAGCGACAGCACAGCAGCTTTGACGGTGAGCGCGAATACTTCTTCCGCCACACCCTGTACCGCGAGGTGGCCTATGCGATGCTCACCCGCCCCAACCGCGAGGCCTATCACCGGCGGATCGCCGCCTGGCTGGCCGAGCGGGTGCGCGACTGGCCCGACTACCTGGCGCTGCTGGCCGACCACTACCTGAAGGGCCAGCAGCAGCACGAGGCGCTGACTACTTATCTGCGCGCCGCCGAGGACCGCTACGCGCGCGGCCTGCTGGACGAAACGCTGAAGATGGTCGCCGGCGGCCTGAGCGCCGTCCGCGAAACCCCGCGCGAGATCGCGCTGCCGCTGGTCAGCCGGCTGTGGCTGCTGCAGGGGATGGCGCTCAACGCGCTGGACCGTTACGACGAATCCAGCGCCGCCAGCCAGACGGCACTGATGCTGCTGGACGAGCTGCCGCCGCACCACATGCGCGAGGAACGCGCCGCCGCCGCCAGCATGCTGGCCAGCGCCTACATCAGCCTGCGGCGCTATGAAGAGGCGGAGGCGCGCCTGAGCGCCGCGCGCGACCTGCTGACGGCGGACGATACGCACCAGCAGGTTACGCTGCTGCGCATCTTCAGCAACCTGTACCTGGCGCAGGGCCGGCTGGACGAAGGCTTTTCCTACGCTCAGCAGGCGCTGCTGCTGGCCGAACAGGGGCAGTATCACCGCGAGATCACGCAGGTCATGGCGACGCTGAGCACGATCTCGCTGGAACGGGGCGATTTCGCGGCGGCGCTGTACTACACTGGCCGCCTGGCAGACCGCAACCGGGCCGACGGCAACCTGTATTACCAGATTCTCGACCTGCGCCAGCTGGCCTATATTTACGCTAACCTGCTGGCGTACCCGCAGGCGCTGGCGCTGTGCGACGAAGCCGCCGTGCTGATGGCGCATATTCGCTACAACGACCCAATCGTGCAGGGGGTGCGCGGCATCTGCCTGGTGGCGCTGGGCAGGGCGGCTGAAGGGCTGGCGCTGCTGCATGAGCTGGTGGATGATCGCCACCGGAGCGCGCGCACCGGCCTGCTGCTGGCGCTGGCGCAGGCGCTGCTGCTGGCCGGTGACTACGCGGCCAGCATGGAGCAGGCGGCGGCGCTGGCGGCGGAAACGCACGGGCGCAACAACATGTTTCACGCGCGCAGCCTGCTGTGGCTGGGCTGGGCGCAGCACGAGCTGGGCGACGCGCGCGCCGTCACTACGCTGCACCAGGCGCTGGAAAACGAGCTGGTTTACGGCGGGCGCGACGTGTGGCTGTGTTACTATGTGCTGGGCCGCGCCAGCCGCCACGCCGCCACCGCTGACCATTACAACTGGCAGGCGCTGCACACGCTGCACGCTATCGCCAACAGCCTGGACGCCTACCCCGACCTGCGCGAAGCGCTGCTGCGCAGCAGCATCGTGCGGGAGCTGACCGCCGACTGATGCCCGCCCGCCAGCGGCCCTACCCCTCCAGCATGCGGTAAGCGTTGGCGGCGTAGTCCTGCGCTGTGCCGCTGACCGGCATCTGCTCCACGCCGGCGGCCTTCCGCGCCTCAATGCTCTCGTCAATGCGCGCCTGCAGGTCCTTCGCGTCGCGGTCAGCCGGCTCCAGGCGCAGCGCGTCCGCCACCAGCATCCGCGCGATGCCCAGGTGGCGCGGGCCGCGCATCAGCAGGCGCGCCAGGTCAACGATCGTGCTGACGATGCTGTCGCGGTCGCCGCTTTCATAGGCCAGGTGCAGCGCCTGGCGGTAGCGCAGCACCGCCTGGCCCAGGTCGCCGCCCTGAACGGCGGCATAGCCCAGGTTGCTGAGCTGGAGCGCCTCTTCTTCGTGGTCGCGCACTTCGCGGGCGATATGCAGCGCCGACGAGTGAAAACGGATGGACTCGCTCCACTGGCCCATGTCGCCGTAGGCTGTGCCCAGCCCGCCCAGCACGCGCCCTTCGTAAGCGCGCTTATCCTGCGCCCGGAACAGCCGGAGCGCCTGTTCCCAACTGCCGACCGCGCCGCCGGGGTCGCCGTTGTCAAGCTGCGCGTAGCCCAGCTTGAACAGGGTGAGCGCCTCGTGCTGCGTGTCGTCGGTGCTGCGGGCGATCTCCAGCGCGCGGTTATAGGCGCGTTCGGCGTCGGCGCTCTCGCCGAGCTGCTGGCGGGCGTCGCCCAGCGTGGTGTACAACTGAAGCTCGGTGATGCGATCGTTGAGGCGCTGCGCGAGCTGCACGCCGCGCGCCGCGTGCAGGACGGCGGCCTGGGCGTTGCCGGTCCGCACCATCAGCGCCGCCAGCGTGTCAATCACGTCCAGCAGCTTGTGGTCGTCGCCGCTGTCCTCAAAGAGCGAGAGCGCCTCGCCGTAAGTGGCGATCGCCTCGCTGCGCTGCTTGCGCTCGATCTGAAGCGCGCCGATCTGCATCAGCAGGCTGCCCTGGCGCGCGCGATCATTGCGCTGGCGCGCTTGCAGCAGGTCCAGGCGCAGGGCGGCCAGCGTGTCCACCGGGGCTTCGGCCTCGTCCTCGGTCTCGTCGTCCTCGGTTTCGTCGCCCTCGGTTTCAGCCGCGTCCTGGGGGCTGGCCGTCGCGCCAGACTGCGCTGTAACCGCCGCGAACAGCGACTCGACGCTGGCGGTGGCGGCCACTGGCCGGTAAGGCGCCGCCGATTCGTCCTCGTCGTCCGCGTCCAGGTCCTCATCGTCCCTGGCGGCGGCGGCGGTGTCTGTCGCCTCTTCATCGCCCTCATCCGCGTCCTCGCGCAGCCAGGCGGGCACATCCTCCAGCGAGACCTCGTCCTCATCGTCCTCGTCGTCGCCGTCCCCGGCCAGCCAGGGCGGCAGCGACGCGGCGGCGCCGTCGTCGTCCAGCGTATCGTCTTCCTCGTCATACGCCAGGCCGTCGTCCTCGTCGTCGGCGAACAGGCTGCGCATGAGCGCGGCGCTGGCGGGCTGCGCGCTGGCTTCTTCCTCTGGTTCGCTGCCGGGGGCAAAGGCGGCGGGCTGGGCCGGCAGCGGATAGGCCGGAAAGGCGCTGGTGGAGCTGGCGGCCAGCCGGCGCAGGCGCAGCAGCTCGTACACGCTGCCGCGCTCTTTGACAAAATCGCCGGCCTGCGTCAGCGCCAGCACCAGATGGCTGGCCGTCTCACGGTTACCCTGGCCGGCGGACCACTCAGCGGCGGCCAGGAACGTGTCGAGTTCGGCGGCCAGCCGGTCGTAGTCGGCGCTGGACCCGGTGGCGTGCTTGTCAGCATACCCCAGCACGGCGTCACGCACTTTCTGCTGGAGGGCGTCCAGGCGCTGCGAGCCGCGCAGCCATGTCTGGGCGAAGGCGTAAGTGGCCTCGTGCAGGCGGTAATAAGGCGCGCCGAAGCGCTCCAGCTTCTCCACCAGGTAGAGCGCGGCCAGCACGTTCATCACCTGGTTGAGCGTTTCCTGCGGCACGCCGCTGATCGCGCTGAGCAGCTCCACCGATGCCTGCCGGTTGAAGGTCGCGCCCAGCATGAGGACGATGCCCTGCAGCGCGTTGTTGAGGCCGCGAAAAGCGGCGGTCAGCGCCAGCAGCGTCGGGTCCGCGCTGGCCGCGCCGGGAATCTGCGCCAGCGCGCTGGCGAACTGGGCCGGGGTCTGCTTGGCGGCGTGGGCGGCGGCCCCCGCCAGGCACAGCGCGAACGGGATGCCGTGCAGCGTTTCAACCAGCCGGTCCACATCGGCGCTGGGCGTTTCGGGCAGGCCGGCGGCCAGCCGGAACAGCGCCGCGCCGTGCGCCAGGTCCAGGCCGCCCAGTTCGACGGCCGGCCATGTCTCGACCAGCCGGGCGCGGGCGGTAAACAGCACCGGCAGGTTAGGGGCGCAGCGGGCGATGAAGGACTGCGCCACCTGGGGGTCAAGTTCGCCGTCAAGCACGATCAGCGGCTTGTGGCGCGTCAGCGTGTTGGCGGCCGCGCCCACCATGCCCAACGGGTACTCGGTGCTGGTGATTTCGCGCACGCCGTAAGCGCGGCCAACGCGCACCAGCAGGCTGTCAATGCTGCTGTTGTGGACATCCAGCCACAGCACGCCGCCCGGCTGCTCGGTGTAGGCGGCGGCCAGGGTGGCGGCCAGGGCAGTTTTGCCGCTGCCCGGCGCGCCGACGATCTGCACAGCGCGGTTCTCTTTGAGGAACGTGTAGACACGGCCCAGCAGCGCATCGCGGCCGACCAGCCGGGCCGGGATCGTTGCCGGCAGGGCCGCCGCCGTGTGGGCCGGTGCTTCGTAAGAGAGGGAGTCGGCCATTTGCTCACCATTTTTAAAATCAGGACGCAGGCTATCTTATGGGGCAGTATAACATCGCGCCGGGCTGGCGGCAATCAGCCCGCGCAGTGAACGTAAAACCCCGCTGGCGGCGGGGCGAAGGGGGGTTATTCAGCGGGCGGCGGGACCGGCAGGTCGTCTACGGGCGTGTCTTTCCACTTCGCGCCCTCGTCAATTATCATGATGGGGATGCCGCCGCGAATGGGGTACTTGTAGCCGGAATCAGCCGCCACCAGCCAGCAGCCTTTGACCAGCTCAAGCTGGCCCTTGTCTGGCCCGCCGCCCGGCGCCTGCACCGCCACCGGGCAGCGCAGCATCTGCAGCATTTCGAGGAAAACGGGTGTGTCTGAGGTCATCGGCGAGCCTGGGCCTTGTGTGTGTCCAACGAAACAGATTCTCAAGTATAGCCGCGAAACGGCGGAGCGTCAAACCCGCGCCCGGTTTTGCACTTGTTGGCGGCGCGGCAGGCGGCTATAATCGAACACACAGTGGGGAGTCGCCAAGCGGTAAGGCCCCGGACTTTGGATCCGGTATTCGTAGGTTCGAATCCTACCTCCCCAGCAGGCTTGAACGGCGGGCCGGCGCGCCATCTCAACGAGCCGCCAGCAGCGCTCAGGCTGCGCGCCGGAGGGCCGCCTGTGGGAACGCTGTACATCGTGCCGACGCCAATCGGCAACCTGGAGGACATCACGCTGCGCGCGCTGCGCGTCCTGCGCGAGGTGGCGCTGATCGCGGCTGAGGACACCCGCACGACGCGCGTGCTGCTGCGCCGCTACGACATCGCCACCCCCGTCACCAGCTACCATGAACACAACAAGCTAACCAAGCTGGACGCCGTTTTCGCCGCGCTGGCGGCGGGCGACGTGGCGCTGGTCTCCGACGCTGGAACGCCCGGCATCTCCGACCCCGGCTATGAGCTGGTGCGCGCGGCGATCGCGCGCGGGGTGCGCGTGGAGCCGCTGCCCGGCCCCAGCGCGCTCATCACGGCGCTGGTGGCGTCCGGCTTGCCGACTGACGGCTTCGTCTACCTGGGGTTCATGCCGCGCAAGGCCGCCGCCCGCGCCGATCTGCTGACGGCCCTGGCGGGCGAACGGCGCACGCTGGTCGCTTACGAAAGCCCCAACCGCCTGGCCGACACGCTGGCGGCGGTGCAGGCCGCGCTGGGCGACCGGCCCGTGTGCGTGGCGCGCGAGCTGACCAAGATTTACGAGGAATTTTTTCGCGGCGCGGCCAGCGCCGCCCTGGCGCACTACCGCGCCAGCCCGCCGCGCGGCGAAATCGTGCTGCTGATCGCCGGCGCACAGCCAGCGGACTCCGCCGCCTGGGATGCGAACCGCGTGCGCGCGGCGCTGGCGGCGCTGCGCGCTGACGGCGTGCCCCTCAGCCAGGCCGCGCGCGAAGTGGCCGCGCGCGCTGGCTGGCCCCGCCGCGCCGTCTACGCGCTGGCGGGCGGGGAGCCGGGGGAGTAGCGCCGCTGCTCGCCAGCCAGCCGGCCTGCCCCGATACCCGCTTGCAACTCGCCCGGTCTGGCTGTAAGCTAGGGCGCGTTTGCTATCCAGCCGATAGGGAGCCGCCCCGGTGTTGAAACGAATCGGACCTGCTGTGCTGCTGGCCGCGCTGAGCCTGGCGGCTGCCGCGCCGGCTGTCGCCCAGGGCATTGACGACCCCACCCCGCCGCCGACCGTTGGCACGCCGCTGCCGGCGGTCACGCCCACCGCCATCCCGCGCCCACAGCCCGCCGCGCTGGTTGAGGAAAACGGCCTGACGCTGGCGCTCTACTTCCCCAGCCTGGCGCAGGGTGAGGCCGGGCTGATCGAAGTGCGCGGCGAAGGCCTGACCGGGGCCAGGGCGCGCTTCCTCGACACGCTGGTAGATTTCTTTCGCGGCGCTGACGGCGGCCTGTACGCGCTGCTGTCTGTTTCGATGGAGCAGAACCCGCGCGCTTATGACCTGGCCGTGTTCGGCTGGAACGCCGCCGGCCAGCGCGCCAGCCTCAGCACGCAGGTGACAGTCGTCACCGGCAGCTTCATCCTCCAGGACATCACGATGGCCCCCGACCGCGCCTATCTGGTGGACGCCGAGATCGAACGGGCGGAGCTGGCGCGCCTGGAGAGCATCTTCAGCGGCGGCACGCCAGAGCACCTGTGGGACGCCAGCGGCTTTATGATGCCCATTCTCGGCTCGAACCTTACGTCGCCATTCGGCGCGTTCCGCACGTTTAACGGCACGCTCCAGACGCGCCACACCGGCTGGGACATCCGCACGACGCTGGGCGTGCCGGTGCTGGTGTCGGCGGCCGGGCGGGTGGCGTTCGCCGGGCGGCTCGACATTCGCGGCAACATGGTCGCGGTGGATCACGGCGCGGGCGTCTACTCCACCTACTCGCACCTGTCGCAGATTCACGTTACGCGCGGGCAGACGGTCGTGCGCGGGCAGATCATCGGCGTGACCGGCGACACCGGGCGCAGCAGCGGCCCGCACTTCCACTGGGAAATCGCCGTCAACGGCGATTTCGTGGACAGCGTGCGCTTCACCAACACCTGGCTGCCCTGACGGACACAAACCGCCCGCGCGCCGTTTCACAGGCCGCCCTGCCGCGCGCAGCACAGGTATAACACCCGCCTGATGACGATTGTCATGTAGGGGTTTACGACGCTGCTATTGTGCTATAAGCTGTGTATATATTGGTTATATTGCATAGTTGAGAAAGCAGCCGAGCAGCGATGTATCAGACTATCGTAGTCCCACTTGACGGCTCAGCCCGCGCCGAAGCGATCTTACCGCACGTTGAGGAACTGGCGCGCTGCCACAACGCGCGCGTTGTCCTTGTCCGCATTGTTGACCCGTCCGGCTCGCCGCTGGGGCTGGAGGGCCTGCCGGTAGAGGTGAGCCGCGACCTCATCAAACAGCAGGTAACCGAGGCGGAGAGCTACCTGGAGGCCAAACAGGGCGAGTTCCGGCAGCTGCGCATCGAAGTGACGGCGCGCGTGCGCTACGGCCCAATCGTGCAGACCATCGCGCAGGTGGCCACCGACGAAGACGCCGACCTCGTCGCCATCGCCAGCCACGGCCGCAGCGGGCTGGCGCGCATGTTTTACGGCAGCGTGGCCGCCGGCCTGCTGCAGCGCATTGACCGGCCTATGCTGATCGTGCGCGCGCCCGGCGTCAGCTAACAGCCCGGCACGGGTTCGTCAGCGTGCCGATGCCGCCGATCGTGACGCTCACCACGTCGCCGTCCTTGAGATATGTCGGCGGGTTCATCCCCTCGCCCACGCCGGGCGGCGTTCCCGTGAGGATGAGGTCGCCCGGCTCCAGCGTGAACATGCGCGAGCAGTAAGCCACCAGATAGGCGACGCTGAACACCATATCGGCGGTGCTGCCGTCCTGCATCGTCTGGTCGTTGACGGTGGTCTTAACCGTGAGCGCCTGCGGGTCAGGCACTTCGTCGCGCGTGACGATGTACGGCCCCAGCGGGCAGAACGTGTCCAGGCTCTTGCCGCGCGTCCACTGGGTGTCAATGCGCTTTTGCAGGTCGCGGGCGGTCACGTCGTTGGCTGCGGTGTAGCCAAAGACACAGCGCAGCGCCTCGTCCTCGCTGACATTGCGCGCCCGCCGCCCGATAACCACGCCCAGCTCGCCTTCCCAGTCCACCTCTGTTGTGATGCCGGTGTCCCAGGTGATCGACTCGCCAGGGCCGATCACGGCGCTGGGGAATTTAGCGAACAGCAGTGGCGCGGTGGGCAGGCTGCTGCCGGTTTCAGCGGCGTGGGCGGCGTAGTTGCGCCCGACAGCGATGATCTTGCCGGGGTGCAGCGGGGCGTGCAGCTTCACCTTGTCCAGCGCGAAACGCTGGCTGACGCGCGTCGGCGTGATGCCGCGCCGCAGCAGCTCGGCCATGCGCATGGTGTCCGGCACAGACAGGGCGTGAACGATGTCACCGCTCAGCTCGCCAAGCTGTGTGCGGCCGTTGTGGGCAAATGTGACCAGTTTCATCCAACAATCCAATCAGGTACAGCGCGGGCTGCGCCGGCTTTCGGTCTGCCCGCAAGGGTAGCACGTTGTTCAGCGTTGTTCCAGGTGCGCGGCGGCGAGCTGCCCCCAGACGCTGCGCGGCGCGCTCTGCCACAGCGCGTAGTAGCCGTCGCGCGCGCGGGTGCGGTCGCCCAGCAGGTCATAGCTGTAGGCGCGCAGGTACTCCAGCTCCGGCGTCAGCGCGGCGCCCTGGCTGCGGCTGAGCGCCGTCGCCAGCGCGTTCAGCGCGCCCGCCGGGTCGCTGTCGTCGAACAGCGCGCGGTACATGGCAGACGCCGCGCCGCTGAGCGCCGGCGGCGGCGTGCTGGCCGGGCCAGCGCCGTAGGGCGCGCTGCGCTCAGCGGTAAACACGTCCGGGCTGAGCGGCGCGAACGCCCACCAGCGCTCGCCGGCCAGGTCAAAGCGCACCAGCTCGCGGGCGGCGCGCCCCACCTGCGCCAGCGTGAGCGACTCCTGCACCGCGATGCCGCGCTCCGCGAGCTGCTCAGTCACAGGCCGATCGCGGCGCAGCGGCGCGTCCGCGAACAGGCGCGCCAGCACCAGGTCAACGTCACAGGCGGCCGGGTTGACCTGCGCCAGCGCGGCGCACAGGTGAAGCGGGCGGGCGTCCGGCGCGGCGGCGGCGGCGAAGAAGGCGTCCGTCTGCGGCGCAGCCGAAGCGTCAGTATCCTGCGCGGCCCGCATCTGCGCGGCGGCGATCTCTGGCTGGCCGTCCAGCGCGTAGAGCATGGCCTTAATCACCTGCGCCTGGGCGATGGCGGCGGTCTGTTCCGGCGGCGTCAGCGCGATAATGGCGTCCAGGCGCGTGATGGCCTCGCCCGGCGGCAGGTCGTAGTAGGGGCCGGAATCGTAAAAGCGGCATGCAGCCGTCGGCTGGAGCGCGTAACCGGCGCTGTCCGCCGCTGGCCGCCAGAAATTCTGCTGCCACGACCAGACAACATCGCGATAGCTGAGGCAGTTCCACAGCCCGGATTCGACGCGGTACTCGTCCGCGCTGACGCTGCCAGCGCCAGGGGTGAGGCCAGCCAGCGCGCCGTAGACGATCGCGCGCCCCGGCTCGACCAGGCCCGCCGCCTGGCCGCCGCGCAGGCCGTAGAGATACAGCCGCCGGTTGATGTCGTCCGCCGTCACCGCCGTCAGCGCCACCTCGTCCAGGCCGTCGCCGTTGTAGTCCGCGATGCCCGACAGCAGCAGGTCCGTGACCGCGCCCAGCGGGGCGGCGGGCAGCGGCGGGTCAGAGGCCAGCAGCGTGAGGCGCCCGTCGGCGTCCGCGCGGGCCAGCAGGTAATCCACATAGCGCGCCGGCAGCAGCGGGTCCGCCGGGTAGCGCACGTGGATCACGGCGTCGCCCGGCGCGCTGCCGTCCAGGTTGGCGGGCAGTATCTCGATGCTGAAGCCATCCAGCTCCAGCGCCGCCGGCGCGTCAGCGCCCCGCTGCGCCAGCAGCGCGGCGATGTGCGGGCGGGCGACTGCGCGCAGGTCCAGGCTGCCGGGCGGCGCGGCCAGCAGCGTTTGCAGCAGGGCGCGGCGGCTGTCAGGGTCGCGCGGGGCGGCGGGGAAGCGGCGGCGCAGCTCATCCTGAAGCAGCGCGGCGGCGCGCTGGCCTTCCGCGTCGGCGGGGCGCAGGCGGCCCGCAAACCCGGCCAGCGCCTGCACCAGGTCCGTTTCAGACCACGCGCGCAGCGCATAGCGCCCCGCCGGGGCCGCCGGCGTGGTGATGGGCGGCGGCGGCGTGTTGGTCACCAGGGCCGGCGTCGTGGGCGTGGGCGGCGGCGGCGTGTTGGTGGCGAACCCCTGCGCGGCCCCGTCGCGCGCGGCCAGCGGCAGCATGGCGGCGGCCAGTATCGCGATTATAATGAGAGCAGAAGCGCGGCGCATTGTTCCCTCACCGTTGCTTATGAGTTTGCTGCCTTCAAGTTTGCCACGAAAACGTAAACTTACAAAACTGTTCCAGTTGGCGAAAGGCCAGGCCGATGCACCTTCCCCCTGATAAGTACCAGGGTCTGCGCCAGCAGATGGTCGAGACACAGTTGGTCGCGCGCGGCATCGCGGACCGGCGCGTGCTGGCCGTGCTGCGCCGCCTGCCCCGGCATCTGTTCGTCCACCCGGACCTGACGGCGCAGGCGTATGACGACGCGCCCCTGCCCATCCCCGGCGGCCAGACCATCTCGCAGCCGTATATCGTCGCCTTCATGACCGAGGCGCTGCGCCTGCGCGGGACCGAGCGCGTGCTGGAGATCGGCACCGGCTCAGGCTACCAGACGGCGGTGCTGTGCGCGCTGGCGGCCCACGTCTGCACGCTGGAATTTCTGCCCCGCCTCGCCGCCGTCGCCCGCGAACGGCTGGCGCAGTTGGGCGCGACCAACGTCGAGCTGCGCGTCGGCGACGGCAGCCAGGGCCTGCCGGCGCTGGCCCCGTTCGACGCCATCGTCGTCACGGCGGCGGCCCCGGCGATCCCCGGCCCGCTGCGCGCGCAGCTCGCGCCGGACGGCGGGCGGCTGGTGATCCCGGTGGGGACGCGCGAAAAACAGGACCTGCTGCGCGTCACCTGCCCCGGCGCGGCCTGGCGCATCGAGAAGCTGCTGCCGGTGCGCTTCGTGCCGCTGTACGGGCGCTATGGCTTCCCCGTGCCGGGCAACGGCGGCGCGCCCGTCGAGGTGGTTTGAGCCAATGGCCAGCGAAGAAGCCGTTTTCACCGCTGACCTGCTCGCGTGGTACGACCGCGCCGCCGCTGACCTGCCCTGGCGGCGCGCCCCCACCCCCTATCACATCTGGCTGTCAGAGGTCATGCTCCAGCAGACGCAGGTCGAGACGGTGATCCCCTATTACGAGCGCTTTCTCGCGGCGTTTCCCACCGTCGAGGCGCTGGCCGCCGCGCCGCTGGCCGCCGTCCTCAAGCAGTGGGAGGGGCTGGGCTATTACAGCCGCGCCCGCAGCCTGCACCGCGCCGCCCGCATCATCGTCAGCGACCTGGGCGGCCGCTTCCCGGCCACCGCCGACGGCCTGCGCCAGCTTCCCGGCATCGGCCCTTACACGGCGGGCGCGGTCGCCAGCATCGCCTTTGGCCAGCGCGCGCCAGTGCTGGACGGCAACGTGACGCGCGTCTTTGCCCGCCTGACCGACCTCACCGCCGACGTCGGCCTGCCGCAGACCAGGGCCGACCTGTGGGCGCTGGCGGCGCGCTGGCTGCCGCGCGCGCGCCCTGGCGACTACAACCAGGCGCTGATGGAGCTGGGGCGGACGGTGTGCAAGCCGCGCGCGCCGCTGTGCGCCGCCTGCCCGCTGCGCCCCTACTGCCAGGCCTACGCCGCCGGGACACAGGCCAGCCGCCCGGTCAAGGCGCGCAAAGCGCCGATCCCGCACTACGATGTGACCGCCGGGCTGATCTGGAACGACAGCAGCAAACTGCTGATCGCGCAGCGCCCGCTGGACGGCCTGTTAGGCGGCCTGTGGGAGTTCCCCGGCGGCAAGCGCGAGCCGGGCGAAACGCTGGAGGACTGTCTGCGGCGCGAGCTGCGCGAGGAACTGGCGATTGAGGTGGAGGTGCGCGAGCTGTTCACGGTGGTGCGGCACGCCTTCACCCATTTCAGGATCACGCTGCACGCCTTCACCTGCCGCTACCGCAGCGGGCCGCCGCAGGCGATCGGCGCGCGCGACTGGGCGTGGGCCGCGCTCGATGATCTGGAGCTGTACACGTTTGGCCGCGCCGACCGCGAGGTGATCGCCGCGCTGCGCGCCCGGCCGCGCATGCTGCTGTGACGCCGCCTCAGCGCCGCCGCAGCGTATACCAGGCCGACGGGCGCGTGTCGTCGGTGGCCTCGCGGCCGTGCGCCGCCGCCGTCAGCGTGAACGCCGCGTCGAACAGCGCCTCGACATCGGCCTGTGTCAGCCCGCCGGTCTGGCCGTCCAGCACCGCCGGGCCAAAGGCGTAGAGCAGCAGCACGCCCCCCGGCGCGACCAGCCGCGCCGCGTGCGCGGCGTAGTGCGCGCGCGCCGCCGGCGAAAAGCCGTGCAGGCAGCCGATATCGAGCCACAGCGCCAGCGCCGGGTGCGCGGGCAGGAACTCAGGCGCGCCGGCGTCGGCGCGCGCAAAGCGCGGGTTGTCCGGCAGCAGGCCGGCGGCCAGCGCGCGCGCCTGCGCCCGCGTCAGCGCCGCTTCAACCCAATCCACGCCCGTAACCTGCCAGCCGTTGGCCGCCAGGTACACGCTGCTGACGCCGGTGCCGCAGCCAACGTCGAGCGCCAGCCCCGGCGTCAGCGGGTCGGCGCTTTCCACCAGCGCGCGCACCTCCGGCGGCACAATGCCTGAATCCCAGGGCGGCGGGTCGGCGCTGGCGTAGGCGCTGCGAAAACGGTCAAAGCGCGCGCTGTCATCGACCATCGTTGAGCTGCCCCCGCCGTCAGCGCGCCCGCACCGTGAAGGTGCAGCGCCCGGACTGGATTGGGTTGGCCGTGCCGGGGCCGAACTCAGCATAGCCGTCGCTGATCCGGCTGCGCCAGGTCACGCTGTAGGTGATCTCGTGATCGCCAGCGGCCAGCGGCCCGGCAGGCACATACCAGTACACGTGGAAATTGCCGTCGCTTTCGCGGCGGATCGCCCCCCGGTACGGCTGCCACTCGCGGAGCGGCACGCCGTCAATGGCAACATCGTAGATCACGTTCGCCAGGTGGTCGCGCACCAGCGCCTCAGTTTCGGCGAACCAGCCCCACCACACGTCAATGGTGGCCCCGGCCTGCAGGCTGGTCGGCGCGGGCCGCCCGTAGGACAGGTCGTTGCAGTAGGCCAGCACGTCCACGCCTTCCTGCGCCGACGCGCTGCCCTCGCCGCCGATCCCTTCGTCCGGCGCGGCGGTCGCGGCGGCAGTCGCGGCGGTCGCGACGGCGGCGCTGGCTGTCGGGCTGCCGGGCGGCGCGATAATCCCGCCGGCCAGCGCGGTCGCCGTCAGGTTGATGGCGTTGACATCAATCACCGGCAGGAACGGCGTGGCGCTGCCGTCCGCGCCGGCATCCGCTGGCGCGCCGGTGACTGGCGTCGGCGTGACAGCGGCGCGCGGCGGCGTCGGCGTGACGGTCCCGCCGCCGAACAGCGCGGTGGGCAGCGGCGTGCCCAGCGCCAGCGCCGTCAGGTCCGGCGGCGGCGTGGCCGTCGGGGCCGGCGTCGGCGGCTCGCGGACGCTGATAAGCGCGGCGGACACCCAGCCCTCATCGCCGCCCTCAAGCTGGATATTCAGCCAGTTGCCGTCCGGGCTTTGCCCCAGGACGATCACGCGCGTGCCGGGGGCCAGCGCCGTAAACGCGCCGAAATCCACGCCCGGCCCTTCGCGCACGTTGATGCGGTCCAGCGAGGCGACGCTGCCGATAATCGGCGGGATGTCCGTAGGTGTGGGCGTGTCGGACGGCGTGGGCGGGACGAGCGTGGCCGAAGGCGTGTAGGTAAAGGTGGGCAGCGGCGTGCGCGTAGCCTCCGGCGTCGCAGTGAAGCGCGGCGTCATGCTGACGATGGGGGCCAGCGTGGCGGTGGGGGCCTGGGCAACGCTGTCAGAGTCAGCGCCGACGCAGGCGGCAGCCAGCAGCCCTGCCAGAGCGAACAGAACAGCAAGGCGAAGCGTGGGCAGGTTTAACACCGAGCACTACCTTTTCGCACATTATCCAACAGGCGCAAGGATAACAGCAAACGGCGGGCGGCGCAAAGCCTGGGCCGAGGCCCGGCGCGGGCCGGGCGCCGGCCGCCCGCGCCAGTCACACGCTGGGCCGGCGGCGGTAGAACAGCAGCGTGGGCGCGGCGATGCCGACCGCCAGCGCGGCCAGGATCAGGCCGGTGCGGGCGGCGTTAACGGCGGTTTCGTAAAGCGCAACCAGCCCGGCCTGCGCGTCTGGCGCGCTGATGAGGGCGATCACGCCCAGCATCGCGCGGAAGGCGAACACGCCGGGAACCATCGGAATCACGCCGCTGACGGTAAAGATCATCGTCGGGGTTTCCCAGCGGCGGGCAAAGGCGGAGCCAACAAAGCCGACCGCCGTCGCCCCGGCCAGCGACGCCAGCTCCAGGCTGAGGCCCTGGGTGGCCAGCAGCGTGCGCAGCACGTGCCCCAGCGCCCCGCACACCACGCAGCCGGGCAGCGTGCGCACAGGGACGTTGAACAGCACCGCGAAGCCCAGCGCCGCCAGCGCCGACCACAGCGCGTCCATCAGCGCCAGCGAGAGCAGATCAGGCGCGCTCACAGGCCCGGAACCCCCGCCAGCGTCATCGCCAGCAGCAGGCCGAGCGCGATCGCCAGCGAGACAATCATGCCGCTGGCCCCGCGCACCAGGCCGATCACCATGTGGCCTTTAATCAGGTCCTCGGCGGCGTTGATCAGCGGCACGCCGGGGACCAGCAGCAGCACCGCCGCGCTCAGCGCCGTCTGCGGCGTGTCGCCCCAGTCAAAGACGGCGGCGCTGCTGGCGATCAGCCCGGCGACAAAGGCGGTAATAATCACCGTCAGCAGGGCGTTGATGTGGCGGCGCGTCAGTTCCTGCCGCACGAACATGGCCGCGCTCGCCGCCGCCAGCGTCACGATAAACACGGCCCGGTCGCCGCCGAACAGGCGGCTGAAGGCCGCGCACGCCAGCCCGACCAGCGCCACCGTCAGCCAGCGGTTGTAGTGCGGCGGCGTGCTGCTGATGCGCACCAGCTCAGAGCGCGCCTGAATGCGCGTCAGCTCGCCGCTTTCGACGCGCCGGCTGAGCCGGTTGACCGCCGACACGACCGTCATGTCCACGCGCATCCCAGTTACACGCCGCACCTTCGTGCGGAACTCCGGCCCGCTGCTGGTGGTGACGATGATGGCGTTAGGCGACACCAGCACGTCCAGCCAGTCACAGCCCAGCGCCGTGCCCAGCCGGTGCACCGTCTCCTCGACGCGCTCGGTCTCGGCGCCGTTTTGCAGCAGAAGCTGCCCGGCCCACAGCGACAGGTCAATCACATCGCGCAGTTCTTCGCGCTCCAGCGCCTCTTTGTGCGTCATTCGCCGCCTTTCGCATGCCGCCGCTATTGTCCACAACGGCGCGCCAAAAGACAAGCGGCGGCCCGCACAAAAAAGCCCCGCCAGGCGTAGGCGGGGCCAATGCCGCGCGGCGCGGCAGCCGGTTAACGCTTGAGCGTTTCGCGCCCGAAGAACGGCGCGCCGATCAGCGGGGCGATCAGGCACACGTTGAACACCCCCACCAGGATAAACACGACGCCGATCACCGCCAGAATGATCCTCAGCGGCTGGTCCGCCACCGCGGTCAGCCCGATCAGGATCAGCGCGACGCCCGCCGCAATGCGCAGGATGCGCCCGGCTGGCCCGGCCATAAACCGTGCAAATGCCATGTCACCACTCCTTCAGTTGAAACAAGCTGGCAGCGCCTGTCTGCTTCGGCACTACAGCTTAGAGCGCGTGACGCCGAAGAAAATTACCTCAGCCGCCGGAGGGGTGCAGCGCGGGCGCGTCGTGAACCTGGTCAACGACGTCGAGCATGTCGTCCACCCGGCTGAACTTCAGGCGCGGGCGGCTGACCGCCTGGCCGCGTTCCTGCTCAAGCGCGTCCAGCGCCAGCCAGTCCTCAAACGTGTCGTAGCGCACGCCGCGCGCGCGCAGCAGGTCCTCGACCGCCGCCGGCTGGGCCGCGCCGGGCGACCAGTGGCGGCCCGCCCGCACATCCTCCAGCAGCATCTCGGTCGTTTCGACCGAGTCCGGCTTGTTGGTTCCGATAATGCCGCTGGGGCCGCGCTTGATCCAACCGGTGACGTAGAGGCCAGGGACGACAGCGCCGCCCTCGGCGGTCAGCACGCGGCCCCGGTCGTTGGGGATAATGCCGGCGCGCTCGTCAAACGGAATGCCCGGCAGCGGCACGCCCCTGTACCCCACCGAACGGAACACCAGCCCGACCGGGATTGTGTCGTAGACCCCGGTGGGGCGCGAGCGCAGGTCGCCGTCATCGGTCTGGTACAGCTCGTTGCGCACCACCTTGAGCGCCTCGACGCGCTCACTGCCGACAACCTCCACCGGCGACACCAGGAAGCGCATAATGATCTGGCGCTGCTTGCCGCGCGGCGGCTGCTGGGCGTAGCCGCTGAGAATCTCGATGTTTTTCATGGCGGCTTTGTCGCGGCCAGAGTCGATATAGGCGCGGCTGAGCGGGTCCAGCGCGATTTCATCCGGCGCGACGATGACCTCGGCCTCGGCCAGCTCGCCCAGCTCGCGGATCTCCGGGCTGGTGAAAGCGGCCTGGGCCGGGCCGCGCCGCCCCAGCACGTACACGGTGCGCACACGGCTGGCGCGCAGGGCCTCCAGCGCGTAGTCGGCGATGTCGGTCTGGTACAGCTCGTCGTAGGTGCGCGCGAGGATGCGCGCCACGTCCATCGCCACGTTGCCCACGCCAACCACCGCGACGGCTTCCTGCGTCAGGTCGAACTGCCGGTCGCGGTAGTCAGGGTGGCCGTTGTACCAGGCAACAAATTCGGTGGCGGCGAAGCTGCCCGGCAGGTCCTCGCCGGGGATGCCCAGGGCGTGGTCGGTCTGCGCGCCGACGGCCAGCACCACCGCGTGATAGAGCGACTGGGCGTCCGCCAGCGTGAGGTCGCGCCCGAAGGTCACGTTGCCGAAAAAGCGAAAATTGGGCTGGTGGGCGATCTTCTCGTACACCGCCGTCACCGACTTGATCTTGGGGTGGTCCGGCGCGACACCGCCGCGCACCAGCCCGTAGGGCGTCGGCAGGCGGTCGAACATATCA
This sequence comes from Anaerolineae bacterium, assembly GCA_048499435.1. Taxonomy (GTDB): domain Bacteria; phylum Chloroflexota; class Anaerolineae; order Aggregatilineales; family Phototrophicaceae; genus DAOTWC01. The sequence continues at coordinate 841,641 of JASNZW010000001.1, forward strand.
ATATGGACGGTCAGGCCGCCCTGGCGTTCCTGGCGCTGGAGATGATCGGCGGCGTAGAAACCCGATGGGCCGGAGCCGATGATCGCCACCCGCAGTGGGTTATCTGGTGCTCCCGGTTGTGCCATCATACCTGTCTGGTTGCCTCACATAAGTTCTCTGCTGCACAAGTATAGCATGCAAGCCGGGCAGGTACTTCAGGCTTAGGGCAGAATTCACAAAGCGCCTCAGCCGCGCAGCGGCAGCACCAGGTCCTTGTGGAAGTCGGTGAGCGTGACCAGCGCGCCGTCGTCGGCGATATACAGCGTGTCCTCCAGGCGCACGCCAAACCCCTTATCGGGGTAATACAGCCCCGGCTCAACGGTGATGACGCTGCCCGGCTGGAGCAGGTCATCGCGGCGCAGGTGGCTCAGGCTGGGGCGCTCGTGGATATTCAGGCCCAGGCCGTGCCCCAGGCTGTGCGTGTAACCCTCCGTCGTGCTGGGGTCGCTGCGGCTGGTGGCGTGGCCCTGGGCCTCAAAATAGTCCAGCACCGCGTCCTGGAGCGTGTGCGCGGGCTGGCCCGGCTCAGCGAACGTCGCGAGCGCCAGCTCAAAGGCCGCCAGCACCTGCTCGTAAGCGGCGCGCACCGCCTCCGGCGCGTGGCCGATGCACCAGGTGCGCGTCATGTCGTGGTGGTAGCCGCCGCCGATCTCGCGCGGGAACAGGTCAAAAACGATCGCCTGCCCGGTGCGCAGCGGCATGTCGGCCTGGCCCCGGCTGTGCGGGAAACCGCCGTCGCGCCCCTGCGCGAAAATCATGTTGGTGTCCTCCAGGTCGCGGTCGAGCAGCGCCCGCCGCACAAAGCGCTTGACATCGCCGATCGTCAGCGGCGCGCCGTCAGCCTTAACCACAACGTCGCCCGCGGCGCGGTGGCCGCTGATGAAGTCCCAGGTCGCGCGCACGACCGCGCTGGTGCGCGCCGCCACCGACTTCAACCGGGCGATCTCAGCGGCGTCTTTGGTGAGGTAAGCGGCGTCGAACAGCGATAGGCCGTGCTCGCCCACGAACGCATACTGCGGCAGCCGTTCCTGCACCGCCTTCAGCACCTCCAGCAGGTGATGCACCGCGCCGGTCCCGTAAACGCCGACCCTGCCCGCCGCCACGCCCGCCCGGTCGAGCGCGCGCGCCCACATCTCGACCTCAACCGCCAGCGCGTCGCCCTTCAGCGCGCGCGCCAGCTCGCCCCGGCCCAGGTCGTTGAAGGTGTAGACCGTCAGGCCGCTGACGCGCGCTTCCTCAACCTCCATCGGGTTGACGAACAACAGCGGCGCGTCGCCCTGCCGCTTGACGATCAGCGCCCCGCCGATGTGCGCGCCGCCGCTGAGGTAGTCGCGCATCGGACAGTAGATTTCGTCGCTAACGACCACCAGCGCGTCCAGGCCGCGCTCGGCCATTAACCGGTCCAGATCAGCTTTCACAGGTGCAATCTCCAGTGCTAGTGCGCGGCGCCGTTACAGCGCCGCCGGCAGGTAAAAGAAGGCAATCGCCAGGATAGCGTAAACCGCCAGCAGCATCGCGCCTTCCAGCCAGTTCGATTCGCCGTCAAGGGCGATGAACGCCGCGATAATGCTGGCCGCCGCCAGCGCCACCAGCTCGAAGGTGTTGTAGACCAGCAGCAGCGTCTCGCCGAACAGCAGGCTGATAAACACCAGCACCGGCGCGACAAACAGCGCGATCTGCAGGCTGGACCCCAGCGACACGCCCAGGCTCAGCTCCATCTTGTTTTTCATGGCCACCTCAACAGCGACCAGGTGCTCAGCGATGTTGCCCACCAGCGGGATGATGATGATGCCGATGAAAAACTCGGTCAGCCCCAGCGTCTCGGTGACGCTCTCGACCGCGCCCACCAGCACCTCGCTCAACAGCACGATGCCGACGGTGGCGGCGGCCAGCACGATCAACGACTGGCGCACGCTCCAGCGCGCATGCTGCGCTTCCGCCGCTGCCTCGCGCTGGATGCCGTCGCCGTTGGCGGTGAAGGTGTAGATCATCGCCAACACGTACAGGATAATCATCACCAGCGCCACGCCCTCGCTCAGGCCCAGCTCAGCGGCGCGGTCGTCCATGATGGCGGCGTCGAACAGCGACGGGACCATCAGCGCCACCAGCGCCATAATCAGCAGCGTGGCGTTCATGCCGGCGTTGCGCCGGTCGAACGTCTGGATGCCGTTTTTCAGGCCGCCCAGCAGCAGGCTGAGGCCCAGCACCAGCAGCAGGTTGCCGATGATCGAGCCGACGATGGAGGCTTTCACCAGCTCCAGCAGGCCCTCGCGGATGGCGAAAATGGTGATAATCAGCTCAGCGGCGTTGCCCAGCGTGGCGTTCAGCAGCGCGCCAACGCGCGGCCCGGTGTGCGCCGCCAGTTCCTCTGTCCCCTCGCCCACCAGCCCCGCCAGCGGGATCACGCCCAGGGCGGCCAGCACAAATACCAGCACCGCGCTGCCGTGCGCCAGCTCAGCGATCAGCGCCAGCGGCACGAAGATCAGCAGCACATGCATCGGCTTGATTTTAAACGGCATATCCCCCCCTTCCTGAATGGCGCTCAGCAGCCCGCCGCCGGGCCGATCGTCTGCGCCACGTTGTTGTGTTCGTCCAGCACCAGCACACACGGTTCCCAGCCAGGCGGGGGCGGCGGCTCCACCAGGGCGAACGCCATGATAATCACGCGGTCGCCGGTGTGGATCAGCCGCGCCGCCGCGCCGTTCATCTCGACGATCCGGCTGCCCGCCGGGGCCGGGATGGTGTAGGTTTCCAGACGCGCGCCGGTTTCGATGTCGGCCACCAGCACCTTCTCGTAAGCGTAGATGCCCGCCTGCGCCAGCAGGTCGCTGTCAATGGCGATGCTGCCCACATAGTCTGGCACAGCGCCGGTGATGCGCGCCTGGTGCAGTTTGGCGCGAATAAGCGAAATATACATGAGGTTTCCCCGCCACAGTGAAAAAGGCCGCCCCCACCGGGGCCGCCGCCGCGCTCAGGCCTGAAGGATGCGCGCGTTTTCGGCGTTCCAGAAAACGTAAACGTCCTGCCCCTGGTCGAAAAAGGTGTCCGACCGCAGGCCGAAGTTCTGCACGCGCGCCACAACCGACTGCGCGCTGCCGTTCAGGCCGATGTCCACAACATAGCGCGTGTCCGTGCCGATATAAATGGCCTGGCGCACGCGGCCCACGATGAGGTTGATGTTCGGGTCGCGCAGCAGCGAGCTTTTGTACTCGTCCACCGACTCGGTCGAGCCTTCCTCGTACTCGACCGTGCCGCGCGTCTGGAACAGGTTGACTTTCTCCGGGCGCAGGGCGACGGTCACTTCCTGGCCGGGCGCGATAACGTTGTCGCCGGGCACGACGCGGAAACGCGCGCGCTCATTAAGCTGCACCAGCGCGAACTGCTCATCGGCGCTCACAACCTGCGCCTGGATGAAATTGGTCTCGCCGATAAAGTCAGCGACAAACTGCGTGGCCGGCGTTTCGTACACTTCCTCCGGCGTCCCCACCTGCAGCACATGCCCGGCGTCCATAACGGCGATGCGGTCAGACATCGTCATGGCTTCTTCCTGGTCGTGCGTCACAAAGATGAACGTGATGCCCAGGCTTTTCTGCATGGCCTTGAGTTCAAACTGCATCGCCTTGCGCAGCTTCAGGTCCAGCGCGCCCAGCGGCTCGTCCAGCAGCAGCACCGTCGGCTTCTTGACCAGGGCGCGCGCCAGCGCCACGCGCTGCTGCTGGCCGCCAGAAAGCTGCGCCGGGCGACGGTCCAGCACATTCGGCAGGCGCACCTGTTCCAGCGCCTCAACGGCGCGGCGGCGGGCCTCGGCGCGGCCCACGCCCTCCATCTGCAGGCCGAACATCACGTTCTGCAAAACGGACATGTGCGGGAACAGCGCGTAATCCTGAAACACCGTGTTCACCGGCCGGTGGAACGGCGGCACATTCTGCACCGCCTTGCCGCGAATGAGAATCTGGCCGGAGGTGGTGTCCTCGAAACCGGCGATCAGGCGCAGCGTGGTTGTTTTGCCACAGCCGCTCGGCCCCAGCAGCGCGAAAAACTCGCCCTGGTAGATTTGCAGCGAGACGTTCTCGACCGCGTGCACATCGTCATCGCTGCGGCGCGACTCAAACACTTTGGTTACGTTTATCAGCTCGACATCAACTGCGGCCATCTACTGTTATCGCTTACCTCACACACAAATAAACCCAACACAGCTTCACGCTTCCCCGCCCCCGGCCCCTTTCCCGCGCTGCGGGCCGGGGGCCGGGGGAATAGAAACAGCGCTTGTTTACCCCGCCTGAATGCTGATCCTGACCTCGTCCCAGATGTCGTTATACAACTGCTCGGTGTCCGGGTCCTGGAGCAGCAGGAAGAACAGATTGGCGCGCGCCTCATCCGGCGGGTAAATGCCGGGGTTGTTCAGCAGCAGCGGGTCAATCAGACCCAGGTCAATCGCGGCCTGGTTGGGCGTGGGATAGGTGGTGTAGTTGGCGATGTCCGCGCTGACCTGCGGGTCAAGGATGTAGTCAATGAACACCATCGCCAGCGCCGGGTTCTGCGCGCCGACCGGCACCGCCAGGAAGCCCGACGAGATGCCCGTGCCCTCCACCGGCACAGCGAACACGAAGTCGTCGCACTCACAGTCCACCGCGAGCTGGAAGATGTCGCCGTTGTACTCCACCGCCATGTCCACTTCCTCGCGGGCCAGCAGCTCCTGGCCGTCGTCAGCGGCGATCACGACCACGTTGCCGCTGTTGTCAATGAGGTACTGCTTGGCGGCTTCAAGCTCCGCCGGGTCGCTGGAGTTCGGGTCGCCGCCGGTCATCACCAGGGCGATGCTGAGCATAACGCGCGCGTCGTCGGTCCAGGCCACCGGGCCGTCGTGCTCGAAGAACTGCGTCCAGCTCGTGACCGGCTCGGACACGGTGTCAGCGTTGTAGCCGATGCCGAACGTGCCCCACAGATAGGGAACCGCGAACTCGTTCTCCGGGTCATAGGGGGCTGCGCGCAGGTCCTCCGCCAGGTTGGCGATGTTGGGGATTTGCGTCAGGTCCAGCGGCAGCAGCAGCTCTTCCTCGATCATCGTGGCAACCGCGTAATCGCTGGGCACAACGATGTCGTAGCCGGGGTTGCCCTGGCGGATGCGGGTCACAAGGGACTCGTTGCTGTCGAAGTTGTCGTAGGTGTAGGTGACACCGCAGGCGGCAGCGAAGTTGTCCATCGTGTCTTCGGCGATATACGTCGTCCAGTTAAAGACGTTGATGCTCTGGCCCTGGAAGCCGTCGGGGCACACCCAGGGTTCAGAGTCCTGGGCGGTCGCCGGCACAGCCAGGGCCAGCAGCACGGTAATGAGCAGAACAATTCTGACGCGCATCTTGCAGTTCGCTCCTAGTAGTAAAGGACAGACAATCAGCACACACCCAGCTAGCTGCCCACCTTGATTTTGACCTCATCCCAGGCAGCGTTCATCAGGCTGTCAATTTCCTCACCCTGGTATTCCACGAAAAACAGGTTGGCGCGCACCGCTTCCGGCGGGTAAATACCCGCGTTGGTCGCCTGGTCAGGGTCAATCAGGCCCAGGTCGAAGGCGGTCTGGTTAGGCGTCGGGTAGGCGGTGTAGTTGGCGATGTCCGCGCTGACCTGCGGGTCAAGGATGTAGTCAATGAAAACGTGCGCCAGCTCAGGGTTGCGCGCGCCCACCGGTATGCCGATAAAGCCCGCCGAAATGCCCGTGCCCTCGTCGGGGATGGCGTAGGCGAAGCTGTCGCAGGCGCAATCCTGGATGATCTGGTACACGTCGCCGCTGTACTCGAACGCCATATCCACCTCGCCGCGCGCCAGCAGTTCCTGGCCGTCGTCAGTCGCGATCACCAGCACGTTGCGGCTGTTGGCGATGAGGAACTCTTTCGCCGCCTCGATATCAGCCGGCTCGCGCGTGTTGGGGTCCGCGCCGATCATCAGCAGCGCGATAGCGAACATCGAGCGCGGGTCATCCACCCAGGCCACCGGGCCGTCGTGCTGGAAAAACTGCATCCAGCTCGTCACTGGCTCGGCAACGCGCACGGTGCTGTAGCCAATGCCGAACGTCCCCCACAGATAAGGCACGCTGTAGGTGTTCTCCGGGTCGAAGGGGGCCTGGCGCAGGTCCGCCGCCAGGTTGGCGAGGTTGGGCAGGCGCGCGTGGTCCAGCGGCAGCAGCAGTTCCTCATCAATCATCAGCAGAACGGCATAGTCGCTGGGCACAACGATGTCGAAACCGGGGTTGCCCTGGCGGATGATGGTAATCATTGACTTATCGCTGTCATAGCTGTCGTAGGTGTAAGTGACACCGCACGCAGCGGCGAAGCCATCCATCGTGGTTTCGGCGATGTAAGTTGGCCAGTTAAAGACGTTGATGTGCTGGCCCGTGAAGCCTTCCGGGCACACCCACGGTTCAACCGCGTCCTGCGCGGCCAGCGGCGCTGTCAGCAGCGCCCCAGCGGCAGCTAACACCGCGAACACCAGTAGTGGCAGTCTGTTCATCCTAACCTCCATTGAAAGTAATGCAGTACGGGAAGCACGTTAAGTGTTGACTGTGGCGCGGCGGCCCTGCATGGCGAGCGAGATGCCCACCAGCACGGTCGAGGCCAGCAGCATTAACGTCGAGATTGCGTTGATCTCCGGCGGCACGCGCGTCTTGAGCATGCCGTAAACGAAGATCGGCAGCGTGGTGGTGCCGATGCCGGCGTTGAAGAACGTCACCACGAAATCGTCCAGCGAGATCGTGAACGCCAGCAGCGCCCCGGCCACAATGCCCGGCAGGATCAGCGGGAAGATGATGCGCCAGAAGGTTTGCCATTCGTTCGCGCCCAGGTCGCGGGCGGCCTCCTCCAGGCGCGGGTTCATGTCGGCCAGGCGCGCGCGCACCACAATCGTCACGTAGGACAGGCAGAAGGCCACGTGCGCGATGATGATCGTGCCGAAGCCGGTGTTGATGCGCGTGCCGGTGAGCGTGCCGAAGAAATCGAACAGCACTTTGAAGAAGATCGCCAGCGAGACCGCCTGCGTGATCTCCGGGATGACGACCGGCAGGTACAGCACGGCGTCCAGCACTTTCTTGCCAGGGAACCGCCCGCGCGCCAGGCTGAGCGCCACCATCGTGCCGATGACGGTTGAAATCAGGGTGGCGGAGAAGCTCACGATCAGGCTGTTGCGCAGCGCGTTCAGCATCAGCGTGGTGGAGAAACGCCCGGCCTCAGAGCCGGCGCTGATGGAGTTGTTGAGGATGTTGCGGTACCACTGCGTGGTGAACCCCTCCCAGGTCGAGACGGAGGCCCCGGCGTTAAACGAGAAGATCACAAGAACGAGGATGGGTGCCCACAGGAAGAAATAAACGAACAGCGGGTTAAGGTGCAGTCCGATCTTGCCGATGCGCCGCGCCAGCAGGTCGCGCTGGATGGCGGCGGTGTCGAACTTGACCGCCGGGGCCGGCTGCTGCCGGGACGTCAGGGTGCGGTTGGCCACGTCAGTCATCTCCACGATCACCAAAGCGAACATAAACCAGCAGCGCCAGCATCACCATCGCCATGATGACGATGGACAGCGCCGAGCCAAGCGGCTGGTTGCCCGACCCCTTGAACTGGTCGTTAATCAGGTTGCCGATCATGATGCCGCGCGTGCCGCCCAGCAGGTCCGGCGTGACGAACGCGCCGATCGCGGGGATGAACACCAGGATTGACCCGGCGATCACGCCCGGCAGCGTCAGCGGGAACACCACGCGGATAAACGTGCGCAGGTCGTTCGCGCCCAGGTCGTTGGCCGCCTCGACAAAGCGGAAATCAAAGCGCTCCACCGATGCGTAAATCGGCAGCACCATAAACGGCAGGAAGCCGTACACCAGGCCCAGCAGCACCGCTTCAGGCGTGTTGAGAAGCTGGAGCGAATCAGTAAAGCCGATGCGCAGCAGCACGCTGTTGATGATGCCCTCGCGCCCCAGAATGGTTTGCAGCGCGTAGGTGCGCACCAGGAAATTCGTCCAGAAGGGCAAAATCACCAGGAACAGCGCCAGCGTGCGCACCCACTGACGGCGGCGCGTGGCGATAAAAAACGCCAGCGGATAGCCGATAATCAGGCAGACGACCGTCGTCAGCAGCGCGATCCACACTGAGCCTTGAATCACGCCCAGAAAGACGCTGAACACGCGCTCATAGTTTTCCAGCGTAAAGGGTAACTGACCTACCCCGCCGCGCCCGCGTGTAAGGAAACTCACCACGAACACAATCACGAGCGGGACAACAAAGAAGAAAAACAACCAGAACGCAGCCGGTAAGGCCAGCACAACCCCACGCGACCGGCCTCGCTTGCGTTCTGGTTGGGGTTGAACACCTGACACCATAGTGCACAACCTTTCCCGAGGTATTCAGTTGGTTGACGTGAGGGCTTATTATAGGATAGTCTGCGCGTTTTTCAACGCCCGAACGTGAAAAAACAATTAAATGTGGGCGGGGCAGCCCGCGCCGCGCGGCCCTACCAGGCCCAGCGGCAGGTTGCTACAATGAGCGCCTGGTCCTGAGGCAGCCAACGGATAAAATCTGTATGAGCGAACAGCAACTGCGTGTGGGCGTTGTCGGCACTGGCGGGGCGGGCGAGGCGCACATTATCGCCTACCGCCAGCACCCTGATGTCGAGCTGGTGGCTATCGCTGACCCGCGCGAAAGCCGCCTGGCGGAGCTGGCCAGCAAGCACCGTATTCCGCACACCTATACCAATTACGACGACCTGCTCGCGCGCGACGACCTGGACATCATCAGCGTCGCCACGCCCAACCACCTGCACGCGCCGGTAACGATCGCGGCGCTGAACAGCGGCCGGCATGTGCTGTGCGAGAAGCCGCTGGCGCGCGAGCTAACCGAGGGCGCGGCGATGGTGCGCGCCGCCATCAGCGCGAACCGCGCGCTGGCGGTGGCATTTAACCACCGTCAGCGCGGCGACGTGCGCGCCCTCAAGGCGCACATTGACCAGGGCGGCCTGGGCCACATCTACCACGCCAAAGCCACCTGGATGCGGCGCAGCGGCATTCCGGGCATGGGCGGCTGGTTCACCACGCGCGCGCTGGCCGGCGGCGGCCCGCTGATTGACCTGGGCGTCCACGTGCTCGACATGGCGCTGTACCTGCTGGGCGAGCCGGAAGTGAGCGCCGTCAGCGCCGCCACCTACGCCGAGCTGGGGCCGCGCGGGCGCGGCGGGCGCGGCGACAGCGCCGGCCAGGCCGCCTACGAGGTCGAGGACCTGGCGACGGCGTTCATCCGCCTGTCGAACGGCATCACGCTGCTGCTGGAGGCCAGTTGGGCGGTGTACGGGCGGCACAACGACGACTTCGGTGTGTCGCTGTACGGGACGGACGGCGGCGCGGACATCGAAGTGGTTAATTACGGCTGGCAGGACACGCTGCGCATTTACGGCGACACCGGCGGCGTGCCCTCAGTGACGCGCCCGCAGGTCGCGCAGGGGACCGGCCACGTGGGCGTGATCAGCGACTTCCTGGCGGTCGTGCGCAGCGGCGACTGGGCGGCGCACAACGGCATCGCGGCGCTGCGGCGCTCGCAGATCATCGAAGCGTGCTACCGTTCGGCGCAGGCCGGGCACGAGCTGGCGCTGACGGACGTGGCGCTGCAGTTGGAATAAGCCGCGCGCGTCAGGCGCTCGTGTACGTCTCGTTGTTGAGCGGCCACATAGGCAGCGCCTCGATCTCCAGGCCGCTGCGCAGGCCCGCCTCATAGCGGAAATGCGCGGCGGCGGCGATCATGGCGGCGTTGTCGGTGCATAAATTCAGCGGCGGATAGCGCACCGGCAGGCCGGCCTCGCGCAGCAGCGTGCGCCGCAGCAGTTGATTGGCGCTCACGCCGCCCGCCATGAGGATCTCGGTGACGTTGTGCGCTTTGGCGGCGCGCGCGGTCTTGTCTACCAGCGTGTCCACCAGCGCCTGCTGAAAGCTGGCGGCGACATCGGCCACCGAAATGCCAGAGCGCAGCTGCGCCTTCTTCTCGGCGCCGCGCTGGCGGCGGGCGTCGCTGGCGGGCAGCACCGTCGCCTCGCGCATGACGGCGGTCTTGAGGCCAGAAAAGCTGAAGTCGTAGCTGTCGTCGCGCTTGGGGCGCGGGAAGTCGTAGGCGGCGGCGTTGCCGTTCAGCGCCGCGCGCTCGATATTCGGGCCGCCAGGGAACGGCAGCCCCAGCAGCCGCCCCACTTTGTCGAAGGCTTCGCCGGCGGCGTCGTCCAGTGTGCCGCCCAACCGCTGATACTGGCCGTGGCCGGCCATCAGCAGCAGCTCGGTGTGCCCGCCGCTGACGATCAGCACCAGCACAGGGAACGTGATCGCCCGCTGCTGCTCGGCCAGCCACAGCGAGTAAACGTGCCCCTCCAGGTGGTTGATGCCCAGCAGCGGCTTGTCCGCCGCCAGCGCCACGCCTTTGGCGAAGTTCAGCCCCACCAGCAGCGACCCCACCAGCCCCGGCCCGCGCGTGACCGCCACCGCGTCCAGCTTGTCGTAGCTGGTGGCGGCGTCGCGCATGGCCTGCCCAACGACCGCGCTGATCGCCTCAGCGTGCGCGCGCGAGGCGATCTCCGGGAACACGCCGCCGTAGCGCGCGTGCAGATCAATCTGCGAGGCGACGACGTTGGCGGCAATGGTTTTGCCGTCGATCACGACGGCGGCGGCGGTTTCGTCGCACGATGTCTCAATGCCCAGGATGCAGGTCATGGCTCATTCGCTTCCGGTTGGTCCAGGCCAGCGCCTATTTTACCGGCTACGGCCGCCGGTGATAAGGCGCGGCTTGATTGTGTTATCGCCCGCCAGCCGGTATTATCAGCGCGTGTAGAGCAAGGGGACCCGCCATGACTGACCGCGCCGCCGCCCTCGCGGCGATCGCCCAACGTGTTCGCGTTTGCACGCTGTGCCGCCTGTACCAGGGGGCCACCAACCCCGTCCCCGGCGCGGGCGACAGCTACGCCGAGATCGTGTTTGTCGGCGAGGGGCCGGGCCAGAACGAGGACCGGCAGGGGCTGCCGTTTGTCGGGCGCAGCGGCGAGTACCTCAACTACCTGCTGAATCTCATCAACCTGAAGCGCGAGCAGGTGTTCATCACCAACGTCGTCAAGCACCGCCCGCCCGACAACCGCGACCCGCTGCCCGACGAGATCGCGGCCTGCAAGCCGTACCTCGACGAGCAGCTCGCGCTGATTGACCCGGCGGTGATCGTCACACTGGGGCGCTTCAGCATGGCGCGCTACTTCCCCAACGGCAGGATCACGCAGATTCACGGCCAGCCGCGCTACGACGCGCGCTGCGCCTATTACCCGCTGTTCCACCCGGCAGCCGCGCTGCGCAACCCAGCGCTGCGCCGCGACATGGAGGCCGACATCCGCCGCCTGCCGGCGATCATCGCGGAGGTCAAAGCCCGCCGCGCTGCGTCAGCCCCGCCGCCGGCTGCGCCCGCCGCGCCGGATAAGCCCGCTGAACCGCCAAAACAACTGCCGCTGTTGTAAAGCCCGCCGCTATAATAAACTCTGGACGCGACGACGGGCGAGGGACGGGCGATGATTGACCGGACGATGGTTTTCGGGCTGGTGGGGGCGGCGGCGGCGCTGCTGTTCGTGCTGGAGCTGGTGCGCCAGCGCCGCCTGCGCGAGGAATACTCGCTGCTGTGGCTGGCAACCGCCGTTGTGCTGATCGTGCTGAGCGTGTCGCGCCCAATACTGGACGTGCTGGCGAACGCCATCGGCATCTTCTACCCGCCCAGCGCGCTGTTTCTGGTGGCGATGCTGTTCGTCCTGCTGATCCTGCTGCACTTCTCCACCGTGATCACGCGGCTGGACCAGGAAAACAAGAACACCGCCCAGCAGATCGCCCTGCTGCGCCACGAGCTGGAGCAGCTCCGCCGCGCCTCAGCGGGCGAGGAAGGTGGCCACCAGCAGCGCGCCGACCAGCGCCAGGGCGTAGACGACGGCCAGTGATTCGCGCCGGTTGGTCAGCGTCGCGTCGCGCGCGATCAGCAGGCCGGGGCGCAGCGGGTCGGCCTGGAGGACAAAGCGCGGGCCGATCAGCCACGTCAGCGCCAGGCCGCCGGCCAGACCGCCCAGGTGCGCCCAGTTGTCGATGCTGACGGCGGCCCCCGGCGCGGTGCTGGCGACCCCGATCAGCAGGTTCAGCCCCAGCATCAGCAGCAGGCTGCGCAGCTGCGCCCGCCCGCGCTCGCCCAGCAGGTCGCGATGGCGGTAGATAAACACCATTTCCGCGCCAAAGATGGCGAACACCGCCCCTGACGCCCCGACCGACGCGCCCGTAAACATCGCGATAGCGAGGGGTGACGGGTTCGGGTTGCCCAGGATAACGCTCAGCGCCGAGCCAGTCAGCCCGCCCAGCAGATAGATGATGGCGAAGCGCAGGTGGCCGAACATCGGCTCCAGGATGCTGCCGAACAGGTAGAGCGCGTACATATTGAAGAAGATGTGCATCAGCCCGGCGTGCAGGAACATGGCGGTGAACAGGCGGTGATACTGGCCCAGCACCAGCACCTCGTGCGCGCGGCTGGCCCCGTTGAGGAACAGCCAGTCGCCCGCATTCGGCAGCAGAAAACCGGCCGCGAACACCGCCACATTGACGGCGATCAGCGCCCACACCACCAGCGGGCGCACCGCTGCGCCGACCAGCAGAACGCGCGGGCGCTGCGGCGCGCCGGGGCTGCCGGCGGGCGGCGGCGCGGCGGGGCGCGCTGGCCCGGTTTCCAGCGGGTGACGGCGGCGGGGCGGCGGGGTTTCGTTCATGATTCTTGCAGCCTCTTGCTATAATGCAGGTATGCATCCGAAACAGAGCGCACAGTTATGCCCAGCTACGATTTTCGCTGCAACGCCTGCGGCCAGGCGCTGACCCTGTTTTACAGGTCCTACAAAGCCTACGATGAGGCTGTGCCCACCTGCCCACACTGCGGCGCCGCCGACCTGACGCGCGTTATCACCAGCGTGCGCATCGCCCGCGCGGGCAGCGCCAGCTACGCGGACATGTCGGCGGGCGAGATGCTGTCGGTGCTGGAAAAGGGCGACGCGGGCGAAGTCAGCGAGCTGCACCGGCAGGTCTACGACAGCGGCGGCGAATCCGCCGACGCCTAAGCCGGCGCGGGCACGCGCGCGCTCAGCAGCGCGCGCACCGCCGCCGCCACCGCGTCCAGGCTGCCGCTGGCGTCCACACTGGCCCAGCGCCCCGGCTCGGCCTGGGCCAGCGCCTGATAGCCGGTGTACACCCGCCGGTGAAAATCCAGCTCCATGTCGTCCAGCCGGTTCCATTCCTCGCCAAACAGCGACGCCTGGCGGCGGCGGCGCAGCCCTTCTTCGGGCGTGATATCCAGCAGCACCGTCAGGTCCGGGCGCAGGCCGCCGGTGGCGAACGTCACGATGGCGCGCAGCGCGTCCAGCTCCAGGCCGTGCCCGTAGCCCTGATAGGCCAGCGTCGAGTCGTAGAAGCGGTCGCACAGCACCAGCCCGCCGGCGGCGAGGTGCGGGCGCAGCGCCTGGGCCACAAGCTGCGCCCGCGAGGCATTGTAGAGCAGCAGCTCGGCGCGCGGGTGCATCTCGGCGTTGTTCAGGTCGTGCAGCACCGCGCGAATCTGGTCGCCGATAGCGGTCCCGCCCGGCTCGCGCGTGAGCAGCACATCGTGGCCCGCCGCGCGCAGCCAGGCGGCGGCGCGCTGAATCTGCGTGGTCTTGCCGCTGCCGTCCAGCCCCTCGAAGGTGATGAACATGGGCGCTGTCAGCCCACGCGCGAAATGCGGACGTGGCGCAGCGGCTCGCGGCCAAAGCTCTCCGACACCAGGCGCGCGCGGCTTGCCAGCTCGTGCTGGCGGCGGCGCACCTCCGACGGCTGCGGCGTCAGGTCGATGGCCTCGTCGCCGGCCAGCACGCGGTTGATGGCGTTCTCAGCCTCGCGCAGGGCGTCATCGAACAGCGCCGCCGACGGCGCGGCGTTGACCTCCAGCTCGAAGATGTCAATCAGGAAGTTCTCCATCTGCGTGGCGGTGTTGGCGCGCAGCACGTAGATCGGCATCCCGCGCCGCTCGGCGTCCACGATGAGCTTGGGCCGGCGGCGGTAGTAGTTCTTCAGCGTGACGATGGCGTTGGCCTGCGCGAAGTCGTCGGTAATTTGCAGCGGCACGTGCAGCCGCCGGCCAGCCTGCTGCAGGCGGTTGCGCGCCACCCCGTAGGCGTACACCGTCAGCCCGTGCAGCGCGCCGCTGGGCGTGACCAGGCTCAGGCCGCCCTCGCCGCCCTCGACGACGCCGCGCGGCGCGCGCACCGTGCGGGCGCCGCGGCCATTGCGCCCGCCGTCGGCGCGCTGGCGCTCGGCGATCAGGCTGGTTTCGGGCTGCTGAATCTCCACCGCGATCTCGCCCTGCTCGGTGCGCGAACGCAGCTCCACCGGCATTGGCCGCCCGCGCAGGATGCCGTCAACGGCGGCGGACACGTCCTCGTGCACCACCAGCCGGTCGCGCGTTTGAATCTCCACCAGCACGTCGAAGGTCGGCGGGGCGCGGCGCTCCAGCACCGTTTTCTGCGTGCCCCGGCGGCGCGCCTCGTCGTCAGACAGCGTGACGGACTCAATGCCGCCCACCAGGTCCGACAGCGTAGGGTTGAGCATCAGGTTGTCCAGCGCGTTGCCGTGCGCCGTGCCGATCAACTGCACGCCGCGCTCGGCGATCGTGCGCGCGGCCATCGTCTCCAGCGCGCGCCCGATCTCGTCAATCACGATGACCTCCGGGTTGTGGTTTTCCACCGCCTCGATCATCACCTCGTGCTGGCGCTCCGGGTGCGAGACCTGCATCCGGCGCGCTTTGCCGATGGCCGGGTGCGGCACGTCGCCGTCGCCGGCGATCTCGTTGGAGGTGTCCACGATCACAACGCGCTTGGACTCGGCCAGCACGCGGGCGGCCTCGCGCAGCATGGTCGTTTTGCCCACGCCGGGCGGCCCCATCATCAGCACGCTCTGGCCGCTTTCGACCAGGTCCTGGACGATAGCGATCGTGCCGTAGACGGCGCGCCCCACGCGGCACGTCAGGCCGACCACGTCGCCGCGCCGGTTGCGGATCGCGGAAATGCGGTGCAGCGTGCGCTCCATGCCGGCGCGGTTGTCGGCGTCGAACGCGCCGATGCGGTTGACCACGCCGTCGATGTCGTGGCGGCTCACCTCGCGGTCGAGCAGATCCACCTCTTTATCCACAAAGCGCGCGGTGGGCCGGCGGCCCAGGTCAAGCACAATTTCCAGCAGGTCGTCGCTGTGCCCCAGCGCGTCGAGCCGGTCGCTCAGCTCGCGCGGGAGCACATCTTTTAGCTTATCAATGTCGTCAGTTATACGGTGCTCTGTCAAGGGGAGACGTTCACTCCTGATCCGGTCACTCAAACGTACTTTCGGTCACACCTGGCGGCTGCGCCGGTTTCGGAATCGCCTCAAGGTGGCGGCTGAGCGGGGCGAACGCCGCCGCGCGCACGCCAGCGGCGATATGGCGCACCATAACGGCCTGGCGCGTCCAGGGTTCGAAACCCAGGTCCACCAGCGTATCCTCCAGCCAGTCCTGGTAGCGGCGCACACACACGTACACGGGCCGGTGCGCGGGCCGGCTGGCGTGGGCCGCCGCCGCCGCGATGATGGCGGCAGCCTCGCTGAACACATCAGGGTGCAGGTACGGCGTCAGGTAAATGCCGCTGCGGCCCTCAGAAATAGCAATATAGCCTTCAACGCGCTCGTTCTTGCGGTAGATCAGCCCCTCGCTGTGGCAGGGCGGCAGCGCGATTGGCTGCACCAGCCGGGGGACGATATTGGAATACAGCAGTTGGACGCCGTGCGCGTCAGCGGCGGTCTCGACCGCCAGCTCAACCGTGTCCATGCCCAGGCGGGGCAGCGGACCGGCCCGGCGCTGCCAGATCTCCTGGCGGGCGTAGATCGCGAAGCCCGCCACGCGCAGCGTGCTGAACAGCTCCAGGTGTTCGTCAATCTCGGCGGTGAGCATGTGCGCGCCGCGCCGGCCCGCTTCAGCAGCCACAGCGTCCAGCAGGTTCAGCCAGACGGTGTCGTCGGCGTCGTGCTCCAGGCCCGGCGCGATATACATGATGCGGGCGTGGGTGTCGTCGGCGCGCAGGCGGAACTGGCCAAACACGATCTGCTGGCCGCTGCGGGCCACCAGGGTGTGCAGGCCGCGCGGCGGCAGAAAGTAGCTGGTCAGCGGGTCTGGCCGGTCGTCAGCGCGCGTGAAAGCTAGCTCGCTGTCAAGCGTAACGCCCGCGTCCAGCAGGCGTTTCAGCGCCGGCAGGTCCTGAAGTTTGAGCGCGCGCACATCTTCGCCCATCATCCCACCCCCTCGCCAACAGCCGCTAAGCTGTGCTGCCAGACATCACACGGAAGGGGGGACGCGGGCCGCGCGCCCAGGCGCGCGCGGGGGTGATACCGGTATATGTCTATCGCCATCATGGTAGTATTGTATCATTCTTTCGCCAGGGCCGGCAACCGCCGCGCCGGGCGCGGGCCTGGCCGCCCCGTCAGGGCAGCCTGTAGTCGGCGCGCACCACGCCGTAGAATGCCACGTCCTCGAACTGGCCGTTCTTGAACGCGCCCTGGCGGTGCGTGCCCTCGTAGCGCAGGCCCGCCTTCGCCAGCACGCGCGCCGCCGCCTCGCTGCGCCGCAGGCAGCGGGCATGGACGCGGTTAAGCTCCAGGTCCATAAAGCCGTAATGCACCACCCGGCGCGCCGCCTCGCTGGCATATCCCTGCCACCAGTAAGGCTGGCCGATCCAGTAGGCGATCTCGCCGCGCTGGTGTTCGGGCGTCAGTTGAATGTCAATGTAGCCCACCAGGGTGGCGCTGGCGCGGCGCAGCACAGCGTAGATGAGCGCCTCGCCGCGCGCTGTCGCCGCCTGCCAGCGGGCGATCATCTGCTCGGCGTCAGCCGGCGTCAGCGGGCCGTCCACATCCATCAGCGTGCCCGACACCGCCGGGTCGCTGAGCAGGCGGTGCAGGTCTGGCGCGTCGGCGGGCGTGAAAGGGCGCAGCAGCAGGCGGCTGGTCTCAAGCGCTATCATACGGCTGCGCCTCATAATCTGCCCGCAGGATGCTGTAAAACCCCAGGTCCAGGTACGCGCCCCACTTGCGGATGTGGCCTTTCATCGTCCCCTCGTAAACCATGCCGACCTTGTGCATCACGCGGGCAGAGGCCAGGTTGGTGGTGAAATAGTTGGCGTAGATGCGGTTAAGCCGCAGCGTGTTGAAGCCAAAGGCGATCACCCGGCGCACCGCCTCGCTGGCATACCCCTGGCCCCAGTGCGGCACGCCGATCCAGTAGCCGATCTCCGCCTGCAGCGCCGGCAGCGGGTGCAGGCCAACAGCGCCCAGCAGCGCGGCGTCCGCCCGGCGGACCACCGCGAAGGAAAAGGCCGCGCCGCTGGCGGCGCTTTCGTGCGTCAGCAGGATGAACGTCAGCGCGCCGTCGTCGGGGTAAGGGTGCGGGATGTTGAGCGTGGTGGCGGCGATGCGCCGGTCGCTCACCAGCGTTTGCAGCGCCGGCGCGTCGGCGGCGTCAAAGCGCCGCAGCAGCAGGCGCGGCGTTGTCAGCGTGGGGATGTGGTTCATGCGCGCCGCCTAAGAATCCACCTGGCAGCCGTTGACGGAGTCGCCCACCTGGCCCGTCGGGCGCGCCTCCAGCGTCATCGGGATTTCCAGCGTTTCCTCGCCGCGCACCACCAGCAGCGTCACGGCGTCGCCCGGCGCGGTGTTCACCACTAAATAGGCCACCAGCTCGTCCATGTTGCGCACGTAGACGCCGTTAATGGCGATGATGATGTCGCCGCCGGCGCAGATCGGCGCGCCGCGCACGTCGGCTTCATACGTGCCAGCGCGCAGCCCGGCTTTGTCCGCCGGCGAGCCAAGCGTCACCAGGTTGACCAGCACGCCGCTTTCGACCGGCAGGTTCAGCGGCTCGGCCAGCGCGGCCACGCCGAAGCCGTCTTCTTCGCGCAGCGCCGAAATGCCCAGCCAGGCATACTCCACCCGGCCGTTAGCGATCAGCTCTGGCACGACGCGCTGCACCGTCCGCGCCGGGATCGCGAAGCCCACCCCCTGAAACACGCCAGTGTCGGTGCGGATCGCGGCGTTCACGCCGATCACCTCGCCGCGCGAGTTGAGCAGCGGCCCGCCGGAGTTGCCGGGGTTGATGTCGGTGTCCACCTGGATGATGGAGGGGTTGTTGAAGCCGCGAATGGCGGTGATGTCGAGCAGCTCAGCCGACGGAAGCTGCCGCCCCAGCCCGCTGATAATACCCACCGTCATTGAGCTGTTGAGGCCGAAGGGGTTGCCGATGGCGATCGCGCGCTCGCCCACGCGCACCGCGTCGGAGTCGCCAAACGCCACCGGGAACAGGCGCTCGCGGTCCACGTTCACGCGGATCACGGCCAGGTCGCTGAACGGGTCCGTGCCTACGACGGCGGCCTCGGCGATATAGCCGCTGTTAAACGTCACGGCGATGCGCGCCGCCCCGCTGACTACGTGCGCGTTGGTGATGATGTGGCCTTCGCTGTCGTAAACAAAGCCAGAGCCGCGCCCCACGTCCGTGATGTCTGACGTCTGGGCGGCGCGCACCTCGATGTTAACTACCGCCGGCGCGACGCGCTCGTAGATGTTGGTCAGCAGCGCGTATTCGGCGTCCGCCGCCGCGATCACCTGGTCCGCGACCGGCGTCGGCGGCTGGTAAGCCGTGTTAAGGGTGAGGGCGGCGGCAGGTGTGCTGTGCGCCAGGGGCGGCGCGGCGGGCGCGCACGCGGCCAGCGCCAGCAGCGCCGCAATCGCCAGGGTCACTCGCATCGAAGCACCTCATCATAACCGCGTCCTGATTGTAACACCGTCTTTGGCGTCGTCTACGGCCGCCCGGCGGGCGGCTGTCACGCGAGCGAATCGCGCAGCTTCTCTACCAGTTGGCGCTGCTCGTCGGTGAGCTGCGCTGGAATTTTGATCAGCGCGCGGGCGTACAGGTCGCCGTGCGCGTCGGCCTGGCGCAGCTTCGGCATCCCCTTGCCGGCCACGCGGAACAGCCGGCCTGACTGCGTGCCCGCCGGGACTTTGAGCCTGACCGGGCGCGCCAGCGTGGGCACGCTCGCCGTGCCGCCCAGCAGCGCCGTAAACAGGTCCACGTCCACATCGACGTACAGGTCGTCGCCCTGGCGCCTGAAGCGCGGGTCCTCTTCGACCTCGACCACCAGGTACAGGTCGCCGGGGCGTCCGCCGGCAGCGCCCGGCTCGCCCTCGCCGCCCAGCCGCACCTTCGTGCCGGTGGCCGCGCCGCGCGGAATCGTGACTTTCACCTTGCGCCCGTCGCGGCTCACCAGCCGCACCGCGCCCTCGTAGGCTTCGCGCAGGCTGATCGTCACCGGCTGCTCGATATCGCGCCCCTCGACCGCCGTCGGGCGTGTGTAAGCCTGCTGCCCGCGCCCGCCGCGCCCGAAACCGCCGAACATCGACTCAAGGATGTCGGCAAAGGCGCTCTCGTCCACGTCCACATTGGTGTAATAACGCGGGCCGCCCGTCCCGCCGAACTGCTGGTACGCGCTGCCGAGCTGGTCATACTGGGCACGCTTCTCTTTGTCGCTGAGGACTTCGTAGGCCTCGTTGATCTCTTTGAACTGGGCCTCGGCCTGTGGGTTATCCGGGTTCGCGTCCGGGTGATACTTTTTCGCCAGGCGGCGGAACGCCTGTTTAAGTTCCTTGTCGGTGGCGGTCTTGCTTACCCCCAGGGTTTCGTAGTGATTCTTCGCCATTGTCCCATTCCATTACAGACGGGGCCTGCCGCCCCGTTAGATTTTACGTCTGGTTACACTTCTCTAACTGTTATTGTAGGGTCAAGTGGCAGACGGCGTCAACACGGCGCGCGCATTTCTTAGACATTACCTACACGGCCAGCGGCGGCGCACAAATCGGCCAGCCCGGCCTGGGCGCGCCGCCCTGTTCTCCGGTAAACTCATTCGCTGACGCCGAACGCTCACGGAGACGTGTTATGTCTGCTGCCCGGAACCGCTGGCGGCTGCCGGCCCTGTTAGGCGCGGGGCTGGCGGGAGCCGCCCTTCTCTACGCCAGCCGCGTCGAGCCGCGCTGGCTGCGCGTGCGCTACGTGCCGGTGCGCCTGCCGGGCCTGCACCCCGCCTTCCACGACTACCGCATCGCCCACCTCAGCGACATCCACCTGGGCGGCGGCATGACGCCCGCGCGCCTGCACGACATCGTCGCGCTGGTCAACACGCTGCGCCCTGATCTGGTGGCGTTCACGGGCGATTTCATTGAGGCGGACGGCGCCGCCGCCGCCGACCTCACCGGCGCGCTGGCGGCGCTGCGCGCGGCGGACGGCGCGGTGGCGGTGCTGGGCAACCATGATTACCGCCGCGCGCCCGACGCTGTGCGCCAGGCGCTGGCGCAGGCCGGCGTGCTTGAGCTGGCGAACGCCGTTCACACGCTGCGGCGCGGCGCGGGCTGCCTGCACATCGCCGGCGTGGACGACGTGGCCGCTGGCCGCGCCTGCCTCGACCGCGTGCTGGACGCGCTGCCGCCCGACGGGGCCGCCGTGCTGCTGGCCCACGAGCCGGACTTCGCCGATATCAGCGCGCCCACCGGGCGCTTCGGCCTGCAGCTCTCCGGCCACACGCACGCCGGGCAGGTGCGCCTGCCGCTGCTGGGCGCGCCGGTGCTGCCGACTTACGGCCGCTACTACCCCGCCGGGCGCTGCCAGGTCGGCGCGATGGCGCAGTACACCACCAGCGGCCTGGGGACGATCTGGCCGCACCTGCGCTTCAACGCGCGCCCGGAAATCGCGATCATCATCCTGGAGGCGGCGCAGCCCTGACCAGGCGCGATTTCCCCCCCGCGCGCCGTTTGCGTTAAAATCCGGGGGCAGCCGCGTTTGTCGAAGGGATGAACTGGTATGCCTATGCAGCAGCAGACCGGCATCTGGTATGCCGACCACCGTGACCCGACCGTGCACCGCACGCCGACGCTCATGATTCACGGCGCGGGCAGCAGCCACCTTGACTGGCCCGCTGAGCTGCGGCGCATGGCCGAGGCCAACGCTGTCGCGCCCGACCTGCCCGGCCACGGCAAAAGCGCGGGGGCCGGCCACGACGCTATCGGCGCTTACGCCGCCGCCATCATCGCCCTGCTGGACCAGCTCAGGCTGGCGCGCGCCGTGATGCTGGGCCACAGCATGGGCGGCGCGGTGGCCCAACTGCTGGCGCTCCACTACCCGGACCGCGTCGCCGGGCTGGTGCTGGTGGGCACGGCGGCCCGCCTCAACGTCAACCCGGCCATCCTGACCGGCCTGCGCGCCGACTTCGCCGCCACCGTCGCCCAGATCGTCGGCTGGCAGTGGGCCGAAGGCTATGAGCAGCAGCAGCGCCTCAGCCTGCGCCGCCAGCTAGAGACCAACCCCGACGTGTATTACAACGACTTCCGCGCCTGCGCCAGCTTCGACGTGCGCGACCAGCTTGGCCGCGTGCGCGCCCCGACGCTGATCATCGGCGGCACGCGCGACCGCATGACGCCCTTCCGCCAGAGCGAGGAACTGCGCGACCTGATCCCCGGCGCGCAGCTCATGGCAGTTGAGGGCGGCGGCCACATGCTGCTGCTGGAGCAGCCGCAGGCGGCGGCGGACATGGTGCGCGGCTGGCTGCTGGCGGTCGAGCCATGAAAAATATGCCCGCCCCGCGCCTGGCGGCGCTGTGGCAAACCGTGAGCGCCGCCGCCGAGCTGAGCGAGATCGCCCACCGCCGCCAATCCTACTATTTCTCGACGCTGGGGCCGGTCACGTTTTACCTGCGCGCCGAACAGGCCGAGGTGCAGGTGACGCGCTGGCAGCAGCCGCGCATCGAGATCACCGTGCTGCTGCAGGCCGCCTTCGGCTGGCGGGTGGCCGCCGACCAGGACGAGGCCGGCGTGTATATCGTGGCCCGGCGCCGCCCGCTGGTCGGCAGCCTGGCGCGCGCCGTGTTCAAGGTGCTGGTCGCGCCGGACACGTTCCTTGACCTGCGCCTGGACAACGGACGGGTGGTGCTGGAGGGCGTAAACGGGACGCTTCAGGTCCCGCCCGCGCCGGGCGGCCTGACGCTGCTGCGCCCCGGTGACGCTGAATGAACCCGCTGACGCTGATCCTCATCATGTTCGCCGCCAACTTCACGCAGAGCGTCGCCGGCTTCGGCGCCGCGCTGGTGGCCGTGCCCCTGCTCACCGAGCCGCTGGGCGCGCAGAACACCGCCGCGCTGATTCCGCTGACGGCGGTCATCACGCAGACGGTGCTGCTGCTGCGCTTCCGCAGCGCCCTTGACCTGCGCATGGTGGGGCGGCTGTCGGCGGCGGCGGTCGTCGCCATTCCAATCGGCGTGCTGGTCCTCACGCGCGTTGACGAGCAGATCACGCGCGCGGCGCTGGGCGCGGTCATCGTCGCCTACGCGCTGTACGCCCTGTTCAACCTGCGCCTGCCTGAGCTGCGCAGCCCGCGTTGGGCTTACGGCTTCGGCTTCGCCGGCGGGCTGCTCAGCGGGGCCTACAACATCCCTGGGCCGGTCGTGGTGATCTACGGAAACTGCAAACGCTGGCCGCCCGCCGCCTTCCGCAGCAACCTGCAGGGGTTCTTCATGCTCAACAACCTCACGGTGATGGCGGCGCACGCGCTGGCGCAGCATTACACGCCGCTGGTGTTCCGCTCGTTTCTCGTGGCGCTGCCGGGCGTCGCGCTGGGGCTGGCGGCGGGCATCGCGCTCGACCGCTTCATTGACCCGGCGCTGTTCCGGCGTATCGTCCTGCTGCTGCTGCTTGTCCTGGGGGTAAACCTGATTATCTGATGCACATCTCGCACCTGCACGACTGGAACCTGACACCACAGGCCGCCATCGCGCTTCAAAAGCGGCTGGCGACACAGATCATCGCCGGGCCGCCGCTGGCGCTGGACCGCGTGCGGCTGGTGGCCGGCGTTGACGTCGGCGTCAAAGACAATATCTCACAGGCGGCGGTCATCGTCGTGACGTTCCCTGAGCTGGCGCTGGTGGAAACGGTCACGGTGGCGCAGCCCACGCCGTTTCCTTACATCCCCGGCCTGCTCACCTTCCGCGAGGGGCCGGTGCTGGAAGAAGCCTTCAAACGCCTCCAGGCTGAGCCTGACGTGTTCCTGTTCGACGGCATGGGCATCATGCACCCGCGCCGCCTGGGGATCGCGGCGCACATGGGCCTGTGGCTGGACCGGCCCACAGTCGGCTGCGGCAAGACGCATTTCGTCGGCACTTACAGCGCGCCCGACAACACGCGCGGCGCGCGCAGCCCGGTGCAGCATCACGGCGAGCTGATCGGCGTGGTGCTGCGGACGCGGGTGGGGGTTAAGCCGGTCTATATCTCGTCGGGCCACCGCATTGATTTAGACTCGGCGGTGGCGCTGACGCTCGCCTGCACGCCGCGCTACCGCCTGCCAGAGCCGATTCGGATGGCGCACCGCGCCGCTGGCCGCCGCTGAGCGCGCTCAGGCCGCCGCCAGATAGACACCTATCTGGCGCACAACCTCCGCCAGCGCGTCCAGGGCGTTGCTGTCGCCCACGCCAGCGGACAGAAACGCCACGATAAAGCGGTGATCGCCGGCGCGCAGCACGCCGGCGTCATTCACAACCCGCCCGGTGGCGATCATGTCAGCGGGCAGAATGCCATCCTTGCCCATGTAGCCCGGCGCGTAGACGCGCTCAATCGGCGACACGTAGCCGATCTCAAGCGCGGGGATGCTCAACAGGATGCTGGTGGCGCGCGCGGCCTGCCGGAACGTCTCGGAAGATGTGTAATGCTCGCCGCGCAGGATGAAATCGTAGCCGCGCGCCAGGTCAGCGGCGGTGAACACGTTGTCCACCTGGTAGTCGCTGCCGCGCACGCGCACCACGCGCCCGCTGGCCGCCGACGGCGCGAAACGCGGGTCCGCCATCCCGATAGTTGGGCTGCCGGTGTGATTCCAGGTGTGCAGGCCGCTGGTCAGGCCCATCGTCTGATGCAGGAAATTGTTGAACTTGATAATCGCGTTTTCCGGGCCGGGGATGCGCTCGGCCACGTCGGCCAGCATCACGCCGGTCGCGCCGTTATCGCTGTAGACGGCCATGCGGTACAGCGGCGTGTTCGCGCCGTCATCCCAGGCATCCGGCGGCGTGTTGAGATAGTAGTAAAGGACGGCGAACGCCTTGAAGCAGCTCGCGACCGGCATCAGGCTGTCGGCGTTGATCTGGATGCGGAAACGCTCGGCGTAGGCGCTGTCGAAGCCGCGGAAATCGAGCGCTATGCTGCGGCCGCCGATAAACGCCTCCAGGTCGGCGCGCATATCGGCGGCGATAGGCGCTTCCTCGCTCCAGTCGCCCTGGGCGCGCGCGCGCCACAGCGGCAGCGCCGCCCCGCCCGCCAGCGCCGCCGCCAGCGCCAGGAAAGCCCGCCGGGTCAATGTGGCTGGCGCGGTCATACGGCGGCGAGCGCGTCCACCAGCGCCGGCAGGCCATCGAACACCGCGTCAGGCTGCACGCCGTCGTTCGCCTCTGCCGCTGTAGAAATGCCGGTCAGCACCAGCGCGGTGCGCAGCCCGCAGGCCGCCGCGCCGGCAATATCGGTGTTGAGGCGGTCGCCGATCATCAGCGTCGCGGCCGGGGCCGTGTGCAGCGCGGCCAGCGCCGCCTCGAACATCGGCGGGTGCGGCTTGCCGATAATCAGCGGCGCGCGCCCGGCGGCGGTTTGCAGCGCGGCGATCATGCTGCCCGCGCCGGGGGCCAGGCCGTCCGCCAGCGGAAAGGTCGCGTCCGGGTTCGTGCCGATAAAGTCGGCCCCGGCGGCGATCAGACGGCTGGCGACCTTGATGTCGTCATACGTCAGGTTCCACTTCATCCCGGCGACGACAACGCGCGCGGCGGTGTCGGCCAGCGTGAAGCCGGCGGCGGCGATCACGGCGCTCAGCCCCTCGCCGCCGAAAACATGCACCCGCGTGCCCGGCGGGTAATGCGCCTGCAGGTAGGCGGCGGTGGCCGTCCCTGATGTAACGATGGCGGCCTCCGGGATGCCGGTCACGCCCATGCCCGCCAGCTTGCGCACGTAATCCGCCTGTGTTTTGCTGCTGTTGTTGGTTGCCAGCACGAACGGCAGCGCGCGCGCCCGCAGCGTCTCGAAAAACCGCGCCAGGCCCGGCAGCGGCGTGTCGCCACGCCACAGCACGCCGTCCATATCTGAGATTACTGCTTTGATGCTGGAGAAATCCATACGCTGCCCTGTCTTTCGCGGCATTTCCCCTCAGCGCCAGGGCCGCGGGGGAACGCTAGGCATTATACACGCGCCCGCGCTACAATCAACGACCTGATTGCCGGCCCTGGCGCGGCCAGCGTTTCGCCGCCGCCAGACACCCTTTCCACACAGCGCGGAGGCCCCTTATGAACGACAGCACAGTGTACGCGCCCGTCACGCCGGAGGTCACGGCGGCGCTGACGGCGATTTTCAGCGCCGCGCACGTCAGCACAGCCCAGGCCGACCTTGACCTGCACGCCCACGACCAATCGCACCACGCCGGGCAGCGCGGCGAGGTCGTCGTCTGGCCGCAGACCGCCGAGCAGGTGGCGGCGGCGCTGGCGCTGGCGAACGCGCGGCGCATCCCGGTGACGCCCTGGGGCGTGGGCACGTCGCTGGAGGGCAACCCGATTCCGCTGCGCGGCGGAATCGTCATGTCCTTCGAGCGCATGAACCGCGTGGTCGCCGTGCACGCCGACGACTTCCAGGTGACGGTCCAGCCGGGCGTGTGCCACGAGGACCTGAACGAACAGCTTGCCCGCTATGGGCTGTTCTTCGCGCCGGACCCCGGCGCTAACGCTACCATCGGCGGCATGCTGGCGAACAACGCCGCCGGCATCCGCACCGTGAAATACGGGGCCAGCAAGGACAACGTGCTGCAAATGCAGGTGGCGCTGGCCGACGGGCGGCTGATCCGCGTGGGGTCGCGCTCGGTCAAGCAGTCGGCGGGCTATGATCTGCTGCACCTGTTCGTCGGCAGCGAGGGCACGCTGGGCGTCATCACCGAGGCGACGCTCAAGCTGGTCCCGGTGGCGCAGCACATGAGCGCGGCGCTGGCGGCGTTCGACAGCGTTGAGGCGGCGGTCGAGGCGGTGGTCGCCATTCGCGGCAGCGGGCTGGACCCGGCGGCGCTGGAGCTGATTGACGCCGCGCACGCCGCCATGCTACGCGCCGCCGAAGGCGTGGACCTCAGCGACCACCCGACGCTGTTCATGGAGTTCCACGCGGCGCACGAAGCTGCGCTCACGCTGGGCCTGGAGATCGTGCGCGACATCTGCGTTGAGCTGGGCGCGATCAGCTTCCGCGCCACCACCGACACCGCCGAGCGCAAAAAGCTGTGGCACGCGCGCCACTCATCGTATGAGATCATGGTGCGGACGTACTCTGAGGACGGCTTTTTTATCAACGACGTGGCCGTGCCGATCAGCGCGTACCCGGCGCTGATCAGCTATGTGGAGCAGCTCAGGCGCGAGCAGAACATCACTGCCTTTATGATCGGGCACGCCGGCGACGGCAATATCCACGTTGAGTTCCCGTTTGCCAGCGCCGCCGAGTATGAGCAGCGCCAGCAGATCAACGACCTGATCGTGCGCAAGGCGCTGGAGCTGGGCGGGACGGCCACCGGCGAGCACGGCGTCGGCATCGGCAAGGCGAAGCACATGCCGGCGGAACACGGCGCGGCGCTGGACGTGATGCGCGCCATCAAGCAGACGCTTGACCCGCGCGGCATCCTCAACCCCGGCAAGATTTTCCCGGCGCGGTGAGGCGCGCGGTCAAAAGCCCAGCAGCGTCCCGGCGATCGCCAGATAGATAAACAGGCCGGTGGCGTCCACCAGCGTGCTGATCAGCGGGGCTGACACCAGCGCCGGGTCCACGCCAACGCGGAAAGCCACCAGCGGGATCAGCGCGGCGATGGTGTTGGCCCAGGTGCAGACCGCCAGGAAGCCCAGCCCGACCACCAGCGCGATGCGCTGGTCGCCCGTCCAGACGTAGGCGTAGGCAAAGCCGATCGCGCCCAGCACCACGCCCAGCAGCACGCCGCTGAACAGCTCGCGCAGCACCACGCGCCCGATATCGCGGAAGCGGATGTCGTGCACGGCGATCCCGCGAATGATGGTCGAGACGGTCTGCGCGCCGGTGTTGCCGCCCATGCCGATCAGCAGCGGGATAAAGAACGTCAGGGCGACGGCCTTTTCCAGCTCGCCCTCAAAATGCTGCAAAACGCTGCCGGTGAGCGTGCCCGCCGCGAACAGCAGCACCAGCCAGGGCAGCCGCCGCCCCAGAATCAGGCGGATCGGGGTGGTGAAATACGGCTGGTTGATGCCATCGCCGCTTTTAATGCCGCCGAAGCGCAGCATGTCCTCGGTGTGTTCCTCGGCCAGCACATCAATCGCGTCATCAACGGTGATGATGCCCAGCATCTGGCCGTCGGCGGCCACAATCGGCATCGCCAGAAAGTCGTAGCGCGCGATCATCCGCGCCACAAGTTCCTCATCAAGCTCCGGCGCGGCGGTGATCACGTCCGCTTCCATGATCTCGTCAATGTGCCGCTCTGGCGAGCTGGTGACGACCTCGCGCAGCGACACCACGCCCACCAGCTTGCCGCTGCCGTCCACCGCGTACAGGTCGTTGACCGTTTCCACCTCGTCGTCCACGCGGCGCAGGTGGGCCAGCGCCTGCGCCACCGTGATGTGCGGCGCCACGCTGACGAATTTTTCGGTCATCAGGCGGCCCGCGCTGTGTTCAGGGTACTGAAGCAGGCCGCGCACCTCGGCGGCGTCGGCCGGCTCCATCGCGGCCAGCAGCTCTTCCTGACGTTCGGGCACGTCCTCCGTGAGGATTTCGAGCACGTCGTCCATCGGCATCTGGTCGAGCAGGTCGCCCACCTGCTCCGTTGTGAGCTGGCGCAGCAGGCCGCGCGTGGCCTCGCTGCCGGTTTCGTCCAGCACCGCGGCGGCCTGCTCTGGCTCCAGCAGGCCGAAGACCTTCAGCTTAGCCTCGTCGTCCAGGCGTTCCAGGATGTCGGCGATGTCGGCGGCGTACTGGTCCGCCAGGATCGGGCGCAGGCTTTCCAGGTTGTCGTTTTCCAGGGCATCGCGAACCTGGATGCCCAGAGCCTCGGCGTAGACAGCCATCGCTCAGCACCCCCGCTCGGCGCTGCCGCTGGCGGCGGGCGCGCCGTTGGCGCGGGTGTTCTCAATGGCGCGAACGGTTGCGTTCAGTTCCTGGCGGCGGGCGTTGACCAGCGCGTTGATCAGCCGCGTCTGCGCGTCCAGCGTCTCCACCAGCGCGTCAACCTTGCGGTGCAGGTCAGTGATCTGCACCTCGGCCTTCAGGTTGACCTGATAATCGTTTTCGGCCATCGCGCGGTCTTTGGCGGCCTGGCGGTTCTGCGACATAAGGATCACCGGGGCCTGGAGCGCGGCCAGCGTGCTGAGCGCTAAATTGAGCAGAATAAACGGAAAGGGGTCAAACGCCGCCGCGCCCAGCGTGGCGTTCGCGCCGATCCACATCGCCATTGTGACGGTAAACAGGATAATGAAACGCCAGCTTCCGGCGTAAGTGGCCAGCCAGTCCGCCAGCCGGTTGCCCAGCGTGGCGTGCTCGTCAATTTCTTCGTAGACGTTGTCCGCTACAGTGTGGCGGCGCAGATCGCGGATCAGCGCCTGCGCTTCCGGGCTGATCAGGTTGTCCAGTTCCTCGATTTCGTCAATGAGTTCCTGGATGCGATCATCGGTTTCAGCGGCCGGCGCAGCAATACGGTCCAGCAGAAGGTCGTTGTACATAATCAGGTTCTCCGTGCACAATAGCGGCCAGAGCGATCGCCCCAGGCCAGCAGCCCGATAAAGGGTTATGCAATTGTGTGAACAGAGCCTGTTTTACCGGGGGTCTCCCTGGTGGGGGCCAGGGACGGCAACAACACGGGTGCGCCACCCCCCGGCATGAACGCGCAGCAGGGGGTCGCTAACCTGTGTTATCGCCGCCAGGTAAGGGCGGCACCTGTTCTTGGGTAGTGCTGCTGCTCGCTAACATACGGCTTTCTTTGACTAATGGTCAGTCTGCCGAGGCTGTGATCCCGCCCGGCAGGGATATTGTACATCGGTTTATTAAACTGTAAACCCCCCAATAACTGTCTGCGCGCGGGGGTATTCGGGCGGCGGCGACGGGTTAGTATTCGTAGCTGTCCTCGTCGTCCTCTTCATCTTCATCGTCGAAATACAGGTCGTCGTCGTCGTCGTAGAGATCGTCGTCGTCCTCGAATTCGCTGATGTCGTACCCTTCGTCGTCGATCTCTTCGTCGTCTTCAAATTCCTCAACTTCGACCAGCTCTTCCTCAACGTCGAGCATGTCGTCCTCGTCGAAGTCCTCGTCCTCGAAATCCATCTTGTCGTCGCCGCTTTCCTCGTCGTCCTCCAGCGGGTCGCCCTCTTCTTCGAGCAGATCGTCATCGAAATCAACATCTGCGGCCAGCCGAAATGGTATTATCACCATGGTGAAATCCTCACACGCGAACGCCATTGACAAGCGGCGCTATTCTAACACCTTGCCCAAATTTAGACAGGGAAAACAGCCCGCTATTTGCTATTATCAGTCATTTGCCCCGTGAGTCAATAAGATTTAGAAAGCGCTGGTGCAGGCGCAGATCGTCGGTCAGCTCCGGGTGGAAAGAGGTCGCCAGCAGGTGATTCTGCGCCGCCGCGACGATGCGGCCATCGTCCAGGCGCGCCAGCAGCTCGACGCCAGGGCCAGCCGCCGCAATCAGCGGCGCGCGGATAAACACGGCGTGAAATGGCCCGCCCGCCAGCCCGGCGATCGCCAGGTCGGTTTCAAAACTGTCCACCTGGCGGCCAAAAGCGTTGCGGTTCACGGTGATGTCCATCACACCTAAAATCGGCTGGCGGTCAATGCCGATATCGCGCGCCAGGAAGATCATGCCGGCGCACGTGCCCCAGGTTGGGCGGCGGCTGGCAAACGCGCGCAGCGGCTCGACCAGGCCATAGCTGACCGCCAGCTTGCCGATGGTAGTGCTTTCGCCGCCGGGGATAATCAGGCCGTCCAGGCTGTCAAGCTGTTCGGGCAGGCGCACCTGCACCGGTTCCGCGCCCAGTTGGCGCAGTTTTGCCTCGTGTTCAATGAATGCGCCTTGCAGCGCCAGCACACCAACGCGCATACTGTGCCTTGCCCCCCACTGTGATGCCGCTTATCGTCGCAAAACACGGGCGTCTGGTCAAGGGCGCAAGTGCGGGCAAGCGGGGCAGAAACGCGGTCAGCGGCGGTCAGTTCACCGACGGCGCGGCCCGCTGGCGCAGGCGGGCCAGCCGCGCGTCAACAGCGGCGCAGGCGGCGGCTGACAGGCTGCTGAACAACCATCCGTAAGCCGCGCCGTCGGCGGCGGCGCGGTCGTGGTCGCCAGCGCCGGCGTGCGCCTCAGCGCGGACACGATAAGCGGGCAGGCTGCGCGGGTTGGCGCGCAGCGCGGCTGTGCAGTCAATAACCGCCGCGCGCGGGTTGCCCTGCGCCAGGCTGGCGCGCCCGCGCTCCACCAGCGCCGACGACAGGCCGGGGCTGTAGTATAAGGCGCTATTGTAGTCGGCGATCGCGTCGCTGAAGGCGCCGCATTCAAAGTGTACCATGCCCCGGCCCAGGTAAATCTCGCCCAGGCGCGGGGCCAGCGCCAGCGCCGCGTCGTAGGCCGCCAGCGCCGCGGCGTACTCGCCCTGGCGCGCCAGCTGCCGCCCCTGGTTGAGACAGTCAGCGACAGCAGCGCCGGGAACCTCAGCGCACGCCGGCGGTGTCTGCTGGTCGGGGCTGGCGCTGCCGGCGCGCGCCAGCAGGGAAAAGCGGGTCAAAATGTTCATAGAGAGCCTGTTAAAAACAAATATAAACGTGTCGCTGTATTGATTATGCGTTAAGACATGCTTTTCTGTCAATCATAATTATCGTCTGGTTTACGCCTGAATATCAACAACCACGCCATCCTCAGCCCAGTCGTAGAGCAGCCGCGCGTTATCAGAGCTGAGCAGGATGCAGCCGTAGGTGACGCGCGTCCCCAGGTTGTTCGTCCACAGAAGCTGGCTGCCGCCGCGCGTGGGAAAGCCGTGAAAGCCGTTGGTGAAGTCCTGGCCAGGGATCGGACGGTACACGCCCAGGAATGACGGCATCCACAGGTTCCAGTTGGCGGCGTAGGCGTTCGGCACGTGCGAGATGATCTGATAAATGCCGGGCCAGGTGGGGCTGTCGCTGATGCCTGTGCTGGCGCTCCAGTCCCATTTCAACGCCCCGTTCTCGTAGACGCGCACGCGCTGCTGGCTCATGCTCACCACGATGCGCTTGCCGCGCACGGGCGCGAAATCCATGAAGTTGTCGGGCGAAGGGATCGTAATCGTCTGGCCGACGGCCAGCGCGTCCCCCAGGCCGGGGTTGGAGCGCTGAATCCAGGGGTAAGGCACGCCGTAATTCCAGGCAATGCTGATCAGGCTTTCGCCCGGCTGCACCGTGTGCTGCTGGTCGTGGTGATAAACGCGCAGCGACACGCCCGTCTGGCGCGCCGCCAGCGCCTGCTGCGCCGCCGCCTGCGCCTCGTCCGGGTTCAGATAGCGGCCCGGCCCCAGCGCGGCCTGCTGGCTGGCGATAAAGCCGCTGTAGGCCGGTTGGTTCAGGGTTAGCGCGCCATCCGGCGCGGCGGTCAGCCAGCGCGCCCAGTCCTGCGGCGCGATCGACCAGTAATCGGCGCGGTCCGCGATCGGGTCCCAGGCTTCAATCTGAAACGGCTGGCGCAGCAGCTCAGCGGCGGCGGCGACCAGCGCGCTGGCGTCAGTCACAGCCGGGGGCACGCGCAGCATCGGCAGGTCAGCGCCGCCGGCGGCCAGCAGCCCCGCCGGGTCGCTCTCCAGCCGGGCCAGCAGCGCGGGCGCGTCCAGGGCGCGGCCGTCGCGCGGCGGCGTGGCGCGGACC
Organism: Anaerolineae bacterium; assembly: GCA_048499435.1. Lineage (GTDB taxonomy): Bacteria > Chloroflexota > Anaerolineae > Aggregatilineales > Phototrophicaceae > DAOTWC01. The sequence goes on from JASNZW010000001.1 coordinate 873,727, forward strand.
TCGCCGTCCACCAGCTCGATGCCGGCATCCACCGGCGCGACCGCCACCAGCGCGGCCAGCTCGTCCAGCGCCGCCGCTGCCACCGCGCTGTCCACCGCGGCGGCCGGGGCGATATCCACGCCGCGCAGCAGCGCCGCCAGCAGCCCGCCCTGGCTGCGCCCCTGGGCGTAGGCGGCGTCAGCGGTAGCGGCGGCGTCCAGGGTGATGCCCAGCGCTGTCGGGGCCAGCGGCCAGGCGCGCGCGCCGTCGCGCAGCGTGATCGTTTCCCAGGCGCGCGTCAGCGCCGCCGCCGCCGTCTGCGGCGACATGCCGCCCAGCGGCACGCCTGCCGCCCGCACGCCGGGTAAAATCCCGCTGGAGTACACCAGCGCCGCGCCGAACAGCGCGGCGGCGCAGGTTGAGGCCGCGCCCAGCAGCGCAGCCGCCAGCAGCGCCAGCGGCCACCAGCGACGGCGGGCGCGCGGGCGCGGCGGCGCGGCGCGGCGCGGAACCGGCGCGGGCGGCGGGGCCGGGCGCGGAACTGGCGGGGACAACACATGCGGGACCGTGTGGCCGGCGCGGAGCTGCCGGGCCGCCGGCTGGGTGCGGTCGAAATCGGGGCGCGGCGGAACAGTCATGGGCGCGGTCTTTAGCCGGCAGGCTTCGGCCTTTCGCGAAGGGCCGACGGCTGGCGGCTGTTAGCTGATAGCTGACGACGTTTCCATTATATGAGGAATTGGCGCGGCCTGCACAACCGCGTGGGCACAGCGTAGGGGGAGCGCTGGCAGATTCCTACCGGGCGCAAACGGTCACTGGCGCGGCGCAGGGCGGCGGGCGGGCATCAGCCGGCGATGCGCTCGCTGACCACCGGCATCAGGTGCGGGGCCACGCGCTGAATAGAGTCCAGGATATCGTAAATGTCGAACGGCTTGGGGATGTAATCGCTGGCGCCCCGGTCGAGCGCGGCCAGCACGTCGTCGAGCGCGTAGCGGCCCGACATAAAGATCACCGGCAGGTGCGCCCACGCCGCGTGCGCGCGAATCTCGGCCAGCAGCGCGTACCCATCCATTCCCGGCATAGCCACGTCGCTGATAATCAGGTCCGGCAGGCCGGTCTTGAGTTCGGCCAGTGCGAAAGCGCCGTTGTCAGCGGTGATAACCTCAAAGCCAGCGATGCGCAGCAAAAAGGCCAGGCTGCGCCGCAGCGGGGCGAAATCATCAACAATGAGAACTTTTCCGAGGCTTTCGTGCAGATTCATTAATAAATATCCTTCCAGCGCTCAACGCTAAATCAAGCGTACCCCAGGAACGGCGGCAGGAAAATAGGCGCTTTACAGAATTCATGAATAATTCGAAATTGCGTAAAAACGCCGGACCCGCGCGCGGCAGGTCCGGCGTTGACAGCCGGGGGTGAAGCGGCGGCTCAGTAAGTGATGGGGATGAACACGCCTGCCGGGTTGCGGATCGCGCCGCGCTCAGCCGCGAGCCAGCCGGTGACTTCGACGCCGTCGCACACAGCCGCGACCTCATACCAGTTGGAGCCGGCGTCGCGCCCAACAACAGCGTAAGACAGGCTGCCGGGCACAGCGCACACCGCCGGCGCGCCGGGCTGCGGCAGCGCCAGCAGCGGCAGCTCCACAAAGGCGAAGAAACTGGGCGCCGTGTATTCGCCCAGCACCGGCACTTCTGGGATGCCGGTCAGGTCGCCGCGCAGAATCAGAAATTCGGCGCTGACCCACCCGCGCAAACCGCCCACCTGCACATACCACCAGGTGCGGTCAGCGTTGCGGCCCAGCACGACCAGCTCAGTGCCGCCATCCACAATGCCCAACACCGTATAGCGGTAGCTGTCGCCGCTGCGGAGGTGCAGGTTGTCGGTGTTGACGACGGCGAAGCCGGGCTGCTCAGCCGGCAGCCAGGCGGGGTTGATGGGGCGCGGCGGCGCGGCGTTCAGCGGGACTGGCGCGGCCGTTTCGCCATCGGCGGGCTGGAGCACGAACGCCTCGCCAGGGAGCGCCAGCAGCCGCTCGCGGGCGAAGGCGGCGTCAACGTCAATGCGCCCGAACGGCGACAGGCCCGCGCAGTCGGCGCTGGTCTCATAGACGACTTCCTCCGGCAGGCCGTTGCCCGCCAGGCTGATCACGCGCAGCCGCAGCGGGTTATACAGCGGCGCGCGCGTCCACTCGTAGGTGTCGCCGTCGGGCCACAGGATCGTGCCGCCGACAAAGAACACATCCGAAACCGGCGCGAAGATCGTGTTGCCCGCCCCGTCAATGGCGGTCACCACGAACGCCTCGCTGAACGCGCCGGTGTTGTCGCGCGTGAGCAGCATTTCGCTGCCGCCGCTGACAAAGCCGCTGCACGTCAGGTCGAAGCTGAACGTGCCGCTGGCGGCGCTGACCGGCAGCACTGCCGCCATCAGCAGCAGGGCCAGGGCCAGAAGCAGAACCAGTCTTGCATTCGATAATCTGGGCATAGGCGACATTCACGTGCTCCTTCACAATAGACGGCGCAGAAACGATGTGGTGTGCTTTAACTATGTGCTAAAACGCGCGTTTGCGCAATTCGCTGCCGTAGGGTGATCGTATATTGGGCGTCAATTATACCCGCACGGCCTATGCTAGATTATAGAGCATCTGGTTGGAACGATGCCCCCCACCTTTTCACCCAGATAGCGACAAGTTTTCCCCCAAACGCCGGACACCTCCACCCCTTTGGAGGTGTTCGGCTTTACGCCACAGCAGCGCACAAGAACCTGACACAACAGCCCGCGCCGCCTATATAATGGGTATATACGCGAACACAGGTGGAGAGCTTATGATCACCAGCACAGCGCGTTTCCTCGTTCGCACAGCGCTGCTGGCCGGGCTGCTGCTGGCCGCCCCGCTGCGCGCTGAGCCAGGCGACAGCGGCACGCTGGACGCGCTGGCGCAGGCGGTGATCCCCCCGCGCGACCGCCTGGACCTGGCACAGCGGCTGCGCGGCGTGACCGACATCCCCACCCCGCCGCCGCTGCGCGCCACGCCGCGCGCGCACGGCGAGCGCCAGACCTTCTGGGCCACGAACCTGTACGAACACGAGCCATTTCAGGTAACGGCGGTGCTGCGCGCGGTGGGCGAACACATTTACCTGTGGGTTGAGGACGGCGTGAAGATCGAGCCGGAGACGCTGGCCGCGCTGGTCACGGCGTTCGACACGCACATTTACCCGCAGACGCGGGCGCTGTGGGGCAGCGAGGACCGGCCCGGCGTTGACGGCGACCCGCGCGTCTACGGCCTGTTCGCCTTCGGCATGGGGCCGTCGGTGGCGGCTTACTTCGCCAGCGAGCACACCAACCCGACGGCGGCGGTGGCGACCAGCAACCAGCACGAGATGTTCTTCTTCAACCTGGACACGCTGGGAACCGCCTTTAACGCTGACGAAATCGCCGGCATCGTCGCGCACGAATTTCAGCACATGATCCGCGAAAACCAGAACTCTAACGAGGACTCCTGGCTGGACGAAGGCTTCTCCACCTTCACCGAACTCTATCTGAGCTACCCCGCTGGCAGCCTCGGCTTCGTTTACTACTTCCTGGCCGCGCCCGACACCCAGCTTAACACCTGGGCCGAAACCAGCTCCACGCTGCCGCACTACGGCGCGGCGCTGCTGTTCGTCACCTATTTTTACGAGCGCTATGGCCTGGCGGCGCTGCGCCAGCTCAGCGCGGACGCGGACAGCGGGCTGGCGGCGGTAGACACAGTGCTGGCGAGCCTGGGCGGCCCGCCAGTGGACACGTTCTTCGCTGACTGGGTGCTGGCAAACGGCGTGCAGGACGCGCGCCTGGCCGATGGACGCTACGGCTACCGGCTGCTGCCGGGGCTGCCGGGGGCGATCAGCGCACAGACCGCCGCCGCTTACCCGTTTGAACAGGCTGTGAGCAGCGCCAGCCAGTACAGCTCCAATTACGTCATGCTGGCCAACCTGGACGGCGCGCGCGCGCTGCAGATCAACCTGGACGGCCTGCCGCGGGCAGCGCGCCTCTTCCCCGCCGACGCCGCCAGCGGCGCGCGCGTCTGGTACAGCAACCGGGCCGACGACAGCGACAGCACGCTGACGCGCGCCTTTGACCTCAGCGGCGTGGACAGCGCCACGCTGGAATACAACGTGTGGTATCACATCGAAAACCTGTGGGATTACGGCTACGTGATGGTCAGCGTGGACGGCGGCGCGACGTGGCAGCCGCTGGCGACGGCCCACACCACCGCCGATGACCCGCACGGCAACGCTTACGGCCCCGGCTACACCGGCAGCAGCGGCGGCTGGCTGGCGGAGCGCGTCGCGCTGGACGACTACGCTGGCCAGGAAATCCTGCTGCGCTTCGAGATGATCACCGACGACGCCGTTAACCAGCCGGGCATGGTGATTGACGACGTGCGCATTCCAGAGATCGACTACAGCAGCGACTTCGAGGCCGACGACGGCGGCTGGGAGGCGGCGGGCTGGGTGTGGGTGGACAACGCGCTGCCGCAGCGCGCCTGGGTGCAGGTGGCGCAGCAGGCCGGCGGCGAGATCAGCGTCGCGCGCTGGCTGGCCCCGGACGACGGCCAGGGCTGGACGCTGCCGCTGCTGGCGGACGTTGAGCAGGCGCTGCTGGTGGTGTCGCCGTTCGCGCCGCTGACGACCGTGCCCACCGCCTACACGCTGCGCGTGGCGGCGCAGCGATGAGCGCTGTCAGGGAATCACGCGGCTGTTAAGCATGTCGTTCACGACCTTGACCAGCCGCCGCAGTTCCTTCTCCATGTCGTCGGTGATGCCTTCCTGGATGGCCGCCTCGCGGAACAGGTCGCGCCCTTCGCGCACCAGTTCCTGCCCCCGGCGGATGCGCGTCAGGCCGGCGCGCAGTTGGGCGCGGGCGTCGCGGCTGGCCGGGCTGGTGTAGTGGTCAGGGAAATCCCAGCCGTGCAGCGCGGCGGCGGCGCGCAGGCCCGTCAGGAACTCGGCTGGCTCGGCCAGCTCGTGCGCCGCCCCGCGCTGGAGCAGGTCCTTAATACCGGCGCTGAGCGTCGGCTCGACGCCGAAATCCAGCTCGGTGATGTCGCGGTAGCGCGCCTGCGCGTCGGCGGCGGTGCCGGGCTGCGGGCGCAGCGTCGTCAGGCGCGGCGACAGGCCGGTGAACACCGGGTAGAGGATGCCGACACACAGGTTATGCACGTCCATGCGCCGGAGCTGCGCGTTATCGGCGCTGCGCAGGTCGCCCTCAAGCTGGCGCGAGCTGTTAAAATCAATGATCTGGAGATGCGTGCCGTCCCAGTAAACGTGTTCCAGCTTGTGATCAAGATAAACGATGCCCTGCTCGTGCGCCAGCTTGAGCATATTGCCGAACTGGAGCGCCAGCGCCAGCCCTTCCTCGCTGGGCAGCCGCCAGCGCACGCCGGGCCGGTTGGTCTTCATGAGGTAAAACAGGTTGCGCGTGCGCGGCAGGTTTTCGAGCGTCAGATAGGGCCGCCAGCCCTGGCCAGCGAAACGCTGGATGGCCTGCACAAACCCCAGCACGTCCTGCTGGAAAGACTCGATCTCGCCGCTGGGCACTTCCGCCGGGCCGGATATAAAACCGCAGTCCAGCAGGCTGACCACCTGCGGCGTGCCGGCCAGCCGCATCAGCAGGCCGGCTTCGTTGGCGAAAGCGCGGTATTCCCAGCGGATCTCGCCGTCAGGGGTCAGGTGTTCTGGCCGCAGCACCTTGAAGGCGACGGTGTGACCGGTGCGCCGGTCGGTGGCGTCAAGCACGCGGGCATAGTGGCCGAGGGCGAACGTGTCAATAAAATTGTCTATCCGGTACAGATCGTCTAGGGCGGCCATCGGCTCCGTTCCAGCGGTTGCAATATCCCAAATATCCCAAGCAGCCGCTTGGGATATGCCAAATGCGCCCATTGTAATCCAAATCCGGCGGGAGTACAGCGGCGACCTGGCCGCGAGCGCGGGCGAATGGTGAGCGCGGGCCAGGGCGGGCGCGCCCGGCTGGCGGCGGCGCTGCTGGTTGTGCTGCTGGGGGCGGCGCTGCGCCTGCACGCCCTGGCGCAGCCGGTTACGCTGCACCCGGACGAGGCACTGTTCAGCGCGTTCGCGCGCGCGGCGGCGGTCAACGGCGGCTGGCTGCTGCCCGGCCCGCTCGACAAGCCGCCGCTGGCGCTGTACGCCAGCGCGCTGGCGCAGGCGTTCGTCGGCGCGGGCGTGCTGGCGGCGCGGCTGCCGGGCGCGCTGGCGGGGATCGCCCTGGTGGCGGCGGTCTACGGGCTGGCGCGGCGGCTGTACGGCGGCGCGGGCGTGCCGCTGCTGGCGGCGCTGCTGGCGGCGCTCTCGCCGCTGGCCATCAGCTACAGTGCGTCCGCCTTCACCGACGCGCTGCTGCTGCCGCTGGCGGCGCTGGCGCTGACCGCCGGGGCGGGCGGGCGCTGGCTGGCCAGCGGGCTGCTGCTGGGGCTGGCGGTCGCCAGCAAGCACCAGGCGCTCTACTACCTGCCGCTGGCCCTGGCGCTGGGCTGGGCCGCCGACCGCCTCACGGGGCGCGGCCTGCTGCGCTTCAGCGCCGGGCTGGGCGCGGCGCTGGCCGCGCTGCTGCTGTGGGACGGCGCGCGCGGCGGCACGAGCACGTTCGCGCTGGCGGCGGCCAACAACGCGCCCTGGCGGCTGCTGCGCGCCAGCGAGGTCGCGCCCCGGCTGGCGGCGTGGCTGAGCCACAGCGCGCAGTTATTCGGCCCGGTGGGGATCGCCCTGCTGCCGCTGGCGCTGGCGGCGGTGGGCGCGCGCGCCCTGCGCCAGCCGCGCCGCCGCGCCGCGCTGTTCGACCTGCTGCTGCTGGCGTTCACGCTGGCCTACCTGCTGCTGCACTGGCTGGTCGCCTTCAACCTGTACGAGCGCTATCTGCTGCTGCTGGTCGCGCCGGCCTGCCTGCTGGCGGCGCGCGGGCTGGCTGGGGCGGCGGACGCGCTGCGCCTGCCCTTGCGGTTCCGGCGCGCGGGGACTGTCGCGCTGGCGCTGGCGCTGCTGCCGACGGCGCTGGCCGCGGCGAACGGACAGACGCCGCTGGGCGCGGAGCGCGCGCAGCGCGCCGGCATCGAAACGCTGGCGGCACATCTCAACGGCAAGCCGGTCGCCACCGTAATCTACGACCGCTGGCTGGGCTGGGAGCTGGGCTATTATCTGGGGCCGTGGCACGACAAGCGCCGCGTGTACTACCCCACGCCAGAAACGCTGGCCGCCGGCGCGCTGGCGCTGCGCGAGCAGGGCACGCGCTACTTCGTGGCCCCGGCAGACCAGCCGGCTGGGCTGTGGCTGGCGGCGCTGCGCGACGCGGGCTTTACGGTCACGGTTGACCTGCGCCTGCCGCGCTTCATCGTCTACGCGCTGCGCCCGCCGCCCTGAAAACGCCGGCGCGCCAAACAAAAACCGGGACGCTGTGCGCCCCGGTCTGTTCGTGGTGCTGAACCGGCGTCAGTCGCCGATGCTGTCCTCGGTCAGGCTGAGCAGGCCCGTGCCGATCTTCGGCTGGCGCGCCTTTTCGTCGTCCTTGCCGAAGCGGATGATCTCGCCGCTTTCGGCAATCGCCTCGACCGCCAGCCCCAGGCTTTGCAGCTCTTTGACCAGCACGCGGAAGCTGGTGGGGATGCCCGGCTCTTCGATCGGGTCGCCCTTGACGATCGCCTCGTAGGTCTTGACGCGCCCCTGCACGTCGTCGGACTTCACGGTGAGCATTTCCTGAAGCGTATAGGCGGCGCCGTAAGCCTCCAGCGCCCACACTTCCATCTCGCCGAAGCGCTGGCCGCCGAACTGCGCTTTGCCGCCCAGCGGCTGCTGCGTCACCAGGCTGTATGGGCCGGTCGAACGGGCGTGCACCTTGTCCTCGACCAGGTGCGCCAGCTTCAGCATGTGGATGATGCCCACGGTCACCGCGCGGTCGAACGGCTCGCCGCTGCGCCCATCATACAGCATCTGCTTGCCATACAGCGGAACCGGCTTCCCGGTGCGCAGCATCACGCGGTCAGCGTAACCCAGCAGGTCCCGGCTGTCCGCATCGGCGGGCACGGCGTAGTCCGGGTCAACGGACTGTATCCACAGCCGCAGCGACCAGTCCGTCGCCAGCGCGTCGCGGCGCTGGCGCTCAGCAAGCGGCATGCCGGTGGTGTCAAACACCAGGATGTCGTCGGGGTCCAGGTCATGCTCGCGCAGCCACTCGCGCAGGACGGCGCGGCGGGCGTAGGTCACATTGGTCAGCAGCGCCTCAGGGTCATATTCGCCGCCCGCGCCCAGCCACTCGTGGATGTAGAGGCGGCGCACTTCGTCGTCGTCCTCCAGCTCCTCCGGGTCATATTCAAACTGCGCGATCCACTCCCAGGCGCGCTCGGTGATCGTGTGCCAGGCGTAGTCGATCATCCAGGCGCGGCCCAGCTCGGCGCGGATCTCGCCCTCTTTGGCCCCGTCGAACACCGGCGTCAGCGCGCGGAAACCCAGGCGCTCCGCCGCCCAGCCGAGGTGAATTTCGAGCACCTGGCCGATGTTCATGCGGCCGGGCACGCCCAGCGGGTTCAGGATGATCTCGATCGGGCGGCCGTCGGCCAGGTAGGGCATGTCCTCCAGCGGCACGATCTTCGAGATCACGCCTTTGTTGCCGTGCCGCCCGGCCATCTTGTCGCCGACCGTCAGCTTGCGCTTCTGCGCCACGCTTACGCGCACCATCTTCTCGACGCCGGCGGGCAGGTCGCGGTGTTCTTCGCGGGTGAAGGTCTTGACATCCACCACCTTGCCCTTTTCGCCGTGCGGCAGCCGCAGCGACGAATCTTTCACCTCGCGCGCTTTCTCGCCGAAAATTGCGCGCAGCAGCTTTTCCTCCGGGCTGAGTTCCTTCTCGCCCTTCGGCGTGATCTTGCCGACCAGGATGTCGTTCGGCCCGACCTCCGCGCCAATGCGCACGATGCCGAATTCGTCCAGGTCCTTCAGCGCGTCCTCGCCCACGTTGGGGATATCGTAGGTGATTTCCTCCGGGCCGAGCTTGGTGTCGCGCGCCTCGATCTCGTGCTTCTCAATGTGGATGCTGGTGAACTTGTCCTCGCGCAGCAGCGCCTCGCTGATCAGCAGCGCGTCCTCATAGTTGCCGCCGTCCCACGACAGGAAAGCGCCCAGCACGTCGTGGCCCAGCGCCAGATTGCCGTGATCGGTTGAGGAACTGTCCGCGATCACCTGCCCCCGGTAGATCATCTGCCCCTTGAACACAACCGGGCGCTGGTCAATACAGGTGGACTGGTTGGAACGGTTGAACTTGCGCAGGCGGTAAACCCGTTCCTCGCCCTGCGGGTTGCGCACCACAATGCGGTCGCCCTGCACGCTGATCACCTCGCCGTCGGTGTCGGCCACCAGCACCTGGCCGCTGTCATAGGCGGCCTGCCCTTCCATGCCCGTGCTGACCACCGGCACATCCGGCCTGAGCAGCGGCACAGCCTGGCGCTGCATGTTCGACCCCATCAGGGCGCGGTTGGCGTCGTCGTGCTCCAGGAAGGGGATCAACGCGGCGCTGATGCCCACGATCTGGCGCGGGGCCACATCCACATAGTCAATGCGCTGCACCGGGACCACGTCGAACTTCTGGTTGTAGCGCGCAGCGATGCGCTTGCTGACAAACTGCTTGAGGTCATCGAGCCGGGCGTTAGCCTGCGCGATGACGTAGTTGTCTTCCTGGTCGGCGGACAGATAGACAATGGCTGCGCCGACGAACGGCGCAACCGGCACGCTCTCGATGCCCGCTTTGGCCAGCTTGTCGGCCAGGCTGCGGTCAATGATCGCGCCGTCCTCAGCCAGCAGCTTGCCGCTGGCGTCCAGCACGTCGTCGCGAACCGTGCGGCCGATGATCTGGTCGTCGGTGGGCGGCAGGAACTTGATCACTTCCTTGTACGGCGTTTCCACAAAGCCGTACTCGTTGACGCGGCCATAGCTCGCCAGGCGGCCAATCAGGCCGATATTCGGGCCTTCCGGCGTCTCGATAGGGCAGATGCGGCCGTAGTGGCTGTGATGCACGTCGCGCACGTCGAAGCCGGCGCGCTCGCGGCGCAGGCCGCCGGGGCCAAGCGCCGACAGCGTGCGCTTGTGCGTCAGCTCTGCCAGCGGGTTGGTCTGCTCCATGAACTGCGAGAGCTGCGACGACCCGAAGAACTCGCGGATCGCCGCGACAATCGGGCGGATGTTGATGAGCGCGACCGGCGTCAGGTTGTCCGACTCGCGGATAGACATGCGCTCTTTCACCACGCGCTCGGTGCGGCGCAGGCCGATGCGCAGCTTGTTCTGGATCAGCTCGCCCACCGTCTTGACGCGCCGGTTGCCCAGGTGGTCAATGTCGTCCGGGTTAACCTGGTTGGTGTTGATGGCGATCATGCGCTCCACAACCCGGATGATGTCCATCTTGGTCACGGTGCGCACGCTGCGCGGCACGATGTTGTCAATGCGCAGGCGCTGGTTGAGCTTATAGCGGCCCACGCGCTCCAGGTCATAGCGCCGCTGGTCGAACAACTGGCTTTCCAGGTATTCGCGGGCGTTGTCGAGCGTGGGCGGGTCGCCGGGGCGCATGCGGCGGTAGAACTCCAGCAGCGCCGCCTGGGCCAGCGTCTGGTCGCGCTTGAGGTCCCAGGCCGGCTCCATCTTGATCGTGCTGGCGATAAACTGGCGGTCCGGGTCGGTGTCAACGTCAGCGTAGAGCGCCAGCAGTTCCTCGTCGCTGCCCGTCTGGATGGGGCACAGCAGCGGGTCCATCTGGTCGTTGACGGCGGCCAGCGCGCGCAGCAGGATCGTCACCGGGACGATGCGCTTGCGGTTAAACTTAATGGTGAGGTAGTCGCTCTTGCGCGTCTCGAACTCCATCCACGCGCCCCGGTCAGGGATGAGCTTGGCGTTAGCCATGCGGCGCCCGGTGGTGCGGTCCTCGTCGGCGTCAAAATACACGCCCGGCGAGCGAATCAACTGGCTGACGACCACGCGCTCAGTCCCGTTGATGATGAAGGTTCCCTTCTCGGTCATCAGCGGGAAGTCGCCCAGGAAAATGTCGGACCGAACGATTTCCTCGCCGGCCTCGCGGTTAACCAGCGCGACGCGGGCGTACAGCGGGGCGGAATATGACATATCCCGTTCCAGGCACAGCTCCTCGCTGTACTTGGGTTCCTCGAACCAATAGGCCAGGCCCAATTCCTGAGCCTCGCGGCTGTTGCCGGGCAGGTACAGTTTCAGGTTGCCGTTGAAGCTCTCGATGGGGCTGATCTCGTCGAACAGCTCCGCCAGGCCCTGTTCGCAGAACCATTTAAACGACTGCAACTGGACTTCGATCAGTGACGGCAGTTCCTGAACGTCGGGGTTCCGTGCATAATTTTTGACATCATACCGGTTTAGCACAGTACGCTGCTCCTCACATCCATTTGACACAGGAAGGGCAGGCCGCCCCAGCACAACCCAAACAGAGGCGCTGTAACACGACGCCCCGCGCGGAGTCCGAGATGGCTTTGCTGAAAACAGATCCCATTCAGTCGAGATGACCAGTTAGAGGTTGTGCGAATAAGTAGTATACGATTATGAACCCGTGTCTGTCAAGCATCAGCCGCGCCCGCGCCCGCGAACTGGCACGCTATTGACAGGCGTGTTTACTTTCTGCTACCGTGAAGGCAGCAGGCAGATTAACGCGGGAAAAATACGCATGTCCCTCACTTATGCGGCGGCCAGCCCGCAGCCCCTTACGGACCACGACACCATCCTGTCGCCCGACGACGCCCGCCTGATCGCGCGTTTCTTCCAGGCCCTGGCCGACCCCACGCGCGTGCGCATGATCCGCGCCCTGGCGCAGCAGGAATGGTGCGTCTCTGACCTCACGCAGGCGCTGGGCATGGACCAGCCCGCCGTCTCGCACCAGCTCAAGTACCTGCGCGAGATGGGGCTGGTGCGGCGCACCAAGACTGGCCGCCACGTTTACTACAGCCTGTCCGACGCCCACCTGCGCGACATTCTCATCAGCAGCATTGACCACCTGGAATGCTGCGCCAGCGGCTGACCATCACCCGGTGATCGGCAGGCTCCACAGCGCGCTGACCGCCACCCACCCCCGGTTGACCCAGCCGATAGTCCCGCCCACATTAAGCTGCACCCACGTCCCGGCGGCGTTGCGCCCGATCACCGGGAACGTCTGCCCCCGGCTGATGATCGTCAGGATCCACGCATTCGGGTTGGGGGCGCTGCGCACGTTCAGGAAATAGGCCGTCACTGTCGCGGTCGCCTGCGGCGGCGCGGGCTGGCTGCCGGCATCCGTGATCGGGGCCAGCGCGGCGCTGGGCGCGAACACGTAGCGGCTGTTCACCCAACCGACCAGGCCGTTAACATTGAGCTGAAGCCAGCTTGTGTCAGCGTTGCGGCCCACCACCGGGAACGTCTGCCCCCGGCTGATGCGCGTCAAAATCGCGCCGGTGAACGGGTTGGGGATGGCGCGCACGTTCAGGAAGTAGGCCGTCACCGTCGCCGTGATGCCCACCGGCGGCTGCGGAACGCCGCCGCCAGAGCCGTCAGTGACGGGCACGCCGGCGATGTTCTGCGCGTTCACGTAGCTGGCATTCACCCACCCAACCGTGTTGTTCACGTTCAACTGGAGCCAGCCCCAGTTAGCGCTGCGCCCGATCACCGGGAACGTCTGCCCCCGGCTGATGCGCGTCAGAATCGCGCCGGTGAACGGGTCAGGGGTGGCGCGCACGTTCAGGAAGTAGGCCGTCACCGTCGCCTGCGGGCTGTCCGGCGGCGGCGGGGCCGCGCCCGGCCCGAAATTATAGGCGATATACGCCAGCCCGGCGGCCTCGAAATACTCGACAACGAACGTGTGGCTGCCGGCGGGCAGCGCCACCGTCGCCTGGTGGAAATTGCCGGGCGACTGCACCCACTGGTCAATATAGGCCACGCCGTTGACGAACACGCGCACGCCGTCGTCGGCGCGCACGCTGATCTGGTAGGTCCCGGCGTCGAGAAAGGCTGTCGTGGTCCAGCGAGCGGAGAAGTTATCCGCCGGGATGTTGACCGCCGGCGACCCCGCGCCCCAGTCGTTCGACGGGCTGCTCTCCGTCCGCACCAGCGTCGGCGGGCCGATCAGCGACGGGTTGCTGAAATACTCTGCGGTCCAGGTGCTGCTTTGGGCGGCAGCGGGCGCAGCGCCGAACGCCGCCGCCACCAGGACGATAAGCGCGATTGTAACGGCGACAGGACGCTGCATTGTTATGCCTCCCCTGCATCATGAACGCTGTTGTTAACACCAGTATACAACGAAGCGCGGCCCGCGCGGGGCCACGCGCCCACGCCGCCGCCATGACGGCTGCCCGCCGCCAGTGTTAGGGTTTTCTAACGGAAACTGGCCAGCCGGCCAAAACGCTTTTGCGCCTGCACCGGGGCGCGTTTTTTGTTTATACTGTCCCCCATTGTCAAACGGCCCGCATCACACGAGAGAGCACTATGCGACTGGGAATTATCGGCCTGCCCAACTGCGGCAAGACCACCATCTTTAACGCCCTGACCGGCAGCCGCCTGGAGACAGGGGCTGTCTCTGGCGGGCGCTTTGAAGTTCACACCGCCGTCGTCAGCGTGCCAGACGAGCGCGTGGACCGCCTCAGCGCCCTCTACAACCCGCGCAAGACCATCTACGCCCAGGTGACCTACGCCGACATCGCCGGGCTGGACAAAGGCGTGGCGGAGGGCGGCCTGAAGGGGCAGTTTCGCGGCGAGCTGGCGCAGGTGGACGGCTATGTGCACGTCGTGCGCGCCTTCGCCAGCGACGCCGTTCCCCACCCCTACGAGACGATTGACCCGGCGCGCGACGTTGAGATTCTCGACGCCGAGTTCCTGCTCACCGACCTGATAACGGTCGAGAACCGGCTGCAAAAGCTCCAGGGCGAGCTGCGCGTCAAAGGGCGCGGCGTAGACCCCAGCGTGCCGGCGGAGATCGAGCTGCTGGAGACGTTCAAGGCGCAGCTTGACGCCGAGCGCCCGCTGCGCGACCTGGACCTGACGCCCGACCAGCACAAAGCCGTGCGCGGCTACGGCTTCCTCACGCTCAAACCGATGCTGATCGTCGTCAACACCGACGAAACCCAGCCGGACATTACCCTGGACTATGACCACCCGCACACGCGCGTGGTCACGCTTCAGGCCAAGATCGAGGCGGAGATCGCCCAGCTTGACGCCGAGGACGCGGCGCTGTTCATGGCGGAGTACGGCATCGTGGAGCGCAGCGCCGCCCGCGTGATCCGCCTGTCGTATGAGCTGCTGGCGATCCACTCGTTTTTCACCGTTGGCGAGGACGAAGTGCGCGCCTGGAGCGTCGCCATCGGCGCGACCGCGCCCGAAGCCGCCGGGGCCATCCACAGCGACCTGCAGCGGGGGTTCATCCGCGCCGAGGTGATGCGCTGCGAGGACCTGCTGGCGGCGGGCAGCGAGGCCGCGCTGAAGGCAGCGGGCAAGTTCCGCCTGGAGGGCAAAGAGTACGTCGTCAAGGACGGCGATATCGTCCACATCCGCTCCGGCATCTGAGGCGCGCCGGGCAGGCGTGGGCACAGCGCCCGCCGCAGAACTTGGAAAGCGGCGGCTTTCGGCCTATAGTTTAGAGAGATAACGGGTCAACACACGCCAGGCAGATACCTATGCGCCGCACCGCTGTTCTTATCCTGCTGCTGATCATGGCCGCCGCAGCCGCAGCCCAGGACGCCGCGCCCGCCGCTGACTACGGCATCCGCGACGTGCGCCCGGCGCGCTACGACCCGGCCGCTGGCCAGGTCACCGTCACCTTTGACGTGGCCAACAGCGGCGACGCGGCGGCGGCTGTGCCCGCTACCGCGCTCGTCTACCTGGCGGACGGCACCGAAGTCGCCAGGGGCTTTATCAACCCCTTGCAGCCGGGCGCGCGCGCGTCCGTTGAGCTGCGCTTCCTGGCGGCTGATTTCCCGGCTGAGTTCACGCCCGGCAGCACCGTGTCGCTGCGGATCGCCGTCGGCCTGGATGAGGTGGAGGCGTCTGGCAGCGACACCGCCGGCGACAACCTGGCGCGCGTCAGCGTGCAGCTTCCGCTGTCAGCCGCCGAGACCACGCCTGAGCCAGCCGCGCCCGACGGCGCGCTCAACGTCCTGGGCATCACGATTGACACCAGCAGCCCGGTGACGATGGCCCTGCTCATCGCCGGCGGCGGCGCGGCGCTGGTGCTGCTGCTGATCGCGCTGCTGATTATCCGCCTGCTGCTGCCGCGCAAACCGCGCGGCTTCGGCGCCTGGAACCCGCCCTACGCGGGGCTGCCGGTTTACGACCCTCTCACGACCGCCGGGCGGCGGCAGGGCTGGCAGCCCTTCGCCCAAAGCGACCAGCCCCCGCTGAGCACCGCCGGCGACGGCGCGACGCACATCCGCAAGCTGCTGGTGGGCAAAACCGGCGCGGGCCTGGCGAACTGGCAGGTGGCCGGGCTGCGCCTCAGCCAGTATGATCAGTACGGGCGCATCGCCCGCAGCGAGGTTATCGCCCCCGCTGGCGCGGCGCGCCGGCTGAACCGCGCCGCCCGCCAGAGCGCCGCGCTGGACGCCGCCGGCCTGCTGCGGCGCACGCAGCCGGTGGCCGGGGCGCTGGTGCGCCGTTTCCGCCGCCAGATCAACCAGCGCACCGCGATGCTGCCGGCGGCGCTGGACATCCGCTTTCAGGGCGTGCACGGCGAGGTGCGCATCGTGTTCGAGCTGTACCACAACCAGCGCGGCCAATGGCGCATCGTGGACCAGTGGGAACCAGAGATGACCGTCACCGAGAAGACGATCCGCGAGAGCTTTACGTACACGTTTCACGGCGCGCGCCCCGACGAGACGCTGAAGGCGTTCTACCCCCGGCTGCAGAACGACATCGCCCGCGCCCTGGCCGAGATGCTCGTGCGCGCGCCGGCGGCGCTGCTCACGCAGGACACGCCAACCCACCCGCCCGCCGCCCCGCCGGGCGAGACGCCGCCGCGGTAACGCCAACAAAAACAGGGCCGGGGTTGTTCACACCCGGCCCTGTCTTTCAGGTTGATTTCAGGCGGCGCCCGGCCCTTTACTCAGCGGGCGGCTGCAGCACGGTGTCAATGATGTGGATGACGCCGTTGGACGCCGGGATGTTGGTCTGCACGACGTTGGCGCTGTCGTTCAGCACGATGTTGCCGTCCTGCACCGCGATAGCGATGTCGGCCCCCTGAAGCGTGGTGACGCTTTCGAGCGTGACCACTTCCTCAGCCAGCACGCGGCCGTCCACGACGTGATATTGCAGGATGCCAGTGAGCATTTCGGTGTTGGCCAGCACATCCGCGGCGGAAACGCCCATGGTGGCCAGCGCAGCGGCGAAAGCCTCATCGGTCGGCGCGAACACGGTGAACGGTCCGGCCAGCGGGTCGTTAAACGTGTCGGTCAGGCCAGCGGCGGCCAGCGCGGCCAGCAGCGTGTTGAAGCTGCCGTTGTTCGCCGCCGCTTCAACGATGGTGTTACCGGGGTCCTGCGTCACGCCCAGCGCCGCGGCGGCAGCCGGCGGCAGCAGCACGAAGTCGATAGTGTGGACGTAGCTGCCGTCAGCGGCCAGCCGGTCCGGGCGCAGGATGCGCGCGAAGCGGTTGATAACCGCGCCGAAGTCGGGCGTGGCCGACGAAACGCGGAAATCGACCGCGTTGCCTTCCAGCGTGGGCAGGCGGCCCGCCGCGATCAGGTCAGCGGCGCTGTAGCCGCCCGGCACGATGTGGTAGAACAGAATCTGGCGCAGCAGGTCGGGCTGGCCGATAACATCCTGAACGCTCAGGCCCATCGAAGCCAGCGCGGCGTTAAAGGCGGCGTCGTTGGGGGCCAGAATGGTGACCGGGCCGAGCCTGGCGAGCGTCTCTGGCACGCCAGCGGCCTGGGCAGCGGCCAGCAGCAGGCTGAGGCGGCTGTCACCGGCGATGATGTCGAGCGCCGTGTCGCCCTGCGGCACCGGCGCGACAGCGACCTGCTGCTCCTCAGCCGGGGCCTCAGCCTCCGCCGGGGCTTCTTCCTCAGCGGCGGCCTCCTCTGCCGGCGGCGCGGCAGCGGCGATAAGCTGCGCCAGGGCCGGCGGCAGCAGCACGCCGTTGACGGTGTGCAGCACGCCGTTGGTCGCGTTGGCGTCAGGCCGCACGATCTGGACGCTGCCGTTGATGAGCGCGCCGAAATCGGCAGCCTCGAACTCAAGCCGCGAGCCTTCGAGCGTGGTCACGCTGCCGCGCGCCACCAGCTCATCCACCGAGAGCGCGCCGGGGACGACATGGTACAGCAGCACCTGCGTCAGCAGGTTGGCGTTGGCCAGCGCCGCTTCAGGCGAAATGCCCAGCGCGCCCAGCGCGGCGGCGAAAGCGGCATCGTTGGGGGCGAACACGGTGTAGGGGCCGCCGGTCGCCAGCTCTTCGGTCAGGCCCGCCGCCTCAATCGCCGCCATCAGCGTGCTGAGGCGGGTGTTGGCGGCAACCAGATCAACCAGCGACTGCGTGCTGGCCCCTGGCATGGTGAACGGAACAAACACGAGCTGCGGTTCAGCCGGTGTGCCGACCGCCGCGACAAAGTAGTGAACGCCGGGGTCCAGGCGGGTGTCGGGCATGTCGAACAGCACCTGATCCGCCGCCCCCTCAGACGCCAGCGCGCGGGTCACGATCACGCGCAGGTCATACACACCCGCCGGCACGGTGACATCATACGCGCCGTCGTTGCCGCCCAGCGTGCCGGGGAACGCCAGCAGGTTAACAAGCGTGTCGGCGCCGGCCACTACGTCAACTGGCGGCAGCCCTTCGATACCGTGAAACGCCGTGACGCGGGTTTCGCCAGCGCCCAGATTGCTGTAATTCTCCACCACGACCGCCAGCTTAAGCGTGCCGCTGCCCTGCGAGCCAACCGCGGCCAGCGTGATCCAGGCATTGGCGGCCAGGTCAAAGTTGGTCGGACCAATCACCGCCGCGTCAATGCCCGCGCCAGCGGGCGCGACGGCGACCTCGTAGGTTCCTGCCGGCAGCTCAACCCAGTCGGTCACAGTGGGGAACGCCAGGTCGGTAGCGGCGGCCTCTCCGTTAATAAAAACATCAACTGCCGGCGTATCCGGCGAAAAATGGGCGACGCGAATCCGCGCGCTGCCGCCGTCCTGGGCAACCACCGGCATCAACGCAAGCGTTAACAGCGCCAGGAAAGTCACTATAAGTGTTGCCTTACGCATTCAGTCCTCCTTGAACAAGCGTTTGTAGTGGTAAAGCTGGTAAGTTATAGAGCCGGGCAGCCAACTGCACATCTCGACTGCGGGATTGACCAAAATTGCCCCCCGATTATCATTTATAATAGCCATCTAAAATCACAGCGTCAAATTTACGCAGCGGAAATGAGCGGCTGTTAACCGCGCATTAATCGGCGCGCCGCGAACGGGCCGGAGTTACTGCGGCAGCACGTGCTGCGCCACCGCCTCCGCCAGCAGCGCCGCGCCCGTGACCAGCGCATCTTCATCGAAATCGAAGCGCGGGTGATGGTGGCCATAGTCCAGGCCGCGCGCGGCGTTGGCAGAGCCGACGAAAAAGAACACGCCCGGCACGCGGCTCAGAAAAGCGGCCACATCCTCGGCGGCCATCGTCTGAAAGCCGCTGATAAAGTCCAGGTCGGGCGCGGCCTGGCGCAGACGCGCCTGCAGCGTGCTGGCCAGCGCTGGGTCGTTGACCACCGGCTGCGTAAGCTGTTCGACCGTCACCTCCGCCTGGCAGCCGTGCGCGGCGGCGACAGCGGCGGCGACAGCGCGCACCCGTTCCACCACCAGGGCGCGCACAGCGGGCTTAAACGTGCGGATCGTCCCGCCCAGCGTCACCTGCTCCGGGATGATGTTGAGCGCCGTGCCCGCCTGCACCCGCGTCACAGAGACGACGGCGGCTTCCAGCGGCGACACGCTGCGGCTGACAACCGTTTGCAGCGCCAGCACCAGCGCCGCCGCCGCTACAACCGGGTCAGCGGCGTGCTGCGGCAGCGCCGCGTGGCTGCCGCGCCCGCGCACAACGATCTGCAGGCCGTCTGAGCCGGCCATAAACGGCCCCGCCGTAACAGCCACCTGCCCGCACGGGATGTCGTTCCACAGGTGCAGCCCATAGCACACGGCGGGCTGAGGGTCGTCCAGCGCGCCGTCGGCGATCATCGCGTCCGCCCCCCGGCCGATTTCCTCAGCCGGCTGGAACACAAACTTCACGGTCCCGCGCAGGCGGTCGCGCTGGCCGGCGAGCATCTGCGCCACCGCCAGCGCGATCGCGGTGTGGCCGTCGTGGCCGCAGGCGTGCATGCGCCCCGGCGCCTGCGAGCAATAGGGCGTGTCGTTTTCCTCCACGATCGGCAGCGCGTCCATGTCGCAGCGCACCAGCACCACCGGCCCCGGCTGGCCGCCCTCCAGCAGGCCGATCACGCCGGTCTGGCCGACGCCGGTCCGCACCTCCAGGCCAAGCGCGTTCAGCGCCGCCGCGGCGATCCCGGCCGTGCGCACCTCATTAAACGCCAGTTCAGGGTGACGGTGCAGGTCGCGCCGCCGGTCAACAAGCGCGGCGCGCAAAGCCTCAGCCTGCGCTCGGAAAGTATCCATGCCTGGTTCCACCCTTTCACAGCATTGAGTCCACACCCAAAGCTTACCGCATCCGCCCGCGCCGGGAAATGCGCTGGCAAGCCCTGCCAGCCATCACGATATATAATAGGGGCATACTGCTGACAGGCGGCGAAAGGCGGCGGCAGCGTGACCGACAAAAAAGCTCTCATCGTGGAGGACACCCACGATGTGGCGGGCATCATCGAACTGACGCTGAAGCACCTGGGCGTCCGGGCGCACCGCGCCATAGACGGGCCGGCGGCGCTCAGCTTTCTGGAGCATCACGCCGCCGAGCTGCCGGACCTGATTCTGCTGGACATCGGCCTGCCGGGTATGTCGGGCTGGGAGGTGCTGGAGGCCGTCAAGCACGCCTACCCTGACGCCGCCTTCCGCGTGATCGTGATGACCGCCTTCAATGACCCGGCTAACCGGCTGGTGGGCAAGCTGCAGGGCCGCGTCGTGCGCTACATGACCAAACCGTTTGACGTTTCTGAGCTGGTGGCCGCCGTCCGCGAGGCGCTTAACCTGGGGGGCGAAGGGCTGTGAGCCGCTACCGCGACCTGAAACACACGATCAACCGCCGCACGCAGCGCCCGCAGCCCGCGCCCACGCCCGCCGACGACGTGTTGGGCGCGGCGCTGGACAGCGTTAACGCCTGGGGCTTCCTGGAGGTGTGGGCGCACGAGGAACTGCGCCAGATCAACTGTTTCGGGCCGGGCGTGTATCGCGGCTTCCTGCCTACCCCCTGGGCTGGCGCGCTGCTGTGGTACAAGCGGCGCGGCTATTACCATTACAGCACGCTGCACATGGTCGGCGTGTGGGCCTGCCAGGGCGCGGACGACGAAGCCGCGGTGGACCTGCTCGTCGGCACGAAGGCCATCCCTTACGGCGTCCCCTTCTTCAACCCTGAGGCGTACTACCGCTATCTGCAAACCGGCTTCCAGATGTACTACAAGGACAACGGCGGCCCGCCGCCCGCCGCCCGCCGCCTGTACAGCGCGCGCTATGATCCGGCGCGCCGCCTCGCGATCCGCCAGGCGATCGAGGACACGCTGGCTGGCTGGGCCGCCGCGCACAATCGCTCGCCCAATGACGACCTTGACTGACGCGCTCGCCAGCCGGCGGGCCGCTGCTGGTATCTGCGCGCGGCAGATGCTACAATGCGCGCCAGCGCCCCTGCCCTAAACGGGCCTTCAAGGGTATACTTTTGCGATATTTTTGGGAAACCATGCAGCGCGGGAGCAGAGCATATGCGCGTAAGCGTTCTTCAGGAAAATCTGGCTAAAGGGCTGGGGATTGTCAGCCGCGCCGTCGAAAGCCGCCCCACGCTGGCGGTGCTGGGCCATGTGCTGCTGGCGACCGAGGATTCGCGGCTGCGGCTGTCAGCCGTTGATATGGGCCTGGGCATGAGCATTACCTGCTGGATCGGCGCGCGTGTGGAGCAGCCCGGCGCGATCACGCTGCCGGCGCGCACGCTGGCCGACCTGGTTAACAACCTGGCGCCAGAGCGCGTTGACCTGACGCTGGACCCGGCGACGCTCACGGTTAACGTCCGCTGCGGGGCGACCGTCTCCAACATCAAAGGCATTGACGCCGGCGAGTTCCCGCTGGTCCCTGACGGCGGCGCGGACGACGTGGTGCTGGCGGGCGCGGTCCTGAAAGAGATGATTCACCACACGGTGTTCGCGGCGGCCAAGGAAGATAACCGCCCGATCCTCACCGGCATCTTCATCGAGATCAACGGCAGCACGCTGACCATGGCCGCCGCCGACGGCTACCGTCTCGCCGTCCGCACTACCGAGCTGGAGCGCGCCTTCAGCGCGCCGTTCAGCATGGTCGTGCCGGCGCGCGCGCTGGCTGAGGTCGGCCGCATCATCTCGGAGGACGACGACGAGGTGAGCATCACCCTGCCCGCTGACCGCGAGGTCGCGCTGTTCAACCTGAAGAACGCGGTGGTGTCGGCCCAGGTGCTGGCCGGCAAATTCCCTGACTTCACGGCCATCATCCCGCGCAGCTACAGCACTGAAACCGTGCTCTACACCAGCGATCTGCTGCGCGCCTGCAAACGGGCGGAAATCTTCGCCCGCGATTCAGCCGGCAGCGCGCAGTTCGTGGTCAAGCCGCCGCAGGCCGCCGGCGAGCCGGGCGAGGTGGTGCTGGTGGGCCGCAGCAGCGAGCGCGGCGACAACACCGGCATGCTGGACGCCACCGTCGAGGGCGAGCCGCTGGACATCTCGTTCAACATCCGCTATCTGATTGACGTGCTCAACGTCATCGCTGACGAAAAGGTCGTGTTCCAGAGCAGCGGCCCGGCCAACCCCGGCGTGATCCGCCCGCTGGACCGCAGCGATTTCGTTCACGTCATTATGCCCATGTCGCGGTCCGGCTGAGCCGAGCCGCGCGGAAGAAGGCCCGCTGTTATGATTGAACAACTGGCGGCGCTGGCGCAGCCGGCGCTGGACCTTCCCTACATTCGCCGCACGCGCCGCAATCACGGCCTGGAACACGCCGCCGTTCATGTGCTGTCGCAGCGGCTGAGAAACGTTCAGATGCTGGGCCGCAGCAGCGACGCCGGCTTCGTGCTGTATGTGGACGCGCCCCAGGAACAGGTTGAGGCCGGCGTGCGCGAAGCCCTGCGGCGGATGCAGGCCGGCGAGCGCAGCCTGGCGCTGCACCCCGGCTGCGGCACCAGCCGCCTCACCACCGGCCTGGCGACCACCTTCGCCGGCATCCTCAGCCTGAGCGGGGCCAGCCGCCGCGACGCCATCAGCCGGCTGCCGTTCATTATGCTGCTGATGATGCTCGCTGTCCTGGCGGCGGAGCCGGTGGGGATCGCGCTGCAGCGTCACTTCACCACCACGGGCGACCTCGGCGACCTGCGCATCGTGAGCATCACGCGCCGGCCCGCTCGCCTGCCGCTGACGCTTCAGCCGACGACCCTGTACACCATCGTCACCCACTCGACCTGAGCGCGCGCCTGCCCGCGCCGCCGGAGCCTGCGCCATGAGCAAAGCCGCCGCCACATTCTACCTGCTGCACGGCGACAACCACCTGCGCCTGCAAGAGGAAGTCAGGCGCATGCGCGACCAGATGAACGACGACGCCGGCCTGAGCGTGTCAGAGTTCGAGGGCGCGAACACCAGCGTGCCAGAGGTAATCAACGCCGTGTCATCGGTCCCCTTCCTGGCGGACCGGCGGCTGGTGATCGTCAGGGGGCTGCTGGCGCACATCACGCGCAAGGGCGCGGGCGAAACCGGCAAGCAGGCCGCCGCGCGCCTGCTGGAGGCGCTGCCGCTGCTGCCGGCCTGGGCGCGGCTGGTGCTGGTGGAGGGCGAAACGCTGCCCGAAAACGACCGCTTTGTCCGGCTGGCGCACGAACACCCGACGGGCTTCGTGCGCGCGTTCACCGTCCCAAAGGACACCACCGAGTGGATCGTCAAACGCGCCGCGCAGGATTACGGCGCGGCCATTGAGCAGCGCGCCGCCTACGCCCTGGCGCAGATCACCGGCCCGGACCTGCCGCGCGCCGACAGCGAGCTGGCCAAGCTGGCCGCCTATGTCAACGGCGAGCGCGCCATCAGCGAGGCCGACGTGGCCCTGCTCACGCCCTACCTGGCGGAGGTCAGAATCTTCGATATGGTGGACGCGATGGCGGAAGGCCGGGGCGAGAAGGCGCTGACCGAGCTGCACACGCTGCTGGGGCCGCAGGAACAGGACCCGTTCGGCGTCTTCAGCATGATAGCGCGCCAGTTTCGGCTGCTGCTGCTGGCCAAAGAACACGGCAGCCGCGCTGGGCTGGAAGCCGTGCTGGACACTAAATCGAAGTTCGTGGCCGACAAAGCCGACCGCCAGGCGCGCTTCTTCTCGCTGCGCCAGCTTGAGGACATCTACCGCGTCATCCAGGATTACGATTACCAGATCAAAACGGGCAAAATAGACATCGAGCTGGCGCTGGACCTGATCGTGGCCGGTGTCGCCCGCTGAAAGCGACTGACGAACGATGATCGAGCTTCTTGACCAACTGCGGGGCCGGCTGATCGTGTCGTGCCAGGCTGGCCCTGATGAACCGCTGCACGGGGCCAGCATCATGGCCGCGCTGGCGAAAGCGGCGCAGGCCGGCGGCGCGGC
Organism: Anaerolineae bacterium; assembly: GCA_048499435.1. Taxonomy (GTDB): domain Bacteria; phylum Chloroflexota; class Anaerolineae; order Aggregatilineales; family Phototrophicaceae; genus DAOTWC01. Next base: position 897,468 of record JASNZW010000001.1, read on the forward strand.
GGCGATCCGCGCCAACGGCCCGGACGACATCCGCGCTATCCACGCGGCGGTCGCGCTGCCGGTTATCGGCATCTACAAGCGGCAGTACCCCGGCAGCCCGGTGTACATCACCCCGACGCGCGCCGACGCCGCGGCCGTCGCGCAGGCCGGGGCGCGCATGATCGCGCTGGATGGCACGCCGCGCCCGCGCCCAGACGACCTGCGCCTGGCTGACCTGATCGGCTATGTTCACGACCGCCTGGGCGTGCCGGTGATGGCGGATATCTCGTGCCTGGACGACGCGCGCGGCGCTCAGCAGGCCGGGGCCGACGTGCTGGCGACGACGCTGGCCGGCTACACCGAGCATGGGCGGCCAGCCCGGCCCGGCCCAGACCTCGACCTCATCAGCGAGCTGGTGCAGGACACACGCCTGCCCGTGATCGCTGAGGGGCGGTTCTTCGACCCCGCGCAGGCCGCCGAGGCGCTGGCGCGCGGCGCGCTGGCGGTGGTGGTGGGCGGCGCGATCACCCGCCCGCAGGAAATCACGCGGCGCTTCGCGCAGGCGCTTCAGCAGCGCGGCTAGGCGGGTTGCGGAGCGCCCAGGGACAGGTTAAGCTTGTAATCTACCCGCTAACGCGAAGGGGAAGCAGCGCAGATGAGCGCTCCGTTTTTGCTGAATTTCATGCGCGTCGCGCATCAGGTCACGCAGGCCGAGCGCGCGTTTGCTGTTGACACCGGCCTGGATGTGGTGGGGGCCGTGGGCATCGTCCCGGAGCAGGTTGAAGCGGCGTACCTCAAATGCGCCAAAGAGGCGCTCAGCCGGGACGAGCCGATCATCACCGACAATTACACGCTGACTATCGAGCCGTCGGAAGCCCCGGTGACGAACCAGTCGTTCCCGCGCCTGCGGGCAGTGTTTTTTATCCCGCTGGCCGGGCACGGCGTGATCTGCCTGGACCAGCGGCTCCAGCGCGGCATCATCGCCAAAGACAAGATCGACCGCCTGATGCAGTTGGGCCGGCGGGCCGCCGTTGAGCAGGTCAGCAGCAGCGAAGCTGAACTGCTGGCGCTCTACAACCGGCCGTAGCCCGCGCGGGTCATTCCTCCAGGCGCGGCAGGCTGTGCGGCTGCGGGATCGCCTTGAAAATTTCCTCGATAATGGCGGCGGTGCGCTTGCTGTACAGCCAGATCATCCCCTGCTTGACGTCCGAGCTGCAAATCACCGCCAGCGAAACGGTGTAGGGCGCGCCGAACTCGATGATATAGACGCCGTTGCTCTCGCCCTCAAAGAACGTGGAGTGGAACTTGGTTTCGTCCAGCATGCTCGCCAGCGAGCGCTGCGCGGTGTGGTCAATGTTGAGCGCCTGCGTGAGAAGCTGCAGGTCATAGTCTTCGAGCGTGCCCGCCGCGCCCACCATGTTGCCGTCCTGGTCAACCAGGCCGACGAAGCTGGCCTTGACGTGGCTCAGCAGGCGGTTAAGTTCCTGGTTGATAAGCTGGAACTGCTGGCGCTTGAGCACCAGCGCCGCCGGGCGCGTGCGCGGGTCAAGGCGGCGGGCGCGGTCGCGCTCTGGCTGGGCTTTGGCCTGGGCCGGCGCTTCCACGGCGGGCGCGGGCCGGCGCTCAGGCTCAAGCTGGCGCTCAACCTGCATCAGCAGGAAGGTCATGTTCAGCGGCTTGTACAGGTAATCAACCGCCCCCAGGCGGAACACCGCCACCGCGCTCTTGGCGGACAGGTCATCGTCAATGACAATCACCCGGACGCCGGGCCGCAGGCCGCCGACGACCGCCAGCAGGTCCATGCCGCTGAGGTCTGGCAGCTCGGCCTCCGTGAGGATCAGGTCGAACTCGTTGAGCAGAATCTCGCTGAGGGCTTCCTCGAAATTTTCCGCCTGGCCGACGTTGTAGCCGCCGGCGGTCGTCAGCGTGTCGCGGATAGCGGCGCGCAGATCCTCGTCCTTGGCGACAATCAGAACACGCCCTCTGGTCGGCTCGCTGGTCATGGCGCACTTTCGCTTTCCCAATGGCCGCGCCCGGCGGCCCCCTCCGGCAGGAACGACGCCAGCAGCGCGGGCAGCGCGATGATCTGAACAAGTTGGTCGCGATGCGTCAGGATGCCGTCAATGTGCTGTTCGCTGAGGGGGCTGGCGGCCACCTGCTGCGGGTCAAAATAAGCCACCTGGTAAACCTCATCCACGACCAGCCCGGCCTGGCGGCCGCCCAGGGCCGCCACCACAAACAGCGTGCTGTCGTCCACCGGGGCCGCCGGCTGGCTGAACACCGGGCGCAGGTCCAGCACCGGCAGCACGCTGCCGCGCCGGTTGGCCGCGCCCAGCAGGGCGGGCGGCGCGCCGGCAATCGTCGTCAGCTCGACCATCGCCGCCACCTCCACCACCTGCTCGATAGGCAGCGCGTAGCTCTGTTCCCCCAGGCGAAAGGTGAGAAACGGCAGCAGGCGCGGCTCAGGAACCGGGGCGGGCGTCGCCATCGTCTTCACCGTCCAGCGCCGGGTAGCTGCGCTTGCTGCTCAACCACATGATCATGTAGATGGTGGGCGGGTTCTCGCCCTCCATGAGAATTTCGTCCACCAGGTCGCCCAGCTTGGAGCGCAGCGCGACCAGCACGTTGCCGGCGGACACATGCGCCAGCCAGGGGACATCGGACGAAATTTGCAGCCCCGCTTTCATGCCCTGCGCAACGCCGTTGAGGTGCAGCGTCTGCGGCTCGCCGGTCTTGAGGATCAGCTCCGCCAGCGTGGCGGCGGCGCTGGCGAGCTGCGCCCGGCTGGAAGGCGGGAAGCCCATCAGGTTGCCGGCGCGGCGCACGGTGTCGCGCACGATCATGATGTCCATGCCGTCCTCAATGGTGACGGACATCACCGGCGGCTGCATTACGTATGGGCTTTTCTGTCGAGACATGACGAACCCGTTTCCGTCCTCGCGGCGCGCGTAACGTTAGTTCATAGTATACCCAATTCCTGCAGGGTATTAATCAGGTGTTCGGCGGCGAAAATGTCTTTGGGAATGTAGTCATCCGCGCCCGCGCGCAGCCCCGACATGGTCGCTTTGGGGTCAGCTTTTTCGGTCAGCATAATGACCGGGATATCCTGGGTGGCCGGGTTGCGCTTGAGCCGCCGGCACACCTGGAACCCGTCCATTGTGGGCAGTTTCACGTCCAGCACGATCAGCGCCGGCGGGTTTTCGACCGCCTCGCGCAGGCCGTCCGGCCCGTCATAGGCCACACGCACGCGCAGCCCGACGCTCTCCAGCGTCTCTTTGATCTGCGCGGCCTGCGTTTTGCTGTCTTCGATGAGCAGCGCTTCTAACGCCATCGTACCCGTCCCATCTTTAGACTTAGTTTACATCAAATTAGATTCACGAGCGTGGTCGCCAGGTTTGATAATGCTAACACTTGCGCGACGCCGCCGCGCGCGACCGCCGCGCCGGGCATACCGTACACCACACAGCTCGCCTCATCCTGCGCCAGCGTGACCGCGCCGGCCTCGCGCATGGCCAGCAGGCCAGCCGCGCCGTCGTCGCCCATGCCGGTCAGCACCAGGCCCACGCCGCCGCGCCCGCACATCCGCGCCACCGATTCAAACAGCACATCAACGGACGGCTGGTAGCGATAGGGGCCGCGCTCCGCCAGCAGGCGCGCCACCAGCCGGTTATCAGGGCGGCGCGCCAGCGTGAGATGCGCCGCGCCCGGCCCCAAGTGTACCACACCGGGTTCGAGAACCAGGCCGTCGGCGGCCACCACCACGCGCAGCGGGGTCGCCTTGTGCAGCCAGCGCGCCAGCCCGGCGATGAACTCGTCCGGCATGTGCTGCACGACGACAAGCGGAACCGGAAAACCCGCCGGCAGGCCGCGCAAAACGGCGCTCAGCGCCCCTGGCCCGCCGGCGCTGGCCCCAATGGCGATCACCTCCGGCGCGACGCGCAGCCGATTGGTGGCCGCGCGCGGGCACGGCACTTCCTGCGTGAGCGCGCTGCGGCCGGGGCTGTTCTCCCAGCGGCGCACCACGCCCACCCGCGCCATCGCGGTCAGCGTCGTGACAAGCTGGCGCTGCTTGGCGGCGAAAGCCGGGTCGCTGCGGTCAGGCGGCTTTTCGACAACCGCCAGCGCCCCCGCCTGCAGCGCCTGGAATGACAGGTCAACGTCGCGCTCCAGCAGGCCGCTGACCACCACAACCGGCGTCGGCTGGCGGCTCATGATGCGGCGGGTGGCCTCCAGGCCGTCCAGCAGCGGCATGCGGATGTCCATCGAGATCACATCGGGCTTCAGCTCCAGCGCCAGGACGATAGCTTCCTCGCCGTCGCGCGCCTCGCCCACCACGCGCATCCCTGGCGTTTCGTTAATCATGCCGGTGAGGTGACGGCGGACAGTGGGGCTGTCCTCCGCGATCAGAACGCGAATGTCACCGGTCGCCATCAGGCTCACACCACCGCCCAGATCATCTTAAGCAGCTCGCCCTGGTCAAACTGCGACTTGACCAGATAGGCGTCCGCGCCTGCCTGAAGGCCGGCCTGCTGCTGCTCTGGCCGGGCCAGCGACGTGAGCAAAATCACCGGGATGTCGCGCGTGTGGCCGCTGCTCTTGATCTGGCGCGTCAGGTCAAGGCCGTTCATGTTGGGCATCTCCACGTCGCTGATAACCAGGTCGTAATCGCCCTCGTTGAGGCGCAGCCAGCCCTCAACGCCGTCAATCGCCACCGTCACATCAAAGCCCGCCGTCTCCAGAATGTTCTTCTCCAGCGTGCGCGTGGTGATCGAATCGTCCACCACCAGCACCCGCAGCCGGCGCGCCGCCGGGGCCGCTGGCGGCGTTTCGGCGGCCAGCCAGCGCCGGGTAACCGCCGTGCCGGTGGCGGTGCGCACCAGGTCGTTGGCGTCCAGCACGACGATCACCGCGCCCGTCCCCAGCAGCGCCGCGCCCGCGACAAACCGCGCCCGCGCGATCTCTGGCCCCAGCGGCTTGAGCACCAGCTCGCGCTCGCTGACGAGATCGTCCACCTCAAAGGCGACGGTGCGGTCGGCGGCGCGCAGCACCAGCGCCACCACCAGGTCAGCGGCGGCGCGCGCCGCGCCCGGCAGGCTGAGAACATCGGCCAGCCCGGCCAGCGGCAGCGGCTGGCCGTCAATCACCACCATATCGCGGTTCTCAGCCGTGAACACCTCGGCGCGCGGCAGCGTCACCATGCGGCTCACCACGACGGACGGGATAGCGTAAATTTCGTCGCCGGCGCGCAGCAGCACGCAGCGGATGCGCGTCATGGAGACCGGCACGCTCACGTCAATGGTCGTGCCGCTGCCGGGCGCGCTCTGCACGCTCAAACGCCCGCGCAGGCTCTCGACCCGGTCGCGCACGACATCCATGCCGATGCCGCGCCCGCTGATGGCCGTCACTTCTGCGGCGGTCGTGAGGCCGGGGTGAAAGATCAGGCTGCGCGCCTCATCGTCGCTGACGAGTTCGGCTTCCTGCCGGCTCAGCAGGTGCTGGCGCACCGCCGCCTGGCGCACCAGCGCCGGGTCAATGCCGCGCCCGTCGTCGCGCACGCGCACGAGAATCTCGCTGCCACGCTGCTCGACATCAATCAGGACGCGCCCGCCGCGCGGCTTGCCCAGGCGCTCGCGCTCGTCGGGCGTTTCAATGCCGTGATCCACCGCGTTGCGCAGCAGGTGCATGATCGGGTCGCGCAGCACGTCCAGCACGGTTTTGTCAATCTCAACCGCCGCGCCGCTGACGTCCAGATGGACCTGCTTGCCGGTGTCGCGGGCCAGGTCGCGCACGATGCGCTGGAAGCCGCCCAGCAGCGTGTCAAAGGCCACCATGCGCATCCCGCCGATGTCGTCCTGAAGCTGGTCGGTCAGGGTGGTCAGGCGCAGGTTGTCCTGGCGCAGCGCCTGCACCAACTGGGTCAGCCCCTGGTTGGTTTCCTGCAAATGGCGCTGGTTGGTTTCCAGAAACTTGAACAGCGCCGCCAGGTCATCGCGCAGGTCGTCCTGGTCGCTCTGGAGGCGGCGCGCCAGCCGGATATACGCGCCGCGCACGCCCTGCCACTCGCGCCGCCAGCGGCCGTGAACGCGCCGCAGGTCCTCAACTTCCTGCTGGCGTTCCTCGCTCTGCATCCGCGCGACCAGCAGCTCGCTCGCCTCAGCCATCAGCCGGTCGAGCTTGTTCACCGGCACGCGGATGCTTTCCTCAGCCGCGCGAATGATGACGGTGGAGGTCTCCAACGCCGGGCTGACGGGCGCGGGCGGCGCGTCGCCGCCGTCAGCGGCGGCGGCGCCGACGGCGATCACCTGCTCCAGGCGGGCCAGCACCGGCGCCAGCGCGTCCTCGTCGCTGGCCGCGCCGTCTACCGCGCTCTGGATCAGGTCCAGGCCGTCGTAGAGCAGGTCGCACACGTCAGGCGAGAGGCTCAGGTGGCCGTTCAGCGCGGCGTCGAACACGTCTTCCATATAATGCGCGATCGTCTCAACCACCTTCAGCCCGACCGCGCGCGCCGCGCCTTTCATGCTGTGCGCCACGCGGTTCAGCTCGCGCATGGCCTCGGCGTCTGCCGCTGTGGTCTCAAGCTGGAGCAGCGCGCTGTTGAGCGTGGCCAGGTATTCGCCCACTTCGTCGCGAAAGATGCCCAACAGGTCGGAGTCAGCGGGGTGGCTCATGGCGCTGGCTACACCCGCAGCTCGTCGAGAAGCTGGTTAACGCTGTCGGTCACGCGGCGCAGGCGCTGCACGCTGGCCTCGACCTGCATCGTGCTGGTGACCATTTCGGCGGTCGAGTGTTTGATCGTGCGCATGGCCTGCGTAAGCTGGTCCATGCCGATCGTCTGCTGGCGGGTGCTGGCGGCGATCTGCATGGCGGCGGTGGCGGCTTCCTCAATCGCGTGCGACAGGTCGCGGATGGACTCGCCGGCGCGGTTCACCAGCAGTTGGCCGGTGTCCACGCCCTTGCTGCCTTCTTCAGTGACCATCACGGCGGCGTTGGTCGCGCGCTGAATTTCGCTCAGAATCTCGCGCACCTGCACCGTCGCGTCGCGGTTCTGGTCCGCCAGGTTGCGCACTTCCAGCGCCACCACCGCGAAGCCCTTGCCTTCCTCGCCGGCGCGCGCCGCCTCGACTGAGGCGTTGAGCGCCAGCATCTTCGACTGGTCCGCCAGGCTGTTGACGGCGGCGATGATCTCGCCGATCTGCTGCGTGTGCTCGGACAGCACCAGGATGTTGTCGGCGATGTCCTCAACGCGGCGGCGGATCAGGCCCATGCCCGAAACCGCCTCGGTGACGGCCTCGGTCCCGGCGCGCGACACGTCCACGGAGACCTGGGCGGTCTCGGCCACGCTCTGCGCGCGCTCAGCCGTCTCGGTGACGGTGGCGCGCACCTCGTTGACGGTGGCGGTGGTCTCGGTCACGACCGCGTCCTGCTCGTTCGCCATCGCGATCTGGCGCGATGTCGCGCCCAGGATCGCCTGCGTGTCGTCGTCCACCCGCTTGAGCGCCTGCTGAATCTCGTGGGTGATCCCCTGGACGCGCTCCAGCACGCTGTTGATGCCCATCCCCAGGTCGTGGAGCAGGCGGCCCTCGGCGGTGGCGGTGTCGAGCGCCGACACGTCAAGGCGCTGGTGCAGGTCGCCGGCGGCGATGCGCGCCAGCGCGCTGATGTACTCGTCCAGGTTCTGGCTCATCTCGCGGCGGTTAACCAGGCTGATAATCACGCCCAGCGCGCCGCCCGCCACCAGCGCCGCCAGCAGCCACAAGGCCAGCGTCTCGGCGGGAACGGGCTGCGCGATCACACCGAACAGGGCCAGCGGGGCCGCCGCCGCCAGCGCCGTCAGCAGCACGGTGGCGTTCAGCACCAGCGCGCCGGCGCGGCGCAGCGCCCCATTCCCGAAGTTGTTGCGTGCCGTTTCGCTCATGCCCTCACTCAGCCTTCATCCTTGCTGCCAACCAGCAGGCGCTCGTCCTCAAACAGGCGCGGTATGTCGAGCAGCACCAGCCGCTCAGCCGTGATGCCCAGCGCGTAACGGATGTTATCCACCGGCTCAACCGCCGCCTGGGGGACAGCGACCACCCCCTGCACGTTGTGCGCCAGCAAACCGATCTCCAGCCTGCCCGCCTCCACCACCACCAGCTCTTCGGGCGGGCGCAGGTCGTTGGCCGCCGGCATATCGAAGAACAGGCGCAGGTCAAGCACCGTGATTACCTGGCCGCGCACGTTCACCACGCCCCGGTAAAAACGCGGGATGCCCGGCACGTGCGTGATCCGCCCGATCGCGCGCACGCGGCGCACCGCCGCGACGTCCACGCCGTAGCGCTCGCTGCCCAGCTCGAACACCAGCGCCGCGCGCGCCGCCTCCGCGCCGGGCGCGGCAGCGGGGGCTTTGGGCGCGGCGTACTGCTGCGCGCGCAGGCGCAGGCGCGCGCGCCGCCGCGCCTCGTCGCCAGCCGCCCCGTCCCAGGCCAGGCTGGACCAGACAGCGTCCCAGTCAATTGTTGCGCGCGCGTCAGAATCGGCCATTGTTTACGCTTTGTAACCCCTTCAGAATCGAGTATACACCGGGTTCTGGCGCGGCGCTGTGTAAGGTTTCCGGCGAAATTTCCCGGTTTTGCTGCTAAAATGGGCTGCCGCAGGCCGCGCGCGACAATGGCCCTAATGGACTTATGTGGACATATAAGCGCGCGGGGCGCATCCATACGCTAGAAACACAGTTCAATCGCAGCAGGCAAGCAAGGGGTAAAACAGCATGACAGGCAGCGGAAAAGAAAACGGCGGCAGCGGCGAAACCGGAACCTTCAAGGTTAAAGCCGGGCTGGCGCAGATGCTGAAGGGCGGCGTGATTATGGATGTGGTCACGCCGGAACACGCGAAGATTGCCGAGGACGCCGGCGCGTGCGCCGTGATGGCGCTGGAGCGTGTGCCGGCGGACATTCGCGCGCAGGGCGGCGTGGCGCGCATGAGCGACCCCGATATGATCGAGCAGATCATGCAGGCCGTCACCATCCCCGTGATGGCGAAGGTGCGCATCGGGCATTTCGTCGAGGCGCAGATTCTTGAGGCGCTGGGCGTGGATTACATTGATGAGAGCGAAGTGCTCACGCCCGCCGACGAGGAACACCACGTCAACAAGCACCGCTTCACAGTGCCGTTCGTCTGCGGCTGCCGCAACCTGGGCGAGGCGCTGCGGCGTGTCGCTGAAGGGGCCGCCATGATCCGCACCAAGGGCGAAGCGGGGACCGGCGACGTGGTTGAGGCGGTGCGCCACGCGCGCGCGGTCAACAGCGAGATTCGCCGGCTGACCTCAATGGACGAGGACGAGCTGTTCGCCTACGCCAAGAACATTCAGGCCCCGTATGAGCTGGTGCGCGAGACGGCGCAGCTTGGCCGCCTGCCGGTGGTCAACTTCGCCGCGGGCGGCGTCGCCACCCCGGCGGACGCGGCGCTGATGATGCAGCTTGGGGTGGACGGCGTGTTCGTCGGCTCTGGCATTTTCAAAAGCGGCGACCCAGCCAAACGCGCGAAAGCGATCGTCGAGGCGGTCACGCACTTCAACGAGCCGGAGATTCTGCTCGCCGTCAGCCGCAACCTGGGCGAGGCGATGGTCGGCATCCACGTCGGGCCGGACGAGGTGATCCTCGGCAAGCGCGGGTGGTAGCCCGCTGGCCGCAGCGCTGAGAGGCGCTCCGCACCCATATAACCAGGCCGGCGCGGCGTGCTGCTGCGCCGGCTTTTCGTCGGCGGCCCGCCGCGCCTTCAGAAAATTTTCGGCAGATGCTATAATCCCCCTCTGACAGTCGTGTGTTACAATGGCGGTATGATCTGTGAAATTCGTGATGCCGACCGCCGTCCGCTATGACGATCCCTAACGGCCAGCGCCGCCAGCCGCTCGTTCGCATCAGCGGGCTGACCCGCCGTTACAGCGAGGGCGGGCGGGTCCGCACGGTGCTGGACGCGGCAGACCTGGACATCCAGGCGGGCGAGTTTTTCGTTATCCTGGGCAAAAGCGGCAGCGGCAAAAGCACCCTGCTCAACCTGATCGGCGGCATTGACCGGCCCGACGCGGGCCGCATCTGCATCGGCGACACCGACATCACCGCCCTCACCGACCGCCAGCAGACGCTCTTTCGCCGCGATAACATTGGCATTGTTTTCCAGTTTTTTAACCTGATCCCCACGCTGACGGCGCTGGAGAACGTGACGCTGCCAGCGGAGCTGCGGGGACAGGCGCGGCAGGAGGCAGAGAGACAGGGCCGCGCCCTGCTGGACCGGGTGGGCCTGGCGGAGCGCGCCGCCGCCTTTCCCGACAAGCTCAGCGGCGGCGAACAGCAGCGTGTGGCGATCGCCCGCGCCCTGGTGCAGCAGCCCCGGCTGGTGCTGGCGGACGAGCCGACCGGCAACCTGGACGAGGACACTGGCGAAAGCGTGCTGCGCCTGCTGCTGGAGCTGACCCGCGACGCCGGGCGCACGCTGGTGATGGCGACGCACAACCCGGAGATCGTCCCGCTGGCGGACCGGGTGTGCCGCATCCACGAGGGCCACCTGCGCGTAACGCTGAATCAACCGCCAGCGGCCAACCAGCAGAAATTAAACGCTTCTTGACAGGTGTTGCAGTTTATTGCCAGGGGGCCGCGGCCCCCAGACACCGGCGATGGCGAACGACGGAAAGGAAGCACAATCCATGACCGACAGCGATCCTGGGGCCATCAAACAAATACTTGTCGAGCTGCGCGACTTCAACAAGGACAAGCGGCGCACCGCTGTCATGAAACTGGGCATGCTTGGCGGCGACGAAGCCATCACCACGCTGATCCTGCTGGTGCAAAATACACACGAGGACCTGATCGCGCGCGGGCGCGCCGCGCTGATGCTGGGCAAACTGGGCGACCCGCGCGCCGTTAACGCGCTGATCCAGGCGCTGGACGCGCCCGGCTACCAGACGCCGCTCTACGCGGCCCAGGCGCTGGGCAAACTGGGCGACCCGCGCGCCGTCGGCCCGCTGCTGGCCGTGCTGCGCAGCGCCCCCAACGACACCCTGCGCGCGGCGGCGCTGGAGGCGCTCAAACGGCTGGGCCACCTGCCAGAGCAGCGCCAGGCCGAGGCCGAGATCGAAACCGAGGATGAACCGCTTCAGGGCGAGCCGGAGCGCTGCGATAGCTGACGGCTGGCGGCTGCTGGCTGACGACTTCAGATGCGCGCCATCTTTCGCCTGTCCCGCCGCTATGTGACGCGGCGCTTCCTGCAAAGCCTGCTGTTTGTGCTGGGCGTGGCGCTGGGCGTGGCGCTGGTGATCGCCATTGACCTGGCGAACGCCTCCGCCAGCCGCGCCTTTAACCTGAGCGCCGAGAGCATCACCGGCAGGGCCACACACCGCATCACCGGCGGGCCGGGCGGCCTGCCGACGGCGGTCTACACGCGCCTGCGGCTTGAGCTGGGCCTGCGCGCGGCCGCGCCGGTGATCACCGCCTACGTGCGCGGCGTTGACCTGGGCGGCCAGCCGCTGCGTCTGTTCGGCGTGGACCCGTTCGCCGAGCCGCCATTTCGCAGCTACCTGACGGCGGCCCAGGCGGACGGCGGCCAGGCAGCTTTCGCCGCGCTCAGCGCCTTCATCGCCGAGCCGAACACCATCCTCATGAGCCAGCCGCTGGCCGACCGCTTCGGCGTGCGCGTTGGCGACACGATCACGCTGCGCGCCGGCAACGCCCGCAGCGATATGCGCGTTGTGGGCCTGCTCCAGCCAGAGGACCGCCTCAGCGCGCAGGCCATTGATGACCTGCTGCTGACGGACATCGCCACCGCGCAGGAAATCGTCGGGCGGCCCGGCGCGATCACGCGCGTGGACCTGATTCTGCCGGACGGCTACGACCTGAGCCGCATCACGGCGCTGCTGCCGCCCGGCGCGGCGCTCGTCCCGGCGCGCGACAGCGACGGCGCGCTCAGCCAGATGACCGCCGCCTTCGAACTCAACCTCCAGGCGCTCAGCCTGCTGGCGCTGGTGGTGGGCGTCTTTCTCATCTACAACACGGTCACGTTCAGCGTGGTGCAGCGCCGCCCGGCGCTGGGGACGCTGCGCGCCCTGGGCGCGACCCGCCGCCAGGTGTTCGCGCTCATCCTGGGCGAGGCGCTGATCCTGGGCGCGGTGGGCGCGGCGCTGGGCGTGGGGCTGGGCCTGATCTTCGGGCGGGCGGCGGTCGGGCTGGTGGCGCAGACCATCAGCGACCTGTATTTCTCGGTCAACGTCCAGGGCGTGACGGTGGACGCGCTGACGCTGGCGAAGGGCGCGGTTATCGGGCTGGGCGCCAGCCTGCTCACAGCGCTGCCGCCGTCGTATGCCGCCACCATGACGCCGCCCGCCGGCGCGCTGCGCCGTTCCGACGTTGAGCAGCGCTCGCGCCGGCTGCTGCCGCTGGTGACGCTGGCCGCGGCGGCGCTGATCGCCGGCGGGCTGCTGCTGCTCAGCCTGCCCACCACCAGCGTGGCCGTCGGCTTCGGCGGTCTGTTCGCCATCGTCGTGGGCGGGGCGCTGCTGACGCCGGCGGCGCTGGTGGCGCTGATGCGGCTGGCCGCCGCGCCGGGCGGGCGGCTGTTCGGCGCGCTGGGGCGGATGGCCCCGCGCGCGGTGGCGCGCGCGCTCAGCCGCACCTCCGTCGCCGTCGCCGCGCTGACGGTGGCTGTCAGCGTGATCGTGGGCGTGGGCGTCATGATTGACAGCTTTCGCGGCAGCGTGGCCGACTGGCTGGACACAACTCTCGGTGCGGACATTTACGTCGCGCCGCCGCTGCTGACCGCCAACCGCGCCAGCGTGGACGTGGACCCGGCCATCGTCGCCAGCATCGCCGCGCTGCCGGGCGTGGCGCGCGTGGTCACTTCGCGCCAGGTAAGCGTGACCGCGCCCGACTACCCCGGCCTGCCGCCGGTCAACCTCAACAGCGCCGACGGCGACGTGACCGCCGGCCAGCGCCGCTTCGCCTGGCTCGCCGTGCCGCAGGACGCCTATTTCGCGGCGCTGGCCGCTGGCGGCGTCATGGTGAGCGAGCCGTTCGCTTTCCGGCGCGGCATCACGCCGGACAGCAGCACGCTCACGCTGCTGACCGACCGGGGGCCGCGCACATTCAACGTGGTGGGCGTGTACTACGACTACGCGACCGACCAGGGTTCCGTGTTCATGGCCGACAGCGTTTACCGCCAGCTTTACGACGACCCGTACATCTCGTCGATGGCGCTCTTTCTCGACGACGGCGTGAACCCGGCGGATGTTATCGCCGCGCTTCAGCGCGAGACGCTGGTCGGCACTGATCTGCAGGCGCAGGATAACCGCACGCTGCGCGCCGGCGTGTTTGAGGTGTTCGAGCGCGCCTTCGCGATCACGATTGCGCTGCGCCTGCTGGCGACGGTGGTGGCGTTCATCGGCATCCTCAGCGCGCTGCTGGCGCTCCAGCTTGAACAGGCGCGCGAGTATGGCGTGCTGCGCGCCGTCGGCCTGACACCGCGCCAGCTCTGGCAGTACACGCTGCTGCAAACCGGGCTGATGGGGTCCACCGCCGGGCTGCTGGCGCTGCCGGTCGGCCTGGCGCTGGCGCTGGTGCTGGTTTACAGCATCAACGTGCGCTCGTTCGGCTGGACGATGCAGCTTGCCGTCGCGCCAGGCGAGCTGATCACGGCTTTCCTGGTGGCGCTGGCGGCGGCGCTGGCGGCGGGGCTGTACCCGGCCTGGCGGCTGGGGCGCATGCTGACCGCCCGCGCGCTGCGCAGCGAGTAAGGCGCGCTTCTTCGCGCCCACAACCCCCGGACGCCGGGAACGCCGCCGGCACCGTACCGATGTCCCTGGTGGCGGGCCGCCGCAGTCTCAGTATACTTGAGGGTGATTGTAAAACTCTGCGTAGGAGAGCTTGCTATGTCAGCCAGGAAAGGCGTTGTTCTTATTCTTTGCGCGGCCTTACTGCTGTTCGCCGCCGTGCTGACAACCGGCGCGCAGGACTTCGGCACGAACTGGACCGGCGTCTTTTACAACAACACCGCATTTGCCGACCCCGTCGTCGCCACCATAACCGGCATTAACGGCCTCAACTTCAACTGGCCTGACCGCCCGGTTGTCAACGGGCAGGTGCTCAACAGCGTCAACCCGGACAACTTCTCGGCCCGCTTCACCTCAACCCAGAACATCCTGACGCCGGGGCGCTACACCTTCAACGTCACGGTGGACGACGGCGTGCGCATCATGATTGACGGCCAGGAACGGCTTAACGTCCCGCCGGCGGGCCTGCAAACGCGCCAGTTCGAGGCCGACCTGACCGCCGGGCCGCACACCTTTCAGGTGGACTTCATCGAATTCACCGCCGCCGCGGTGCTCCAGCTTCAGTGGGCGCTGAGCGCGCCCGGCGCGACGCAGGGGCCAACGCCCACGCCCGCGCCCACCAGCCTGCCGCCGATCCCCCCCGGCGCGCTGAGCGCGACCGTCATCCGCGCCAGCGTGCTGATCGTGCGCCAGGCCCCCTATATCGGCGCGCCGCGCGTGGGCACGATCCTGCGCGGCCAGACTTACGCGGTTGTCGGGCGCGACCCGAACGCCTACTGGTTCCTGCTCCAGCTCAGCGACAAGCAGGCCTGGGCCTGGGGCTATTACCTGGCCGTCAACGGCAACGAGTTTAACGCGCCGGTGGTCAATTCGTTCGTCACCCAGGGCGACCCCGCCGCCAGCGGCGTCACCGTTCAGACACAGGCCGGCCTGCGCCTGCGCGCCGACGCCACCGTATATTCCGAACAGATCGGGCGCATCCCCTGGGGGCACATTCTGCCAGTGGTCGGGCGCACCGGCGACAGCACCTGGTATCAGGTGGTGTACGCCAACACCGTCGGCTGGATCGCCGCGTCCTACACCAGGCTGCTGCGGGGCGACCTGGCCACCGTGCCTGTCACGCGCTGACCGCGCTGGCGGCCAGCGCCAGCCAGGGCGCGCCCGACGGCCTGAAGCCACGCGCGCGCCGGTTAGGGTTATAATCGAAGCACAACAACACTGTGCCGGGCAGCACTCAACAGAGGCGCAATGAGCAACGAAAAAACATACGAGATGCTGTGGGACTGCAAATTCTGCGGGACCAAAAAGCTGCTGGGCAAAACGCATCGTTTCTGCCCGAACTGCGGCGCCGCCCAGGACCCTGCCACGCGCTACTACCCATCGGACGAGGAAAAGGTAGCGGTCGAGGACCATATCTACGTGGGCGCAGACAAAATCTGCTCGGCGTGCGGCGCGCTGAACAGCGCCAACGCTGAGTTCTGCGCGCAGTGCGGCGCGCCCCTCAGCAGCGCCGCCACCGCCGGCCAGCTGGCGGAACAGTCACGCGCGGCGGAAGGCGCGGCGTTCGAGTCCAGCGGCTCGCGCGATGTGGCCAAAGAGAGCTTCGACGCCGAAATGCAGCGCATCGGCGTGCAGGCCGCGCCGGGCGCGCAGAAGGGCCGCAGCCCGCTGATGATCGGCCTGCTCGTCGTCGGCGCGCTGGTGGTGGTCGGCATCCTGGCGGCGCTGTTCTGGAAGCAGGATACTGCGGCGTATGTCACCGGCCACACCTGGGAACGCACCATCCAGATCGAGGAATTCAAGCCCACAGCCGCGAGCGCCTGGTGCGACAGCCTGCCCGCCGATGCCTACAGCATCACGCGCCGCACTGAGCAGCGCAGCAGCCGCCAGGTCCCTGACGGCGAAGTCTGCCGCACGGTGCGCCAGGACCGGGGGGACGGCACGTTCACCGAGCGCACCGAATGCACCCCGCGCTACCGTTCCGAGCCAGTTTACGACGAGCGCTGCTACTTCACGATCAACCGCTGGGGCTACGGGCGCGACGTGCGCGCCGCCGGCGACCAGCTCAGCGACACGCTGCAGTGGCCCGCCGCCAACATCCAGAACACGGGGACGTGTATCGGCTGTGAGCGCGAAGGCCGGCGCAGCGAAACCTACCAGGTGACGCTGCGCGCCGGCGAAAAAACCTTCGAGTGCAGCGTCCCGCTGGAACGCTGGCAGGCGATGCCGGTGGAATCAGCCTGGAAGGTGGACGTGGGCGTTATCACCGGCCAGCCCGATTGCAGCTCGCTCAAGCCGGCGGGCTAACGCTGGAACAGCGAGCGCGTGATGAACCACAGGTTCGCCGGGCGCTCCGCCAGCCGGCGCATAAAGTAGGGATACCACGCCGCGCCGAACGGCACATAGACGCGCGTGGGATGCCCCGCCGCCGCCAGCGCCGTCTGCCGCGCTGGCCGGATGCCGTAGAGCATCTGGAACTCATAGCGCGCGGGCGCGATGCCGCGCTGGCTGATTGTTTCTACAGCGGCGGCGATCATCGCCTCGTCGTGGGTGGCGATGCACAGGTAGGCGGGCGGCGGGCTGTCCAGGTAAGCGCGCATCAGCCGCACGTAGCTGGCGTCCACGTCCTGCTTTCGCGGATAGGCGATGTCCGCCGCCTCCAGATACGCGCCCTTGCACAGGCGGATATGCGCGCCCTCGGCGGCGAGCTGCTGCATGTCGGCCTCGCTGCGATACAGATAGGCCTGAATCACCGTACCGACGTTGGCGAAATTGTCGCCGCGCGCCGCGCGGTAGATGCGCAGCGTCGTTTCGGTGTAGGCGCTGCTTTCCATGTCAATCGTCACGGGGATGCCGTGCGCCTGCGCCGCTTCAAGGATGTGGCGCAGGTTGGCGACGCACAGCGCCTCGTCAATGTCGAGGCCCAGGTGCGTCAGCTTGAGCGAGACGCTGGCCTGCGCGCGGTCAGCGGCGATGCGGTCGAGAATTGTGCGGTAGGTGCTGACGACCTCGGCGGTGTCCTCCGCGCGGGCGACGCTCTCGCCCAGGTAGTCGAGCGTGGCCCACAGGCCGCCGGCGTTGAGCGCCCGCACCACCGCCAGCGCCTCATCGAGCGTTTCGCCGGCGACAAAGCGCCGCGCCATGCGCCGCGCCAGCCCCCAATGTGTGACGATATTTCTGGCCCAGACCGCCCCCGACAGGTACAGCAGCAGCCGTCGCAGCATGTGACCGCCTCCTGGTGATGATGCGCCGCGTCTGCCTTGATTCTAGTGCATGTGGGGCGTTTGGGCGATATGGGATGCACCTGCACGGATACGCCCTTGAGATGGCCAAAGCACCTATCGAACTTGAATGGCTTCCGCCACGGCCAGCAGATCAGCGCGGCAGGCGGGGGGGATAGCGTCCTCGGCCAGCGTCTCGACAATGGCGACGAAATCCGACAGCGTGGACTCGGTGATAGGCTGGCGGGTCAATGGGGCCGCACGTTCAGCGCTGGCTGCGTCCTGCACACACAGTTCCGCGATACTGTTCAGCCGATCAAGCGAGGGGGCAGGAACGACGATCTGGATGCCGCTGTTGGCAAGGACCTGTACAGATTGTACATCTACTTTCCCCTCACCCTATCTCCGCCCACACCACGCGGTCCAGGCCGGCGTAGTCAGGCAGCACGCCCGCGTCCGCCGGGCGCAGCGCCGCCCGCACCAGCGCCAGCGCCGCCGCCCCCTGCCTCGCGCCGATCTCCAGCAGCGCCAGCGCGCCGGGCCTGAGCAGCGCCGGGGCCTGCGCCAGCAGCCGCCGCACCAGCGCCAGTCCGTCCGGGCCGCCGTCCAGCGCCAGCGCCGGCTCGAAGCGGCTGACCGCCAGCGCGGGCAGCTCGCCGCTGGCGATGTAGGGCAGGTTCGCCAACAGCAGGTCCACTGTGACGCCCGCCGCCAGCAGCGGCGCGAGCAGATCGCCCTGGTGGAACGTCACCGGGGCGGCGTGCAGCGCGGCGTTGCGCCGGGCCACCGCCAGCGCCGCCGGGCTGATATCCACCGCATGCACGTCCGCCGCCGGGCACAGCGCCGCCAGCGTCACCGCCAGCGCGCCGCTGCCCGTCCCCACATCCACCGCGACCGTGCGCGGACGGCCCCGCGCGAACGCCAGCGCGCGCTCCAGCAGCAGCTCAGTTTCCGGGCGCGGAATCAGCACGTCAGGCGTGACGATGAACTCGCGGTCGTAGAAGGCGCGCCGCCCCAGGATATAGGCGACCGGCTCGCCCGCCTCACGGCGCGCCACCAGCGCCGCGAAGCGCGCCGCCTGTTCATCCGTGAGCAGGCGGTCGCCATGCGCCAGCAGGTAGGCGCGGTCGGCGTCGAGCGTCCACGCCAGCAGCGTCTGCGCGTCCAGGCTGGCGGAGTCGGAGTCCGGCTCCAGGCGCGCTTTAGCGGCGTACAGGCTGGCGGCAATGGTGAGGGTCATGGCGTATATGTAGGGGACAGGGTGATATGTGTGCCCACCCCTATCCCCGGCCCTTCCCCCGCTTCGCAGGGGAAGGGCGCAAGAGGGTTCACGACGGAGCCGCAAGCCCCCTCTCTACGGCAGCGGAGAGGGGGTTGGGGGGTGAGGTCGGCAGGGGCAGGCTGCGCTTAATCGCGCCCGCCGCCGAACAGGCGCAGCAGGAACAGGAACAGGTTGATGAAGTCCAGGTAGAGGGTGAGCGCGCCCATGATGCTCAGCTTCTGCATCAGCTCGCCGCCTTCCGCCTCAATCGCCGGGTCCATCGCCATCCGCTTGATCTTCTGCGTGTCATAGGCCGTCAGGCCGGTGAAGATCACCACGCCGAGGATGCTGATGACGAACTCCAGGCCGCTGCTGCGCAGGAAGATGTTGACAACCATCGCGATGAGCACGCCGATCAGCCCGATAAACAGGTACGTGCCCATCTTCGTCAGGTCAATCTGCGTTGTCAGGCCCAGCACCGTCATCGTGCCGAACAGCACCGCCGTCGTGCCCAGCGCCGCCACGATCGAGCTGGTGGCGTAGGCCAGCAGCACCAGCGACAGCGTGAAGCCCATCGTGCCGGCGTAGAGCAGGAACATGACGGTGGCGGTCTGCGCGGAGAAGCGGCGCACGCCAAACGTCAGGCCCAGCACCAGCCCCAATTGGGCGATAACGGTGATAATCAGCACGGCCGGGTTGAGCGCCAGGTTGCGCAGCGGCTCGACCGTGTTGGTCACAATCGCGACGGCGGTCGTCAGCAGCAGGCCCAGCGTCATCCACATATAGACGTTTCTGAGCAGCGGGCGCACCTCGACGCGCGGCTCGCTCAGCAGGGGCGAAGCAATATTTTGTGCCATTGCTGTTACAGTCTCCCATCTAACCGTTTATACCGGCTGCGTTTTGCGTCATAACTGTTGAAACAATCCGATTGTAGCGCGCGCCAGCGCCGCAAAGCAACGCTGCCAGCCCCCCAGTAACTAGGGTTCCTGGCGGCGGCCTGCGCCGCGCGCGGGTGGAAAAACTGGCTCAGATCAGGTGCTCGCCGCCGTTGACGTGGATCACCGCGCCGGTGATGAAGCTCTCGCTCGCCAGGTAGGCCACCGCGCGGGCGACATCCTCCGGGCTGCCGGGGCGCATCAGCGGCAGGCGCGCGCCCACCTGCTCCCACTCTTCCTCGCTCATCGGGCGGCCCGCCGGCCTCATCACCGGGCCGGGGACAACGGCGTTCACACGGATGTCCGGCCCCAGGCTGGCGGCGCTGACCTGCGTCAGGGCCAGCAGCGCGGCCTTGCTGACGCCGTGCGCGGCGTACTCCACCCAGGGGCGGTCAACGCCTTTGTCGCAGATATTGACGATCGCGCCGCCGCTTTTGCCCCCCTGGCGCATCGCGGCGGCGGCGGCCTGCGTGCACAGGAACGGCGCTGTCAGGTTCACGTCCAGCGTCTGCTGCCAGTCGTCCAGCGACGTTTCCAGCAGGCCGCCCTTGTGAAACAGCGCGGCGCTGTTGACCAGGATGTCCAGGTGGCCGAAGTGTTCGCGCACGGCGGTGAAGATGTCCTCCACGCCCGCCGCGCGGCTGATGTCCGCCTGCACCGCGAAGGCGTCCACGCCCATTGATTTGATTTCCTGCAGCGTGTCGCGCACCGCCTCCGGCACGGAGGCGTGGTAGTGCACCATGATGTGCGCGCCGCGCCGCGCCAGCTCCAGCGCCACCGCCCGGCCCACACGGTGCGCCGACCCCGTGACCAGCGCGATCTGATCGGTCAGGTCAATATGCATAGTAAGCGCCCCCCGGTCTGCGCCCGCGCAGCGGTCAATACCCTGTCGGCGGGGCAGCCAGCAGATAGAGGGTGGCCACCAGCGCCACGCCCAGCGGTATCAGCAGCGCCAGGGCGAAAATGCGGCTGTCGGTGCGCAGGTGCATGTAGTACAGCACCACCAGCACCGCTTTCATCAGCGCCAGCGACAGCATCAGCGGGATGGTGAGGAAGCCGCGCGGCAGCTCGAAGATGATAACCTCGATCAGCGTGGCGACGGCCAGCGCGCCAAAGACAACCGTGTAGATGCCGCCCGGCACGCTGAAGCGCCGCCCCAGCAGCGTCACCTCGTCGCTGAGATATTCCCGGTGCGCCTCCAGGTCGTGCGGGTCAACGGCGGCGGCGCTGGCGCTGCTGTGTCCGGCGGTCTCCACCATCGGGCGGCGGAAGTCGGTCACGTCGTCGTGAATGCGAATCACCGGGCCGTCGCCCGCGTCTGTCTGCTGGGTGCTGTTTTCGGCGTCAGCCATCGTTCTCGCCTCTCAGATCAGATAGATGATGGTGAACAGGAAAATCCAGACCACATCCACAAAATGCCAGTACAGGCCGAAGATCTCCACCGCCAGATAGTTGCGCCGGTGGTAGATGCCCCGGCGACCGCGCGTGATGACGCGCAGCGCCCACAGCACGCCCACGATCACGTGCGCGCCGTGAAAGGCGGTGGGGGCGTAGAAGCGCATCCCGAAGCCGCCAAACGCCTCGAAGTCCTGGAGCGTGATGCCCAGGTGCGCCAGCTCGTTGTACTCCACCACCTGCAGCGCGACAAACGCCGCGCCCATCAGCGCCGTGAGCGAAATCCAGCGCACCAGCCCCTGCGGGTTATCGCGCTGGGCCTCGCGCAGCCCCATGACCATCGCCCAACTGCTGGCCAGCAGCAGGAAGGTGTTGAACGTCACCAGCGCGATGCCCAGTTCCTCGTGAATGCCTTTAACGATGTCCGGGTTGTTGTAGCGGAACACCGCGTAAGCCGCGATCAGCACGGTGAAAATAATCACCTCAGAGGCCAGGTACAGCCACATCGCCAGCTTGGAGTTGTATATCTGCGCGCGCGACGGAACGTGCGCTTCGTGCGCCGCCTCGGTGTGCGCCTGCTGCGTCAGCGTCATTTCACTCATGGTTAGATTTCTCCCCCCCGCCGTTCGTCACCCGTTGAGCCAGTACGGCAGCCGGCGCAGCCAGCGCGCGAAGCCGCGCGCCCCGCTGCCAACGGCGTTGGTCACCTCGCGCGGGCGCAGCACCACCAGCGCGACTACCGCCGCGTTAATCAGCGACAGCCAGAACAGCGTGTCTGGCGCGCCCACCAGCACCAGGCCAATCAGCAGGTAGTAAAACAGGGCGAACAGCGCCGTGCCCAGCACCGCAAACAACACCCCGCGCACCTGCCCGGCCAGCAGCAGCGCCGCCAGCAGCAGCGCGTTCACAACTGTCAGCGGCAGCAGGCCCACCGGCAGCCGCGCGCCGGTCACCAGCGCGGCGTACAGCGCCACGAACGCGCCCACAACCACCAGCGCCACCAGCGCCCGCGCCAGCCACAGCCAGCCGCGCAGCGTCCGCAGCAGCGCGCTCAGCAGCGCCCACACCAGCGGCGTGAGCGCCGCCAGCAGGCTGAAAGCCGCCAGCACCGCCGAGAAGGACGGCGCGGTGCGCGTCGGGTCGGGCGGCAGCAGCAGGTCCAGCACAACGACCAGCGCCAGCGCGGCCAGCGCCAGCCCGGCCACCCACACCGGCACGCGCGCCAGCGGGCTGCTGCGCGTCCGC
The DNA here is from genome assembly GCA_048499435.1 of Anaerolineae bacterium. Lineage (GTDB taxonomy): Bacteria > Chloroflexota > Anaerolineae > Aggregatilineales > Phototrophicaceae > DAOTWC01. The sequence continues at coordinate 919,293 of JASNZW010000001.1, forward strand.
GCGGGTTCCGCCGCCAGCGGGCCAGGGCCGAGCGCCGTCGCCGGCACCGCCGCCGTGCTGACCACGCCCTGGTTAAGGGCGACCAGGACAAAGCCGAGCGCGCCGGCGGCCACCGCCAGCGACACAAAGACCAGCGCGACAAAGCCGACTAGCAGCAGAAGCTGGCTGACGATAAGCGTCTGCCCCAGCAGGCTAACCTCAATAAAACCGTTCGCCGCTGTGTTGCCCAGCGGCTCGCCGGTGGTTTGCAGCGCGGGGCTGCCGGGCAGCAGCGCGAAGGCCGTAACCGCCAGCAGCAGCACCAGCAGCCCGGTAACCAGCAGCCAGATATAGCTGCCCAGGATAGCACGGGGCGGCGCTTTCGCTTCTTCCTCGGCCAGCGCCAGCGCCATCTGCTCTGCGTGGGCGGCGTCGTGCGCGTGTTCGCTCATGCGCGGGTCAAACGCGCCCACCCCCCACAGGAAGAACCCGGCCGTCATAAAGGCGCCCAGCACCAGCGAGACGCCGGGGTCCTGCACCGGCTCCAGCCCCTGCAGCGCCCGTATCGCCGTGACGATCGCCACGCTCAGCAGCAAACCGAGAATCGCCATTGGGATGGCGCGGCTCAATCCAGGTCGCATAACGCTTTATCCTTCCCCCCACACACGCACCAGCGCCAGAAACCAAACCGGCACGACTATACCGCTAGATCAGGTAAAGAACCACGAAAAACAGCAGCCACGCCGCCAGCACGAAGTACCACAGGCCCGCCGCGCCCTCTACCGCCCAGAAGTTAAGCGGCCCGTAGCGCCCGGCGCGCCCGCCCAGATAAACGCGCGCCAGCACGCCGCCGATCACCAGCGCGTGCGTCAGGTGAAAGCCGGTCATCATGCGGAACATGTCGCTGTAAGCGCCGGTGTAGGGGATCGCCAGGAACTCGTACAGCATGATCGCCACGAACACCGCGCCCAGCGCCAACCCGCTGAGCCACGCCCGCGCGAACGCCGCCTGGGCATCGGCCAGGACAGCGCGCAGGCCGCGCCGCACAAAAAAGGCGCTCAGCGCCAGCGCGCCGGTGGCCAGCGTCGGCAGCGCCCAGGGAACCGGCTCGACACCGGCAGGCGGCCACTGCGGCGCGGTCGAGCGAATCTGCCAGTTGACGATCACCAGGCAGACAAAAACCATGATCCACGAGATCTGAAATACCAGCAGGCCGGTGCGCTTGTTGCGGATGGCCTGTAATTCCTCGCGCGAGAGGTGCTGCTCCAGAAACTCGCGCTGCGCTGTCCGCTGCATGTTCTACACGCTCACAGTCTGACCGCGCCCCCGGCCCCGCGCGGTGGCGGGCGTGCCGGGGGTTGAGGTCTGTGCGTTCAGAGGGAAATCAATCGCCCGCCGGGGCTGGCTCGGCGGCGGCTGCCGGGTCAGCGGGCGGCGGGAAGCGCTTGTCCAGCGCGTCCAGGTAAGCGGCGGCCTCCGGCGTGCCGTAGCCGTAGGGGTCGCTGAACTGCACCGGCTCGCCCACGAAATTGTACGGCGGCGGCGGTGAGGTGGTCGCCCACTCCAGCGTGAGGGCGCGCCAGGGGTTGGCCCCCGCCCGCTTGCCCACGTACAGGCTGGCGACCATGTTGTACAGCAGGATAAAGGTCGAAATGCCCAGCGCGAACGCCGAGACGCTGATAATCACGTTGAGCGTCTGGAACTCCGGCGCGTAGATCGCCACGCGGCGCGGCATCCCCTGCATGCCCGCCAGGTGCTGCGGGAAGAAAGTGAAGAAGAACGACACGTAGGTGATGATGAAGTGGATCACGCCCAGGCGCTCGTTCAGCATGCGCCCGGTGATCTTCGGCCACCAGTGATAGAGGCCGGCGTAGATGCCAAACACGCTGCCGCCGTAGAGCACAAAGTGCAGGTGGCTGACGACGAAATAGGTGTCGTGCACGTGGATGTTGACCGGGACCGACGCCAGCATCACGCCGCTGATGCCGCCGATCACGAACATCGAAAGGAAGCCGAGCGCGAACAGCATGGCGCTGGTGAGGTGGATTTTGCCGCCCCACAGCGTCCCCAGCCAGCCGAAGATTTTGATGCCGGTCGGGACGGCGATAATCATCGAGGTAATCATGAACGGAATGCGCAGCTCTGGCTGGAGGCTGGTAAACATGTGGTGCGCCCACACGGTGAAGCCCACCAGCGCGATCGCCATGCTCGACAGCGCGATGGCGCGGTAGCCGAAGATCGGCTTGCGCGCGTGCACCGACAGCACCTCCGACAGCACGCCGAACGTCGGCAGCACCATGATGTACACCGCCGGGTGGCTGTAGAACCAGAACACGTTCTGCCACAGCAGCACGTCGCCGCCCGACGCCGGGTTAAAGAAGCTGGTCCCGGCCACGCGGTCCAGAATCAGCAGCGTGAGCGCGCCCGCCAGGAACGGGGTGGCCATCACGATGATGAACGAGGTCGCCAGGACGGCCCACACGAACAGCGGCATCTGCCAGATGCTCATGCCCGCCGGGCGCATGTTGAGGATCGTCACGATAAAGTTGATGCCGGCCAGAATGGACGAAATGCCCAGCAGGTGCAGCGACACCGCCCACAGCGTCTGGCCGTCGCCGGGGGTGAACAGCGTGCTCAGCGTGGGGTAAGCCGTCCAGCCGGTCTCCGCCTGGCCCACAAACCAGCCGCTGAGCATCAGCAGGCCCGCCGGCGGGATGAGCCAGAAGGCGAAGGCGTTCAGCCAGGGGAAGGCCATATCCTTCGCGCCCAGCATCAGCGGGATAAGATAGTTGCCGAGGCCCGCCAGCATGGGGATGATCCACAGGAAGATCATCACCGTGCCGTGAATTGTGAACAGCGTGTTGTAGGCTGAGCCGTCGGCCATCGTGTCCAGCGCCGGCGTCAGCAGCTCCCAGCGGATAAGCATCGCCAGCGTGCCGCCGACGATGAAGAAGGCCAGCGCCGTAACGATGTACTGCACGCCGATAATCTTATGGTCCACGCTCCAGCGCAGGTAATCCCTGACGCGCGGCGAGGCGGCGGGCGCGGCCTGCCCTAAACCCTGCTGCGGTACGGTAATGCTCGCCATGTGCTCACACCTCTTTCTGCTGTTTCACGCCCGCTAACGGTACTCGGAAACAATGCGTTCCAGGTTTTCCAGGTCACACGCTGACTCGCCGCTGGCGGTCTGCGTGCAGAGATAGGCGATAATCGCGAAGTGGTCGTCAGCCGACATGTAGTTCGGCGCGGCGTGGTCGCCCGGCTGGAACTGCGGCATCAGATTGCCGAAGCCGGGAACCAGATACTCGCCAGGGTGGTAGATTGACCGGTCGAAGTATTCCTCAGCGGTTTCGCCGGCCACGCGGCGCGCCGCGCGGTCGCCCACGCCGTTGAGCGCCGGGCCGGTGATGCCCTGCCAGCCCAGATCGTCCAGCGTGTGGCAGCCGGAACAGGGGTACGAGCCGGCAGCCAGGATGGCCCGCCCGCGCTCGGCGGGGTCTTCCGGCGGGTTGAGGGCAGTGTTCACCGCGTCATCAAACCACGAGATATACGTCGCTTCGTCAGGGTGCACCACGACGACGGCGCGCATCTGGCCGTGGCCGCTGCCGCACAGCTCAGCGCAGACGATAGGGTAGCTGCCCGCGCGCGTGGGCGTGAAGCGCACTTCGGTGGTGCGGCCCGGCAGCAGGTCCTGCTTGATGCGCATGGCCGGAATCCAGAAGGCGTGCTGCGAGTCGTCGGTGGTCAGCTCCATGCGCACCGGCTGGCCGATGTACGTGTGCAGCTCGCGCGAGTTGATAGTGATGTCGTTCACCGGGTCGTCATAGGTAAACGACCACACGAAGCGCGCGCCGGTGGCGTGCACCGTCTGCTCGTCGGCGCGGGCGGCGCGCGTGCTGACCCACACCTGATAGCTGTAGACGGTGATGATCAGCACGATGAGGGCGGGAATCAGCGTCCACACGGTCTCCAGCGTGGTGTTGCCGTGCGCGCTCGCGCCGTCGGTCTGGTCGCCCCGGCGGGCGCGGAAGCGGATGATCGAGATCACCAGCATACCCTGCACCAGCAGGAAGATCGCCGCGCCGACCGCCAGCAGGAACTTGAACAGCTCATCCACCTGCTGCGCCTGCGCCGACGCCTGCGGCGGGAACAGCAGCGGCGTGGTCTCGGCGATCAGCAGGCTGCCGAACACGATCACGACGAAACCGGCGATAATCCACATAACGGTGCTGCCCTTGACCGGGCGGGTACTGCGAGGAGCGATCATATCCGCTTGTCTCTCTCACGCATCGTAACACAGGCACAGATGCGGCCATCAGAGGCCGGGGGCGCGGTCCGTCCAGGGCAAGCTCGTTAGGGTGGCGGCGCGTCGCCGCCGGACGGACACACCGCGTTACATTTTACACGACATCCGGCGTTTGGCAATGATTCTGACGTGAAGTCCAGTGACACCCCTCATAAGTTTCGTCTGACAGGTGTCCGCGTAGGGCGTGTTTCGTAAGCTTTCAGCCTGTGTCCACGTCTAGAGTGAGGCAGCTTACCCCGGCATACTTCAGCAGAGAGGACCTGATGCCCGAACCCCTTGTGCTTACCGATGAAAACCTGGACGCGGCGCTGGCCGGCGACAAGCCCGTGTTTGTGCTGATCGCCAGCGGCGGCGTGCGCGGCGACTTCGCCAGCGGCGGCGTGCGCGGCGACTTCGCCAGCGCCTTCAACCGCGCCATCAGCGAACAGCCCGACATTGTGTTCGCCACGCTTGACCCCACCCACAGCCCGCGCGCCGCCGCGCGGTTCGCCGCCGGCGACAAGCCGCTGCTGGTGGCCTGGCTGAACGGCACGGAGGTTGTGCGCCGCAGCCGCCCCTGGGCCGTTGACCTGGCGCTGGCCCTGGAACAGATTGCAGCGCTCCAGAACGCGCTGCGCCCCGCTGCCGACGACAGCAGCGCCCAACTGCCTACAACTAAGGAGCCTGTAGTGGATACCAAACCCGTAACCGTAACCGACGCGACCTTTGAACAGGAAGTGCTAGCCCACCCGCTGCCCGTTGTGGTGGATTTCTGGGCGCCCTGGTGCGGCCCGTGCCGCATGGTCGCGCCGGTGCTGGACAAGCTGGCGCAGGAATTCGCCGGCCAGGTGCGCGTCGCCAAAGTCAACACCGACGAGAACCCCGGCCTGTCGCAGGCGTTCCAGATCATGAGCATCCCCACCATCATGATGGTGAAAGAGCGCACCATCGTTTTCAGCCAGCCGGGCGCGCTGCCAGAGTCCGCCCTGCGCGACCTGTTCCAGCAGCTTGTCGCCCTGGAGATCCCCGAAGAACACAAATACAAACCGGAGCAGCCGGCAGCGGCGGCGGACGAAACCGCGCAGTAGCGCCCGGCCAACCGGCGGAAAAACACAGAGCCATGCCCTTACAGCGGCATGGCTCTGTGTTTACGGCTGAAGCTGGCCCGGCGGGCGGGCTAACTCGCGGCGCCCTGCAGGCGGTCGCGCGCGGCGCGGGCCGCCGCGAAGTTGCTGTTCAGATACGCCGCCTGGCGGTAGTTTTCCAGCGCCCGGCTGGTTTCGCCCAACTGCTCGCGCGCCACGCCCGCGTAATAGAACGTTTCCTCAACCCACTGGCCGCCGCCGTCGTTCAGAATGTTGCTGGTCCACAGCAGCGTTTTGTCATACTGGCCGGTGGCGTTGTAAGCCTCATACGGCCCGAACTGATACCACAGCGTGCGCCAGGGCATCGCCACGTCCGCGTCAAGCTGGCGTTCTTCAGGCGTGCTGGCGTCCATCTTCAGCGCCACGTCGAAGGCCGCCGCCGCGTACTCATACGCCTGCTGGCCGTACACTGACGCCAGCGCCAGGTAGCTTGTGCCCATGTTGAACCAGGCGAAGGGGTCGCGCCGGGGGTTGGCGGCGGCTTCCTGGCGCGCCGTCTCCAATGCCCTGAGCGCGTTCTGCCCGGCGTCGGCGTCCGCGCCCAGCAGCGCCAGCAGCTCTGGCTCGCGCCCGCTTTCGTACAGCACGATATAGGCGCGGTTGAAATGCCGCCAGAACGTCTCGATATGCTCATAGCTGTACGGCAGGTTGGCGCCGTCATAGCTGTCGTGTGTGATGACCTGGCGCTGCGCGTCGTCGTAGCCGATCACCAGCAGGTAGTGCCCCATCCACCCCAGGCGCTGCGGCTCCGGGTCGTACCCCGCCTCAATAATCACCGGGAAGTTGTTAGCCAGCAGCGTTTTGAGCAGGTCCAGCGTGCCGTTGTAGCGCGTCAGGGCGTAGACCGGCAGCTCGGATACCTGCGTGTTAACGAAGGCCACCATCTCCGCCGGGTTAACGTTCTTATCCTCAGAGTTGGGCTTAAGCCAATGGGCAGCGCGCTGCTGGTTATCGGTATAGCCGAAGAACGTCAGCGCGTTGGTGAGCGTGGCCGGGCCGCAGTTGTTCCAGCCCTGCGGCTCATACCGGAAGCCCTCCATCCGGTAGGCGGGCGGGATGGGCGCGGGGTTAACGGCCTGCTGCGCCAGCGCGCTTCCAACGGGCAGCAGCGCCAGTAATAGTGCGCCAAACAGATAACGGTAAAAGTGGTGCATCGCGTCAGATTCCTTAGCCATCGAACCCATGAACGTAGTATACTAGCATAATGAAAACGGCGGCCTGCGTACAGCCCGCTTTTCAGGCTGCGTTCTCCCAACGCTGCGCAGCCAGCATAGCCAGATAAGCGCGTTGTGCCTATACTTCGACAAAATCTCTGGTTCGCCGGGCTGCGCGGTCGCACGCCGTCTGGCGGAAAGCGGCGGCCTGTTTAAAATGCTTTATGACGATTACAGCGGCAGGCAGATAGACGATTTCCGCGTTGAAGAACGCATCGGGCGCGGCGGCATGGCCGCTGTTTACCGCGCCTACCAGGCGTCCATGAACCGCAGCGTCGCCCTCAAGCTGATCCCTTACGGCCAGGACGCGGAGAGCGAGGAATTTCGCCAGCGCTTCATGCAGGAAGCCGAGGTGATCACCAGCCTGGAGCACATCCACATCCTGCCGATCTACGACTACGGCATCAGCGGCGACGTGGCTTACCTGGCGATGCGCCTGCTCAGCGGCGGCTCACTCAGCAGCCTGCTGGCCGACGGCCCGCTGCCGCTGGACCGCGCCGCCGATATTTTCGGCCAGGTGGCGCGCGGCCTGGCCTACGCGCACAGCAAAGGCGTCGTCCACCGCGACCTGAAACCGGGCAACATCCTGCTCGACGACGCCGGCAACGCCTACCTGACCGACTTCGGCCTGGCTAAATGGGTCGAAGGCGCTGCCGCCCTGACCAAGACCGGCAACATCGTGGGCACGCCCGCTTACATGTCCCCTGAACAGCTTCGCGGCGAAACGGTTGACCACCGCGCCGACATTTACAGCATGGGCATCATCCTCTACCACATGATCACCGGCCGCCCGCCCTTTGGGCCGTCTGGCAGCGATGTCGTGTCTGTTATCTATCAGCACATGGAGAGCATCCCCACCGCGCCTTCGCTCCACAACCCGAAGATTCCGCCCGGCGTGGACGCGGTGGTGCTGCGCGCGCTGCAAAAAGACCCCGGCCTGCGCTACAGCAGCGCGATGCAGATGGCTGACGAGCTGGACGCGGCGCTGGGCCGCCGCCACCACACCAGCAGCTACCCGCCCCTGCCGCCGCTGATCGGCGTGCCGCGCCCAGCTGCCGTCCGCCGGCGCCGGCGACTGCTGCTCGCCGCCGGGATAGTGGCGCTGGCGGCGGTGGCGCTGCTGCTGGTGACGCTGGCGCTGCGCCCCGGCGCGGCCGGCGGCGTCCCGCGCCCGGTCGTTAACATCGGGGCCAGCCTGCCCGCCAGCGAAATCGTGCCGACGCAGCTTGAAATCGAGCGGGCGCAGCAGGCGCTGGCCGGCAGCTTTGTCGCCTATATCACCTGCAACCAGTCCAGCGAATATCACGCCACGCAGGCGCGCGAGATCGGCGATCTGCTGGCGGCGCGCGGCCTGGAATACCGCGTTTACGACAGCGACACCGACGGATACCGCCAGCTTACGCTGATCGAACGCGCCCGCACCGACGGGGCGCGGCTGCTGGCCATCTGCCCGCTGAACGCTGAGCTGCTGGACACGCCGCTGCACTCGGCGCAGGAAGCCGGGCTGCCGCTGGTGCTGCTCTCTGGCGACCTGACCGGCTACAACGGCGTGCTGATCGAAGGCGATGAGTTCCTTGTGGGCCGGCTGCCCGGCGAGCTGGCGGGCCAGCTCGTGGCGGAGGAACGCGGCGGGCAGGCGCGGGCCATCATCCTGGGCTACGCTGATCTGGCGTATCTGGTGACGCGCGCTGACGGCCTGGAGGCCGGGCTGCTGGCCTACGCGCCGGAAGCGGTGATCGTTGGCCGCTACTGGGGCGGCACGCGCGAGCTGGGCTACCAGTCTGTCAGCCAACTGCTGGCTGACGGCGTAGCGTTCGACGTGATCCTGAGCATTAACGACGCCGGGGCGTTCGGCGCGATCGAGGCGCTGGTGGAGGCCGGCATCGGCCCTGATGAGGTGCTTATCACCAGCGTGGACGCTGAGGCGCTGGCCCGGCGCTACATCCGCGACGATTACTACCTGCGCGGCTCGGTTGACGCAGGTCGGGCGCAGTTTTCAACGGCCATCGCCAACGCCATAACTGAGCTGCTGGCCGGGGTGGCGATGCCAGAGCGCGTGCGCGTGCCGCCCGGCGAGCTGATCACCCGCGCCAGCCTGATCGTCAGCGGAGAGAGCGCCCCATAGCTGCGCGCTGGCTCAGGGCTGTTCCAGCGGCAGCACCTTAATCAGCTCGGCCAGGTTGTGGCCGATAATGCGGTATTCTTCGCCGACTTTAAGCTGCAACGGCCCATGAAACGGGGCCAGATGCAGCAGTTGCAGCGCGGTGCCAGGCAGCAGCCCCAGCGCCGCGATATATTCCAGCCGGTCAGTCTCGCGCGTGAGCACGCGGCTGATCGTGTAATGCTCGCCCTCGTGCCCGGCGGACAGCAGGAAGTCGCGCGCGGGTTCAATCACGCCGTCCGCGCTGGGGATCGGCTCGCCGTGCGGGCAGCAGGTGGGGCTGCCGGCCATCTCGGCCATGCGCGCCACCAGCGTCTCGCTCAGCGCGCCGCTGATCCGGCTGGCCTCGTCGTGGACCTCGTGCCAGCCAAAGCCCATAACGTTCACCAGAAAGGCCTCGGTGATGCGGCGGCGGCGCAGCTCTTTGAGCGCTTCCCGCTGGCCCGCTGGCGTCAGGCGGATGCCCTGGTACGGCTCGTGTTCCAGCAGGCCCAGTTCCTTGAGACGCGTAATCATGCGGTTGACCGCCGGCGCGCTCACGTCGAGCGTGTCGGCCAGCGCGGACGTGTTGACGTAGCCGTCCGCGCCCGCGCCCAGGTCCCACAGCCGATACACCTCGGCCAGGTAATCGCGCATCGTCGCGCTGAGGTCGTAATCGGCCACGCAGGCTACCAGCCGTGTTCCAGCCGGGCGATAAGCCGCTCCGGCAGCTCGTGGGCGCGCATCCGCTTCTGCACTGCGGCGATGTCGTAAGGCACGCGGCGGTATTCCCAGGTGTTCGTGTCGGTGTCCAGCAGGGCGTAGGCCGCGTCCGGGTTCTGGTCGCGCGGCTGGCCGATGCTGCCAGGGTTGATGATCTGCCGCCGCCCGTTAAGGTGGCGCTGGCGGCGGTAGGTGGGCATGATGGCTTCCACATCGCCCTGCTCGCTGAGCAGCTCGTAGGTCACGGGCTGGTGCGTGTGCCCCACCAGGCAGTATGGCGTCTCAAAATGCGGAAAATTGAGGGCAGCAACCAGCGGCTCCAGGATGTACTCCCACACCGGCTCGCGCGGGCTGCCGTGCGCCAGCGTGTAGTCGCCGATCACGAACGTGGTGGGCAGGTCGTCCAGGTAGGCGGTGTTCTCCGGCGTGAGCGTTTCGCGCGTCCAACTGACGGCCTTGCGCGCGTCCGGGTTAAACGTGCGAATGTCCAGCCGGCCCAGCGCGGCCCAGTCATGGTTGCCCGCCAGGCACAGGTGCGGCAGGCCGCGCAGCGCCTCCACGCATTCGTTGGGGTCTGGCCCGTAGCCGACAACGTCGCCCAGGCACCACACGTACTCCCATTCGCCGCGCGCGTCGTCCAGCACGGATTGGAAAGCGGTGAGGTTGGCGTGAATATCAGATATGATGAGAATGCGCATGGATGCAACCTGCCTTAGATGCGCGGCGCTAACTAGAAAGCATCTTATCATGCTTTATCGCTGTATGCGAATTGTTTGGCCTCAATTTTTTCTCAACTGTGCCGGGCTGGCCCTGCTGCTGGCGGCGGGCTGCAGCCCGGTGGTTCCGCCGACAGCGCCCACCGCCACCGGCGCGCCGCCGCCCTGGGCCGACGCGCGCGCTGTCATGGCGGGCATCTGCTTTGAGGCCGCCCGCGACGCCGCCGGGCAGGTGTTCACGCTGCGCAGCGCCGCCGACCATATCCGCTTTTACGACCTGGCCGACCACAGCGGCCTGTGCCGCCGCCCGGTAGAACGCCACCCGTTCGACTTCAGCGGCGGGCGCGCGCTGGCGGGCCTGTGGAGCGCGGGCCAGGGCTGCACCGCGCACCACGACGTGCTCAGTTTCGAGCGCGACGACGCCACCCGGACGATCAGCATCCGGCTGGCGCTGGTGGTCGAAGGCGGCTGCCCCTACGAGCTGGTGCGCCCGTTCTGGGTCAGCCTGGAGGACGCCCAGGATTACACCATCGTTATCGAAGTGCTGTAACGCCTGCCGCGCGCCAGATTTAGATAAATTTCACACGCTTTCAACACAAAATCGGGAAGCGTTGTCTTACAATTAATTCAAAGACAGCCGCAGCAGCGCGCACGAGGTTTCAGCCGGTGACAGCCTTCCTCTATCCCGCCCGCCTTATCGTCTCTGAAGACCGCTGCCTGCCCACCGCGCCCGCGGCGGGGTTTCAGCCATTTCTGCGGGATGGCGCGCGCGCCGCGCCGGGCACAGCCGCGCCCACCCCGGAACAGCTCGCCTTCGCGCTGGGCCAGGTGACCGCCGCCGCGGTGCTGCCGCCGCTGACGCCGCTGGCCTGCGGCAGCGACCTGCTGGCGTACAGTGTGCCGCTGAGCGCGCGGCTGGAGGCCGCCTTCCTGCGCGATCTGGCGCTGGTGCTGGCGCAGCGGGGGCACGACCTGGGCTGGACCAAAACCAGTGGGACCACGTACCTGAGCGTGATCGGCGCGGGCGTGGCCGTGTGCGTTGACACCGCGCCGGGCGCGGAAACGCTGTGCCTGCGCTATGACAGCGCGCTGGAAACCGAGCTGTTCCACGCCGGGCGCGCCGCCGATCTGCCGCGCAGCCGGCTGTTTCTGCAAACCGCCCTCTACGAGCAGGTAAACGCGCTGCTGGCCGCCGTGCGCGAGCAGGTGTGGCGCTGGCTGTGCGCCTGAACGCGCGCTGACTGTTTTCAAAACGCAAAAGGCACAGCGCGCTGCTGTGCCTTTGTCCTTGTCGTGATCGCCGCGCCGGCCCTGGCGAACGGCCGAGCGCCGGCTGTTGTTTACTGGCCGCAGCCCGCGCCAGCGTCCAGGTATGTCTCGCTGGCCCAGCCCTGCGTGTTCTCAAAAACCACGCGGAACCAGCCCGGCGTGTACTCGGTCGCCGTGTAGCTGGTGCGGTACGGCAGCCGGGCGATGACCGCGCTGCTGGTGTCCGGCGCGGCGCGCAGGCGCACGGTGCGGAGCACCGTTACGCGGCAGTTGGCGAGCTGGCCGGGCGTCACAGTTATCGCCGGCGGGGTGGTGCTGGTCCCGGCGCTGGCGTCCGTGCCCGTGCTGGCGCCAGCGGACACGCCGGCGGCGGCTGCCCCGGCGGCCGCCCCAGCGCTGGGGTTGGTCGCGCCGGGCGCGATCACCGGCTTGGCCCCATCAAGCGGCTGGCCAGTCACCGGGTCCAGGTGATAGGAGTCCTCAAAGCCACGATACCACACAATAATGTAGGGCGTGCCGTCGGCAAAGAAGGTGTTAAGCTGAAATTCGCCGGTAGTCAGCCGCGACAGCACGACCTGCTGGCCGTTGTAGGGGTTGACCGCCTCGGCCAGCACCTGGTTCTGCGCTGTCGGGATCGGCGCGTCGCGCGGCACAGAGAAGATCGGCCAGCCGGGGGCTGCGCCCTGGTTCGGCTGGAGCACCGAAATAGCGCTGCCCTGGAAATAGATAATCACCGGCGCGCCGCAGTCGCGCGGCGGGCGGTTGTTGATGCGCCCGTCGTTGACGCAGCGCAGGTCGCGGTTCTGCCCCAGCGCGGCCCCGGCGCTCAGCGCCAGCAGAGCGAACAGCGTTAACAGCGCCAGCAGGCGCGGACCAGTCCTAAGCGCAGAGCGTTTCATCGAAAATCTCCTTGAAACACAATCTGTCATGCTAACCTGGATTATCCCGCATCCGCGGCGGCTTGTCAAAACAGGATTGCGCCCGCTGCTCACGGCGCGCGCTGGTACAGGCGCATGCCTGTGCCGTAAAAGTCGGTGGGGATTTCGTACACCAGCGTGTACGCGGCCTGAAAACGCGGGTCGCGCGCCAGGCCCAGGCGCACAGCGGCTTCCATCGCCACCAGGAAATCCGGCAGCGTGTCGAAAACAAGCTGCGGCGGGATAGCGTAGTTCTGGTCCTCCGGGATCAGCGCCGGGTCCAGCGGGTAGTAAGCGGACATGTCCGGCGTGACCAGCCCAACGGTGTCCACGATGTAGGCGCGCGTGAAGTAGCCGATCACGCCGATGTCGCCGGCGGCGACGCGCGTCTGCGGCGTCACGCCGAAGTCGTCAACCAGCCGCTCGGCTATCTGCCGGTAGTACAGCTCAATCAGATGCCAGGCCATCTTCGGCGCGGGCCGGTCGGCTCCGTGATCGGGGTGCAGCGTCCAGCCGCTGAGCGTGGCCGCGCCCCACAGCAGCGCCAGCGCCGCCAGCGCCGCCGGGGCGATCTTCCAGCCGGGCCGGGTGGCCTGCGCCGCGTCCACCAGCGCCCACACGCCCGCCAGCACGCCCAGCATGAGCGCGGGCAGCGGCGGCGCGATATACCAGCGGAAAATCAGCGGGTTAGCCAGCGAGAAAGCCGCCATATACAGCCAGGGGTACAGCAGAAATGGCAGCAGGCGCGGCAAACGGCGCGCCGTAAACAGCAGCCCGATGATCGTCAGCGGCAGGTACAGCGCGATGCCGGCCAGCGCCCCCGGCGCGCCGAACAGGTCATACTCAGAGAACGGCGTCGGGTAGAACTGGAGCAGGCGCAGGAAGGCCGCGCCGGGCGGCTGGTTATAGGCGACGGTTTTGGCCCCCAGCGAATTTGGCACCGGCGAGCCAAAATAGCCCCAGGCGAACAGCGTCCAGGGCAGCGCCACCAGCGCCGCCGCCAGCCAGGTGCGCCAGGGCAGGCGCTCTGCCAGCGGCCCGCCGCGCCCGCGCCGCCACGCCTCACCGAGCTGCCACAGCAGCAGCGGCGCGATCCACAGCAGCGAGTCAACGCGCGTGAGATACCCCAGCCCAACAAACACGCCGGTCCACAGCGGGCGGCCCGTAACGTGCATGTACGTCGCCGCCACCAGCCACAGGATCGCCACGCTGGTTTCCATGCCGCCGACGGCAAACGTCACGCTCACCGGGGCCAGCGCCCACAGCGCGCCCAGCAGCGCCCCCGCCCACACATTCCCCGTGAGGCGGCGCACAATAAGCAGCAGCAGCGCCGCCGTCGCCGCGTCGGCCAGCGCGCTGACCGTCAGCGCGTACCAGGGGAAGCTCTCCGCGCCAGCCCCGAAAACGCCGCCAGCGGCGGCCATCAGCAGCGTGAACAGCGGCGTGGTCGTGCCCAGCGTCTGCGCGCCGGGATTGTAGACGAAGCCGACCCCCTCCACGACGTTGCGGCTGTAGCGGAACGTGATGAAAGCGTCGTCAATGGTGCGCGGGGCGGGCAGCGCCCGCGCCAGCAGCGCCAGCGCCACCACAACAGCGACCAGCAGCGCGTCGCGGCGGCAGGTGGCCCGCGCGGGGATCAGAACTGAAGTCATAGTTTACTCACCGCCAGCGCCTGCTGGTCATAGCTAACAACCGCCCCTTTATCAACAAACGCCAATGCGCCAGCACCCAGTCTAAAGGGAATTGGCGGCAGAAAGCAAGAACAGCGCACAGTTCACGGGGCAGCGGCCCAGGTTTCCAACAGCAGGCTGTCGGCGTTCACGCGGCTGTCCGCCGGGCTGACCGGCAGGCGCGTCAGGTCGGCCAGCCGGTACAGGCCGGCGCGCAGCTCGCAGGGGCCAGCCGGGGCGGCGTCCCAGGCCAGCGGGTGCGCGTCCGCGATAACCGCGCCCGGCCGCCACTGGTCGGTGGGATAGCGCCCGTCCACCGGGGCCAGGTCGCGCTGCGCGACCGGCGCGCCGCCGCACACCAGGTGGACGAACACCTGGTACGGCTCCGCCGGCGGCGTGTCGGCGCGCCAGTAGAGCGTCACGTCCAGGCCGCCCGGCCGGGCGGCGACCTCATAAGCCGCCAGCGCGATGTCGCCGCCAAAACGGTAGCCGGACAGCGCGGCGGACGCGGGGATGTCCGCCGACGCGGGCCGGTTGAGCGTCAGCGGCGCGGTGAGCGGCGCGGCGGTCAGCAGCGGGCTGTAGCGCGGCTCGACAAACGCCAGCGCCGGCGTTAACGGCGGGACGCCGCCGCTGAGCGCGACGGTCACGGGCGCGCGCACCAGCGCGCCGTCAACAGCCAGCGCGGGCGCGTCCGTCAGGCCGTAAACCGCGCCGCTGGCCGCGTCCAGGGCGGCGGCGCGCCACGTCTGCGGCGGGTAAGCGCCGTGCGGCGTGGGGTCGCCGTAGGCCGCCCACAGCGTCAGCGCGGACTCGTCGCCGCCGCGTTCGATCTGCGGCCCGACGGCGAACAGCGCCCCGGCGTCGTAGAGCGCCAGCAGCGACACCAGCACCGGGAACGGCGTGTCGTGCTCAGCGGCCCACAGCGCGGCCAGCTCAGCGCGCACCGCCGCCGCGTCGTCAGCGCGCCCGGCCGCCGCCAGCGCGGCAGCCAGGAACCAGCGCCCGGCCAGCGGCGCGCCGTTCGCGGCAGCGTTTTGAAAGTGCGCACGGGCGTCAGCGGGCTGGCCCGCGCGCGCCGCGACCTCGCCCTGCAGCAGGTGATACGCCCCGGCGGCGCTGTTGTGCGCCCAGCGGTCCGGGTGAACGGCGGCGTTCGGCGCGTACCAGTCCGGGTCGAGCGCCGGGCGCAGCCGCGCCAGCGCGCCGTCCAGGTCGCCCAGCGCCAGCGCCAGCGCGGCGGCGGCGGTCAGGTCGCGCGGGCTGACATCCGTCTCAGGCAGCGCGTCCAGCAGGGCCAGCGCCGTCTGCCACTCGTCAGCGTAGGCCAGCAGCGCGGCGCGGCGGCGCTGCGCGTCCGGCTGGCCGTAATCCGCGAGCTGCGCCCAGGCCGCGCTGCCGCCGGTGACCGTCTCGATAACGGCCTGGCGCGCCGCCGGCTGGGCGGTGAGCGCGGCGAAAAACGGTGGCGTCAGCAGGTCGCGGGCCGCCAGCGCCCGCCGCGCCGGGTCAGCGCCGGCCAGCGCGGCCAGCAGCGGCGCGGCGGCGTCATCCACGTTCAGCCGCTGGCGCGTGTGGGCCAGCGCGCTGGCGTACAGATACACGTCTGGCTGCTGCGCGTGGAGCGCCGCCCACAGCGGCAGCGCCTGCTGGTCAGCCCCCATCAGCAAGTAGGTGAAGGCCAGCCCGGCCAGCGCGCGCGGGTCGGCAGGGTCCTCGTCCAGGCGCGCGGCCCACGCGCGGCTGAGCGGCTCCCAACGGGCGCGATCGCCGTCGCGCGCCAGGTCGAAACCGTCACGGCCC
The DNA here is from genome assembly GCA_048499435.1 of Anaerolineae bacterium. Classification (GTDB taxonomy): domain Bacteria; phylum Chloroflexota; class Anaerolineae; order Aggregatilineales; family Phototrophicaceae; genus DAOTWC01. Next base: position 935,154 of record JASNZW010000001.1, read on the forward strand.
CAGCGCGGCCAGGCTGTTTCGGCGTAAAGCGCGTTCATCTGGCCGTAGAGCGCGTCGAGCGCGTCGGCCTCGCCGCCCGGCGCGACCGCGAACAGCAGGTAGCCCGCCGCGGTGTCCAGCGGGCGGAAGCGCTGCGGCTGCGCCAGCAGCTGCGGCAGGCGCGTGTCGTCCGCCGTCGCCACGATGTGCGTCACGCCCCACTCGGCTATATACGCCTGGTCAGCGCTGTCCAGCCAGGGCGCGTATGGCGCGGCCTCATTAAAGAAGCGCAGCGTGCCCCCGCTGCCGGGGTTCAGCCGCCCGCCGGTGATGAACGTGCGCGGCACGCTCTCGATGATAAAGTTGGCGCTGACGCTGGGCGAGAGAATCACGCTGCGCTGGCCGGCGGGCAGGTGGCGCGCCAGCATATCCACCAGCAGCCGGTCGGCCTCGGTCATGTCGCGCCCCTGCTGCATGGCGTTGGAGGCGCGAATCTGGTCGCGGGCGCTGGCCGGGATGGGGAACGGCTCGAACAGCAGCGCCAGCATCAGCGCCGCCAGCGCGGCGGGCGCGCCCCAGGCGATCAGCGCCGGGGGCACGCGGCGGCGCTCCAGCCAGCGCAGCGCGCAGTCGAGCGCGCAGCCCCACGCCAGCCCGACCGGCACAACGTGGATCGTGCCCCACACCGCCTCGACAGTCACCAGGCGCGTGAACAGCGCCGACACGCCGGGCAGGAACAGCAGCAGCAGCGCCGCGCCGGTCGCGCCAACCAGGTACTGCGCCGCCAGGCTGCGCCGCCAGGCCGGGGCAGCCGCCAGCGCCAGCAGCGCCGCCAGCGTCAGCGCCGGGTGATAAAACACGCTTTCCGGGTGAACGACCGTCGTCGTGCCCAGCAGCGGCAGCGTCACCTCAGCGAAGCGGAAGCCGCGAAACGTCAGCGGCGCGGCGTCGGCGGCGGTCGCGGCCAGCATGCGCTCAGTGAGGGCGATCGCGGGGGTGCGCGCCTGCCGCTGCGCAAGCGGCAGCGCGGCCACGACCGCCAGCACCAGCACCAGCCCGCCCGCCCACAGCAGCCGCGCCCGCGTGGGGCGCGCCAGCAGCCACAGCAGGGCGGCAGCGCCCAGGCTGATCAGCAGCAGCAGCGCCTGGCGCGGGTGGGCGCTGGCCGTCGCCAGCCCGACCAGCAGCAGCAGCGCCAGGTCGGCGCGGCGCGGCGCGCGCAGAAACGCCAGCCCGGTGAAAATCCCCAACGGCAGCAGCAGCGCCGTCGAGAAGGTGCGCAGCGTGTTGAGCTGCACCAGCGCATACTGGCCAACGGCCAGCACATTGGGCACGTAAACCAGCGTGTCCAGCGTCAGCAGGCCGACCAGCGTGTAGGCGGCGGCGCTGAGCGCGGCGGCGCGCTCGCTGCCGGTGGCGGCGTAGGCCAACGCGAACACCGCCAGCGGCACAGCCCAGGCCAGCAGCGGGCTGAGGTGATGCCAGATGAGGTCGGCGGCGGGCACGCCGGTCTGCCACACCCAGGCGGCGTGGTTGTACGTCCAGCCGTCCACCGCGCCGCGCGGGTCGCCCGGCGTGGTGATCCGCCGGTCAAGCACGGCGGGGTCGTCAGGGTCGCGCGCCAGCCAGTCCGCCTGGGCGATAAACACAGTCTGGTCCTCGTAGCCGCTGAAGCGGAAGCGGCTGCGTTCGACGCTGACGCCGGTCACAAGCAGACAGCACAGCGCCAGCAGCGCGCACAGCGGCAGGCGCGCGCGCGTCAGCCGCCAGGAAGCCACCCCTAAGGGCGGCGCGGGGGGCAGCGGGCGCAGCAGCGCCAGCGCCAGCATGACGGCGTGCAGCAGCAGGATGTACACGGCGACCGGCAGCGCCAACAGGCGGGCCGCCATGCCCAGGCACACCGTCAGCCCCAGCCCGGCGGCCAGCGCCCACATTATACGCGCGACCGGCTGCGGCTCCGCCAGGCGGCCCAGCGCGCGCGCCAGCAGCGCGCCCGGCAGCAGCGTCTGGAACAGCGCGACGAACACCAGCGCCGCCAGCGTCCCGTTCAGCGGGCCGGCGCGCAGCAGCGCAAACAGCAGCGAGAGCGCCACCAGCGCGCCCCAGCGCAGCCGGGGTGAGGTTGTGAGAAGGGTTGTTCGCATGGGGGCTAATGCTACCACACCACGGCGCCGCTCGCGGGGGGTAAAGCAGCGCGGCGCGCGGCCCCTGTCCTGTCGGGCCGCGCGCCGCCGGTGCGTGTCAGATGTTCAGCGCCGGTTAATCGTCGTCGTCATCGTCGTCGTGATCATCGTCGTGATCGTCGTCATGATCGTCGTCATGATCGTCGTCGTGATCATCGTCGTGATCGTCGTCATGATCGTCGTCATGATCGTCGTCATCGTCGTCGCGGCTGTCGCGGCGGTCGCTGTCGTAGCTGTCGCAATCGTCGTCGTCGTCGTCATCGTCGTCGTCATCGCAGTCCAGGCCGCGATCATCGTAGCGACTCTCGATTTCATCCACGACCCACACGCCGTTCACCAGCAGGAATTCGATCTCGACCTGCTCGCCCAACTGGAGCTGCGCGCTGATCTCGCGCGCCTCGCGCAGGTTGATCATCATCCCGCCGACCACGATCGTGTCAGCGGTCAGCGCCTCGATCGGGCCTTTCAGCTCCATACGCGGCGCGCGGCCGGGCTGGTGGTCGCTGTCCCGTTCGATCTCATCCACCACCCACACGCCGTTTATCAGGTAAAAATCAACCTCGACGGGCAGCCCCACGCGCGGGCGAATGTCAACCTCGCGCGCCTGGCTCAGGTCAATCGTCCGGCCCGCCACCGTAATCATGCTGCCGTTTACCGCTTCGATCACCCCCTTCAGCTCCAGGCGCACACTGCCGCCGACGGCCGTCGGAGACGGCGTGCTGGTAGCGGTCGGAAACGGCGTGCTGGTGCCGGTCTGCGCCAGCGTGGGCAGCGCCGCCGCCAGCAGCGCCATCAAGACCAGGAACACAATCCACTTGCTGCTGCCACGAAACATGTTGCTGCTCCTTTATCTAGCTATCCATTCACCGGGCAGCGCAGCCGCGCGCCGCCGGTGATTGCCTATAACGACCGGGAAACCGGGAAAAAGTTGCGCGGGCCGGGCAAATTCCCTGACGCCGGCGGCGCGCGGCCAGCCGCTGAACCATAATAAACCGTTATTTTTGGACAAAGTTCACAAGTCTTATACAACAACCTGGATAATTCGGCGTATGATGCAAATAAGTCCGTTCGGTAAGATACGGTAAGGTAAAGGAACGCTGTCGTGATGAACGCCTGTCCGCGCTGTGGTTATAAAAACCGTCCGGGGGTGCTGCTGTGTGAGGGCTGCGGTCACAGCCTGCACGGGGCCGAGACGCAGGTTACGCGGCAGATGAGCGAGCAGGAAATGATAGGCCGCGCCGGCGCGGTGGAGCGCGGCACGGCGCATTTCCACGAGGGCGCGTCGGTGATCCTGCGCATTGTGGAGGCGGCGGAAGCGGTGGTTTTCCGCCCCACCAAACCGACCGTGCTGGGCCGGGTTAGCCCCAGCAACCCGCGCAAGCCCGACATTGACCTGCGCGAATACCGCGCCTACGAAAAAGGCGTGTCCTGCTACCACGCGACGATCTACGTTTACGAACACGACCTGGTGATCGCCGACCTGGGCAGCACCAACGGCACGTACCTCAACGGCCAGCGGCTGGTGCCGCACCAGCGCCAGGTGCTGCACGACGGCGACGAGATCCGCCTGAGCAACCTGGTGGCGCGGGTGTACTTCAAAAACCCAAATTAGAAAAGCTGGCCGCCGCCCTAATAACCACCCAGCCCTGCCAGCCCATAAAGCAGCGCAGTACGCAGCGCAATAAACAGCACAAACAGCAGTATCGCAGTAAAGAGCAGCCCGACCAGGCCGAGCAGCAGCCACAGCAGCGTGTTCCAGCCCGCCAGCCGCGCGCGCCTGCCGGAATCAAACGCTTTACTGACCACCTCGGCGATCTCATCATTCGGTTCGTGGACCATCTCGCCAACACCTCACCGCGCCGCCAGGGCGTCATCTGTATGCGTATCATACCATAGAGTGCCCCCAGTTTGGCCGGTTTCGCCCGCCGCCGCGCTTTTGCCCCCTTGACAATTTATTTAGACGTACCTAAAATAAATGTTGTCATCGTACTGTATCAGAGGTTCGGGATGGTTCAAAACGGAACAACCTTACGCACCCTGGACCAGCTCGCGCCGGGCGAGAGCGCCATTGTGGTCGAACTCGCCAGCGCCGGGCCGAACCGCCGCCGGCTGATGGACCTGGGCATCCTGCCCGGCACGCGCATTACGGCGGCGCTGCGCAGCCCCCTGGGCGACCCGACGGCTTACGACGTGCGCGGGGCGCTGATCGCGCTGCGCCGGGCGCAAGCCCGCGAAATCACCGTTGAACCGGCCGCACCTCAACCCGCTGGAGAGCAACAATGACTACTTCCCTGACTTCAGCGCCCAGCAGCGCCTGTGCTTCCTGCGGGCTGTATAACCACGCGCAACTGCGCAAGCTGGGCATCAACACCGACGATTACGACTACGTGGTCGCGCTGGCGGGCAACCCGAACACCGGCAAGAGCACGATCTTCAACGCGCTGACCGGGCTGCGCCAGCACGTCGGCAACTGGCCGGGCAAGACAGTCGCCCGCGCTGAGGGCGGCTTCGTCTATGACGCCCACAAGTTCAAGCTGGTGGACCTGCCAGGGACGTATTCGCTGCTCTCCACCAGCACCGATGAAGAGATCGCCCGCGATTTCATCCTGTTCGGCCAGCCCACCGTGACGGTGGTCGTGCTGGACGCCACGCGCCTGGAGCGCAACCTCAACCTGGCGCTGCAAATCCTGGAGATTACCGACCGCGTCGTGATCGCGCTCAACCTGATGGACGAAGCCGAACGGCACGGCATCAGCGTTGATGAGCGCCACCTCAGCCGGCAGCTTGGCGTGCCCGTGATCCCGATGGCCGCGCGCCAGCGCCAGGGCATCCCCCAACTGCTGGACGCGGTCGCCCAGGTGGCCGTCGGAACCTACACGCCGCGCCCGCACCGCATCCACTACCGCGACGCGCGGCTTGAGCGCGCCGTAAGCGAGCTGGCCGCGCAGGTCGAGACCGAGTTCCCCGGCCTGCCTAACGCCCGCTGGGTGGCGCTGCGCCTGCTGGACGGCGACCCCAGCATCCAGCAGGCCGTCTCTGACCGCACGCTGGGCGATCTGGCGCGCAGCGCGGCCCCCGCGCCGTCTGTGCAGACGGCAGTTCTGGAGCCAGCATCATGACAGCGCCGGACTCGCCGCTGCTTCAGCGGGCCGCCGACCTGCGCCAGGGCGTGGGCGGCGACTACCACGACCAACTTATGGAGGCGATCTTCACCGACGCCGCGCGCATCGCGGACGAGAGCGTAACGCACGCCGGCGCGCGCGCGCGGCTGAGCATCGACCAGCGGCTGGACCACCTGCTGACACACCCGATCTTCGGCTTTGCCGTCATGGGGTTGGTGCTGCTGGCCGTTTTCTGGATCACCATTGTCGGCTCGAACGTGCCGTCGCGGATGCTGTCCGACCTGCTGCTGGGCGTTGTGTACAACGCGCTGCACAGCGGCGCGGCGGCGCTGAGCGCGCCCGCCTGGCTCAGCGGCCTGCTGATTGACGGCGTGTACCTGGCAACCGCCTGGGTGGTCGCGGTCATGCTGCCGCCGATGGCAATCTTCTTCCCGCTGTTCACACTGCTGGAGGATTTCGGCTATCTGCCGCGCGTGGCTTTCAACCTGGACCGGCTGTTCGCGAAGGCCGGCGCACACGGCAAGCAGTCGCTCAGCATGATGATGGGCTACGGCTGTAACGCCGCCGGCGTGATCTCCACGCGCATCATTGACAGCCCGCGCGAGCGCCTGATCGCCATCCTGACCAACAACTTCAGCATCTGCAACGGGCGCTGGCCCACGCTGATCCTGATGGGCACGATCTTCGTCGGCGCGGCGGCCCCGCCCGCGCTGGCCAGCGCGGCGGCGGCCCTGAGCGTGATGGTGACGGCGGTGCTGGGCATCGTGTTCACGCTGCTGGTGTCCGCGTTTCTGTCGCGCACCTGGCTCAAGGGCGAGGCGTCGGTCTACAGCCTAGAGCTGCCGCCTTACCGCCCGCCGCAGGTGCTGCGCACGCTCTACACTTCGATCATTGACCGCACGCTGATCGTGCTGTCGCGCGCCGTTTTCATGGCGGCCCCGGCGGGCGCGGTCATCTGGCTGATCAGCAACGTGACGGTCGGCGACGCCAGCATCGCCGCGCACCTGGTCAACCTGCTCAACCCGCTGGGCCTGCTCATCGGCCTGAACGGTGTGATCCTGGTGGCGTACATCGTCGCCATCCCGGCTAACGAGATCGTCATCCCCACGATCCTGATGCTCACGCTGACGCTGGGGCGCAATATCGCCGGGGCGCAGGCGGGCGTCATGCTTGAGCTGGACGACGCCACTGTCTACACAGTGCTGACGCAGGTGGGCGGCTGGACGCTGCTCACGGCGGTCAACCTGATGCTGTTCAGCCTGCTGCACAACCCGTGCAGCACCACGCTGCTCACGATCTACGGCGAGACAAAAAGCCTGAAGTGGACGACCGTCGCGGCGCTGCTGCCGCTGACGCTGGCCTTCGGCGTGACGCTGTTCACGGCAACTGTCGCTCGGCTGCTGGGGCTGGTGTAAGCAGGGTAGCGGGCAGCCTTATCAAAAAAAGACGCCGCCGGTGATCGAACAACCGGCGGCGTTTTTTGTCTGGGATAACCCGCGCTAGGCGCCGGTTTCGATCAGATGCAGCACGTACTCCAGCGGGCTGAAATTGTACTGTCCTTCGGGAACCCGCCCTTCCTGGAGTTCCTGTGCCTCGTTAACCTGGTTAAACCTGACAAGCGCGTTGACCACATCGCGACGCTTCTGCGGCGTGGTCTCAACGCCCTTCAGGTACAGCGGCATCGCCAGCTTCAGCCGCTGCGCCGGCCCGGAGATTGGGCCGGTGAATGTGTGATCGTCGCCGCGATAAATGCCGCGCAGCATGATGTGATTCGCCAGGTTGATGAACCGGTTGCCGTCGTTGGGGTCGCCGCAGATAGCCTTTTCGTATTCGATATAGGCTTCGTCATAACGCCCCAGGTCGTCGAGGAAATCGGCGTAGAAAGCGTGCAGCGTGTCGTCGCGCGGGTCAATTTCAACAGCGCGTTCGAAAGCCTCCTCTGCTTCCTGGCTCAGCCCCAATTTATGCAGCGCGCGCGCCTTGTTACGGGCGAACAGCACGTCCGGGCCAAGCTGCTCCGTGAACGAATCGGCAATTGAGATCACCCAGTTATACTGGCTCTCGTAAAGGTACTCGTTAAAGATGGCGATCGCCGCCGAAGCATATTCGCCCGGCGGGCGGCCCGCCAGCTTCGGCCCCTGCGGCGTGTGTTCGACCGACAGGAAATTCTCCACCATGGTGCGGCCCCGCGCGCGCAGGTTGCGGTTAGCCGAACGGTGGTAGTCGTGCGCCAGCGACAGCATCATGTCCACGCGCTCCGGGTACAGCGCATGGCCGATTTCCAGCGTGGCGCGCCCATGTTCGTCCAGCCCAAGCTGGTCGCACATGCGGGAGATGGCCATATAGTCATTGGAGTCAAGGTAAGGGCTTTTAAGAATCGCTCGCAGCTCTTTGAGAAAGCCCTGTTCGCCGTCTTCTTCCAGCGCGCCGTGCAGCCGCAGCAGCGCGTTGTTGCCAGTCGAGGCGCGGATCGTGTCGGCTTCGTTCAAAATCTGGTCAATATCAATGTCACCGGCGAGGCCATCTTCCTGCATCGCCAGCGGGTCAATCAGCGCCAGCCGCGTTTCGAGCCGGTTTTTCTGCTCGCGGATTTCTTCCAGCGTGCTCTGAAGCTGTTCGATCTGCTTGCGCAGCTCAGCGTCGCCGATGGTGCGCACATCTATCGGCAGGCTGGGCAGCGCGTCGTGCACCAGGTTATCAGAGCGGTTAGGGTCATTTGCGCGCATTTTGATGGCCGCGACGATGCCCTTGATAACTTCAGGGATATCCGCCAGGTTCGCCGAATACTCAATGGCGCGGTAGTTGCGCAGGTCAAACGGGATGGAGTCCGCATAGTTCTTGTCGACCACGTGGACCGTGCCGCTCTTACGCATCACGTGCCGGATGCCGATCTCCAGAAAAACGTTCGGGTTCCCCTCGGTGATGTCGGCGATCACGATGTCGGCGTCGGCCAGGTCGCGGACAATGTCAAGTGTGATGCTGCCCGGCGCGCCAGAGATATCGCTGCGCTTGGGGGTATAACCGGCTTCGATGGCGGCCGGGGCCAGAATACTCTGGTACACGCCGCGATAGTGATTTCGCCTGGTTTCATCGTTGCCGCCGTAAGGCATAATGACGAAACAGGTTGGCATAGCCCCTCCTTGGAATACTGTACTCCGACGATAGCGCAATCATACAGCAGGACCGGCTTGCATCGAACTTACAATACCTTTACGATCCGCCTGCAAGCCGGCGGTTAGCCAGCCGGGCCGATGCGAATGACGCGGCCTGCGGCCGCCCGCAGCAGCCGGTCGGCCAGCGCCAGGCCCAGCCCCTGCGCCGGGAACTGGCGCGCGAGGATCACGTCCACGCCCTGCGCGTCGAGCGCGCGCAGCGCCGCGAACAGGCCGCGCGCGAACTGCGCCGGGTCGGCGCGCGGGCCGGGTGTAACAATCACGGCGGGCAGGTCAGCCAGCAGCGGGCGGTCCTCGGCGGCCAGCAGCAGGCCGACACGCTCACCGCCCGCCGCCCGCGCCTGCGCCTCCGCGCGCAGCGCCGCCGTCACAGCCTCGAACGGGCCGTCGTAGAGCAGCAGCGGCGCTTCCGGCGAGTAGTGTTTGCTCAGCATCCCTGGCGACGCCGGCTGCGCGGCGGCCTCGTCCAGCGGCAGCAGCGCCGTCGCCGCCGTGATGTCACCCAGCACCGCCCGCAGCGCCTCCAGCGTGATGCCGCCGGGGCGCAGCAGCGCCGGGACCGGCGTGGTCAGGTCCAGCACCGTTGATTCGACGCCGATCGGCGTCGGCCCGGCGTCGAGCAGCAGATCAATGCGCCCGTCGAGATCGGCCAGCACGTGCGCGGCGCTGGTGGCGCTGGGGCGGGCGAAACGGTTGGCGCTGGGGGCGGCCACCGGCACGCCCGCCGCCGCGATCAGCGCCCGCGCGACCGGGTGCGCCGGCACGCGCACGGCCACTGTGTCGCGCCCAGCGGAGACGTTGGCGGCGACGCGCTCCGCCCGCCGCAGCACCAGCGTCAGCGGGCCGGGCCAGAACTGCGCCGCTAACTGCCACGCCGCCGGCGGAACCGCCTGCGCCGCCGCGTCCAGGTCGGCGGCGGCGGCCAGGTGCACAATCAGCGGGTTGTGAGCGGGCCGCCCCTTGGCGCGGTAGATCCCCGCGACCGCCGCCGCGCTGTACGCGCTGGCCCCCAGGCCGTAAACGGTCTCGGTGGGGAACGCCACCAGGCCGCCCGCGCGCAGACAGCGGGCCGCCTCAGCGATGGCGGCGGCGTCCGGGGCGGCGGGGTCCAGCACGAGGGTGCGCGTAGCAGCAGTCACAGGCAAAGCCTCCACAAGGTCGCTAACACAAACGCGCCGCCGTGTGTCCACACGTTGACAACCTGCGGCCTAAAAGAGTCTATAATAATAAACGACGCTTGCTGTTGAAAAGAGGGGTCTGCGGCACGCTACCGACCCAGCGCCCGCCGGTTTGAAGGATAAAGCCCGTATGCCTGACGTAACTGCCCCCAATTTCCCCGATATTCTAAGCTACATCACCGGCGGCGACCGCTGCAATATCGGCGTGGCGCAGTTCGCGCTGGCGGTGCGGCCCCGTGTGGTGCGGGCCGGGCGTTCCTTTGAGGCGCTGCTGCTGGTGCAGAACGCCGCCGATGTGGATGTGGATGTGCTGGCGGCGCTTCAGGTCCCTGAAACCGACGCCCGCCGCCAGAAAAGCCGCTTCATCAGCAAGAAAAGCCGGCTGTTGGTGGGGCTGCGCCCGGCGGAGGTGGGCTACGTCGTCCTGCCGCTGTCCTGCCTGCCCGACACCGCCGTCAGCGACGACTACCGCATAGGCATGGAGGTGGCGGTCAAGCCGCTGAAGAAGCCCGCGCGCATCCGCAGCGCCGACGGCGGCGGCGCGTTCGCCGTCAGCGCGCTGCGCCCTGAGGCACAGCAGCAGCTTGAGGACCTGCGCGCCCTGCGCTTTTCCAGCGCCAGACGCTTCGGCCTGCGCGATGTGCTGGAGGCCACCTTCAGCGTGCTGCCGGGCAAAGTGGGCCAGATGACGGACTTTAACGCCGGGTGGGTCAGCCTGTGGACGCTGGCCGACATGGCAGACACGCGCGCGCTGCTGAGCCGCTACGGCGCGGTTATGACGGAGCAGGTGCTGCCGCTGCTGGGGCGCGCGCACAGCTACGCGCCGCTGCTGGCCGCCACCCGGTCGCGCTTTGCGGCGGCAGGCTTCCCCCTGCACGACTTGGAGGCCATGTACATCACTAAAACGCTGGTGCGCGTGCTGGAGATGGCGCTGCCGCAGGACAACGTGTTCGACTACCTGGCGAACCCGGAATACAACGTGGCGCTGACGATCAAACAGGGGCTGCCCGGCGACGGCAGCGCGCCCGCGCTGCCGCGCTGGAGCGCGCAGATGCTGCGGACGGCCTCGCAGGATGCGCAGGCCGCCGCCCGCCCGGCGGCGGCGCTGGCACAGTTGATGTACACCGAGCTGCTCCACGACGCCATCGCCTACAGTTTCACCGTCATTAAAACCGCCACCGGCGAAGAAATCGGGACCAGCGAGGAGATCGCGCAGTACGCCGAGCGGATGATCGCGCTGCTGGAAACCGGCGGCATGGACGTCTCGCACGTGTATATGCCGCTGGTGCTGGCCGGGGTTACGCTTTACGATCGCGTTGTGCTGCCCGACGACGACCTGGGCGAGCAGCTCGTCAAAATGGACGACGTGCTGGCGGAGCGTGAAAAGCAGCACGGCGGCGGCGACCTGATCTTCACGCTGGCGCGCCAGCTCATTAACCGCTCGCTGCAAAGATACGGTATTCAGATATGACCGGCGGCCTGCCCTTCCAGCCCATGTACCCCGACGTGCTGGGCGCGATCACCGGCGGCGCGCGCATCAGCATGAACGACCTTCAGTTCGCGCTGGGGTTGTTTCCGCAGCGCACCTACCTCAACCAGCCGATTGAGGTGATCGTGATCCTGCAAAACATGGTTGACCAGAATATGCAGGTGCGGGTGTCGGTCAACCTGCCCCCGGAGGACAAACGCGGCTACCCGCTGGTGGTGGATATCCCGCGCAAGATGGTGACGCTGGGGCTGCGCCCTGGCGAAGTCGGCGCGCTGCGCCTGCCGATCGTGCCGCTGCCCCCCACCGCGCCCGGCACGCAGTTCCCGGTGCGCGTGGCGGTGCGCTACCGCACCGCCCGCCCCGGTCGCCCGGTGCGCCCCCCCTCCGGCGGCGCGCCACCCACCATGCTCAGCATCTCGCCATTTAAGCTTCAGGTGCTGCGCGAAGTCGCGTATGCGGCCCAGGCCTGGAACCAGTCGAACGAGATCGTCACCGCCTTCTTCGATATCGCCCCGAAAATCATGCCTGACCTGCGCGGCAACCTGAAGCCGCTTTACGAATCGCTGTGGACGCACGAAGCCATGCACAGCGAGATTCAATCGGTAGAGGCGCACATCGAGGACGCGCAGCGCGTGGCCACCGGCCTGACGCGCACCGCCGTCTACCCGGCGCTGCTGGAGGCGGTGGACGAGCGCTTCGCCAGCCGCAGCCTGCCGCTGCACCCTGGCGAGGCGATGGCTATCGCCAAGATGATGACTTACACGCTTGACGGCGGGCTGACGCAGGAGCCGGGCTTCAGCGAGGAAGAGAGCCGCTGGTTCCAGACACTGTGCCAGGTGCTGGCGCACGATGAAACAGTGGAGGACTGGGACCGGGGGACGCTGGCGGTGCGCTATCTGTTCGACGCGGTGCTGTACGACGCGGTGCTGCTGGGCTTCTGGCTCATCCAGCCGCGGCTGAAAGACGACCTGGGCAGCCAGGCTGAACGCATTGACTACGCCAACCGCCTGCTGCTGTGGTACGCCGGCCAGCTCCCCGCCGACTGGAGCTACGCCTACCTGCCGCTGGTGATGGGCGGCGTGGTCATCAACCAACTGGCGACGCTCAAAACTGACAACCCCTGGCTGATGCTCTACGCGCTGCGCGAGGCGCAGAAAGGGCGCGCCCGCCTGTTCACCGGCGAGCGCGTCGTTATCTTTGAGCACATGAGCCACCTGCTGGACCACGCCGAAGACACGCTCAGGCGCTCGCGCGTGCCGCTGCCGCCGCGCTGATCGCCCCCCGCACCCGCCGTCGCTGCGCGCGGCGACGCAGCGGCGGCCCTTATTCGCTGGCGGCGGGCGGCTCAGCCGCTGCCCGCAGGCGCGCCTGCTCAGCGGCGAAGTCGCGAATGCGCGCGATTGAGCGCAGCACGCGCTCGCCGGTTTCACCGTCCAGCGCCTTGAGCAGCCGCTGCAGCGTGTCGCTGAGGCTGTCGAGCGCATACGGCGATTCGATCGGCGCGGTGGTGAACACCTCTTGCAGCGCGGCGGCGGCGCCGTCGGCCTCGTTGAGCGCCAGCCGCGCCGTCAGCAGGTCAGCCCACGCCCAATAGTTGTCGGGGTCGGCGCGCACCTCGCCGAACGCCAGGCTTTCGACCTTGCGATAGGTTTCAAGCATGTGCTCGCGGTCGCCGCGCTCGGCGTACAGCAGCGCCAGGTTGCTGGAGGCATAGGACGACTGCGGCACAACTTCGGCGGCCTTGCGGTAAGCGCGGATCGCCTCGTCAACCTGTTCGCGGCGGCGGTACAGCCCGCCCAGCGACCCCCACCACGACTCGCCGTCCTCGTCAATCAGCTTAGGCGCGACACTGAGCGCGCGCAGCAGCAGGCCCTCTGCCTGGTTCAGCAGGATATAACGCTGCGGGTCCTCGCGGTCCAGCTTTTCGCCCATGCGGCGGTAAACATAGCCCAGCGCCGCCAGCGCCGGGGCGAAATCCGGCTCTTTTTCCAGCGCCACCCGGAGGTGCTGCTCCGCATCCTGCAGCTTGCCCGACTGCGTGTAGACGTAGCCCAGGCGAAAATGGATGATGGGGTTATCAATGTCCAGAACGCTGGCGCGGTGATAAAAGTCGAGCGCGCCGCTGTAGTCGCGGAACTTGTACTGGCGCTCGCCCAGCGGCAGGTAGGACAGCGCCAGCGTGGCGTCGTCGGTGCTGTTCGCAAGCTCAGTGCGCAGCGCGTCGAAACGCTGCTGCGTCTCGGCGGACAGGGCTTGCAGGCCGGCGTGGGCTTCCTGCATCTCGCGCTCGAACCGTTCGCGCGCGCGCGACAGCGCCGCGATCTGCGTGAAGCCGTAGATACCGGCCAGCACGCCGATCGCCGCCACCACCGCGCTGAAGGCCTCGAACAGCCCCAACAGGTTGAAGCCCATGTCGATGCTGCGCTGGCTGTCGCTGGCGGCGCGCTCAGCGGCGGCCTGGGCGGCCTCGGCGGCGGCCTCGGCGCGCGCGGCAGCGGCCTCCAGCCGGCTGGCCGCGTCGTCTGGCGGGGGTGTTGCGTCCTGCGCCAGCGCCGGCGCGGCGGCCAGACACAGCAGACACAGCGTGAGCAGCAGGCGTAAGAGGCGCATACGACACATCCTCACTGGCGTTAAAACGTGGGCGAGCGGGCCTCATCCCCCGCCAGCCCCTTTCACGAAACGGGGGCTGCGCAGGAATGAGGCCCGCTCAGCGGGGTCACCCGCCTGAGATGAAAATGGTGGGCGTCGGCGCGCCCTGAGCGCCCGCGCCAGGGAGGGGCGTCGCCAGCAGCGGCGGCGGCTGTTCCTGGAACGACGGGCCGGTGATGGGCGTCTCGCCGAACGACGGGCCGGCGATCGGCGGCAGCGCCTGCAGCGTTGGCGTCAGGAACGGCAGCGTCGTGTTGGTCGCCGCGACCGGCGGCTGGGTGGCCGTTGGCGGCGGCGTGGGCGTCGGGTTGTTGATGATGATGCGCGTGTCGCGCAGGATAAAACCGCCGACCGTCGAACGCGCGTTCAGCCGCAGGGTGTACTGCTGGCCAGACGGAAACTGCGCCGTGTTGAACTGCGCCAGCACGCTCTCGGTCGGGACCTGGTTGGTGAACGGGCCGGCGACGATGAATATCTGGCCGGGGCTGCTGGCCGGGATCAGCTCAAGCTGGTAGCTGGCCAGGTCCGTGCCGGTGGCGAACCCGATGACGCTCACCGTCCCCTCGACAGTCTGGTTGTCCACCGGCTGCGTGATACGCACGTTGGGCCGGGTGGTGTTGACATCGCAGGCGGCGGTCGGCGGCGGCTGCGGGTTAGGCGGCAGCCCTAACAGCGCGGCGGTCTGCTGGCCTTCCGGCGTGCGCAGCCAGCCGAGCGCGGCGTTGTCGCTGATGTTGACGAACGTGCGCGTCTCGACGCTGTCGTTGCAGAAGGTCGGGTCAGCGCGCAGGCCGGTCCAGGTATCCACTGACACCTGCACCACCGGGCCGCGTTCAGGCGGCGGGGCCGGCTGGCGCACATTGAACAGCTCGGTGCGCTGCGCCGGGCAGCCGGCGAAGGTCAGTGTGCCGGTGGTGGTGCAGATAGCGGCGCTGATGATGTCGGTCGTCTGGAAGGGCTGCGGCTGGCCAACGGCGGCCAGCGCCTCGCGCATCACGCGGTTCCATACGGGGGCCGCGTGGGCGACGGCGTCGCCCTGGGTGTTCACGTCGTCCGGGTGGCCCAGCCACACGCCGACCGCGATATTGCGCGCGAAGCCCAGCGCCCACAGGTCCTTGCTGCCCTCGCTGCTGCCCACCGTGACGGCCACGCGGTCGCCAAACTGCGGCAGCAGCAGCGCGCTGTTGCTGCCGTAGCGCGGCGCGCGCGCGGTGTTGTCGCTGAGGATGTTCTGGATGAGGAAAGCGGCCTGCGCGTTGACGCCCGTGCCAGCCGGGGCCTGCGGCCGGGGCGGCGTGATGGTCTGGCCGCTGGCGTCCACAATCGCGGCGATGGTGAACAGCGGCGCATACGTGCCGGTATTCGCCAGCGTGCCGTAAGCGCCCATCATGTCGTACAGCATGACCTCAGTTGTGCCAAGCGCCGACAGCAGGCTGACCTGCGGCGGCTCGGTGCGGAAGGTCAGGCCCATCCGGCGCGACGTGTTGACGAAGATGTCGTTGCCGATGAACTCGTAGGCCTTGACCGCCGGGATGTTGATCGTCTGGGCCAGCGCATGGCGCAGCGCCACCGGGCCGGACGCCACCGCCGGGTTGTTGGTGGGCGTGAAGGACGGGTTCTGGTAGACAGTGGGCACGTTCCACAGCAGCGTCGCCGCCGTCATGTACTCTTCGTAGTCAAGCTGGCCGTTCTGGTTGCGGTCGCCCACGTTCTCCAGGGCGGCGGTGTAAATAACCGGGAAGATCGCCTGGCCCGGCTGCTGCCAGGTGAGCGCGCCGTTGATCTGGCCCTGAATCTGCGCGTTGCTGAAGTCCGGGCTGCCGATCATCGCCAGAATCGCGCCGGAGGCCGGCTCAGTGACCATGATCGCGCCGGTGTTGACGCCGGTCAGCGGCATCGCCCTGAGCTGCTCCACCAGCGCCGCCTGCGCCGCGTCCTGGATGCGCGGGTCCAGCGTGGTCGTCACGCGCAGGCCCAGGCGGTAGAGCGCCCCGGCCCCGTAGATGGCGTCAATCTGCTGTTCGACAAAGTTGGCGAAGTGCGGGTAGCGCAGGCTCTGCTGCGCGCGGCGCGGCAGGTACGGCCCGACCTTGTTCACCGACGCCTGCACGATAATCGCGTCGGCGAAGTCGCCGTTGGGCCGGAAGATGTTGTTGGGGTCAACGCAGAACGGCTGCGCTGTGTGCTGGAAATTGAGGCAGCCAACCGCCGTCAGCGTTTGCAGGTTGGCGTCGCGGGCGGCGATCGACCGTTCCAGGTTGATCACCGGGTCGTTGCCCGCCGGGTCCTGGATCAGCCCGACCAGCATGGCCGCTTCCACCAGGTTGATGTCCAGAGCGCGACGTACGATATTCTCGCTGCGCTGGCTGAAGTAGAAGTTGGCCGCCGCCTCAACGCCGTAGGTCTGGTTGCCGAAGAAGGCGTTGTTGAGGAACATCTCCAGAATCTGGTTTTTGTCGTACCGCCGCGCGATCTCTGACGCGACGACGAACTCCGTCAGGCGGTTCTGCGCGGTGGGCACGGCCTCGTCCAGCACGAGCAGGCGCGCCACCCGCTGCGTGATCGTTTCCTGGGTCAGGCTGCCGCCGCCCAGGAACGCGCCGACGATTGTCAGCGGGTCAAACCCGGCGGTCTCGTAATAGTTGGGGTCCAGCACGCCGACGGTGGCGTACACCATCTCCGGCGAAATCTTGCTGAGCGTCACCGGCGTGGCCGCGCCCTCCGGGCTGTCGCGGGTGGCGATAACGTCGCCGTTGCGGTCGTAGATGAAGCCGGTCTGGAAGCGCGGGGCGGCAGTGCCCAGCTCAGCGATGCGGTCGCGGTACTGGTTGGCGATGTTGTTGTACGGCAGCACGATCGCCACGACCAGGAACAGCGCGCCCAGGATAAAAGCCAGGCCGATCACCAGCGCGGCGATGAGCAGCAGGCGGCGCTGGTTGTCGCGGCGCTGCGCCTCAGCGGCTTCCTCAAACGTGATGGCCGGCACGCCGGTGTACGCCCCTGGCGCGGGAACTGCGGCCTCGCCCGCGCCCACCGCGTATGCCGGCTGAGTGACGCCCGGCGTGTAGGGGCGCGTGCCCTCCAGCGTCAGCGCCTCAGAGGTGGGCACGGTGTCCATGTTGATCGCGCCCATGTTGGGCACGGTGTAATCGGGGTCAGTCACCGGGACCTGGCGCGGCAGCGGCATGGATTCGTCACCCAGCCGCAGCGAGTCGTCGGCGCCGGTGGCGTAGTACGGGTCGCGCGCCGGCTCGTCGGTCAGGTACGGCAGCGCGCCCTCGCGCCGCGCCGGGGCGCTGGGCTGGGGCGGCGTATCCTGCACCCATTCGTTGCGCACCGCGTCAAAGCGGAACCAGGCGTCGGTGTCCACGCCCATCATCCACCAGTTCTGCGCGTCGTCCAGCACCAGCATCTTGCGCAGCCGGTCCTGCAGTTCCTCGCGTGAGATCGCGCCGGTCTGGTACTGCTCGCGCAGGGCGCGCACCTGGGTTTCTGTCTCCAGGAACTTGTGCGCCAGCGCCTCGCGCTCGACATCCACAGCGGGCGCGGCCTCGACCGGCGTGAAATCGCCGGCCTGGGTGTCGTCCAGCAGGGCATCAAGCTGCTCGCGGGCGAAGGCGGCGGGGTCAACCGCGCCCACCTCCACCGGAATCGGCGCGGCGGCCTCGTCCGCCTGCAGGGCATCGAGCTGCTCGCGGGCGAAATCAGCCGCGCTGGGCGCGCCCGCCTCGTCTGCCTCCAGGGCCTCGCGCTCCAGGGCCGCGCGCTCAGCCGCGCCCACCAGCGAGGTCGTGTCGGCCTCAGCTTCGCCCCCGGTGAGGATCGTGCGCGCCGGCGGCGGCTGCACCATGCTGACCATCGCGATCAGGTCGCCCAGGCCGGCCACGCTGTCGAGATCAGTCGGCGCGGCGGGCGCGGGCGCGGCCTCAGCGGGGGCCTGCTCCGGGGCCAGCAGCATGTCCTCCGGCGGCAGGCCGGCGTGGGGCGCGCGCGCCGCCGAAATCTCAATCATGTCTTCCGGTTTGAACGGCGTTTGCTCTGGGCTGGGCAGGTGCCAGTCGCCGGCGCTGGCCGGGACCGGCTCCAGGTTCTCCGGCATGGCTGGAACGCGCCAGCCGCCGGTGTCGGCGGGCGCGGCGGGCACTGGCTCCGGCACAGTGACACGGCCCAGCGGGCGCGGTTGGCCCCAGCCGCCAGTGAACTCGGTTTGCTGCCGTTCGTCTTTATCGGGTTGGTGGTCGGCCATGCGCCATCTGCTTCCTTCGCTGCCCCCGCGCTGCCGGGGCCGGTGTCTACAACCGATTCTAACGAATGAAGTGGGTAAGGCGCAAGTTGCAGCGCGCCGGCGGCGGCCGCGCCACTAAAAGAGCAGCAGCAGCGTGCCTGCGCAGACGAGCGCCAGGCCGACAAGCGTCTTCCTTGTCACCCGCTCTTTCAGGAAGAAGTACGAAAACGCGACCGTGACCACGATGCTGAGCTTGTCTATCGGGACGACGACGCTGGCGTTTCCGTCCTGCAGGGCGCGGTAATAACACAGCCACGACAGCCCGGTTGCCAGCCCCGACAGCCCGATGAACACCCAGCTCCGGCGGTCCACCACCCAGAAAGCGGGCGGCTTTCGCTGAAAGAGCACGATGCCCCACGCCAGGAACAGGACGACGATCGTCCTGATCGCCGTCCCCAGGGTCGAGTCCACGTCCTGGATGCCCACCTTCCCCAGGATGGCCGTCAGCGCGGCGAACACGGCGGCGAGCGCGGCGAAGAAAAACCACGACCGCGACTGCGGCGCGCTGGCCACCAGCGTTTTGCGCTCGATCATCAGCAGCGTGCCGGCGGCCAGGGCGGCCATGCCGACGATCATCAGGGCGCTGAGCGGCTCGCCCAGAAACAGGAACGCGAGCAGAATCGTCAAAATCGTGCTGCTCTTGTCAACGGGCGCGACCTTGTTGACATCGCCGAGCTGCAGCGCCCGGAAATAGCACAGCCACGAAGCGCCGGTCGCCAGCCCTGACAGCACCAGGAACACGAGGCTGTGGCGGGGAATATGCGCGATCGCCTGCTGCGCGCCAACGACGAAAACCATCAGCCACGAAAACAGCAGGACGACAAGCGTGCGCAAAGCTGTGGCGAGATTAGAGTCAACGTTCTGAACGCCGATTTTCGCCAGTATCGCCGCTGCCCCGGCAAAGCCAGCCGAACCAAAAGCGAAAAGCAGCCACATCCTGTTGAGTCCTTTTCTGGCGGCGAAGTCCAAGCGGCTGGGCGCGTCGTGGGCGCGAAAACGCTGTAATCTTATCATTTTCGGTGCGTTGACGCCCGCCGCCGGGCATGCTACCCTTTTACACACGGCGGCGCGAACACCTGTGTTATTGGGATGCCGCGCAGTTGGCTGGTACGCGCGTTCATTATCAGCCGCCACGCCGTCATCCGGCGGGCCTGCCCAGGCGCACCGGCCTGCGACCGTTATGCGCAGCGCGACGGCGGGTTGGCTCCAGGAGCCTGTAAGCATGTCGTTCGACTTTATCTTCCGTTTGCTGGGGATGGTGCTGTTCGCGCTGGCGGGGGCGCGCGGCGGCGTGGATATCGCCGCTGCCTCCGGCCTGCCCGCCGACCTGACGGCGTTTGTGTTCGCGCTGCTGGGGATGCTGTTCGGCCTGGTGCTCACCCCCTGGATCACCACCCGCCCGGTTCGCGCGGTCAGCCGGGCGGTCAGCGAAAAACCGCCCGATGTGCTGACGCTGGCGCTGGCGGGCCTGCTGGTGGGCCTGCTGGTAGGTCTGCTGCTGGCGTTCCCGCTGTCGCTGCTGCCCGGCGCGCTGGGCCAACTGCTGCCCGCAGCGGTGTCGCTGGCCGCCGGCTACATCAGCCTGACGATCGCCGCCCGGCGCTCGCGCGAGCTGTGGGCCTTTATCGGCGACCTGTTCCGCATCGGCCCGGCGGCAAGCCGCATCCGGCGCAGCGCCACCGGCGAGCGCGAGCTGCTGCTCGACACCAGCGTGCTGATTGACGGGCGCATCGTGGACATCGCTAAAACCGGCTTTCTGGGCGCCACGCTGGTGCTGCCGCGCTTCGTCCTCAACGAGCTGCACCAGGTTTCCGATTCGTCAGACCCGCTGCGGCGCAACCGGGGGCGGCGCGGGCTGGCCAAGCTCAACGAACTTCAGCGCGACCCTGCGATCGCGCTGCGCATTATCGAGGACGATTTTGAAAACGTCCACGAAGTTGACAGCAAGCTGGTCATGCTGGCGGTCCAGATGGAGGCCGGCATCGTCACCAACGACTACAACCTTAACCGCGTGGCCGAGGCGCAGAACGTGGAGGTGCTCAACACCAACCTGCTCGCCAACGCCGTCCGCGCCGTGTTTATCCCCGGCGAAACCTTCTCTATCCACATCATCCAGGAAGGGCGCGACCCCGACCAGGGCGTCGGCTATTTAGAGGATGGCACGATGGTGGTAGTGGCGGGGGGCAAAATCTACATGGACCGCACGATCAACGTGACGGTGACGCGCCTCATCAACCGGGAGACCGGGCGCATGATCTTCGCGGAGCCGGCCTGACGCGCGTCAGTTGGCGTCGTCGGCGCGCTGGAGGCGCGCCAGCAGCGGCGCGTGCGGGTGACCGGCGTGCGCGGCCAGCGGGTCGGCGTGATGGGCGATCAGCCAGACGGCGCGCGGGGACGCCTGGGCAGCGGCGGCCAGCTCCGCGCCCCAGGCCGGGTGCTGCGCGCCGATAGCGAACGGGCGCGCCCAACGGCTGGTCGCCGGGTCGGCGGCGGCCCAGCGCGCGCTGCGGCGCGGCAGCGCGGCCCGCGCCAGCACCACCAGCGTTTTCTGCCACACAGGGAACGGGTAGCGCGCTTTGCCAACGTCGTGCAGCAGCGCGGCCAGCGCCAGGTCGTGCGGGGCCGCCCCCTGGGCCAGCACCGCAGACAGCACGTTCAGGCTGTGGTGCTGCTCGCTGCGGCGCAGCGCCGCGAACAGCGCGAGCTGCGCCGGCGTCAGGTAAGCGGCGGCCAGTTCACAGCTAACCGGTCGCGCCTCCGCCAGCAGCGCCCGCACCCCCTGACGCACCCGCTGCACCGCTGCCACCGCGGCCTCAGAAGCCGATCAGCGCGCCGTAGATGGCGCGCACCGGCTGGCCGATGAGAATGCCCAGGATGTTGATCGAGCCGCCCACAAAGCTGAGCAGGATGAGCGCGAAGAAGGCGAAGTAGGTGTACTGCTGCCAGCGCTGCCAGGTGTACGCCAGGTCCGGCGGCAGCAGCGCCAGCACGATAGACCAGCCATCCAGCGGGAAGAACGGCAGTATATTAAACACGAACAGCAGCACGTTGAAGTAGATGATCATTTGCAGCAGCAGCAGCACAAAAGACGGAAGCTGCTGGTTGATCGCCAGCGGCAGCAGCAGCCGGAACACCAGCCCGAAGGCCGCCGCCAGCAGCAGGTTTGACACCGGCCCGGCGGCGACGGCAGCCAGGTAGCCCCAGCGCGGGTTGCGCATCCGGTGGGCGGCGATTGGGGCCGAGCCGAGGATGCCGAAGCCGATCAGCGCGAACATCAGCCAGCCCACCCAATTGATGTGCACCAGCGGGTTAAGCGTGAGGCGGCCCTCGCGCTTCGGGACCGGGTCGCCCATCAGGTAGCCAACGTAATTATGCGCGAACTCGTGCACGGTCATGCCAAGGCCGACCGCAAACAGAATGGCGATCAGCGATTCAATCGAAGGGTTGCCGAACAGCAGCACCGGCGGCCTCCTGGGTTAAACGTCGTTTGCTGGCGAAGTATAGCATATCGGGCGTGAGAACTGTGTACAGGCCGCTTCAGGGCCGGGTGAGGCAAGAGCGGGCAGGCCGTGTGACAGCCTGCCCGCGCATATCACGCGCCCTGCGCCGCTACTCAGCGGCGGCGGGCGTCAGCGGCGGCAGAATAGCGAATGTGTCCATGATCTGCGCCAGCTCCGGCTGGGCGGCGCGGCCAGCGTCGGTCGTCAGGTCCACGCTGCTGCCCAGGAAGCGCAGGTTGGCGCTGTGCAGCGCGCCGTCGGCCCCGTTGAGCAGTACCGCCAGCCCGCTCTGCGCCTCGCCGTCAGCGTCCGTGAAGCCGTAGGCAACGGCGAAGCCGTCGCCGCCCGCGCGGCTGACCGGCGTCACATTCAGCACTGTCGCGCCGGGGCGCGCCGCCTCAGCCCAGGCGCGGGCCGCGTCGGCGTCGGCCACGCTGACGCCGGCCTGCGCCTCAACGCGCAGCACCTCGCCGGCGGGGCCGCTGACGCTGGCGGGGCGGCCAGCGGCGGAGTCCGCCACGGTCCAGGTCTTGGGGAAGCGCACAATGTGGTTGTACACCGTGTCGTGGTAGGCGCTCCAGCCAAAGGGCGTGCCCGCGAACAGCTTGTTGGGCACAATGGAGGCGGCCACACCGTTGAGGACGAAGCGCAGCGCCTCGGTGGCGTTGTCGGGCGTGACCACGCGCACCGAATACAGCCACTCGCCATCGGTCCAGGCGAGCTGGCGCGCGACATACTGCATGTTCTGCGCCGTGAGGGCGAAGTCCATCTGGAGCTTGCCGTCCTCAGTCCGAACACGGCTGCCGGTTTCGCGCCAACTGCTGTAATTGGACCAACTGCTGCCCAGCGCGGCCTGCGTGTAGCGCGCGTCCACGTCGTCCAGCGTGAGCGGCGCGTCGCGCAGCAGCGTTTCGACATCCACCTGAATAACGCTCTGCGCGCCAGGGTTGGTGAAGGTCGAGCGGGCGTTGGTGTCGGTGCTTTCGGGCTGCGACGCGGGCCAGCCGGTGGGCTGGGCCACGCTGTACAGGCCGCTGGGGTGCAGGTAGACGTTATCAAACGTAATAGCGGCGGTGTCGGGCGGCGGCGGGAATGTGGGAACCGGAACCTGGGTAGGCTGCACACTGGACTGTGTCGTCGTGCTGCGGCCCATCGTGGGCAGCACGACGCTGAGGGCCATCACGGCGGCCATGATGATACCAAAGGCCACGGTCAGGCGCTTCATGGTGTTTGAGGTTTGCATGGGGCGGGCGCTCCGTTCGAGAGGCGGCGACAAAACGGCAGTATCATAGCGCAAAAGCCCGCCCGTGTTAAGCCTGCGCCTGCGCTGGCGTCAAAGGCGGCGCCAGCGATAAGCCGGGCACATTTGGGCGCGGCCAGGCACGCCGGCGAAGCGGCTGCCGCGGCAGGCGTACAGGTTGAGGTACGGGCCTTCGCCGCCGCGCGAACCTCATTCGAGAGCTTTTGGTTATGTGATGAGGTGAAGCAGGAGGCCGCAACTGCAGCTAACGAAAAAGATGAAGACACAGCCCAACGGCGTTACGTCACACCCAGGGCCAGAGCCTTCCTCATCGTCGTCGTCGTCGCAATCTTCGATAAGCCAGTAGGGGTCGTCAAGCCAGTCGTCGTAATCCATGTTCTTCCCCGTTGACGCGGGAGTGTCGCGCCAACCGCACACAGCCCAGAACAACGGACACCAGTCGCCTTGAAAAACACAGGCGCGTGCCAGCCAGCCAACAAAGCAGCCAGCGCGCACACGATCTCAGTCCCCCGAAGGGGGCAGCCAAGGCCGCAATGTAATCAAGCTCGTCCCGGACGCGCAGTCCCGCGTGGTTTCAGTCCCCCGAAGGGGGCAGCCAAGGCTGCAATTAGGGCATTTGCCCGACAAATCAAGTTCTACTATGTTTCAGTCCCCCGAAGGGGGCAGCCAAGGCTGCAATTCGAGGGGCTGGTCTACCCGGAATTCGACCGGGAACGGTTTCAGTCCCCCGAAGGGGGCAGCCAAGGCTGCAATTCCGAACCCTGCTACGCGATATACAAGGTTCGAAGGTTTCAGTCCCCCGAAGGGGGCAGCCAAGGCTGCAATCACTGGTCGTAGGTTCTTCCGGCGCCGCGCGGCGAGTTTCAGTCCCCCGAAGGGGGCAGCCAAGGCTGCAATCGTGTCGACATTTTAGTGCTGTCGCTCGAGGTTGGGTTTCAGTCCCCCGAAGGGGGCAGCCAAGGCTGCAATCGTGTTGCGCCGCTCCGCCCCGTGCGGTGGAGCAACGTTTCAGTCCCCCGAAGGGGGCAGCCAAGGCTGCAATCCCGGAGCCACACAAAGCGTGTGGCCTACGTTCTTGTTTCAGTCCCCCGAAGGGGGCAGCCAAGGCTGCAATGTTCGAGGACGAGGACGATGACGACGATTTCGTACTCCGTTTCAGTCCCCCGAAGGGGGCAGCCAAGGCTGCAATCAGAGAAGTTGGCTGAATACCGCGCGCGCACCGGTCGGTTTCAGTCCCCCGAAGGGGGCAGCCAAGGCTGCAATCGGAGGTCGAGGCCTCCGTCCGGCACGCCGAAAGCGTTTCAGTCCCCCGAAGGGGGCAGCCAAGGCTGCAATCCATCGTCCGCGCAATGGCGGAAAAAAGGAAAAACGTTTCAGTCCCCCGAAGGGGGCAGCCAAGGCTGCAATGAGGCGCGGCGGACGAAGCCGTGAACGCCTTCATCGGTTTCAGTCCCCCGAAGGGGGCAGCCAAGGCTGCAATCGACGTTGACCGTGCCTGCGGCCACCTCGTTAATGGGCGTTTCAGTCCCCCGAAGGGGGCAGCCAAGGCTGCAATATTGTCAAGACAACGCACAAGACGACCACGACCTGGGTTTCAGTCCCCCGAAGGGGGCAGCCAAGGCTGCAATCCTGTTCCGCGTGAACTGGCTCGTGTATGCCTCCGTTTCAGTCCCCCGAAGGGGGCAGCCAAGGCTGCAATGTAGCCAAGCGTGAACTCGGTGACGGCGTTGGCTTGAGTTTCAGTCCCCCGAAGGGGGCAGCCAAGGCTGCAATCGTGCCCAAAAAACAGGCACTCAACCATCTCCACTATAGCACCACCTGCTAAAAAACGCAATTAAGGCCCTTTCTGCGCGTCGTTTTTCGGCCCCTGCGGCTGTTTTATGGCGAACAAATGAGCGCTTCCTGGAGCATCGGTTTTCTGCGCCAAAACCGAGGGAGTTTCGCAAACTGCACATAACGGTCCATAGAAGGTCACAGCAGGTTTCAAAGGCTTATAACGGGCCGGTATACCTATAAGCCGCTAATCGTCTGACCACTTAGCGAACGCTAAAGTTTGTTCTTGTTACAACGATTTTCGGAAACGGCTCAAAAAAGGGCAGCCGGCGCGGTCAGCGGATGCTGCGCGCCGCTGCCCGCACCTGTTCCAGGTTGACAATTTCTGCTACTTCGTACTCGGTCACCAGCGCGCCGGGCACTGGGCGCAGGCGCGCGACAGCCGGGAAATGGCCGATGCGCCCGTGCAGCTCGGCTAGCAGCACGGCGGTGATAAAGTTGAGCGACGGCGGCACGATCAGCCAGGGGGTGCTTTGCCAGTCGGCGGGCGTGACATTCAACCCGCCGACGAGCGCGCGCGTCTGGGCCACAAAGTCGCTGTCAAGGTCGAAGTGGACTTTGACGGCGGTCACGGTCTGGGGCGGCGCGCCGGCCAGCGCGGCGATCTGGTCAAGCTGGGCCGGCGTGAGGGGGTGGGAGAAGTTGAGGATGTGCATTTATGGGTGTCCTTGTAGCTGACCTCACCCCCTGCCCCCTCTCCATTGGGAGAGGGGGTCCCGCGTCAGCGGGGCAAGGTGAGAGTTAGTGGCTCATAAACTGCTGGTTAAGCTGGTCAGCGGCCCAGGTAAGCTGGTCGTTGCCGGTGGCAGCGGTAAGGATTTCAAAGCGCGCCCCGAAGTCCCGGTTTCCGTACAGGCCCACCAGCTTATTCTCGTACACATAGAAGCCGACGCCGGCGCTGAGCCTGCCCAGAATCGCCCGCTGGCCGTGATAGGGCAGCGAGTGCGCCGTCTTAATCCAGGGAACCTCGCTGCACACTTTGGTGACATACGCTTTGAAGCCGTCAGGATAGTGGTCATCGCGGAAGTGCGGCGGCTGTTTTTGTTCAGGTGTCACAGGGGTTAACTCGCGTGCGCGCGGGAAGCGCAACCGGAAACCGGTAAGGAATATCTGCCCGACAGCCCCCAGCGCAAACAGACTCTCGCCGTTCACTTTGACTTCTTCCAGCAGAACCCGGACGCGGTCATCCAGCGTGCCCACTTCGGACAGCGTCAGTGTAGCTTTGTTCTCGAACGCTGCCAGCAAATCTGCATTCTGCCCCAGCAAATCATAGTTGAAAGTAATGGGCATGGGCGGGAAGTCAATGATTTCTGAAAATCGTTCGTGACGGTACAGCACCGGAATCTCAAGCGCCTGACCAAACACAACCGCGATAGCGATCTGGGCTTTATAACCGCCGGTGGCATCAATCACCATGGCATCGGCTGTGAACTGATTCACCAGCGTACCCAGTTCACGTACCAGGTTGCGCAGGCCATAGACTTTGAATTCTTTAGGATTGCCGTCCTGCAGCGCTTCGATCACGTGAACTTGCGCAGACCTCAGCCCTGCAATCCCCCGCTCGATAATGTAAGTTTCCAGTACGTCGCCAGTGCGTCTACCGTCTTCGGTGTCGGATACAAAAAAGTGGATGTGCTCCAGCGCAATCCTCTGCCGTTTGACCGCCTCAGCAATTGAGTTGATTTCTGCGCCGCAGACACGGGCATCAGGCGGAATTTCGGCCAGCGCCTTTGCTAACTGGCCCCAGTTCTTTTCCTGGTAAAACCCCTTCAGCAGGGCATGTGTCTTTTCTGTGACACCGTTCGATGCGCGAAAATCGCCATTAATGTTTGAAAACAGGCTTGTTCCCACCGTGCTGACAAGGCGATTGCGCATTTCCCCTCACCCTCCTCGCAGGATATCCAGCAAAGCGATCCGCTTGTCGCTGACCGTCTCGCCAAAGTCAAAGTAGATATCGAACTTCTGGTAGATCGACGTAAGGTGCGTCTCGATGGTCTTGACCGACTTGTGCCCGCGCGCGGCCAGCTCTTTGTTCGAGGCATACGGGTTGCGCCACAGCAGATCGGCCACTTCGCGCTCAGCCGGCGACAGCTTGTCCAGAAAAGCGGCGGCCGGGCTGGGCGACTGCGCCAGCAGTTGTTCGATGCCAATCCCAGGGGCGATGCGGGCCGGGCGCAGCGGCAGCTCGACAAGCTGCACCTGGTCGCGCAGGCCCGGCGGCGTGTGGAACTGGCCCGGCTGCGCCAGCATGGCTTCTGGCGACAGCACCGTCCACACACGGTCGCGCGGCGGCTCAAAGAGCAGGCTGGCGGCGAGCATGGCGTAGATGCTCATGGCCTTGCGCCCGCCAGCCAGCATCAGATGGACGCGCCAGCCGTCGCGCCGGTAATCGTGGAGCACTTCCAGCACCCCACGATGATAGGCTTCCGCCGCCAGTTGGTCGCTGATGTCGAACAGCGGCGCGCCGTCCGCGCGCGTGATCTCGTGAAAGCGCACCGACAGGTCCGGGTAATCGCAGGCGCACGCGCTGCGCAGCGCAGCGTAGGCGTCCGCGATACCGGAGGCGGTCGGCTCAGTGTGGAGCACGGCCAGCGCGCCATAGTGGAAGCGCTCGCGCAGCAGGTCGAAGGCGACGGTGATCGCTTCCGGGCGCTGCCCCAGCGTGGCGACGTAGACGGTGGACATGGGTCAGCTCTGCTTGGGCGGCGGCATGAACACGCCGTAGCCGGCTGCGGTCTTTGCGCCGATACCCATCTCCTGCAGGCCTGCCCGCAGCCACTTGCGCGCCTGTTTGCGCGCTTCATCGCTGCCATTTTTGCGCAGACCAACAGCGAACGCGAACACCAGCCCCGCGTTCACTGTCAGGAATGTGACCGGGTTAGGCCCGTCCGCGTCATTAGGCGGCTGCCCGCCGCTGCTGCGGTAGTATTTCGGGAAATGCGGCGTCATCACATCCAGCGTGAACAGCCTGCCCTCCCGCACGCCCGCTGGAACATCGTACAACACCGCATCGTAGAACACGACCGATCCAGCCGCTGAGTCGTGGATGTCGTATTTCTGCTCAGTTGCCTGGCCAAAGACTTCGCGATACTGCGGCGCCTCGTTAACCTTGCTGTCAAGATGGCCGGAGATCAGCCGTTTGTCGAAATCTTCAACGCCATCCAGCGCGACCTTATGCTCAGCCGCCAGGGTCAGCAGCGCATAGCTGCGCGCCAGTCCTTTCAGCGCACTGCCGGGGATGTAAGGCAGGCCAGTCGTGTGATGCAGCGTGATGCCCATCTCCAGTGCGCCTTTGGCTCCCAGCCCGACAACCAGCTTCTCCCGCGCAATCATGGCAAAGCGGCTGCCGCCTTCGGTCATGGCGAACCAACGCTCGTACACGCCTGCGCAAACTTCTTTGACCGTCTGCGACTCAAATGTGATCTGGCTGACGATCTGCTTCAGCCAGACATCACGTTCGAGCGTGAATCTGTCGCCGGCAGTTGCCTCACGCGCGATAGCCTCATTTGACGAGAAGCGCGTCAGCAGCAGCCCGGCGTGCTCACACCTCCCGATTAACTGCGGTGCAGCAGCAGCCGTGTCTCTTGGGACGCAGTAAGTCAGGGGACTCATTCCTCGTCCGCCTTCCAGCCTTTGGCCTCCGCGAAGCGTTTGAGCCAGCCCAGGTAGGCCTGCGCTTCGGCGGCGGCCTGGCGGTACACGTCGCTGTCCTGCTCCAGCAGCCACCTGAAAGCTTCCCTGCCAAAGCCGAACTGCTCATCTGCGCCCAGCCACGCGCTGAGGTGGCTGTAAGCGGCATGGTGCTCGTTGTTGCTGCTGTCTCTGGCTTTCGCCAACAAAAAAGCGAGCGTCTGGCCCAGGCCGTCGGTCTGGATCATGGCGGGCAGGCCGCGCACCAGCGAACCGTATTTGTTCTTGTAATCGCGCTTGTCGGTCTCCTCGACCTGTTTCCAGGCCAGCGCGGCGCGCCGCTGCTGTAGGGTCTGTTGGCTCGACATCGTTATTTCTCCTCTCACGCCCAGCGCAGGGCGACCATGCCCTGGCCGGTGGTCTCATCGCCGCCAAGCTGAATGCGCTCTTTCAGGCCATCTTTCACGATCTTGCTGACAACGCTCTTGATCTCACTTGAGCCGCGCCCGTCACCTGTTTTGCGCGCGTTTTGGAACATGATCGGGCTGACAAGCAGCGTATCCGACGGCAGCGATTCCTGTGTCCACAGCCCGCTTCCATCTACTGTTTTGGTTGCCCGATCCAGTCGCACGCGGGTTGCGATCTCGGTGCTGCTGACGGTGAAATCGCGGAAGTCGTCGTCAGGCAGGATAACCAGACTCGTCATGATTTTGCCGCGCCAGTAGGCGTAGGCGTCGCCATCGGGGAAGGCGTTCGTTGCCAGCCACGCGGCGATAGCATCGGCGGCAGCGTCCGGCTTCGGCGCGAAGGTGAACTCCTCCAGCACAATTCTGCCGCTGGCGACGAGATCGCTCTGCTTTGTGATCAGCGCGCTGCGCGATTCGAGTACAGGTATGGCCGGGAAATCGGATCTCAGCCGCGCCAGCCGGGCCAGCGCCGCCGGGCAGGTGGCGTAGGCGAAGACGCCCTTCAGCGCCCGCACCGGAAACAGCACGATGCGCGCATCGCCTACTGAGACGGCCCCGGCGAACAAACGCTTTTTCTTGACATCATCAGGGTCAGGTTCTTCTCCGCCGAAGATACGGTCAATAAAGTCTTCGATGTCATCCCGGCGCTCAATTCCTATGCTGTGAAGCTGGCTGTCATCCAACGACTCAAGCCTCGATTGCGCCTGCGAGCGCAGCGCGCCCTTGACGCCGCTACCCTGCACCAGCGGAAACTGCGTGGCGCGTTCGCGCTGGATCGGCAGGTCAACGGCGCTGACGCTGCTGCCGGTGCCAGCGTGCAGCGACGACTCGGTGTACATGAACAGCAGGGCGTTAATCAGTTGTTGATCGCTCATGATGATTATGTCCTTTTAGCTTTTCGCTTACACGTAATTCCAACTGCCGGCAGCGTATGCGCCATAGCCCATCGCGCCGTAATCAAGGTCGCCAGCAGGCGACTCGGTGAACGGTTGGCCGGTGAGCTGCGCGCCCTCGAAAAAGAAGACGCTGCCCGCCGGGACGAAATGCCGCAGTGGTTTCGGCTGGCGGCGCGCCAGATCCCACCCGCTGAGCGCCAGCGGCCTGCCCAGCGCCATCGAGACCAGCTTCGCGTCTGTCCCCACCCAGGGCGACCAGCCGCCGGCGGGCTGCCAGCCGTCACCGAACCAGGCCGGCGTCAGCAGGACAACCTTGATGTTGCCCTCTTTCGGCGCGCTGTTCGGCGGACTGTAGTTCTTCAAGACCTCATATGTGCCGGAGCGCCCCTCGCCCCCGATGCCCAGCGTGCCGGTCTGCCCGGCGAACACATCTACGGTGAGGCCCACCAGCAGGCCCACATCCTCGCACGGGCGCACAAACTGGGCGCGGTAGAGCAGGCTTTCGGCGTGGGCGCGCCGCCGATGATCCATCCCCAGCCCGGTGCGTTCCTCGCGCTGGTAGAGATCGGCAGCTTTTGTGAGTTTGACCTGGCTCATGTTGCCTTTGAGATAGGCGGCAAACGAGTCTTCATCGAGCCAGTACTCGCCGTCAGTTTCCTTCTTCAATTCAGACCCGCTCTTTGGGACCAGCGGACGCCAATCCTCGAACGGCGCGTTCGTCTGATAGGGCAGACTGCTGGCCGGGCTGAGCAGTTGTTCGCCGTGTATCACGTCCAGCGGCAGCGGCAGATAGCGTGTCAGCTTCCCGTTTTCGCGTTTCGCCACAAACGGCCCAGTGATGCGCAGCTTGCCCATGCTCGACGGTGTGCCAACTTCTGTGTCCAGTTTGTTCGCAGCGTAGGCGCGGAAATCTGTACCGGCGCGCTCAAGATAGTGCGAGCGGATGACGCCCTGCATTGTGCCGGGCTGCGGCGGGAACAGGCTGCGGGCGTAAAAGTTCTGCCCGGCGCTGAACGGCTTTGAGTCGCGGAACATCCACACATCGAGCGCCTGAATAAACACCCACTGCATCATGACTGCTCCTTTCCGCCCGACGCCAGGAAGCGCGCCAGGATCACCCAGTTCGCCAGCGACTCCCAGCCGACAATTTCAACATCTTCGCGTGTGCGGTATTTATGGTCGCCCCAGCCGCACAGGCGGGGTGCGAGATCATCAACTACCTTCTGCGTTTCCTTGCTGCCGACCAGGCTCTCTGACCGTCGCTTGAGCAGACGCCGTACCTCCGCAGCGCGCGCTTCGGGTGGAATAAAGACGTTTACTGTCTCTTTCCCATCCGTGTCTTCTTTTGGCTTGACAACCAGCGCATACGCCATTTCGCTCAGGTCATAGCCGATTTTGGCCGAAAGCCGGGCTGGTTTGCTGAACGCCTGTATCAGTTCGCTCACCAGCGCGGCGATGCTGTCCAATTCCTTCCGATCTTGGTCATGTTTCTCGTCTTCTTCGTAAAGCGCCCACCTCGCCCCGGCGGTGCGCTGCTGTGTGCCGTGCGCCTCGGTGACGACTACCGCGTCGCGGCCATAGTCGTGCTTGGCGCTCCGTTCGGCGCTGCGCGCAAGACTCAGCGCGATATCCAGCGGATAGTTGGACGGCACGACGGCGATGCCCGCACTCATGGTCGGGCTGTCAACCATGCCGGACAGTTTCTCCGCATACTTACGGCGGATCGTGTCAGCGCAGGGGATGGCATAGCGCAACGGCAGCAGCGCCAGCACATCGTCGCCGCCGGCATAGACCAGCGCTGCGCGCCCGTGTTTGTTGCTCTTTGCCTCCGCGTCGTAGTGGCTTATGATGTCGGGCACAGTTTTATCAGCGAATTCAGCCAGCGCCGCTGAGAAAGCGCGATGCGCGTTCCCGCTTTTCAGGCCGCTGAGCTTCGGGCCCATCCGGTCGCCATCCATCGCCAGGATAGCGAAGTAGCCCTCAAGCTCCTTGCCGCGCTGTTTATCTGTCTTGTCCTCTTCGCGTAGACCGGCGATGTCTTCGGTGGACGGGAACGGTTCGCTTATTGACAGGACTCTAGCGTCAACAGCGAACCGTTTGATGAGCGCCAGCGCGCCGAGCCGTTCGTTGGGGCGCAGTTCCTTGTCGCCAACCTGACTGCTCAGTCTCGACCAATCCAGCGGCAGCGCCTGTCCCGCGCCGGTGAGGGTGCATTTCCAGCCCGGCTCGTCAATCTGCGGAAAGTGGCGCGCATTCTTGCGCTGCGCCATCGCCCGCTTGACGGTGTTGAAGCTGCGGCTGTGGTTGCGTTCGTCATAATGCACAGCGACCCAGTACACTTCCATCCAGGTTTCGATCTGCCGGTCGAACACGTCTTCCCATCTGTCAGGCGTTTGCGCGTCCTGGACGGCCCGCCTGCTCAGCCATGCCTTGACACCCCCGGCGATCTCACGCCAGCGGCCACGTATCTGTTCCTCGACGTATTCGCATATCCCGTTGGGTTCGTCCTCAGTGAGGAAAGCGAACAGGTTCGGCACGCTTTCCGGCAGGCTGCCATTCACGACAGCGGGGTACAGCAGGTCGGCATGGGCGGCACGCGCTGCTTCGACACCGGCCCGCGCCAACTCGCTGAGCAGCCAGCTTCCCACCAGCAAATCCTGCGTGCGCCGCCCAGAAGCGATAAAGCTCTGCACCGGGCCGATATGGATGTGACAGAGATGGGTCATCTCACCAGCCTCCCCACACAGTTTCACCGCTGAAGTGCCGTTGCGCGTCTTGCATGAAGCGGGCCAGCACATCCCACCTGATTCTATGTTCAGGTTGCGAACGCAGGGCTGTCAGCACCGGATAATAATTGTCGCCAATCTGGCGCACCTGCGCGTGCAGCGTGGACGCGCGCCGCCCGCCGCCGGCAAAGCCGAATGTATCCGATTCATTGCGGTAGGGACGGTTTCTATCACGCAGCAGGTCGAACAATGCTTGATTCGCTTCCTTAGCACTGTCATACGCCTCGCGCCCGACGACAACCCAACTGTGCTGCGGGTGCAGCGTGGGCCAGTCCGGGATGCTGGTGCGTTTCTGTGTCACGCCAATTACTGTGTTCAGCGTCGTGCCGGTGAGGGCAATGAACTCTTCGATGCTCTGCGGCGTGGCATACCACGATTCATCCTTCGATGATACACGCACCCCGCCGAACATCCGCCGCGAACGCTTGCCTATTCCCCCTATGAGCGACCACACCTTGAGCGCGTTGAGCGCGTCGTCGGGTATGGCGACACCGGGCCGGGTCACGAACTGCAAGGAAAAGCGCTGACCGCCTGTAATTACCCTCGCCCGAGAGACGTTACCGCCGCTGAATTCGCGGTGCGGCAGCATCGCTTCGCTGTCTGTCTGTACTTCCTGGCGCGGATACACCCGCACGCTCACTGTCGACCCCACGCCGGTGGAGCCAAACACCGCGCTTTCGCGCTCCCACACCGCTTTGAGCTCGGTCGTCTGCGCGCCGGCGATGGCCCGCAGCCAGTAGCGGAGCTGGCCGCGCACCGACTGCGCGCGCATCTCCGGCTGCGCGTCGCTGCCGCGCTGATACGCGCCGTACATAAATGTTGGGCT
Source organism: Anaerolineae bacterium (assembly GCA_048499435.1). Taxonomy (GTDB): domain Bacteria; phylum Chloroflexota; class Anaerolineae; order Aggregatilineales; family Phototrophicaceae; genus DAOTWC01. Next base: position 968,411 of record JASNZW010000001.1, read on the forward strand.
GACCACCGTCAGCATAAACTCAATTGTCGCCATTACCCATCCTTTAATCTAAAGCTTTCGAAGAAATCACAGCCAACTATGGCTGCACCCACTCGACCTGGCCCATACCGTTAGTGGTGCGGATACCTACCCCAGCGAACGGCGCGTAGGCCGCCAGCGCATTGACCTGCCGGACGAACACATCGTCGCGGCGCAGCAGCGCAAACGTGACATCGCCCACGAAGCCGGTGTATGCGCCATGGCCGGCGCGCCGCGCCTCGACGGTGCGCGTCTCGATGCGATGCGCCGCCACGCTCACATTCAGCCGCACCCACTCGCGCAGGTCAGGGCGCAGCGGCACGCCGCTGAAACGCTCCCAGCGATCAATCAGACTGCCGAAAACCCGCTCCGGCACGGGCAGCGGCATAGGGATGCCGTTGGACTTGTCGTGCGGGTGCGTCAGCTTGAACTGTGTCGGGCTGGCGAAGCGCAGCGTGATCTGGCGCGCAGGGGCCGCATTCGCCAGCAGGTCGGCATAGCTGGTGGCTGCTGTGTCCACCGCCTCAACCATCGTCGGTTGATCATGCAGCGTCAGGCCGTGCCGCAGCCAGGCCGCCGTCAGCGCGTTGAGGCTGAGCGCGGTCAGATCAGAAAAGAGTGTGGTGAAGCGCATTGAATAATGCGCGCGTGGGCGCAGCGTGACCAGGCCGCCCCAGCGCCCGGTGGACAGGTTCGACGCGGTAAATGCCTTAAGGCCGCTGCCATCGTGAACCCGCGCGGCGGCGGCGGGGTTGATGGTCTGCAGGCTGTCGAGAAACGCGGCCTGTGCCGCGCGCCCCAGCCAGGCGGGAACCTCATCCGTGTGGGTGAAACGCAGATGAAGCGTGAATGCGGCAAGGTCAGCCATTACACTCCCTCAGGTCACGCGCAGCGTGCGCGTCAATTCCTACCCTCTTACTCTAACATCAACAGAACGTGGTTAAGTCTTAAGGTTTGAAATTGTATCAGTGTGTTGACTATATGCAGATTAGCATGACAGCGAGCGGAAACGTTCAGAGCAAACCCTGAATCAGCCTGGAGGGCGTTCAGCGCGGAGTTTCAGTCCCCCGAAGGGGGCAGCCAAGGCTGCAATGCTGCCCAAAAAACAGGCACTCAACCATCTCCACCATAGCACCACCTGCTAAAAACGCAATTAAGGCCCTTTCTGCGCGTCGTTTTTCGGCCCCTGCGGCTGTTTTATGGCGAACAAACGAGCGCTTTCTGGAGAATCAGTTTTCTGCGCCAAAACCGGGGAGATTCTCGCAAACTGCACATAACGGTCCGCAGAAGGTCAGGGCAGGTTTCAGAGGCTTATAACGATGATCTGCCAGGCAAAGGACAGCGTTACCTGGTTCGACAGCTTGTAATCAACCGGGTAGTACAGCGGGCCAGGGCCGATCACCACCCCCATCATACATCGTCAGGCGGCGCTCAGAGACCAGGGCGCGCTCTGAATACCCGCCCGTTGACGCGGCCCCGCCCGGCGCGTTACTATCCGCATGAAAACGAGCCGCGGGTGAAAGCCTATGCCAGACGAAGTGAACTTCTCTTACCGCTATCTGGATACCGACGCCGACCGCCGCAGCCTGGTCGCCGCCATCCAGCGCGTGCGGCGGCAGGTCCTTGAGCTGGCGGGGCGCGTCCCGCGCGACAGGTGGTACGAGCCGCGCTATCACGGCTGGTCGCTGGCCGCCATGCTGGGCCACCTGCAGTTGATGGACAGCCTGTCGCTGGCGCTGCTGAAAATGGCGCTGGTGGGCTTCCGCCCGCCCGTGCCCGCCGCGCTGCTGGACGGCCTGAACAACGTGATGGCCAGCGTCTACCGGCGGCGGTTGGTCGAGACGACGGTGAAGGGCATTCAGAAGCAGGAACGGGCTATCGCCCAGTTTATCATGGAGCTGCCGATCGAACGCTACACGGTGCAGGTGTACTATCCGTCGGCCAACCGCTACCTCACAATCGAGCAGGCCGTTCAGGCGCTGTTCCTGCTCCACTGGGAAAGCCACTACCAGACGATGGCCCAGGCGGAAGGCATCTATTACGAGCCGCCGCCCGGCCGCGACATGGTCGTTTAGCGGACGGCTGGGCGATGCGCGTGATTTTGCAGCGCGTCCGGCAGGGGCGCGTGACGGTGGACGGCGTCGTGACCGGGGCTGTCGAGCTGGGGCTGGTGGCGCTGGTCGGCGTGACGCACGCCGACACGCCCGCTGAAGCCGACCTGCTGGCGCGCAAGACCGCCAGCCTGCGTATCTTCGACGACGCCAGCGGCAAAATGAACCTGTCAGCGCTGGAGGTGGGCGCGGGCGCGCTGGTGATCTCGCAGTTCACGCTCTACGCTGACGCGCGCCGGGGCCGCCGCCCCGGCTTCACCGATGCCGCCCGGCCCGAAGCCGCCGCGCCGCTGGTGGCGCGCTACGCCGAACGCCTGCGCGCGGAGGGCATCGCCCGCGTGGAACACGGCGTCTTTGGCGCGCTGATGCTGGTCGAAATCCACAACGACGGCCCGGTGACGATCATCCTTGACAGCGCCGACTTCGCCAGCGGGTAAGCGCGCGCAAAACCGCCCCCCTTCACCCGGCGCAAACTGTGCTATAATGCCTCGGAACGGGATTGAGATTGATATGTGTGCTGCGGCGCCGCCGCGGAAACCCCCTGTCACCCTCAACGCCAGTCACTATTCAACGCGCTGAACGCTGCCCGGCACAGCCCGGCAGATTCACACAGTTACCCCTTGAGGTTGCATGCATTTTAACGATCTGAACCTGATTGACCCTCTGCTGCGCGCGGTGCAGGCGGAGGGCTACGACACGCCGACGCCGATCCAGGCGCAGGCTATCCCCCACATCCTGGCAGGCCGCGACCTGGTCGGCTGCGCGCAGACCGGAACCGGCAAGACCGCCGCCTTCGCCCTGCCCATCCTGCAGCAGTTAGCCGCTGACCGGAACCGGCGGCGCGGCCCCCTGCGCGTGCTGGTGCTTTCCCCCACGCGCGAGCTGGCCACGCAGATCGGCGACAGCTTCGCCGCCTACGGCCGCCAGTTAGGCTTCCGCCACATCGTCATCTTCGGCGGCGTCGGCCAGCAGCCGCAGGTTGACGCCCTGCGGCGCAGCCCGGAAATCCTCGTCGCCACGCCGGGCCGCCTGCTCGACCTGATGGGCCAGGGTTTCGTCCACCTCAACAGCATCGAGGTGTTCGTCCTGGACGAAGCCGACCGCATGCTGGACATGGGCTTCATCCACGACGTGCGCCGCATCATCAAGGCGCTGCCCGCCCGGCGGCAGACGCTGCTCTTTTCCGCCACCATGCCGCAGGACATTCAGGACCTGGCCGACCACATGCTGGTGAACCCGGTGCGCGTCGAAGTCACGCCGCAGGCGACAACCGTCGAGAAGATCGCGCAGTCGGTGTTTTTTGTGGAGAAGAAGGACAAGCGCGCCCTGCTCGAATACCTGCTGGAGGACGGCGCGGTCCGGCGCGTGCTGGTGTTCACGCGCACCAAGCACGGCGCGAACAAGCTGGCCGAGCAGCTTGAGCGCGCTCACTTCCAGGCGGAGGCCATTCACGGCAACAAGTCGCAGAGCGCGCGCGAGCGGGCGCTGGCGAACTTTAAGAACGGCAAAACGCGCGTGCTGGTGGCGACCGACATCGCCGCGCGCGGCCTCGACGTGGACGACGTGACGCACGTCATCAACTATGACCTGCCCAACGAGCCGGAAAGCTACGTCCACCGCATCGGGCGGACGGCGCGCGCCGGGGCCGAAGGCACGGCCTTCTCGTTCTGCGACAGCGACGAGCGCGTCTACCTGCGCGACATCGAAAAGCTCATCCGTCTGCGCGTGCCGGTCGTGACCGAGCACCCTTACGCCGCCGCGCTGGATGCGCCGCCGGCCCGGCTGGCTAACGGCGCGGGCAGCGGGCACAGCAGCCGCGTCAGCGCAGACGCCGCGCGCCAGAGCCGCCGTCCGCGCCGCCGGGGCGGCCGCCGCGCGCCGTCCTCCACACACAACTAACCAACGGCGAGCCGGCGCGGGCGGCTTCTGCCTTTACCGCCATCCCCTTTCACCGTCACACAGCGAAGGGGATGGCGCGCAGCCAACCTGACAGAGCCGTCCCGCCTTCACTGCCGGCCCGCCCGGCAGGCCGCAACGGGAAATGCACATGCGGAAACGCAGCCGAACAGCTTTCATCATCTGGTCCGCCTACAGCCTTGTGACATTCGCGATTATGGTGGCGCACACCAGCGCCGCGCCGCAGGTCCTGGGCCGCTATTCGGCCAACTACCTGGCTTTGCTGTTTGTGGCCGCCGCCATCTACGGCCTGTCCGCGCTCTACTGCCTGGCCGCGCCGTTTCGCGCGCGGGCCGAACGCGCCGCTAACCAACTGCGAACAACCCCGGCGGGCGCGTGGGCGGGGTATCTGGCGCTGCTGGCGGGCGCGGCGCTGTTCTGGCTGTTCGCGCCTGTTTCAAACGTGGAGTTCGGGCCGCTGCTGTTTCGTCTGTACGTCGTTACGACGCTGCTCATCGTCAGCGTGTGGTGGCTGGGCGGCGCAGCGGCGGGCGCGGCCCCGCGCCGGGCGCGCTGGGCGTGGGCCGCGCTGCTGCTGGCGCTGCTGCTGGCGGTGGCGCTGGCGCTGGCGCTGCGCGCCCGTGTGCAGCCGCCGTTCTTCTTCGATGAGAGCCTGGTCAGCATTTACGCCGTGAGCTGGGTGCGGTCAGGCGATCCCACCTACTTCTCCACCATTCCAGGCCGCATCGTGTTCCCGTTCACCGGCGTCGCAGCCTACACGCTCGGCCATTGGCTGAACGCGTTCGGCATCAGCTTTGCGACGGCGCGCGCCTGGTCCGTGACGGTCGGGCTGGTGGCGCTGCTTCCGCTGGCTGTGCTGTTCCGCGCCCGGCCTTCCCGCTGGACGCTGTTAGCTGCGCTGGCGTTCGGCGCGCTCTTTACGCTCGCCAGCAACATAATCCGTTACGACGCGATTGTGCCGCTGCTGCTGACGCTGGCGCTGTCCGCCTGCTTCCTGGCCAACGCCGAAGGCCGGTCCAGGTGGTGGGCGCATCTGGCGGTCGGGTTCCTGTTCGGGTTCGCCGCCGAAGGCCACCAGTTCGCCATCCGGTTTGGGCTGGCCGTAGGACTCCTCTATGCGTGGCGCATGGTTCAGGCTTATCGTGTTCACAAACGCCTGGACTACGTGCCGCCGCTGAGCTTCGCCGCCGGGATGGCGGGTTACGGCCTGTTCTACGCGCTTTCAAGGATGCTGTTGTGGCGCTTTGGCCTGCCGGATCTGCTCGCCATGATCGCTCAGGTTTACGGCATCGAGGTCACGATCGGCGGCACGCTGTCGCCGTTGGAGCGCGTGCTGAACGCGCTGCAGGCGCTGCTCAGCGTGTATATCGCCAACTACGCCGCCGCGCTGATCGTGGTGGGCCTGGCAACCATCCTCGCAATCGCGGTCAGGGACCGCGTGCTGCGCCTGACAATGGCTGTCTACTGGCTGTCAACCGCCGTGCTGTTCTGGGTGAACCCCAAGCCGTACAATTTCCTGTTCTACAACACGCACGCCCTGCCGCTGATCGTTATCGCCGCCTACCGCTCGCTGCGCATTGTGCTGCGCTGGCGGGGGCAGCGCGCGGCGCTGGCGCTCGCGGTGTTTATCCTGGTGCTGGGGGTAACGCAGGCACTGTTCAACGCGCGCAGCCAGGGGATTCGCGCGCTGCTGGACGCGGGCCAGGCCATTGACGAACGCCTGCCGGCAGACGCCGCCGTCGTCATGGGGCCGGAGCAGCTGTGGTGGGGCCTCAACCAGCGCGTGTTCTACGATCTGTACGCCTACGAAAGCCTGGCCGCCGGGGCGCTGAAGCCAATCGACGCATTTATCATCAGCGAGCGGTTCTACAGCCGCGATCAGTTCCCGATCGTCCACGATTTTATCGCGGCCCACGATTTCACACGCAGTTTCTGCCTGACCGACCAGGATTTCGGCCAGCTAACCGTGTATGTGCGCCCAGGGCTGGCGCATGAAAACGGAACAGGGTGTGCGGCGTAGCTGCGCGCCTGCGCGCCGCCGCCCGGACACCCCATCTGCTGGCGGTGGTCGCCCGCTGTCCTTGCAGCCCTGCCCGCTGCGCGTACAATTAAGGGACGCGCACCCGGAGTAATTTTGGATGGCCGACAGCCTGTTTGATAACCGCTATCGTTACGATTATATTTACCCGCGCGGGCGCTCCGGCGAGACGCTGCGCGCTGTTGATACCCAGGCCAGCAGCCGCCCGGTAGTGGTCAAGCGCCCGGCCCCCAGCGACGCCCCGCCCATCCGCGCCGGGCAGGAAGTGAGCATCCTCAACGAGCGCAAGGCGCTCACCCGGCTGGCGGGCCACCCGGTGCTGACGGCGCTGCTGGGCACTGGCCAGTTCTCCGCCGGCGGCACGCTGCACCAGTACATCGTCGTGGAACGGGCCGAAGGCGACAACGTGGCCGACATGGTGCGCGAGCTGGCCGCGCGCGGCGAGCGCCTGCCCGAACTGGAGATGCTGGTGATCGTGGACAGCCTGCTCGACCTGCTGGAGGCCGCCCACGCCGCCGACATCGTCTACAACGACGTTGACGCCAAGCACCTGTTCTGGGACCGCGAGCGCTACCGCCTCAAGCTGATTGACTGGGGCAACGCCGTTTTTCTGGAAGGCGACGACAGCACGCCCCAGGGCGTCAGCCGCCAGAGCGACATCGCCCAGGTGGGCGGGCTGCTGTACCTGATCCTCACCGGGGGCGCCCGCGCGGACATCCCGCGCGACGCCGCCGACGATTTCCGCCTCAACTTCGGCGATGACGCGGGCCGCGTCCACACGCGCCTGCAGGCCATCGTCAGCAAAGCGGCGCACCCCAACCCGCGCGCCCGCTACCGCAGCATCGCCGAGCTGCGCCGTGACCTGGCCGAGTACCGCGCGCCGCTGGCGCGCGAACGCGACGCCGTCCTCAACCGCGTGGCGGAGCGCCTGCGCCGCAACCGCAGCCGCGACGAGCTTTACGGTCTGCTGGACACGCTGCGCCCGGCGCTGGCGCAGGACCCTGGCTGCCCCCCCGCGCGCGAGCTGGAAACCGAGATTCACAACCGCCTCCAGGACATTGAGGTGGCCGCCGACCTGGACGCCGTGCGCATCTATCTGGAGAGCGCTAACTGGCAGCGGTCGGTCAGCCTGCTGGACGAGCTGCTGGGCCGCGTGCGCGGCGACAGCGCCCGGCTGGTCAACCTGCTGCACGACCTGGCGCGCGCCCTGCTGGAGGCCAACGCCCAGCCGACGCCGCTGCCGGTGCTGGACAGCATTGGCCTGCTGTTCGACGGCCACCCGGAACGCGCCGCCCACATCCTGGTGACTGAAACCGCCGACGACAGCGAGCGCGCGCTCCAGTGGGGCCTGGCGGAGCGCATCTCGGCCCATGTGCCCGAAATTCACCTGCTGCGCCCGAATCTGTTTCGCCTAGAGGCCGCGCTGGCGCAGTTAGCGGCGGGCGGCGTGCCGGTTACAGAGCCGCGCGCGGTGCTGGCGGAGATTGACGCCCGGCTGAACAGCATGCCCACCGACGACAGCGTGAGCATGGTGGCGCTGCGCGACGGCTACCGCGCGGTCGTGGACGGCCTGACAGCCCTCAGCACGCTGCTGGACGCCGTTAGCGCCGGCCACGCCCTGACCGAACACCGGCTGCCGCTGTCGGCGCTGGAACGGGCGCTCAACGCGGCGATGGCGCTGGCCGACAACATGCACGTCATTGGCCGGCAGGCCGCCGCCAGCCCGCGCGACGCCCTGGCCGCGCTCGACGCCAGCCGCGCCATTGACCCTACCAGCCTGTCCTGGGACGCGGTGGCCGGCCTGCTGGACCGGCTCTACGAAACCCTGGGCACGTATCAGACCTATGTGCCGGCTGCCGACGGCTCTGACCTGGAGACGTGGCTGCACACCGCCCGCGAGACGCTGCTGCCCTTCACCGCGCGGCTGTTCGACGAAATGCTGGTGGGCATGGCCGAAGGGCTGGAGATCGCCGCCCACGCCTGGGGCAGCTACGCCAACGCCGCCATCCAGGGCAGCCGCCTGGGGGCGCTTAACGCGCTGACGCAGGCCACTGACGCGGTGGGAACCGTCAGCCCGACGCTGGCGGGCTGGTTCAACCACCTGCGCGCGGTAATAACCAGCGCCCAGTATGTCGAGCGGCACGCGCTGTACGGCGGGCTGGGGCGGGCGCTGGCCGACGGCTGGGAAGCCTACGACCGCGGCCGCCTGGCCGACGCCGAACAGTTGGGCCAGCGCGCCTTTGAGATCGCGCGCAGCGACACACAGCGCTTCGCCGCCGGGCGGCTGCGCCGGCTGGCCGAGATGACGCGCGTCTGGCTGGAGCGGGGCGCGGTCAACGACGTGGACACGTGCAAGGCCGCGCTGGTATCGGTCGAACGGCTGTACACCGTTGACGAAACCGCCACGCGCGAGAACTTCACGCGCCAGATGCCCAGCAAGGACACCTACCTCAAGGCGATGAGCAAAGGGCTGGTGGAGCTGTACGCGCGCAGCGGCACCGCCGCCGTCCGCACCCTCTTTTTCAACTATATCCTGCTGGGCGCGCTGGACGCCCACGCCGCCGAAACCGACGATGCCGAGTTCTGGCTGGCGGCGGCGAGCCGCGCGCTGGAGCCGTTCGGCGCTAACCACCCCGCCGCCCACGCCCTCGATGACCTCATCCGCCGCCGCCGCGATATCAACAGCGCCGCCGCCCAGCTTAACAGCGTCAGCGGCGCTGACGCCCTGCCGCACCTGGAAACGCTGGCGCGCGCGCTGGACGAAAACCCGCAGGCGCGCACGCTGGCCGCCGGCAGCTTCAGCCTGCGCGAGCTGCAGGCGGCCCTGCGCGACTGGTCCGACGGCGAGTTTCGCCCGGCGGGCATCAAGCTCGAAAACGCCATCAACGCCGTGAGCGAGGTCGAACAGGCGGCCAGCGTCACGCTGACCCCCTACCGCGCCCTGCTGATGTCGCTGCAGGCCGGGGCCGCCGAGCTGCACACGCGCGCGCGCCACATGCTGCAGCTCATCGAGGAACGCCCCTCAGAGCCACCGCCCGCGCTGCTCGAAGGCCACCGCCACCTGCTCAATACGACGCAGCGGCTGTTGGGCGAGGCCTACACCGGCACGCTGCGCCAGTGGCGCGACACCTACGAGGCGTTCGTCAGCGCCTACACCGACACCACTATGCGCCGCAGCGCCCGCCTCAGCCGCTTTAACGAGCTGTTCCGCGTGATGTTCATTGATCGCCACCCGGCTTACGCGCTCTACCGCCACTGGTACGACCTCACCGAGCAGGCCCCTGAATTTCCCGCGCCGCCCACCAGTGAGCCGGTTCCGCGCCTGGACGAGAGCGCCGGCGTGGCCGAAAGCGAGTATCGCGGCGCGCGCTACGCCGACCCCGAACCCGCCGCCGCCAGGGCGCGCCCGCGCCTGCCGCGCCGCCTGCTGTTGCTGCTGCCGGTCGCGCTGATTGGCGGGGTGATCGCGCTGGCGCTGCTGGCGGGCGGCGGCGGCACACCGCCCGTCATCGCCGTCACGATCACCGACACCCCGGACAGCCAGGCGGTCGCGCAGGACGCCACCACCAGCGCGCCGCCCGCCACCACCAGCGCGCCGTCAGATACGCCGCCGCCCGCTGTTACAACGCAGGCGGCCGCGCTGCCCGGCCCCAGCAGCACGCCGTCCGCCACCGCCGCGCCGACAAACACGCCAACGGCCACGCTCACGCCGACGATCACGGCTAGCCCCACCCCCAGCAGCACGCCGACGATCACGCCGACGCCGACGGCCACGCTGCCGCCGGGCGGCCTCACCGGTCGGCAGGACCTGCTGGCGCTGTTTGACCGGCTGCCGGCTTACCCCTGGAGCGACGACCAGTTCTCGCGCGGGGTTGACGGCACTTACTGGCGGCTGGGCGTGGGCGCGGGCACAGAGACCGGCCAGATCGTCGTCGCCGTTCCGCCAGAGACGCTGGAAACCTACTACGGCGGCGGCGCGGCAGGCCGCGTCAGCAGCCTGGAGGCGACGCTGGCGCTCACCAGCTACAACCCGCCGCTGGTGCTGGACGGCGCGGTCTACTACGGCGTCGCGCTGATCGGCAGCGGCGGCGCGGCCCAGGGGCTGCGCGTGCAGCTTGTCCAGCCCGGCGTTATCAACCTGGGGCAGGTGACCAACGGCGAGGCGCTCACGGTCAGCCAGCGCGCCGTCAACAACCAGATCGCCCGGCTGCGCCTCAACCGTGACCCTGGCAGCGGCACGATCACCTGCTTCTTCAACGATGAACAGATCGGCCCGCCGCTGACCGGCGTCGGCAGCAGCGTCAGCCCGGCGCTGTTCGTCTACGCCAGCGGCGTGATCGTCAGCGTGACCGAATGGACGATCACGCTGCGCTGAGCCTGGCCGCCCGTTGAACAGCGGGCGGCGGAATACGATACAATAGGCCAATGATCTGAAGCGCTGTCCAGCAGGGATGCCGCCATGAAAACCGTTGTTGTCGCCTCAACCAACCCTGTGAAAATCCGCGCCGCCCGCGCCGGCTTCGAGCGCATGTTCCCCGGCGAGCACTTTCGCGTGACCGGTGTGGCGGCCCCCTCTGGCGTCAGCGACCAACCGGCCAGCGACGGCGAAACCTACCAGGGCGCGCGCAACCGCGCCGCCGCCGCCGAACAGCTCAATGCCGACGCGGACTTCTGGGTGGGCATCGAGGGCGGCGTGGAGCTGATCAGCGGCCAGCTTCAGGGCTTCGCCTGGGTGGTCGTGCGCGGGGCGGGCCGCATCGGGTCCAGCCGCACCGCGACCTTCGCCCTGCCCGACGCGGTGGCGCAGCTCGTGCGCGCCGGCACAGAGCTGGGCCTGGCGGACGACATCGTGTTTGGCCGCACCAACTCCAAACAGGAAAACGGTTCGGTGGGCCTGCTGACGCACGACGTGATTGACCGCGCCGCCTATTACGAACACGCCGTCATCCTGGCGCTGATCCCGTTCCGCAACGCGGCGCTTACGTTCGACGGCGGCTGAGCAGCGCGCCGCGCGCGGACTGCTGAAAGACGCTCATGACCGACACTGCACTCGATTTTGAACCGATCTTCCAGGCGGTGCGGCAGGCCGCCGCGCTGTGCCGCGTGGTTCAGGAACGCTACATCCCGCGCGCTGGCGAAGCCCCGCGCGGCGCGCACGCGGCCAGCAAAGCCGGGGCCGAGCCGGTCACGATCGCTGACTACGGCGTGCAGGCGGTGCTGTGCCGCGCCATCAGCCGCGCCTTCCCCGGCGACGCCGTGATCGCTGAGGAAAGCGGCAGGCAGTTCTACGAGCTGATCGCCGACGCCGACCGCGTGGCGATCGCCGCGCTGGTGAGCGCGGCCATCGGCGCGCGCGCGCGCGTGGACGACCTGGCGCGCTGGCTTGATTACGGGCAGGCGCGCGCCGCCGAGCGCACCTGGGTGATTGACCCGATTGACGGCACAAAGGGCTTTCTGGCGCGCCGCCACTACGTGATCGCGCTGGGCGTGCTGCGCGGCGGCCAGCCTACCGCCGGCGTGATCGGCGCGCCGGGCTACAGCGGCGGCGCGGCGATCTTCGCGGCGCAGCGCGGCGCGGCCAGCGTTCAGCCGCTGGCGGGCGGCCCGGCCCGCCGCATCACGGTGTCGCAGCGCACCGACCCGGCGGCGCTGATTGTGGTCGAAAGCGTGGAGAAAAGCCACGCCAGCCGCGAGTGGATGGCGCGCGTGCGCGCGGCGGCGGGCATCGGCGCGGCGGCGGTCGAGCGCCTGGACAGCCAGGAAAAGTACGCGCTGATCGCCGCCGGCGACGCCGATCTCTACCTGCGCCTGCCGCGCCTGCACAGCGCCCGCCCGCACATGATCTGGGATCACGCCGCCGGGGCCGCCCTGGTGCAGGGCGCGGGCGGCGTCGTCAGCGACGTGGACGGCGCGCCGCTTGATTTCGCGCAGGGGCGCACGCTGGCGAAAAACCGGGGCGTCATCGTCGCCAACCCGCGCATCCACGCCCAGGTGGTGCGCGCGGCTCAGTCAGTCAGCCCGTGAGCTGAGCCAGGCGCGGACCTGCTGCGGCCAGTCGGGCGCGCTGGCGTCCGTGCCGCTGCGCTGCGCCAGCACCCGCCGCGCCACCACCGCCTCAATCTCAGCCGCGTCGTGTTCGATCAGCGTCAGCAGCAGGCCCGCGTGGCGCAGGTCGCCCAGCGCGGCGGCCAGCGTCGCCCCGGCGGCGATGCGCAGCTCGGCGTTGGTTTTCTCGTTCGCCAGCTCAAGAAATTCCGCTGTCGTTTCCCAGCCCGGCATCGCCGCCATCTCGGTTGCCAGCGCCTGCGCGAACGTCAGGTTCCACCCGGCCAGCACGGCCAGGCTCTCGGCGACGATGGCGTTGAGGGCCGCGCCCACAGCGGCGGCGCGCGCGTCCGGCGCGCCAGGCGCCGCCATCGCCGCCGCCAGTTGGCGCAGCTCGGCGTCGGTCAGGTTGATGTCGTGCGCCGCCAGCAGCCATTTGAACTGGCGCAGCAGCACCGCCAGCACGTCCGCCAGCGGGGCGGCGGCATAGATGTGGGCAGGGTCAGGGCGCATACGGCAGCCGCTTTCGGTTTAGACAGACACGGCTATTCTACCGCATAAACAAAACGCCCCTCCAGCGGGGCGTAGTGTGTGTGCTGCTGCGAAAGGGGCGCGCCGCTTAAGATGCCGCGCGCACCGCGTCCGAGATCACCAGGCGGCCCTGGATCAGGCCGCGGCAGTTGGGCGCGCCGCAGTTGCAGGCGAAGGCGCGGAACAGCACGTCCTCGGTCTGGTCATAGTCCATCGTCACGCACTCGCCCGGCTCGATCGCGCGGAGCGCCGTAAACGTGCGCGTGGACATATCGCACCAGGCGTTAGGGCTGCACGAGTGCAGCACCTTGCCCATGAAGAAAGGGTCGTGAACGTGCAGGCCCGGCACATATTGCAGCGAGAACTGCGTGATCTCGCTGCTGAAGAAGCCGGTAAAGCGAAACACGATCTCGCCCGGCTGGAACGGAACCAGCGCGACCACGCCCTGCCCACGCCCGCCGTCAACGGTCTGGATGGCGAAGCGGTCGCTGGTGGGTTCGTGTTCAAAAGGCGGCATGAAATCAGGGTAGAAGCGCATGGATAGTGTCCTCGTCAGAATACGCCGCCGCGCGCAGGCGGCAGGCAGCAGTTGTCAGGTTTGGGTTGTGGTTTGGCACAGCGGCCAGGGTATCAGAAGCAAATGCGTTCCAGCATAACGTGCCCTTTCACCTGTTATCCGTTCTTCCGGCGGTACGCAAACAGCAGACTGCGCGCCCGGCGGAAACCTGTTCAAATCGGTTGGCTGTGCTGTTGTCTCAAGCGATCAAACTGGCGGCCGGCGTTGGGAGCGCGCGGCCAAACGGAACCAAGAGGCGCGACACAAGGGGGATGAAACTCACGGTTTCAAGGCGCGTTTCCCAATTTCTCCGGGTGGGCCGGAATCAATACGCCAGCGATAACAGCAGTTATAGCAGGATTCGCGGCCCAACGCAATAACTACTCTCTGGGGGCTTAGCGGGCGGCGGGCGGGCTGTTTTCGATGATCGCGCGCAGCAGCAGCGCCAGCGCGGCGTCAGCGCTGGCCTCTTTGACCGCCGCCCGGTCGCCTTCCCACAGATGCCGTTCGCTGATGAGCTGGCCCGCTGGCCCGGCCAGCCCGATGTACGTCAGGCCCACCGGCTTTTCGGCTGTGCCGCCGCCCGGCCCGGCGATGCCGGTGGTGCTCACCGCGTAGTCCGTCCTGAACAGCTCGCGCGCGCCGGCGGCCATCTCCAGCGCCGTTTCGGCGCTCACCGCCCCATGCGCGATCAGCGTGCCCTGCTTGACTTTTAACACCGCCTGCTTGGCGGCGTTGGCATAAGCCACCACGCCCCCCATCACGTAGACAGAGCAGCCGGGGATGTTGGTCAGGCGGTGCAGCACCAGCCCCCCCGTGCAGGATTCAGCGGCGGCTACTGTCAGGCCGCGCGCGCGCAGCAGCGCGCCAACCTGTGCTTCCAGCGATTCGAGCGTCATCAGGCCCACCCCTCTCAGCGACGACCAATATCCTATCCAACTGCGCCTGAATTGCCCACCGGGATTGGTGTCATTCTGGGCGGTTAGGGCTATAATGCGGGATAACGCCGTGTGCAGTATGGGAAAAAGAGGGATTTATCGGCGCAGTGGGCTACTGGGGATGGCGGCCTCTGCTGTGGGCCGTATGTATCAGCGTGTGGGTAAGCGGCTGTAGTGTGGCGTCCGAGGCGGCGCTCACGCTGCCGCCGACTGTCACGCCGCCGGTCACGCTCACGCTGCGCCTGCGCGAAACGGCCACGCCGCCGCTGCCGCCGCGCCCGACGCCGACCGCCACACCCACCCCGCCGCCCGCTGTCGCCGCCGCCGCGCTGGTCTACACCGTCCGCCCCGGCGACACGCTGCTGGGCATCGCGTTCGATTTCGGCCTGGACGTGGGCGCGCTGCAGGCCGCTAACGCCGGCGTGGACGCGCGCAGCCTTCAGGTAGGCCAGCAGCTTATCATCCCCCCGCCTACGCCAGCGGCGCCGCCGCTGCCGCTGCCGCTGCTGCTGGAGCCGCCCACCTGCTATGACACGCCCTCTGGCGCGCTGTTATGCCTGGGGCGCGTGGCCAACCATGAGGCGCAGCCGGTCGAGTATGTGCGGGTGCAGGTGCAGTTCTGGCACGCCGACGGCACGCCGCTGGCCGCCGCCGAAACCGGCATCGAGCAGGCGCTGATCCCGCCGGGCGCAGCCGCGCCCTACAGCGTGCTGCTGCCTGGCATGGACGGCGCTTACGCTTACGCAACGGCCGTCCTGCTCGCGGCGGACCCCGCCCCGCAGACCGACCAGCGCTTTGTCGCCCTGACGATTGAGGACGCGCAGGCCAGCCTGGTGGACGGGCGCTATGTCGTCACCGCCGCGCTGCACAACGCAACCGACCACGCCGCCGGCCCGGCGCGCGTCGTGCTGACGCTGCTGGACGCCGACGGGCGCGTTACCGGCTACCGGACGGCGCTCACGCCCGCCGGCATCGCGCCCGGCGCGCGCGTCAGCGTGCGCATCGAAGCGGCGGCCCAGGACGCCGCCCGCGCCGGCAGCCACACGCTCTACGCGGAAGCCCGGCGCGCCGGCGGCTGAGCGCGCGTCAGCCCTCGCGTGTGATAATCGTCCCCACTGAGTGATCGCCCTGGACGGCGCGCAGCAGGTCGTCGTTGGCCCAGAAGTTAACCACCAGGATAGGCATGTTGTTCTCTTCGCACAGCGTGAAGGCCGTCAGGTCCATCACCTGCAGGCGCGCGTCAAACACCTGCTGGTACGACAGGCGCTCGTAGCGCGTGGCGTCGGGCACTTTCTTGGGGTCGGCAGAGTAGACGCCGTTCACTTTGGTCGCTTTGATGAGAATGTTGGCGCCGATCTCGGTGGCGCGCAGGGCGGCGGCGGTGTCGGTGGTGAAGTAGGGGTTGCCCGTGCCGCCCGTGATGATGACGACGCGGCCCTTCTCCATGTGACGGATGGCGCGCAGGCGGATGTACGGCTCCGCGACGGCGTTCATCTGGACGGCGGTCTGCACGCGCGTCACCACGCCCGCGCGCTGGAGCGCGTCCTGCAGCGCCAGGCCGTTCATGACGGTGGCGATCATGCCCATGTGGTCGGCGGTGCTCTGCTCCATGCCGCGCGCCACGCCGATCGCGCCGCGCCACAGGTTGCCGCCGCCCATCACCACAGCCACCTGCACGCCCAATTCGTGAATCTGCTTGATTTTAGCGGCGATTTCCTCGGCGGCGTCCGGGTCAATGCCGTGGCCGCCGGGGCCGGCGAGGGCCTCGCCGCTGAGCTTGAGCATGATGCGCGGGAAGATCGGCTGGCTGCTCGTCGCGCTGCTGTCAGTCATTGTGTCCACCTCCTGTGTGCCGGGGTCAGGGCGCAGAAAAAAGGGACTGGCGAAAGGCCAATCCCTTTAAGAACGCATCAGTTAAGGACGGCTGACGTGCCGCCCTTCCTGTGATAACGCAGCCCGCTGTGGCGGCGTTCAGGCATCGTCACCCGCGCTGTCCGCGTTCTCGCCGACGGCGAAGCGGGCAAAGCGGCGGATCTCGATGCTTTCGCCCACCTCGGCCACCACCTCGGACAGAAGCTGCGAGATGGTTTTCGAGTCGTCCATGATGTACGGCTGTTCGAGCAGGACGATCTCCTCGTAGAATTTCGCCATGCGCCCCTCAGCGACCTTCACGGCCACCGCCTCCGGCTTGCCTTCTTCGATCGCCCGGCGGCGCTGAATCTCCTGCTCAGCGGCGATAACGGCCTGGGGCACGTCTTCGCGGCGCACATATTCCGGGGACAGGTTGGCGATGTGCAGCGCGATGTTGTGCGCGAACTCGCGGAACGCCTCGGTATTGGCGACGAAGTCTGTCTCGCAGTTGACCTCCACCATGACGCCCAGGCGGCGGTTGTGGTGGGTGTAATTCTCGATAACGCCTTCGTTCATGGTGCGGCCAGCGCCCAGCTTCTTGGCAGCGCGGGCCAGGCCCTTCTCGCGCAGGTAATCAATGGCCTTCTTGATGTCGCCATCGTTTTGTTCCAGCGCTTTTTTGCAGTCAAGCGGGCCGGCGCCAGTCGCCTCGCGCAGGTCCTTGACCATCTGTGCGGTGATCTGCATGGGATACGTCAGTCCTTTTCCTCTTCGGTGTCGTCGCCATCGGCTTCTTCGTCGTCATCGGCAAACAGGCGCGCGTCGCGCAGCTTGGCGAGGGTGGACGCGCCCAGGTACTGCTCGTCGTCCTCGTCGTCCTCGTAGTCGGCGTAATCGGGCGCGCCGTCGTCGGCCAGCTCCACGTCGTCATCGGCCTTGCGCATGGCCTGGCCCTCAAGCACGGCGTCCGCCAGCGCGGTGACGATCAGCTTGATGGCGCGCACGGCGTCGTCGTTGCCGGGGATGATGTGGTCAATGTCGTCCGGGTTGCTGTTGGTGTCGGCCAGGGCCAGCACCGGGATGTCGAGAATGTTAGCCTCTTTGACGGCGGTCGCCTCGCGCATGGTGTCAATGACGATCAGCATGTTGGGCAGGCGCTTCATGTCGCGGATGCCGCCCAGCCGAAGCTGAAGCGACTCAATCTTGCGCCCCAGGATAAGCGCCTCTTTCTTGGTCAGCAGCTCGAACTCGCCGGCGTCGCGGCGGCGTTCCAGCTTCTTGAGCGTTTCGATGCGCTCGCGGATGGTGCGCCAGTTGGTGAGCGTGCCGCCCAGCCAGCGGTGGCTGACGTAGGGCATGTGGCAGCGCTCAGCCTGGGCCGCGATAGTTTCCTGCGCCTGGCGCTTGGTGCCCACAAACAGCACCGTGCCGCCGTCGGCGACCGTGTCGCGGATCATGTCGTAATAGCGGTTGAGGTTGGCGATGGTTTGCTGAAGGTCAATGATGTGAATGCCGTTGCGTTCACCAAAGATAAACGGCTTCATCTTGGGGTTCCACTTGGTCGTGCGGTGACCGAAGTGGACGCCCGTTTCGAGAAGCCCCTTCATCGAGACGGAAGAAGGCATAGTGCGGTTATTCTCCTGTGGACAGTGTTTGTACGATCACACCCTTCATCCCCTGCCGTCAATCAGGCCGGGCCTGACAACACCGGGCCGGGTCCGGGTGTGTGATTTTCAGCCAGCGGCGCTGGCCGCAACCGGCAGCATTTTAACACAGCAGGCGGGCGCGCTTCAAGGATTAAACCGGCGCGGGCCGGGCCAGCCGGGCGGTCAGCAGCCCCCTTCCCCCGCAGCGCGAGAGAAGGGGGCCGCGATGCGGCGTTTCAGCGGATAGTCGGGTCGCTGATCCACACGTCCGGCGACACCAGCGTCGCCCCTTCGATCAGCAGATTGGTGTTGTAGCCGTAGGGGAATTCGTAAACGTTCAGGCCATTGAACTGCGACAGCACCGGCTTGGCGACGCCCAGCGCGTTGTCGAACACGCGGATCACCGGCTCGCAGGTGATCTGCGTCGTTTCGTTGCAGATCTCCAGCGCGACCTGCGCCGTGCGCGTCTGCGCGTTGTCCTGGAGGTAAGTCACGCGCACATGGTTCCACGATACCTGCGTGCGCTCGCCGCTGATATCGCCGTCAACCGGCGGCGGCGCGGCGGGCGTCGTCTGGAGCAGCAGCAGCTCCAGCGGGCCAGAGCCGGTGGGCGTGGGCGTGGGGGCGGGGCCGTTACACCAGCGCGCGTCGCAGAACGCCAGCGGGCGCACGCCTTCCAGCGTAGGCAGCGAGACAAACTCCTCCTCCGCCAGCGTCGTCCAGCGCCGGTCAATGTAGAGCGCGAAATCGTCGCCGCTGACGAACATCATGCGCGAGTCCGACTCGCCATCGGGGGCCATGTAGTTGCGGTACCAGGCGCGGAAGCGCGTGCCGCCGGGCATGATCCCCATGTACTGCGTGGCGGCCACGTCCAGATAGGCGAAAGCGTACTCGGACTCAGCCAGGTAGCGCCCGCCCTCCGCTTCCTCAACCACATCCAGCACCGGCGGGTTCTCCGCGATGCGGTTGGCCTCCGCCTCAGCGTGGGCGCAGTACGCCGAATCAGCGGCGACATCCGGCACGAGGTCGTAAGCCTGCTGCACGAACAGCACCAGGTTTTGCACCAGCGGCGCGCAGCGGGCCAGCGGGTCCTCGTTCTGCCAGCCGCGCGGGCGAGCATCCGGCCCCAGCGTCTCGTCGGCCAGCAGCTCGATATCGTGGCGCGTGTTGCGGTAGAACAGGGCCGGGTCGCTGGCGATCACGCCGACCCACGCCGGCGGGCGCACCGCGCGCCCCAGCGTCTCGTCGGCCAGCAGCTCCAGGTCGAGAAACAGGTCCGCGCCGAACGTGGCCGAGGCGGGGTCAGTGTTGCGGCGGTAGCCGACCGGGCGCGTGTACAGGCCCAGCGTCTCGTCGGCCAGGCGCTCCAGGTCGCCGCGCGCCGCCAGCGTCAGGTCGGCCAGCCGGGCCGCGTCCGCGCTCACGGCGGCGTCTGCCGGCACGTCGCTGATCTCAGCGGCGACCGCCTGGCAGTAGTTGGGCGTGCCCGCCGGCGTCGTCAGCGGGCTGCCGGTGACAACCGCCAGCAGCGCGGCTGCGTTTTGCAGTGTGCGGTCGCAGCGGTTGAGCGCCGGCCCGCCGCGCCACCCTGGCGGGCGCGTCTCCGCGCCGAACTCGCCGTCGGCCAGCAGCTCCAGGTCGTGACGGACGTTGCGCGCCAGGATATCCGCGCGCGTCGAAGTCGCGCCGATCCAGCCGTCCGGGCGTTCCTGTGGGCTGTGGAGCGCGGCGGCCAGCAGCTCGGTGTCAAACCACAGGTCGGCGCTGGCGGCGGGCGCGGCCGGGTCAGCCGTGCCGGTCCAGTCTTCAGGACGCTGGCCGGGGGCCAGGGCCGCGTCCGCCAGCAGTTCAAGGTCGGCGCGGGCGTTTGCCACGAAAACATCCGGCGCATCCTGGGCCGGCGGCCCGGCGCGCACCACGCCCAGCGCCGTGGCCAGCGCTGTTCCTGCCATCAACATGACCAGTGAGAACCGTTTCATCGTCTAACCCCGCTGCGCTACTGTCGCTGCACATCCCCCATTATACTCACGGCCCGCGCAAACGACACTGGGCCGGGGGTCATAAAACCCTGCCGCGCTTGTCGCCCCTGCCAATTTGAGTAGAATAGTTGCCACATAGCCGTAAGCAAAGGGCAGGGGTACGCTGTTGGATTTTGAAGCGCTCGTCGGGCATCTGTATATCGTCAACGGCCACGCCATCAGCGCCGCCCCGCCGGGCGCGCTGGTTGAGGTCGCGCCGCGCAAGGCGGTGCGGGGCCGCGAAATGGACACGATCTTCATGCTGGCGCTGCCAGACAGCGCCACCGCAGCCCCGGCGCGCTTCCTGGAGCAAATGGCCCAGCACGCCGCTGAGCGCTATTTCTCCAGCAGCGGCAGCGTCACGGCGGGCATCCGCACCGTGTTCACCACGCTCAACCAGAACCTGTATGAGCATAACGAGGCTGGCAAGCGCCGTCACGAGGCCGCCCTGCTGTGCGCGGTGCTGCACGGCAGCGACCTGTACCTGGCGCGCGCCGGGCACAGCGCCGCCCTGCTGGCGCACGAAAGCACGCTGGAAACTTTCCCCGGCGCCGACGCCGGCAGCAGCGCGCCGCTGGGCCTGCACCCGGTGGTGGATATCAAGCTGAGCCGCTATCGCATCGCCAGCGGCACGCGCCTGCTGCTGGCCAGCGCCGAGCTGGCCACGATCAACCTGGAAGCCCTGCGCCCGGCGCTGGGCGGCGCGCACATCGGCGAGGTGCTGAGCGCGGTCAAGGCGCTGGCCAGCGAGCAGCTTACGCTGCTGGCGGTGGAGTTCGTGCCGCCCGACGCCGCCATCCCGCTGCCGGTGCGCGAGGGCGAATCCACGCGCGAGGCGGCCGCGCCGGCGCCGGCGGCAGCGCCCGCCGAGGCCGCCAGCGCGCCGCCCGCTCGCCCGCTGGCCGGGGCCGTGAACCGGCTGCGCTTTCGCGCGCAGCGCCAGGCCGGGGCCGCCGCGCTGGCGGCCGCTGACGGGCTGGGCGCGGCCAGCAGCGCGCTGACGCCGCCTGAACCCGCGCCGGACGCGCCGCCCGCCCGCCGCCGCATTTCCGCCGCCAACGTGGCGCGGCTGGCCTGGCTGCTGCCAATCGCGGTCGTTGTGCTGGTGCTGCTGATGTGGCTGGGCGGAACTGGCCAGAGCGAGTTCGAGCTGTGCGTCAACGACGCCAACCGCGAAGCCGAGCGCGCGCGCCTGATCGCCTCCAGCGACCGCACCGGCACGCTGGCGGCCTGGAACGCCGTGCTGGTGCTGGTGGAGCGCTGCGAGAACATCCGCGCCGGCGACGAGGCGCTGGCGGCGCTGGTGCGCGAGGGCCAGGAAACGATTGATCTGCTGTCGGCCATCGAACGGCGCGACACCGTTCCGATCGCCGCTTTCCCCAACGCCGCCCTCACCCGCGTGATTCTGCGCGGTGAGGACCTGTACGTGCTGGACGACAACAACGACCAGGTGTACCGCGTCACGCTGGCGAGCGACGGCCTCAGCATGCTGCCCAATTCGCGCCAGCCCATCATCAACATGCGGCGCGGGGCCACCGTCGGCCAGTTTACGATGGGCGACATCGTGGATATCGCCTGGGCGGACGACGGCAGCGGCCTCAGCCAGGGCAACGTGCTGATCGCGCTGGACCGCAGCGGCGTGATCGTGGAGTATTCGCCCACCTTCCTGGCGCGCGGCGTGCAGCGGCTGCTGGGAACCGAGAGCTGGGTGAACCCGGTGCGCGCGCACATCTGGCAGGGGCGGCTGTACATCCTCGACACCGGGGCCAACCAGATATGGCGCTATGACCCGTCGGGCGGGGCCTACCCCGGCGGCCCGCTGGAGTATTTCACCGGCCAGAACCGCCCGGCGCTGGACAGCGCGGTGGATTTCGCCATTGACCCCAACGGGCGCGTGTTCATCCTGTTCCGCGAGGGCATCGTGACGGTGTTCCGCACCGGCGAACAGCAGCCGTTCGGCTTCGCCGGCTTCCCGGACGGCCAGGGCCTGACCGAGGCGCAGGCGATGTACTTCAACACCAACCCGATCTCGCAGAGCATCTACTTCGCCAGCCGCGACACGCGCACCATCTACGAGACGTCGCAGGCGGGGACTTTCTTCAACAACTACCGGGCGTTCGATGAAGCGCAGTTCGCCGCGCTGAGCAATGTGGTGGCCGACGACAACCGCCAGGTGATCTACGCGCTGTCGGGCAACGCCATCCTCGCTTTTCGCAAATGAACGGTGTCCGTCAGCCGGCCTGCGCGGGCGGCGGGCAGGCCGCGCCGCGATGAGCAGCCAGCGCAGCGCGCACGGAGGCGGCCCAATGAACGCGCCCACTGACCTGCTGTGGCAGGCCAACAACGAATATCGCAGGCGGCTGACGCAGGCGGCGACCTGCCTCAACCTGCTGGAACAGCAGGTGTTCGCGCTGGACCACAGCAACCAGGCGCGCACGCTGGCGGCGCTGCGCCACGCGCTGGACGAAGTAAGCGCGATGACCGAGGAACACCGCGCCTGGCGCTACCGTTATTACTATCAGTCGCCGGACACGCGGCGCATGGTGCACGACACGGCCGCTGTCTACCAGGCGCTGGCCCGCTTCAGCCGGCTGCGCGGCCAGCACACGCGCCGCCTCAGCGACCTGCGCGCCCTGCTCAGCCACGTGCAGCGGCCTGACCCGGCGATCACGCGCGTCGCTACCGGCAGCGACCTGTGGGCGATGGCTGAGTTCGCCCTCAGCGACCTGAGCCGCTTTGACGATTTCCTGCGCGAGCAGCCTCTCACCCCCTGAACCCCTTCGCCACATGGCGAAGGGGCCGGGGGTGCGGTTGGCGCTGTGGGGATAATCAGCCGCGCTACGCCGGCGTCACCTCGTAGGCGACGCCTTCCAGCACCACGATCACGCGCTCGCCCAGGGCGAAGTAA
This sequence comes from Anaerolineae bacterium, assembly GCA_048499435.1. Taxonomy (GTDB): domain Bacteria; phylum Chloroflexota; class Anaerolineae; order Aggregatilineales; family Phototrophicaceae; genus DAOTWC01. The sequence goes on from JASNZW010000001.1 coordinate 990,988, forward strand.
TCCGCCAGTTCGGGGTGAGCGTCCAGCAGCGCGAAGTAGGCGTCGCTGAGGAAGGCGACCGGCTCAGTCTGCATCGTGTCCGGCTCGAACGCGGTGTCGGTCCAGACGCCAGCGCGCAGGATAAAGGTGCGGTCGTTGACGGTGCGGATCACGGTGCCGCCGCCGCCCTGCTGATCGCCGCCAGCCTGGCCAGGGGCCGTCATCGTTGGCATTGGCGCAGCCGCCGGCGCAGCGGCCCCGCGCAGGCTCTCTGAGGCGGCGGCGGCATCTACCGCGCCGGCCCCGGTGAAGCTGCTCGCCAGCCCCTCCGCTTCCTGCGCGAACTGCTGCACCGCGCGCGCGCGCCCCTCGCGCGAGAGGATGTCATCTTCCTCGATCAGGAAGCTGGTGTACGGCGTGATGATGCCGTAGCGCACGCTCAGGTCAACGACGCTCTGCACCAGTTCCTCGTTCTCGCCGCGCAGCCGGATGCTGTTCAGCAGCTCGCCGATGCGGCGGGTGGCCCACAGGCGCGCGATGAACGGCTCGCCGCCGGCGCGGCCGGGGAAGCGCAGGCCGCTGTAGGTGAACGTCTGGCGCTCGCCGCCGACCTGCCCGCTGAGCGTGACGGCGACGTTCTCCGCCTCGCCGCGATAGCGGCCCACGATCGTAAGCTGCTCGCCGGCGAACAGGTCGGGCAGCGCGGCGGGGTACAGGCTCTCAACGGTGGCGCCGCCGAAGTCCAGGCTGATGTCGGTCAGGACCGGCGCGCTGATCTTGTTGTAAAGGCTGGCAACCGCTTCATTGATGCGCTCGCCGGGGCGCACATAGGTGCTGGCCCCGTGATGGTCGCGCACGATGCTGTCGAGCAGGAAGGTGTCCACGTCGTCGCCCACGCCGAAAGCGAAGATGCGCGCGTTGGGGCGGGCAGCGTCCCGAAGGTTGCGCAGGATGGTGTCAGGGTCGGTCTCGCCCTCGGTGGCGAGGCCGTCGGTGATGAACAGCACCGTCGTCGCGCGCTCAGCGTCCACACCGGCCAGCGCCGTCAGCAGCGCGCCGTTGATATCGGTCCCGCCTTCAGCGGCCTGCCGGCTGATCCAGCTCACCGCGTCGCGCGCGCTGTCCGTGTTTTCCATGCGGGTGCTGTAGACGCGCCAGCCGGTGCTGAACAGGATCATATTGAAGCGGTCCTGCGGGTTGAGGTGTTCGAGAACATAGGCGGCGGCCTCGCGCGCCTGGTCCCACTTTGGCCCCTGCATGCTGCCAGACTGGTCAAGCACGACGATCACATCTCTGGCGATCACGCGCTCGTCGGGCACGCTCAGCGGCGGCTGCACCAGCAGCATGAAGAAGCCGTCGTCGCTGGCACTCTCGCGGTACGACAGCAGGTTAACGCTAATGGTCTCGCTGGTGAGGGCGAAAAACAGGCTGAAATCGTCGGTGGCGCGGTAGTTATTGGCCTCGAAGCCGGCGCGGAACTGCGTGTCGTCGCCCGGCGTGCGGCTGATGGCGATGCTGTGGCTGGGCGAATACACGCTGCCGATGGGGTCCTGCCCGCGCACGCTCACGCTGATGCTCATTTCGCCGATGCTGCGCTGCCCCTGGCCCGCCGCCTTCAGCGGGTAAACATAGTGCAGCAGGCCGTTGTCCACCTCCAGCACCTGTGAATAGGCGATCTGGATGCGGCGCGATTCGCCCGGCGGGATGGGGAACACGTTAGCCTGAATCGCGCCGGAGCCGATGTACTCCAGCAGCGCCGGGTCGCGGTACTGGCGCACGATCTCGTTGTAGATGCTGCGCGCCTCGTCCGCCGCCAGGATTTTAGCGTCAATCGGCACGCCGTCCACCCACATCGTAAGCTGGCTGACGGCAGCCCCCGCCGGCAGCGGGAAGATAAACGTGCCCTCAGCCAGCCCCTCACCCTGATTGGTGAACTGCATGTCCACCTGGGTGGTGGCTACCTGGTTCTCGATGTCCGCCTGGACGCGGTGATAGTCAATTTTGAGCCATTCGGGATTGGTAAACACGCCGCCGGGCGGCGGCAGAATCACCTGGGCGGCGGCGGGGACCGCCGCGCCCAGCAGCGCCAGCGCGATCACAAGCAAAAATAAGCGTTTCATGTCACTACCCTCCAGCGAACTCTGTCCGTGCTACAGAGACGCCGGCGGGCCGCTGTTGGTTCCACGCGGCGCGCGTCAGTCCACCGCCGTCACCAGGATCGGCGCGTCGTCCGTGATAATGACGGTGTGCTCATACTGCGCCGCCAGGCTGCCGTCGGTCGTGCGCAGCGTCCAGCCGTCGGGGTCAGTTCGGACGTGGATCGCGCCGGTGGTCAGGAACGGCTCCAGCGTGATAACCATGCCGGCGGTGAGTTTGCGCGCGGCGCGGCGCTCGAAGTAATGGGGGATGCTGCGCGGGTATTCGTGCAGGTGGCGGCCCACGCCGTGACCGCCCAGCTCGCGGATGACGTGGTAGCCGCCGCGCCGCGCCACCGCTTCGACCGCCCGCCCGATAGCGTTCATCGGCTCGCCGGCGCGCGCCGCGCCGATGGCGGCCTGCAGCGCCTCAAGCGTGTAATCGCACAGGCGCTGCCGGGCCGGGTCCACCGGCGGCACAGGCATACTGGCCCCGGTGTCGGCCCAGTAGCCGTCCAGCTCTGCCGACACGTCAATGTTGATCAGGTCGCCCGGCTGAATTACGCGCGGGCCGGGGATGGCGTGGGCGGCCTCGTCGTTCAGGCTGATGCAGGTGTGGCCGGGGTAGTTATAGGCCAGGATGGGCGCGGAACGCGCGCCGTGCGCGCGCAGAAAAGCCGCGCCGATCTCGTCCAGCTCGGCGGTGGTCATGCCCGGCTGAACCGCCGCCTGCATGTGCCTGAGCGTCAGGCCGACGATGCGCCCGATGCGCAGCAGGCCCGCTAAATCCTGTTCATCTTCAATTGTCATGGCGCTGATAACCTTCGCTGCTGCCGGAAATGGCCCTTACTATACGCCCGCTGGCCGGTCGCGGCAAGGCGCGGGGGCGGCGGGCAGGCGCAACTTCGCGCGCCGCGCTGCGTAATAGCACTGTGAAACCCGTTAGACTACCGGGGACCGGGTCCCTGGCGAATATTCACAGTGTGGGGGAAACATATGTCGGACAAACGCAGTTCACAGGTTGCAACCGGGATTTTCCTCATCGGGGTGGCGCTGCTTTTTCTGTTTAACCTGGCAGTATGGCCGCTGATTATGTTCGTGATCGCCGCCGCGCTGCTGGGGGCTGAGTACGCGCACGACGGCACGCTCAACCTGCGCGATAACCGCGTGATCGCCGCCATCATCGTCGCGGTGATCGGCCTGATCAACCTGATTGACCTGAACATTAACTGGGGCAGTCTGTGGCCGGTCGCGCTGATCCTCGTCGGCCTGTTCGTGCTGTTCGGCGACCGCATTAAGTTCGGCAAGAGCAAACGCGAGTAGGCCGGTCAGTTTGCGCGGCGCGCCAGCACCAGAATGAAGCTGCCGCTGGTGTGGGCGCTGCCGTCCGCGCCGTCGTAGCGCCCGGCGCGCACATAGTAGACGCCGCTGGCGGGCAGCGTAAAGCGCTCGATGCGCGCGTTCTGGCCGCTGCCGCTGTCGTCGTCGCGCACCAGCAGGTTGAGGCTGGCGTCCAGCAGGCTGACCACCGGGTCCAGGTCGCCATCGCCGCGGTTCATCGTCACGGTGATCACGTCGCCCGCGCTGCCCCGGAAGGCGTAGCGCGTCTCTGGCGCGTCGTCGCTGACGCTGCCGGTGACGGTCACGCCGTAGGCGATGCGCGCCACGCCCTCCGGCACGCCGTCAAAGGCGCTGCCCAGGCTTTGCAGCTCCAGCCGGTAGCCGCCGGCGGTCGGCGCGGAATCGCCCTCAAAGCGTGACGCGACAATGTAATACACGCCGTCCGCCGGGACCTGAAACTGGTCAATGCGCGCGTTCTGGCCGCCGCCGCCGTCGTCATCGCTGGCCAGCACGACAAGGTTGGCGTCGGTGATTGTCACGAACGAATCAAGGCTGCCGCCGCTGCGGGTCATGCGGACCGTGATGAGGTCGTTGGCGCTGGCCTGAAAGCGATAGTAGCGTTTGGCCTGGTCGCCGGTGATCGTGCCGTCCACGGCGTCGCCCAGCAGCAGCGGGAACGCGGTCTGCGGGGTGTTGCCCAGGCCGCTGTCGCGCGCTTCCTCCAGCGTCAGCACGAAGCTGCCGGCGCTGATCCCGGCGGCCTGGCCGTAGCGCGACGCGATAACAACATATGTGCCGTCCTTCTCGATCACCAGCCCCTCGATGCCGGCGTCCAGCGGGACCAGCGCGCCGATCAGGTCGTCGTTGTCCGCCAGCACGAACGAACGGTCGTCCACCACCTGCAAATACGAGTCAAGGTCGCCGGACACGCGGCGCATGTGCAGGTTGATGATGTCGCCGCGCCGGGCGGAAAAGGTGTAGTACAGCTGCGGCTGCATGTCGCTGATGCGGTTGATAACCTGGTCGCCATAGCGCAGCGCGCTGCCCGACGCCGAGCTGACGCCGACGCGCTCGATGCGCAGCTCGTAAGCGCCGGTGGTCGTGCCGAGCGCGTAGCCAAAGCGCGCCACGATGACGAAATAGCGCCCGCTGCGCGGAATCACCAGCGACGCCACCTGCGGCACGCGGCTGCCGCCGCTGTCGTCCAGGCTGGCCAGCACCGCGCCGGCGTCGTCCAGCACCAGCAGCACAGGGTCCAGGTCGCCGCTGGTCACGGTCAGCGTGATGGCGATAACCTCGCCGCGCTGCGCCTCGAAATAATAGGCGGATCGGGGCGCGCTGTTGGTGATGCTGCCGGTGTTAGCCGTTCCGTAAGCCAGGCCAGCCCCCTCCGCGCCGCCGTCCTGCGCGCGGGTCGGCGCGGCGAAGCAGGCCGCCAGCGTCAGCAGCAGCGCGGCCAGCAGGCGGCGCATCATATCTGCGGCCCGCCCGCCAGCGGCAGGCGCACAATAAAGACCGTCCCCTGGCCAGCAGCGCTTTCGACGCTGATGCTGCCGCCGTGCATCTCGACCGCCTGTTTGGCGATCACCAGCCCCAGCCCGGTTCCCGGCAGCCTTTCGACGTTGGCCGCGCGGTGGAACGGCTCGAACAGGCGCGGCAGGTCCGCCGGCGGGATGCCGATGCCCTGGTCGCTGATGCGGATCACGGCTTCGTCGCCGTCCAGCGCCAGGCTGAGGCGCACTTCGCCGCCAGCCGGCGAGTATTTGATGGCGTTGTTCAGCAGGTTGTCCAGGGCGCGGCGCAGCAGTTTACGGTCAACGCGGGCCTCTACGCGCCGGTCCACCCCGGTAAACACCAGCCGGTGCGTGCGGTGGTGGGCGAAGCTCAGGCTTTCCAGGATGTCGCGCAGGTAAGTCTCCAGATCAAGCGTCTCCAGGTTGAGCCGTTCGCCCATGAACTCGGCCTTGCTGATGGACATCACGTCCGCCACCAGCTCAGACAGATTGCGCACCTGCGCTTCGATCGTCTCCAGCGACTCGCGTTTTTCAGCTTCGGTGGCGCGGTCGCCGTATTTGCGCAGCATATCGGCGGCCAGTTGGATCGCGGTCAGCGGCGTGCGCAGCTCGTGCGACATGACCGAGATAAAGCGGTCCTTGAGCAGGCGCAGCTCGCGCTCTTTCTCCAGCGCGACATTCAGGCGTTCCTTGTCCAGCAGCTCGGCCTGGAGGCGTTTGCGCTCAGTGATGTCCTGGACGATGCCGGTATACATGGTGCGCCCGGCCGTCTGCAGGCGCGTCATGGCGATATACATCGGGAACAGCGTGCCGTCGCAGCGTCGCCCGACGATCTCGCGCCCCTGGTTGTCGGCGGCCACCGTCAGCGCGGCCATATAGTCTTTGTCGCCGCCGACGCTGCGCTCGTCCAGCAGGGCCACGAACCCCTGGCCGATAAGGTCGCTGGGGTGGTCGCAGCCGAAAATGTGCGCCGCCGCCGGGTTAAGCATGTCAATGACGCCCTCGTGGTCGGTTGTGATAATGCCGTCTACCACGTTGTTCACAATCGCCTGGACGCGCGCGCTGCTCTCCGCCAGCTCAATCTGCACGCGCTTGAGTTCGGTCACGTTCTGGTGCGCCACGATCAGCCGCGCGAGGCCGCGCCACTCGAAGCGGGTAACGCGCATGACGAACCAGCGGCGCTCGCTGGCGCTGTGGCAGGGGTACTCAAGGTAGAACTCGCTGGCTGTCTGGTCAAGCACCTGGCGGATGCCGCGCGCCGCTGCGCGCGCGTCGTCTGTGGCCGCCGTCTCGCAGGCGGCCAGGTAATTCGCGCCGACGCCGTAAGCCTGGCCGCTGAAGCCGCCGTCGTCCGCGAACTGGCGCCAGGCGTCGTTAACCGCCAGGATCACGCCGTTCTCATCGAGGATGGCGATGTGCGCCGACAGCGCGTTAAGCGCCGCGCGGACAAACCCCTCGGCTTCCTGATACGCCAGGCGGTCTGTGCCGCCCGTTACACTGAGTAACACTGTTCCGCTCCCGCACGCGCCGCATCTGGCGGTTCAGCGCTAGTGTAACACAACTCAGCCGCCAGACGCCCGCCCCAGCCCCGCGCTGCCCCCTTCTATTATAGACTCGCAGCGCCGCGCCCCGAACTTAATCCGGCTTAAATACAGGCGGACGGGCGGGCTTTATGCTGAGGATAGATGCTGTCACTGAGTGGGGAACACAACCGAGGGGGGCTGTATGGCGTGGCAAACGGCGGAAAAATTTCTGGAGCTGCTCGCTGCTGACCGAATTTTACGGACGCACCAGCGGTTAGACAACGCCTGGTCAACCCCAGAGCTGATACGCTTCGCCAAAAAGAAAGGCTTCCTGTTCTCCGCGGCGGACCTGGAAACGGCTATGAAATCCTTCGCCCGGCAGCAGCAGGCAGCTAAACGGTAAGAGGAGGTTTGCATGGCTAAGATTGGGGTGTTTTACGGCAGCAGCACGTCTCAAACCGAGTACGTGGCCTACGATATTCACGACACGATTGAGGCCCGGCTCGGCCCGGACACGGTCGCTGTTCACAACATCGGCAGCAGCGACATCAGCGAAATGCTGAAATACACCGACCTGATTCTCGGCATCCCTACCTGGGACATCGGCCAGCTTCAGGTGGATTGGGATATGAAATGGGGCGACCTGGAAGCGCTGGACCTGACCGGGCACAAGGTCGCGATTTTCGGCATGGGCGACCAGTACGGCTATCCCGACACCTATCTGGACGCCGCGGGAATGCTGGCCGAAACGGTGCTGGCGCAGGGCGGCGAGCTGGTCGGCTACACGCCCGTGAACGACACCTATCAATTCGCGCACTCATTGTTCACAGAGGGCAAGAACTTCATGGGCCTCGCGCTCGATGAAGACCACCAGCCCAAACTGACCAAGGGGCGGTTAGATGCGTGGATTGAGCAGGTGCTGCTGGCGTTCGACCTGCTGGGCGAGGAAGCCTGACCCTGTTTCGGCCTGGCAAGGCGGCGAAGCCAGCCGGGCGCCGGCCGCCGCCGCGTGCCTCACTCGTCCCGCAGCCGATACCCGACGCCCGGCTCCGTGATGAGGTGGCGCGGGCGGGTGGCGTCCGCCTCCAGCTTGTGCCGAAGCTGCCCCATGTAAACGCGCAGATAGTGCATCTCATCCACGTAGGATGGCCCCCAGACATCGTGCAGCAGCTGCTTGCGAGTCACGACCTTGCCAGCGTGCTGAACAAGCACGGAAAGCAGTTTGTACTCGATCGGCGTGAGGTGGACTTCCTGCTCGCCAACGAAAACCTGCCTGTGCGCTAAATCAACCCGGAGATCGCCGCTGGTAAACACCGGCCCGCCGGAACCCTGCGCCGTCTGGGCGGCGTGGCGCAGGGCAACGCGCAGGCGGGCCAGCAGCTCAGCGGTTCCAAACGGCTTGGTCAGGTAGTCATCCGCGCCGGCGTCCAGCGCGTCAACCTTGTCGCGCTCCCGGTTGCGCGCGGACAGAACGATGATCGGGGTAGCCGTCCACTCGCGCAGGCGGCGGGTCACCTCCAGCCCATCCAGGTCCGGCAGGCCCAGGTCGAGGATAACGAGGTCAGGGTGCTGCATCCCGACCAGCCGCAGACCTTCCAGGCCGGTCGCGGCGTCCAGGTAGTGATAACCTTCGTCCATCAGCGTCGCGCGCAGAAAACGCCGAATCTGCGGGTCGTCCTCAATCACCAGAATAACTGCGGCGCCTGGTTTATCGGCTGCGCTGCTCATTGTCCAGCTCTATCCGGGGCGGACCCTCACCCAATGGAAGCGTAAAACGAAACACAGCGCCGCCGCCCGCGCGGTTTTCCGCCCAGATGCGCCCGCCGTGCGCTTTGACAGCCGCCTTGCAGATCGCCAGCCCCAGCCCGACGCCCCCCGCGACCGTGGGGTGAACGCGGTAGAACTTGTCAAAGATGCGTTCTTCCTCACCCGGCGGCAAACCGGGTCCACGATCCGCGACCGCCACGATTACATCCTGGCCGGCTGCTGAGGCCGAGAGGTCAATTGGCGAACCCGCCGGGCTGTACTTCACGGCGTTTTCCAGCAGGTTGACCAGCACCTGCTCGATGAGTATAGCGTCAATCGGAACGAGAGGCAGGCTCTCCGGCAGATTGGTGTGCAGCGGATGATCTTCAAGCAGTTGGTCCAGACGCAGCAGCGTTGTGCCGACCACTTCCTCAAGCGGCTGCCATTCCTTTTCGATCGCCACCGCGCCGGACTCCAGCCGCGTCATTTCCAACAGGTTGCCGAGCAGTCGGTTGAGCCGTTCGGTTTCCTCATAGGCGATCTGGGCGAGTTCCTGACCGCGTGCGTCAAGCCCGTGTTCGCGCTGGAGCAGCCCGCTGACAGCCCCTGTGATCGCCGCGAGCGGCGTTCGCAGATCATGCGACACAGAGCTGAGCAGCGAGCTGCGCATGCGCTCCGTTTCGATCTGCACGCGGGCGTCCTCCGCTTCTTCGGTCAGCCGCGCCCGTTCCAGCGCCAGAGCAGCCTGGTTGGCGAACGTCTCCAGCAGGTGCATCTGATCAGGGGAAAGCAAACGCCCAGGCTGCGCCGGATACACGCCCAACACGCCCATCCTGTCCTGCGGGGTCCGCAGCGGCAGATAAACCCCCTGCGAACCCGGCAGGGTCTGCGTGCCGAACCCGGCTGTCTGTCCATGATCGTACACCCACTGCGCTACTGCTTTTTCCTGGTCAGTCAGCCGCTTTACAGAGTCTTCCGAGCCGTAAATATGGAACTGGTTGTCTTCGTCAGGAAGCAGCAGGACCGCGTGGCTTTCAAACAGGTTTTCCAGGTGGCGCGTCGCGATGCGGGCAAGCGCCTCGATCTCGCTGTTGCTGGCGAATTCCCGGCTCATCTCGTACAGGCTGATTGTGCGCTGCTCGCGCTCACGGGCGGCCCGCGCCTGGTCCCTGATGCGAATGGTCATATTGCTGATGGTCAGCGCCACCAGCAGCGTGACCACAAAGGTGATGATGTACTGTGTGTCGGAAACGGTAAATGTCAGCAGCGGCGGCACGATAAAGAAGTCAAAGGCGAGCACGCTCAACACAGCGGCGAGCACGGAAGAAGCGCGCCCGTAGCGCGTCGCGACGTAGACAACGCCGACCAGGTACATCATGATCTGGTTGGCAGGCGCGAGATTAAGGGCGAGCATCAACAAAGCGATCAGCGTGCAGACGGCGACCACGCCGAGCGCCTGAATGTGCAAACTCCAGCGGACGGGGCCGCCTGTCCGCGCTGGCCGCCGGGCAGGCTGGGGCGTGTCCCCCTCGCCGCTGATGACGTAAACGTCAATGGACTCGCTCTGGCGGATCAGATTGTTCAGCACAGAGCCAAATACCAGATCGCGCCACACCGGGTGGGTGGGTTTGCCGACGATGATCTTGGACACATTCCGCTTGCGAGCGTAGTTCAGAACCTCTTCAGTGACGTTATGCCCGGTGAGGGTGACGGTTTCGGCGCCCAACTGTTCTGCCAGCCGCATATTCTGAATGACGCGGTTGCGGGCGTCCTCGCTCAGGCTGCTGGCGTGCGGGTTCTCAACATAAAGGGTAATCCACTCAGCGCGGAGGCGCGTTGCCACCCGTTTTGTTGCGCGGATCAGGCGCGATGCCAGCGGGCTGGGGCTGATGCACACGATAATTCGCTCGCCCGCGGGCCAGATCTCAGCGACCGCCTTATCCTGGCGGTACACCTGCATCTGCTCGTCAACCCGTTCCGCGGTGTGGCGTAGCGCCATCTCGCGCAGCGCCATCAGGTTGCCTTTGCGGAAGAAGCTCTTGACCGCCTGCTCTGCCTGCTGCGGCAGATAGATTTTGCCCTCGTGCAGCCGCTTGAGCAGCTCGTCGGGCGAGATATCAAGCAGCTCAACCTCGTCGGCGCGTTCCAGAATGGAATCGGGAACCGTCTCGCGCACAAGAGTCCCTGTAATCTGCGCGACAACGTCGTTCAGGCTCTCTAAATGCTGCACGTTGACCGTCGTATAGACGTTGATGCCGGCTTCAAGCAGCTCTTCAACGTCCTGCCAGCGTTTGGCATGCCGTGACCCCGGCGCGTTGGTGTGCGCCAGTTCATCCACAAGGATGATGTGGGGTTTGCGGTCGAGCGCAGCATCCAGGTCAAATTCGCGGATTTGCACCCCGCGATACTCGACCACACGCGGCGGAATCGCCTCCAGGCCCGCCAGCAGGGCCTCCGTTTCCGGGCGGCGGTGCGGCTCGACATAGCCGGCGACGACATCAACACCTTCCCGGCGCAGATTCTGGGCGGCTTCCAGCATGGCATAAGTTTTACCCACACCAGCGGCCGCCCCAAAGAAGATTTTCAACCGTCCGCGATGGAGGCGCGCTTCCTGCTGCTGCACACGCGCCAGCAGCTCGTCGGGGTCAGGACGTTTGGGGTCCATGCTCAAGCCTTCAGTTCCGCTTCAACCAGCTGACAGCATTATCCAACTAATCTGTAGCAGCTGGCAAGGCGGCTTGCGTGCGCAGCGCGCTCCGCGCGGGCAGCAGCCGGCGCTGTTAACCGCGCTGGGCGGCCTCGCCGGGCGGCTTATGCGCGCCCTTTAACAACAAAGGGGATGGCTTTGCCCAAGCCATCCCCTTTGTTTCTCAGCAGCGCCGCTGAAACAGCAGGCTGTTTACGTTTGTTTTGTTCGGAAGAGCCGCCCGCGCCACTGCTTGAAAGCCACGATACCGGGGTGCCGACTGCCGAGCAGGCCATTGGGCAGGAAGATCACGATCAGCACAAAGATAACGCCAACTATTGACCAGTATCTAAGCGTCAGCCCGCTTGCCGCATTGACCAGGAACACAGTGACAACCGCGCCGAGGATTCCGCCTTCCAGGCGCGTAACACCGCCGACTAGCGCAGCCATCAGAATTAAAACTGCGGCCTCCAGATCAGCGGTATCCGGCGCGATCACCCCGTTAAAGAAAACGCCGATCACGCCAGCAATGCCGGCAAACACGCCCGAAAGGACAATGACCAGAAACCGGTGGCGCTGGACATTGAACCCCATTGCGGACATGCGCTGCGTGTTGTCGCGGATACCTTGCAGCACGATGCCAAACGGCGAATTGACCAACCGCCGCAGCGCAAGATAGCATACAGCGGTGGTGAACAGCGCCACATAATAAAGGGCGGTCGGGTCGCGAAGCGACAGCACACCGAGGAGAACCGGCGGTTCGACGCCCGCGATTCCGTTATATCCCCCGGTAACAGACGCCCACTGAAGGGCAACGCCCTGAAATAACTGACCCAGCGCAAGCGTCATCACGAGAAAGTAAATCCCGCTTGCACGGATGGCGATAACGGCAAACGCCGCGCTCAACAGCGTAGCGCCGATTACAGCCAGCGGAATCAACAGCTCATAAGGCGCATCGTAGGTCTTCCAGCCGATGCCGATAATGTAGCCGGCCATCGCAAAGAAGGACATCTGGGCGAGCGAAGTCATGCCGCCATAGCCTGAGAGAAGGATGAAACTCATCGCCACAATGCTTAGGAAAAGCGCTCGTGCCGAGAGTTGGATATAGAACGTCCCAAACCACAGCGGAAGCGTCAGCGCAAAAGCGACGATGACAACAGTAAGGAGAAGGCCGCGTCGTTCGAAGATACGAATCCCGTTCATGCTGCTTTTCCAAACAGTCCCTGTGGCCGAAAAGCGAGAATGACAAGCAGAGTGCCGCTTAACAGAAATATGGACAGCTCGCTAAAGTAAGTGCGCCCGAAACTATCTACAAGCCCCACGATCAGCGCGCCAACCGCAGAGCCAGTCAGGCTGCCCATGCCGCCCACCATAACCACAATGAGCGCGTACAGCAGGATAGTGAAATCTGTGCCTGGGCCGAAGGCGACATATGACCCGCCCAGCGCGCCGCTAAACCCGGTTAACATCCCGCCGAGCACGTAGACAAGAACGAACATTCGGTCAATATTGATGCCGAGCGCTGACACCATCGCCCGGTTATCCACGCCAGCGCGGATGATCATGCCGATGCGCGTGCGATACATAATGAACCACAGCGCGATTGCGAGCAGCACCGCTACAACGAGGATGAACAAGCGGTAGGCCGGGTAGGTGATTTCACCGATGCTGACAGGGTTGCGCAGGATATCTGGCGCGCGCAGCCGCAAAGGCAGCCCGCCCCAGATCCAAAGGCACAGATCGGCGATGATCAGCGATACCCCGATGGTGAGCAGGGTGCGCGGCATCTCACCTGTTACGCGCATCAACAGCCACTGAACAACAATCGCCGACAACCCCACAGCGATTGTCGCGGCCAGCACAGCAATAAACCAATCTCCCGTTTGCTGCTGGATGGTAAAAGCGACGTATGCGCCCAAAATGTAGAATGTGCCATGGCTCAGATTTACCACGCGCATCAACCCGAAGATCAGGGAAAACCCGCTGGCAACAATAAACAGCAGCCCGCCATAAGTCAAACCATTCAGGATGATCAATGCAATGTTGTTCATAGACGGTTACCTCGGATTGACTTGAAACCTCGAATCGCCTCTGCGACAGCCTTTTCGACAGGAACTCGCTCGCCTGTTGAGCCAGTTACATAGCCGTCCATTCCCGTGTGCGCCAGCGCCTCGGCAACTGAATCGCGGTCATTGAGCGGGCCGCCATGCCCCAGGACGAGGCAGGCTGGATTTACGCTCTTGGCCGCCTGAACCATCGCTGAGATCTCATCGTAAGCCTGCTCACGCGACGTGACCGCTGCCCCACCGGCGCCGCCGCCAGCAGTAACCCCTACCATGGCCCCGACCAACTGCGCGCCAGCCTCGGCCATCTGGCGGGCCTCGTCGCTGGTGAAGGCCCACCCCAAAGCGAGCATCCCCCGCCGCGCAGCAGCCTCAACAAGGGCGACTTCACGCGAAAACCCTAACCCTGCCGCTTCTAACTGCGCTTTGATATCGGCGCTGTAAATGCCGATGAACGGCTCGGCTGTAACGCCGGCAGCCCCCAACCGCTGAACCTGGTCGAGAAGCTCATCAATTTTTCGTCGTGGGTCATGCACCCCAAAGCCGAGAAGCACGGGGGTCGTGCCAGCCTGCGCCAGCACCTGTGGGGCGGCGTCCAGGGTGAGCGCATTGCAATCATCGTAAGGCAGGAAGGCCAGCGCTGTCGGAAGGCCCAGTATCCGGTAAACAGCCGTGTTATACACAGCCAGCACATCAGCGCCGCCGGCGGCTGCGCCTTTCGCTGTAATCCCAGAGCCAACACCGGCGACAATAAACGGCTGATCGCCGCCTGCCGCCTTTCTAAGCCTCTCCGCCCAGGCTGGTTGGCTCATTTACAGGCCCCCTTGCGCAGGGTGTTTCTGCTGCCAGAGGCGCAAAAACGTCTCCGCCGTTTTATCGGCAAAGGCCGGGTCGTTAACGTTCGCGTCCAGCTCCAGAATTTCAATATCTGCTCTTAACTCGGCGCGAATCGTATCAAACATGGCCTGATCAGCTTCTTCATTAATCCAGGGGCCATCTGGCGGCTGTTCGTAGCTGTCCAGGCCCTTTTTAGGAAAAAGTATAGCAGCAGGCCCGGTCGCTGTGCTCAGCTTCCGGGCGATAATCCGGCCAAGCTCAATCTGTTCCTCTTTGGTTGCGCGCACCGCACACACATTCGGGTTGTGGATTACCAGCAGGCGCTCTGGCGTTCGATACTTTTCGGGAACCGATGACACAGGCCCAAAGTTGAGCACTTCAATCGCCCCCGGCACAACCACCTGTGGGATGCCCACTCTGCTTGCGGCCTCAAAGCGATTCGGCCCGGCGGTAAACCAGCCACCCAACAGCTCATCGGTGAGTTCCGCGAGGGTGTAATCAATCACACCGTCAATCAGGCCGTCATCAATCATGTTCTCCATCGCCTTGCCGCCAGAGCCAACCGCGTGGAAAACGATGGTTTCAAAGCCCGCGCTGTTTAGCTTCTTAATGATGCGCAAGATGCCCGGCGTAGTAACCCCGAACATCGTAATCGCGATCAGAGGCTTCCCGTCGGCGGCATCCGCTTTTGACTGCGCTTTTGCCATCCCTGCCGCCGCATACGCCGCGTTTGTCAGTATCTTCCGCGAGACCCGGTTCAGGCCGGCAATATCGGTGACGGAGTACATGAGGCAGAGGTCTTTTGTGTCAACAAAGCGCCTGACATCGCCTGAGGCCATTGTCGAGACAAGGACGGCGGGCACGCCGACGGGCAGTGAGCGCATGCCAGCGCTGATCACAGTTGAGCCGCCAGAGCCGCCAAACCCAAGCACAGCATCGCAGCGATTCTCCTGCTGCAACTGGCGCAGAATCTCAATGATGCCTTTGCTCATTGTGTCCAGCGCGACAGCGCGGGTGTCCGTTCCCTCACGGCTGAAGCGCAGCTGCCCTAAACTTGAACCCGCAGCTTCCGCGACCTGCGCGGCAGAATAATCCGGTTCAAAATAGGGATTGCCCAGCACACCGAAGTCAATGACGACAGGGGTCACGCCGGCTTCGATAAGGCGCTCCTTGACAAATGCGTATTCCGGCCCTTTCGTATCCAGTGTTCCAATAAGGACCACCGTAGACATTGTGCCCCTCCAATCTCAGGTTGCAGCCCGAATGCATCGCGTTTTAGGGCGCTGCCGGGTATCACTTACGCAGTTTCAGCGCCCGAAACTCCTCAACGATCTGGGTAATCGCGCGCTCCACGGGAAGCCGCTCGACACTGGAAGCGCCAAGATAGCCATCAACGGAAGTTTTATCGAAAGCTACCTGGACACTCGCAGGGTCCTCAAAGGGGCCACCATGGGCAAGCACAATGATGTCCGGGTTTACTTCGCGCGCCGCCTGCGCCATCTCTTCGACTTTCTGGCACGCAAGTTCAAGGTCTGGCACTTCGCCAGCCCCGATCATGCCGCCGGCGGTGAGGTGAACATGCGGGCTGATAATGTCGGCCCCTGCGCGCACCATCTGGCGCACTTCTTCGGGGGTTGTTGCGTAGACCGACGTGAACATGTCATATTTCTGGCACAGCTCAACGAGTTTGATTTCCTCAGGGTATCCCAAACCTGTAGCGTCAATGTGTTTGCGGAAGACACCATCGTACAAACAGGTTGTCGGCACGTTCGTGATGCCAGAGAAACCCATGTCAATCATCTGTTTGAGAAGCTGTTCAATATCGCGATAAGGGTCTGCGGCGCCAATTCCGCCGACAACCGGTGTGTTCTCTACAACCCTGAGAATATGCTGCCCCAGCTCCAGCGTCATCGCGTTAGAATCGCCGTATGCCAGATAGCCCGCCAGCGAGCCGTGACCATCCATGCGGAATGGCCCGGTGTTGTAGACAAAGATCGCGTCAATCCCGGCCCGGTCTGCGACCTTCGCGACCAGCCCAATGCCTGCGCCCCCCATAATAATCGGCGCTTTCGCCTGCCGTTTTGCGTTAAGGCGTTCCCAGATTTCTTTGCGTGTAAACTGCTTCATGGTGTCATCCTTTCTACGATGCGTTGCCTCGGGCGGAGCCTGAATTTGGCGTTCAAGATCAGTTCCGGGCGGATACCCCTAAAAGCTGTTCGCGCAGCCCCTGATCCTGCATCAGGCGGCTGCCGCTGACCTTCTGAACAATCTGTCCGGCAACCATGACGAACAAGTCGCCAGGCACAATTGCAGTTATAAAGTGAAGGTTCTGCTCTACCAGCAGGATGCCCATACCTGTTTGCGTGAGCTTGTGGCTGGTTTCGACAAGCAGATCGAGAATGACAGGCGCCAGGCCCTCGGATGGCTCATCCATGATCAGCAGGTTCGGATTCGTCACCAGGGCGCGGCCAATGGCAAGCATCTGCTGTTCGCCGCCTGACAGCAAAGCTCCGCCGTTTTTATAGCGCTCGCGCAGGCGTGGGAACAGCTCGTAGATTGCATCTGGCGTCCAATTGCCGTGCGCCCCGCTGCGGGCAGCCAGCCGCAGATGTTCATCAACAGACAGCGACGGAAAAATATCGCGGCCCTGGGGCACATAACCGATGTGGCGGCTGGCGATCTGGTAGGGTTTTTGGTTGGTGATGTCTGTGCCACGAAGCCGGATGTGGCCGTGGCTCACAGGCAAAAG
This sequence comes from Anaerolineae bacterium, assembly GCA_048499435.1. Taxonomy (GTDB): domain Bacteria; phylum Chloroflexota; class Anaerolineae; order Aggregatilineales; family Phototrophicaceae; genus DAOTWC01. The sequence continues at coordinate 1,007,561 of JASNZW010000001.1, forward strand.
GCCCATGATAGCTTTAACGAGCGTGGTTTTGCCCATCCCATTTCTGCCGATGATGCCGGCGATCCCGGCATCAAGGACCAGCGACGCGCCTTGCAGGATATGGGCGGAATCCAAGCTTACATTGATGTTATCAACCTCTAGAAGTGGCGCGCTAGTCATTGAAAGCAGCTCCTAAATAGACGCGCTGCACCAATTCGTTATTTGTGATTTCATCAGATGGGCCAATTGCAATGATCTGCCCTTCGTGCATAACAGCCACCTGCTGCGCGGCTTTAAGGGCAATATCCATATCGTGCTCGATAAGCAGCAGCGTGATCTTATCGTCTATCTTCCTCAGCATCTCCAGGATGATCTTGCGTTCTTCAGGGGAAAGCCCTGCCGCAGGCTCATCCAGCATCACAAAGCGCGGCTCAGACGCGATCGCCAGCCCGAATTCAAGCTGGCGCCGCTCGCCATGAGATAAATCAGCGGCGTAAGTCTGCAACCGGCTTTCCAGGCCGATGCTCGCAGCCAATTCGACCACACGCTGCATTCGCGCAGAATCATGATCGAACCTGCTGGCCATCGCCAGATGGCCGCGCTCCGGGCCAAGCGTGCCCAGATACAGGTTCTGGGCAATAGTCAGGCTGTTAAATAACGCCGACGTCTGATAAGTGCGGCGAAGCCCCAGCTTAACCCGCTTATGAACCGGCATCTTCGTGACGTCCGTATCGTAAAGCTCAATACGGCCGCTCGAAACGGGCAGGTCGCCCGCGATCACATTGAAAAGTGTGGTTTTGCCAGCGCCATTAGGTCCGATTAGAGCCCATTTTTCGCCGTGGGCGACAGTCAGGTTGACGTCGCCCACAGCGGTAAGACCTCCGAATCGCTTCGTGACGCTGCGCAGTGTTAGCGCATTCATGAAGCCATCCATTTGTTAGCCGTATGGGTTACGGACAGTCAGGGAAATCCCGGCTATAAGGTGGCTGTGCCTGATATTCTTCCGGATCAGAAAGCCAGAACTGGCTCACCATCGGGTAGACCTGAATGACCGAGTTGCGCCATTCGCCGTTAATGTTGGCGACCTGGTTCAGATAGACATCCGTGACCACGTTGTGATGATCATCGAAGTGGACGAAGGACGCCGGCGCCACCAGTGACGTTAACTGCAGCGCTTCGCGATAGGCTTCCTGATCTTCGACGTTTCCGTGAACACGGGCAGCCGCCAGCAGCGCCCATTTAGTGGCCCGGTAGTAATTCTCAACGAACAGCGACGGAGCGCGGCCGCGCAGCTCACCAAAGGCCTCATCCAGCGCCCGGAACTCAGGGGTAGTGAGGTCGCCCGTCATAATTGACCCGGAGACGACGCCTTCCAGAAGCTCACCGACCGAAGCCAGCTGAGCGGCGTCAATAGTTACCGTGCCGCCCAGGATGGGGATGTCGCCAAGAACGCCGTATTCGTCCATCTGCGTGACGAAGTTAACCGCGTCAGTGCCGCCCAGGGCAACAAACAGCGCATCAATGTCTGTCGGAATCTGAGCGATGATGGAGCTGTAGTCGCTGGTTCCAAGCGGCACCCAGAACTTCTGAGGAACGCTGCCGCCAGCCGCGCAGAACGTGTGCATGAAACCGCCTACCTGCGCATAGGGGAACGCATAGTCTTCAGCGATCGTCACGACACGCCGGTAACCATTGTTATAGGCCCAGTCGCCCAGCGGGAACATTGGCTGCGCGCCAGTGTACGATGTCCGCCACACATTCGGCTTGACACCGCGCATGGTGATGTCTTCGGCGGCCGCGCCCGCCACAATGATCGTTACATCGGGCCATTCATCCGCGTTGTTCTTCACGGCCTCACCCGCCGAACCGCTCAGCGGGCCTAGAACAATGTCAACATTGTCCCGGTTGACCAGCGCGCGCGTCTTCTCGATGGAGGTGTTGGGGTCAGCCGCGTCGTCTTCGATAAACAGTTCGATTGGCCGGCCAGCAATCTGGCCCCCGAATTCCGCCACCGCCAGCTGGACACCATCAACACCATCAGCGCCAAGCTGGGCAAGGGGGCCGGTCAGGCTTGCGAGAACGCCGATACGAATGGGTTCAACCGCATCCTGCGCAATTGCAGCGGCGCCGATGCTTAGGATGAGAACCACCGTCAGTGCCAGAAAAAGCTTGCGTTTCATATTTCCTTTTCTCCTTGAAAGCTGCATCGTGCCCGAAATATGATAGTGCCGTTGTTCGCCTTTGCCCTCCTTTTACCGAAATAATGTCGTTCTGATTAGCAACCAGCCGCGCGGTCGGCACAGGTTGCCGGCCAGGCCGCGGCTGCGGAAATAGCTGACGAGCTGCTGTAATCGCTATCGGTTCGTGTTTCCTTCGTCTTCCACTGACGGTTCGGCCGTAATGAGCGGGCAGTCATCGCGAACGCGCCTCAGGTGATCAAGCATCGCGGCGCGCGCAGCTTGCGGGTCCTGGGCAGCAACAGCATCAAGAATCCGCTGATGTTCCTCACGAGTTATCCTGCCCCGATCAGGCAGTTGAATCAGGCGCCGACGCTGGTCGTGTATGAGCGCCGTTACTGAATTGAGCAGAATGGGAATAATCCTGTTTCCCATCGCCTCTGCCAGAATGCCGTGAAACTCAGAGTCCGCCTGTGCCCACGCTTCAACGTTGTACCGATGATCGTCTAAAATCTCTATAGTCTGCCGGAGGGCGCTAAGCTGCTCCGGGGTTATATTCAAAGCTGCCTGCGCAGCGATCTCCGGCTCCAGAATTTCACGTATTTCCGTCAGATCATAAAAAGCATCAGTATAGCCAAATTTTATCAGCGCGTTGAACGAGCGTCGCATTGCGCTGGCCGTCTGGTTGGTGACAAAGGTTCCGCGGCCAAGCTGAATGTCAACCAGCCCTTTTTCCCGAAGCGTTTTTACGGCCTCGCGCACCGCTACCCTGCTCACACCGAATTCCTTAGTCAGCTCGCGCTCTGAAGGCAGCTTGTCACCGGGCGTAAGCTCTCCGCTGAGAATTTGCTGCTCAATTTTGGTAACAATCTGCTCATAAATACGAGTGGCATCCATATCAGTCTCAGCAGATAAACCTTAAAAACACTTTTGTGGTATGATCGGTCTGTCTGGTAGGACCAGTATAACGTGAACCATAGCCGGAGTCAACAAATCAGCAGTCAGTTTTTCGCTACACCGTGCAGGGGGCTTTGCAGGACCCGCTGCAAACTTTATATCTACTGCCAACCCAAAGATGACAATCATGCCAAAGATTATTACAAGCGCGGCTGCGATTGCACTGTTAATGGGCGCGATCATTACTGCGCCGTTCTGGCCCCCGGCGCGCGTCATTGCGGCGCTTTACCCAATACTGATGGTTCTGGCTGTGATGACTGTCTTTCGCTGGGGCGGACAGCGCGCCGGCCCTATCGGCCTTCTCATCGGGATAGCGGTCGCAGGGGCTTTCTTTGGGTTAACTTCTTCGACACTGCTGGTATCGCAGGTTAAGGGGCTTGTTATCTCTGCGCTGGTGCTGATTGTCCTCTGGCCGGCGCTCATTTTATACAATCTGGTTAATGAGATTGGTGGCATCGAGGCGACCGCGCGCGCCCTGCGGAAACTTATCACCGACCACGGCCTGCTGTTAATCATGCTGACGTGGACCTTCAGCGCTATCCTCGAAGGGGTTGCCGGGTTCGGCATTCCAATTGCGATAATCGCGCCAATGCTGGTAACGCTCGGTGTTACACCGGTTGCCGCTGTCGCGGCGGCGGCGGTCGGCCATGCGTGGTCGGTCGCGTTCGGCGATATGGGCGTTATCTTCCAAACGCTGATCAGCGTCACTAATGCCGACCCAAATGCGATCATCCCGTATGCTGCGGTGCTGCTCGGCTTCACCTGCCTTTTATGCGGGTTTGCTACCATGCGGATTCTCAGGCTGACAGGCTATGGGCTGTTGATCGTCATCCTTACGGCGACTATGAGCCTGACTCAGTACGCGGCAGCGGCCTCAGGCTTAGCCTCAATGGCGGGCCTTCTGGCGGGGCTGGCCGGGATTGGCGCGGGCGCGCTGCTCGTAAGGCTGCCCAGGCTGAAGCGCGCAGGCGCTCCGCCGGCTGAGGCAGCCGGCCCTTTGCTCGCGGGCAGTTCAACCCCGCTAAGGGCCGCAGTAGCCAGTTACAGCGCTTTAACCGTGATCTTCGCTGGCGTTGTTCTGATCGCGCCGCTCAACCAGGCGCTTAAAACTGTTAAGTGGAGCATCGCCTTCCCCTATGGGGCGCCGCACTTTGAACAAGTCATCTACCCCCTGACCCATCCGGGAACGATCGTGCTGCTGGTCACAGTTCTGAGCTACCTTATCTACCGCAGCATTGGTCTGCTGGGGCGGGGTGACGGGCGTTTGGCGCTGCGCAAGGCTTCGCGCGCCGCGCTGCCAGTGACCATCGGCATCGTGACGATGGTGGGGCTTTCAACATTGATGGAGTTCACCGGCATGACGCAGCTGCTGGCTGAGGCGCTGAGCGGCGGACTTAGCCGTTTCTTCCCCGTGGTTTCACCGCTGGTTGGCATGGTCGGGGCGTTCGCCACTGGCAGCAACAACAACTCGAACGTGCTGCTTGGCCCCTTGCAGAACAACATCGCGCACATTCTGGGCATCACGCCGGCGCTGCTGCTGGCCGCGCAAACCACCGGCGGCGCGATTGGCAGCATGATCGCGCCGGCCAAGATTATCGTGGGCTGCAGCACAGTCAACCTGAAAGATCGCGATGGCGATGTGCTGCGCATCACCATGCCTTACGGCCTGGCGATCGGCCTGATCGTCGGCGTCGTCGCGCTGGCGCTGGCCTGAGCGTTGAGCTGTAGATCAGCATCGAGCCTCACCCCGCCTTGCCGACACAGCGGCGCTTCGGTACACTCTGAAGCTGGCAATCAGCGACATTCACGACGTGAGGTGACCATGAGAGTGCGCCGCGCGCTGCTGTTCGTACCTGGCGATGACCGGCATAAGATTGAAAAAGCCGCCGCCCTTGACCTTGACGCCGTGATCATGGACCTGGAGGACGGCGTGGCCTTCAGCCGTAAAGCGGCCGCGCGCGAGATCACCGCCGCCGCCCTGCGCGAGCTGGACTTCGGGCGCGCCGAACGGCTGGTGCGCATCAACGTCGTGGGCGCGGGCACCGGCTATGAAGCCGATATTCAGGCCACCGTGCCCTTCCGCCCGGACGGCTACGTCGTCCCTAAGGTCGAGTCGGGGGTGGAGCTGAGCCAGGTGGCGCGGCTGGTGGTGGCTGCCGAACACGAACGCGGCTGGCCCGGCGGCGCGATCCAGTTGTTCCCGATCATAGAGACGGCGCGCGGCGTAGTGAACCTGCGCGATATTGTCGAAAGCACGCCGCGCCTGGGCGGGCTGATCTTCGGCGCGGAGGACCTGGCGGGCGATATGGGCGCGCTGCGCACGCCGGACGGCTGGGAAGTGTTCTACGCGCGCAGCGCCGTCGTGATCCACGCGCGCGCGCTGGGCCTGGACGCGATTGACACGCCCTACGTCCACCTGGAGAACCTGACCGGGCTGGCGGCGGACGCTGAGCAGGCGCATTATATGGGTTACACTGGTAAGCTGGCGATTCACCCGCGCCAGCTAGAGCCGATCTACCGTGTGTTCACCCCGCGCCCGGACGATATCGCCCGCGCCCGCCGCGTGATCGCCGCTTACCGGGAACACCAGGAAGCCGGCGCTGGCGTGTTCGTGCTGGACGGCAAAATGATTGACCTGCCGATGGTGCGCTACGCTGAAAGTGTGCTGGCCCGCGCCCAGGCCGCCGGCGTCCTGACGCCAGAGTGAACACCGCGCAGCATAGCCGAGACGCAGAGAGGACGATATTATGACAGCAACGATCCCCGCTTCAGCAGCTATTCCCGCCTCGCATCGCGATTTACTGGAGCGGCCGATTGTCGTGACGCTGGTGACGGTGATGCCCAACGGCCAGCCGCAGGCGTCGCCAGTGTGGTTCATGTATGACGGTACGCACATCCTCATCAACACGGCGCGCGGCCGGCAGAAAGACCGCAACATGACCGCTGACCCCCGCGTGACTGTGCTGGTGATTGACCCGGACAACCCTTATCGCTACCTGGAAGTGCGCGGGATCGCGGTGGCGGTCGAGACAGGCGCGCTTGACATGATCAACGCGCTGGCGAAACGGTACCGCAATGTCGATCAGTATTACGGCGGCGTGGCCCCGCTTGAACAGGGCGCGCGCGAGACGCGCGTGACCTATAAGATCAGGCCCACGCACGTCACGACGCGCTAGATGGCCAACAACCTGTTCCGGCCCGCCCCCCTGCCGCACCGGTCCGACGCGGTGAAAAACCGCGCGCTGCTGCTGCAAACTGCGCGCCGCCTGTTCGACCAGCACGGCGTGGACGCCATTTCGATGTCGGCTGTCGCCGAGGCGGCGGGGATGGGCAAGGGCACGCTGTACCGCAACTTCGACAGCAAGGCTCAGCTCTGCCACGCGCTGCTGGACGAGGAAATGCGCGCGCTGCAGGAACGCACGCTGCTGCGCCTGCGCCAGCAGGGCGACCCGCGCGCTGATCTGCTGTGGTTTGTCGAAGAAGCGGCGCATTTTACCGCCCACAACACCGACCTGCTCATGGTTGACCCCCGCCTGATGCTGGCCCGCCCGGCGCATCTGTGGTGGCGGCAGACGATTCACGCGCTGCTGCTGCGCGCCGGCTTCAGCGGCGACCTGAGCTACTTCACCGACGCAATCTACATGCTGCTGGATGTGCAGATGATCGCCTTCCAGCGCCGCGTCCTGGGTTACGATGTCGAACGCATCGTCGCTGGGCTGCACGCGCTGCTGGCGTTCATCATCCCCTGATCGGACCGCCGTCCGTTTCTAATCAGATATTCAGCCTGGGGCGAATATTCCCTGGTATACTAAGCTTATTGATAAGCGGACCACAGTCCACTAATTCCCTGGAGGGACGGCACAATGGCAACCTGGAACTTCGACCCCACCCACACCGCGGCTGAGTTTTCGGCCCGCCACATGATGATCGCCACGGTGCGCGGCGGTTTTCGCAACGTCAGCGGCACGCTTGAGTTTGACCCGGCCAACCCCGCCGCCGCGCGCGTGGAGGCGGTTATCCCAACGGCTGACATGGTCTCGACCGGCATGGCTGACCGCGACAACCACCTCAAGAGCCAGGACTTTCTCGACGTCGCCAACTACCCGACGATCACGTTCAAGAGCACGCGCGTCGAGCCGCGAGACAGCCAGCACGCCAAAATCTACGGCGACCTGACCATCCGCGGCGTCACGCGCGAAGTGGTGCTGGACGCTGAATACCTGGGTGAGGCCACCAGCCCCTGGGGCGATCAGCGCGTCGGCTTCACCGGCAAAGTGACCATTGACCGCGAGGACTTCGGCCTCACCTGGAACGTGGCGCTGGAGGCCGGCGGCTGGCTGGTAGGCCGGGAAGTGAAGATCGCGCTGGACGTGGAAGCCGTTAAGGTGACGGAAGAAGTGCCCGCCTGACGCGCCGCAAACGTTTAACGAACCCCCTGGCCGCGCGGCCAGGGGGTTTTTGATTCCCGGCGCGGGCCTTGCCAGTCCAGCGCGGATGACAGGGCGCGGCCAGCGCGTTATGATCGGCGGACGGTGACCGTGTGAACAGGAGTCGAAGATGGCAAGCGCCCCGGCAGTGATTGTCATGGGCACGATGGACACCAAAGGCGCTGAACTCACCTTTCTGGCGGAGCGTGTGCGCGCGCATGGCTGCCGCGCCCTGTTGATGGATGTCAGCGCCAACCGCGACACACCCTTTCAGGCCGATATCTCATCGGCGGAGGTGGCGCGCGCCGCCGGCCAGGACATTGACGCGGTGCGCGCGCTGCCGCGCGGCGAGGCCGTCAGCGTTATCTGCGACGGGGCTGCCGCGCTGCTGGCGGACATCATCGCCAGCGGGCGCGCGCACGGCGTGATCGGCGCGGGCGGCAGCGGCGGCACGACCATCTGCGCCGCCGCCATGCGCGCGCTGCCCTACGGTGTGCCGAAGGTGCTGGTTTCAACGCTGGCGTCGGGCAACACGCGCTGGCATGTGGACATCTCAGACATCGTGATGATGCCGTCGCTGCTGGACATCAGCGGGCTGAACCCGCTGCTGGAGATGGTGCTGAACAACGCCGCCGCCGCTGTCTGCGGCATGGCGCGCGGCCACCAGCCCTACGCGCCGTCGGGGAAAACGGTCGTCGCGCTGACGATGTACGGCACGACAACGCCCGGCGTCAGCCGCGCGCGCCAGGATGTTGAGCAGGCCGGGTATGAAACCTGGGTGTTCCACGCTTCGGGCGTCGGCGGGCGCACAATGGAACGCCTGCTGCGGCTGGGCCGCATCCACGCTGTACTGGACATGACGCTGGCAGAGATCGGCGCGCACCTGGTGGGCGGCCTGCACGACGCCGGCCCAGACCGGCTGGCCGCCGCCGGCGCGCTGGGGCTGCCGCAGGTGATCGTGCCGGGCGCGGCGGACACAATCGTGCTGCCCCCACGCGATCAGGTCCCGGAGCGCTTCGCCGGGCGCACGCTCAACTTCCACAACCCGACGATGACCACCATGCGCACCAACGCCGCCGAGAACGTGGCGATCGCGCGCTTTATCGCCGACAAGCTCAACCAGGCGCGCGGGCCGGTGGTGGTGGCGCTGCCGCTGGGCGGCCTGTCCAGCATTGACCGGCCCGGCAAAATTTTCTACGACCCGGCGGCCAACGCCGCCCTGTTCGACACCCTGCGGGCGGCGCTTAACCCGGCTGTCCGCGTGGTCGAAAGCGAGCATCACCTGGACGACCCGGCGTTTGCCGCGCTGGCCGCCCAACTGCTGCTTGAGCTGCTTAACCTGTAACCGCGCCCCGGCCAGGCGGCGCGGCCAACCACAAGGGAGGCTTTTCACGATGCGACAATATACCCGCCAGGAACTGCTGGCCCGGCTGCGCGCGCGGCTGGACAGCGGCCACATCATCGTCGCCGCCGGGGCCGGGACCGGCATCTCAGCCAAGTTCGAGGAAGCGGGCGGCGCTGACCTGCTGCTGGTGTTCAACTCTGGCCTGTACCGGATGCACGGCCTGGGGTCGCTTTCCGGCCTGCTGGCCTACGGCGACGCCAACGCTATCGCGCTGGAGATGGGCGAGCGCTACATCCTGCCGGTGGTGAAGGACGTGCCGGTTATCTGTTCGGTTAACGGGACCGATCCGACGCGCGTGATGCGCGCGCACCTGCGGCGCATTATGGACGCCGGCTTTTCCGGTGTGAACAACTTCCCGACCGTCGGCCTGATTGACGGCAACTTCCGCGCGACGCTGGAAAAAACCGGCATGGGCTACTATAAAGAAGCCGAGATGATCGCGCTGGCGCACGAGCAGGGCAGCTTCACGATGGCCTATGCGTTTAACGCCGCCGAGGCGCGCCTGATGGCGCAGGCCGGCTGTGACCTGCTGCTGGCGCACGTCGGCCTGACCGCCGGCGGCTCAGTTGGCGCTGAGGAAACGATGACGCTGGAGCAGGCCGCCGCGCTGGTGGACGAGATGCAGACGGCGGCGCGCGCCGTCAGGCCGGACATTCTCACGCTGTGTCACGGCGGGCCGATCGTCACGCCGGAGGATGTCGAGCGCCTGCTGACGCTGACAGCGGTGGCGGGCTTCGTCGGCGCGTCCAGCATGGAGCGCCTGCCAGTGGAGCGCGGCATCACCGAGACGACGCGGCGCTTCGCCAGCATCCGGCTGCCGGGCCGTTAGCGCGCCCGCTCACCCGCCGATCGTGCCGCCTTCGGGGGCCTGCAGCGGGACGTATGGCCCCTCAGACCAGAAGGGCGGGAAGCCAAAGCGTTCCTGGTTGTAGTAGTCCTCCAGGATGCGGCGCGTGATCGGCGCGGCGATCTGCGAGCCTTCCAGCGACTGCTCGACCATCACGGCGATGGCGATCTGCGGGTTGTCCGCCGGGGAGTAGGACACGAACCAGGCGTTCGGGTAGCGCGCGGTCTGCGCCGTCCCGGTTTTGCCGCACACGGTGAACGGCGCGTTCTCGAACGGCCAGACAGCCGTGCCCAGTTCTTCGTCAACGGTGACGGCGCACATGCCCTCGTGCAGCGTCGCCAGCGTCTCCGGGCGCAGTTCCAGGCTGCCGATCACCTGCGGCTGCGCCTCAAAGACCGGGGGCGCGTCGTCCATCCCGCCGATGCGCTGCACCAGGTACGGCTGGTAAACGGTCCCGCCGTTGGCGACCGCCGCGACCAGCTTGGCCATCTGGATGAGCGAGAGCTTCACGTCGCCCTGGCCAACCGCCTCGTTGATGGCCGCCGACACGTTGTTGGGCAGCGGGATTTCGCCGGGGGCTTCAGCGCCATAGTAATCAATGCCGGAGCGCGTCAGGCCCATGCGCTGGCCGTAGTCAATCAGCGTGGAGGGGCCGCGCCGGTTGTAAAGTTCCGCGCCCATCTGGTAATAGAACGGGTCGCACGACGATGTGAGCGCCTGCGCCATCGTGATCTCGCCCGCCGGCTCCATGCCGTCGGTAAAGCGCCAGTCCTTGCGCTCGAAGCCGACGGTATCGCCGTAGGGCGCGCCGTCCCAGCGCAGGTCGCAGTAGAAGGTGTCGTCATAGCCGAAGATGCCTTCTTCAGCGGCGGCGGCGGTCGTCACGATTTTAAAGACCGAGCCGGGCGCATACTGGCCCTGAAACACGCGGTTGAACAGAGGGGTGCGCGTGTCATTGAACAGCTCAGCGATGCGGTCGCCGGCGGTGATGATCGTGCAGCAGTAGGTGTCCGGGTTGAACAGGTCCGGCTCAAACAGGGGGTAGCTGGCCGCCGCCAGGATCGCGCCGGTGTGGATATCCAGCACCACCGCCGCGCCGCCGGTCGAGACATCGCGCGCGCCCCAGGTCGGCTCAGCATAGTTGAAGGCGTCGGCCAGGGCCTGCGCCACAATCACCTGAAGGTCACGGTCAATGGTCAGCGTGACCGGCTGGGCCGGCTGGCCCTCAGTGGTGGACAGCTCGCGCACCACCGTGCCGCCTGGCTCAACGATGCTCAGCACGCGCCGCGCCTGTCCGCTTAGCTCGTCCTCAAACGCCAGCTCGATGCCGCCGCGCCCCACCAGGTCGCCGCTCTGGTAGCCGCGATCCTGCCACTCATCAAGCTGGTCGGCGGGAATCTGGCCCACGTAGCCGGTCACGTGGGAAATGGCGTTGCCCCGGTAGTAGCGGCGGGTCTGGCGGTCAAGCGTGTTGTCCAACAGGATGCCGCAGGTCTCGCTCAGGACCTGACTGTTGGCGGTGTAGACGTCGGCGTCAACTTCCCCGACGTAAAACACCGTGTCAAGCGTGGGGTAACGGTTGAAAAACGTCTGCAAGTCCTGGCGCTGGCGGCGCAGAAGCTGCGCCAGCAGGTCCAGACAGGCGGCTTCGTCGGGGATGTTGGCGCGGCGCAGGTACAGCGCGGTCACTGTGCCGCCTTCCTCAACCAGCAGCTCGCCGTTGCGGTCATAGATGTTGGCGCGCTGGCTGCGCTGGCCGGCGGCGCGTAACTGCGTGCCGGGGGCCATGCCGTCGAAAATGTCCATGCTGGACCAGGCCACGCGCCAGCCGTTCGCCGTCTGCACCAGCCGCATCGTGCGCCCGCTGTCCGTGATTGGCGCGAAAAAGGCCGATTCCAGCGTGATGTCGTAAGTGACCGCCGCCGACGTGCCCTGAAGCTGCGCGCCGCTGATGGCGTAGGCCAGGCCGGTTTTGCCTGTCGCGCCGTCGGCCTCGCTGTAGGCGGCGCGGAACACGTTGATATCGTACAGCGTCTGGCTGCGCGCGCTGATCAGCGCGTACATGGCGTCATAGTCGCCGGCGGCCCAGGCGTCCAGAAAGGCGGCGGCTACTTCGGCGGGCGTGCCGCCCTGCGCCGCCGCGCCCACGGCGCTCACGCTGAGGACCAGCGCCAGCAGCAGGGTAAAGAGCGCGCGTCTGAGATAGCGGTCAGTCATCAATCGTCGCTTACAATAAGGCACAAACCAGTCAACGGGCATCACTATAACACCGCGGGCGCGGGCGCGTCCATAGGCGGTCAGCCTGCGCTCGCCTGCCGCACGCGACCGCACCCGCCGCACGCGACCTCACCCCCCCGGCGCGACCTCACCCCCCGGCCCCCCCCCCCCCCACCCCCGCCGCCGCCCGC
>JASNZW010000002.1:0-712045 GCA_048499435.1 Anaerolineae bacterium
GCGCCCTCACCCCCCCGGCGCGACCTCCCCCCCCGGCCTTTGCAACCTCACCCCCCGGCGCGACCTCACCCCCCGGCCCCCTCTCCATGGGGAGAGGGGGAGACAAGCAAGCGCGGGCTGCAAGTCCCCTCTCCTATGGAGAGGGGATTTAGGGGTGAGGTTGTGTACCTCACCCCCCGGCGCGACCTCACCCCCCCGGCCCCCTCTCCATGGGGAGAGGGGGAGACAAGCAAGCGCGCGGCCGCAAGTCCCCTCTCTTATGGAGAGGGGATTTAGGGGTGAGGTTGTGTACCTCACCCCCCGGCGCGACCTCACCCCCCAGCCCCCTCTCCATGGGGAGAGGGGGAGACAAGCAAGCACGCGGCCGCAAATCCCCTCTCCTATGAGAGGGGATTTAGGGGTGAGGTTGCGTTGGAGAGGGGACTTGGTTCCGCGCTTGCTTAGTGCGCGGCGCGCGGGAACAGCGCCCAGCGCATCTGCTGCAGCCCCACGTCGATCGCGGAACGCAGCGCGCCAAGGTTGCGCAGCGACTTGGCGTAGGTGATGATCGGCCCAGGGCGGAACATCCACTCGCGCATGGCGCGGCGCGCCTCCGCCTCCAGGTCCTCCGCGCTGAGGTTGTCGTACTGCAGCACAGTTGACTGGTCCATGTCCACCTGTTCCCAGCGCGTGCCCGGCTTGAACCAGTTGTTCTCCATCACCTGGAAGAAGAACGGCGTGCCAGGGTAGGGCGCGGCGATGTGGAAGATCGCCAGGTCAAGCGGCAGTTCCTTGCTGAAGTCAATCGTTTCCTGGATGGTCTCACGGGTTTCGCCCGGCAGGCCGATGATGAAGTAGCCCATGTTGCGGATGCCCGCCTGGCGCGACCACGCCAGGCTCTGGCGGGCGCGGGCCGGCTGCGTGCCCTTGTGCACGCTCTTGAGAATCTGCTCGCTGGCGCTCTCGATGCCCCAGGAAATGACCGAGCAGCCCGCCTGGCCCATCTTCATCAGCATTTCTTCATCCACATAGTCCACGCGGCTGTTGCAGGTGAACTTAAGGCCCAGCTTGGAGTCAATCAGCCCGTCGCAGATGCCCATCACCTGCTCGCGGTTGGCGGTGAACAGGTCGGCGTACATGTGGATGTTCTTCACGCCCAGCCCGGCCAGCATCTTGATCTCGGCCATGATGTTTTCAGGGCTGCGCAGGCGCAGGGCGTGCTGGTAGCTGACGTGCTTGATGCAGTAGGTGCAGCCGGCGGTGCAGCCCCGGCTGGTCACGATGAACTGGTATGTGCCGTCCAGCACCGCTGTGCGGTACTTATCCAGCGGCAGCAGGTGATGCATCGGGATGGGCAGATCGTCCAGGTTGGGGATGAAGTTGCGGTCCGGGTTGCGGACGATCTCGCCCTTCGAGCGCCAGACCAGCCCCTTGACGTGGCTCATGTCATAGTGGCCGGTCGCGGGGTCGCGCTGCGCCACGACCGGTTCCCAGGTGGGGTCGGTGGTGCGGTACAGCTTCTCGATCTCCGGGCTGAACTCGGTGCGGCCCATCTGCGTGTCCACCACCTCGCGCAGCGTCATCTCTGGCTCGCCGCGCAGGCAGTAGTCGAGCGCCGGGTGCGGGCGCATCGTCTCGACCGCCAGCGGCGTGACGTGCGTGCCGAACGCCATCGTCGTCGCGCCGATGCTCTTGGCAAGGAAGCAGCCGTACATGTCGTTGGTGAGCGTGGGCGCGGTAAGCTGGGTGAGGTAGTAGCGCGGCTTGAGTTCGCGCAGCTTGGCGTCAAACTCCGGCCACGTCATGCGCTCAGCGATGGCGTCGATCACGGCCACCCTGTAATCGGGGTAGAGCACGGCGGCCATCTGCGCCAGCGACACCTGCCCCCAGATCATGTTCTCACGGCTGCGGCGGCCCACGCGGTGCTGGCTGCGAATCCAGATGCCGCCGTCCGGCGCGGGCGGGTTGACCAGCAGCACATCCACGTTGTACGTTTCGTAGTCCGTGTTGAACCTGGCGACGATCGGGTCGGCGTCAGGGAAGCGCACGTTAGAGACTTTCGACACGCGGCGCGTGCCCAGGTTCTCCATCAGCTTCGATTCCAGGTCTTTCCGGCCCGACATCTCGCCGCCGGCGTAGGGGGTGTCGCTGCGATAAGCTGCCTTGAGGACAGCGTCATAGGCATTGTTGTCGAAGTGCGTTGCCATACAGATTTCCTCTAGATAGTCGCTCGTGTCAGGGTGGGCGTCGCCAGCGCGTTCGCCGGCGGCCAGCTCAGGCCAGGTCAGGCGCGGCCGGCAGGATCACGGTCTCGTCGCTGACGAACTCAACGTTCGCGCCCAGGTCAGCCTCAGCCTTGAAGTCGCGCTTGCTCAGCTCAGTCAGAACCTTCACCAGCAGCCAGCTCATGCCAAGCTGGATGCCGGTCATGATGAACATGGCGCTGGGGAACAGCAGGAACCAGGCCGGCTCAGCCGACGGCAGCAGCACCGCCGCCACGAACAGCACCACGCCGAAGGCGAACAGCGCCGCGCCGATCACGCCGAAGCGCTGCTCCAGCGGCTGGCGGAACACCGGCCGCCCCAGCAGCCCCTGGCGAATCGGGCGGCGGTGGAACAGCGACACAATGTAGTTGAACACCGTGCCGGTGCTGAACAGGTTGACCGCCGCGATCGCCAGCGTCATCGCCAGGAACAGCAGGTTGACGTAGCCGCTGCGGTCCTGCACGCCCTGGCTGACAGCCAGCATCCAGGGCAGCAGCGCCAGCAGCGCCAGGCCGACCGCCACCAGCGACAGGCCGCCCAGCAGCCGCACCGGGTTGTAAACGGCGGCGGTCCCCAGAATGCTGAACAGGAAGCGCAGGCCGTCGTGCACCACGCTGAGCTTGCTTTCGCCGTCGCGCTCTTCGTAGCGGATCGGCACTTCGATCATCTTGATATCTTCGTGCAGGGCGCGCGTGCTCATCACCGGCGTGAAGTTCAGGCCGTCCGGCAGCGGGTACAGCTTGGTGAGCGCCGCCCGCGTGAGGATGCGCTGGCCGCTGGCGCTGTCAGTGATGCGCACGCTGCCGATGATGCTCACCAGCCCGGCGAAAACCGTGTTGCCGATGCGCCGCGTCAGGGGCATATCGCTGTCCGCGCCGGCCATGCGCGTGCCGATCACCAGGTCGGCGTTGTGTTCCTTCAGCGCCTTGAACATGGCCGGGAAGTACTCCGGCGGGTAGGTTCCATCAGCGTCCATGAACGCCAGATAGTCACCCTGCGCGTAGCGGAAGCCGGTCTTGAGCGCGCCGCCGTAGTTGCGGTTGATCTTGTGCTGAACAAGGACGACGCCCTGGTCAGCGAAGCTGCGCACGATCTCGGCGGTGCGGTCTTTGGAGCAGTCGTCCACGACGATCAGCTCCAGGCCGTCCAGCCCGACGCTCTTCAGCTCTGGCTCCACCGCCAGTACACGCTTGATCACTTCGCCAACACCGTTTTCTTCGTTGTAGGCAGGAATAACGATTGACAGGATGTTCATACGCTGCGCCCTTCATGGTCGTCGTGTGGTATCAGCCTAACGATGCCATGACAGCCTAACGGTTGCCTAACATCCTTTTGTCAGGTTTCTGTCTGTTTTATACTGCGGGGGTCAGCCGCCAGCCTGTAATTCTGCGGCGCAGGCGCTGACGGCGGCGGCCGCCGCCTGAACATCGGCCGCCGTCAGGCCGATATACAGCGGCAGCGACAGGATCTCGCGCGCGGCCTGTTCGGTCAGCGGCAGGCTGCCGGGCCGGTAGCCCAGGTCAGCATACGCTTCCTGGCGGTGCACCGGGACGGGGTAGTGGATCAGCGTGCCCACGCCGCGCGCCTGCAGCGCCTGCATCAGGCGGTCGCGCTGCGGGTGGCGCACGACGTACAGATGGTACACGTGCTCAACAGCGCCCACCGCGCGCGGCAGCGTCACGCCGGCCAGCGCGCCGTCATAGCTGGCGGCCAGGGCGCGGCGCTGGGCGTTGTGCGCGTCCAGGTGGGCCAGCTTCACGCGCAGGATAGCCGCCTGCACCTCGTCCAGCCGGCTGTTCACGCCGCGCACAACGTTGTGATAGCGCACAGCCTGGCCGTAATTGCGCAGCAGACGCAGGCGTTCGGCCAGCTGCGCGTCGCTGGTGATCACCGCGCCGCCGTCGCCCGCCGCGCCCAGGTTCTTGGTGGGGTAAAAACTGAAGGCGGCCAGGTGGCCAAACGCGCCCACCACCCGCCCGCGCCAGCGTGCGCCGTGCGCCTGGGCGCAGTCCTCGACCAGCAGCAGGCCGTGCTGTGCCGCCAGCGCCCCCAGCGCGTCCATGTCCGCCGGGTGGCCGTAGAGGTGAACCGGCAGCAGCGCTTTCGTGCGCGGCGTGATCGCCGCCCGCGCCGCGTCCGGGTCCATCGTGTACGTGTCGGGGTTGATCTCCACCAGCACCGGCGTCGCGCCGGCGCGCTCGACCGCGCAGACCGTCGGCACGGCGGTGTGCGCCACCGTGATCACCTCGTCGCCCGGCCCGACGCCCCCGGCGCGCAGCGCCAGCTCAATCGCGTCGGTCCCGTTGGCGACGCCGACCGCGTGGCCGACGCCGTGATAGGCGGCGAACTCAGCCTCGAAAGCGGCCAGTTCTGGCCCCAGGATGTACCAACCGCTGTTGAGGGCGCGCAGCGCGGCGGCGTTCAGCTCATCGGCCAGCAGGGTGTGCAGCGGTTTGAGGTCGTTGAATGGGATCATCGGCCTGTCTGTCCCCGGAATATCAGCGGCGAACAGATGG
Source organism: Anaerolineae bacterium (assembly GCA_048499435.1). Taxonomy (GTDB): domain Bacteria; phylum Chloroflexota; class Anaerolineae; order Aggregatilineales; family Phototrophicaceae; genus DAOTWC01. The sequence continues at coordinate 4,760 of JASNZW010000002.1, forward strand.
CAGTATACCCCGCGCCGGGCATCCCCGGAAGTGAGGCTAAGTTCTGTTGACGTTTGCCCTCACCCCCCGGCCCACTCTCCCGCAAAGCAGGAGAGGGGGGACAGAACGGGTCGCAGCGGTTTACCCCTCGCCCGTTCCACGAGAGAGGGGTGGCGCGCAGCGCGGGGTGAGGGGAAAAGCGAAAATGTCAACGCAACCTAGAGGCCCGGAAGCTGCGCCAGAAGCTGGCGGAAGGCCGCGTGTTTCTGGCGCTGTTCCTGGCTGCCGCCCGCGCGGTAGTACAGCGCGCCGGGGACGATGCGCACCAGGCAGTTGACGCCCAAAATCAGCTTGAGCAGGAAGGCGGACAGCGCGCCGTAGCTGCGGCGGAAGAAGCGCAGGCGGCTGCGGTACAGCTCAATGAACATTTCCCAGCGCACCTGTTTGCTGGTCCCGCCCCACAGATGCACCGCCTGTGTGCGCGGGTTAAAGTACGTTTTCCAGCCCGCCTGCTTGAAGCGGTAGCACCAGTCCACTTCTTCAGAGTACATGAAGTACCCCTCGTCCATCACGCCCACCTGGTCAATGGCGTCCCGCCGCACCAGCATGAACGCGCCCATCACCACGTCCACCGTGCGCACATCGTCATAGTCCCAGTCGCCCAGCAGGTACTTGCCGAACACGCGGTGATGCGGGAACAGCTTCTCCAGCCCGACCGCTGTGTACAGCTCGGTCTCCAGCGTGGGGAAGCGGCTGCACGACCGCTGCAGGCGGCGGTCCTCGTACAGCAGCTTGCAGGCCGCCATGCCCGCGTCCGGGCGCGCATCCATAAACGCCACCATCTCGTCAATCGTGCCGTCCTCGACGAAGGCGTCGCTGTTGAGCAGCAGCACATAGCGCCCCTGGCTGACCGCGATGCCCTGGTTGTTGGCGGCGGCGAAACCTTTGTTGTCGCTGTTGGCGATGAGCGTCGTAGCGGGAAAGTCGCGCCGCACCATGTCTTGGCTGCCGTCGCTGGAGTGGTTGTCCACCACGATCACCTCGTAGCTGACGCGCTTAACCGTGTCCTGGACGTGGCGCAGGCATTTCGCCAGCAGCGCCTGCGCGTTCCAGTTGACGATGATGATGGAGACGTCAGGCATGGTGTATCGTTCCCTCCGGCGCAGCGCCCGCTCACATTTTTAGTTGTAGGCGCGCGGCCTTGCCTGCGGCTAAAACCGGCGGCGCGCCCGGCAGTTGAGACCTGCCGCGTCCTGCTGTACACTGGCGGTCACGCGGCAGCAGTGAAGGGTGACGGCCTATGAGCGCTGACTATATCATTCGTGAGGCAGTGCCGGAAGATGCAGCCCGCATGGTCGCTTACGTGCGCATGCTGGCTGACGAGCCGAACAACGGCATCGGCATGGCTTCAGCGGATGAATTTCGCTACACCGTTGAGCAGGAAGCAGAGCTGGTGGCGCAGTACGCTGCTTCCCCCACCCATCTGTTCCTGGTGGCCGTCGCGCGCGGCGAGATTATCGGCATGGCGGAGTGTCATGGCGGCCAGCGCGGCCTGCGCTTTTCGGCTGAACTCAGCCTGAGCGTGCACAGGGACTGGCGCCGGCAGGGTGTAGGCACGGCGCTGATGCGGCACATGCTGCGCTGGGCGCAGGATAACCCGCTGATCCACCGCCTTGAACTGTACGTTTTCCCCGACAACGCCCGCGCGATCGCGCTGTACGAACAGCTCGGCTTCGTGCATGAGGGCACGCGCCGGCAGGCGTTCTACAAGGCTGGCGCGTTTCTGGACCTGATGATTATGAGCGTTCTGTTCGACCGTGAGGGCCTGTGAGCGCCGCGCCGCGTCTGTCCGTCGTTATCGTCAACTACAACACGTGGGCGGACCTGCGCGCCTGCCTGGCGGCGCTGGAGACGTGCGCGCCGCGCCCGCAGGTGATCGTGGTGGACAACGACGGCAGCGCGGCGGCGGCGGCGCGCGTCTACCCCTGGGTAGAGTACCTGCCGCAGCCGGAGAACCGCTGGTTCTGCGCCGGCAACAACATCGGCATCGCCGCCGCGCGCGGCGAATACGTGCTGCTGCTCAACCCGGACACGATCCCGCCGCCGGCGGCGCTCGCCGCGCTGGTCGCCTTTATGGACGCGCACCCCGAGTACACCGGGGCTACTATTCAACTGCGCTACCCTGACGGCAGCGTCCAGCGCACCTGCTCGCAAATTCCCACTTACAGCTACCTGCTGCTCCAGCACACGCCGCTGGGCTGGCTGCTGCGCGGGGCGCGCGCCCGCGCCCGCATGCGCCAGTGGTATCACGGCTGGGACCGCGAAACCGACCGTGACGTGGCGGTGCTGCCCGGTTCGTGCCTGCTGATGCGCCGCGCCGATCTGTGCCTGAACGCCGCGCTGCTGCTTTATTTCCCCGAAGACGACCTGGCCTGGCGCTTCGCCGGGGCGCACTTCCGCTTTCTGGCCGGGCCGCCCATCATCCACCGCGAGAAAGCGGCGACGCGCACCTGGCTGGCGACGCGCGTCTACTTTCGCGACCTGTACGTTTACACGCGCGCGCATCACGGCGCGGCGCGCGCGGCGCTGCTGTGGGCGCTGTCGCGCCCGCTGCTGTGGGGCATGGCGCTGAAGCAGCGGCTCGCGCCGGGGCGCTAGAGCGCGTCCTCCACCATCCGCCGGATCGCGCCGCTGTTGGCCCCTACCTGCCGCTGCGCGACCGCGCCGTCCTTGAACAGAATCAGCGTCGGGATGGAGCGCACACCGAACTGCTGCGCCGTCACCGGGTTCTCGTCCACATTGAGCTTGACGATGCGCACGCGCCCGGCGTGCTGGGCCGCCAGATCCTCCAGCACCGGCGCGATCGCGCGGCACGGCCCGCACCAGGGCGCCCAGAAATCCACCAGCACCGGGCGGTCGCTGTTGAGCACCGTCTTTTTGAAGGTGGCGTCCGTCACCGGCGCGGTGGCGGCTTTGCCCGCGCCGCCGCTGGCCGGGCGGGGCGCTTCGGCCTGCTGGCGCGCCGCCGGCTCTGGCCCCCGGTCGAGCAGATAATCGGCGTGGGCGCGGATATCAGCCGGGCGGACGCCGCCCGCCTGCGATTTCGTCTTGCGCCCGAACAGGCCCGGCGTCAGCGTCACGACCGCCGGCAGCGGCAGCGCGCCGTACTGGCGGTGTGTCTCCGGGTTGGCGGCGACATCTACGCGGGCCACCAGCAGCGCGCCGGCGTTCTTCTTCGCCAGCCCGGCGACGGCGTCGTCGCTCGGCTTGTCGCTTTTCTGGCGGCTGTCATACAGATACAGCAGCACCGGCAGCTTCTGCGACAGCACCTTGCGCAGGTTGGCGTCGTCGGTGGTGATCGGGGTGTCGAAAACGGGCATCGCGTCGTTTCTCCAGGTTCGTCAGCGGTTTACACTTTCCAGACGCCGCCACGCGCCCGCTTTATACCCGCGTGCCGCGCAATTCATACGCAGCGCTTACGCGCCTCAAAGCCCCCACCCGGACGGTTCAGGGTCCCGCGCCTGCTGCGGCGCGGGCGCGGGGTACACGGCGGACAGCGCGCTCTGCGCCAGCAGGCCCGCCAGCGCCGCCAGCGCCGCCCCATGCGGCCCCAGCCCCAGCCCCAGGCTGAGCATCAGCCCGCCCGCCGCCGCCGCCGCCAGCAGCAGCAGCGGCCCGCGCAGCGCCAGCAGCAGCGCGCCGCCGGCCAGCCCGGCCAGCCCCAGGCCCAGCAGCGTCACTGGGGCCAGCCCCAGCGGCGCGGCGGCCAGCAGCGCCAGCGCCGCCCCGGCGTAAAACCCCAGCGCGAACAGCGCCACGTAGAACACGAACAGGCTCATCCCCGCGCCGATAATGCCGCCCAGAAACAGGGCGATAAAGGTGACGCCGGTCCCCCCGCGTGACAGGTACAGCGCGATCAGCCCTGACCCCGCCGCGAAGCCGGCGATGATCAGCGCTGTGTAGTTCATGCGCCAGCCGGCGCTTACCAGCGCCAGCCCGCCCACCGTCAACACCAGCCGCATCGTCAGCGACAGCGGCATCTGCGTCAGCGCGCGCAGCCCGGCGACAAACTCGTGCAGCGCTGTCTGAAACGCGGCGCGCGCGGCGTCCGTTATCTGGTCCACCGCCGGGTGGGCCGGCGGCGTCTGTTGGGCCGTTACGCCCGCCGCTGCCAGCAGCAGCAGCGCCAGCGCGCCGGCGATTAGCGCCAGCCGCGCCGCTTTTAGCCAGGGTGGGCGCTGCATAAGACACCCTCCATAACTATCTGTCTGCTCTTTCATTGTAGCCGGGCCGGGCGCGCCGGTTTAACCCCATCGCATGGGGGTTAGGGTATTAGCGCGCGGCGGGCAAAAAACGTTATGATAGAAGCTTGTTGTGCGATAGCACACACGGAGAGGTTGGCCTGTGAGCAGCTTTACGATCCGCCCTGTCGAACGAACGGACCGCAACTGGATCGCACATTTCCTCGACAAACGGTGGGGGTCCACACGGATTGTATCACGCGGCCAGGTGTACCTGGGCCACCTGCTGGACGGGTTTATCGCCGAAAGCGACGGCGAGCCAGTCGGCCTGGTTACGTACCGCATCGAAGAAGACGGCTGCGAAGTGGTCACCATCAACAGCGTCGTTGAAGGCCAGGGCGTTGGCGGGGCGCTGCTGGAGGCCGTCCGGCTGGTCGCGCAGGAAGCCGGCTGCCGCCGCGTATGGCTCGTCACCACCAACGATAACCTGCCCGCGCTGCGCTATTACCAGCGGCGCGGTTTCCGCCTGGCGGCGCTGTACCCCAACGCGCTGGAGGCGGCGCGCCGCCTAAAACCGGAAATTCCGCTGTTCGGCTTCGACAACATCCCGCTGCGCGACGAGATCGAGCTGGAGCTGCCGCTGTAACGCCCTTACTGCGACCAACCCGTCGGCACGCGGTCCCAGCGGTGCGCGCGCAGCTTTTCGATGAGCTGCGCGGGCAGCGCCGCGCCATCGCTGACGGCGCAGTTGGCCTCGACATGGCGCAGCTTGCGCATGCCGGGGATGACTGTGCTCACCGTCGGGTTGGCCAGGATAAAGCGCAGCGCCAGCTCCGGCATTGTCATGCCCGCCGGGATCAGCGGGCGCAGCGCCTCGGCGCGGTCCACTGAGGCGTTGAGGTTTTCCGGCACGAAGTAGGTCGCGCGCCAGTCGTCCGCCGGCCAGGTTGTGTCTTTGGTGAGCGTGCCGGTGAGCGTGCCTTCGTCGAACGGCACGCGCGCGATCACGCCGATGTCCAGCGCGGCGCACAGCGGGAACAGGTTGTCCTCCGGGTTCTGGTCGAAGATGTTGTAGATCACCTGCACCGCGTCAATCGCGCCGGTGCGCAGCGTGTCCAGCGCGTTGTCCGGCTCCCAGCGGTTGATGCTGACGCCCAGCGCGCGGATCAGCCCCTCGCGCTTGAGGTCGTCCGCCGCCCGCTGCCAGCGCTCATCGCGCGCCCAGGCGTCTTCCCACACGTGGAACTGCATCAGGTCAAGCGCGTCCAGGCCCAGGTTTTCCAGGCTCTTTTCGGTGTATTCGCGGATATGCTCCGGCGGAAAGCACTCGTCCAGCGTGAAGCCGCGCCGCGACGGCCACTTGAAGTTTTTCGGCGGAATTTTGCTGGCGATATACAGCTTCTTGTCCGGGTAGGCGCGCACCAGCTTGCCCAGCAGCCCTTCGCTGCGGCCCGCGCCATACCCCCAGGCGGTGTCGAAAAAGGTGCAGCCCAGTGCGACGGCGCGGTGCAGCGCCGCCAGCGACTCGGCGTCGTCTGAGCCGGACCAGCCGCCGCCCATCGCCCACATGCCGTAGCCCACCTCGCTCACAGCCCAGCCGGTGCGGCCAAACGTGCGGTACTTCATCGTCTATCCCCCTGTCGTGTAATCACGCGCCTTTCAGTTTAACCCGCCCCGCGCCGTTCACCAACGTTAAAACCCGCGCGCCGCCGCGTTCTTACGTCGCCAACCGCCCACTTTCCGGCTACAATTCGGAAAAGAGTGTTACCGCGCCGCGCGGACGGCCCGCCGCAGGGACTATCTGGCGATTTGTGCGGCCCGGTTTTACATTACAATACAGTTAGGTGCTGAATACCTGTCAGGGGGATCGTGTGCCTGTCGAACGGTCATCAAAAGAGAGCAGCCAGCCCAACCGTGAAGAACTGCTGAATATGGCTATCCGCAGCGCCCGCGACGGCAACACCGAAAGCGCGCGCGTGATGCTGCGCCGCGTCCTGAGCGAAGACCGGCGCAATGAACGCGCTATGCTGTGGATGGCGCAGATCGCCACCACGCAGGCCGAGCGGCGCAAATGGCTGGAACGGGTGCTGGAAGTCAACCCGGACAACGCCAAAGCCCGCACCACCCTCAACCGTATGAGCTACAAACGCGCCGCGCGCGAGAACCGCACCCTGCTCATTTTCGGCATGATTGTGGGCGTGCTGGTCGTGCTGCTGGTGGTTGTGCTGCTGGCGGTGGCCTCCGGCGTAATCCGCTTCGGCTGAGCGCCCGGCCTGACCCGCTTAATCTGCTTGTGTATCTGGGAGAAGCCTAGTGTCTAACCCGGCCGATATACAGGAAAAACTCAACCTGGGCATCGAAGCCGCGCGGCGGGGCGACCACGACACCGCCCGCCTGCTGCTGCGCCAGGTGGTCACCGCCATGCCGCAGAACGAAAGCGCCTGGATGTGGCTGGCGTCGGTGGCGGACAGCCTGAACGAGCGCCGCACCTGCCTGCAGAACACGCTCAAAATAAACCCGAACAACCAGCGCGCCCGTGAGGCGCTGAACCGCCTCAACGCCGGCGGCGCGCCTGCTGCGGCCCCTGACACCGGCCGTTCGGGCAGCCTGCGCCTGCTGATTATCGCGCTGTTCGCGGTGGCGGCGCTGGCGCTGGTGATCTTTATCGCCGTCACCGCGCTGGGCGGCGGCGGCAGCCCCGACGTCAACCGGGCGACCGCTGAGGCCGCCATCAACCCGACGGCCACCCGCACCCCGGACCCGGCTTCCTACACGGCGACGCCGTTCCTGGGCGTGCTGGTCACGCTTGACGCCGACGCGCTGAACCTGCCGCCTACTTACACGCCTACCTTCACGCCAACCGCCAGCCCGACCCCGCCGCCAACGGCCACGCCCTACCCGCTGGCCGCTTTCAACATGCTGCTGGTCGTCCTGGCCCCCGGCGACGCTGAGCCGGCGCTGTACGCGGCGGCGGGCGACGGCAGCAGCCCGCGCCTGCTGGGCGCTGGTATCACTGCCGCCGCCTATGACCCGTCCGGGCGCAAAATCGCCTTCGTGCGCGCGGTAACGACGACCACCGGCGAGGGCGACGAAACCCTGACCACCACCAGCAGCGAGCTGTTCGTCGCGCCGGCGAACAACCTGGACGACGCCCGCCAGATCACCACACTCAACAGCGTCGTTTCCGGCCCGGCCTGGGCGCAGGACGGCGTGCGCATCGCCTTCGCCAGCGACGCCGACGGCGACGACGAAATCTACACCATTACCGAGGATGGCAACAACCTGCGCCAGATCACCGTCAACGACGGTGTGGCTGACCGTGACCCAACGTGGTCGCCCGACGGCGAGAGCCTCGTGTACGTGTCTGACCAGGACAGCCCCGGCATCACCCGCCTGCACCGCATATCGGCGCTGGGCGAGAACCCGACCCTGCTCACCGCCATCGGCGGCAGCAGCTTCGCGCCGCGCTGGTCGCCCGATGGCCGGCTGATCGCCTTTGTCAACGACGCGAACGGCGACGCCGACATCTACACCATGCAGCCTAACGGCGAGGGCGTCTACCTGCTGACAGCCGGCGACGGCAGCGCCGAGGATCGGTCGCCGGTGTTCACGCCCGACAGCCGGCTGGTGGCGTTCGCCTCTAACCGCGCGGGCGACGTTTTTCAGGTGTACACGGTGGACCTGCGCGGCACCGCTGTCACGCGGCTGACGCAGGACGACAGCGACTACCAGACGCTCGACTATCAGCCAGACCCCCTGCTGCGTCTGACCCAGAACTGAGAGGAAGCCCAGTGAGCGAGCAACAAGACATCCAGCAGCTTCTGCGCGAAGGCATCGAGGCGGCGCGCGCCAACGACAAGGCAACTGCCCGCCAGAAATTCGAGGAAGTTGTCGAGCGCGACGAGAACAACGAAAAAGCCTGGTTCTGGCTGGCGTCTGTTGTGGAGACAGAGGAAGAAAAGCGCGTCTGCCTGGGGAACGTCCTCTTTATCAACCCGGACAACGAGAAGGCGCGCCAGTTTATGGCGCGGCTGGACAGCCGCCAGCGGGCGGCGGCGGAAGCGCAGGAAGTCATTCCGGGCGTGTCGCGCCGCCAGCTCACGTCCATCCTGGCGGTGGGCGTCGTCGCCATCCTGGCAATCGTCATCCTGGCCGGGGCTTTCATCATTTCCAACAACAGCCGCCAGACCGCCGAGGCCATCGCCAGAACGGAGATCGCCGGCGCGCAGACCGCCACGACCGCCGCCCAGGCCGCCGCTGCCCAGGCCGCTACCGAAACCGTGGTGGCCATCTACGGAACCGACACGCCCACGCCGCGCCCTGACCTGCCGCCCACCTGGACGCCCGCGCCGGAGATAGCGCCGGCCACCGCCGTCCCCGGCCTGCCCCTCCCGCCGGCGCGGGTGCAGGGCAGCCTGGTGGCCTGGGGCGGGCGCGACCTGCAAAGCGTGGGCGCGCTGCCGCTGCTGCTGTTCCAGGTCAACGCCGAGGGTTCGTCCACCCGCATCGGCGACCAGGTGGGCCGTGACGTGCGCTTCGCCGGCGACGGCCAGCGCGTGATCTACAGCCGCTACCTTACCACCACCTTCAGCTTCAGCCTGGAGGCCGTCAACACCAACGGCACGCAGCCGCAGCTTGTCACGTTCAACGCGCCAGTTATCGAAACCGACCAGCCCGATTACTGCCGCGCCGCCAACCGCGTCGCGTTTATCGCCGCCCCGGCGGAAGGCCCCAAAAGCGGCGGCGATTTCCAGCTTACCGAGCCGCCGCCGCAGGTCTACATCCACGATTTCGACACCAACAAGACCGTGCGCCTGACCAACGACACCGTCAGCTATTCCGGCCCGGCCTTCTCGCCGGACTGCTCGCGGCTGGCCGTCGTGCGCGACGACAAAAACAGCGCCAGCCCCGGCCCGGACATCATCATCATCTCGCTTAACGACATCAACTGGTCGGTGCTGCCGCAGCGCCCGCCGCAGGAAGGCGAAACCCTGACGCCCGAACCGTTCAGCGTGATCGGCATCGAAACGCGCGTCATCAACCAGCTTACGGCAGACCTGGACGCCTCTATCGAAACCACGCCGCGCTGGACCGCTGACGGCCTTCAGATCATCTACGCCGCCGCGCCGGGGACCGCGCCCGAAAACAGCGATATCTTCATGGTTAACGCCGAGGGCAGCAGCACGCCGCGCGCGCTGGTCCGCGCGGAGTTTGACGACCGCAGCCCGGTTATCAGCCCTGACGGTCAGTTTCTGGCTTTCGCCAGCAACCGCACAGCCACCGGCGCGTATAACATTTTCGTGACCGACCTGAACGATCAGACTGTCTGGCAGCTTACCAATTCCCAGGACAGCTATTTCCCCGGCGACTGGTGGCTGCCGTGAGGTGTGGAGCAGCGCTTTAGACTATGACCAATGTGCAGACCCCCGCGCAGGGCAGCCGCGCCCGCTTCGCTCACCACATGACGGCGGGCAAGCTGGCCCTGGAACGCGGCGACCGGCATGAGGCCCACGATCACTGGCGCGCCGCCGCCCTGATCGACCCTTACAGCGAGCAGGTGTGGCTGGCGCTGCTGCGCGTTCTTGAAACCGACGCCGACCGCAAGGTGTGCCTGGAGAATATCCTGGCGATCAACCCGCTGAACATCCAGGCGCGCCGCCAGCTTCACACTTACGAAGCGCAGGTGCAGCGCGCTATCCGGCAGCGGGCGCAGGCGCGCCGCCGCGCTGAAGCCTACCGCCGCCAGCGCCGGCGGCTGGTGCGCCGGGCCATTCTGATGGGCATCTTACTGGGGCTGTCGGGCGCGTTCTTCGCGGTCGTGCTGCAAATTCTGCTGCTGTACGTGCGCTAGGAAATCCGCGGCCTCCGGCGGCACGTCCTGCTCGATAGCCGCCTGCAGCTCGTCCGAAAGGTGCGTCAGGTTCGACGACACCGTTTCGACCGTGCGCGTGCTGGCCAGCCCCTGCTGCATGATGTGGTCAATCATGTCAATCTTGATGGCGATCTGCTCCAGGTCCTCCATCTGCTGGCGGATCACGTCGAAGATGGATTTGACCGCGTGGTACGACCTGCCGACGTTGTCCGCCAGGTGCGCCATCACCTGGTCCGCTTCCTGCGTCAGCGCCACGCCGGCGTCCACCCCTTGCAGGCCCACCTGCGTCGCCTGGATCGTCTCGCGCATCGCGCCCTGAATCTCGCCCAGCGTGGCGCGCACCTGCTGCGCCGCCGCCGTGGACTGCTGCGACAGCGCGCGCACTTCGTCGGCCACCACCGCGAAACCGCGCCCGTGCGCGCCGGCGCGCGCCGCCTCAATGCTGGCGTTCAGCGCCAGCAGGTTCGACTGCGTGGCGATCTCGCCCACTGACATAATGATCTCATCAATGCGCCGTGTAAGCTGGCCCAGCCGGACAATCGTCTGCGCGATAGCCGCCACCTGCGCCCTGGTTTCGTGCATCCCGGCGATCGCCTGCTGAATGGACGCCTGCCCTTTGTCAGAGAACTCCGCCGTGTGGCCCGCCATCAGCGTGACCGCGCGCGCCTGCTCGCGAATTTCTTCCGACGACTTGAGGAAGCCCTCAAGCAGCTCGTTGGCGTCCCTGATGATTTCGACCTGCTGCGCCGCCCCGGTGGACTGCTGCGCCGTCACGTCGTTCATGGCCTGGGTGGCCCGCGCCAGGCCGTCCGCCGTGACGCGGATGTGCATGACCAGGTGGGTAAACGCATCTTCGGCGGCGGGCGGCGCGGCGCGGGCGGCGCGCGCGGGCGGCGCCAGAAACAGCGTCGCGAGCAGCCCAAACAGCACCAGCCCGAACGCCAGCGCCAGCAGCAGCCTGGGCGGGTCCGGCGCGAGCGCGCTGACGCTGAGCAGCAGCAGGCCGGCCCCCGTCCCCACGATCCCGGCGCGCACCGCGCCCGGCCAGCGGGCCAGCACAGCGGCGGCGGCGTTGCGACAGCGTTCAATCATGGCGTCATCACCCGTAAATGCGGCCTCTGTTTAGAGCATACTGCCGTTAGCGCCGGCTCACAAGCGGGGGCGTCTTAACGCTTTTGGGGTCTATCAGGGCGCGCCGTCGTCGAAGGGGGCGGCGCGCGCCGCCGCCGCCGCGCGAATCGCCGCGACAGCGTTCAGCGCCGCCGCGCGCTCCGCTGCTGGCAGGTCCAGCGCGGCGAACTCATCCTCATCGAGCAGGCGCGGGCTGCCGTCCGGCATGATAAACACGTCCAGCGCCAGGTCGTCGGCGTCAACCCGGTCAGGGGCAATCAGCGCCGGTCGCGTGATGTTGCAGTACCACCCCTTGAGCTGGCCGCTGCGGCCGTCGTTCACGCGGAACACGTTGTACCAGCGGTCGGCGTAAAACCATTCGGTGAAAAGATCGCCCCGGCAGAACGTCACAAACCCGAAGTCCGCCTTGTCGCGGTCGAAGGCGGCGCGCAGGCACACCCACCCCGCGCCGCGCGCCACCACGTCGCCGGCGTAGTGCCACACGACGCGCCCGGTGTGGTCGCGCTTGTAGACGGTGATCGGCGTCATTACGCTTTCCCCAGTGTGTGCACCACCAGCAGCACGCCTTCCTGAAGCCGCACGCGCGCCTGCGCCTCAGCCAGCACGTTGCTCACGCCGCGCGCCGGCCCCAGCGCCAGCGTCTCGCCGTGCAGCGGGTAGCGCAGGCCGTCGGTGCGGACGCCGACCGCGCGCCCGCTCAGCGGCAGCAGCGACACAGTGTCGCCGGGCGCGCCCTCAATCACGCCTTCTGGCGGGTACAGCAGCCAGGTCTGCTGTACCCCGGCCACCAGGCGCGCGTCGCAGCCCCTGAGCGCCGGCAGCGCCAGCAGGTGCAGGTTGCTGATGGTCTGGTCGAAGCGCCCGCCGATGCCGCCGATAACGCGAATCCAGGCCGCGCCCTGTTCCACCGCCCACAGCAGCGCCAGCTCCAGATCGGTTTCGTCCTTTTCTTCCGGGTAGCTGAGGACGGTGGCCCCGCTGGCGCGCAGCGCCGCGACCTCAGCGGCGGTAAGCGAGTCCAGGTCGCCGATAACAGCGTCCAGCCGCGCGCCGCAGGCCCGCGCCAGCCGCGCGCCGCCGTCAGCGGCGACGGCCAGCCCGCTCTGCGCTTCGGCCAGCGCGCGGCGCACCAGCGGCCCGTCGTTGAGTTCCCCGTTGGCAAAGATAACAATCCGCGTTGACACTGGCAGGTTTCCTCTCTGGGCGGCGATGCGGGGGCAGGTTGCTCAGCGCGTGCGGCGTTTCCAGCGCTCTTTGATCTCCAGCCGGCTGATGTCCGGCGCCTCCAGGAAATCGTTGAGCAGGCGCAGGAAGCGCTCGTGCTCCAGCATCGGGAAGTGGCGCACGCCGCTGAGGTGCACGGGCAGCAGCGTGTCGTCGCGCTCCGCCGTGAGGTAATTCCACACGTTTTCGTCCGGCAGCGGGATGATGCCGTCGTCGGCGCCGTGCACGACCACCGTCGGCGTGTTGAGCAGGCGCAGCCGGTCCAGCATCTGGCCGGAGTCAAAGCTGAGGGCGCAGAATTTGAGCGCCCTGGCGTCGGCGCGGGCGATGTCCGTCTGGAGCTTGTCGTACTCCGGCTCCGACTTTTTAAAGCAGCGCGCCAGAAGCTGCTCCGCCGAGTTGGCCGTGAGCAGCGCCTGCAGCGGGTTGTCGCCAGTTTCCGGCAGCGGCGCGGGCGGCGCGGGCGCGGCCTGCTGCTCGCCGCCGTTGGCGCGGCGGATGCGCGCTTCCTGCAGCGCGGCGCGCATCGCGGTGCTGGCGCTGGGCACGGTGGCTTCAGAGAACACATCGCGGCTGGCAGGGGCGGGGGCGGCGGCCCGCGCGCGCTGCGCCGCCGCGATCTTCGCCACCTCTTTGGCGCGGCCCGTCAGGTCGCCGGGGTCGAACAGCGGCGCGCTGACAACGAGCATACGCGGGACCCGCCCCCGGTCCCGGTACTGGTTGGCATACTCCACCGCCACCATCGCGCCCAGGCCGTGCCCAACCAGCGCCGTCTTTTCGATCCCCAGGTGGTCGGTGAAATCTGCCAGCAGCTGCGCCTGGTGCTCCAGCGTGTATTTCTGCGGGTTCTTGCCCGAATCGCCGTAGCCGTACAGGTCCAGCGCGTAGACGCGGTATTTAAGCTGAAGGTGCTGCATGGTCGGGACCCAGTAGCGCCAGCTTCCGATCCAACTGTGGAGCAGGATAACCGGGCGGCCGCGCCCCAGCACCTCATAATGTATCAGGTCATCGCCAATCTGAATGGCGCTCATAGCGTCCCTGCCTGCGTGTTCATACCGCGCCGATCTGCTGAAGAATCGCGCCGATGCGCCGGTTGAGGTCATCGGGCGCGAACGGTTTCAGGATGTAAGCGACAGCGCCAGCCTCAATGCCGTTCTGGATTTCCTCATCCTGCCCCTTGGCCGACAGGAACACCACCGGAATCGCGCGCAGCTCTGGCACGCTTTTGATCTGGCGGCAGGCTTCATAGCCGCTCATGCGCGGCATCCGCACGTCCATCATAATCAGATCAGGCTTGTGCTCTGCCGCCAGCGCGATCTCCACCGCCTCCGCGCCGTTGGCCGCCAGGGTCACTTTGTGGCCGGCGAAACCCAGGGTAAACGCGATCAGCTCGCGGATGTCGCGTTCGTCCTCTGCAACCAGGATGTGTGCCATGCGCGCCGTCCTTCCATGGGGGTTCTATACGTGCAGCGGCAGCGGCTCAATCGGCAGCGCGACGTAAAACGTGCTGCCCTTGCCCAGTTCAGAGTCGAACCAGACCTGGCCGTTGTGCAGCTCCACCAGTGTCTTGACAATCGCCAGGCCCAGCCCGGTCCCCGCCGCCTCCATAACCAGCGCGTGTTCCTCGTTGCGCTCGAAGCGGCCCCACACGCGATCCTTGAAATCGTCAGGGATGCCGATGCCGGTGTCAGACACAGCCACCAGCACCTTGTCGTCCTGCAGGCTGGCCCGCAGGCTGATGCTGCCGCCAGCGTAAGTGTAATTATAAGCGTTGTCCACCAGGTTTGTGAAAATCTGCGTCAGCTTGTCCGAATCGGCGGTGATCTGCGGCAGGTCAGCGGGCACATCCAGCGCGAAATGCATCGCTTTGCCGTCGCGCAGGGCGCGCATCTCCGCGTTCCGCACGATGCGGTCCAGCAGCAGGCGCAGCTCGACGCGCTCGCTCTGGATGCGACTGCTGCCGGTGTCCAGCTTCGAGATGTTGAGCAGGTCGTTAACCAGCACGCTCAGGCGGTCGGCGTTGGCCTTGATGGTCTTGAGGAACTGTTCCTGCTGCTCGCCAACCGTGCCGGCAGCGCCCATCAGCAGCAGGTCGGCATAGCCTTTGATGCTGGTCATGGGGGTGCGCAGCTCGTGCGATACGTTGGAGATAAACTCGCTTTTCATGCGGTCCACCTCAACCTCGGCGGTGATGTCGCGAAACACCGACACCGTTCCCAGGAACTGCTCGTCGGCCACGACATGCACCGGCGACAGGTGAACGCTGACGACCTTCTTGCCGATTTCCAGGCGCTCCGCCACGAATTGGCCGGGGCGGAAGCTGTCCGGGTTGGCGGACCACTCGTCAATGGTGCGCGCCCACGCCGACGACGAGCCGCCGCGCAGGCCGACCAGCCGCGTCAGCGGCTGGCCCAGCACGGCATCGCGCGGGATGTCCAGGATGCGCTCGGCGGCGCTGTTGAAGCGCACGATGCGGCCGTCGGAATCCGCCAGCATCACGCCGTCGGCGATGCCTTCCAGAATCGCGCTGCCTTTCTCGGCCTCTTCCTGCTCGGCGCGCAGCAGCGTGCCCAGGCGCTCGGCCTGGTCGCGGATGAGATAGTACAGGTCAGAGTTGTTGATGGCGGCGGCGACCTGGTTGGCGGCGGCGATCACCAGCTTGATGTGCGCCTGCGTGAACATGGCGACGCGGTCGCCCAGCAAAATCATCACGCCCTGGATATCGTCGTTGACCTCCAGCAGCACCGCCAGCGCGCTGCGCCAGTTGTCCGTGCCGGCGGCGCTGGCGTCCCAGTGTTCAAAGCGCGCCAGGTCATCCACCACCACCGCGCGCTCGTTCTGGTTCTCCACCAGCCAGTCGGCCAGCGCGCTGGCGGGGTGGCTGCCGCTGCCGTTGGCGCGGTCGCCGCGCTCGCGCAGGGTGGCGCGGCTGCGCAGCAGGTCGGTCGCCGGGTCAATCTGCATAATCACGCCGTCGAACGCCCCAACCGCGCTGGCGACCATCTCCAGCGACCGCTTGAGCACCCGCTCCAGGTCCAGCGTCCGCGCCAGCTCTGAGGCGATGCGGTAGAGCGTGTCAATGCGGTCGCGCTCCTGCGACAGCTCCTCAGTGCGGTTTTGCACCACGCCTTCCAGGTCGCGGTTGAGCGTGCTCAGCTTGCCGATCAGGCGCGCGTTCTGGATGGCCGCGCCCAACTGCGTCGCGATCGTCGTCAGGATGTTCTGGCTGTTGACGCCGAAGGCGCGCGTGCGCTCAGAGTCGCGGATAGCCAGCACGCCCAGCACCTCGTCGCCGGAAACCAGCGGCACGCCCAGGTAGCTCTTGACGCTGCCCTCGCCGTTGCTGATGCCCAGGCTGCGGCGCAGCTCGTCCGGGCTGAAGTAGTCGCTGCCCATGCTCAGCGGGCGGCGCTTGCGAATCACATACGACACCTCGTCGCTGCCCAACGGGCGCGGCGGGATGCTGTACACAGCGCCGCTGCTGCGGACCGCCAGCGGGAAAGTGATGGTCTCCGCCTCGGCGTCGTACAGCGCCACGTACAGTTCCTCGGCCCCCGCCACGCCGGGCGCGCGCTCGCGCACCAGCGCGATCATGTCGTCAATATTGAGCGTGGCGGCCAGCGTCTGGCTCAGCTCGTTGATCAGGTACAGCTCTTCGACGCGGTTGGCCGTCTCGGTTGATAGGCGCGCGTTCTCGATAGCGATGGCGGCCTGCGCCCCCAATGCCTGCGCCAGCCGGATCTCGCGGTGGCTGAAGCGCCGGTAGTCCGCGCGCAGCCGCAGTTGAATCAGCCCCAGCGCCTGGTCGCGCGCCACCAGCGGCACGATCATGGCGGCGGTGGCAGCGGCGGCGGCCAGGGCGTTCGCCTCGTTGGGGTAGGCCCCGGCGCTCTCCGGCGTGATGATGACAACCTCGCGCTTCTCCAGCGCGCGCAGCAGCGCCGGGTGCTCACCCAGGTTGTAGCGCGTGCCGGGCGGCGCGGCGCGGCTTTCGTCGCCCTCGCGGTTGATCTCCGCCTGCACCTCGACCACGCGGCCCACGTCGTCCCACAGCATCAGCGCGCAGTCGTCCATGTCCAGCGCGTGCAGCATCAACTGCACCACGCTGCGGTACACTTCCTGCACATCCAGCGTGAGCGACGTGGCCTGCGCCGCTTCCAGCAGCGTTTCAAGCTCGCGGCTGCGCACCAGCGTCGTTTCCAGCAGCGTCGTGTTCTGCATGGCGATGGCGGCCTGGTTGGCGATAATCCGCCCCAGGTCAATCTGCTCTGGGTCAAAGTGGCGCGGGCCGTCGTAGACCTCAAACTCGAACGCGCCGATCACCTGGCCGCCGATCGCCATCGGAATGAGCACGTAAGCGGTGATGGCGCGCGGCGTCAGCTCGCGCAGCAGGTTCTCGTCCGTCAGCGCGCTGAGGTCCTCCACCACCAGCGCCTTGACCGAGCGCCGGATGTGGTCAAACACCTGGCTCTCTTTCAGGCTGATAGCGCGGTCTGGCGGCGTGTCGCCGCGCGGCAGTTCCACCACCACGCGCGCTATCTGCTGCTCGCGCTCGAACATCAGCGCGCGCGAGCGCTCCACGCCCAGCGTCTGCGCGATCTCGCGCAGGCCGATTTCAAGAATGTCCTCGCTGTCGAGCGACTGCACCAGCGCCACCGAGACGCGGTTGAGCAGGCTGAGGCGCTGGGTGCGCCGTTCGGCCTCGTGGAACAGGTGCGCGTTCGCCAGCGCGACGGCGACCTGGTTGGCGAAGGCGAACGCGGCCTGCTCCGCCTGGGCGTCGTAAAACCCTTCTTCGATCTTGCTCAGCGCGATCACGCCGACGACGCTGCCCTGGTTGACCAGCGGCACGCCCAGCCAGCTCGCGCAGCCGCTTTCGCCCGGCAGCCGGTCCCGGCCCTGCAGCCGGCTGATCGTGACAGTGCGCTGCGTTTCCACCACCTGGCTGAAGCGCTGGTGCGCGCTGAACCTGACCGTCACGCCCACCGGAATGGTGTCGTCCTCGTAATCCTTCGCGCCCTCCAGCGTGAGGTAATCACCGCTGCGCAGCCAGAACGTCATCGTGTCGAAGCTGACAATCCGGCTCAGCTCGCTTAGCGCCAGCGACACGACCTCGCCGTAATCGAGCGAGGCGGTGATGCGGCTGGAGACCTCGGTCAGCACGGCAAGCTGGTTAGCGCGCGCCTCCAGGTCGTGCTCAAGCTGGGCGCGCTCGGTCACGTCGTCCACCATGATGACCGCGCCGCCCTCGCCCAGTGGGTACACGTAGAAATTGCAGGTGCGCACGGCGTCCTGCTCGGCGAGACGCTGGCGCAGGCGCTGCTGCGGCTCGCCGCTGCTCAGCGTGCGCACGACTTCAGCGCGCAGCAGCGGGGCCAGGCGCGGCCTGAACGTGAACAGGTCCTGGCCGACGGCGTCCGCCCCCCAGGCGAACGCCTCGCGCATGAAGCTGTTGACCAGCATCACGCGGCCCGCGCGGTCCAGCACGATAATGCCCTGCTGGATGGACTGCACGACTGAGTCGTTAAACGTGCGCAGCTCGACCGCGCGGCGAAACAGGCGCGCGTTCTGGATGGCGACCGCCGCCAGGTTGGCCATGCGCTTGAGCAGCGGGCGAAATTCCTCGAAGCCGAACGCGCGCAGCAGGTCGCTGCCGACGTGCAGCGCGCCCAGGCGCTCGCCGCCGGCCACCAGCGGCATCACCAGCGCCGTGCGCTCGCCCCGCTGGTGCCACTCGCTCAGGTCGGTGTAGGCGGGCGTTTCGTCGTTGTCCAGGTAATACAGGTAATCCTGCCCGTCATCCAGGCTGCGGCCCAGCGACGTGCCGGCCAGCGTGTCGGGCGCGGCGTCGTGCGTCACGGCCAGCGTTTCGTTGGCGTGGGCCTGCACCTGGATCAGCTCATAGGCGGCGGCGTCCGGCGTGCGCAGCGCGAACGTCATGCGCGTGAACGGCATCAGCCGCAGCGCGCCGCCGGCCAGCGCGCGGATAATGCCGTCCTGGTCCAGCGTGCTGGCGACAGCCTCCATGATCTCGTTGAGGCGCGCTTCCTGCTCAGCGCTGGTCATGCTGGCCAGGTACAGGCGCGCGTTCTCGACGGTGGTCGCCGCGTGATGCGCGAAAATCTCCAGAATCTCGATGTCGGCGCGCGCGGGGCGCTGGTTGTTGCGCGGGCTGTCCAGCGCCACCAGCCCTAAAAGCTGCCCGCCAGAGCTGGTCAGCGGGACCAGCAGCAGGTCGCCGCTGCGCCAGGCGTTCGGCCCGGTCCCGGTTGGCTCGCGCTGGCCGTCGAACTGCGTTTGCAGCGCGGCGGCGCCGTCGGCCCACTCTGCGCGCGCCTCCGCCGGCAGCAGGTAGCTCTCGCTGATGCGGTACGCCGGCTGGCACAGGGCCTCGAAGCGCGCGCGCGGCAGCGTGGCCGGCGCGCTCTGCTCGAACACGTCCAGCGGCATCCCGGCCTGCGCCACGCGCCGCAGCGTGTCGGTGTCCTCGTCCAGCAGCAGCATCACCACCACGTCGTAGCCGACGCTGTGCTGGACGCCGTAGGCGATGGCCTCCAGCATCGTCACCTGGTCGGTGCTGGAGTGCAGAAGCTGGCCCAACTCGAAAATCTGGTTGAGCTGCTCGACACGCTGGCGAAGCTGGCTGCTGCGCGCGACCTGTTCGTGGTAGCGCACCGCGTTGCCATACCCCAGCGCCGCCTTCGCCGCCAGCGTCGTGAGGAAGTCAGCGGCGCGCGCGTCGAAAGCGTTCAGGTCGCGGTGGTATAGGTGGATAACGCCCACCACCTCGTCGGCGTACAGGAAAGGGGCCGCCGCCGCCGAGCGCGCGTAGGGCGGCACGGGCTGCAGCTCGCTGGCGGCGTAGTCGGCCACCAGCAGCACACCGTCCGCGCTGCGCAGCGCCGCGGCGCGCTCAATCGGGGCCAGCCCTGGCGCGAAATCGGCCTCGCCCAGGCGGCGGTCCAGCTCTGGCGCGGATAAGTCAGCGCGCTCCGCCGGCAGCCTGAGCAGCGCCACGCTGCTGCCGTCTGCGCCGGTGGCGCGCGCCGCTTCCTGGCGGATCACAGCCAGCACGCGGTCCAGGTCCAGCGTGAGCGTCAGCTCGTTGCTGACGCGCGCGATCGCGTCCAGTTCCTGCAGCCGGCGGTTGAGGTTCTGGCCGGTGGATTCGTACAGCAGGGCGCGGTCCAGCGCCGCGCTGATCTGCGCAGCCACCGCCAGCAGCGTTTGCAGGTCCTCCGGGCCGTAGGGGCGGCCCACGCGGTTAGCGATGCCCATCTCGCCCATGCTGCGCTCGCCGACCGTCAGCGGGACCAGCACCGCGCTGTTGATGTTATAGCGGCTGGCGACCTCCCGGTAGCCTTCGATAGCGCGCGCGTCAGCCTGCACGTCGCTGCTGTAAAACGGGCGCTGCGAGATAGCGACGCTGCGCTCAAAGCCGACGGCGTAAACGTCCTGGACGATCGGCGCGGCCAGCTCAAGGCCGTGAACATAATGCGGGTAGGTGATGATGTTCGACGAGTGCTGGTCCAGCACGCTGATGAACACGATCGGGCTTTCAGTGAGCTGCGCCACCTGCGCCAGCACCGGCGCGAGCGAGTCCTCCGACGTGAGGACAGCGCCGGCCAGCTCTGCGATGCGCCGCAGATGTTCAGCCTCGTTAACGCGCTGCTGCACCGCCCGGTACAGGCGCGCGTTCTCGATCAGCGCCGCCGCCTGCGTGGCGAAAATCATCAGCAGGCTCGCGTCCTGGTCGGTGAAATCCTGGCCATTGAGCTTGTTGCTCACCTGTACCACGCCCAGCCGCCGCCCGCCCACCGTCAGCGCCGCCAGCATTGTCTGGCGGATGCCCAGCGCCTGCGCCAGCGTGTCCAGCCCGCTCTCGATGGCCGCGCGGTCGGTCGCGACGCGGTTGGTGTACCAGTGTTCGGCTTCCTGCCAGATCGCCTGGAGCGAGCTGCCAGGCAGCAGGGGGATGCTGTACTGCGCCACCAGCGCGCTGTCGATGCCGTAGAACGGCAGGCGGGGGGCCAACCGGCCCGCGCCCGTCTGCTCATCTTCCTCGTAGAGCAGCACGCCGCACAGCGCCACGCCCATCAGGCGGGCGATGCGCTCGTTGATCTGGGCGAAGAAGGCGTCTTCCTGGCTGAACGCGCCGATGGCGTAGCTGATTTCCTGCAGGCCGCCCAGCTCCGCCGCGCGCGCCTGGTCCTGCTGGTGCAGGCGCGCGTTCTCCGCCACCACCGCCGCCTGCGTTGCCAGCATGCGCATCGTCTGGATGTCGCGCAGCGTGAACCCGCCCTCAGTCTTTTTGTTGCTGGCCTGCACCACGCCGATACGCCGGTCGCCCACGATCATCGGCACCAGCAGCGTGTTGTACAGCCCGGTGATGGTCATCAGGTCGGTGAGGCCCAGCGCGTCCACCAGCGGTTCCTCGCGCAGGTCGTTGGAGTGCCAGGACTGCTGGTTTTCCCAGATCGCGCGCTGCGGGCTGCCCTCCGGGACGGGGATCGCGTAACTGCGGACGATCTGGTCCGGCACGTTGTAAAACGGCAGCTCCGCCACCAGCGCCTGCCGGCTCTCGTTGTAGAGCAGCACGCCGCACATATCCGCGCCGATCAAACGGGCCAGCCGTTCGCTCAGGCCGGCATAGACGGCGCGGACATAATCGTCCCCCGCGTCTGGCTGGTCAATCACCTGCTGCAGCGTGGCGATGTCGTCTAGATAGCGCGCCTGCTGCATGTACAGCTCAGCGTTGTGGATGGAAATGGCGAGCTGCTTGCTGACCGCCTGTAACAGCGCCAGGTCTTTCTGCGCGAAATGCCCCGGCGCGGTGGCGGCCAGCTCGAACGTGCCGATAAAACGCTCGCCCAGCAGCAGCGGGACGCCCACAAAGCTGTGATAGGGCGACTGCAGCGCGGACAGATGCGGCGTGATCGCCGCTTCATCGGCTGTGTCGGCCACCAGCACAGGCCGCCGCTGGCGGGCGATCCAGCCGCCGATGCCCTCGTCCTCGCGATAAAAGCCGCCCAGCTCGGCCAGCGCCAGCACGTAAGCCGCGTCGCCCACCCAGCCGCGCGGGCGCAGCACGCGGGCGCTTTCATCCCAGATGCACACCTCGCCGGCGTCGGCGGGGACGGCCTCGCGCACGACCGAAAGCAGCGTTTGCAGCACCTGTTCAACGCTCTGGCTGGCGTTGACCATCTCGCCGATGCGGTTAATCACCGTCATTGCCAGCGACAGGTCCAGCGCCCCGGCGCTGGCCGCGCCGGCCCCCAGCTCGCGCAGCACAACGACGGTGCGCGCCTCGCTCCCGGCGGGGATGCGGTGCGATGAGCCTTCAACCCAGCGCGCCCCCAGTTGAAATGAAGCCTGCCCCTCGCCGCCGAACAGCGCCAAAAAGCTGTCGGCGGGCTGCGCCAGCCGCGCGATCATTTCCAGGTTGGGTTCGCCGTCGTTGAGGTCAAACCAGCGGCGGGCGCGGTCGTTCAGGTAGATAAGCTGCCCCTGCGCGCGCGCGACCAGCACCGCGTCATCCGCCGCCGCCGGCACGCTCGCCAGCATCTCCGCCGGGGCCGGCCCGCCGTCTTCCAGGCGCTGCCGCTGGCGCGCCCACAAAAACAGCCAGGCCAGAATCACCAGCCCACCCAGGAACAGGATCAGCGCCAGGATCATAAGTCCGTCAACCCCGCAAAACTTGCCCGCTGGCCGGCGCGGTCAGCATTACCAGGATGTGAGAATCTTCGGCCCCGCGTCCTCGCCGCTGAGGCCGCGCCGCCGGTCCTCGGCGGCCAGCTCGGTAATCTCACGGATGTCGGCGAACTGGTGCGTCTGCGTTGAAACTGAGCCGGTCGAGAGCGTCATCAGGTTCGCCTGGCGCTCGCCCTGCGCGCCATCCGGGACCAGCACGTAGCCGCGCTCGCGGTCAATAAACGAATAATGCTGCTGCACCTCGGCGTTGAAACGTTCGGCCAGGCGCTGCCGCAGCTTGTCAATGTCCCTGACGTGCGTGATCACGATGAAGTTGTCGCGCCCAGGGTGGCCCAGGAAGTCCTCCGGCGTGCCACATTCCTCCACCACCTCGTTCATCAGCAGCGCCATAAAGCGGATCACGTCGTCGCCGGCCACGAAGCCGTAGACCTCGGTGAAGGCGTCAAAGTCGTTGATCTTGATGTCTACATAGGCCCAGGCTTTGGCGCTGTGCATCAGCCGGCGCATTTGGTCCTCGATCAGCCGCCCCGACGGCAGGTTCGACTTGGAGTCGATCTGCGTCTGGCGTTTGGACGCCTCAATCGAGTTTTTCACGCGCAGCTTGAGTTCCTCGATGTCGAACGGCTTGGTCACGTAGTCGTCAGCGCCCAGTTCCAGCCCTACGATCTTGTCGCTGCGCTCGTCCTTTTGCGTCAGAAAGATGATGGGGATGTGGCTGGTGCGCGTCGTCTGGCGCAGGTCACGGCACACATCGTAGCCGTTCATGTCTGGCAGCATGATGTCCAGGATAATCAGGTGTGGAAGCTGCTTGCGCGTCATCGCCAGGGCATCAGCGCCGCGCGGGGCCACCTGGACTTCATACCCCTGGCCAGCGAAGTAAATCCGCAGCATGTTGGAAATGTCGAAATCGTCCTCGACGACCAGAATGCGATCCTTGCTCATACGCCCCTCGCCACATCACTCGCCGCTGCGCGCATCACAACGACGGCGCGCCTGGCCCAACTATACATCACGCGCCACAGCAGCGGCAAACCTGTCTTACACAGTATAAGGCCGATTTATGGTCAGTTTGATAAATGAATGCCCCGCAGGGATAGAAATTACAAACGGTCGCGCGGCGGCTGCCAGGCGCGCCGGCGCTGGGCGGCCCGCTCGCGCACGGCGGCCACCGTTTCCGGGCGCACCTCTTCCTCAAAGCTGCGGAAGCCGGCCAGCCGAAAGCCGTGCCGCGCCGCGATCTGACCGATTTCCAGCGCCTGCGCCACGCTGATGTTTTTGCCGACGGTGTAATCCTCGCAGCGGCCTTCCAGCGCCAGCGCCATCGTCTCCGCCATGCAGGCGTAGGCCAGCCCCGGCGGGAAGCCGAAATCGAAGTGGAAGTTGACCGGCCCCGGCACGGCCACCATGCCGCCCTCGATCACCAGCACGTCGTCGCGCTCGGCGGCCACCCGCCTGGAGACATCGCGCGGGCGGGCGACGTCGCACACCACCGCCCCCGGCTTGAGGTGCTGCGGCTCAATAACCTCGTGCACCGCGCTGGTGACGGTCAGGATCAGGTCCGCGTCGTAGAGCGCGTCCATGCGCGTGCTGACGGCCACCGGCGCGCCCTGGCCCGCGCACAGCTCGCGCACCGCCGCCAGCGCGTCGGGCCGCTGGCCGATCAGCGTGAGCTGGCCGCACTCAGCGGCGAACATCTGCGCGCAGGTCCGGCCGATCGCGCCGGTCGCGCCCACCACCGCCACGTGCGCGTCCCGCACAACGATATCCATCTGCCGCGCCGCCTCGCGCACCGCCTCGACCGCCATCACGACCGTGTAGCTGTCGCCCGTCGTCACCGGGATCTCAAGCCGCTCAGCGATGGTGATGCCGGCGTCGCCCACGACCGACGTGTACGCCCCCAGCCCCAGCAGGCGCGCGCCCAGTTCCTCCGCCATGCGGCCGCAGGCGACGATCTTGCGGTAGACCGTCTCCACCGGCAGCGCCAGCATCGTCGGCGGCGTGAACGGGCAGGCGATCAGCCAGCCGCGCAGCTCGCGCCCGGTGGCCGCTGAGCGAATGCCTTCGATCTCCGACAGGTACACCGGCGGGAAATAGCGCGAAAAGTAGTTGATCTGGCCTTCCGTCAGGATTTTGCCCAGCAGCGGGAACTTGCGCGCCACATCCCGTTTGATCTGGATCGGGTGGATAATAAAGGCGAAGGGGCCGTCCGTCATGGCGAGTCGTCAGCTTTCCGCTATCAGTCGTCAGCGAGTGCGCCCCGCATCCGCCCGCGCGGGCGGGTTCAGAGCGTGGTGTGTGGGGCCAGGGGGAAGCGCGTCACCATTGTTCGGTCGTCTCGTCGGTGAGCTGTTCGTCAGCGCGCGGGTAGAAACGCTGGTGGATGTCGCCGCCGCGAATGAAGTGGTGATCGCTTTCCTCAAACGCGACGCTGCGCATCACCACGCGGCGGTCGGGCGACGCCACCACTACCACGTCGGATTCGATCATGCGCCCTGGGTACACAACCATGCCAGAGCCGATGCGGCAGTTGTGGCCGATGCCGCTGCCGATCACGATCTGCCCGACTTCATCTAATTTGCCGTCAATAGTGGTCGCGCGGATCGGCTTCTGCGCCACCAGGTTGAAGTCGGTAAACGTGCTGCCCGCGCCGACAAAGCTGTTGCGCCCCACCACGCACATTTGCAGGCAGGTGTTCTGGGCGACGATCGTGCTTTCCATCAGCACCGTGAAATACAGCGCGGCGCGAAACGGCAGAAAACAGTTGTTGCCGACGGTGCTCATCATCAGCACGCAGCCGTCGTCCAGCGTCACGTTGTCGCCCAGCGTCACGTTGTCGAGCAGCACGCCCGGCCCGATCGAACAGTTCTCGCCGATCTCCGCCGGCCCGGTGATGACCGCTGTCGGGTGAATCACCGTCCCCTTGCCCACCTTGACCACCGCCGACGTGCTGAGAATCTGCTTTTGCTCCAGCACCGCCCGCCACAGCAGGCGCAGCGAGTGGAAGTTGTGGTGCTTGATGCGCTCGTCCAGGCGGCTGGCGCGGGCGAAGCAGCCGAAGATCACGGCGGCGAAGTAGACATGCACCCAACTCTCGATGGACATGACCGCGCGCGCCGGCAGGTAATGCGTCAGGTCGCCCTGCTCCATCGTCATAAAGTCGGGCACGCTGTAGAAGCCCTTCTCGTGCGCGTCGCTGGGAATCACAACAGGCGCGATCTCGCGCGTGTAGTCGGCGGGGAAGTACCACAGGTCCAGCAGGTAGATGGGGTGGCCGTCGGCGTCCACGCCGGTTTCAAAGCCGGTGGAAAGCGGCAGCGTGTAGGTGCTGAAGGCGCTGTCGTCCTGGCGGAAGGCGGCGCGGCAGGCGCGGCGCTCACGGTTGGCGCGCTGCATGAAGTAGTCGAGAAATTCGCGGTCGAACCACAGGTTATCGCGGTAGACGATGGCCGGGCCGCGCACCTGCGCCAGGTCGTCGCGGCTGTGCAGCGGGCTGCCCAGCTTGAGGCGCTGGCCAAAGTAGCTGTTAAGCAGGTCCTCGTGGTGAATCTTCAGCGGCTTCGTGCCGATCGTGAGCTGGCTGGCTGGCTCGTTGAACGGGGGGACGTGGCGGCTGTCCTCGATGATATAGCGGTGGATAGCGGCTGATGGCATGGTTCTCCCTCCCTTCACGTAGCCAGATTGTGCTGCAATCGGCGCGGAATTACAATCGCGCCCCGCGCCGTCAGCCCAGCGGCTGCTTGCTGATCTCGAACCGGCAGCCGTCGTCGCCGGCGGCGCGGCAGGCCGTCTGCGCGACAGCGTGGTGTCTGCCGCCGCTGAGCCACAGCAGCGCTTCCTGAAGCAGGCCGGTGGCGACAAAACAGCGTGGCTCGGCCAGCGCGCGCCCCCAGCACAGCGGGCAGCGGTCAATGTGCCAGTAGAGCGCCGTGCCGCTGTCCTCCACGCGCACCACCTGGTCGCTGAACTGGTTGAACAGGCCCGCCAGGGCGGTGGCCCCCTGGTTGAGCTTGAGGCTGAAGGGCAGCAGGCTGACGGCCAGGTCGCCCACGCCCAGCACCGGGCCGAAATCCATCAGGCCGTACCGAAATGTTATGCGCCCCACGCGCAGCGCGATGCCGCGCCCGCCGCGCGGGCCGTAGATCAGGTCAAGGCCCTCCATCAGCGCGCTGACGTCCTCAAACGGAAATTTCTTGTCCAGCGTGCCGGGCGGGAACATGCCGGTGTACTGGCGCAGCCCGGCGGTCTGGAGCAGCGCCAGCAGGCCGCCGCGCCCCAGCACGTCCTCGCTGGCCTGGAGCAGGATGCGCCCCATGCGGTTGGGATAATAGCAGCGCGGCGCGGCGGGCACGGCGCTCATCGCCCCTGAAACCGGCAGCGGCCCGCGCTACCCATGATTTAAGAAGTCGCGCACGGTCTGGTGAAAGCGCGGGGCTTCGTCCAGCATCGGGAAGTGGCCAGAATCCTCGAACCAGGCGATCTTGCTCGGCGGGGCATACTGCCTGAGGACCTTCGACTGGCCAGGGTGAACGATCAGGTCTTTTTTGCCGTAGATGCCCAGCACCGGCATTTGCAGCGCGCTCAGGTGGTCGCGCAGGTCAATGCGGCGCAGCGTGCTGATGCTCTCGAAAAACGGGCCGCCGGTCAGCCCGGCCAGGTCGGCGTCCATCATCTGCGCCAGCGCGCGCCCGTCCTTCGCCAACAGGTGCGCGTAGACGCGCAGGCTGGGGCGCAGCACGCCGTTCATGAAGGTGCTGAACAGAAACGGGGCTGACTCCGACAGGCGCAGCCAGCCGTCGAAGGCCGCCAGCCGCAGCGGCTGGCGCAGCGACGACCCGACAATCGGCGAGCCGATCACGATCACCTTGACGATTTTCTCCGGGTAGCGGATCGCCGCCCCCAGCGACACCGAGCCGCCCATGCTGTGGCCGACCAGCGGCGCTTTGACGATCCCCAGGCGCTCCATGAACTCGTTGACCAGCAGCACGAAGTTGTCAACCGAGAAGTTGGCGCTCTGCGCGTCAGACTCGCCAAAGCCCCAGAAGTCGAGCGCGTAGGTGCGAAATTCCTTGCCCAGCTCGGCGATTGTGGAGCGCCACAGCGCCCAGGAACCCAGCCAGCCGTGCAGCAGCAGAATAGGGCGTCCCCGGCCATAGGCTTCGTAATGGACAACGCCCTGTTCTGTTACCAGAATTGCCACCGTGTTGTCCCCTGCCGGCCAGCGTGTTGGAGATGCGTCAGCTTTCCATCTCTTCGAGGATCGAGTACAGCAGCTCCAGCAGGACGTTCTTAACGCTTTCCTTGTCCTTAGCCACACACGGCAGCAGCTTGATGCCTTCTTCGATGCGCAGCGCGATGCGCAGGTCGTCGGCGGCCCAGGCGTCCGGGTGGTCCTGCTTGTTGGCGGCCACCACATACGGCGTGGGCGCGTAGGCGCGGAACGTCTCCAGGATGCTTTTGGCCTCGCGGAAGGTCTCTGGCTTGGCGCTGTCCACCATCACCACGAACCCCAGCATGCCCTCCGCCAGGATTTCCCACATGAAGTCGAAGCGGCGCTGCCCCGGCGTCCCGAACAGGTAGAGCACCAGGTCATCATCAACCGTGATTCGCCCGAAGTCCATCGCGACCGTCGTTGCTTCCTTCTGGCGGCGCTCAGCCTCGGTGGTGATTTCACGCTCAGTGGACACGACCTCAATCTCGCTGATCGAACGGATGAACTCCGTCTTGCCTGAGCTGAACGGTCCGGTGATAACCATCTTAACTGTTTGCATAGTGTATCCGCTCTTCCAGTTCCACGTCCCGGCAGGGACTTAGGCCGCTACATAGACTTGAGTTTGTCAATGAGTTTGTCAACCACGCTTTTCTGCACCTGGCTGGCGCGCGCCGGCGGCCGCCGGATAGCGGTCTGGGGGGCTGCCATGCCCGGCGGCTTCACCAGCTCCACCAGGCCCGCCTGCTCCAGCCCGTAGACGATGCGCCGAATCTCCATCTCCGACATGTTGTTGGCTTTGGCGATCTGGCGGATCGAGTTCTTCGGGCTGACAGATGACACCACCCGCCACTCTTCCACGCTGAGGTGGATGCCCTTGAATTTCTCTTTCGGGTTGTCGGGGAAGCGCATGGCGAAATCGAGGTTGGGCAGGTGCTCGACCAGCTTCTCGGCCTCGCGGATGCGGCGCGACCCTTCGATAATCACGTTTTCCAGGTCAATCGGGACCAGGATGCGGTCGCTGCCGGGGAGGATGTTGTCCTCAAAGCGGAACGGCCCCTGGTTCCAGGTCATCAGATTAAAGACAACATCCAGCGTGTGCTGCTGGATGCTGTTGACGACATCGCCCTGCGACACATAGCCCGCGTTGATCAGCAGCAGCGCCAGCGCTTTGTCGGTGGTGCGCGCGGCCCGTTCCTTGATGATGCGCACCTGCTCGTCCGTCAGCTTGCCTGCCTTGTTCAGCACCGCCGCCAGGTGGCTGTCGTGCGTGTCCATCGAGGCAAAGACCAGCTTGCCCGTCCTGAACGCAACCTTTGCGCGCTCTTTGCCAGGGGCCATCCTGTCCTGCTGCATCGCATCCTTCTCGCCGGTGTGCACGCCCTCGAAGATAGTGAGCATGCCCGTCTTGCCGGCGAGGTTAATGAGATTCAACAACTGTGTCGTGCTGAAATCTCGGATATTCCCCTGAAGCGGCATTGCGCCCCTCCGCACGTTTTAGATAAACAGGCCGCACTGCTGGCGGCTTTATGGAGTGACAACGCTTCCACGATGACATACCGATTATAGCCCGCGCGCATAGGCGAGTCAACCAGCCCCGCCGGCGGCGATTGCCGCTATAATCAGGGCAGTGTCCGCCAGAGACAGGAAAGTCTTTTGCCGCTTATACGCCTGCGCCCACCGTCCGCCATCCTGATCGCTGGCTGTATCGCGGCCAGCGCGCTGGCCGCCGCGCCGCCGCTGTCGGGCGGCGCTGGCCTGCCCTCTGCCCTGAATCATACAGCGGAAACCGCCGCGTCAACCGTTGAGACCGCCGCGGACGCCCCCCTCGGCCCAGATGAGTTTCCGCCCGGCGTCAACCCGCTGACCGGGCTGCCGGCCCCGCAGCCCGACTATCTGACGCAGCCGCCGGTGCTGGCCAAGATATCGAACGCGCCGCCGCTGGTGCGCCCGCAGGCCGGCATCGGCGCGGCGGACCTGGTGTTCGAGCATTACGCTGAAGGCGGCCTGACGCGCTTCTCCGCCATCTTTCACGGCCAGCGGCCCGCGCGCGTCGGCTCGATCCGCAGCGCGCGCCTGATTGACTACGAGTTGATGCCCATGTACCAGGGCATCCTGGCCTTCTCCGGGGCCAGCAGCGGCGTCGAGGACCGGCTGAACACGTCGGAATTTGCCGACCGTCTGTTCAAGGGCGTGCTGTTCGGCCTGCCTTACTACTGGCGCGACGACAGCATCCCCATGCCGCACAATATGTTCGTCAACGCCGCCGCGCTCACCCAACTGGCCGCCGACCAGGGCGTGAGCGCGCCGCCGGACCTGCGCGGCATGGCCTTCGCCAGCGCGCCGCCGCCCGGCGCGGCTGGCCCGGCGGCCCGCGCAGAGATCGCCTATATCGCCACGCGCGTCGGGTGGGAATACAGCGCGGAAACCGGCCGCTATCTCCGCAGCGCCGACGGCCTGGGCCACTACGACGCCACCACGCTGGAGCAGATCAGCGCCGCCAACGTCGTCATCCTCTACGCCGACCACACCTTCACCGATATCGTTGAAAGCCAGTGGCAGGGCAGCGTCAGCTACAGCATCGAGATCAGGCTGTGGTTCGAGGGCGACGCCGTGCTGCTGCGCGACGGCCAGCAGTACGCCGCCCGCTGGGTGCGCCCCACGCGCGAGGACCTGATCGGCCTGCGCACGCCCGCCGGCGACCTGCTGCCCCTGAAGCCGGGCAATACCTGGTTCCAGGTGCTGCGCCCGCCCGCGCAGCAAATGCCCGCTGAGGAATGGGTGCGCATCGAGTAGCGGCGGCGCAAACGCGCCGTTTTGGCCTATACTTGTGTCAGACAAACACACGGCGGGAGGGGTATGTCTGCGTTTCGCATGTTACAGCAGGGCATCGCCGCCATTCAGGAGGGCAAACCGGAAGAGGGCGCGCGCCTGCTGCGGCTGGCCCTGCGCGAGCAGGCCATCACCGGCAGACTGCGCGCCACCGCTTACATGTGGCTGGCGGAAACCACGCGCGACCCGCAGGAGAAGATCACCTGCTACACCGAAGCCCTCAGCGCCGACTCCACCAACGAACTCGCGCAGCAGCGGCTGGCGCTGCTGCTGGCCCCGCCCGCGCCCGGCAAAGAGGTCATGCTGTCAGACTACACGCCCACCAGCAACCCGCTGGTGACGCCGCCGCCGCCGCCGCCGCTTTTCCAGCCGCCCGGCATCACCCTGGACTTCAGCGCGCAGCACAGCAGCGCGCCGCCAGCAGCCGCGCACCCACTTACCGCCAGCGACCAGCGCGCCGTTGTCGGCGTGTTCAGCGATGGCCAGCGCGGCAGCGGCTTCTTCCTGACGCGCAGCGGCCTCATCGCGACCACGCGCCATGTCGTCGCCAACCAGGCCGTCGTCACGGTCGAGCTGTTCGACAGGCGCCAGTTTAACGGGCAGGTTGTGCGCGCCTTCCCAGAGCTGGATGTCGCTTTTGTCCACGTGAGCGACAGCGGCGCGGAGCTGCTGCGCGTTTCACCCTACACGCTCATCCCGGACAGCATGCCCCTCACGGCGCTCTGCTACAACGGCCAGCTCGTCGAGGGCCGCCAGCGCGAAACCGGGCGTCTGCTGGCCGCGCACTGGTTCCCCACCGACATTATCCGCGTGCCGGATGCCGGCGGCGGCCCGGTGCTGGACGACCGGCATTACCTGGTGGGGATGCTGACGCGCAACACCAGCGGCGCGGCAGCTTACGTGTTCGGCGTGCATATCACCGCCATCCAGCGCTGCCTGGCGACCTTCGACGCCGAAATGCGTGGCGCCCCCAACCGCATCTACTGCCCCGCCTGCGGCGGCGTCAGCCGGGCGGCGGGCGCGGGCGGCAGCTACTGTGACCTGTGCGGGGCTGTCATGCCGCACGCCGCCGACACGCCGCACCTGCTCATCCCGCAGCATGCCGTCCTCTACCGTGAAAACGCCGCCGTCTGCCCGGTCTGCGCCGCCCCGGTGGGCAGCTACCAGGGCCGATGCCTGCGCTGCGGCCAGGAAATCAGCCGGGGCAGCCCTGTGTGACGCCGGCCTGAGGCGCGGCTCAGCGTAAAAGGATTGTGAACGATGTTTAACCGTGACAAACCGAAGCCCCAGCCCGCTTCCCGCCTGGCGGACAGCGTCGCCCGCGTGCAGGCCGTCCTGCACGAGATCGGCGTCAACCCGGACCAGGCGCGCATGGCGACCACCGACGGCTACGGCTGGAACTTCCAGCGCGGCTCCGCCCTCATCGAAATCTACGTGGTCGAACAAGCGGGCAGCGGCTCGCTCAAGGTGCTGTCGCCCATCATGCACCTGCCGTCCAGCGGCCTGCTGCCGCTGTACCGCCGCCTGCTGGACCTCAACCTCAGCCTTTCAAACGCGGCGTTCGGCGTGTATGCCGACGTCGTCTATGTGTTCAGCGAGCGCCCGCTGGCGGGCCTGGACACGGAAGAGATCGGGCATATCGTCGAGCAGGTGGCGAGCTGCGCCGACGAATACGATAACCTGCTGGTGGGCGAGTTCGGCGGGCGGCTTTACACGCGCGTCTAGCGCCGCAGCAGGCCGCGCCCCGCGCGCAGCAGCGCCTGGGCGTGCCCGCCCAGCGCCACCAGCAGCGCGATAAACGCCCCCTGCCAGGCCAGCGCCGCGCTGTCGAAGAAGTAGATAACCGCCGGCGTGTCGTAGGCGGTGAAGCTGGTGTAGCTGGCGTACAGCGTCAGGTACACCAGCGCGGCGGTGAGCGCCGCCGCCAGCCAGCCCGGCAGGTCGAACGCGCCTGCCAGCGCGAAGCCCGCCGCCAGCCCCAGCCCCGCCAGCAGCATCACGCCCCAGTCTGGCGGGTAGTTGAGGAAAAACCAGGTGAACGCGCCCCACGTCAGCGCGCCGGCCAGCGTCCCCAGCAGCGCGCCCGCCAGCAGCCGCGCGCCGCGCCCCCAGAAGCCGGCCATGCGCGCCGGGAACTCGCCGCCCAGCAGCGCCACCAGCCCCAGAAACACGCCGAACGTCAGCCCGGTAGACACCGCCACGCCGGTCGTCTGCGCCTGGAGCGCGCCCACCGCCGGCAGGTTGAACAGCACATAACCGGCGATCGCCACCAGCCCGCCCAGCACCGCGCCGGCGTAGCGCCACACGATCTGCAGCGGGTCGGCGGTGGCGCGCCGCCAGGTGTTGGTCAGCCAGGCGTAGAAGCGCGCCTGCCGGCTCACCAGCGGCGGCAGCGACGGCGCTTCATCGCGCGCCAGCGCCAGCGCCCGCAGCGCCCCCGGCGCGCCCGCCCGCTGACGGTCCGCCAGCGTCCGCGCCGCCGCCAACGACCGCAGCCGGCCCACCGCGCGCGCCGCCTGTTCGGCGGTCTGAGGCGTGTCCGCCGTCAGCGCCATTTCCGCCAGCAGACTGTCAATTTCCGGCGAGTGCGCATAAGGCCGCCAGCCGCCGCCGTTTTCAGCCGCGCCGCGCGCTGTCAGCAGGTGGATGGCCGCCCGCTGCGCGCCGGGGTGCGTCTCAACCTGGAGCGCCTGCGCCGTCAGCGCGGCGATGCGCGGCGGGTCGCTGTCGGGCAGCGCCGCCAGCCGGTAATAGGCGCGTTCGCGGGCCGGGGCGCTGTCGCTGCGGATGGCGTGCAGCGTCACCCAGCGGCGCGCGCCGTCGTCCAGGCTGCCCCACCAGTAATCCACATCGTGATCGTACTCCAGCGCGCCGCGCAGCATCATCTGCGCGCCGGCCTCGTCCAGCTCCAGGCCCAGCGCGTCAGCGCGGGTGTAGAAGTCGTTGATGAGCATGAAATGGGTGATGCCCAGCAGGAAGCGCCCCTGGCCGTAAGCCCAGGCGCGCCGCGCCCGCGTGTACAGGTCCAGCGCCTCGCGGCGGGCCATTTCCTCCGGGCCGATCACAGCGAGCACCTCGCTCAGGTCCACCGTCGCGCCCGCCGCCGCGCCCGCCGCGCCCGTCGTCTCGGCGTCCGCGAACGGGCCGCCGCTGGCCGCCGGCTGCGCCGCGCGGTGCGGGACCAGCACCGCTTCGACTTCGGCCATCAACTGCGCCAGCGTGTCGGGCCGGTGCGCCGGGTCAAGGGCGGTGCCGCGCCGCAGCACCGGCGTCAGCGCCAGCGGCAGGTCGGTGCGCACGCTTGTCAGGTTCGGCAGGTCTTCCTGGCTCTGAAGCTGCTTGATCGCCAGCGACGTCGTCGCGTCGAACGGCAGCTCGCCCGTGAGCATGTGAAAGATGAGGATGGTGAAGCTGTAAATATCGGCGCGGTGGTCCAGCGCCTCCGACGTAAGCTGCTCCGGGGCCATGTACAGCAGCGTGCCGTAGCCGGGGTTGGCGGCGCGCCCGCTCTGCTCCATGACCGTCGCCAGGCCGAAGTCGGCCAGGTAGGGCGCGCCGCTGCTGTCCAGCAGGATATTCGACGGCTTGATGTCCAGGTGAACGACCTGGTTGGCGTGAGCGTAGTCAAGCGCCGACGCCATCACCCGCCCGATGCGCAGCGCCTCTTCAACCTCCAGCGGCCCCTGCGCGATGAGCGTTTCCAGCGAGCCGCCCGTCACATAGCGCATGACGATATAAAGCTGGCCGTCGTGCTCGCCATAGTCGTACACGGGCAGGATGTTGGGGTGTTCCAGCCGGGCGATCATCTGCGCCTCGCGCTGGAACAGGGCCGCTGGCTCGCTGCCGGGCGCGCCCAGGTCACGGGCGATAGTCTTAATGGCGACGGTGCGGTTCAGCTTGCGGTCGCGCGCTGACCACACATCGGCCATGCCGCCGCGCCCGACGTGTTCGATCACAAGATAGTGGTTGATCTCGGTCCCGACGTCTACCATGCACGCTCCGGCTTCAGACAGACAGGAAGTAGGCGTAGGCGTAGCGGAAGAACTCCAGCGCGCTGCGCGGCTGCTGTTTGCCGCTGTCGAGTTTGCGCCCCAGGCCGCTGTTTTCCTCAACCGCGCGGCGGTCGCCGCCTTCGGCGATCATCAGCGTCAGGTCGGCCACGCGCTGGAAATCAACCGCCAGGCCGCGCACCAGCGCGCGCTGGGTTTCCTCAGGCGCGCTGCTCCAGACGCTCTCGGCCTCGGCGCGCACGGCGGCGGCCGTCAGCGCAACCGCTTTGGACGGCGGGAAGGCTGCCAGTAGGCTGCGCAGCAGGTCAGCGGCGACCTGAACGTCGTCGCGCAGGGCCGCGGCCGTCCGCTGGCCCAGCGGGCTGCGCGGCGGCTGGTCCGGTTTAATCGTATAGCGCTTTTCGCGGGAAAAATAGCCGCCCAGCACCCGCAGCACGTCCACGCCGCTGAGAGGGTCATCCGTGCCCGCCAGCAGGCGGGTGTGGTGGCGGGCGGCGTCGCGCGGGACGTGGGCCTGGTGCTGCTCGCCCAGCCTGACCAGCGCCCGCCCCAGCGCCAGCAGGTTCGCCGCCAGCGCCCGGTACTGTTCGGCGTCCAGGCCGCCCGGCAGCCCTTGCAGCATGCTCAGCAGCGCCGCTGACGACGGGATGCGGTCGCGGTTGCTGTACGTCAGGGCGGCGTCCTCCAGCAGGCCGGCGGTCGTGTGCAGCCGCCGGGCGTAGTCTGCGAAATCCGCGCTGTCCATCAGCCGCCTGAGGCTGTAGGTGGCGTCCAGCGTCGCGCGCACTGGGTCGCCCAGGCGCTCAAGCTGGCTCATGGCCGGGCGCGCGGCGGCTGGCTCAACCAGGCGCAGATAGCGGCGCAGCAGTTCAAGCCGAGCCACCTTGAGGTCGCCGTTCCAGTCGAGCAGGTTGTACATCTGCGCGATGAACGCGGTTCCCGCCGCGCCCTGCGCCGCCGCCGCCGCCGGGAACAGGCTGGCGGCGCGCACCGTGCCGGCGACATCCTGCCGCTGGCTGTAGTATTTGAGCAGCGCCAGCAGCGACGACGGCTTCACCATGTCCAGCAGGTCAGGCGTGCCCAGGACAACCGCCGTCACGTCGGCGGCGATGTCGTCCAGCGCCGGCGGCCAGCCGTGACTCTCCAGCGCGCCCAGCCCGGCCAGCGCCAGCGGCAGCGAACGGATGCCAGCATCGGCGATCGCGCGCAGCGCCACCGGCACTTCCCGCAGCGCGATCGGCGTTTCAGAGAACACCTGCTGCACCACGCGCGCATAATCTATCTGGCCGTCGCCGGGGTACAGCAGGCGCGACTGGCGCAGCATCTCGCGGGCCAGTTCGGTATAGGCCCCGCGCGCCAGCAGGATGTGCAGCAGATAGCGCGACGTGTCCGCCGGGCGCGTTTTGAGCATTTCATCGGGCGACAGGTTGTAAACCAGCCACAGCAGCGCGTGTTCATAATGCGCGCCCAGCGGCGTGGCCGCGAACGCCGCCAGCTTAGCCAGCGCCGCCGTGTCGAGCAGGTCAGCGCGGCCCGCCAGCAGCGCGATCTCCGCCAGCCGGATGAGCACCAGGTGTTCCCACTGGTCGCCAAACCCGGCGCAGACATCCGCCAGCAGGCCCGCCGGCGCGGGCGTGGGGTCACTGCCGTCAAGATACGGGGCCAGCCGCGCCACGTTCTTCGGCAGGCGCGCCAGCAGCCGCCGCGAACCCAGCAGCCGCCGCAGCGTGTCGGTGTCGGCGTGGTTGACGGCCAGCAGGAAAACAGTCGCCGCCAGCCCCCGGTCGCGGACGGCCAGCGGCAGCGTCTGCTCGATCATCGCGGCGGCCACCGCGTCAATCCCCAGCGCCGCCGGCGCGTCGTGCGTGTCCTCCAGGAAGTCGCGCACCGCCTGCACATCGCCCGCCTGCGTGAGCTGCTCGGTCTGCGCCAGCACAGCCCGCTGGGCCAGCGCGCGCCATTCCTCGTCCTGCGGCGCGTGCTGGCCGCCCAGCCAGCGCGCCAGCGTGCTGTAGACCAGCCCGGCCTTGCCCGCCGCCAGCGCGTCCTCTAAATTGCGCAGCGTTTCGCGCGCCAGGTCCTCGCGCTGGCGCAGCAGCGGCACAACCGGGTCGGCCGGGCGCGTGTCGTCCAGCGCCAGCGCGAACGCCAGCAGGTGGCGCGCGTACACCGGGCGCAGCTCGTCATCGAGCGTAGGGTCCTCCGCCAGCACGCGCGCGGCTTCGCCCGCCTCCACCGGCAGGTTGTTCAGCAGCGCCTCGTCCAGCGCCAGCCGGCTGGCGGCGTAGGCCAGCGCGTCGGCCAGTTTGTCGCCGCGCCGGATACGCCACTGCGCCACCGGTGTGAGCGCCTGCGTGCGCCGCAGCACCAGCTCGGCGTCCAGCCGGAGCTGGCTGATGATAAAGTCGCTGTAGGCGTCCGCCGGGATGCGCCCGGCCAGGTGCGTGCCCGGCCAGTTATAGACCAGCGCCTCCGCCGGCGGCGTGTCGTCGCTGTAGAAGCGGATGTGCGCGTCAAGCCGCGTCGCGGGCAGCGCGTGCGTGGCGAACGTCACGCCGAAGCGCGCCGGCGGCGGCAGCAGCGCCAGCAGCCCCTTGACCAGCGCCACCCGCGCCGTCAGCTCGTGCGGGGCGCCCTGCACCACCACCGGCACGCCCTGCACCACCGCCGCCAGCAGCGACTGAATAACGTCAATGCGGTTGCGCGTGGCGGTCATCAGCTCCAGAATGTGGTCAACCTGCGCCGACGGCGTGGGCGGGCCAGCCGCCGGCAGCGCCAGCGGCGGCAGCCTGTCGCCTAGCCGGTCATAGGTGGGCAGCGGCGCGTCAATCAGCGCCAGCAGCGCGTCCAGGTTGCCGCCCAGGCCGCGCAGCGCGTCCGACGGCATCAGTACCACGTGCAGCATTTCCTGGCCAGCAGCGCCATAACCGGCCTGCGCCAGCAAAAAGGGGAAGGCGCGCCCGCGCAGCAAACCCCACGCGCCCGCGCCTTCCAGCGGCGGCAGCGCCGCCTGCTGCACCAGCTCCAGCGCGGCGTCGGGCTTCACGCCGCCCGAATAGGCCAGCAGGCGCGCCGCGCCGTGCGGCTGCCCGCCGCGCGCCATCTGCCCATAGTAAAAATGCTCTAGCTCATGCTGTGTCAACGCGCCTGTCCTTAACGGAATGTGGAACGACAGCTTACATTGCGTATTGCCTAAGTATACTTTTGCCCGCCGCCGCGCACAACACAGCGGCGCGCCGCCGTCAGCCGCGCCCCCACCCGCCGCCGCCAGGCGTCTCGATGCTAACCACGTCGCCCGGCTCGACGCGGGCAGTGTGCTTGCCGCTGACCGCGCGCGCCACCCCGCCGCGCAGCAGCGTGTTGCGCCCACACTGGCCCGGCGCGCCGCCCGCCAGCCCATACGGCGCGCGGGCGCGGCGCTCGCTGTTGAGCGTGATCACCGCCGGCGCGAGGAACTCAAACACGCGGCGCACGCCGTCCCCCCCGCGCGCCTGGCCTGCCCCGCCGGAGGCGTCGCGCAGGCTGTATTCAAGCACGCGGGCCGGCAGCGCCTGCTCCAGCGCCTCAACCGGCGTGTTGCGCGTGTTGGTCATGTGGCTGTGCCGCCCGCTGAGGCCAGCGCCCAGCGGCCCGCCGCCGTGCCCGCCGCCAATCGTCTCGTAATAGACGAACTGCCGCCCGTCGGCGTCCACGCCGCCGAACGTGAAATTGTTCATCGTGCCCTGGCTGGCGGCGGGGATGCGCCCCGGCAGCGCCTGCGCCAGCGCCCCCAGCACCACGTCCACCACGCGCTGGCTGGTCTCGGTGTTGCCGACCGCCACCGCCGCCGGAAACGCCGGGTTGAGCACGCTGCCCGGCGGCGTGATAACCGTTACCGGCTGGAAGCAGCCATCGTTAACCGGCACGTCGTCCAGCGCCAGCAGGCGCACACAGTACCACACAGCGGAGCGCACCACCGCCGCCACCGCGTTCAGGTTGCCCAGCACCTGCGGCGCGCTGCCGCTGAAATCCACCGTCATGCGCCGCCCGCTGACCGTGACGGCGGCGCGAATCGGAATGTCGAACTCTGCCTGGCCGTCGCCTTCCAGCGCGTCGCTGAAGGTGTACACGCCGTCCGGGATGGCCGCGATGACGGCCTCGGTCATGCGGCGCGCGTAACCCTGGAGCGCGGCGGCGTGTTCCGCGACCGTCTCGACGCCGTGCGCGATCATCAGGTCAAGCAGGCGGCTGGCCCCCACGCGGTGGGCGGCGAGCTGCGCCTCCAGGTCGCCCAGGCGCTCGTCAGGGTTGCGGCTGTTGGCGATGATCAGCGCCAGCGCGCCCTCGTTGATCCACCCGCTGTAGACCAGCTTCAGCGGCGGGATGATCACGCCTTCCTGGTACAGCTCGGTGCTGAGCGGCAGCGAGCCGGGCGTCATGCCGCCGACGTCGGCGTGGTGGGCGCGGCTGGCGACGAAATAGGCCAGCGTCCCCCCGGCGAACACCGGCGACACCATCGTGATGTCCGGCAGGTGCGTGCCGCCCTGGTAGGGGTCATTGAGCACGATCACGTCGCCTTCCTGCAGCGACTCAAAGGCGCGCACCGCGTGCTCGACCGACGCCGGCATGCTGCCCAGGTGCACGGGGATGTGCGCCGCCTGCGCCACCATGCGCGCCTGCGCGTCGAACACGGCGCAGCTAAAGTCGAGCCGTTCCTTGATGTTCGGGCTGAAGCTGGCGCGCTGGAGCGTCACGCCCATTTCTTCGGCCACGCTGGCGAACAGATTTCTGAACACCTCAAGCGAAATTGCGTCAGGGGGCATGTTCAGTCTCCACTAGCTGCGTTTTTCTCACCGACCGCTTGCATAATTCACAAGTTTCAGTATATTCTGAAAGATGTTGTTAAGCACTACACATCCGCGGGAGGAACGTGTCATGTCCGCTGTTGAAACCCTGCGCCGACGGCTGCCGCTGCTGCTGTGCGGCGTGGCCGTCTACCTGCTTGCCAGCCCCGCCACGCAGAAGCTGTTCACCAACAACGAGGCGATGGTCGGCTATTTCGCCAGCCTGGGCCTGCCCGCCCCGGCCCTGCTGGTGATCGTCGTCGGCCTCATCGAAACGCTGGCGATGCTGGCGTTCATCACCGGCCTGGGCGCGCGCGTAATGGCGGCGGTCATCGTGATCGAGATGCTGGTGGCGATGGCGACCGCCGGCGTCAACGCCAACAACGTCGTCCTCATCCTGAGCGCCGCCTGTATCGCTGTGCTGGGCACATCCTACGCGCTCAGGCTGCCCACCGATTCGCCCATCAACCGGCTGCTTCCGGCTTCGCTGCGCACTCCCGCTCCCTAGCGGCGCTCTCGTTCCAGCAGCAGGTTGTGATAGCCGTCCACGCGCGCCAGCCAGCCCGCTGCCACGAACGTCGTGCTGTCAAGCTGACACACCAGCGCCGGCCCGCTGAACTGCGCGCCCGGCAGCAGCGCGTCCCGCTCGTAGACCGGCAGGCCGGCGCGCGCCTCTGACGCGGGCGGCTGGCGCGGCACAACCGGCTCTGGCGCCAGCGCCGGCTTCGCCACCCGGCCCACCGCCTGCACGCGCAGCGTCACCAGCTCAACCGGCCGCTCAGGCAGCGCGTAGCCGTAGCGCCGGTGGTGCGCGTCGTGAAAGGCGGCGGCCAGGTCGTCGGCCAGCGGGACCGTCAGCTCGAACGACTGGCCGCTGTAGCGCAGGTCCGCCAGCGCGTGCAGGGTCATATCGCCCTCAGCGATGCCCTCAGCGCGCAGGTCGTCATACGCCTGCTGGAACAGCGCCGCGTACTGGCGCTCCAGCGCGGCGCGGCTGTCTGCCATGACCGGCTGGAGCGCCGTCCGGCTGTAGTCGCGCGTGACGTCCGCCATCAGCAGCCCCAGCGCGCACAGCACGCCCGGATGGCGCGGAATCAGCACGCGCGCCATTTCCAGCCGTTCGGCCACCGCGCAGGCGTGCAGCGGCCCCGCCCCGCCGAAAGCCACCAGCGTAAAGGCGCGCGGGTCGTGGCCGCGCGCGATCGAGACGCGCCGCAGCGCCCGGTCAATATTCACGTTCGCCACATCCAGCACGCCGCGCGCGGCGTCCTCGGCGCTCAGGCTCATCTGCGCGCCCAGCGCCGCCAGCGCCGCGTAAGCCGCGTCTGTGTCCAGCGCCAGCCGCCCGCCCAGGAATTGGCCAGCGGCCAGCCGCCCCAGCGCCGCCTGCGCGTCGCTCACCGTGACCTGCGTCCCGCCGCGCCCGTAGGCCACCGGGCCGGGGTCAGCGCCGGCGCTCTCTGGCCCCACGCGCAGCGCGCCGCCGGCGTCCAGCCGGGCGATGCTGCCCCCGCCCGCGCCAATTGTCTCGATATCGAGCAGGCGCAGGCGCAGCGGCAGGCCGTCAAGCTCGGTTTCGGCGCGGCGCGCCGGCGCGCCGGGGCACAGCGCGACATCGGTGGACGTGCCGCCCATGTCCAGCGTGATGATGTGGTCATACCCGGCCAGCGCCGCCACGTAAAACGCGCCGATCACCCCCGCCGCCGGGCCGCTGAGCGCCGTCTGCACGGCCTGCTGCCGGGCGGCCTCCGCGCTCACCACGCCGCCGTCAGACTTCATCACCAGCAGGCGCGACTGGCGCGGCAGCGCCGTTTCCAGCCGCGCCAGGTAGCGCGTCATCACCGGGCGCACGTAAGCGTCAAGCGCGGTTGTGCTGGCGCGCTCATACTCGCGGAACTCTGGCAGCACGTCTGACGACAGCGACACCTGCCACTCGGCCAGCGCGCCGCGCGCCAGAATGCGCGACCGCGCCGCCCGTTCGTGCGCCGGGTTGGCGTAGCTGTAGAGGAAGCACAGCGCCACCGCCTCGATGCCCTCCGCCGCCAGGTCGTCAATCACGCGGTCGAGCGCGTCCAGGTCCAGCGGCGTCAGCACCGCGCCGGTGTGGTCCAGCCGTTCAGGGACTTCGTAACACCAGCGGCGCGGAATCAGCGGCGCGGGCAGCGTGGGCTGAAGCGCGTACAGGTCAGGGCGGTTCTGCCGCCCGATGAACAGCATGTCGCGGAAGCCCTGCGTGGTGATAAACGCGGTGCGCGCGCCCCTGCGCTGCAGGATCGTGTTCGTGGCGACCGTCGTTCCGTGTGAGATGCGCGCGCCCGGCCTCACGCCCAGGGCCGCCAGGCCGGCCAGCATAGCATCCGCCGGGCTGTGCGGCGTGCTCAGCAGCTTGTGAACGCGCAGCCTGCCGCCCTCGCTCAGCACCAGGTCGGTAAACGTCCCGCCGATGTCCACCCCTACGAGCATGTGTCAGCTTCCGTGTGCGCCAGCCTGGTTTGAGTATAACGCCGAATCCGCTTCCGGTTGGTGGTGGCGGCGGGCGGCTGTGTTAACATACAGCGCGGAACGACGCACACAGAATCGGGGGCGCTGCATGTCCTATCGCGGCTGGATCGTCATCGGCGGGGTTGTGGGCGCGCTGGGGGTGGCCCTGGGCGCGTTCGGCGCGCACGGCCTGGGCGCGATTTTAGAGGCCAACGGGCGCGCCGGCACGTTCGACACCGCCGCGCAGTACCACCTCGTGCACGCGCTGGCGCTGGCGCTGACCGGCGCGCTGGCCGAGCGCCTGCCGGGGCGCTGGACGCGCTGGGCCGGCTGGCTGTTTCTGGCCGGCGTGGTCCTGTTCTCCGGCAGCCTGTACATCCTGGCGGTGTTTAACCTGGGCATCATGGGCGCGCTGGCCCCCTTCGGCGGCGCGGCGCTGGCCGCCGGCTGGCTGTGCCTGGCGCTGGCCGCGTGGAAGCGCGCGTAATGCCCTCTTTCCCAGGGTAGAGGGCGTCAGGGGCGCGGCGCCACCACCCGGCGCAGGCGGCCCGGCAGCAGCGGCAGCAGCCGCTCGACTTCAGCGGGCGCGAACGGGCGCAGCGCCAGCAGCAGCCCCGCGTAGACCG
Organism: Anaerolineae bacterium; assembly: GCA_048499435.1. GTDB lineage: Bacteria > Chloroflexota > Anaerolineae > Aggregatilineales > Phototrophicaceae > DAOTWC01. The sequence continues at coordinate 46,896 of JASNZW010000002.1, forward strand.
CCAGCCCCGCCGCCAGCGCGATCAGCGGCTGCAGCGGCCACAGCAGCCCCAGCGCGCCCGCCAGCGCCGCGCCCGCCGCCGCTGGCCGCCACACCATGCCCCACCAGGGCAGGCGGCCCAGCGCGCCGTGCAGCAGCCACCCGAACGGCAGCAGCAGCGCGATCTCGGAAAGGATCGTCGTGATAGCCGCCGCCTGATAGCCGTACTGTGGAATAAAGATCAGGTTGGTGACGATGTTGAACGTCACCGCCAGGATAAACGCCGGCGTGATGCGCCGCTGTAAATCCAGCGCGATCAGCACGTACTGCGTCAGGCTGTTGATCCAGCCGAACGGGATGCTCCAGATCATCAACTGCGTGGCGACCGCCCCGTCCGGCAGGTACTGCGCGCCGCCCAGGATGAACGTCAGCGTGTGCGCCAGAAACGTGAACAGCACCGCCAGCGGAATCGCGACGCACATCAGCAGCTTGATCGCCAGGATGTACGTGCGCCGCAGCGCCGCCCGGTCCTCGTGCGCCTGTTTCGACATCACCGGCAGCAGCGCCATCGTGAAAAACGCCGGCACGACGTTGATCGCCGCCACCCATTTATACGCCACGCTGTACAGCCCGACCATGCGCGGCCCGTGCAGCCACTCGATAATCACCACGTCAATCTGAAAGAAGATCGTCGCCAGGAAGTGGTTGAGCATCAGCGGCCAGCTTGCGCCCACCATGCCGCGCATCAGCCGCGCGTCAGGCCGGACGAAGCCGCCCAGCAGCCGCCGCCCGGCGTAAATCAGCACGCCCAGCGTCACGAGGTTGGTGATAATGCTGGCCGCCGCCAGCCCGATCACCCCGTAGCCCAGCAGCAGCGCCGCCACGCCCAGCACCGCCTTGCTCACGGTGGAGAGCGTCGTCACCGCCGCCGGGTATTCGGCCTGCTGGAAGGCGTAAAACACCGAAGTCATGCCTTTGCTCAGGCTGCCGGGGAACAGCCCGACGTACAGCAGGATGATCGCGCCCACCGCTTCCGGGGTCAGCGGCACGTCGCCCGCGCCCTGGCGCACCGTTAAAAAGCCGTAGAGCAGCGCCAGCCCCACCAGCGTCAGCAGCAGCCGCAGCGCGCTGGACGTGAAGAACAGCCGCGCCGCCTTTGACGTATCGCGGGCGACTTCGCGCGTCACGTACACGTCCAGGCCGAAGTTGGTGAAAATGTCGAACCAGCCGAAGATAAACGCGGCGTAGAAGTAGATGCCGGCGTCCTCCGGGCCGAGGATGCGCAGCATGACGATGGCGAAGGCGAAATCAATACCCCGGTTGAACAGGTTGAGGATGATCGGCGCGGCGCTGTTGCGCGCCACCCGCGCCGTCATGGTGTCGCCGCTGCGCGCCACGACGAACGTCTGCCACAGCCACACGCCCAGCGCGAACGCCAGCAGCGCCGCGCCGATCGCCGACGCGAACAGCCCCACCTGAAAGCTGGCCGGGCTGTAGACCAGGCGCACCGTCCAGTCGGCCTGGGCGAAGCGGAACAGGTCGCTTTCGCGGGCGCGCTGCGCCGGGTCCGCGCCGCTGACGGCGCGCCAGGCGCGGAGCGCCGCTGCGATGCCGCTGTTCTGGCCGCTGGCGATCTCCGGCGGGTCGGTCGCCAGCAGCGCCTCCAGCCGGGCGAGCAGGTCGTCCACGCGCGCCAGGTCGCCGCGTTCGAGCGCGTATTTTGCCGCCAGCAGGTAGAACGGCGGCGGCGCGGTCCCGGCCTCGACAGCCTGCCCGACCAGCGCCTCCACGCCGCCAACGTAAACGCCCTGGAAATTGTCCTGCACAACCGTCACGTCCAGCGCGGTTTCGGCGCTGTCGCCCGCGCCCCAGGGCCGGATGTAGGCGCGCCAGCCGGGCGCATACGTCTCGCTGACTACCAGCCACGCTGGCGCGTCTATGCGCGCCTCGATGAAGCGCTCGCGCCCGCTGTCGTGCGCGATCTGCGCGCCGCCGGCGTCAGGCTCCGCGTCGTCGAGGCTGCGGTAGATGGCCGCGCCGACGCTGGCGGCGCTGCTCCAGATGCGGACGGCCTCGTCCTCGTAGGCCAGCGTCCAGCGCGCATCCGGGGGCGCGGTCAGGTCGGCGGGCAGGGTGGTTGTCCTGTGCGTGATGAGGTAGCGCACGCCCAACTGCGACAGTCGATCTGACCGCAGCGCGTCGGTGTAGTCGAAATCAATGCCGGGGGGGTAGACGGTGTACAGCGGCGCGATGCGGTTGAAGTCAAGCTGCGTCTGCGGCGCGAGGCCGCGCATGAAATCCACATACTGGCCAGAGATGATGCTCTCGTAGCCGCGAATGTCGCGCAGGCCGTGCATCCAGCCCATGTTGGCGTTCATGATCGGGCGCTGCGTCGGGTCATCAAGCGTGGTGTAGCGCCACGTCCCCGGCTGGTCTTTCAGCCACTGGACGGCGGGCGGCACGAAGTCGAGCAGGGCGGGGTCAGACGCGGGGTAAAACCCCCAGGACGCCGCCAGCAGGTCAGCGGCGATGACGCCGAGCGCGAGGAACTGCCAGACACCAGCGCCCTCACCGCGCAACCTCACCCCCCAACCCCCTCTCCCTGGGAAGAGGGGGCGCTGCGCTGTGCGCAGCGAGGGTGCGGGCGACACCCACCAGAACGCCGCGCCCGCCCCCAGCGTGAACAGGCCCAGCCACAGCGCGTTGGTCAGTTGGTAGCTGTAGAAGGCGCGCGCGTCAGCGAAAGCGCGCTCCGCCCCGGCCAGCGACCGGAACAGCCGGTCGGCCAGCGGCTCGATCTGCGGCCACAGCGCCAGGCCGACCAGCCCGGCGGCGATCACCGCGCCGCCCGCCAGCAGCAGCGCCGCGCCGATGCGTTTCGGCCAGCGCGAACGGTCGCGCAGCAGCGCGTCAGCGCCGAAGCCGGCCAGCGCCGCCACCGCCAGCGTGACGGCGAACACCCAGCGAAACGGCGAGTTAAGCTGGTTAATCCCCGGCAGCAGATACAGCAGGCGGTAGGTGGGCAGGCCGAACATGAATGACAGCCCCAGCAGACCCAGCAGCGCGAACACCAGCCGCAGCGCCCGCTGCGCCGCGCCGCCCCGCGCCGCGCCGTACAGCGCCAGCGCCAGCGGCAGCACCCCCAGGTAAAGCGCGCCCTCGACGTAATTCTTGATGCCCCATTCGGTGTGCGCGACAGCCTCGCCCAGCGCGTTGGCCGTCACCTGAACCGTCTGGCCGCTGAACCAGTCGAAATAGCTGTGCTGCGCCGGGCTGCCGTAGAAATTGGGCATGACGAACTGCACCGCGTCGCGCAGCGGGTGGGCATAGCTCAGCACCGTATCGATGCTGCTGCGCTGGGCGCGCCAGTTCTGCCCGGCCCACTCGAACAGCGGCACGAACTGAATCGCGCCCAGGCTGACGCCGATCAGCGCCAGCGCCAGCACCCAGGCGGCGCGCCCCGCCGCCGCCCGCCAGCCCGCGCCGCGCCAGACCGCGATCAGCCGGGCGGCGGCGTAAAAGGCCGCGATCAGCAGCGTGTAATAGGTGATCTCGACGTGCCCGGCCAGCACGCTGCACCCCAGCGCCGCCGCGCCCACCGCCAGCCAGGGCGCGCTGGCCGGGCGGCCCAGCAGCCGCCGGCGCTGAATTAGCCACTCGATCATCAGCAGGATCAGCGGCAGCCAGGCCGCCGCGCCGATAATCATGGGGAACACGGCGCTGATGACGAAAAAGCCGGCGAGCTGATAGGTGATCCCCGCCGCCGCCGCGCCGAAGCGCCCCACGCCCACGCCGCGCATGAAGGCGTACATAAACGCGCCCGCCAGCCACAACTGCGCCACCGTGAACCAGCCGTAAGCGGCGGGCAGCGGCAGCAGGTAATAAATGAGGCTCAGCGGATAAAGCGTGGACTGCTGCCCGGCGGCCAGAAACGGGATGCCGCTGAACTGATACGGGTTCCACAGCGGAATCTCGCCCTGCGCAGCGCTGGCGCGGATGAACAGCTTCCACTGCATATTTTGCAGCACCAGGTCAGAGATGAGGTGGTTGTGCGGCACAGCCGGCGCGCCCACTACCTCGCGGTAGGTGGCGTATGGCTCGTACTGGTACAGGTTCTCAACCGGCAGCATAGTGCGCCCGCCAACCGTCTGCTGCCAGAAGGCGATCAGCGGCAGCAGGAACAGCAGCGCAATTAGCGAGATATCGGGCAGCAGGCGGCGCATAGGCGTTCCCCGTCGGTGTCAGCGCCCGGTCACTATACCGCCGCCGCCCGCTTTTTTCGAGGCCGCGCCGCCGCGCTCACGGCCCGGAGAGCGTCACTGTGGGGACGGGCGCGCCGTCGCTGGCCGGGGGCGCTGGCGCGCTGCCCAGCGCCAGCGCGGCCAGCACGGCGATCACCACAGCCGCGATCACCAGCGCCAGCGCGACGCGCCGCCGCTGGCCGGGGGCGGCGCTGTCCGCGCCCGCCGGCGCGCCGCCTTCCAGCCGGGCGTTGTCCCGCAGCCAGGTTTGCAGCAGGCCGGCGCGCAGCGCCAGCGACGGCGCCGCCGTGACGATCTCGCGGTACTCCAGCGCGCGCAGCGCCGCGTGGATAGCCGTCGGCTCCAGCGGGTAATCGGTCTCGACCAGCCAGGCCTCCAGCGCGCGGGCGTCCACCGGGCGCAGCGGGTCGTCGTAGAGCAGGCCGCTGAGCGCCGTCAGGGCCAGCTTTTCGCTGTACGACGACGCCTGCCACAGGCCGCGGAAGTAAGCGTCCGCCCCCGTGACCAGTGTCGGCAGCAGCGCCCGCACGTCGTCCGGCGTCAGCGTGTCGCGGTCGGGCTGGGCGCGCCAGCGCTGGAACAACTGCTGCCCGGCGAGCTGCGCCAGGTCAGGCTGGCCGCCGGTCTCGCGGTAGAGGGCGGCGGCGGCAGCGTCGGTCACGGTGTACAGGCCGGCAGCCGGCTCGCGCAGCAGGTCGCGCACAGCGGCGGCGTCCAGGTTCGCCAGGCGGATCGCGCCCTCGCGCTGGACCAACGGGGCCAGCCGGGGCAGGTCCGCTTCGCTGGCGTCGTCCAGCGCCAGCGCCAGCCGCACCTGCGAAAAGCGCCCCAGCAGCCCCAGCAGCCAGGCCGGGAAATCGGCCTCCAGGCTGCTGTCAGCCGCCGTCAGGCGCTGCGCGTCGTCCACCAGCCACAGCAGGCGGCGGTGCGCGCGTATCGCCAGGCAGGCCGCCGGCAGCCACTCCCCGGCGAACCACTCGCGCAGCAGCGCCGTTGTATCCGGCGGCAGCGCCGGCAGGTGGTAGAGCGCGAAATCGCGCCGGGCCAGCTCGGCGGCGCTGGCGTGGGCCAGCGCGCCCAGGAAGGCGGCCTCGGTGGGCCGGGCCGCCAGCGCCGTGTAGACCACCACCGTGCCGTCGTCCGCGCTGGCGGCGCAGCGGCGCAGCAGCGCCGTTTTGCCCACGCCGGGCCGCCCCAGAATGATCAGCGCGCCCCCGCTGGCGGACTCGCGGACGTGCTGGCGCAGGCGCGTCAGCGCTTCGGCGCGGCCCGCGAACGGCGCGCTGCCGTCCGCCGGAACGAAGGGGCGATAAGGGTTCGTTTCAGGCGCTTCGCTCATGGTGTGCCCTTTTGCGGCCAGCGCAGACCAATCTGCGCGTGACGGACAAGCCTATTGTATAATATCCGGCGTTCTGATATTTACCTGACAATCCGTAGAGGTCGCATGCACGAGCCGATACCATCCCCGCGCGCCCTGGCCCTGGTGGGCATGCCCGGCGCGGGCAAAACCCTGTGTGCCCAGCATTTGCAGCAGCGCGGCTTCGCACACTTCCGCTTCGGCAGCATCGTCGTGGACGAGGTGACGCGGCGCGGTTGGCCGATCACGCCGGAAAACGAGCGCCTGGTGCGCGAGGAATTTCGCGCCAGCGAAGGCATGGACGCTATCGCCCGACGCGCGCTGCCGCACCTGCGCGCCGCGCTGGCCGCCCACCGCAGCCTGGTGATTGACGGCCTGTACGGCTTCAGCGAGTACAAGATGCTGCGCGCCGAGCTTGACGCGGCGATGGTGGTCGTGGCGGTTGTCAGCCAGCGCCCCCTGCGCTATGCGCGCCTGGCCGCCCGCCCGGAACGCCCGCTGACGCCTGCCGAAGCGCAGCAGCGCGACTATCAGGAAATTGACAAGCTGGAAAAGGGCGGGCCAATCGCCATCGCCGATTACACGCTGCTCAACGACGGCGCGCCGGCGGACCTGCTGGCGGCGCTGGACGCGCTGACGGCGGCGCTGCACTTTTACCCGTAAACGGCGCGCTGCGCGGCACTTTTTCGCGCGCCGCCGCCGCAGTTGATGTTATAATCAGGGCTGAACGCCTGGCATAACTAACCGCATTAAGGTGAAGCCGTGAAGCTATCCCTGGAAGATGTGCGGGCCATCGCTGAGCTGGCCCGGCTGGACCTGACCGAGGCCGAGGTGGCGCTCTACGCCGGCCAGCTTTCCGACATCCTGGGCCACTTCGAGCGCTTGCAGGAACTGGACACAACGCATATCCCGCCAACGGCGTCGGTGCTGCCGCTGGCCAACGTCACCCGGCCTGACATCCCCGCGCCGCCGCTGACGCCCGCTGAGGTGCTCGCCAACGCGCCCGCCGCTGAGGACAACCAGTTTCGCGTGAGCGCGGTGCTGGACGAGGGCTGAGGCGATGCTCAGGCGCATCCTGGTCATTGAGGACGATTACGACGTGGCCGAGCTGCTGCTGCTGTATTTTGGCCATCAGCAGTACGACATCTTCCACGCTGAGGACGGCCCGCGCGGCATTGAGCTGGCGCGCACCCGCTTCCCCAACGTCATCCTGCTGGACGTGATGCTGCCTCACATGGACGGCTACGAGGTCTGCCGCAGCCTGCGCCAGGTGTCGTCTACCCGCTACATCCCGATCATCTTCCTGACCCAGCGCGACGAGCGCGCCGCCAAAGTGCGCGGCCTGGAGCTGGGCGCTGACGACTACATCACCAAACCCTTCGACGTGGACGAGCTGCGGCTGCGCATCGGCGGCTGCATCCGCCGCGCCACCCGCGAAAACCTGCACGAGCCGCGCACTGGCCTGCCCACCGGCGCGCTGGTGGCTGAGGAAATCGCGCGGCGCGCCGCCGACGCCAACTGCGCCGTCCTGCGCCTGACCATCACCGGCTTCGCCGCCTACAGCGATGTCTACGGTTTCATGGCCGCCAACGAAGCCTTCGGCTTCGCCAGCCGCTGCATCCAGGAAGTGGTGCGCGCCGGGGGCACGCCCGACGACTTCGTAGGCGTCGAAGGCGATTCGTTCGTGATCCTGACGCCCAGCGCCGGCGCGGCCAGCCTGGAAGCGCGCGTCAAGGCGCAGTTTGAGCAGGGCATCCGGGCATTTTACAGCTTCGCGGACGTAGACCGGGGCGGCGTGGCTGTGCGCGCCGGGCAGGCGGGCGCGCCGCTGGCCCCGCTGATGCGCCTTCACGCGCCCGCGCCGCCGCCAGCATGAGCAGCGTGCGCGCCCTCCAGAAACCGCAGCTCATCTTCCGCGCTGCTGTCGTGCGCCGCGCCTACTGGCGGCGCGCCCGCTTCGCGCTGCTGGCGCTGGCGGCGGTCATGCTGGGCATGGTGGGGCTGCGGCTGGCGCGTGACGCCGCCGCCGCTGATCTCGCCCTGCTGGACCTGGGCTTCGTGGCGGCGGTGGCGGCGGCGGCGCTGCTGAGCCTGCGTGCGGCCCTCAACCTGGCGCGCTGGTGGCGGCGGCGCGACGAAACGCTGGCCTTTTTCGACCAGGGCTTCGTGTGGACGCGCGCTGGCAAACAGCATAAATACAGTTGGGGCAAGCTGGCGGTGCTGCGCGAGGGCGCGGGCGGCCTTTACCTGGGCCGCCGCCCGCTGGTGCAGTGGGGCGCGCACACCCTCACGATGACAGACGGGCAGGTGTTCCGCGTCACGCCGCTGTACGGCGACCTGCGCCGTTTCGCGCGCGCGGTGCGCCCGCTGGCCGCTGCGGTTACGGGCGCGCGCATAGGGCGCACGCTGCGCCAGGAACGCCCGGTGCGGCTGCACCCGAAGCTGACGGTGTGGCCGGGCGGCGTTGAGGCGGGCCGGCGGGAAATCCCCTGGCAGGACCTGGGGGTGGGCGTGAAGCGCGGGCGGCTGGTGATCAGGGCTAAAGGCGAGACGGGGCGCTTCACGACGGTGCGGCGCTACCGCATCAGCCGTGTGGACAATGTCGGCGGGTTCCTCGACCTGGCGGCCGTCACTATCCGCACGCACCAACCGGCGCGCGCCGCCCGCAAACCCGCCGGCGTCTGACCGGCTTACACCTCTTCGACGCGCCGGTACACGGCCTCAAAGCGCGCCGCTGGCTGCGGCCACTGTTCGCCCGCCGGGCCGATGCACAGATAATCGCCCGCGTGGGCGGGCACGTCGCCCTCGATGGTGCGCACGAGCAGCGGCTGTTCCAGCCGGCGCGCCCAGGTGATCTGGTGCTTAACGTAGGGCTTATAGCCCTGCGCCAGCAGGCTGCGCGGCATCACTGTCTGCTGGCGTTCGGCTTCGGCCTGCGGCAGCGGGGTGTAGGTGTGCTGAAAAATCTCGCGCTCGACAATCCACCGGTTGTTTTCGTGCGGGCTGTAGCAGATGTAATCGCCGGGCTGGCCTGCCAGCCGTTCGCCGCTGCTCATGACGACGGAGAACTGCACAGGAATCTGCCGGGCGAAAGTGACCGTGGTTTTACGATATGGCTGGAACCCCTGCGCGCGCAGCGCGGCTTCGTCCACCGTCATATACCTCCCGCCTGACATAACCGCCGTTGGCATGCTGCAGACACAGGCCCGCCTGTCAGCCAGGCGCGCCTTGTGGCCTATACCCTATTCTAAGCGAAAACCAGCCGGGCGCACGCCCAGGAAACGGGGGAAAGCCCCTGTGACCCGTTCAAACGCCGGCTAGCCAGGGTGACGGAAACAGGTGACAACGTGGTCGTTGACCAGCCCGCAGGCCTGCATCAGCGCGTAGCAGATAGTCGGGCCGACGAAGCGAAAGCCGCGCTTTTGCAGGTCTTTGCTCAGCGCCACCGATTCAGGCGTGGACGCCGGGATCTCGGCCAGCGTCTGGAAGCGGTTGATCCGCGGCGCGCCGCCGACGAACGGCCAGATGTAGGCGTCGAAACTGCCGTATTCGCGCTGGACAGCCAGAAAGGCCCGCGCGTTGCTGACAGCGCTGTGCACTTTCGCCCGGTTGCGGATGATGCGCGCGTCGGCCAGCAGCGTGGCGATCCGCGCGTCATCGTACCCGGCGACCGCCTGCGGGTCGAAGTCCGCGAAGGCGGCGCGGTAGCCTGCGCGCCGCCGCAGCACCGTGAGCCAGCTCAGCCCGGCCTGCGCCCCCTCCAGCGTGAGCATCTCGAACCACAGCCGGTCGTCGTGCACCGGCACGCCCCACTGTTCGTCGTGATAAGCCACATACAGCGGGTCCGTCCCCGCCCACGCGCAGCGTGTGTGTGTCACGGCAAAGCCTCCACCTGGCTGTCGTCAGCGCCGAGTGTACCACGCCGCCGCCCGCCAAGCCGCGCTCACGCGCCGAAATGCGCCCGAAACGCCTGTTCGGCGGCGGCGTACCCCATGCGGATCAGCTCGCGACTGGCCGGTTCGTCGTAATCAATGATGCGCGTCACCGGCAGAAACTCGCGCGGGGCCACGATGATGTCCTGGCACACGCGGTAGGCCGGGTCTTTGCCGGCGGCCTGCGCCAGCGCGACGAGCTGGTTATAGGACCGCGCCAGCTTGAGGTCAACGCGAAACGACGCCAGCAGCGCCCAGTCCAGCGTCCAGGTCATGGCTTCGCCGAAGTCCTGCGGCAGTTCTTCGCGGCGCGAGGGGCCGTCCTCCGCCGTTTCCCACCAGGGCGTCATCAGCACGATCACCGCCTCCATCGGCTCTGACAGCGGCCGGTCGCGCACGACATCGAACGCCGGGCCAAGCGGCGTGTTGGCGACCACCGCGCCGTCCCAGTACACCGCGCCGTCAACGTCGCGCGTCCAGGGGTAGATCATGGGGATGCTGCAGCTCGCGATGATGCGCCGCAGCGTGACCGGCGTGCGCACGTAAGGGCTGGGCGCGCCGCTGCGCCGCGTGACCGGGCGGTTGCTGAACACCATCCCCTGGCCGGTCTGCACATCGGTGGCGCTGATGAGCAGCGTGGTCTCGCTGGCGCTGATTTTGTCCTCGCTGAGGCCCAGGCGGGTGATGAGCGTTTCGTACAGCGGGCCGGTGTCGAGCAGGTTGCTCCACCGGCCGATCAGCCTGCTGCTCAGCCAGCCCGGCAGCAGCGGCAGCGGCGGCCACGAGTCGCGCGCGCTGGCCGACAGCGCCTGGTCCTCCGGGACGCGCTGCAGCGGCACGCCGATCGAGCGCTTGAGGATCAGGTTGGCGACGCGCCGCGCCAGCGGCCCCATGCCGGGCGGCAGGCCCTGAATATCGCGCTCGCGCAGCGACAGCCAGAAACGCTCCAGCGCGTCAGGGGCGATGCCCTGGGCGACCGCCGCGCCGTTCACCGCGCCGATAGACGTGCCGACGACGATATCCGGCTTCCAGGGGCCGGCGTGGTCGGCGTCTACGCCGCGTTTGTTGGCCTCACACAGATATTTGTACACGCCAGCGTGAAAAGCGCCGCGCCCGCCGCCGCCTGAAAGCACCAGAGTCCGCACAGTCATGGTTATCTCCCCCCACGCGCTACGGCTGTTGGTGTCATTATGGCGCGAATAGTATTTTTGCGCAGCAGCAGCCCGCCGCGCTTGACTTCCCCCGCCCCCTGCCGCTATACTCAGCAGCATGAACACACACCGCCACAGCATCGGCATGCTGGTCATGCGTTACCCGCGTCGGGACAGACGCCGGTCGCTGACTCCTGCCTGAGATCAACCGGGTGTGAGCTGAAGCGCAGCCAGTGCCGTCTGTCCCGCCAGGGCAGGCGGCTTTTTTTGTGCCGCCGGGAGAGGACCCTTCATGAGCGAACCACAGTACATCCATGTTTCTGTCGCCTGGCCCTACGCTAACGGCGATCTGCACGTCGGTCACCTGGCGGGCGCTTACCTGCCCGCCGACATTTTCGCCCGCTATCACCGCCTGAAGGGCAGCCGCGTGCTGATGGTTTCCGGCTCAGACAGCCACGGCACGCCGATTTCAGTTGAAGCTGACAAGCGCGGCGTGCCGGCGCGCGCGGTGTTCGAGCACTATCACCACCGCTTTCTGGTCACGCAGCGCGACATCGGCATCAGCTACGACCTGTTCACGCACACCGACACCGAGAATCACCACCGCATCGCGCAGGACATCTTCACGCTGCTGCTGGCGCGCGGCCACCTCTACACCGAGACACAGCAGCTTCTCTACAGCGAGCGCGAAAAGCGCTTCCTGCCTGACCGCTACGTCGAGGGCGAGTGTTATATCTGCCATTACCCTGACGCGCGCGGCGACCAGTGCGACAACTGCGGCAACCTGCTGGACGCGACGAAGCTCATCAACCCGCGCAGCAAAAATCACCCTGACGAAGCGCTGATTGTCCGCGAAACTGAACACTATTTCCTTGACCTGAGCAAGTTCAGCGCCGCGCTGCTGGACTATCTCGCGACGCACCAGGACCACTGGCGGCCCAACGTCACGCGCTTCAGCCAGAACTTCATCGCCGAGGGGCTGCGCGGGCGGCCTATCACGCGCGACATTGACTGGGGCATCCCCGTGCCGCTGCCGGGCTGGGGCGACAAGCGTCTGTACGTGTGGTTCGAGGCGGTCATGGGCTACCTCACCGCCAGCATTGAATGGGCGCACAACACCGGCCAGCCGGACGCCTGGCAGGACTGGTGGTACAACCCCGCCGCGCGCATCTACAACTTCATCGGCAAGGACAACATCCCCTTCCACACCATCATCTGGCCGGCGGAGCTGATGGGCATTGACGGCCTCTATCACGACGCGGACGGCGAACACCTCCAGCTTCCCTACGATGTGCCGGCCAACGAGTTCATGAACATCGAGGGCCGCCAGTTCTCCAAGAGCCGCAACTGGGCGATCTGGCTGCCAGACATTCTCGAACGCTACCAGGCCGACGCTATCCGCTATTACGTCGCCATGACGTTCCCGGAGACGCACGACAGCGACTTCGCCTGGGACGGCTTCCTCAACCGCGTCAACAACGAGCTGCTGGCGGCCTGGGGCAACCTGGTCAACCGCGCGCTCGGCTTCGCCTACAAGCGCTACGGCGGGCGCGTGCCGCAGTACGACGCGCTCACGCCCGCCGACGAGGCCATCATCGCCCGCAGCGAGGCCGGCTTCGCGACCGTCGGCGCGCTGCTGGAGCAGGTGCGCCTGCGCGACGCGCTGCAAACCGCGATGGAGATTGCGCGCGAGGCCAACGCCTACCTCAACGAGCGCGAACCCTGGAAGCGCATCAAGGACGACCCGGCGGACGCGGCGCGCGCGGTCTACGCGGCGCTGCGCGTGATCGACAACCTCAAGACGCTGCTGGCCCCCTTCATCCCGTTCAGCGCGCAGCAGGTGCACGCTTATCTGGGCTACGACGGCCAGTTGTTCGGCAGCCTGACGATTGAGACGTTCGAGGAGGCCACGCGCCCCCACGAGGCGCTGGTCTACGACGGCAGCGCGGCGGTTGGCCGCTGGCAGCAGAGCGCGCTCCAGCCCGGCCAGCCCCTGCGCGAGCCGCAGGCGCTGTTCACCAAGCTGGACCCGGACATCGTGAGCCAGGAACGCGCTTTCCTGGGCGCGCCGCGCGACGAACGGCCGCTGGCGTAGAAGCCGGCGGCAGCAAGGGAGGCACAACTATGGCCGGCGACCAACCGCCGCGCGCGCTTATGGCGCTGCCCGGCACGCAGAAACCCAGCGCCAGCGGGCGCGCGCCGCGCCGCCGCTGGCCTCTGCTGCTGCTGGCGGGCCTGCTGCTGGCGGGCGCGGCTGCCGCCCAGCCCGACACCGACTTCGCCGGCCACCCGCTGCAGGTGTTTCTTGAGCGCGACATTGACCAGGCCGGGACCGACCGCCTGCTGTTCGTGGACACGCTGACCGGCAGCTCGACGCCGCTGGAAGTCAAGGGCGAGCGCTACACGCTGGCCCAGCGCGCCGTTCTCTACTACGACACCGCCGCCAACCGTGTCATGCTGGCGCGGCCCGACGGCTCCACCGCTGAACACCCCTTCATCCAGCCCGGCCCGCAGACGCGCCGCATAGACTGGCTGCTGTCGCCTGACGGCACGCACATCGCCTGGACGACCACCGAAAGCCTGGCCGACGGCACGCTCAGCACGGTCACGACCGTCGCCACGACCGCCGGCGACAACCTGCGCGAAGGGCTGGTAGACGGCCCGCGCGCCGGCATCCGCGCGCTGCCGGTGGCCTTCAACGCTGACTACACGGTGCTGTACATGGATTACCAGCCTGACAGCATCGCCGACCTGACGCCCTTCCGCCAGTACGCCGGGCTGTTCGCGCTGACGCTGGACAGCGGCGCCGCCGCCTTTCTGCCGGGCGAGCCGGGCTGTTTCTGCGGCGCGGGCATCGGCTCAGGGCTGCTGCTGCGCCTTCAGCTTTCCCCGGCGGCGGACGGCTTTGACGCGGCGGTGCATCACCTGGACAGCGGCGCCAGCGCCGTGATTCCAGCGCTGGCCCTGCCCGGCTACACCCAGGGCGGCGACGTGCTGATCGCGCCGGACGGCACACGCGCCGTGTACGCGCTGGCGCAGATGCGCGATTTCGGCGGGCCGAACCAGTCGGTGCGCACGGTGTTCGTGCTGGTCAACCTGACGGCGCGCACACAGGCCGCGCTCACCAGCCCGATCACCACGTTCGTGCAGCCGGTGGCCTGGAGCGAGGACAACACCGCCGTGATCTTCACCAGCCCGGACCAGGACGGCACATGGAAGGTGAACATCAGCGACGGGCGGCTGGCGAAAATCGCCGCCGCCACGTATTTAGGCGCGCTGGGTTGACTGACGCGGCGGATCAGGGTTCGGCGTCGCTGCCCCACCAGTCAAAGCCTTCCGGCAGGTCAGCCATGCCCGGCGCGGCGGCGGGCGCGTTGTAGATCGGCGGGGGTATCTGGCGCGCCGCGGCGGAGTGCGGCGGCAGCCCGCCAGGGGCGGCGCGGCGCGCGCCGCGCGCCGGCGACAGCATCAGGATGATCGCCCCCAGCCCCAGCGCCAGGCTGATGCCGTTGACCAGCACGCCCATCAGCGGCAGCCACACCAGCACCGCCAGCGCCGCCGTGCTGACCAGCAGGCCCAGGTAGACGGTGCGCTGGCCGCCGTGTTCGCCGGTTACTGCGCGCAGGATGCCGCGCCCCGCCGCCAGGCACACCACCACGCGCGAGAGATAAAGCGCCACGAAGTAGAAGCCGCTGCCGCCCCCTACCACGAACAGGCCCAGCGCCATCAGCGCGATAATAGACAGGTTCGACAGGCCCAGCAGCATCCCCAGGGCGAACAGCAGCAGCCCCAGCGCGACCAGCAGAAACAGCACGCCGAACGACATCAGAAAGGCCAGCACGCCCATCCCCAGGCTGGCCAGCGGGCGGCTGCGCAGGTGCGCCGCCGGGCTGAGCATGGCGCGCGGGGCCAGCGCCAGGCCCACCACGCCGATCAGCGCCAGCGTCACGAACTCCGCCAGGATATTGCCGACGTAATTCTTCAGCACGTCAAAAGTGCTCGGCTCGCTCAGCGTGATCTGCGACAGGTCGGGCAGGGTGGACGTCAGCGTGAACTCCGGTTCCTGCGCCAGCGCGCCGGCGATCTGCCCCTCCACTGGGCCAGAGTAGCGCAGCGCGCCGCCGATGCTGCCGTCCGCAGTGACTACCAGGCCGGGCCGGGCCATGTCCACCTCAACGCGGAACGGCAGCAGCAGCGTCTGAAGCTGGCTGCCGTCGCCGGCGGCGGGGTCGCCCACCACGGCGTCAACATCCCCCGCCACCGCCCCGCCGATCACCAGCGCGCTGCCCCAGAAGCTGATGCCGCCGTTCACCGTGCCGTTCATGATCAGTTGGTAATTGAGCGCGGTGATTGACTGCGGCACGGTCACGCCGGCCTGCACCTCTGTGCTCAGGCCCAGGCTGATGACGCTGCTGGTGCTGCTGCCGAACGCCGCCGTCGGGTACAGGCGCAGCGCCGCCCCCGCGAACACCACATCGTCGCCCACCTGGCCGTAAATGTTAAGCTGGCCGGCGGCCAGGTAGATATCGCCGCGCACGTCGCCGCGCACATCCGCGTGAAACGCGGCCCCGATCACATCGCCCGTGACCGTGCCGTTAATCACCAGCGTGCCGCACAGCGCGAACAGGTTGCCCGTGATCACCTGGTCCGCCGCCACCTCGCACACGTCGCCCTGCAGGATGGCGCGCGCGGAAACCGCGCGCGGCAGCAAAACCAGACTCGCGATAACAGCAGCGGCGGCCCACAGCCATTTGGCCCGCATCAGACACGCTCCTCTCAGCCAACAGAGCTGCCCCCGATTGTACGGTACAGAGCGCCTATTGCAAATTGCTGAGCCATCGTACACACTAACCTATGCTCACCAACGACTGTTTTCAACGGGGGAGAACCGCGCTTTGAGCCTGGACCCGGTAAAGCGTGACACAGACGTGCTCATCCGCCGCGCCGCCAGCCCGATGCCCGACGACCGGCCTGTCCCGCCCGCGAACCAGGTAGTGCCGCCCTGGCGCCTGTTGTTTCACGTCAGCAGCGAAACCCGCACCACTATCGGCCTGCAGGTCAGCGCGCAGATGCTGGTTGGCCGGTCAGACGCGGGCGGCGACACCGCGCCCGACCTCGACCTGACGCCGCTGGACGGGCGGCGCAGCGGCGTGTCGCGCCGGCACGCGCTCATCACCTGCGAAAACGAAACGCTCTTCCTCACCGACCTCAACAGCACCAACGGCACGCGCATCAACGGTTTTCAGCTCACGCCGGGCCGCGGCTACCGCCTGCGCGACGGCGACGAGCTGGAGTTCGGGCGCATCCGGGGCGTTGTGCGCTTTGTGCGCTCGGCGCGCTGACGCTGGAAACCGCCCTTTCCCCAATTTCCCATCTGTTTTAGGCGCGCTCAAGGCGCGCGTGCGATAACAAACGCAGTGCCATTAACCGCGCGCAACGCAGTTAAAGGGGAGTTTATGCCGCTGCGCTGGCTGTCACTGCCATTCGATATCCCGGTGCTGGTGTTCATGGCCAGCGCCGCGCTCAGCCTGCTGCCGGCATATGATCGCGCGGCGGGCTGGCCCGTGCTGGCGGCGGTGCTCGCCGCCGGCGGGGTGTATTTCGCCGCCGCCCATCTGATCGCGTCGGGGCGGGCGGCGCGCCGTTTCGGCCTGCTGCTGGTGGTCACCGCGCTGTTCTACACGCTGCTGTTCATCCTGCTGTACGGCCACCAGCACTACATCGAGACGCCGGACGCCGTGCTGCGCCTGGGCGCGTTCACGACCGCGCTGCCGGACCTGCCGATCTTCATCCACCCCAACAGCGCGGCGGCGGTGGCCGTCGGGGCGCTGCCGCTGGCGCTGGCGCTGGCGCTGTCCTCGCGGCGCGAAGTCGCGCAGCGGGCGCTGTGGTGGGCGGGCGCGGCGGCGCTGGGCTATGGGCTGCTGCTGACCTTCTCGCGCGGGGCGTTTGTTGCCCTGGCGCTGACGCTGCTGCTGGCGCTGCTGACGCTGATCCTGCCGCGCCGCGCCGCGCTGCTGCTGGCGCTGCTGCTGGTCGCCGGGGCGGCGGCGGCGCTGCTGGCCCGCCCTCTGCTCGCGCCTGCCCTGGAGTGGACGCTGAGCCGCTATGACCTGTACCGCAACAGCCTGTACCTGGCGCAGGACTACGCCTTCACCGGCATCGGCCTGGGCGAGCCGTTCGCGCTGGTGTACGCGCGCTACGGCCTGCTGATTCAGGTCCCCTTCCTCACGCACCCGCACAACCTGCCGCTGGCGGTGTGGATGAACCAGGGGCTGCTGGGGCTGGCGGCGCTGCTGGCGCTGATCGTCACGTTTTACCTGTTCGTGCTGAAGGTGACGCGCAGCGCCGCGCCGCACCGCCTCTTTCACGGGGCCTGGCTGGGCGTGACCGCCACGCTGCTGCACGGCCTGTTCGACGCGCAGCAGTACTCTGACCACGCGCTGCTGCTGCTGCCGCTGCTGTTCGCGCTCATCGGCCTCACGGTCGCCAGCGGGCGGCAGGCGCTGCACAAAGCCTACTGGCAGCAGTCCGAGTTCAGCCTGCGCTATATCCCGCGCCCGCTGCCGGTCATCGCGCTGCTGGGGGCGCTGGCGCTGAGCGCGTTTTTCAGGCCGCAGCTCGCCGCCGCCTGGGAAACCAACCTGGGCGCGCTGGCCGAGACCCGCGCCGCGCTCACCGAGGACCTGAGCGCGGCGGAGCGCTTCGCGCTCTACGATGAGGCGCTGCTGCGCTACAGCGCCGCGCTGAAGCACGCGCCCGGCTGGGCCAGCGCCAGCCGCCGCCTGGGCAACCTGGATGTCACACTGGGGGAATTCGCCGCCGCTGTGCCGCTGCTGGAGGCCGCCGCCGCCGCCGAGCCGGATAACCCGGCGGCCATCAAAGGGCTGGGGCTGGCCTACACCTGGACAGGCCGCGCGCAGGACGCCGCCGCCGTGTTCAGCCGGCTGAGCGACCCCGCCGCAATGGCCAGCGAGCTGAGCACCTGGGGCTTTTACCGTCGCGAGCAGGGCCAGCCGCTGCTGGCCGCCTACGCCTGGGACGCTATGCAGGCGCTGAACTCAAGCGCCGCCAGCGCGGACGTGCTGCTGCTCATCGCCGACACCTACCGCAGCGCCGGCGAGTCGGCGCGCGCGCGCCAGCACTACCAGCGTGTGCTGACGCTGGACCCCGCCAACGCCGCCGCGCGGGAGGCGCTGGCAGCGCCCGGCTGACGGCCGTCTGTTGGGCATGGCTCGCCATGCCCAACCCGGTTTACAGCAGCAGGCGCAGCGGGTTTTCGACCAGCGCTTTGAACGCCTGAAGGTACAGCGCGCCCTCCGCCCCGTCGCTCACACGGTGATCGACGCTGATGGTCACTTTCATGCGCTCGCCCACGCCCAGCGTGCCGTCTGGCAGCACAACCGGCGCTTTCTGCGCCGCGCCGAACGCCAGGATGCCGGCTTCGGGCGGGTTGATGATGGCGCTGAAGTGTTCGGTGCTGTACGGCCCCAGGTTGCTGGTGGAGAAGGTCGCGCCGCTGATGTCGTCCGGCTTGACCCGGCCCTCGCGCGCGCGCTGGATTTTGGCCTTGTTGTCGGCGGCCAGCGCCCCCAGCGCGGCGCGGTCGGCGTCGCGCGCTACAACGTACATCAGGCCGCCCTGCGGCAGCGCGACGGCGATGCCGATGTTGATGCGCTTGTGGCGCACCAGCCAGTCACCGTAGTAGTGCGTGTTCAGGTTGGGGAAGTCGCGCAGCGCCAGCGCGGTCGCCTTCACCAGCATGTCGTTGACGCTGATCCTGGCCGCGTCCTCTGGCAGGCTCTCGTTGAGCAGCTTGCGCAGTTTGAGCAGGTCGGCCACGTCCATCTCGGTTGTGACGTAGAAATGCGGCGTCCACTGTTTGCTCTCGACAGTGACCGCCACAATGCGCCGGCGCAGCGTCGTCAGCTCGACGATCTCGACATCCGGCCCTTCGGGCAGCCGGCGCGCCGCTGGCGCGGCCAGCCCCTGCGCCGGCAGGACGACAGCGGCGGGCGCGGCCGCCGGGGCGCTGTCCGGCGTGAAATCGTCTACGTCGGCTTTGACGATGCGCCCGCCGGGGCCGCTGCCGCTGACCTGGTTCAGGTCAACGCCCTTTTCCTCTGCCAGGCGACGCGCCAGCGGCGACGCCTTGATGCGCCCGTCGCCGGCGGGCGCGCTGGCCACAGGCGCCGCCGCCGCAGGCGCAGCCGCTGGCTGCGCGGGCGCCGCCGCGCCGCCCACGCCGATCACGGCGATCACCGTTCCTTCGGCCAGTTCTTCGCCGGGTTTGGCGCGCTGTTCGCTCAGCACGCCGTCCGCCGTCGCCTCCACCTCGACCGTGGCTTTGTCGGCCTCGATCTCGGCGATCACGTCGCCGCTGCTCACCGGCTGGCCCACGTCCTTGAGCCAGTTCAGCAGCGTGCCCCCCATAGTCAGCGTGATTTCAGTTGCCATCGCTATACAATCCCCCGCACCGCGGCAATAACCTTCTGGGTATCGGGCAGCGCCATCAGCTCGATGTCGCGCGCATAGGGCAGCGGCACGTCCATCGCTGTCACGCGCTTGATCGGCGCGTCCATATAGTCGAACATCTCATCCTGGAGGCGCGCCGCGATCTCGCTGCCAAAACTGTACATCGGCAGGCTTTCCTCCACCACGACGCAGCGGTTGGTTTTCTTAAAGCTCTCGTACACCGTCGCCATATCGAGCGGGCGCAGCCAGCGCATGTCAATCACCTCGCACTCGATACCGTCCTTCGCCAGCGCCTCGGCGGCCTCCAGCGACCACTCCACGCCGCGCGCGTAGGTCACCAGCGTGACGTGCCGCCCCTCGCGCTTGACATCGGCCTTGCCGATGGGCAGCGTGAAGTCCTCGTCGTCCGGGACCGGGCCGGGCTTGGAATAGAGCGCGATGCTCTCGGTAAACAGCACCGGGTTGTCGCTGCGGATGCTGGCCTTGAGCATCCCTTTGGCGTCCGCCGGCGTCGCCGGGCAGCCGACGTACAGGCCGGGGAAATGGGCGAAGATCGGCTCTGGCGTGTGCGAGTGGGTGGCGGTCGCCTGGTTGCCCCAGCCGGACGCGGCGCGGAACACCACCGGCACGCGGAACTGGCCGTCGAACATATAGTGGTTTTTCGCCGCGTGGTTGACGATAGCGTCGAGCGAGAGAAAGGCGAAGTTGATCGTCATCAGCTCGGCCACCGGGCGCAGGCCGGCCATCGCCGCGCCCACCGCCGCGCCGGCGATCGCCATCTCGCTGATGGGGGTGTCGCGCACGCGCTTCTTGCCGAACTCTTCCATCAGGCCGCGCGTGACGCGGTGCGTGCCCTGCCATTCACCTACTTCCTCGCCCATTACGAACACGCGCTCGTCGCGCAGCATTTCCTCGCGCAGGGCCAGGCGCAGCGCCTCGCGCATGGGCAGATTTTTCTCAGCCATCGTCGTTATTCCTCTACGTACACGTTGCTGATGAGGTCTTCGTAGGTGGGGTCGGGGCTGTTGAGGGCGAACACGATCGACTCGGCAACCACCCGTTCGGCCTCATGTTCGATCTCGTCCAGCTCGCGGGCCACATCTTTGTAGGTTTCCTCCAGGTGACGGCGCAGCAGCGTCACCGGGTCGCGGTGTTCAATCCACTCCATCAGCTCTTCCTGCATGCGCTGGTTGAAGCTGCGGTCGGAAACGCCGTGCCCCCGGTAGCGGTAAGTCATGGCCTCGATCAGCACCGGGCCGTTCTCGCGCGCATAGGCGACCGCCTCGCTCGTCACCTGATGCACAGCGATCACGTCCTGGCCGTCCACGCGGCCCATGTCCTTCATGCCGTAAGCGATGGCGCGCTTGTGCAGTTCGGTCTGGCCGCTGGCGTCCTCGACGCGCGTGCCCATGCCCACCAGGTTGTTCTCAATCACCCACACCACCGGCAGGTTCCACACGGCGCTCAGGTTGAGCGCCTCGTGAAAATAGCCGTTGTTGGTGGAGCCGTCGCCGGTGAAGCACAGCACAACCGCGCCGGTGGCGTTGTACTGCGCCTCCAGCGCGATGCCCGCCGCCAGCGGAAGCTGCCCGCCGACGATGGCATAGCCGCCCCAGAAATTGTGTTCGCGGCTGGCCAGGTGCATCGAGCCGCCCTTGCCGCCGCTGGTCCCGGTCTTTTTGCCCATCATCTCGGCCATGCAGGCGTTGACATCCACGCCGCGCGCCAGGGCGATGCCGTGATCGCGGTAGGTGGTAATCACGTGGTCGCGCGCCTCTAAAGCGGCCACCGCGCCCACACCGGTCGCCTCAAGGCCGCTGTACAGGTGCAGGTACACGCCAGTGATCTTCTTCTCTTTGTACAGCCGGTCGCACTCGGTTTCAAACTCGCGGATCAGGACAATCTGTCTGTACCAATCCAGCAGCGTCGCTTTATTTGGTTTTGTCATGTGGTCTCCTTGTGCAGATATGGCGCGGCACGACCGTGCTGCACTTTCCCCACGCGCGCAGCACAATAGTATCTCTGATGAACATTGCCGTAAATATCGCCCTAGTGTACCCTTGACCGCCCCCAGCGGCAACGGCGGATCGCAGCGCCGCCGCGCCGCTTTTCGCCCGGCGCGCCTTGCCGATACCGCCCACTCCGTGTTATCGTTAACGCGAACACAGGCAGGAAACGCGATGGCTGCACAATCTGTAATTGTCACTCACAGCCTCACGCGGCGCTTTGGCGCGGCGGCCGCCGTAGATGGCCTCTCGCTGGAGGTGCAGCGCGGTGAGGTGCTGGGCTTTCTGGGGCACAACGGCGCGGGCAAAACAACGACCGTGCGCCTGCTCAACGGCGTGCTGGCCCCCAGCAGCGGCTCTGCCAGCGTGCTGGGGCTGGACCCGGTGGCCGACGGCCCGGCGCTGCGCCGCCGCACCGGCGTCCTCACCGAGACGCCGTCGCTTGACGAGCGCCTGACCGCCCGCGACAACCTGACGATCTACGCCGACCTGTACAGCGTGCCGGTGGCTGAGGTGCGGGCGCGCGTCGCTGAGCTGCTCGACCGCTTTGGCCTGGCGGAGCGCGCCGACGAGAAAGCCGGCGGCTACAGCAAAGGCATGAAGCAGCGGCTGGCGCTGGCGCGCGCCCTGCTGCACCGCCCTGAGCTGCTGTTCCTGGACGAGCCGACCGCGGGCCTTGACCCGCTGGCGGCGCGCCAGGTGCTGGAGCTGATCCAGCACCAGAGCCGCAGCGAAGGCCACACGGTGTTTCTCTGCACGCACAACCTGGCTGAGGCGCAGCGCGTGTGCGACCGCGTGGCGGTGCTCGAACACGGGCGGCTGGTGGCGCTGGGCGCGCCGGCGGCGCTGGGCCAGCAGATCGGCCTGCCGGTGCGCTTCGAGATCGAGACCGCGCCGGTGGATGTCGCGGCGGCGACGACGCTGCTGCGCGCGCGCGCCGGGCTGAAGCAGGTCAGCGCCGCCGGCAGCGTTATCAGCGCCCAGGGGGCCAGCCACGACGACATCCCCGACCTGCTGGCCGCGCTGGTGGCCGCCGGGGTGCGCGTTTATCGTGTCGCGCCGCTGGAAACCTCGCTGGAGGACGTGTACTTCGCCCTCCACGACGGGCACGCGGCGGGAAAGGCGGGCTGAGAGATGAACTGGCGCGCTGTGCGCGCAATCGTGCGCAAGGACCTGAAAGTGGTGTCGCAGAGCCGGGCGGTTGTGCTGCCGATGATTATCGTGCCGGTGCTGCTGCTGGTGCTTATCCCCGCCGTGACCGGCTTCCTGGCGCTGAACACGGACATCAGCGACCCGCAGCTCGCCGACCTGACGGCGCTGCTGCAGCAGATGCCGGCGGGGCTGCTGGACGAATTTGAGCCGCTGCCCAGCGACTCGGCGCGGCTGTTTGTGTACACGACGGTGTACGCTTTCGCGCCGCTGTTCCTCATCCTGCCGCTGATGATCGCCAACGTGATCGCCGCTGACAGCTTCGTGGGCGAAAAAGAGCGCAAGACGCTGGAGGCACTGCTCTACACGCCCACCACCGATCAGGAACTGTACGTCGCCAAGCTGCTGTCGCCCTGGCTGGCGGCGCTGGTGACGACGCTGGTTGGGCTGCTGGCGTACACGCTGGTCGTTAACGCGGTCGGCTGGTCGGCGCTGGGGCGCGTGTTCTTCCCCAACCTCACGTGGGTCATACTGGCGGTGTGGGTTGGGCCAGCGGCGGCCGGGCTGGGCCTGGGCGCGATGGTGCTGGTGTCGGCGCGGACGCGCACGTTTCAGGAAGCGTATCAGGTGGGCAGCATCGTCGTGCTGCCGGTGGTCGCCATCCTGCTCGGCCAGTTCGCCGGCGTCCTCACCTTCGACCAGGGTTTCGCGCTGGCGCTGGGCCTGGTGCTGTGGCTGGTTGACGCGCTCATCCTGTGGTACGGCGTGCGCAGCTTCCAGCGCGTCAGCCTGCTGGCGCAGTTGTAGCGCCTATAAGCGCCCGCCGCGGCGCATCAGCGCCAGCAGCCGGTCGTGCGGCAGCGCGTACACCGTCGTGTCGTCACGCCCGGTCATCGTCTGCGCCGCGACCAGCGAGTTCAGCACCGCTTCCTCGACAGACTCCACCACCGCCAGGAAGAACTCGTCAAGCGCCCGGCTGTCGTCCACGAAGCGCGGCGCGCTGTCAACCACCTGCGCCGGGTAGTGCGGCTGGGTGCTGCCGGTGCTGAAGGCGATCACGGCGTCGCCGCTCTGGTCCTGGGCAATCGCCCCTGTGCGCGCCAGCCCGAAGGCGGCCCGCACGCACAGCCGCTCAAGCTGGCGGGCAGAGAACGGCGCGTCGGTCGCCAGCACGATCATCACCGAGCCGGGGCTGGTCTGCGGCAGAAACTCAGCGCTGAGGTGCTGGCCCACCGGCACGCCCAGCACCAGCAGGTCGGCGCGCTGGCCATAGTTGGTCTGCACCAGCGCGCCAACGGTGAAGCGCCCGTCCAGCACCACGCGCGACGCCGTGCCGATGCCGCCCTTGAACTGGAAACAGGTCGTGCCGGTCCCGGCCCCGACGCTGCCCTCAGCCACCGGGCCGCCGCTGGCCTCTTCAATGGCGCTCCACACGTGTTCCGGGTGGATGTGCCGCCCGCGCGCGTCGTTGAGCAGCGCGTCGTTGCACTCGCCCACCACACAGTTGACCGTCCCGGTCGTCAGCGCGATGTCCGGGTTGTGGCGCAGCATGTACGTTAGCAGGGCGTCGCCGGCGCGGGCCACGCTCAGGTTGCTGGTGAGGATGATCGGCGTCTCAATCGTGCCGCGCTCGCGCACCTGCTCGAAGCCCATATACTTGCCGAAGCCGTTGATTGAGTAGACCGCGCCGGTGACTTTCTCGCGGAACAGGCTGCCGCCGTGCGGCAGCACCGCCGTCACGCCGGTGCGCACCGGCCCGTGCCCCTCCACCAGCGGGCCAGCGCCGCTGATAAGCGTTGTGTGGCCCACTTTGACGCCGGGCACATCGGTAATGGCGTTGCAAGCGCCAGGGCGCAGCCGCCCCGGTGTCAGGCCCAGATCGCGCAGACGTGCCATGTGTCGTATGTCTCCTTAAGAAAGAGGCGGCGGCTTACAGGCTGGCCGCCGTCAGTCAAAGTCGGTCGGCAGCGCCGGCTGGCGCAGATGCTCGAAAAAACGCGCGATCTGCGCCGGCGTCACGCGCCCCAGCGACAGGTCCGCCGGGATTGCGTCCTCGGTGAAGAAGGCCGCCTCGCCGGTTTCGACAAAGGCCGCGCTGGTCTGCCCGGCGTAGCCGGCTTCCTGCTGGCCGCCGTTGAGCAGCTCGCACAGGAAGAAGATTTTATAAATATGGAAGATGTGCGGCGGGTGGGCGTGCTGGTTGCGGTCGTAGACGGCCAGCACCTTAACGGCCCGCGTGCGGTAGCCGGTTTCCTCGTAGACCTCGCGCACCGCCGATTCAGACGGCGTATCGCCGATGTCGGCCCAGCCGCCGGGGATCGTCCAGCGCCCGCCGTCCAGGTTCTCGCGCACCAGCAGCAGGGCGTCGCCGCGAAAGACGACGCCGCGCACGTCCACTTTGGGCGTGGTGTGGCCGGCCTGCGCGCTGTACAGGTCAGCGAACAGCGCCGGCGGCGTGCCGCTGTGGGCCGCCAGCATCTCAGCGGCGATCTCCTGAACCTTGTCGTAGCGCTCGCGGTCGAAGATAGGCGGTTCGTAGCTGAGGCCGGTCTGGGCGATAGCCTGAAGCCGCTGCGCCCAGTCAAGCCAGTTAGGGACAGTCATGTGCGCGCCTCCTTCCGGGCGCGCCCATGATAACACGCCGGCCCGCGCCTGAGAATACGCGGCCAGGGGCGGCGCCCATCCTCGCCGCTGTTTACTGTTCAGCGTCCTGTCTGAGCAGCGCGCGCTGAATCGTCGCGCGCGTCCACAAGCTCGACCAGCTCGCCGTCGGCGCCGATTTCCAGGCGCTCGTCGCGCTTGGCCTTGCGCTGGCCGTAGTCGGCGGCCCGCAGCTCGTCCAGGGCGCGCTCCTCAAGGATGCGCTGCAGCTCGCGCGCTACAGCCTGCTGGCGCGCCTGGCGCTCGCCGGCGGCGGTGTCGGCGATAAACGCCGCGCCCTGTAAGAACAGGCTTGCCGCCCAGCCGATAGTGAGCGTAATGACCCCGCTGGCAAGCGCCTGGCCGGCGGCGGGGTCGCCGCTGCTTGTGGGCACGATCAGCCAGGCGATGAGCACGAACACCACGAACAGCAGCACGCTGACACCGAACGCCACCAGCCGCATCGTGCGTTTGCCGCGGCGCACGCTCTCCTCAACCCGGCGGCCCAGCGCCACGTAATCAATGTCGTCGTACATCGTCATTTAACGCCCCCTTGCTGGCTCTGTTCGTCCACACCCCAATCGTCATCCACGATCTCAATCAGCTCGCCGTCGTCGCCCAGCTCCAGGCGCGCGCCCGCGCGCTTCTTCTTCTTGACCGCCGGGGCCGCCCCTGACCAGCGCTCGACTTCGCGCGCGATGTTTTCCTCGTGCGCCAACTGCTGTCGCGCGGAGCTGAAAAAGGTGTCGCTCGCGTGCGCCCCCAGGCCGATACCCCAGAAGCCCATCACCAGCAGCGGGAAGGGGAACGTAACTGTATCCCGGATGGCAGCCCAGAGAAACCACAGCATCAGGTTAATGATGACGAAAATCGCCAGGTGTATAGCGAACTCCTGGCGCTCTTTGGTGGCTTTCTCGGCAGCTTTGAAAACGCGCTGATAGTCGCCGGCGTCCGCGATCGTATCCCAGTCTGGCCCGTAGACACGCGCCATCTGCGCCGCCACGCTGCGTTCCAGCGCGATGAAATACTGCGGCGCTTTGAAGCGCACCTCCAGCCAGTTAGCGGCCAGGCCCGACCCCCAGGCCAGCATCACCAGCCCCGGCCAGGGGAAGCTGCCGAGGCCGAGCAGCGCCCAGAGCACCCACAGCATCACATTCACCAGTATGTAAATGACGGCGTGCGTGGCCAGCTCAGAGCGGGCTTTGTAGTACTTCTCAACGCGCTGACGAATCATTGTAGTGCGGTTTTCCTCGCTCATGGCTTATCCCCCTGTTGCGCGGCGGTCGGCCTCGGCCTGGTCCGGGGCCAGCATTTCGATCTCGCCGTCGTCGGTCAGCAGCAGGCGCGTGTGGCTGCGCTTGGGCTTACCCGGCTGGCCGCGGCGAGCGGCCTCGATTTCACGCTGGAGAGCGCGGTCGCCGGCTTCCTGCACGAAGGCGCTGGCGGCGTGGGCGGCAAAGACCAGCCCCCACAGCAGCCCGATCAGCGCCAGGTCGCCGGCGTTGGGCAGCGGGCCAAACTGTAACCGCCAGAAAAACGGGTCCAGCAGGAACACGAACACCGCCAGCGCGTAACCGCCAAACAGCACCGCGTGGCTGGCGAAGCGCGCCCGCCGGTTGAAGCGCCCGCGCACGCGGGCCACCGCCGCGTCCACGTCGTCGCCATAGCCGGACGCCTGCGCCGGCTGCGGCGGGATGCTCAGGCGGCGCACGATCACGACCAGCGCCGCGATCAGCACCAGCGCGATGCTGAACATGACCAGCGCGCTGATCAGCAGGTTGAATGAAATCATTATGCGCACCTCTCTCCTGTCTGCTATACGCAGCGGAGAGCGTTCAGGTTGTGTGCCGCGCCAAACAAAAAGGGGACATGCGGCATGTCCCCTCGCTGCTGGCGGGCGGCATCAAGCGCCGCCGTGTCACACGCGCGTGACGTAGCTGCCGTCCTCGGTCTTGACGCGGATCATGTCGCCCACGTTGACGAACATAGGCACTTTGACTTCCAGTCCGGTGTCCACCGTGACGCGCTTGGTCGGGTTGTTGGCGGTGTCGCCGGCCACCGCGATCTCGCTGTCGGTCACATCGAAGTCGATGGTGGTAGGCAGCTCATAGTCGATAATCTCGCCCTCATAGCTCATGAGCTTGATCTTCAGGTTGGCGCGCAGGTAGAGCAGGTCATCGCCAAAAACGTCGCGCCGAATCTGCGGCTGCTCATACGTCTCGGTGTCCATGAACGTCAGGAACTCGCCGTCGTCGAACAGGTACTCGACCTCGTGCGCCTCCACGCGGATATCCTGCACGCGCATCCCGGAGTTGTAGGTTTTCTCGAACTGCGCGCCGCTGCGCATGTTGCGCACCAGCACGCGGATGGTGGCGTTGCCGCGCCCCGGCTTGGTGTGCGAGTAGCTGATGACCTTGAAAATGTCACCGTCCTCGGTATACGTCGCTCCCTTGCGGAGCTGGTTCACGTCAACTGGCATGGAGATCTATCCTCAAATGTTCAATTGGCCTGCGTGAGGCGGCAGTATATCAAAAAACCGGCCCGCTGAATACCGCGCCGTTCGCGGACGTTTCCCGGCGGCGGGTTTGTGTGGTAGGCTTGTGCCTCAGTGACCGACAGACGCTTGCGCTGTGTAAAAACCATGCTGAAACCGAACTCGCTGCTGATCGGGCTGGCGCTGCTGGCGCTGGCGGCCTGCGCGCCAGCGCGCCAGCCGCCGCAGCTCGCGGCCACGCCCGGCCCGCCGGTGATCGTGGGGGAGCGCGTGCGCGTCGCCGGGCTGTTCAGCGCCCAACCGCCGCCCGGCTGGCGCGTGATCACCGGTCCGGCCAGCGGCGCGCCGCAGGTGGTGTTCGCCCCGCCTGATGGGGCCGCGCTGATCGCGCTGGTGGTGGGCGCGGATTTCGCCGCGCCGGCGCTGCCGGCGGCGGACCGCAGCGCCGCGCGCACGCTGCGGCTGGACGGCGGCCTGGCGCTGACGGCGGCACTGCGCGCGCCCGCGGCGGCGTGGGCGGCCTACGCGGACGTGTTCGCGCGGGTGATCGAGTCGCTGCGGGCGGAATAAATAACAGCAGCCCCGCCAGAATGCGCAGGGCTGCCGGTGTGTGTCGCGATGTGCGGGGCGGTCAGCAGGCTGAGAAGAAGCCCAGGCTGTTGAGAATGTTGGACAGAATGGGGATGTCGTCCCACAGGCACGCCTGGTCCACAATCACCAGGCCGACTGTCGTCGCGCAGCAGCAGAACAGCAGCAGCGCCACACAGCCGATCAGCACCCAGCGCATGGTGTTGCGCTGTTCAAACTCGCGCGCCGCGTAAGGGTCATACTCGCCGTAGCCGGTGGGGGCCTGCGGCTGCTCATACTCGGCAGCGGTCGGCTGGCTGTAGCTGTAGGGCGGCGGGGCGGGCTGCTGCTGGCGCGGCGCGGCGGCCGCGCCCGGCGCGTAGGGGCTGGACGCGGCGGGCGGCATCTGCCCCGCCAGCTCCGCCGGCGACCTCCCCGGCGCAGACGCGGCGCTTTCGTACACCAGCGTCACCGTCTCGCCCAGGCCGATCAGCTCGCCGCTGCTCAGCGGCTTGGCCCCCGTGAGGCGCTGCCCGCCGATGAACGTGCCGTTGGTCGAGCCGAGGTCTTCCAGGGTGTAGCCGCCCGCGCCGCGCGTGAAGCGCATGTGGTGGCGGCTGACCTCCGGGTCGTTAATCACGATATCGTTGGTGATATCGCGCCCAACCGTAATCACGTCCTTATTCAGTTCGTAAACCTGGTTGGGCTGCGGTCCCCGGCGGACGACCAGCCGAAAGACGTCGCTCCCTTGCATATCGCTTCCTCCTTAACGCGCCGGCGAATCCCCCCAGCGCCAGATCATAACACGCCCCCTGCCAGACGGCAATTTTCCCCCGGCGCGGCCTTATTCCGCCGGCAGCGCGCGCACGATGCGCTCGTCGGCGGCCTGGTGCACCGTACAGCCCGGCGGCACGACCAGGAACTCGTCCGTCGGCCAGTCGCCGGCGAGCAGCATGTTCATCAGGCGGCGGTCGCCGGCCACGCGCTCGAACACCCACCCCTCGCGCGCGGCTTTCTGGCGCGCCTGCTGCTCGAACGGCTCCGGGTCGCCCAGGCCGGTGTCAATGAAGGCGGCGCGCGTGTAATGCTGCGACCAGCGGCGCAGCTCCTCGATCAGCAGGTCGGCGGTTTCCACGCCGAATTTGGCGACATACTTCTCGTATTCGGCCTCGCTGGCCTCAATGCCCGCCGCGCCCAGGCCGACGCTGCTGGCCGGGTCCTGGCGCTCCATGTAGTCCACGCTGTACCAGTACGTGCCGGGGTGCTTTTCGAACTCCGCCTGGTAGCGCGCGCGCGAGCCGAGATAGAGCGTGATACAGTCGTGGGCGCGCGGCAGCACCAGCGGCGTGTGGCGGGTCGTGAGGCCGGCGGTCGCCGCGCCGCACAGGCCGTAGGCCAGCAGCACAGCGTCGTACTGGCCAGCGGGCAGCGCGTCAATGTGTTCCTGCAGGATCGCGCGCAGGTTTTTCGGGCGGTTGTGCAGCCCCTGCTGCAGCAGCGTGACGGTGATGGCCTGCGGGCTGGCGGCGGCGGCGGCGTAGACGCTGCGCGCCAGCGCAGTGCACGTCAGCGCGAGAAAATGTTTCACGACGCGCCTTCCGTTTGCAGCGCCCCGGCAATGGCGGCGATATGGTCCGGCGTGCTGCCGCAGCACGCGCCGATGATGCGCGCGCCCGCCGCCCGCGCGCGCCGTGCGTAGGCGGCCATGTCCGCCGGGGCGGCGTCATAGACAGCGCGCCCGTCCTCCAGGCGCGGGCGGCCCGCGTTCGACTTGGCGACCAGCAGCAGGTCCGGCTGGGCGGCGCGCATCTTGGCGATCACTTCCTCGATCTCCTGCGGGCCGCCGCCGCAGTTAGCGCCGCCGGCGGCCACGCCCAGCTCAAGCATGACGGCGGCGGCCTGCTCTGGCCTGACGCCCATCATGGTGCGGCCTTTGGTGTCGAACGTCATGGTCACGACGACCGGCACGCCCGGCGCGGCCTGGCGGCAGGCCGCCACCGCCGCCCGCACTTCCTCCAGGTCCGACATGGTTTCGATCCACAGCGCGTCCACCCCGCCCGTCGCCAGCGCGGCGGCCTGCTGCGCGAAGGCGTCCTGCGCGCCTGCCGGCGTGAGCGCGCCCAGCGGCGCGA
Source organism: Anaerolineae bacterium (assembly GCA_048499435.1). Taxonomy (GTDB): domain Bacteria; phylum Chloroflexota; class Anaerolineae; order Aggregatilineales; family Phototrophicaceae; genus DAOTWC01. The sequence continues at coordinate 77,039 of JASNZW010000002.1, forward strand.
AAAAGTCGCCCGTCGGGCCGATGCTGCCCGCCACGACGACCGGGTGCGCGGCGCTGTCGGCCTCGGCGCGCGCCAGGCGGGCCGCCGCCGTGTTGAGCGCGGCGCACTCGGCTTCCAGGTGATGGCGCGCCAGGCGCAGCGGGCTGCCGCCGAAGGTGTTCGTCAGGATAATCTGCGCCCCGGCCTGAATGTAGCCCCGGTGCACACCGCGGATATGGTCCGGTTGGTCAAGATTCCAGCGCTCCGGGGCGCTGCCCTGGGCCAGCCCCAGCGCGAACAGCATCGTGCCCATCCCGCCGTCAGCCGTCACCGGGGCGCTGCCCCGGAGCAGTTCTTGAAGCTGCATGCTGTGCATCCTTATTGTGCGCGTGGGCGGCCTGTGGGCGGCGGGTTACGAGCCAGCTTCAAGCAGCGTCCACTCGGTTTCCAGCGCGTCATAATAAACAATCACCGTCTCCTCGACAAGTTCGCCAGAGGCGGTGTTGAAGTCGGAGTAGCGCACCTCGCTGATCCACGCGCCTTTGGCGACCCAGCGGCGGATCACGACGGCGTTGTCAACCGCCAGGACAGTGAGCGTGCGGCGCGGGCGCGCGCCGCCGGGGCGGGCGCTGATGGTCTCGCGTAGCCACACGTTGAAACGGTTGTGCGGGTCGCGCTGGAGCATCTTGGCGATGCAGAACGGCTCGTTAATCGGCGTTTCGTTCTGCGGGTCAATCTTGAACGACACCAGCCCGGAGATGCTGAAAACGCCAGTAACCGGCTCGCCGTCGAGTTCAAGCACGAATTCGTTGGCGACCAGGCTGTCAAGTGAGCGGACGCTGTTCACCAGCGCGGGCAAAGGTTGTTTTGTCATCTGTCTTTCTCCCCTGGCTAAAACCGGCGCAGTTGCGACAGTTTATTATTATAGCCGCAATTCAGCGCGGCTGCCTGCCGCCAACCGGCGCTGTACGGCGCGCGCGGCCGCCGCTATAATGGCCGCCTGGAACACAGGCAAGGCCGACGACGGAGCAGCTATGACTTCACCGGACGACACCCAGCCGCGCGCGCTGTTCAGGGTTGAACAGCAGGGCGAACCGCCGCTGATCGCGCCCCCAACCGACGATAACCAGCCGGCCAGCGGGCCGGGCTGCCTGGTGCTGGGCGTGGTGGGCGCGGTTATGCTGGGCTGCGCGCTGCTGGTGGCGCTGATGGCCGGGGCCGCCGGCTGGACCAGCGGCCAGCAGATCGCCCGCGCCAACGCCACCGCCACCCAGCACGCCCAGATCGCTGACCAGCTCGACCGCATCCCCGGCGACATCGCCAGCGGCAACGTCGTGATGCTGGAGGCGCGCCTGCGCTTCCTGGCGACGCTCACGCCGGGCGTGGCCGGCATCCCGGAGCTGCTGCAAACCGCGACTGCCGTCGCCAGCCAGCTTCAGCCCACCGCCACCGCTACCGCCACGTCCACGCCGCCGCCCACCGCCACCGCCGCCGCGCCGGCCGCTGAAGCCCCGTCCACGCTGGCCAGCGGCGGCTTCGACAAGGCCGCCCTGCTGGAGCAGGCGCGGAGCGCGGTCACGCTGGCGCAGTACGAGAGCGGCATCGACCTGCTGGACGCGCTGATCGCGCTGGACCCTGCCTATGAGCGCCCGACCGTGAACGCGCTCATGCTGGAGGCGCTGCGCAGCCGCGCCCTGATCCTGTTCCGCACCGGCACTAACCTGGCTGAGGCCATCGTGCTGACCGACCGCGCCGAGGATTTCGGCCTTGCGGGGCAGGATGATCTGCGCTTTGAGCGCGAAGTCGCCGCGCTGTACCTGAGCGCTAAAAGCGCCAGCGGCGCTAACTACGGCGCGGCGGTGCAGGCGCTTCAGCGCGTGCTGGACCTGTCACCCAATTACCTGGACGCGCGCCAGCTTCTGTTCCGGCTGCACGCCAGCCAGGGCGATTTCTGGGCGGCGCAGAACGAGTACTGCCCGGCGGTCGGCCCTTACAGCAGCGCGCTCGCTGTGCTGAACGACGCCAGCGTGGCGGCGCGGCGCGCCAACGCCGAGATGCTGTGCGCCCAGGCGACGCCGGTCGGCCTGCCGGCGGACGCCACCGGCCAGCCAGACGGCCAGCCGATCGCGCCGGTGGGCGTGCCCGGCGGCTAACCGCTCTCACAGCACCCTCATACAGGGTTAACTTTTATCTTATGCGGCGGCCTTACCCTGTAGCTGAACAAACCCGGAGAACTGAGTTAAGTGCTCCTTCCTCCAAGTGGTGTGCTGTGGTGTGAGATGTATCGTAACGCCGGGTTTGTGGGCAACGGGGATGTTTTGAACGCAGCCGCGTAGACAAGCGACCCATCGCCCTTCCCTCTAAGGCCGTTTGCGGTGCCCCCCTCACCGCAGGCGGCTTTTATTTACGCCTAACGCACACGCGCCCGGCAGCCGCCAGGCGCGTGTCAAACCCCCGCAACCTTTCCCCCGAGTTGCTAACATGGCCGCTGGCCCGCTAACATTCTCATACACCAGAACACACAGCCGCGCCAGAAGTGACGCGCAAAGGGGAAAATCGTGGCCGGAAAATATTTCGACGACCTGCAGGTGGGCCAGCTTATCAGGCACGAGCTGGGCCGCACGCTCACTGAGGCCGACAACACGCTGTTCTGCGCCCTCACGCTCAACACCCAACCGCTGCACATCAACGCCGATTTCGCCAGCCGCACCGCTTACGGCCAGCGCATCGTCAACGGCATTTTCACGCTGGGGGTGGTGGTGGGCATCTCCGTGGCAGACCTCACGCAGGGGACGATCATCGCCAACCTGGGCTACGAGCACATCGCGCACCCGCACCCGATGTTTCACGGCGACACGCTCTACGTTGAGACTGAAATCATCGCCCGGCGCGAGAGCCAGTCGCGCCCGGAGGCGGGCATCATCACCATGAAGCACACCGGGCGCAACCAGGACGGCGTTGTGGTAGTTGAGGTGACGCGCTCAGCGCTGTTTCTCAAACGGCCCGACAGCAGCCGTTAGGCGTCGCCATCCGCCGCCGGCGTTGGCGTTGGCGCTGGCGGCCCGGCGATGCTGTCCAGCACAGCGCCCGGCGTGCCGTCGCCCAGGCGCGTCACAACGATCAGCGGCGGCCCGCCGATAGCGGTCACGTCGCCCGGCTCCAGGTTCGGGTAGCTGGTGGGCGCGGCGGGCGGCAGCGTCAGGCGGTAGCTGCCGTCCGCGCCCGGCTGGAGGCGGCGCTCGGCGGCCAGCGTGTAGACATCCGCGCCGCCGTCCGCCGGCAGGTTGATGTTCAGCGGCGCGAAGGTGCGGTTCCACAGCACGTAAACGCGCTTGCCCGCCTGCTGGTAATCGAACACCGCCACCGTCGCCCCGTTGTTAAACTGCCTGAGCGCGGCGGCGTCGTGCGGCGCCGCGCCGAACACGCGCGCCAGCAGGCGGAAGGCCGCCGCCACCGGGCGCGCTGTGCTGGGCTGGGGATGCTGGTTAAAGCACACGGCGCTGGCGGGGTTGCGGAACATCCCAAAGGCCTCGCCAGAGCAGGCCGCGCCGCCCCGGCACAGCTCGCCGTGGTGAAAGGCGAAAGTCGTGCCCGGCGGCTGGTTGCCGCAGTCGTCGTATAGCTGGTGGTACATCACCACGTCCGCCCCCTCCGCCCAGGCGTGGACCGCGCTCTGGATGAGGAAGGCCGCCTGCTGCTCGCTGGTGGCGGCGTGCAGCCGTTCCGCAGGCCGGGCCGCCGTCCACAGCGGGCCGGGGTAATCATCCCACACCGCGACGCCGGTTTCGTTCAGCCAGATGGGGCGCTTCAGGCCGTAGGCGACCAGCGTCTGGCGCACATAAAGCGTCAGCCAGCCGCTGCGCCAGGGATAGTCGTAGTTGTGGATGGCCACCATGTCCATATACCAGTTGAACTGCTCGCGCAGCGGGTCATAGCTGAAGATGCCCAGCACCTGCGCCAGCCAGTTGGTGTCGGTGGGGTACAGCAGCCCGCCGAACATCACCTGGGCGTCGGGGTCGGCCTGCTTAGCGGCGATATAAGCCACCTTGAGCAGCCGGGCGTAGTCCCGGATGCTGCCGCCCCAGAACGGCGTGTAGTCCGGCTCGTTCCACACTTCCCACACGCGGATGCCCTGCCCGGCGGCCCAGCCGCGCCGCTGCGCCATCGCGCCGCCGGGCCGGTAGCGGTTGACCGCCTGCCACACGTAAACGGCCCAGGGGTTGTCCGGGTTGAGCGTTTTGCCGGCGGCGGGCAGGTCGGTGCCGTCGTCGAAAATGGGTTCGTTGAGGCCGGTGATGCGCTCGCCGTCCTGATAGAAGTCCGGGCGGCCTAGCAGGATCGCGTTGATTTGCAGGCCGCGCGCCAGGTCGTCGGCCACCAGCCGGTCGTAAGCGGCCCAGGCCCAGATGCGCGGGGCTGTCTGCACGTGATTCCAGTACAGCGGCCAGCGGTTCCAGCCCGCGCCCAGCGCCAGCGCCTGGTCGTAGCGCTCCGGGTTGGTGGCGTCGCTCACCAGGCTGATATGCGTGATGCCCAGGCGCGGCGACGGCGGCGGCGCGTCAGGATCGGCGGCGGCGGGCGGCGGGCCAAATGTCAGCAGCAGGGCACAGGCGAGCGTCAGCAGCAGCGGTTTCAACAACGGCGCGTCTCCGGTCAGGTGGTGTCGTGTGTGCGCGGCCATTATACAGCGTAATCGTCGGCGGGCCGCCGCTAGGTCACAAACGCGCGGTCCTGCCCGTGCCGCCGCCAACTGCCGTCGTCCAGGATGGCGGCAATGGTGTCCAGCGTCAAACGGATTTCGTCGTCGCTGTTGTAGAAGTGCGGCGCGACGCGGATGCCGGCCCCCGCGCGGTAATCAATGACAAAGCCGCGCGCCAGCAGCTCGCGCGAGACGGCGTAGGCCTGCGGCGGGCGCAGCGTGACCGTCCCGCCGCGCTCGTCCGCCGGGCGCGGCGACGCCACCTCATAGCCCAGCGCGTCGGCCAGCGCGATGATCAGCGCGGTCTGCCGCACCGATTTGGCGCGGATGCTGGCCACGCCCACCTGCGCGATGATGTCCACGCCGGGCTGAATCGCGTAGAGCGACGCCACGCCCGGCGTGCCGGTCATCAGGCGGTAGGCGTCGGCGCGTGGGGTGAAGTGCTCGAAATCGAAAGCGAACGGCTGCTGATGCGCGAACCAGCCGGTGACTTTCGGCTCCAGCGTCGTGAGCAGGTCGGGCCGCACGTACATGAACACGCCGCCGGGGCCGCCGCACAGCCACTTGAGCACGCCGCCCACGTAGAAATCAACGTTGAGCGCCGCCACATCCACCGGGATAACGCCGACGCTGTGATAGCCGTTAAGCAGCACCTGCGCGCCGACGGCGTGCGCCCGCGCGACGATGGCCTGCGCCGGCATGATATAGGCGCTCTTGAACAGCACATGGCTCAGGCTGACCAGCCGCGTGCGGTCGTCAATGGCGGCCAGCAGCTCGTCCGTGTCGATGCTGATGCCGTCGCGCGTGCGGACGGTGTGTACGTCCATGTGCGGCGGCAGCCAGCGCCGCAGCGTGTACACGTCTGAGGGGAAGTCCATGTCGCAGATGACGACCTTGTTCCGGCGCGTGTCGCTGAAGTCAAGCGCGGAAAACAGGATGCTGTTGGCGATGCTGGCGTTCTGATGCACCAGCACGCTGCCAGGCGGCGCGCCCAGCAGCGGCGCGATCTTGTCGCCCACCGCGCCGGTAAGCTCCCACCATGACGGCGCGCCGCCCTGGGCCACGCCCCACGCGCTCACGCCCAGCGTCGCCCAGGTGTCGGCATAGGCCTGCAGGCTGGCGTAAACGCCGCGCGGCATGGCCCCCAGCGAATTGCTGATGAGGTAGGTGCAGGTGGCGAGAATCGGAAACTCGTCCCGGTAAGCCAGCAGCGCGTCAGCAGCCACAGCCTGGGCCTTTCTTTGACCGGGTTGGATGCCAGCCGGTTAATTCGACGCCGACCAGGCGCGCACCAGGCCGTCGCGGCTGGCGCTCACCAGCAGGCTGCCATCGAGCGCGAAGCCCACGCCCAGCACCGCGCTGCCGTGGTCGAGCGCCGCCAGCTCGCGGCGCTGGGCCACATCCCACAGGCGCACGGTCCCGTCCTCGCCAGCAGAGGCCAGCAGATCGCCGTCTGGCCCGAAGGCCGCGCCCAGCACCAGCCGTTCATGGCCGATCAGCGGCGGGTTCGCCACCGCCAGCGCGTCGAGGTCCACCAGGCTGATGATGTTGCCGATCGGCGCGACAAAGCCCACCGCCGTCGCCGCCAGCGCGCCGTCCGGGCTGTAGATCGCCGTGCTGATGGGGTAGTTGGCGTCGGGGACCACCGGGATGAGGCTCACCGCGTTCGTCTGCCACTCCCACAGCAGCAGGCCGCCGTCAAAGTCGCCCGTCATGACGACCGCGCTGTCCGGCGCGAACGCCACCGTAAACGGCGGCCACAGGCTGTCGGTCAGCGCCAGCTCGGCGACCATGCCGCCAGAGGCGGTGTCCACCACTTCGATGACAGCCGTTCCCGCCTCGGTCGTGCCGCGCCCCAGCGCGATCAGGTCGCCGCCGGCGCTGAAAGCGGCGCTCCACACCGGGTCGCCGTGCAGGCGCAGCAGCTCCGCGCCGGTTTCCACGTCCCAGATGATGGCCGCGCCGTCAAAGCCGCCGGAAAGCAGGTGGCTGCCGCTGTCGTTGAAGGCCAGCGCGCGCACCTGCCCATCGTGGCCCGCCAGCGGCGGCAGCGCCGCGTTGGCGGCGGCGTCCCACAGGTAGATAGCGTGCGCGCCGGGCGCGTCATCGCCGCCGCCCGCCGCCACCAGCCCGGCAGGACTCACGGCCAGCGCCCACAGCACATCGTCGAAGGCGGTTTCCGCCGCCAGCCCGACCAACCGGGCGTTGTCAGTCGTGATCGTTACGCCCTGCGCGCTCACCGCGCCGGACATGATCGCCAGGCTGAGGGTGAGCAGGGCCGCGCCTGCCGCTCGTTTGAAGAAGCTGTCGCGCATAGGTGTTACTCCCTTGTTTGAGAGTCTATTATGCCCTGTCCGGGCGGAAAACACAGCCATTACCCCCAGTAATTGGTCCCACGCCGCCGGTTACTGCGGCTCTAACGGCGCGAAATACTGCGCGTCCAGCGTGTACGCCGGGGGCATTCCCGCCGCCGCCGGGGCTGGCTGCACGTCCAGGCTGTAGCTGGCATACGCGCAGTCGTAGACATCGTTGTAGCTGGTGTCAAACACAATGAGGTACATGTAGTCATAGCCGGCGCTGTCAACCACGCCGCCGCGCCCCAGGTCGAACACGTCGGCGCGCGCCCCGCTGATGCCCACCGCCAGCAGCGTGAGCGTGTCCAGGCCGTCAACGGTCACGGTGTACGCGCCCGGCGTGGGCTGGAAGGCGATGTAATTCGCGCCCAGTTCCTGCACGCCAGCCCCCGGCGCCTGCCACTTGCCGGCGCGCGCGATTGTGCCTTCCAGCCACACCGTCGCGTCGAAGCGGGGCGCCAGCGCGTAAGCGCGCACCAGATTTTTGGCGCGGTAGCGGGCCAGCGCCTGCGGCACAGTGGTGTTATGGGCCGCCAGCGTGCTCTCCAGCGCCTCGAACCCTTCGGCCAGCGCGATGTTGTCCCACAGCGCGCGCACGACCTGCGGGCCGTAGTCGTCGGCCAGGGCCTGCAGGAACAGCCACTCGCCGTACATCATCTCGCCGGCGGGGTCAGCCGTTGTGCCGAAGCACAGTTCCGGGTACTGAAAGTTGTAGGCCACATAGCGCACCGCGTCCTCGTCGTCATCGACAGTGACGATCTCCATGTAGGCGGCGGTCGCCTCGTACACCCAGTCGTGCTCGTCAGCGAAATCAAAGCCGAACTGGACCGCGTGGTGAAATTCGTGCGCCAGCGTGGCGCGCAGCAGGCTCAGCGGGTTGCCGCTTTCGGCCTCTTTGAAGTCGTTCTCGATAACGAAATAGCTGGTGAAGCCGTCGCGATGCGGGCCGTCCACCGCCGGATCCTCAAAGCGCGCGTAGCCATAAAGCACATCCGCGTTCGATTTGAGATTCGCCACGTAAATATCGAACCGTTTATCGCCGCCCAGGCCGCCGTCGGGCGGCGGCGCGGGCCAGCCCAACTGCTTTATCTGCACGTCGTAGATCTGCTTAAAGGCTGTCACCAGCGCGTCTACATAGTCCTCAGTGGTGCGGTCCTGGCCCTCCAGCGTGTAATGCACGCGGAAGGCGGGCATGTCGCGGTACAGCACCGGCCCGCTGAGCACGTGCTGCGCCTGTTCCGCCAGCTTGTCGGCGAGCTGCGGGCCGCCAATGGTGATCGTCAGCTCGTAGGTCCCCGCGCCCCCGCCGACCGAGTACGGCTCCACGCGCGCGGTGTAGACCCCACCGGCGGCGGCGGTGTAAACCAGCCCGGCGTCGTAGGCCAGGCGGGCAAAGTCGTCGTTTTCGGCCGCGACGCTGCCGTCCGGCCCGTAGAGCGTGAGCACCGTGTCCAGGTCGCCGCTGGTGGCGCGGGCCAGCAGCAGGGCTGTCTGCCCGGCGGCCAGCTCAAACGTGTGCTCGGCGAATGTATCCACTTCATCCAGGTAGCCCGCGAAGATCAGGTCCTGGGCGTAAACCGGCGCGGGCAGCAGCGCCAGCGCGCACACCGCAGCGATCAACCAGAGGAACTGGCGCATAACAGGTCCTTTCAGCGTGAAACACCAGCACACACCGCAAGCCCGGCAGCTTTGACTCTACACCAGAAACGCCTTAAGAAAGCCTTTACTGTTCACAGACGCCCCCTGACACCGGCGGCCTGGCGCGATTATATAACATGCGCCGCGCGTTCGGCGGCGCGCCGGGCTGTTCTCAGGTGTTTCTCAGCCATACGCTGTACACTGGTGCTGTGTGAGCGCAGCAGAACGAGGCGCTATGTTGAAATTTGCAGCTCTGGGCCTGCTGGCGCTGGCGGCGGTCGCGTTTGGCATCAGTCTGATTGACACCGGCGGCGACAGCGTCACCGCCAGCGCCGTGCTCAGCGGCGGCGCGGCGGACACTGCTGGTTACGCCCGCGCTGACGCCCCGCGCGCGTGGCGGTTCCCGGCGGACTACGGCCCGCACACCGACTTTCAGACCGAATGGTGGTACTACACCGGCAGCCTGGCCGCTGAGGATGGGCGGCGCTTCGGCTTCCAGTTCACCGTCTTTCGCCGCGCCATCGCGCCGGGGCAGGCCGCCAGCGCGTCAGAGTGGCGCACCAACCAGGTTTACATGGCGCATTTCACCGTCAGCGACATCGCGGGCCAGCGTTTCTACTATGACGAGCGCTACAGCCGGGGCGCGGCCGGGCTGGCCGGGGCGCAGGCCGCGCCTTACCGCGTGTGGCTGGCGGATTGGCAGGCGGCGGCGCTGGACGACGACGCGCGCCTGACAGCGATCAGCGCCAGCGCGGACGGTTTCGCCGTTGACCTGCGCCTGGAGCAGACCGCGCCGCCCGCGCTGCAAGGCCAGGGCGGCCTCAGCCCCAAAAGCGCCGAAGCCGGCAACGCCAGCTACTACTACAGCCTGCCGCGCCTGCTGACCAGCGGCACGATCACCGTTGGCGGCGCGACGTTCGCCGTCACCGGCACGACCTGGCAGGACCACGAGTTCAGCACCAGCGCGCTGGGCGCGGACGCGCGCGGCTGGGACTGGTTCGGCCTTCAGTTTGACGACGGCCGCGCGCTGATGGTCGGCCAGATTCGGCTGGCGGACGGCGGGCGCGAACTGGCGTTCGGCGGCCTACTGGTCGCGGCGGACGGCAGCACGCGCTACCTGGCGGCGGACGACTTCAGCATCGCCGCGACCGACACCTGGGCCAGCCCGCACACCGGCGCGGTCTACCCGTCCGGCTGGACGATCACGGTGGCGGGCGCGGGCGCGGACGGCGGGCCGCTGCGCTTCGCCGTGACGCCGCTGCTGCGCGACCAGGAACTGCACGGCGGCATCGCCTACTGGGAAGGCGCGGTGCAGCTCAGCGGCGGCGTCACCGGCTACGGCTACGCCGAACTCACCGGCTACGCGGGCAGCATGGCCGGGCGCTTTTAGGCGGCCTGCCCACAGCGCCCGCGCAGCGTAGGCCAGGCGCAGGCTGCACGCGCGGCGCCCTTTCTGCTACAATGCCGGCGTTTGCTGAACGCTGAACGCAGGTGCACGAACCTATGCGTATTCCCGGTTGGATGTTTATCGCAGGCGTTATAGCGCTGGTCGCGCTGACCGGCGTGTGCTCGGTGGTGACGTTTACCGCCGCGCGCCAGCTCGCCATTGACGCCGGCAGCGCGGGCATTGAGGTGGCGTCGTTCTCTGACTTTTTCCGCAGCCAGCCCACGCCCACCCCGTCGCTCACCCCGGCGGCCACCAGCACACCGCCGCCCACGCCGCTGCCCGGCGAAACCGCGCCCGCCGCGCCCGCCGCGCCCGCCGCGCCTACCGCCACGCTGGACCCGCTGGCGCAGTACACCTGGGACGACCCGCGCCAGGTGCGTATTCTGCTGCTGGGCATTGACCAGCGTTCGGGCTTCAACGACGATGAGCGCTACTTTCGCACCGACACGATGATGGTCGTCAACATTGACCCCGTCCGCCAGCGCGTCGGCGTGCTCTCCATCCCGCGCGACCTGCTGGTGGACATCCCCGACGGCGGCGCGCCGGGGCGCATCAACACCGCCAACAGCCGCGGCGACAGCGGCGGTTACCCCGGCGGCGGGCCAGCGCTGGCGCTGGAAACCGTGCGCCAGAACCTCGGCCTGCGCGTGGATAACTATCTGCTGGTCAATTTCGACGTGTTCGTGCGCCTGGTGGACCTGCTGGCCCCTGGCGGCGTTGAAATCTGCGTGCGCGAGCTGATAGACGACCCCGACTACCCCGACGCCGGCTATGGCACGATCGCCGTCCGCTTTGAGCTGGGCTGCCAGCGCATGAACGGCGAACGCCTGCTCCAGTACGCGCGCACGCGCGCCACTGAAGGCTCAGACTTCGACCGCGCCCGCCGCCAGCAGGAAGTGCTGAAGGCGATGCAGCAGGAAGTCGTCAGCGTAGGCGGCGTGAGCAACCTGATCGCGCAGGTCCCGGCGCTGTGGGACGAGCTGGCCGGCAGCTTCCAGACTAACCTGTCAATGGACCAGATTATCCGGCTGGGCGCGCTGGTGACGGAAATCAGCAGCGACGATATCACCAGCGGCGTGATAGACAACCTGTACGTGACCTTCGCCACCACCGCCGAAGGCGACCAGGTGCTGATCCCCAACTACGCCGCCATTCGCGGCCTCATCAGCCGGGTGTTCAACCCGCAGGAAGACGTGCCCGAAGGCGACCTGCGCGCCCGCGCGCTGGCCGAAAACGCCGCGATCGCCGTGTTCAACAACACCGATGTCGCCGGGCTGGCCGGGCAAACGCGCGACTGGCTGGTCGGGCGCGGCCTCAGCGTGGCCCAGGTGGCCAACACGCCCAGCCCCGACAACAGCCCGACCGTGATCCGCTACTACGGCGGCTATGAGGCCACCGCGCGCTATCTGGCTTCGCTGATGAACCTGTCCATTGACCGGGTGCAGCCTGGCGCGGACGGGCTGATCGCGCAGGGGGTGGCGGTCATCGCCGGCACGGACGTGCAGCCGCTGCTGAATGGGGGGTGAAACGCCGCGCCGATCTGGTATAATCGCGCGCGGGGGTGGCTGTGTCCCGGTGGATGCCCCGGTCTTCAAAATCGGCGGCGGGCTGCGCAGAGCAGGCCGCGGTGGGTTCGACTCCCATCCACTCCCGCTTTACCAGCCGCGCAACCTGTCACAGGCTGGCGCGTATCTGTGCATACAGGGCGGCAGTCTCCGGGCTGGGAACCACATCAAGCTGTTCCTTTAACGTTTCGACACAGCGGTGATACTGGCGCATGGCAAGGTGATACTGGCCCTGCGCGATGTAGCAGCGCATAAGGGAACGGTGAGCATCCTCGCGGCACGGATCAACCAGCAGTTGTTTGCTGCACAGCGCGGTACAGGCGCTGTAATCCGCTTCGGCTAATGCATGGTGGGCCAGGTAATCAAGGATTTCAATGTAGTGGCCCTGCAAGAGCTGCCGATGTGGCAGGATCCAGTCCTCGTACCGGTCTTCCTCGAATAATTCGCCCTCGTACAGCGACTCCGCTGCCCGAAATTCCTGGACAGCCAGGGCAGCATGGCCGTTTTTCGCCAGCTTCCGCCCCTTCTCGAAACAGGCGGTGAAAGCCTCAGTGTCACTCCAAAGGCTCAAATCGGGGTTGATCTGGTAACTGTCCTCATTAAACACGATATATGACAACGCTGTGTCGGTCTGTCGGAAAGTCTGCCGCAGGTTGTAGATGGCCACGTTGAGATTATTGCGCGCAGCATCGGCCGGTGTGTCCGGCCAGAACAGCTCCATGATGACTTCTTTGGCAATCGGGCGCCGGTTCCACACCAGATATTTGAAAAGCGATTTGCTTTTCCGGTTTGGCCAGTTCCTGACCAACTGATCATCCTGGTAGACCTGGAAAGAACCAAGCCCGTAAACAACTATCGTGTGTTCAGATTTCGCGTTCAGGACGATGATTGCCGGCGCGGCTGGGGAAGCGCCCTGCGCTGGAACCAGGCTCTCCATATCGGCGGATGGAGGTGCGGCGGCCTGGCGCTGAGGCGGCTCTTCCACACCGTTACCAGGTGGGGCATGAATGCTGACGGATTCGGTCTGGGCTGCCACTTTTGCGAGCGCGCGCTGCTGCGGCGATGGCTCAGGCTGGAACAGCGTTTCAAGCCCGGACAGGATGTTCTGAATACGCTGGCGCACACCTGGGTTTGTGGTATGAGCGCCGGCATTCTTTCCGTTCAGCGCAGCTTGTAAAGCGGCCGCTGCTAACTGGGTATTCGGGCGTTCATAAGTGGTGTGTTGGTTATCGGCGTGCATCATGCCAGCCATAATCTGAAGCAGCTGCCGCAGATCATGTTCCTGTCGCTTGGCTTCTTCGGCTGCCCAGCGGTGCCACTCAGATGTTTCAGACAGCGTATCGCAGGCCTGGCTCATCTGGAAAGCCGCGAGCAGAATCGTGTCAAGGATTGCTGAATCGCCGCTTTGATGCGCGAGCGTATAGGCATGCTGCAGCAGTTTGGCTAACTGACCGTACTGCCGCGTTGCCAGCAGCCGGTTGAGGGTCTGATGAGGGACGATGTTGAGAGCAGAGGCTATCGGTTGGCTCTGTTCTGCTAACATTGACACAACCTCAACGCAAGATAGCGTGCGAAAAAGCTCGCACGTAAAAGGACGGTTTCACTTTAGTTTGAAACTAGTGTTAAATACAATCATACATTAAGCAATTAATTAAACCTTATATCTCCGCAGAATCGCAGAAAAGGTGCCGGCGCCCCGCCATTTGAGGCGTCGCCGGCTTTGCCCGCTTAATTTCAAACGATCCGTGAATTAACTGGAAAAACAGCGCCAGTTAAGCGCGGGATGTTTTGCTGGGGGTGGTTGATCAGCCTGTTCGTCCAATCCCGGTGAAAAGTGGAAAGAAGACTGTAATGCCATTCGAACCGCAACTGCCCGGCCCGTACCAGCACCTGTTTCACGGCCACATTCAGACGCAGGTCACTGATCCAGACGGCACGCCTGCTTCGACCATCATCAGCATGACCGACAGGTGGTTTCTCACTGTGAGCTGGCAGGTTCACGGCCTGTTTGTGCCCAGTATCGGCGGCAAATGGCAGATCCGCGCCTACCTTGAGTCCATCGGCCCTGGCCCGGAACTTGAGGTGGCGAACGCGGATGTGGCCATGACCGGTGGCAACAACTACACCGAGATCTTCCGCATTGGCCCGAACATGCCCGACAAGCCTGGCCCGTACCGCCTCGTGACGGTTATCACCGCGGTCAATCTTCTGGGCACGCCGGCGCCGTTTGCCGGCTACGACGAAGGGGCGATCCTGCAATTCTTCGAGGGATCATCGCTGCCGACCATCCCGCCTGTGTAGAGCAGACTTCTGCTTTAACTGGCCCCAGTGTGCCGATGCTGGCGCACTGGGGCCGGCGTTACCGTCTTGCTCGGTTTACAGGAGAACGAAAGATGCGCACAACCCTACATGACGACCAACCGGACGCGCAGCCCGGCGGATATGACGATCTGACAGCTATTAAGGGCATCGGGGAAACCACCCAGGCATGGCTCCGCAAGAACCTGAATGTGCGCCGCTACAGCGATCTGACGGCGCTGTCAGCCGGGGACGTCGAAGAGCGCATGAAAGCCGAAGGGCGAATCATTTCTCGCGGCAAGATCGACACGTGGATTGCTCAGGCCCAGGAGCTGGCGGCCTCTGCGGCGGCTGACCAGTCTGCTGCCGACCCTGACGAATCAGAGGCGGCTGGCAGGCGGATATGGAAGACTATCGCCACGTTTGTGGTGGTTTTTGAAGGGCAGGAGATCGAAGGCCAGCTTATTGTGCGCAGCGAAGCGCATCATATGGAGGCCGACAGGACGCAGCATTGGACAGGCGTCCAGCCAGCGGAACTGGGCCGGTGGATTATGGCCCAGCTCGGCGAGCACGTGATAGCAGCCGTTCAACCGGCAGAAACCAACCAGGTTATCTACAGCCCCAGGCTGCAGCAGCACCTGGCGACGCTCAACCGGTTATCGGGAACAAAAGCGCCCGACATCCCGGAAACCGCAGAGCGCCCGGCAGCGGCCCCCTGGCTGCCCCAGCCAGAAACCGCAGCAGCCCAGGCCAGCTCGCCGGGCGAACTGGGGTTATACAGCCAGCGCCTTCAGGATGTGATCGCGAAAGCGCGGCGGCTGGGTGGCGAGAACCGCTAGTCCTCGCTGATCGGGCCTGCGCTGCTGGTCATCAGGAAGCCATCCGAGCCTTGAGGCGTGCCTTCGGCCTCGAACAGGCCGTCCTCGATGTAGACACGGATGAAGTGATTGGCGCCCTGGCTGTCGTTGTAGACAATTACGTATTCGCCCTGAAGCTCTGGCAGGGTTTCCAGGGCGGTTTCATCGAGAAGATCGGCGAGCGAACCCGAAAGATAAGGGAACTCGATGTCAGGGTGCGCCTCGCGCTCATTGCGGTAAAGCCTGCCAAGCCGATAGACCAGTTGGTTGAAGCCCATTTCTGATATTCCTCACGCAGCCGATACACACAGGATAGCGATGCAGCCGCGAAACATGCATTAAGAATTAACGCGACATGCTGCCTTAATGAAAATATCGCCATCAACAGCAAACTATAAGGGGGTAGCTGGTGAGGTTGCCCGGCTGTGGTCCGGTTGGGGATGAACAGCGGCGCGCCATGCTATTTTCCATAACAGGGCGCGGCTGTCCAGCCTCTACGGGGCTTTTGTCACCGTGTTCTAAGATTCGGGCGACCGCTGTGCGGCCGCCACCTGCGCCACAATCAGCGTATCGCCCCAGTACAGCGCGCCGGCCTCCAGCAGCGGCAGCGGGCTGCCGTCCACCGTCACCTGCGCGCGCAGGTGATGCGGCCCGGCAGGGTTGGCTGCGGACACGTCCAGGCAGGCGGGAAGTGTCACAGCGCTGCCGGCAGCGCCGGGCGGCAGCGCGACCTGCGCCGCCGCGCGCACGGTGTCGTAACCCTGCGTCAGCGTCAGGCGCAGCGCCGCCGCGTCTGGGAGGGCGGCCCGGTATGTGAAGCGCAGACCGAAACAGAACGGCTCGCCCGCGCGCGCGTACAGCCGGTGGCCGACGCCGCCGGTGTAGTCCAGCAGATCGCCGAACTGCCAGCGCAGCGGCACGCCGCCGTCCTGGTCGAAGCGGTAGAACACCGTGTCCATAACCGTGTCGCGGTAGCCCACGCCGCGCCCCTGCGCCAGCAGCGCGAACAGCGCGTCCCAGGCGTCGGCGCGGCTGCTGCGCGCCAGCAGCCAGACGCGCGGCGCGGCGACGAAGCGGTCGGCGTGGGCGCGGACGGCGTCCGCTTCCTGCCAGCGCCAGCCGATGTTCAGCGCCAGCCCGGCGGTCAGCCCGTACAGCCGGTCGTAATATGCCGCCGGGCTTTGCGGGTCCAGCCCGGCCAGCGCCGGTTCAAGCGGGGCGCGGGCGGCAGCCGCGGCGCGCACCGCCGCGTCCCAGCGCGGTTTCGGCGGCCAGATGGCGTCATAGGCCGCGAGCTGGGCGGCGATCAGCGCCAGCGCCAGCGCGGCGCGCAGGGACCGCGCCCCAAATCCCTCTCCATAGAAGAGGGACTTTGCCGTGCCGCTTTGAGAGGGAAGCGGGGGCGCGAGGCCCCCCGCCAGCAGCAGCGCCCACGCCGGGACGATCGCCAGCGCGTAGCGCAGTTGAAACGCCGCCCGCACCCAGCCGTTGAGCGCCAGCAGCGCCGCCGGCGGCAGCAGCAGCCACAGCCACAGCAGCGCCCGCCCCCGGCCTTGAACCGCCCCGGCCCCCGCCAGCAGCGCCAGCGCGTACAGCCACCACGCGCCCGCCGTCAGCGCCAGCCACAGCGCCGCCGCGCCCGCCGCTGTATCAACGGGCAGGGCCGCCGGGCTGCCGTGCGCCTGAATCTGTGCGATCAGCGCGGGCAGCCAGGGCGCGAACAGCGCGCCCGCCAGCGCCAGCGGCGCGAACGCCCGCGCGCGGCTGCGCGTCAGCAGCGCGTGCGCCGCCTGCGCCGCGATCACCAGCGCGCCGGCGTAATGTGTGTAGAGCAGCGCCGCCGCCAGCAGCCCCCAGGCCAGCCCGCGCCGCCGGGTGGCGCGCCGCTGCCAGCGGGCATACGCCAGCGTGGACAGCGCGGCCAGCGCCAGCAGCAGCGTGTACATGCGCGCCTCGCGGGCGTAGTAGACAGCGAGCGGGGCCGTTAGCAGCAGCGCCGCCGCCAGCAGCCCGGCCCGCCGGCGGGCCAGATGCGCGCCCAGGGCGCAGGTCGCCGCCGCGCCCACCAGCAGCGCCAGCGCCGAGAACAGCCGCGCCGCCAGGGCCGATTCCCCGGCGGCCAGCGTCCAGGCGTCTATCAGAACGAAATACAGCGGGGGGTGCACGTCAGCGCGGGCGCGGGCCAGCGCCGCGCCCAGGCTGGCGGCGGCGGCGCGCGCCGCCGCGCCGATGCCCTGTGGCGGGCGGACGTCGTCGTGGACGGCCCACAGCGTGAACGCCTCGTCAGCCCACAGGCTGTCGCGCGTCAGGCCGGCCATGACCAGCGCGCAGCCAGCCAGCAGCAGCAGCGCCGCCAGCGGCGCGTACAGCCGCGTCACTCGCGGGGTTTCTGGTACAGCCACCAGAACGGCTCACGCGGGTAGACCGGCTCCAGCGCAGCGTCCCAGAGAAAGCCGGACGGCTGCGCTGCCGTGGCGCGGAGCTGCGCGTCGGTGCGGTGCAGGCGGGGCGTCAGGCTGGCGGTGTCGGCCCTGAGCTGCTCCAGCGCGGGCAGAATTTCCTGCACGATGGTGCGGCGCAGCAGCTCAGGCCGGTAGATGGCCGCCGCGCCGGACGGATTTTCCGCCGCTTCCTGGAAAAAAGTGCGCATGGCGTCCAGGCGCGAGTTCGCTTCATGCTGCAGGCGCTCGGTGTAGCGCACGGTGTGCGCGCGGCGGATGTCCTGGTGCGCGGCGGCGGCGGCGTCCAGGCGGGCCTGCTGCGCGGCGGAAAGCTGGCCGCGCAGATATTCCAGGCGGCGCAGGCGCAGCAGCAGCGCGCCGATCGTCAGCGCGGGCAGGCTGCCGCTGCCGAAGATGCCGCCCGCGCCGGCGCTGCCGTAAAGCTGATCGCCTTCCAGGTAGCGCTCCAGGCCGCCAGCCATCGCCTCGGCCTCGCGCAAATCCTGTTCGAGATTGTACTGTTCGGTCATCGGGTCGCCGTCCTTCCTCTTTCAACAGCTCGATTGTAGCGCATTCAGGCCGGGCCAGCCGAAGATAATAAAGCGCTGAATATTACATCTGGCCTGCTTGACAGGATTTCATTTTTTGCCCTATGCTAAGTTCGATCAACGCTAACAGGTGTCACAAGCCCGGTTTTGGCGCGCTGGCCCCCCGGCCGCCGCTGCCCGAACCGGTTAATTTGAAGAAGGTCAGTTATGATTGTGCCTGAGCTGCAAGTCCCCAAGTGCGTCTGGATTGAGCTGCTGGACGGGGCCGACGACGGCTGCGATGTCATTGTCGAAATGGAAGGCGGCACGCTGTACACCGCAGTGTTTGTCACGCTGAACTACCTCAGCCGCCAGATGGACCTGAGCTACGCAGTGAGCCGCCAGCTTACCGACGCGCCGCCGGTGCGCTACGCCGTGCTGGAAACGCCGCATATTCTGGTGGAAAACATTCAGCGCGACACCATCGAGGACGCGATTGACAACCTGCTGGCGCTCGATGTGTTCGAGGGGTACTTTACCCAGGTCAGCGATGACCAGCCCCGCAGCAGCCGAACTACCAACAATGGCAGCCGGGCTACCCAGGAAGTGGTGGCGGCTGTCATGTCTGAGGTACTCGACGTACAGGGCGGCTGATACAATCTAGCGACATTGACAAGTGAATAGAATACATGCCCAGGAGGCACATCATGGCTGAACGCTACCAGGACAGCCTGCTTTATCGCATCCGTCACTCCGCCGCGCATGTGCTGGCCGAGGCGATGCTGGAACGCTTCCCCGAAGCGAAGATCGCCATTGGCCCGCCCATCGAGGACGGCTTCTACTACGATTTCGACCTGCCGCGCTCGGTCAGCGACGAGGACCTGGCGTGGGTTGAAAACCGCATGAAGGCGATCATCCGCGAGGGCCACGCCTTTACTGAGCGCGAGGTCACGCCCGACGAAGCGCGCGCCTTCTTCCACGACCAGCCCTATAAGCTGGAGCTGATTGACGACCTGGTGGCGGGCCGCGTGGACGAAAACGGCAGCCAGGTGGCCGCCCCGGCGCAGCGCCTCACCTTCTGGACGCAGGACACCTTCACCGACCTGTGCCGGGGGCCGCACGTGGAAAACACGCGCAGCATCAACCCGGACGCCATCAGCATCACCTACACGACGCCCGCCGGGGCGTACTGGCGCGGCGACGAAAAACGGCCGCAGCTCACGCGCATCTACGGGACCGCCTGGGAGGACCCGGAGGCCCTCCAGGAATACCTGCACCTGCTGAACGAGGCGAAGAAGCGCGATCACCGCATCGTCGGCGAGCGCCTGGGCCTGTTCACCATCAGCCCGCTGGTGGGCAAGGGCCTGCCGCTGTGGAAGCCGCGCGGCGCGATGCTGCGCGACACGCTCGAACGCTGGCTGCGCCAGGTTCAGCTCGACAACGGTTACGACCCGGTGGTGACGCCCCACATCGGCAACCTGAATCTGTACCGCACGTCCGGGCATTACCCGTACTACAGCGACAGCCAGTACGCGCCGATCCTGGTGGACGACGAAGAGTTTCTGCTCAAGCCGATGAACTGTCCGCACCACTGCATGATCTACAAGAGCGACCTGCACAGCTACCGCGACCTGCCGCTGCGCCTGGCGGAGTTCGGCACGGTCTACCGCTACGAGCAGAGCGGCGAGCTGCGCGGCCTCACGCGCGTGCGCGGCTTCACCGTTGACGACGCGCACCTGTTCGTCACGCCGGAGCAGCTTCTGGATGAATTTAAGGGCGTCGTGCGCCTGATCCAGTACGTGTTCAACACGCTGGGCCTGACGGATTTCCGCGCCCGCGTAGGCACGCGCGACCCGGAGAGCGACAAGTACGTCGGCGATGTCGGCCAGTGGGAGAAGGCGACGGCGGCCATCATCGCCGCCTGTGACGACATGGGCCTGCCGTATGTGGTTGAAGCCGGCGAGGCTGCCTTCTACGGCCCTAAGCTGGACTTCATCTTCCGCGATGTGCTCAAGCGCGAGTGGCAGTTGGGCACGGTGCAGGTGGATTACAACCTGCCGGAGCGTTTCGACCTGGAATACGTGGCCGAGGACAACACGCGCCAGCGCCCGATCATGATCCACCGCGCGCCCTTCGGCAGCCTGGAGCGCTTTGTTGGCATCATCATCGAGCATTTCGGCGGCGCGTTCCCGGCGTGGCTGGCCCCGGTGCAGGCGACGATCATCCCTATCGCCGACCGCCACCTGGACTACGCCAACCGCATCGCCGCTGACCTCAAGGCCGCCGGGCTGCGCGCCGAAGTGGACGCGGGCAAGGCGCGCATGGGCGCGAAGATCGCCCACGCGCGCGAGCAGCACATCCCCTATATGCTGATCGTGGGCGACCGCGACATGGAAGCCGGGACTGTCAGCGTGCGTCTGCGCACCGATGAGGACCTGGGCGCGCTGCCGCTGGCGGACTTCATGGCGCGCATCGCGCGCGTGGTGGGCGAGAAGGCGCTGGACCTGGGGTAAGCAGCGCACCCGGAATCCCTGCTGCAACCTCACCCCTAAGTCCGCGAAGAAACCTCACCCCTAAATCCGCAAAGAAACCTCACCCCTAAATCCCCTCTCCATAAGGAGAGGGGACTTTGACTCGCGCGCTGCCCTTCTCCCCCTCTCCCCATGGAGAGGGGGCCGGGGGGTGAGGTTGCGCTGCAGAGGGGGCCGGGGGGTGAGGTTGCGCTGCAGAGGGGCCGGGGGGTGAGGTTGCGCTGCAGAGGGGCCGGGGGGTGAGGTTGCGCTGCAGAGGGGACCGGGGGGTGAGGTTGCGCTGCAGAGGGGACAGGGGGGTGAGGCTATAGCCGGCGGCGTGGGCCGGCGTTACAATCGGCGGGGTGTGATTTTGCCCGCGCGAGGAACATCCCCATGCCTGACGTTCGCTTCGATCACTACTACCGTTATGACGAGCTGACGCGCCTGCTGCACGCCTATGCCGCCGAATATCCGCAGTTGGTCGCGCTGGAAAGCATTGGCCGCAGCCACGAAGGGCGCGATATCTGGCTGGTGACCGTCACTAACAGCGCCAGCGGCCCCGCCGCCGACAAGCCCGCCCTGTGGGCCGACGGCAACATTCACGCTTCTGAAGTCTCGCCATCCAGCGCCTGCCTGCACCTGCTCAACCACCTGGTCACGGGCTACGGCAGCAGCGCCGACGTAACGCGCGCGCTCGACACGCGCGCCTTTTACATCTGCCCGCGCGTCAACCCGGACGGCGCGGAATGGGCGCTGGCCGACCAGCCGAAGATTATCCGCAGCAGCACCCGGCCCTACCCCTACGATGAGGACCCAATCGGCGGGCTGGCGCAGGGCGATGTGGACGGTGACGGGCGCATGCTGCAAATGCGCTTCCCGGACCCCGACGGCCCCTGGAAGCCGCATCCCGACGAGCCGCGCCTGCTGGTGCGGCGCGACCCAACCGAGACCGGCGGCACGTACTACCGTGTGCTGCCGGAAGGCACGCTGCAGGACTATGACGGGCTGCGCATCTGGGTTCAGCCCAACAAGGAAGGGCTGGACCTGAACCGCAACTTCCCGTTTGAGTGGCGGCCTGAGGGTGAACAGTCCGGCGCGGGGCCGTTCCCCACGTCTGAGCCGGAAGTGCGGGCGCTGGTCGCCTTTATCGTCAGCCACCCCAACATCACCGCCGGCATTTCCTTCCACACGGCGGGCGGGCTGCTGCTGCGCCCTTACGGGACCAAAGCGGACGATGCCTTCCCCGCCGAGGACCTGTGGACGTTTAAGAAGATCGGCGCGAAGGGGACCGAGATCACCGGCTACCCCAACATCGCTGTGTTTCACGATTTCAGATACCACCCTAACGAGGTTATCACCGGCGTTTTTGACGACTGGCTCTACGACCACCTGGGCGTCTACGCCTGGACCGTCGAAATCTGGAGTCCGCAGCGGCAGGCCGGCATTGACGACTACAAGCCGATCGAGTGGTATCGCGAGCACCCCCTCAGCGACGACGTGAAGCTGCTGCGGTGGAGCGATGAGGCGCTGGGCGGGCGCGGCTTTGTTGACTGGTATCCGTTTGAGCACCCGCAGCTTGGCCCGCTGGAGATCGGCGGCTGGAACATGCTCTACTGCTGGCGCAACCCGCCGCTGCACCTGCTCGAAAACGAGATCGCGCGCTTTGCTGACTGGTGCGTGTGGCACGCGCTTATCTCGCCCCGGTTGGAGCTGTTCAGCGTGCAGGCCGAAGCGCTGGGCGGCGGCGCTTACCGCGTGCAGTTAGCCGTTCACAACACCGGCTGGCTGCCGTCGTACATCTCGAAGAAGGCGCTGGCGCGCAAGGCGGTGCGCGGCGTCATTTGCGAGATCGCGCTGCCGGCGGGCGCGGCGCTCAGGACCGGCAAGGCGCGCGAGGACATCGGCCAGCTTGAGGGCCGCGCCTATGTGGGCGCGTCGGCAGCCCCCTGGCCGGCGATCGGCAGCGCCGCCACCGCCAACCGCGCCAAAGCCGAGTGGGTTGTGTACGCGCCGCAGGGCGGCACGGTGGCGCTCACGGCCCGCCACGACCGCGCTGGCGTCGTCCACGCTGAAATCAGGCTGGCAGAGACAGGAAACTGACACATGGACATTCTGATTATTGGCGGCACGCAGTTCATCGGGCGCTTCATGATCGAGACGGCGCTGGCGCGCGGCCACCGTGTCACGCTGTTCAACCGCGGCCGCACCAATCCGGGCCTGTTCCCGCAGGTCGAAAAGCTGCGCGGCGACCGCGACGGCGCGCTCGACGCGCTGCGGGGCCGCACCTGGGACGCTGTCATTGACAACTGCGGCTACGTCCCGCGCATCGTGCGCCAGTCTGCTGACCTGCTGCGCGACTCGGTGGGGCGCTACCTGTTCATCTCGACCATCTCGGTGTACGCCAGCCTGGCCGAGCCGGGTGTCAGCGAGGACTCCCCGCTGGCGGCGCTGGCCGACGAGACGGCCGAGGCGATCACTGGCGAGACTTACGGCGGGCTGAAGGCGCTGTGCGAGCGCGCCGTGCAGGACGTGTACGGGGCGCGGGCGCTCATCGTGCGCCCCGGCCTGATCGTCGGCCCGCACGACCCAACGCACCGCTTCACCTACTGGCCGGCCCGCGCCGCCGACGCCAGCCGCTGCGGCGGCGAGGCGCTGGCCCCCAGCCAACCGGGCCACCTGACGCAGTTCATTGACGCGCGCGACCTGAGCGCGTGGTGCATCAGCCTGCTGGAAGCGGGCGCGGCGGGCATTTACAACGCCACCGGGCCGGATTACCCGCTGACGCTGGGCGCGGTGTTCGATGCCTGCCGCGTCGCTGCCGGGACCCCGGTGCGCTTCACCTGGGTTGACGAGGGCTTTCTGCTGGAACAGGGCGTGACGCCGTTCCGTGACCTGCCGCTGTGGGTTCCATCGAGCGAGGCTGGCTTTGGCGCGGTGGACATCAGCCGGGCGGTCAGCGCCGGGCTGGCATTCCGCCCGCTGGCAGCTACCGTCAGCGACACGCTGGCGTGGTATCAGGGCCGCAGCAGCGCGGAACAGGCCGCCGACGCCGAACGGGCGGGTATCACAGCGGAACGCGAGGCAGAGCTGCTGGCCGCCTGGCACCGGCGCGAAAACGCATAGCAGACACTCATCCCGGCGCGGGCAGATTGTGCTATCATGAACGCCGCTTTTTCAGAAAGAGGCGTTTATGCGCGGGAACAGGCGCTGGTTACAGGTTCTCAATCCGCTGCTCATCACCGCGGCGGTCACAATTAGCGGGCTGGCGCGCGCGGCGGCGCAGCGATGAGCGCCGCGCCCGCCCGGCCCGTTCGCCGCATGTTCGCCGCCGCCGCCGGGGTTTACACGCTGGCGCTGGCGGCGTATCTGCTTCTTCGCCTTGTGGTTGCAGACCGCTGGTGGTGGCTGGCGCTGCTGCACAACTTCGCCCCTTACTATTTCGCGCCGCTGCTGGTTCTGCTGCCGGCGGCGCTGCTGCTGCGCGACCGCGCCAGCGCCGCGCGCTTAACGCTGCTGCTGGCGGTGGGGGCGCTGTGGTTCGGGCCGCTGTGGCTGCCGGATAACGCCGGGTCCGCCCGCGCCGTGCCTGACGCCGACCGGCTGAACGTCGTCAGCTTCAACATCCTCTACAACAACGCGCGCCTGGCCGACGTGGCCGCCTGGCTGCGCGCCGCCGACGCCGACATCGTGGTGCTGCAGGAAGTTGTCCCGGCCAGCGCCGCCTATCTGCTGGCCGCGCTGGGCGACCAGTACCCCTACGACGACCGCGCGCTGCGCGCCACGCCGCAGCTTACGCTCGCGCGGCTGCCGATTGCGGCGGCGGAAGAGATCAACCTGGGGCAGTGGTGGGTGCGCCGGCTGGAAGTGGAAGTGGGCGCTGAGGGCCAGCGCGTCGCGGTCTACAACGTGCACCTGCCGATGCCCGTGCGACCGGCGCGCCGCCTGTCCACGATAAGGCTGCCGGAAGCGGTGGCGCGCTCAGCCGCGCTTGACCTGGCGCTGCGCTACGACGAGACCGAGCGCAACGCCCGCGCGCGGGCGCTGCTGGCGGCGCTGGCGCAGGAA
Organism: Anaerolineae bacterium; assembly: GCA_048499435.1. GTDB lineage: Bacteria > Chloroflexota > Anaerolineae > Aggregatilineales > Phototrophicaceae > DAOTWC01. The sequence goes on from JASNZW010000002.1 coordinate 101,422, forward strand.
CCGCTGCCGTTCATCGCCGCCGGGGACTTCAACACCAGCGACAACGCCATCCTCTACGGCGAGCTGCGGGCCGCGCTGAACGACTCGTTTCGTGAGGCTGGCTGGGGGCCAGGCGTGACCTGGCCCGCCGAGCGCGGCGACGACAACCTGCCGGCTCTGCCGCCCCTCATCCGCATTGATTACGTGTGGCACAGCCCCGGTTTCCGCGCGCTGGACGCGCACACCGGCCCCCGGCTGGGGTCCGACCACCTGCCGCTGCGCGTCAGTCTGAGCCGCCGCTGACCCCGCTATCGCGCGAGACTTTCGGCTCCACGCGCTTCATATAGGCGTCGCGGTCATCCAACTTGTGGCCGATATGATAGGGCACGGTCGTCACGGCGACGTTGTCCATGTCGGTGAGCGCCAGGTTGAAGATAAAGGCGCTGTTCTGGTGGAGCGCCTGCTCCCAGAAGCTGTCCATCACCAGATGTCCCATGATGATGTGCACGAAGCAGTCGGGTGTTTCGTCCTGAAGCTGGCGAATGTACTCGCGGATCGGCTCCGCAAGCTGGCGGTAAGGCGACGACAGGATCACCAGCTCGCCCTCGCCGATGCGCTGCTGCCACTTGATGCGCGTCTGCTCGGTGCGGTCAGGGTTGATGCCCACGTGCACGCCCATCCAGGGGTGGCCCAGCGACTTGGCGAAGTTGACCATGCGCGCCGTCTCGGCGTGGACGTTGTCCACCAGCACCAGCGTCCGCACCGGCTGAACGCGCACCGGCTCCACGTTTTCACGGCTGAGGCTGATGGCGACCGCTTTGTAGTGCAGATGGATGCGGTAGAAGATGAACACCAGCGTCGGGATCAGCACAACGACAAACCACGCGCCGCTGGTGAACTTGGTGATGGCGAACACCAGCACCACAACCGAGGTGCAGACCGCGCCCAGCGCGCTGATAACCAGTTTCTGGCGCCAGTGCCGGTCATATTCCAGCGTTGTCTCCAGGCCCTGGGCGGTCTCGCCGGGCTTAAGCCGGCCTATCCGCCGCAGGTGCACCACCATGCCGGCCTGCGACAGCGTGAAACTGAGGAACACGCCCACCGCGTACAGCGGGATGAGCGCCGTCGTGCGCGCGCCGGCCACGATCACCAGCGCCGAGGCGACCGCCGCCAGCAGCACGATGCCCCACGAGAACACCAGCCGCCCGCCGCGGTAGGTGAGCTGGCGCGGCAGGAAGCCGTCGCCGGCCACCAGCGCCGCCAGCCGCGGGAAGTCAGCGTAGCTGGTGTTGGCGGCCATCAGCAGGATCAGCGCCGTCCCGACCAGCGCCAGCAGATACAGCGGGTTTTCCGGCCCGAAGATGGTGCGCCCAAGCTGTGAGATCACCGTTTCGGTCTCGCTGGGCAGCGCGTGAATCTGGTTGGTCAGGAAGGTGATGCCCAGGAACAGCGTGATCAGAATGCTCGACATCCACACGAGTGTCACGGCGGCGTTGTGGCTGCGCGGCTCTTTAAAGGCGGTGATGCCGTTGGAGATCGCCTCGATGCCGGTGAGGGCAGTACAGCCGCTGGAGAACGCGCGCAGCACCAGGAAAAGCGTCAGCGGTTCAAGCGTGGTGTGGTGAAGGGCTTCCACGTCCACGACGGTTGGCAGGCTGCCGCTGAGATAGCGCACGAAGCCCACCACCAGCATGATGAACATCGTCGCCACGAAGAAATAGGTGGGCACGGCGAAGATGCGCCCGCTTTCCCGCACGCCGCGCAGGTTGATCATCGTGATAAGGACGATCACGCCCACCGCGATACCGGTGCGGTAGGGCAGCAGGCCAGGGAAGGCCGATACGATCTGCGCCACGCCCGACGAGATGGACACGGCCACCGTCAGGATGTAGTCGGTCAGCAGGGCCGCCCCGGCCACCAGCGCCGGCAGTTGGCCCAGGTTATCGTGCGCGACGATATACGCGCCGCCGCCGTTAGGGTAGGCGTAGATCGTCTGGCGGTAGGAAACGGTCACGATCACCATCAGCACGGCGATAGCGACGGCGACGGGCAGCGACAGGCCGAAGATGGCCCCGCTGGCCCCCAGCCAGGTCGTGCCAGCGGCGATTGACAGGATGATGAGGATTTCTTCGATGGCGTAAGCCGTCGAGGACAGCGCGTCTGATGCAAACACTGCCAGCCCCACAGGCCGGCTGACGGCCTGGTGGGCCAGGTCTTTGGTCTGGAGCGGCTTGCCGACCAGAAAGCGACCGATATTCATAGTTGTGTTGTTGCCCTTTACTCAGCGTAGTGTGCCAACGAGAAATGCCTCAGCCGAGGCAGCAGGGGAATCGAGAGGCGGCGGGGCGCTGCCCGCCGTAAACAAACAAGCCGTGCTTCCACGGCGCAGATCGGTGTTGGCGAACTGGAACATTTCAGGTCTCATTGGCCAGAACAATCAAATCGTAGTCCTGCACGGGCCGCCTGTCAAGCGAGAGTTGAGCAGGGGGCGGCAGGCGCGGGCTTTCGGCGCCTGCCGGATAGTTGTAGACTTGAGGCGTACAGAGAGAGGCTCGCGCGCTGATGAGTTCTGATTTCTGGGCGCACAACCGCGATGTGCGCCTGCATTACCTGGACAACCAGGCTGACCACCCCGGCCTGCCGCTGCTGTTTGTGCCGGGGCTGCGCGGCCAGGCCGACGATTTCCGCCCGATGCTGGCGGCGCTGGCCCCGCGCCGGGCGCTGGCGCTCAGCCTGCGCGGGCGCGGCCAGAGCGACACCCCCGACATCGGCTACAGCTTCGCGCACCACGTCAGCGATATCGCGGCGGTTATCGCTCAGGCGCGGCTCAACCGCTGCTGTCTGGTGGGGCATTCGCTGGGCGCGGCCTACGCCATCGGCGGCGCGCTCGCGCACCCGGACCAGGTGGCCGGGCTGGTGCTGGCCGGCTACCCGGCCGCTTACCCCGATATGTCGGCGGACTGGGCGCTGCACGTGCTCAGCGAATACCCCGGCCAGATGCGCGCCAAAGCGCTGCTCGGTATTCAGCAGGAATCAGAGGCCATTGATCTGTGGGGCCGCCTGGGCGAGCTGCGCTGCCCGCTGCTGGTGCTGCGCGGCGGCAAAGCCTCGTCGCGGCTGGACGCGGAAACGGCGCAGAAATACCAGATTTTCGCGCCCCAGGCGCAGGTTGTCGTGTTCGAGGACGCCGGTCACCGCCTGTGGGTGCCGGATTTCAACCGCTTTATCGGCGCTGTGAGCGCCTTTGCCGCCCGGCTGGACGTGCCGCCCGGCGGCTGACGTCTCAGGCCAGCCGGACGAGGCGGAAGCCGATCGAGGCGTACTGCGTCTCCGGCTTCAGGCAGTAGCGCAGCGCGATTTGCGCCCGTTCCTGCCCGCCCAGAAACGACCCGCCCTGAATGGCGCGCTTGGCACTGACGGCGATATCGAGCGTCAGGCCGTTAGGCGTTTCGGCGTCCAGACACCATTCCCACACGTTGCCGGCCATGTCCAGCGTGCCGAACGGCCCCGCCCCGCCGGGGTAGCGCGTGACCAGCGTGGTCATGTTGAGGCTGCTCTCGCCGGTGTTGGCGCGCTCGGTGTCGAAGGTGTCGCCCCAGGGGAACAGGTGATCGCTGTCGCCTTTGGCGGCGCGCTGCCACTGCGCCAGCGTGGGCAGCGAGATCGTGCAGTTCAGGCGCGCGCTCAGCCAGTGACAGAAGGCCAGCGCGTCGTACCAGCTTACGCGCTCGCGCGGGCGCTCGTCGCCCTTGTAGCTGGCCGGTTTGGGCTGCGGGTTGTTCATGCGCCAGTGGCGCGCGTGGGGCGAAAACTGCCACCAGCGCGGGTTGGCGTAGCCGCTGGGGTCGTTAAGAAAGAGCTGATACTGCGCGTTGGTGACCGGGTAGCGCGCCATTTGCAGCGCCCGGACCTCGACCGTGCGCACGTCGCGCACCGTGTTCTGCTCGTCCATGTATTTGATGCGCACCGGCCCGGCGAGGATGTCGCACCATTCCAGCAGCGGCATCGTGACGCCGTTGGACGACGCGCGCACAACGGGCTTAGGCGCGCCCGCGGCGGCGGCCTTCGGGGCGGCGCTGGCCGGCGTGCCGCTGCCGTTGGCTGGCACGCGGCCCTCGCACAGCAGCGCCAGGCTGTCCGGGTCATAGTCAGGGTACTGCTGGCGGAAGGCCTGGAACGCCTCGCACCCCAGCTTGAACGTCTTTTTAGTGCGGATCAGGTCAGCGATCTGGCGGTAGTCGCGCTCGGCGTCGCGCAGGTAAGCCTGGCGTTCGAGGTTAGCCTCGGCCTCGGCCAGCAGCGCGTCCACGTTAACAAAGCGCGGCTTGAAGCCGCTGGCTTTGGCGTGCCGCAGGACGTACACCGCCTGGTCATACTGGCCGCGTTCCATCGCGGCGGCCACCATGCTGATCACGTTGGCCGGGTTGGGGGCCGGCGGGTTGATCATCTCCGGGCCGATGCCCGGCAGCGGCGCCTGCGCGTGCTGGTAGCGCCCGGTTTCCGCTATGTAAATCGAGCTGAGCAGAATCTTCACGGCCTCGGCGGTCAGGCCCTTGCTCATATCGGCGTACTGCACCTCACGCAGCTCCGGGGGGATCGGCGTATCCGGGTGAATCAGCACCGGGAAGATGGGCCGGCCCAGGGCCTGGGCCACCTTATACTCACGCTGGCAGTAATCAGAAGCAACTGATTCAGGCGACAGCAGGTAGACAAAGCCCTCGCACCACTCAAGGCGGCGCAAAATCTCTTTCCACCAGTGCATACCGGCGTACAGCCGCTGGTCAAACCAGGCGTCATGCACATCCAGTGTGTCGGCAATCTGAATACAGTACGATCGGTCAACGCGGGCATAGCTGATAAAGAGCTTCATTGGCAGCCAATCCGGGAATGGTTACATTCCTGCAGGTCTGTTCGGCGTTTGGCGGCGGCGTAAGGTGCGATCAAAAGTATATCCACTGATCATGACACGTTCTTTGCGAACCGCACAGTGTCGAACATCATAGTTAAATGTCACCAATCAGGCCGGCGGCTCAACTGGCGGGCGCGGCGCGCCAGCGGCTGACCGCTGACAGCGCCTCATCGGAACCAATGTATTCCAGGGCCGCCGCCGCCAGGTCGCAGACGCGCTGCTGTTCCCAGTAGGGGCGGTTGGTGTCGTCCAGGCAGGCGATCAGCTCAGCCATCACGCTGGGGTCGGCGGTCTCGCGCAGCATGCGCGCGGCGGTCCAGCGCACGTTGTTGTCGGTGTCCTGCAGCGCCACCGCCAGCGACCGCGCCAGCGCCGCGCCGGGAATATGTCCCAGCGACTCGACGGCGGCCAGCCGCACGAACGGTTCCGGGTCGCTGACGGCGTGCTGCAGGGCAGGCAGCGCGCGCGGGTCGGCCATCATGCCCAGCGCTTCAACGGCCGCCTCGCGCACCAGGTTATGCTTGTCCTCCGTCAGCGGGATGACATCGGGCGCCGCGCCGCCGTCGCGCAGCTCGCCCAGGGCGCGCACTACCGCCACGCGCACCGCCCAGTTGGGGTCTTTCAGCGTCTCGACCAGCGTCGGCAGCGCGCTGCGGTCGCGCACCCAGGCCAGCGCCTCAGCGGCTGACCAGCGCACCACCCAGTCGGCATCGGCCAGCGCCGCCGTCAGCCGCTGCGCCAGCTCCGGGTCCTCGGTTCCGCGCAGCAGGCGCGCATACTCGCGCAGCCCCTTAGCCGCCTGCTGGCGCGCCTGCCAGTCCGGGTGATGCAGGTCCTCAAGCAGGCGGAAAACCAGGCGGCGGTGCGCCGGGCGCTCGCCCGGCCCGTGTTCGCTGAGGTCCGGCTCAAACGGGCCTTCCGGCGCGGCGGCGGCAGCGGCGGGGTTGGTGCGCCGCCAGGCGCGCACGGCGTCGCGCGCCTCGAACGTGTCGATGGCCAGCAGCGCCCGCGCCGCGCTCTCGCTGATCGGCTCCTCCGCCATCCAGGGGTAATCGGCGTCGAACAGCCGCGCGATCAGCGCGGGGACCGCGCGCGCGTCCGCGACCGCCCCCAGGATTTCGACAGCGGCCCCGCGCGCGTTGGGGTTGTCGCTGTCCAGCAGCGCGATCAGGCCGTCAACAGCCGGCGCGCCCACGCTTTTCAGCGCGCCTGAAACGGCGTCGCACACCAGGTAATCGGAGTCATTGAGGGCGGCCACCAGCGCCGCGGCCACGTCCGGCGCACTGCCGAACGCCGCCAGCGTCTCCGCCGCCGCGATCCGCACCTGGGTTTCGCTGTCCGTCAGCGCGGCGGTGAGCGCCGGCACAGCGATGTGCGGCTCGGCGCTTTTCAGGGCGCGCAGGGCCTCGCAGCGGGCGGCCCAGTCCGGGCTGTCCAGGCGCGGCGGCGCGGCCAGCGCGTCCCCTCTGGTCATGCCTTCCAGGCGTTTCAGCGCGTCATTAACCGACTTCGAGCTGCCAGAGCCAGCGCGCGCCGGTTTGCGTTCGGGCGCGGGGGCTGGCGTGGGGCGCGGGCGGTTGTCGTGCCGCCAGCGTTCAAGGGCAACCAGTGCCCGGCCCGTGCCCAGCGCCGCCAGCAAACGGGCGGCAGCGTCGCAAATGCGCGAACCGCTCAGCCGCGAATACGCAGTGTCCGATAAACCCTCAGTCAGCCGTTTCACGGTTCTCGCATCTCCTGTATATTCCAGGGCCTCGATGGCGGCACAGCGCACTTCAGCGCTGTGATCGTAAGTTGCGTTCAGCACCGCCTCATACGCCGCCGGGGCGTTGATGAACGTCAGCGCAGCGAGCATCAGCCGGCGCGTCTCGTCGCTTTCGCCGGGCGCGTGCAGCAGCGCCAGAATGTCGGCCAGCGCCGGCGCGCCGATCCACCCCAGGGCGCGGGCGGCGGCGTAGCGCACGCGGCCATCCGCGTGACCGACCGCCTCTTTGAGCCAGGGCACAGCAGCGGCGTCGCGCAGCCGGCCCAGGGAAAGCGCCGCTTCAGCGCTCACCAGCGGGTCCTCATCATACAGCGTGTCAACCAGCGGGGCGGCGGCGGCGGCGTCGCGCATTTCGCCCAGCGCCCAGGCCGCGCCGCGCCGCACAGCCCAGTCAGCGGCGCGCAGCAGCGTCAGCAGGGACGGCAGGGCGCGGTTGCCAAGCTGGTGCAGGGCCGCCGCCGCCGGGTCGCGCAGGCTGTCTTCCAGCTCGCGCAGCGTTTCGGCCAGGCCGGGCAGCAGCGGCGCGTCCAGCTCCCACAGCGTCAGCATGGCGGCCCAGCGCACATCCCAGGCGCCGTCGCGCAGGGCCTCCAGCAGGATCGGCAGCGCATCCCAGGGCACAAGGCGCGCCAGGATGCGGGCCGTCGCCACGCGGCTGTCAGGCACGCCGACGCGTACGCCGCTCGTGAGCAGCGGCATAATCCGCAGCAGCGTTTTTTCCTGGACGGTGATGCCGGCGGCGATGCACTCCAGCGCCAGGAAGGGGTCCACCTGGGCGACTGACCACACGTTGCCGTCCGGGTTGGGCAGGATGCCGCACAGCATTACGATAGCGCGATCCCAGCGGGTCGGCAAACGCTGGCCGCTGCTGTCGAGCGTCGGCGGTGTCAGGCGCGTCGTCAGGCCGGAGCGCGCCAGGCCCAGCGCGGCGAAATATTCCTGCAGCGCGTGATAGGCGAAGCGCACGCCGCCGCTGCGCAGCTCCAGAAAATGGGCCGCGACCGCCGTCTGCAGCACAGCCCGGCCGCCCAGCGCCTCCAGCGCGTATTCTTCGTGAACGTAAACTGGCAGCCCTTCATCCAGCATACTGAAGGCCAGGTCCGTGAGGGCGGTTTCCAGCTCGTCGAAGCTGCCGCGCCGCCCGGCGGGCGCGCGCTGCCACATCTCCGCCACCAGCCGCCGCATGAGCTGGCCCAGGTTGTCGGGCAGGTCAACCTGGCGGGTGCTCTTGCTCACCAGGATGAACGCCCGCAGCAGAAAGGGGCTGCGGCACAGGTGATACAGATGGGGCGCGTTTTCGCGGTCGGCCAGCACGCGGACGCTGAAAATATCGCCGGCCACCGCGCCCAGGTAATGCTCAGCGAACTGCCGGATGTCAGCCTGCCCCAGGTCCATAATCATGACCAGCGGCAGGCCCAGGTCGGGCGTGGGGCCGTGTTCGTCGGCGCGGCAGGTGATAACGGCGCGCGGGGCGTCGGCGGCGGTGAGCCAGGCGCGCAGCGCCGCCAGCTTCGCGCCGGTGGGGTCGGCAAGCTCGCTCAGGCCGTCCAGGCACACCAGGACGCCGCCGCGCGCGGTCCGCGCGCGGAAGTCCTGCTCGCCCAGCTCCCAATGCCGCAGGATGAAATCGGCCAGGCTTTCGTCGTCCTGCCAGTCAGCCAGGTAGACGAGCAGCGGCAGCGGCGCGGTCTGCGGCGCCGCCTGGAACTGGTGGGCGGCCTCCAGCAGGAAGTGGTGCAGCGCGACGGTCTTGCCAGCGCTAGGAGCGCCGGCCAGCGCGATGGCGCGGTGCTGCGCCAGCGCCTCGCTGAAATGCCCCAGCGGCACGAAGCGCCGGCTGGGCGGGTGAAAGCGGCTGGCGGGCGCGCGCGCCGCTGGGCGCGTGACCAGCGCGTATGACAGCCGTTCGATCTGCGGTTTGAGCGCGCTGTTCTGGGGCCGGGTGGCCTCGCTGCTCAGCAGCACATCCGCCTCGGTGATCTGTTCCATGTACTCGGTCAGGCGGCGGGTGGTCTCCAGGTGTGCGATCAGGCGGGTGATCGCGCGGGTTTCGGGGTCCGGCGCGGCGTCGAACTGCGCCGGGCAGCGCTCGCGCAGGCTGGCGAGCAGCTTCTTCAGCGCGCGCTCATAAGCCGCGTCGTCGTAAGCGGCGGTGAAGTCAACAAACTGCTTGCGCTCGATCTCGATGGGCCACTCCGTCGTGGCGATTTCGCGGAGCAGCACCGGGAACACGACGCAGCCCAGGCGGACCGCGCGGGCCAGCTCATTTTTGCAGTACTCAGCGCGCACGTATTCCGGGCTGAGGACCGCGATCATCGCGGCAGACTGGTTGACCCCTTCCTGCAGCGCCGAAACCCAGTCCTCTGCAGGTTTGATGTCCATCCGGTCCATCCACAATCTGACGCCGGCGTTTTTGAGGCTGGCGGCCAGGCGTAAAGCAAAAACGGATTCAGAGCTGCGATAGCTCAAAAAAATGTGCCCGCTGTTGTTCAAAGCCGAACCCCACCTCAACTAACGGCGAGTCCCCCACCGGCATGACGAAAAAAGCATTCTTAACGCCAAAAAGCGCCCGTTTGTATAACGACTATTATATTAATAATTGTAATTACCGGCAAATTCCAATTTGTTGCAATTACAGGTTTGTGACATTTAATACAGTTCGTCATTTTGCGGCCGGCCCGCCGGGCGACTTGTGCCGGCGCGGGCGCGCGGCTACACTAGTTGGCAGCGCACAGCAGACAGCTTATAGAAAGGGAAGCGAAATGCTCAAGGAATTCCGTGATTTTATCATGCGTGGCAACGTGCTTGACCTCGCGATCGGCATTATTCTGGGCGGCGCGTTCGGCACAATCGTCAACTCGCTGGTCAATGACATCATCATGCCGCCGATCGGCATGCTGCTGGGCGGCGTGGATTTCTCTAACCTGTTCATCGACCTGTCCGGCAAAGGGTTCGCGACGCTGGCCGAAGCGCAGGCGGCGGGCGCGGCCACCATCAACTACGGCCTGTTTATCAACGCGCTTATCAGCTTTCTGATTATCGCGCTGGCCGTGTTCATGATCGTCAAAGCCTACAACACCGCCCTGAAGCGTTTCGAGAAGAAACAGGAAGAGGCCGCGCCGGCAGGGCCGACCACTGAGGAAAAGCTGAACGCCACGCTCGAACGGCTGGCGGCGGCGCTGGAGGCGCAGGAAGCGCGCAAATAGCGGCGTAAAAATCGCATGACAGCCGGGCTTCAGGCCCGGCTGTCGGCTTTAGCTGAGCGCCGCGCGTATCTGGCTGACCAGATCAGCGGGCGGCACGTACATCGTGCGGTCGGCTAAGTCCGGCGCGCCATAGTCGCGCACCCAGACGATCGCGCCGTCGGCGTTCACCAGCACAAACGTATGCCCCGGCTCGCCGCTGGCGACCGCCCACCTGAGGACATCGTAGGCCCGCGACACCGCGCCATCGGCGTCAATCAGCAGCGGAACGGCGGTGATGCCGTATTCCTGGGCGGCGGCGGCCTGCTCGGCGGCGCTGTCGAAGGCGATACTGAGCAGCGCGACGTTCAGCGCCTGAAATTCAGGATCAGCGTGCAGATCAACGATCTGCTGGAGGCAGGGCGGTCAGCCAACTGCCATGTGAAAGTAGAGCAGCACCGGCTGGCCGCGGTAGCTGGCCAGGCTGATATCGCCGTCCATGTTGGCCGCCGGCAGCGTGAAGTCGGGCGCAGCGGTGGCGGTTTCGGGCGTTGGCGTGGGCGCGGCTGGCGGCGCGCCGCACGCCTGGATCAGCAGCGCCAGCGGCACAAACAGCGCCAGCCGCGCCAGACGAAAAAGACAGCGCATCGGGTCTCCTCCTGTAAGACACCTTCCACGGCCCGGCAGGCCCGGAAGTGCGAACGAAAACTATAACCGGCGCGCGCGCCGCCGTCAAACGCCGCGCCGCCACCCTTTTAACGGCGCGCGCCAGCGTTGTATAATCGGCCTCGGCAAGCATGACGTGGGGGAAAACGTGCCCATCCTGCGGGAAGGTGAACTGGACATCATCAGCCACAGCGCGGAACAGACGCGCCGCCTGGGCGCGCGCCTGGGGTCGCTGCTGCAGGCGGGCGATATCATCTGCCTGGCGGGCGACATGGGCGCGGGCAAAACGGTGTTCGCCGCCGGCATCGGGCGCGGCTGGGGCGCGACCACCCCGCTCACCAGCCCTACCTATAACCTGATCCACCAGCACCGGCGCGAACGAGACAAGCAGGTGCTCTATCACCTGGACTGCTACCGGCTGGAGAGCGCCGCCGCCGCCGAGCGTATCGGCCTGGACGACGTGCTGGACGGACACGGCCCGGTTGTGCTTGAGTGGCCGGAGTATATTGAGGACGCGCTGCCCGACAGACGGCTGTGGATCGAGCTGCGCATCCTGGAACAGACGCGCCGCAATTTCGTCTTCAACGCCTGCGGCAAGCGCTATGAGGCGCTGATCGAACAGTTTCGCGGCTCAACCTTCGGAGTTTGAACGCATGCTGCTGGCCATTGACACCGCCACCCAGGTCATGAGCCTGGCTCTGCACGACGGGGACAGCCTGCGCGCCGAGATCACCTGGCACACCGCCAACAACCACACCGCCGAGTTAGCGCCCGCCGTCCGCGACCTGCTGGCGCGCAGCGCGGCCACGCCCGCCGCGCTGACGGCGCTGGCCGTGTGCGTCGGGCCAGGGTCATACACCGGGCTGCGCATCGGCGTGGCGCTGGCGAAGGGGCTGGCCGCCGCGCGCGGCCTGCCGCTGGTGGGCATGTCATCGCTGGATATTCTGGCGGCGGCGCAGCCCTATGTGCCGGCTAACGCGCTGGTGATCGTCGTCGAGGCCGGGCGCGGGCGCGTCGTCGCGGCGACGTACCGCTGGCGAAAAGGCCGCTGGGACAACCGGGGCGCGCCGGAGACGCTGGACTGGGACACGCTTATCGCCAGCATTGACGGCCCGGCGGCCCTCAGCGGCGACATCAGCGCCGACGCCCGCGCCGCGCTGGCCGAAGCCCAGGCGCGCGGCGTGCCCATCACGCTCAACGCGCCGGTCCACCGCCTGCGCCGGGCCGGTTTCCTGGCGGAGGAAGCGCAGACGCGCCTGCGCGCGGGCGGCGATTACGACGCCGACCGGCTGGCGCCGCTGTATGTCAAAACGCGCGACCTGCCGGGGACGCTGTGAGCAACCTGACGCTGCGCTATATGCGCGCCAGCGACATCGGCCAGGTGGTCGCTATTGACAGCGTGAGTTTCGACCCACCCTGGTCGGCGCGGTCTTACGCCTACGAGATCAGCGAATCGCATTACAGCCACATGGTCACGCTGGAGCGCGGCGGGTCTGGCGCGCCTGCCAGCCGCTGGCGGCGCTGGTTCGGCCTGGACACCGCCGACAGCCCTGAGCTGGTGGTGGGCTACGGCGGCCTGTGGCAGATCGCGGACGAGGCGCACATCAGCACCATCGCCACACACCCCGGCTGGCGCGGGCGCGGCTACGGCGAGATTCTGCTGGCGGGCATGGTGCGCCGGGCGTACACGCTGGGCGCGGCCTATGTGGTGCTGGAAGTGCGCGTCAGCAACCAGGTGGCGCAGTCGCTGTACCATAAGTACGAATTTGTGACCGTCGGCGTGAAGCAGAACTACTATCGCAACAACCACGAGGACGCCTACGACATGCGCTTTGACCTGACGAGCGCCGACCTGCGCGCGCGCTTCGACGAACGCCTGGCGGCGCTGCGCCAGCGCCAGCCGTTCACCGACCAGTACAGCGACCTGAACCCGCCGCCGCGCTGACGCCGCCGGGCCATTTCTAAAGGAAAGGGCAGCCCCTATGCGACTGCACATCGTCGGCGGCTTCCTGGGCAGCGGCAAAACGACCGCTATCGCCAGCGCCGCCCGCCAGCTCATGGCGCGCGGTCAGCGCGTCGGCATTGTCACCAACGACCAGGGCCGCTATCTGGTGGACACCGCCTTCTTTCAGGCGCTCAACGCCCCGGCGGTCGAGGTCACGGGCGGCTGCTTCTGCTGCCATTACGACGACCTGGACGCGCGCCTGAGCCAGCTTGAGGCCGAGGCGCAGCCGGACGCTGTCTTCGCTGAGTCGGTGGGGTCGTGCGCCGACGTGGTGGCGACGGTGATCCGCCCGCTGCTGGCGCTGCGCCGCGCGCCCGCCAGCCTGTCCGTATTTGCTGACGCGCGCCTGCTGCGCCAGCGGCTGCTGGGCCGCGCGCTGCCCTTCGCCGACGAGGTGGTCTACATCTTCGACAAGCAGATTGAGGAAGCCGGGCTGCTGGTGGTCAACAAGGCTGACCTGCTCGCGCCTGCTGAGCTGGACGAGACGCTGGCGCTGGCGCGCGCGGCCTGGCCGGATAAGCGCATCCGCGCGCAGCACAGCCTGGACGCGGCCAGCGTCGCCGGTTGGCTGGCCCTGCTCGACCAGCCCGCCCCGCCGCCCCCCGCTGCGCCGCTGGCCATTGATTACGCGCGCTACGGCGCGGGCGAGGCGGCGCTGGCGTGGCTCGATCTTGACCTGGCGCTCGCTGTGCCGGGCGACGACGGGCGCGCGGCGGTCGCGGCGCTGGTGGGCGCGGCGGCTGACGCCGTTCGCGGCAGCGGCCTGCCGGTGGCGCACCTCAAGTTTTTCGTGCGCGCGGGCGGCCAGCAGGCCAAGATCAGCGTGCCGGCGCTGGACGACAGTGGCGGCTGGGCCGCGCAGATTCCGGCGCTGCCGGGCGGGCCGGCGGCGCTGCTGGTCAACGCCCGCGTGCAGGCCGGGGCCGCTGAGCTGCGCGCGGCGCTGCTGACGGCGCTGGAAGCCGCCGCCGCGGCGCGCGGCATCGGCCTGCAGGTGCGCCACAGCGACAGCTTCCACCCCGGCTGGCCGGTTCCAACGCACCGGCTGCCCGGCTGAGCCGCCGGCAAAACCTGGAGCGCGGCGCGCTTTTGCGGTACACTACCGGCATCTAGCGCATTCCGCCCTGACCGGAGACAGCAGCCGATGGCAACCGATGCACGCACCTGGTTTTACACAACCCCTGAACCGCGCCCCTACTATATTGAGGAACGGGTAAACCACACGCTGTGGGGCAACCGCCTGCAATCCATATCAATGGTTTGCACGCGCGCCAGCGCGCCATATCGGATGGAAGGAACCTGGCGCGGCAGCCCGGTCACTTTCGAGTGGCAGCCGGGCGTGTGGTTTACGCTTACGCTGGGGCAGGAAAGCAAAGAGTTCATCGGCGTGGTGCGCCAGATGCTCATGCTGCGCCCGGCCTTCGCCTACGAAAACTCGCAGGGGATGCACGTGGTTGAATGGCACACCGACGGCGGCGCGAGCCGCTGGAAGGAAATCCAGGGCGACCCAAATTTTCAGGGCCTGCGCCGGCTGCGCAAGGATTAACCGGCGCGCGCGGCGGGTAAGGTTGGCCGCGGCGGCAGCGTCTGCGGTTTAACGCGCAGCCGCTGTGTTTATTTATCTCTGTATCCCCCAGAAGGACCCCCATGCCCACTGTTACCGCACGCACTCTTGACATGTACAGAACCGAGATCAAAACCCGCAGCCACACCTTTTATGCCGACGAGCCGGAAGACGACGGCGGGGCCGACAGCGGCCCTACGCCGATGGAGCTGCTGGCCGGCGCGCTGGCGGCGTGCATGGCAGTTACCGTCCGCCTGTACGCCAGCCGCAAAAAATGGCCGCTGGAAGGCGTGGACGCGAATGTTGAAGTGACGCGCTTCAAAGCAGGCGACTACGCTGATTACCAGGGCGACGCGCAGTTTGTGCACGAGTATAAAATCCAGCTGGCCTTTCGCGGCCCGCTTGACGCCGACCAGCGCGAACGCCTGCTCGACATCGCCGGCAAGTGCCCGGTTCACCGCGCCATCGAAACGCCGGCCTTCTTCAAAACCGAGCTGCAGGAAACCCTGTCCGCTAAATAACGCGCCAGCCCCCTGGGCGAAAGCGCACGGGCCAGCGCGGCCGTATCCTGTTCTGGTCTGCCCCGGCGGTTGACCGCACCGGCCTGTTCGCTATAATGCCTGTGGGACTGTGGGATGAGAAAACAGGCATGAGCAAACGACCATCGGTATACCCCTTCACCGCCATCGTGGGCCAGGAGCGTATGAAGCGCGCCTTGATCCTGACCGCGATTGACATGCGCATCGGCGGTGTGTTAGTGCGCGGCGAGCGCGGCACCGGCAAATCCACCGCCGCCCGCGCCCTGGCGGCGCTGCTGCCAGAGATCGAGGTGATCGCCGATTCGCCCTTCAACGATGACCCGCGCGAGCCGTCCACCTGGTCTGACGCGGTGCGCGAGCGCGCCGACCGCGGCGAGGACCTGCCGGTCACGCGGCGCAAAACGCGCTTCGTTGACCTGCCGGTGAGCGCCACCGAGGACCGCGTCGTGGGCACGCTCGACATCGAGAAGGCCATTCAGAAGGGCGAGCGCCACTTCGACCCTGGCGTGCTGGCGATGGCCAACCGCGGCATCCTGTACGTGGACGAGGTTAACCTGCTCGACGATCACGTCGTTGACCTGCTGCTGGACAGCGCCGCGATGGGCGTGAACGTTGTCGAGCGCGAGGGCATCAGCTTCACCCACCCGGCGCGCTTTATTCTGGTGGGCACGATGAACCCGGAAGAGGGCGACCTGCGCCCGCAGCTTCTTGACCGCTTCGCGCTTTCGGTTGAGGTGCGCGGCATCCAGGACGCGCACGAGCGCATGGAGATTCTGGAGCGCCATATCGCCTATGAATCCGACGCGGACGCCTTCCGCCGCGCCTGGGCGCCGGAGGAAGAACACCTGTCGGCGCGCATCGCCGCCGCCCGCGAGCTGGTGGACGCCGTCAGCTACACCCGGCGCGACCTGCACGCCATCGCCACGCTCACCAGCTCGCTGCACATTGATGGCCACCGCGCCGACCTGGTGATCCTCAAGGCCGCCCGCGCCCACGCGGCATTCGCTGGCCGCGACGCCATCACGCAGAGCGACATCCTGCTGGCCGCTGAGCTGGCGCTGCCGCACCGCCTCAAACGCGGCCCGTTCGCCGACGCGAAGCTCAGCGTGGCCGCGCTTGAAGACCAGCTTGAACAGGTGATGTCGGAGTGGGGCGAGGGCGAGGAAGCCGCCGAGGCCGCCGACACCGCTGACCAGAGCGCGGTCAAAAAAAAAGCCAGCCGCTGACCGGCCCCAGTAACGAGGATTTGCCGGACTACGGCCAGACCGACCCCAGCCCGCAGAACGCCTTCGACCACCAGGATTCGTACTGGTGGGAAGGCGGCAAGCAGACTAAAAGCGGCGAGGAATTTAACCCGCGCCGCCTGCAAACCCCGCTCGACCGCCTGACGCGCCACACCGCCGGGCGGCGCTCGCGCACGCGCACCGACCGCAAGCGCGGGCGCTATATCCAGGCGCGCCCGGCCAACGGCCAGACGACCGACATCGCCTTCGACGCCACGCTGCGCGCCGCCGCGCCCTACCAGCGCCGCCGCCAGCAGCAGCTCGACGACTCCGGCATGGCTTACGCGCTCCAGTCCAGCGACCTCCAGCGCAAGATTCGGGTGCGCCGCGCCGCTAACCTGGTGCTGTTCGTCGTGGATGCGTCGTGGAGCATGGCGGTTTCGGAGCGCATGACGGCGACCAAAGGCGCGATCATGTCGCTGCTCACCGACGCCTACCAGCGCCGCGACCGCGTGGGGCTGGTTGTGTTCCAGAAAGACCGGGCGCTGCTGGTGCTGCCGCCTACCAGCTCAGTTGACCTGGCGAAAAAGGCGCTGGCCAACATCCCGGTCGGCGGCAAAACGCCGCTGTCCGCCGGGCTGCTGCTGGCCTACGAGACTATCCGGCGCGAGAAAACGCTGCACCCGGAGGTGCTGGCGCTGCTGGTGCTGCTCACTGACGGCGCGGGCAACGTCTCGATTGGTGACCGACCGCCGCAGGAAGAAGCGCACCGCATCGCCGGCCTGATTAAAGAAGAGGGCATCAGGACGATCACGATCAACATGGAGCACGTCGCTTTCGACCGGGGGCTGGCGGCGCAGCTTGCCGAGCACCTGGGCGGGGCGTGCTACACGCTGGGCCAACTGCGCGCCGAGGCGCTGTACCAGACGGTGCGCCGGGAGATGGACGGGACCTGAGGGCCGGCCTACAGCCGCACCGACTCGATGTACACGGTCAGCATATTGGCCGTGCCGATGTCAGCCAGCACGCGGATAATGCGGAAGTCCGACCCGGTGCATTCCTGGCCGATATACGCGGCAGCGGCGGCGGTGCGCCACCAGGCGTTAAGCACCATCTGCTGTTCAGCGGTGAGCAGGCGCGGATACTGGAAGTTAGGGCGGAAGTTGTCGCGCATCAGCAGCGGGCAGGTGATAAACGACGACCCGCCCAGAAACGGCCCAAATTCGCTGCTGCTGATGGTGAAGCCCACCCACACCGCCTCGTCGTTCAGGCTGACGTAGTTAAAGTTGCCCGCGCTGGCCGGGAAGGATTTGCCAATAAGCCGCTCCAGCGGGCCTTTGGCGTTGTCGCCCGTGAACGCCTGAAACGACGACAGCACCCGCCCGTCAAGATACCCGGCCACCGGCAGGTACGCGAAGAACCCACAGCCGAACGCCAGCAGCGCAACGATAATCAACCGTCCCAGCCCAATTCTCACGCCGCACCTCCGCGCCTATGCGCGCCGATCCACACCCGCCACGCTGCCATTCAGTATACGCCAGTTAGCCGCCGCTGACGAATGACCCGCGCCCCGGCTCGCGCAACCGCACCCCCTGGCCCTGCAACCTCACCCCTAAAGGCCCTCTCCATAGGAGAGGGGGAGACAAGCAAGCGCGGAACCAAGTCCCCTCTCTTACGGAGAGGGGATTTAGGGGTGAGGTCCCCTGGCCCCCTCAACGCAACCTCACCCCCCGGCCCCCTCTCCATGGGGAGAGGGGGAGACAAGCAGGCGCGGAACCAAGTCCCCTCTCTTACGGAGAGGGGATTTAGGGGTGAGGTTTCACTGGGGATTTAGAGGTGAGGTCCCCAGCCCCCTCTCCATGTGGAGAGGGGGAGAAACGCGGGCGCGGCGCGCGTATGTGCGCGCAAATGTGCGCGCGGAAATGCACCCATAACAGAACGCATGTGCTATTATAGGGGCATGTGCCGGCCTGGATGCCGCGCGGCGCGGACGGCAAACACATGCCCGGAGCCGTGACCGCCAGCAGCCAAAGCGCGAGACCGCCGCGCATCCCCGCCCGCCACAGTGTCAGGAAGCTGCGCAAAAGGACATCGCCCGCGTGATGTCCTTTTGCGGCTGTCACGGAGGCGCACGCCATGTCACGTCAGTATACCGCCGCTGAAAAGGCAGCGGCGCTGGCCCGCCTGGCCGCCAACAACGGTTCAGCGGCCCGCGCCAGCGCCGAAACTGGCATTCCAGAGTCCACGCTGCGCGGCTGGGCGCGCCAACCGCCGCCGCCGGCCCCCGCGCCGCCCGCCGCCGACGCGCTGGCGCAGCTGCGCGCCGCGCTCATCGACAACGCCGTCACGCTGGCGCTGTCGCTGGACGACGCCATCGCGGCGGCGCCGCTGGGCCAACGCGCCGCCGCGCTCAACCAGTTGATTGACAAAATCCTCAAGCTGGCGGACCGCCTGCCCGCCAGCGGCGAACAGGTAATCCGCATTGAGTATGGAGACGCCGATGGTACGACTCACGCGGCCCCACCCTGGGCAAGAGACGATCCTGCGGAGTGAGGCGCGCTTCCGCGTAGTGGCCTGCGGGCGGCGCTTCGGCAAAACGGAGGCGGGCAAAATCGCGCTGTTAGAACAGGCACTGCGCGGCGGGCGCTGCTGGTGGCTGGCCCCGACCTACGGCATGGCCGCGCAGGTCTGGCGTGACCTGCGCGCCGCCTGCGGGCGTGTCAGCGGCGCGCGCGCCCGCGAGGCCGAACGGCGCATCGACCTGCCCGGCGGCGGCCTGCTGGCGGTGCGCAGCGCCCACCAGCCCGACCTGCTGCGCGGCATGGGGCTGGATTTCGCCGTGCTGGACGAGGCCGCCTTCATGATGCCGGACGTGTGGCCGCAGGTCGTGCGCCCGATGCTGCTCGAACGCCAGGGCGGCGCGCTTTTTCTCAGCAGCCCCAACGGGCGCAACTGGTTCTATGACCTGTACGCGCTGGCGCGCGGCGGCGCGCCCGGCTGGGCCGCGTTTCATTTCACGTCGTATGACAACCCGCTGATCGCCCGCGCCGAGCTGGACGCCATCCGCCGCGTCACGCCGGAGCGCGTGTGGCGCGAGGAATATCTGGCTGAGTTCATGGCTGACGCCGGGCAGGTGTTTCGCGGCGTGCAGGCGGCGGCGACCGCCCCGCCAGGCGCGCAGCCGCAGCCGGGCGCGGTCTACTGCGCGGGCGTGGACTGGGGGCGCGACGGCGATTACACCGCCGCCGCCGTGATTGACGCCGGCGCGCGGCAGATGGTGGCGCTGGAGCGCTTCACCGGCATCAGTTGGGCGCTGCAGCGCGGGCGGCTGGCGGCGCTGTGCGCGCGCTGGCGGCCCGCCGCTGTGTGGGCCGAGGCCAACAGCATCGGCTCGCCAAACGTCGAGGCGCTCCAGGCGGAGGGGCTGCCGGTGCGCCCATTCCAGACGACCGCCGCCAGCAAGGGGCCGCTGATCGAGGCGCTGGCGCTGGCCGTCGAGCGCGGCGCGCTGGCGCTGCTGCCGGACGACACGCTGCTGGCCGAGCTGGCCGCCTACCGCGCCGAGCGGCTGCCCGGCGGCAGCTACCGCTATGGTGCGCCGCCCGGCGGGCACGACGACTGTGTGATCGCGCTGGCGCTGGCCTGGCACGGCGCGCGCTTCAGCGGGGCGCGCGTGGATTTCGCGTGAGAGCCGGTTGATCTGGCGCGCGGCGCGCGTTATGCTTGGCGGCATCGCTGACGCAGCGCACACAAAGGACACCGCGTGGCCAAAGTACACGAAGCCATCACCGAGCAGCTTCAGGCGTTTATCGCCCGGCAGCACCTGTTTTTTGTCGCCAGCGCGCCGCTGGACGCCAGCGGCCACGTTAACGTGTCGCCAAAGGGGACGGACTGCTTCCGCGTGCTGTCGCCGACGCGCGTCTGCTACCTGGACTGGGTGGGCAGCGGCAACGAGACATCGGCGCATTTGCTGGAAAACGGTCGCATCACGTTTATGTTCTGCGCCTTCGAGGGCGCGCCCAGCGTGCTGCGGCTGTACGGCCTGGGGCGCACCGTGCTGCCCGGCCAGCCGGGCTGGGATGAGCTGGCGCGGCTGTTCACGCTGCCGCTGGGGGCGCGCCAGTTTATCGCGGCCGACATCAGCCGTGTGCAGACCTCGTGCGGCTTCGGCGTGCCGCTGTATGATTACGCCGGCGAGCGCGACCAGATGCTGCGGTGGGCCGAAGCCAAAGGCGCTGAAGGGCTGGCGCAGTATCAGCAGAAGAACAACCGGGCGAGCATTGACGGGCTGCCAACGGCCCTGGCCGCTGACCCCGCCGCGCCGTAGGCGTTTCCCGGCCCCCTTTCCCAATAAAAAGAGGGCCAGGCGAACAGCGGCTTTACAGCGCGGTCGTTTGCAGGTCGCCGATAGCGTCCATCAGCGCGTGAAACTCGTGGATGTAAAGCTGCTGCTTGGCGTCGCTCATGGCGACCGGCGGGTTAGGATGCACCTCGACCATCAGGCCGTCGGCGCCGCTGGCGCGCGCCACCCGCGCCAGCGGGATAGCGATGTCGCGCCGGCCCGCCGAGTGCGAGATGTCCACGATCACCGGCAGGTGGGTTTCCTGCTTGAGAATGGCCACGCCGCCGATATCGAGCGTGTTGCGCGTCCACCGTTCAAACGTGCGGATGCCGCGCTCCATCAGGATAACGTTGGGGTTGCCGCTGCTGACGATGTACTCAGCGGCGTAGAGGAATTCCTCCAGCGTGGCGGCCAGGCCGCGCTTGAGGATCACCGGCTGGCGCACCTGCCCCAGCGCCTTGAGCAGGAAGCTGTTCTGCATGTTGCGCGCGCCCACCCAGAAGATATCCACGTAATCGGCCATCATCGAAAGCTGGCTCTTGTCCATCACCTCGCTGGTGATGTACAGGCCGTACTTGTTGGCCGCCTGGCGCGCGATCTGCAGGCCCGGCTCGCCCAGGCCCTGAAAGTCGTAGGGCGAGGTGCGCGGTTTGTAAGCCATGCCGCGAATGATGCGCACGCCGCGCGCGGCCAGGGCCGCCGCCACTTCGTCCATCTGCTCGAAGCTCTCAACCGCGCACGGCCCCGCGATCACGGTGAAGGCGCTGTTGCCGATCTGCAGGCCGTCGGGCATGGTGACGATCGTGCGGTCGTCGGGCGATTTGCGCTGCACCAGAATTTTGGCGCGGGCCTCTTTTTCCTCCAGCGCCAGCGACGCGCGGAAAATTTCGCGGAACAGAGCTTTAATCGTCTCGTTGCTGAAGGGGCCGTTGTTGGCCTGCTCAAGCTGCTGGAGCATGTAGGCTTCGCGGGCGGGGTCGTAAAACGACGTGCCCAGCTCGACCTGCACCCGGCCGATCTCGGAGGCGAGGCGGGCGCGGTTGTTCAGCAGTTCGAGGATGTGCAGGTTGATGTCGTCAACCTGCGCGCGCAGTTCCTGGAGGCGGTTCTGAGACATGGCAGTTTCTCTTTTCCGGTGGCGATGACCGGAGGCCATTATACAAAGCGCCGCCCAGCGCGGCTATAGACATATCGCCAGAGCGCGGCGCGGTCCGCTTTGTGTACAGGGCCGGCTGATGAAGGAAATTACTGCGCCACGCGGGGGATGCGCTGCTGCCAGCGGCGGTACAGGTCCGCCTGCAGGTCGAAGGCCAACTGCTGGCCGGAAGGGTGCGCGCGCATGATGTGGCGGCACATGGGCTTGGGCTGGTGAAACAGTTTGCCACATACCGGGCAGATGTGGATGTCGTCGCCTTCGGTGGGTGCGGTCTGTTCGATATAGTGCATGGCCCGCGCTCTCTTTACCGGTATATCATTACGCTTCCCTTATAGAATAAACGGAAACTGTTTGTAACATAGTTGCCGCGCGCAATTTTTTACGCAAAATTCATGGAGCGCCGCCTGCCGCCGCCTGAAACCTGAATGTATACCCCCCAATCTTCGGCTTTCCTTGCACAACATCTGTTAAACTTCTACAATTGCCCGGTAGCAGTTCTGTGAGCGGTGAGACCCACCCTCGGTTTGTTTCACAGTGTTTTCACAAAGGAGTCAACATGAAGCATAAATTATTTATCCTGCTGGCCCTTTTCCTGTTCGTGGCCGTCCCTGCGCTGGCGCAGGGTGATACGCTGACTGTGCTGTGCACCCCGCAGGAAGACTGGTGCATGGCCATGACGCAGGCTTTCCAGGAAGAGACGGGCATCGCGACATCGTATGTTCGCATGTCGTCGGGCGAGTCGCTGGCGCGCATCCGCGCGACGGCTGGCGACCCTGAATTCTCGATGTGGTGGGGCGGCCCGGCTGACGCTTTTATCGCCGCTAACGAAGAGGGGCTGCTGGAAATCTACGAATCGCCAATGGCGGCGGAGATCCCCCCGACTCTGAAAAGCGCTAACAACTCGTGGACCGGCGTGTATGTTGGCGCGCTCGGCTTCTGCTCCAACGTTGAGGTTCTTGAGGAACTGGGGCTGGATGCGCCGACCTCATGGGCCGACCTGCTTGACCCTGGCTTCCAGGGGTTCATCGCGATGGCGCACCCTGCCACCTCCGGCACGGCGTTCACCGCGCTCTGGACAGTCGTGACGCTTGAGGCGGACAAGCTCGAATGGCCGGATGGCAAGCCCGCTGAAGGCGAAGAAGTTGAAGGGACCGGCGAAGGCTACAACGAAGACGGCTCGCCGACCGACGCCGCGATGGACGCCGCGTTTGAGTACCTTAAGGGCCTGAACCAGAATATCCTCCAGTACACCCGTTCCGGCTCCGCGCCGGGCCGGATGGCGGGCGGCGGCGAGATCGCGGTCGCGATCATCTTCTCGCACGACTGCGTTAAGCTGCAGGTTGAAGGTTTCGAGGGGCTGCTGGTCAACACGTTCCCGGAAGAAGGCACCGGCTATGAGATCGGCGCCATGGCGATCATCGGCGGCGCGCCGGAGCTGGAAGCCGCCAAGAAGTGGTATGACTGGGCGCTGACCCCCGAAGCGCAGGCGATCGCGGCGACGGTCAACTCGCTCCAGCTTCCCACCAACCCCGCGACCCCGGTCAGCGAGCTGAGCGTCAAGCTTGAAGAAGTCAACCTTGTTGACTACAACTTCATGGCCGCTGGCACCGCCCGCAATGCGACGGTCGAACGCTTTGACACCGAAGTTGCACCGGAACCTGTCGAATAACACAGGCCGGCTGCTTACTACTGTACGCTACGCTGTAAAACACCCCCTGCGCGGCACTGGCAGGGGGTGAAGCGTCACAGCCAGCCCAGGAGGTCCGCTGTTGGCAGCTATCACACAAAATCGGATTGTCACGGGAACGCGGCGCCTGCTTCAGGACCCTGTCCTGGCGATCGCGCTCATTTTTGTTACTGTGTTCGTGTCTGTCGCCATCGTCCTGCCTATCGCCGCGATGGTGCGCGAGAGTTTGACGCCCGCGGGGCAGGAGCAGTTCACCAATTTCCTCAGCCAGCCGGCCTACCAGACGATCATCAGCAACACGCTCGTCCTGGGGCTGACAGTCGCGACGCTGGGGACGCTGCTCGGCTTTTTATTTGCTTACGTGCAGGTTAAGGTCAAAGCGCCGTTCAAGCGTTTTATACACATTATCGCGCTGGTGCCGATTATTTCGCCGCCGTTTGCGCTCGCCAGCGCCATTATTCTGCTGTTTGGCCGCAACGGCATGATCCTGCGCGGCGTGTTTGGCACGCGCTGTCTGTGGGGCGCGGGGCGCGCCTGCAACGACATCTACGGCCTTGACGGCCTGACGCTCGTGCTGTCGCTGTCGCTGTTCACCATCGTCTACCTCAACCTCAAGGGCATGATGGAGGCGCTCGACCCGGCGCTTGAAGAAGCCGCAACCAGCCTGGGCGGCAGCAAATGGCGCGTGTTCCGCACGGTGACAGTCCCCATGCTGATCCCCGGCATCCTCGGCGCGTTTCTGCTGCTGTTCGTCGAAGCGATCGCTGACCTGGGCAACCCGCTCGTGCTGGGCGGCAATTTCGAGGTGCTGTCCACGCGCATTTACGTCTCGGTGATCGGCCTCTACAACCAGCTATCGGCGGCTGTCCTCTCGATGCTCCTGCTTGTGCCGTCGCTGACGGTCTTTATCATCCAGCGCTACTGGGTTAGCCGCGCCTCGGTCGTCTCGGTCACCGGCAAGCCGACCGGCACGCCGCAGCAGATCACGCATCCGCTGGTGCGCTGGAGCCTGTGGGGCATCGTTATGCTGGTCTGCCTGCTGATCGTGATGATCTACGGGACGATCATCGCCGGCGCGTTCACCAAAGTGCTCGGCGTCAACAACGAGTTCACGCTCGACAACTTCAACTTCGTGCTTTCCGGCTACGGGTCGCAGGCGATGATTGACACGACCTCGCTGTCGGCTATCGCCACGCCAATCGCCGGGCTGATCGGCATCGTCATCGCCCTGCTGGTGGTCCGCAAGCAGTTCTTCGGGCGCGGCGCGCTCGACTTCACGGCGATGCTCGGCATCGCCGTCCCCGGCACGATCATCGGCATCGGCTACCTGATGGTCTTTAGCAGCGACCTGACTGTGACGATTGGCGAAAGCACCTTCGTCCTGCTGCCCAAACTGGCGGGCGGGCGGGCGATCTTCGGCGGCGCGCTGGCGATCGTGCTCGTCTACATTATCCGCAGCGTCCCGGCTTCGCTGCGCTCCGGGGCGTCGCTGCTCGCGCAGATTGACCCGTCAATTGAGGAAGCCTCGATCAGCCTGGGCGCGGACAACGCGCAGACCTTCCGGCGCATCACCCTGCCCCTGATTCGCCCAGCGTTTCTCTCCGGCCTGATCTTCGCCTTCGCGCGCTCAATGACGACGATCTCGGCAATCGTCTTTCTGACCACGCCGCAGGTCAAAATCATGACCCACCAGATTCTCAACGAAGTCGAAAACGGGCGCTTCGGCAACGCCTTCGCCTACTGCGTGATCTTGATCATTATCGTGCTGGTGGCGATTGGTATCCTGTATGGGATTGTGGGATCCACCAGCGGCGCTGAGCGCACGTTAGAAGGAGGCATGTAAATGTCCAGCCAGACCTCAGCATCCACACCCAGCGTTGGCCTGGTTGGGATCACCAAAGAATTTCCCCAGCGCGGCGGCGGCGGCAAGGTCGTCGCCGTTGACAATGTCTCGCTTGACATCCACCAGGGCGAATTCCTGACGCTGCTTGGCCCATCAGGCTGTGGCAAAACGACCATGCTGCGCCTGATCGCCGGCTTTGAAGCGCCAACCGCCGGCAAAATCTTCTACAACGGCAAGGATGTCACGCTGCTGCCGCCGAACAAACGCAATATGGCGATGGTGTTTCAAAGCTACGCGCTGTTCCCGCACATGTCGCTGTTCGAGAACATCGCATACGGCCTGCGCATCCGCAAGCTGGCGCGGAACGACATTAACAAGCGCGTTGAGCGCGCGCTCGACCTGGTCGGCCTGGCCGGTTTAGGCGAGCGCCGGCCCAACCAGCTCTCCGGCGGCCAGCAGCAGCGCGTGGCCCTGGCGCGCGCGCTGGTCATGGAACCGAGCGTGCTGCTGTTTGACGAGCCGCTCTCGAACCTTGACGCCAAGCTGCGCGTCCAGATGCGCAGCGAGATTCTCGGCCTGCAGCGGCGCATGCACATCAGCAGCATCTACGTGACGCACGACCAGATTGAGGCGATGGCGCTGTCTGACCGGATCGTGGTCATGAACGCCGGCAACATCGAACAAATCGGCACGCCGTCGGAAATCTACCGGCGGCCAGCGACACGCTTCGTCGCCGACTTCATTGGCCGCGCCAACTTCGTCACCGCCCCGGTTGAGGCGCTCGAAGGCAGCGGCGTGACCGTCAATATCCTCGGCAGGCGCGTCAACCGGCCAATCACGCCGCTGCCGCAGGTCGGCGCGCCGCTGGTCGCGGTGCTGCGCCCGGAGGGGTTGAAGCTGCGCCATGACCCGGCGCTGCAGCAGGCGCACGTTGACCAGGCGATGTATCTCGGCTCTGAGATCGAGTACAGCGTGCACCTGGGGGATCAGCGGCTGATCGTGGTCGAAACCGACCCGCGCGCGAGCCAGATTTTCGCGGAAGGCGAGACGGTCGGCA
The DNA here is from genome assembly GCA_048499435.1 of Anaerolineae bacterium. Lineage (GTDB taxonomy): Bacteria > Chloroflexota > Anaerolineae > Aggregatilineales > Phototrophicaceae > DAOTWC01. Next base: position 127,336 of record JASNZW010000002.1, read on the forward strand.
TTGATTTCATCGACGAGACGCTGCATCTGCTGCCCGCCTGACCGCCGCAGCGGATGGCGCGCATCCGATGAACACTAAGCTGCTGATCGCAGGGCAGCCTGACCTGACAGGCTGCCCGCGCCGGGCTACAGCAGCGGTGATTTCGCAGGTCCGCCCCCGGTAGAACCACCCCCGCGCCAAAGTAAAATGTCCCGGACAACCCGTTGCGCTTCTAAGGGATGTTCGTTAATCTCTGCCTTTATCTAACGGTGGATATTTTCACCGCGCTCAATTCCACACACCCGAACAGAAAGGAAAACCGATGCAACCCCGCAGACATATTCTTTCATTTCTGGTTACATGCGCTGTTCTTTTGTTCGTTCTCGCCCTGCCATTTGGCGGCATCCAGGCGCAGGATGCCGTCACCATCGAGTACTGGAACATCAACACCGATACCTTCGGCGGCCCGCAGGTTAAGGCGCTTATCGCCAGCTTCGAGGCCGCCAACCCAGGCGTCACTGTGGCGGCGCGCTCGTTCAGCGAGTATCAGGTTCTGATACAGACGCTGGAGACCTCTATCGCCGGTGGCAACCCGCCCGACGTGGTTCAGATTGGCTATCCGTACCTGAACTACGTGGGCGTAAACCTCCCCTTTGTGCCGATCAGCGAGCTGGTGGCCAATTACGGCGGCGAAGAATTTCTGGCTGAGTTCCCGCAGAACATCCTGGACATCCCGGTGGTCAACGGCGTGCAGGTTGGCATGGCCTATTCGCTCTCGGTCCCGGTGGTGTACTACAACGCCGACCTGATGACAGCAGCCGGGCTGGACCCCGACAATCCGCCGCAGACAATTGACGAATGGCGCGAAGCCGGCGCGGTCATTAAGGACAAGCTCGGCATCCACGCGATCGTGTGGGGCTATGAGCAGGACAACTGGACCACGCAGGGGTTCATCAACAGCGCGGGCGGCAACCTGCTCCAGTGTGTGGACGGGCAGGTGCAGGCCGCGTTTGACAGCGAGGACGCCATCCAGGGCATGCGGACCTGGCGCGAGCTGATCGAGGCCGGGTACAGCCTGGATGCGTCTAACGAAGAGGCGCGGCAGGCGCTGCTGACCGGGCAAACGGTGGCCTGGGTGCACAGCATCGCCGCGCGCGCCGGCATCCAGCGCGACGCCGATTTCGACCTGCGGGCCACCCTGTACCCGCAGAACGGCGACAACCCGGTTCGCGTTCCCGGCGGCGGCAACCTGCTGGCGATCTTCTCGCAGCTAAGCGAGCGCCAGGAAATGGCCTGGAAGTTCGTGCAGCACCTCCAGTCGCCAGAAGGCTTCACCGAGTGGACGAAGGGCACGGGCTATGTCCCGCTGCTCCCCGGCCTCACGGATGACCCGGCGTATCTCGCCGATTTCGTCGCTGAAAACCCGATTCAGCAGGTCGGCATTGACATGCTTGAGAGCGCTGTTACCTGGGTCAGCTTCCCCGGCCCGAACGGCCTGGCGGCGGGCCTGCGGCTGCACGAAGCGGCTGAGTTGATCCTTTCCGGCCAGCAGGCGGCTGACACCGCGCTGACGAACGCGGCCGCTGAGATCAACGGCCTGCTCAGCGGGGAGACCTGCAGCCAGTAAAGAACAGGCTGCGCGCCGCGCGGCCTTAATAGCGTCTGGGGGGGCGTCTGAACGCTCCCCCGGTGCGCTTTTTCGGACGACAAAGCGCGCCGCCACGTCTGCTGGCGGGGGAACACAGGTCCCCCGCACCAAAGAAATATGTCCTGGACAATCCGTTGCGCTTCGAAATGATGTTCGTTAGACTCCGCCCTCGTGCGGGCAAGATCATCGCCGCAACTTTCGTCCTGAGCGTTAAACCAGAAAGAGGGGCAAATGCAACTCCATAAACGCATTCTCTCATCCCCCGTTGTATATGTTGTCTTTCTGTTTATCCTCATCTTGCCATTTGGCGGCATCCAGGCACAGGATGCCGTCGCCATTGAGTACTGGAACATCAACACGGATACCTTCGGCGGCCCGCAGATTAAGGAACTCATCGCCAGCTTCGAGGCCGCCAACCCAGGCGTCACTGTGGCGGCACGCTCGTTCAGCGACTATCAGGTTCTACTGCAGACGCTGGAGACCTCTATCGCCGGCGGCAACCCGCCTGACGTGGTTCAGATTGGCTATCCGTACCTGAACTACGTGGGCGCGAACCTCCCCTTTGTGCCGGTCAGCGAGCTGGTGGCCAATTACGGCGGCGAGGAATTTCTGGCCCAGTTCCCGCAGAACATCCTGGATATCCCGGTGGTCAACGGCGTGCAGGTCGGCATGGCCTATTCGCTCTCGATCCCGGTGGTGTACTACAACGCCGACCTGATGACAGCAGCCGGGCTGGACCCCGACAACCCGCCGCAGACGATTGACGAATGGCGCGAAGCCGGCGCAATCATCAAGGACAAGCTCGGCGTTTACGCTATTGTGTGGGGCTATGCGCAGGACAACTGGACCATGCAGGGGTTCATCAACAGCGCGGGTGGCGACATACTCCGCTGCGCAGACGGGCAGGTGCAGGCCGCGTTTGACAGCGAAGAAGCTATCCAGGGCATGCAGACCTGGCGCGAGTTTATCGAGGCCGGGTACAGCCTCGATGTATCTAACGAAGAGGCGCGGCAGGCGCTGCTGACCGGGCAAACAGTTGCCGGGGTGCACAGCATCGCTCTGCGCGCCGGCATCCAGCGCGACGCCGATTTCGACCTGCGGGCCACCCTGTACCCGCAGAACGGCGACAACCCGGTTCGCGTTCCCGGCGGCGGCAACCTGCTGGCGATCTTCTCGCAGCTGAGCGAGCGCCAGGAAGCCGCCTGGAAGTTCGTGCAGCACCTTCAGTCACCAGAAGGTCTTACAGTGTGGGCAAAAGGCACGGGCTATGTCCCGCTGCTCCCAGGGCTTGCAGATGACCCGGCATATCTCGCTGACTACGTTGCTGAAAACCCGATTCAGCGGGTCGGCATTGACACGCTTGAGAGCGCTGTTACCTGGGTCAGTTTCCCCGGCCCGAACGGCCTGACGGCGGGCCTGCGGCTGCACGAAGCGACCGAACTGATCCTTTCCGGCCAGCAGGCGGCTGACACCGCGCTGGCTGACGCGGCCGCTGAGATCAACGAACTGCTCAGCGGGGAGACCTGCAGCCAGTAAAGAACAGGCTGCGCGCCGCGCGGCCTTAATAGCGTCTGGGGGGGCGTCTGAACGCTCCCCCGGTGCGCTTTTTCGGACGACAAAGCGCCTCTGGAAGGTGTTGGCCAGGTCGCTTATGTCGGATGGAATTTTATCTTTTACAACTTAACAGAGAGGCAGTTAATGGCCGCCCAACAATCGTTAACATCGGTCTCTCGCAAGCGCATGAAATTTCGGAAACAACTGCTACCCTACCTTTACCTAGCGCCCGCGCTGTTTTTCATCGGCCTGTTCGTGATCTGGCCAGTGGCGCGCGCGTTCTACAACAGCCTTTACAACGGCAACCTTCTCAACCCATACGCGCAGTTTGTCGGCATCAAGCAGTACACCGACCTGCTGACAGACCCCCGGTTTCACAGAATCCTGCTGCAAAGCGTCCAATACCTGCTGCTCGTGCTGGGGGGCGCTTTCGTGCTGCCTATCATCCTGGCGATCCTCACCCTGAACGTAACTCAGCGCGAGATCGCCGTGTTCCAGTCGGTGTTTTTTCTGCCGACGATAATCGCCGCTAACATCGCCGTGTCAATCTGGATATGGTTCTATAACCCAACTAACGGGCTATTCAATACCTTGCTCAAGCTGACCGGGGCAGACCCGGTACAGTGGCTGCGCAACGACTCAACGGTGATATTTGCCGTCGCGCTGGTCGCTATCTGGAAGCAGGTGGGCTTTCACTATCTGATCGCCCTGGCTGGCCTGAAGGCGATCCCTAAAGACCTGATTGAGGCGGCCTCAGTTGATGGCGCTGACGAATGGACGACCACCCGCCGCGTCATCCTGCCGTTGTTCGGCCCATCGGCGCTGTTTTTGTTCGTGATTACCCTCATTCAGGGGCTGGAATTCACCTTCGTCCCGATCGAAGTGCTGACCAGCGGCGGCCCGGCTGGCGCCAGCTCGAACCTCGTGTATTCAATCTATCAGGAAGGGTTCAAAGCGTTCCGCATCGGCGTCGCCTCAGCGCAGTCGGTTATTCTGATCATACTGTTCGGCGGGCTGGCTTACGTGCAGTACCGGATGCTGGAAAGGAACGTGCAGTATGACCGCTAACGTGCCAGTGCGGATACTCTCACGCCTCATCCTCATTGTGGCGATGCTGCTTGTGCTGATGCCGCTGATCTATCTGCTGGGCCTGAGCTTTAAGGCTCCACAGGGGATTTTCGCCAACCCGATCGCGCCGTTCGTGTGGCCGCCTGATTTCACCAATTATCAGGCTGTCTTTGAACAGATGGACCTGCCGCGATTCTTCCTGAACTCGATCATCTATGCGGGCGGCGTGACGCTTGGGCAGCTCTTGCTGGCGATCCCGGCCGCGTTCGCGTTCAGCTACTATCGGTTCCGCTTTAAGAATCTGCTGATGTCGCTGATCCTCATCAGCCTGATCGTCCCCTTCGTGGTGACTTACGTGCCGAACTATCTGCTGCTGGCCCAGTGGCGCCTGCTGAACTCGCTCACCGGCATGATCATACCAATGCTGGGAATTTCAGTGGGGTTCGGGATTTTCCTGCTCCGCCAGCATTTCCAGACATTCCCGCGCGAGGTCTTTGAGGCCGCCCACATTGACGGCGCGAATTCCTGGCAGGTTCTGTGGCGGATTCTGGCGCCGTCGAGCCTGGCGCCGATCACCTCGGTCGCCATCTATGTCTTTATCATCACCTGGAATCGCTTCATCTGGCCGCTGCTGGTCGGCGGCGGCGACCCAACTGCCTACACAGTGACGGTTGCTGTCCACATTTTCTACAACAACCCGGAGAGCGGCTCCAACTGGGGCAGCCTGATGGCTGCGTCGGTTATCTCAAGCCTGCCGATACTGGTGCTCTACTTTGCCCTGCGCAAACAGATTTTGCAGACATTCACCGAAGGGGCCGTTAAGGGATGACCAAAATCCTTTTCATCGGAGATGTTGTCGGGACAGCGGGCCGGGTCTACCTAGAAACCCATCTGCCCGCGCTTATCCAGCGCGTTGGCGCGGATTTCGTTGTGGTGAACGCGGAAAACCTGGACCTGACTTCCGGGGGCTGTGGAATGACCCCCGCCTCGCTCGCGCGCCTTCTCCCCCTCGGGATTGACCTGATAACCGGCGGCAACCATTCCTGGGACGCCCCTGACCAGAGCGTTCACGATGACGTCCGCGTGCTGCGCCCGCTCAACTACGCGCAGCCGATGCCGGGGCGCGGGGCCGGCGTGGTGGAGAAAAATGGAAAACGCCTGGGTGTGATCAACCTCGTCAGCCGGACCGCCATGTCGCCGGTTGACGAGCCGCTGCCTGTCCTGGAAGCTCAGCTTGCCCAGTGGGCGGCGGCGAGCGCGGTGGATATGGTCTTTATTGACTTCCACGGCGAGTCAGTCATGGAGAAGATGACGCTGGGTTTCGCCGCCGCCGGGCGCGCCGTGGCGGTGGTCGGGACGCATACGCACGTCGCCACCTGCGATACGCGCATCCTGCCGGGCGGCACGGCGTATGTCACGGACGTTGGCATGACCGGGCCGGGGGACGGGTTGCAGGGGTATGACCAGGTTCAGTTTGTGGCGGCTATGCAGCGCGGACACGAGCCGGGGCCGCCGCAGCGGATGGCGCGCGGCGACATCGAATTCGGCGCTGTGCTGATAACCACAGAGCATGACCGCGCTGTCGCGATCGAACGGCTGCTGAGCGCTGAACGTTAAAACACCAGCAGGGCTATAACAAACCGAGGCGGCCGCTGGCCGTCTCGGTTTATTTGGCCGCGCAGAGCCGGTTTACGGCAGAACGCGGCGCGCCACCAGCCGGTTGGCGGCCTGCCAGAAGCGGAAGCCCTCGGCATAGGGCACGCTGACGGCCAGCCCACGAAATGCGCCCAGCGCCTGCGCGTATTTGTGAAACATGCTGTCCGCGGGCGCGGGCGGCACAAAAGCAGGGTCATAGCCCGCTGGCATGAGCTGGCTTTTGTGACAGTCCAGCATCGCCAGCTTCTGTTCCCAGACCGGCGAGATATCAACGTATTCTTCGGGGATAAACCCGATGCCCAGCTCCGCCTCCATGAATGCGACCGGCACAGCCGCGCGGTGCGGCGGAAACGCTGACGGATAGTTCGCGGTCCGCGCGATCTGCGCGGCGTCCATCACCAGCCGGCTGGTCGTTTTGTGGTCAGGGTGATAATCATCAGCCGGGTGCGTGATGATCAGATCGGGCCGGGCACGGCGGATCACCTCCACGAATTGATGGCGCGTCGGCGCGTCAAACCACAGGCCGCCGTCAGGCAGCGCCATCCAGACCAGCTCCGCGCCGATCACCGCCGCGGACGCTTCGCTCTCCGCCCGGCGGATTTCGGCGATCCGCTCCGGGTCGCCTTTTGGCCGCCCGCGCCCATCAGTGACCACGCACATAAAGACCTGGTCGCCGCGCTGCGCGAACCGCGCCAGCGTGCCGCCGCAGAACAGCTCAAGGTCGTCGCCATGCGCGCCGATCGCTAATACGTTCACCTTCCGCCCCTCACTCGCTAATTGCCGCGCACATCTAACGCATCGCGCAGGCCGTCGCCGACAAGGTTGAACCCCAGCACGGTCAGCAAAATCGCCAGCCCAGGGAAAAACGGCATCCACCACGCCGAGCGAATGAACGCCCGGCTTTCGGTCAGCATCTTGCCCCAGCTTGGCGTCGCCTGCTGCGCGCTGCCCAGCCCCAGGAAGCTCAGCGACGCTTCCGCCAGCACGATGCTGCCCAACCCTAGCGTGGTGTAGATGATGACCGGGCCAATGATGTTCGGCATGATGTGCCTGAACATCAGCGCCAGGTTGCCCGCGCCAAGCCCGCGCGCGGCGTTCACATACTCTAATTCTTTTGTAGACAGCACCTGGCTGCGCACGATGCGGGCGGTCACGGTCCAGTTGATTAACCCCAGCGCCAGGATGATGTTTAGCTCGCTGGCCCCAAGCACGCCCGCCAGCGCGATCGCGATAATCAGCAGCGGGAACGCCATGATGATATCAACGATGCGCATCAGCAGGATATCCACCCAGCCGCCGAAAAAGCCGGCGACCATCCCCACCGTGACGCCGATCACCAGCGCGATCAACTGCGCGGACAGCGCGATCTTGAGCGAAATCTGCGCGCCGTAAATCACGCGGGTGAAGATATCGCGGCCAATGGCGTCAGTGCCGAAAATATGCTCCATCGACGGCGGTTTAACATAATCGTTGGCGAGATCGCCAATGATCGGGTCGTAGGGCGCGATCCACGGCGCGAGGACCGCGCTGCTGACCATGACCACGATCAGAATGATGCCGACGACGCTGCCAGGGTTTTTCAACAGCCGGCGCAGCGCCAGCACATTCGGGTGCATCGCAATCGGCTCTTTGGGACGTACCTCAGCAACAGCGCTCATCAGTAGCGAATCCGGGGGTCAACCAGCGGATAGGACATATCAACCAGCAGGTTCAGGCCAGCGTAGATCAGCGCGAAGGTGATCACCAGCCCCTGGACGCTGGGGTAATCGCGCGCGCCGATTGAATCGACCAGCAGGCGCCCCATGCCCGGATAGCTGAAAATCACCTCAACCAGCAGCGTGCCGCTCAGCAGGCTGGCAAGCCCCGTCCCCCACACGGTGACGATCGGCAGCAGCGCGTTGGTTACCGCGTGGCGCATGATTATCACGCGCGGGGGCAGCCCCTTGCCGCGCGCCGTGCGGATGTAATCCTGGTTGAACACCTCCAGCAGCGTCGAGCGCGTGATGCGCATCAGCACCGCCAGCATGGCGAAGCTGGCGGTTAGGGCGGGCAGCACCAGATGCTGATCAAAGCCCGCGCCGCTGACAGGCAGCAGTCGGAAATGCAGCCCGAACAAAATCTGGAGCTGAATGCCGAGCCAGAACACCGGCACAGACACCCCGATTAAGGCGAGCAGCCGCGCGAAGTTATCCCAGATAGGGTTGCGCGTGATCGCCGCGACGATGCCCAACGGCACGCCCACAAAGACGGCGATCAGCATCGCGCAGAGGGCCAGCACCGCCGTATACGGGAAGGTCTGGACGATCATATCCATGACCGGGCGGTTGGTGATAAAGCTCCGCCCCAGGTCGCCTTTCAGGGCGTCGGTGAAGAAAATCCAGAATTGGGTTGGCAGCGGTTCGTCCAGCCCCAGCCGGGCGCGCGTCGCGGCGAGGCTTTGCTCGTCGCCCCGGTCGCCCTCCAGGTACTGAGCGGCGTCGCCGGGTATCACGCGCATCAACAGGAAAGTCAATATATAAATGCCGATGAGGGTAGGAATAAACTGGATCAGGCGGCGTATCAGATAGCGAAACATGAGTATCCAAGCTAGCACGAGAGAGACGGCGCGCGCCGTCCCTCTCGCACAGGGGTTGAAATGTAAATACTACTGCAGGTCCACCAGCGCGAAGCGAACGGTGCCGTTGTTGTCAATCGGCATGCCGCCCAGCCTGCTGCTGACCAGCCGGGTCATCGCGCCGTGGTAGACGGGGATAATCAGAACGTTATCCATCGAAATCTGCTGCAGTTCCCGGAAGACCGCGTCGCGCTCTTCGCCGAACGGCAGCGACACGCCGCGGGCGTAGAGTTCGGCGATTTCCTCAGCAACGTCAACCGTGCCGTAACCGCAGTTGACGCGCGTCGCGGCGTTGGGCAGGACCAGCACGACCATGTTTTCCGGGTCCGGGTAGTCCATTGTCCAGCGGATGCCGCCCATCTGCATCGTGCACTCGGTGCGGTCGGTGGTGTAGAGCGACGCTTCGGTTGAATTGACGATCAGGTTGATGCCCGCTTCGGCGACGGTCGCCGCGACGGCGTTCAGCACGCGGTTTTCGGTCTCGTTCTGGTCGGTGCGGACCGTCAGCTCGATACCATCCGGGTAGCCGGCATCGGTCAGCAGCGCGCGGACCTCATCCAGATCGCGCACGAAGGGGTTGAATTCGGGGTCATAGATGGGCAGCCCCGGAGGATACAGGCCCACAGCGGGGACGCCCTGCCCCTGCAGCACGGTATCAATCACCAACTGGCGGTCAATGGCCACCGCCAGCGCGCGGCGGATGCGGACATCGCCCATTTTCTCGTCGTTGAGGTTGATGCGCAGGTTGTAGTTGGAGAGCGTGGGGATGGTCACCAACTGCGAGTTGAGGTTCTCATCCTCGCGGATGCGCGCCAGGTCGGCTTCGGGGGCCAGCGAGATGTCGAGCGAGCCGGCTTCAAATTCGATCACCTGGCTGGAGGCTTCCGGGATAACGCGGATCGTCGCGACCTTAACTTCCGGCGCGCCGCCCCAGTAGTTTTCGTTGGCCTGCAGCACAACCTGGTCGTTCTGCGCCCACGAAGCAACGGTGTAAGGGCCGGTGCAGACCGGGCCATTGGCGAGGAAGTCCATGCCATCAGCCGAGCCAGCGGCGATGATCGAGCCGCCGGGCAGGGTCAGGCGGGTCAGGAACGACGTGACCGGCGCGCGCAGGGTGATCTGAACGGTGCGGTCATCAACCACTTCGACGCCGCTGATCGCGCCCGCCGGGGCGACCGGCTCAGGCGTGGGCGTGCCATCGCCAACCGCAGCGGGCGCGGGCGGGCGGGCTTCCGCCCAGCCGACGACATCGCGCAGCACCAGCGCGGCGGTGTAGGAAGTGCCGATATTCGGGTCAGACAGGCGGTCAAACGAATACTTCACATCGGCGGCATCTAAAGCGCTGCCGTCGCTAAAAGTGACGCCTTCGCGCAGGGTGAACGTGTAGACCAGGCCGTCTTCCGAGACCGTCCAGCTTTCCGCCAGCGCGGGGACCGGCTCAAGCGTGGTTGGATCGTAGGCGGTCAGGCCCTCGCAGACGTTGCGGATGACCATGAAGTCGTCCACGGTGCGCGCGGCGTGCGGGTCCAGCGACGTTGGCTGAGATTCGGCGAAAGCAACGGTAACGCTCGCGCCTTCCTGGGCCGTAACGCCGACAACCGAGAGTGATAGAACAGCGATCAGAAGAATTACCGATAATGCCTTTTTCATTTTCCTCCCCTTTCTTAAAAGACACGGCCCAAATTTAGCACAGATCAGAATGTCTGCCTAGAAGCCATTTCAAAAACACCAACAGCGGCTAGAATGGGGGGTGTGAGCAAACTGTATTGATTGGGAAGCGAAGCAGCCATGAAACTGACAATTATCGGCGGCGGCGGTGTGCGCACACCGCGCCTGATCCCCTCGCTGGTTAAACGCGCTGAGCGCCTTGGGCTAAGCGAATTGTGCCTGATGGACAACAACGCGGAAAAGCTGCGCCTGATAGGCGGCCTGTGCAAAGGGCTGGCCGGCAGCGCGCCGTTCAAAATCACCTTTACCATCGACGCCGCCGAGGCCATTCGCGGCGCGCAGCACATCATCACCGCCATCCGCCCCGGCCTGGAGCAGGGGCGCGCCACCGACGAGCGCATCTGTTTTAATCACGGCGTTTTGGGGCAGGAGACCACCGGCGCGGCGGGCTTCGCGATGGCGATGCGCAGCGTCCCCGCCATCCTGGGGTACGCCCGGATGCTGGAGGAACTCGGCGCGCCTAACGCATGGATTTACAACTTCACTAACCCGGCGGGGCTGGTCGCCCAGGCGCTCCACGACGCCGGCGTTGAGCGCATCATCGGCATCTGCGACAGCGCGAACGGCGCGCAGCACGCGGTGAGCCGCTTCATGAACGTGCCGCTGCGCAGCGTTCATCACCGGGTCTATGGGCTTAACCATCTGTCGTGGGCGGACAGCGCCCGCCTGGAGGTCAACGCGGACGGCAGCGGCGGCGAGGAAGTTTTCCCCGCGCTGCTGGCTGACCCGAAGTTCCGCCAGGCCACGCACCTGCAAATTTTCGATCCGGGCCTGATTGAGTGGCACAAAGCCTTCCTCAACGAGTACCTGCACTATTACTATCACCGCGACGAGGTGCTGGCCGCGCTGCTGAAGAAACCCGAAACGCGCGGCGAGGAAACGCTGCGCCTTACGCGCGCGCTGTTAGAGCGTCTGCGCACGGTTGAGGGCGACACACAGGCCAGCCTGGCCGCCTATCACGAGGTGATGGACGCGCGCGGCCGCACTTATATGGCGCACGCGCGCGGCGGCGCTGACCGCGTGAAGATGGAACCGGTCGGCGACGACGAAGAAGGCTACGCCGCCGTCGCGCTCGGCTGTGTCGAGGCCATTCAAAACCACGTGCCGCACTACACCGGCCTGAACGTCCCCAACCGCGGCGCGATCGCCGGCATGGCGGACGATGACGTTGTCGAAGTCGGCTGCTGGATTGACGCGCAGGGCATCACGCCGGAACACATTGGCGCTGTCCCGCGCGATCAACTGCTGCTGATGCAAACGGTCAAACGCTACGAACGGCTGGCGGCGCAGGCGATCCTCCAGAAGGACCGCACGCTGGCGGTTGAGGCGCTCACGACGCACCCGCTGGTCGGCTCGTACCCGCTCGCTAAAAAGCTGGTGGCTGAATTCCTGACGACCCACCGCGAGCTTGTCGGAGACTGGCATTGACCGACTACGACATCCTGGTCCCCGGCAACTACTTCTGCGACCTCATCTTCACGGGTTTTCCGCGCTTCCCCGCCCTGGGGAGCGAGGTTTACACCGAGGGCCTGACGATCACGGTGGGCGGCGCGCTGAACACCGTGATCGCGCTGCACAGGCTGGGGGTTCGCGTGGGGTGGGTAGGGTGCGTCGGCACCGATCTGTTCAGCCGCTACGTGCTTGATGTTGTCGAGAGCGAAGGCGTTGACACGTCCCTGCTGACGCGCGTCGCCGGCCCTTTCCAGCGCGTAACCGTGTCCGTGTCATACCCGCACGACCGCGCTTTCATCACGCATGTGGACCCAGCGCCAACGCCAACGCAGCTCGCGTTCGATATCCAGGGGCGCGTCAGCTTTAAACACCTGCATTTCACCGGGTTTCACCTTGACGCGCGGACGCTGGCGCTGTTCGAGCGCATGCATCAGCGCGGCATCACCATCTCGATGGACTGCCAGGACCGCCCGATCACGCTGGAAACGGACAACGTGCGCGCGGCGATCGCCGCGTTACAGATATTCATGCCCAACGCGAAGGAAGCGCGCCAGCTCGCCAGCACAGACGAACTGGACGCGGCAGCGGAAAAGCTCAGGGCGCTTGTTCCGACGCTCGTGATTAAGGACGGGGCGAATGGCGCGTATGCGTGGCAGGGCGGCGCGCGGCTGCACGCGGCCCCCATCGCCGTCAAAGCCGTTGACACAACCGGCGCGGGGGACGTTTTCAACGCGGGGTTTCTGGCCGCTTATCTTGCGGGAAAACCGCTGGCGGACTGCCTCACGTGGGGGAGCATCTGCGGCGGGCTGTCCACGACCGCCAGCGGCGGCACGGCGGCCGCGCCGCGCCGCGCCGATGTCGAGGCCTGGATCGCCGCGCGCTGATACAACCGCCGGGTGGCGCCGCGGTCTGGCCCACCCTCTGCGGCGCAAGTCACTGAAGCTCAGTGACTGTATATTGCGGATAGGGATACTCTGCCGCGGAAGCTGTGCTGTGAGCGGTGTGAATGTGGGTGCGGACCGCAACGCGCGCTGTGTATCTGGCCGGCGCGCTGGCGGCAGGCATTGTGTAATCAAGCTGCACCTCAGCCCATCCCGGATTTCCCGCAGATGCATCGCGGGCGATAAATTGTCCGCTTTTCAGATAAGTAAACCACTCCCAGCCATGGCGCATCCAGAGTTCGCGCTCTGCTGCCTGTAAAAACCCCTCGTCCAGCCCTGCCCAACCCCGGTAATGGCCGTATAACGCGCGCACGTCGCCGCTTCGCTGGACAATCTGCTCGGCCTGCTGGTCCTCAACATATGCCCAATGATGGCCTGTCGGCATATCCAGCATGGTTGGGGCAAAGACATGTCCCCCGAAATGGCTTACCCGCCAGACACGCAGATCGTCCCTGGCGTGATTTCTTCGGAGGTCATTGTAAAGAGGATAGCCAAACCTGGCGCAGGCGGCGTCTACTGTGCCATGTGTGCAAACCAGAAGATCGCGCGTTGAGTCGCACGCGGCGGCGCGAAATGGCGCGAACTGCGGGAGCGTGTCTTGCGCTTCAAACAGCGCCCAGACCAGCGCCCCCAACCGGTCTTCAGGGACGAAATATTCGGTTTTTCTAAGCTGCGCAAAAGCGCCTTCCGGGCGCTCATAATGCATAACCCGCCGAAACCCGTGGCGGGAATATTGCGGATCGGGCGCGACCATCAACAGCCCGTGGCGATAGGGAAGCCCTTCCTGATACCGCTTAAGCCACAACGCGAGCAGATCAATCGCTCCCTGTGGGAGCGCGCCCGCCTGCTGGTAGATATCGTGTTTCCAGGGCAGCGGAGTTTCGACCACCACTGCATCGTCGAAACTGTACGCTGAGCCAACAGGATCGAGGCCCTTTTGCATTGCCAGTACATTACAGTAGCATCTGGTTGTTGTCGCCGGAACAGCCATGCTCAGCCCTCAGCTTCTGGTTTATGCCCTGACGCGCAGCTTTGAACGGCCGCCCGCTAAATGCCAGCGCAGCCGTTTGTCCATGTTATGGCAGCAGCTCCACCGCGTGATTCGCGGCCGGCATTGAGTGGAGGCGGCCATTGCTGGTGGGTTTGGGCGCGGCAGGCTTTTTGGGCTTCCCCGCCGGGATGACCAGCGGCGTCCCGGTAACGGGGTCGGCGATCACGCGGCAGTCAATCCCAAAGACGGCGCGCACCAGCGCTTCAGTGACCACTTCAGCGGGCCGGCCCTGCGCGATAATCTGGCCTTCGCGGACGGCGACCAGTCCGTCGGCATAGCGGCAGGCGTGATTCAGGTCGTGCAGCACCATCACGATCGTTTTGCCGCGCTCGACATTGAGGTCGTGCAGCAGGTCCAGCACTTCGATCTGGTACGCCAGGTCGAGAAACGTCGTTGGCTCGTCCAGCAGAAGCAGGTCGCTGTCCTGCGCCAGCGTCATAGCGATCCAGGCCCGCTGCCGCTGCCCGCCAGACAGCGTATCCACCGGGCGGTCAGCGAACTCTGTCACGCGGGTAATTGCCAGCGCCTCCAGGGTGATGCGCTCGTCCTCGGCGGACCACTGCTGAAACCAGCTTTGATGGGGGTAGCGCCCCTGGGCGACCAGCTCGTGAACGGTCAACCCCTCAGGCGCGACCGGCCCCTGCGGCAGGATGCCCAGTTGTTTCGCCAGTTCTTTCGTCGGCAGCTTCCAGATGTCCTGCCCGTTGAGGACGACGCTGCCGCCGCGCGGCTTGAGCAGCCGCGAGATGCCGCGCAGCAGCGTTGATTTGCCGCAGCCGTTAGGGCCGACCAGGGCGGTTATTTTGCCGGTGGGGATGGTGAGGTTCAGGTTGTGGATGATGCTTTCCCGGTCATACGCCAGGGAAAGCTGCGCCGCGTTCAGTTCGCTCATGGTTACTTATTCCGGTTGCGATACAGCAGATACATAAAATAGGGCGCGCCGATCAGCGCGGTCACGATGCCAATCGGCAGCTCGCTGGGGGCGATGACCCAGCGCCCGATCAGGTCCGCCAGCATCAGCAGCGCCCCGCCGAACAGCGCCGCTATCGGAATCAGCCCCTCATGGGTTGGCCCGACCAGCCGCCGGGTGATGTGCGGCGCGACCAGCCCAACAAAGCCGATCGTTCCGGCGACCGCGACCGCGGCAGCGGCCAGCGCGACGCTGACGATCAGCAGCAGGACGCGCTGCCGTTCGATGCGCTGCCCTAAACCTTTGGCGGTGTCGTCGCCCAGGTTGAGCGTGTTCAACTGCCGCGCCAGCAGGACAGCCGCCGGCAGGAACACCAGCAGCCAGCCGCCCAGCGCGGAAACGTGTTCCCAGCCGCGGCCATAGACGCTGCCCGCCAGCCAGACATAGGCCTGCTGCACGTCCTGAATCTCGCCAAAGAGCAGGATCGTGGTTGTGACCGCCCCGATTGCCGCCTCCAGCGCCACGCCGATGAGTATCAGGCGGATAGGGCTGCTGCCCCCGCCTTTCCAGGCCAGCGCGTAGATCGTCACCGCCGCGAGCAGCGCGCCGCCGAACGCCGCCCAGGGCAGCAGATAGAGCGGGACGTCCTTCAGCCAGACGATCAGGCTGACGGCGACCAGCCCGGCGCCGCCGCTGACCCCCAGCAGGAAGGGATCAGCCAATGGGTTGCGCGTGATGCCCTGCATAACCGTCCCGGAGACCGCCAGCGCCGCGCCCACCAGAAACGCCAGCACGATGCGCGGCAGCCGGAACGTGTGGACCACGAGCGCGAAATTGCGATAGTCGGGGTGGTCGCGGTTCAGGCCGAGCAGCGTTTGCACAACATCGCCGATGCTCATGTTGTACTGCCCGTAGCTGATGCTGACGACCAGCACCAGCAGCGCCAGCGCCGCGATAACGAGCGCGACCAGCGGCACGCGCCGGTCCACCTTATAGGAAAACGGCAGGCCGCGCGGCCGCAGGGTGATCCAGGACGTTCGCACCGGGTTCCTGGCAGACATCAGCGTTTCACCTTCCAGCGCGCCAGCCAGATGAAGAACGGCGCGCCGATAATAGCCATAACCACGCCAACAGGCAGTTCCTGCGGGCGAATGACGATGCGCGCGCCGACATCCGCGACAGTGACCAGCAGCGCGCCGAGCAAAGCCGAGTAGGGGATAATCCAGCGGTAGTCAACGCCGACGATGAACCGGACAAGGTGCGGCACAACCAGCCCGACGAAACCGATCGGGCCGGCCAGCGCCACCGCGCCGCCGTTGAGCAGCACAATCGCGATGGCCGCGAACGCCTTGACGCGGATCGTGCTTTGGCCGAGACCTTTAGCGATGTCCTCGCCCAGGCTGATCGTCGTGATCTGCCGGCTCAGGATGAGCGCCCCGACCAGGCCGGCCAGCATGTACGGGGCGGCGTTCAGCAGCAGGGGCATATCGCGCCCGGCAAGCGAGCCTGCCGTCCAGAAGCGGATTTTATCGAGCGTTTCCTGGTCGTGAATCAAAATGGCGGTGGTAAACGCCGTCAGGAACGCGGACAGGATAACCCCCGCCAGGGTCAGCTTGAGGGGTGTCGCGCCGCCGCGCCCCAGCGAGCCTAAAGCGTAGACCAGCGCCGCCGCCAGGCCCGCGCCGATAAAGCCGAAGATGGCGTACACCGAAAGCGGCGGATTGCCCAGCAGAAACACCGCCAGCACGACGGCGAAGGCGGCCCCGCTGTTGATGCCGAGCAGCCCGCCATCCGCCAGCGGGTTGCGGGTTAGCCCCTGCATGATCGCCCCGGCGACCGCCAGCGCCGCGCCAACGATGATACCCGCCAGCACACGGGGCAGGCGCACCGTCTGAATAATCAGATGGTTGAAATTCGCGCTGTCATAGTTAAACAGCGCGGCGTAAACAACCTGCGGGTCAATTTCCGCCGCGCCGAGCGTAATGCTCCAGAGGACGCCGAGCACCAGCAGCAGGGCACAAACAAGCAGCCCCGGCAGCAGCAGGGCGCGGCTGCCGAGGATGCGGGTTGTAGCTGTGACCGATTGTGTCTGAGCAGCCATAAACGCCTACAGTTTCAGCTTCCCGCCGGCGCTCAGCCTGTTCGGCGCGCCCGGCAGGATAGCTGATCTGGTCGCAAGCGGTTTCATCAGCCGGCCTGCTCACGGCTTGGCTGATCCAGCCAGACAACCTGGAGCGCCTCTTTGCGCCCGAAGCGTTCGAGATGGTCGCCCACGACATGCTTGACCCGCGCGAAGGCGTCCGCGTCGTCAGCCTCTACCCGAATGGTCAGCGCGTCAGGGCGCGCATGCAGCTGGCAGACGCCGAAGGGAAACTGAACCCTGCCCTGATGATCGTCGTACTCGGCTGGCACTTTCAGCTTGAAGTGCCCGCAAAGCCACTTGAGATACTTAGCGGCTTTAGCGGTCTCAACCTGCGTTTCAGCAATCAGCGTCATTGTCAATCTCCCGCCTTCCGAAAGGGTTCCGCCGTCATTGGGCAGCGGTCATCGCCGTTTCAACGTCGTCCAGCACCAGCAGCGCCGCCAGCGGCCCGCCGCTGCTCGTCCACAGCGAACCGTCAACCAGGATCATCTGCTCGTTCTGCACCACTTCAAGCGCCTGGAACAGCGGATTCTCCAGCGCGGCGTCCAGCGCCGTCACCGCGTCGCCTTCGCTCTGCAAAGTGCCAATGAACGCCCAATCCACATCAATCACGCCGAGCGTTTCCAGGCTCAGCGGCGCGGAATGGGCATGGCCTGACTGAAGTTCTGGAATGTGTGTCGGGGATGTCAGCCCCAGGTCAAACAGCACCGCGCTGACAAACGTGATGGGGGCCATCACCTGCGGGCCTTCGGCGCTCCAGCGGGCCACGATAAACTCTTCGCCAAGATGGTCCGCCAGGGTGATGCGCAGCTCGTCAATGCGCTCATCGTAGGCCGCCAGGAATTCATCTGCCTGCGCCTGCCGGTTCAGGGCGGTGGCCACGCTGAGGAAGTGGGTTTGCCAGTCAGAGCCATCCACATAGGTGTTAACCGTGGGGGCAATCGCATTCAACTGCGCCAGCAGGGCCGGGTCCTCCAGCCCCGCCGCCAGGATGAGGTCCGGGGCGAGTTCCAGCGTGAGTTCAAGGTTGGGCGTGAAGAAACCGCCGACAACCAGGGCGTTTTCTGGCAGAACGGCGCTCAGGTAGCGCGGGGGCGTGAGCTGCCCGCGCCCGTTCGTTATGCCAACCGGCTCCACCTCCAGCGCCAGCACAGCATCTAAATCCGAGTCAGTGATGGTGACGATTCGCTGCGGGTTTTCCGGGATACACACCGCCGCGAACAGCCGGAATCCCGCTTCACAGGCGTCCGCCGCGGCGGACGCGCCGAAAATCGCTTCCAGTTGAGGCAGGGCGGCATCGAGCGCGAAAGGCAAACTCAGCGGCGAGCTGAAGCTCAGCGCGTTTTCCGCCTGCTCATCGAAATAGATGACGCGGCCTTCCTGCACCGCCGTTAGCTGGCTGAACAGCGGGTCAGCTTCCAGCGTTTCACGCCCGCCCTCGATGAGCTGCAGGTTGAGGATCGCGATCACGTCCTGGTCGAGCAGGTCAATTCGTTCAGCGCTGATGTTGGCGAAAAAGGCATCCCCCGCGATTTCGATCATTTCTTCCGGCACTACAAACCCCAGATCGGTGAAGAAACGGCCGCGGCTGTCCTGCGCTGTGTAGAAGCCGAAAGTTCCCTCGTAGAGGTAGGCAACCGCGACGGTTTTCCCCTGAAATTCAGGGTTGCTGGCGCGCGCATCGGCGAACAGCGCTTCGACATCCGCTACCACTTCCGCCGCCGCCTGCGACCTTCCCACCGCCGCGCCGACCATCAGCGTGGCTTCCTGCCAGGGCATCCCAAAGTCAATATAGTCGCCAGACTGCGCGATCGTCGGGGCGATCTGCGACAGACGGTCAAATTCTTCCTGCGTGATTCCAGCGGTCACAGCGCTGATCAGGTCGGGCTTAAGGGCGAGGATGGCCTCGTAGTTCAGGCCGCCGTAGGGCATGTTCAGAACGACAGGGTTTTCACCCTCAACGCGATCCCGCGACCAGAGAGGAATCGCGTTGGTCTCATCGCCATACCAGTAGCGGACAGCAACCGGCGTCACACCGACCGCCAGCAGCAGATCCTGCTCGGTGTAGCCGAGGGCGATGACCCGCTGCGGGGCCTCGGTAACGGTGGTGCTGCCGAATTTGTGCTCAATCGTGACGGGGAAAGCAGCAGTGCTCTCAGCCTGCGCCTGTAACGCCGCCCCAAACGGGAACAGCAGCAGGAAGGCGACAAACAGCAGAAAGACAGCTTTACGGGAATGCGAAATCATAATGACCTCATCGTTATGGCGCGAAAACAGACGGTGGAGAAGCGTCTCCACAGTTGCCAATCATAAGCGATAGTTATGAGGCAAATCCACGAGCAGGATTAAGTATTGAATTTCACGCGCGCCGGGGTGATGCAGGACCGCGGTCAAACCCTGATTGCGGCTGTGGAAAAATCTGTAGAATTCTGTAAGCGGAATTTTTGAAATGCCGGTTAAACCTGATCCTTACGCGCGCCAAATTTGATGGCGTCAGGGGCGTGATATTTGCGCGAACGGCGATTAAGGGGGCTGGCTGGCGCGGCAGCGCCCGCCAACGAAAAACGCCGGGTTAACTTCCCCGGCGTCCCCCCAAACAATGTTCAAGCCCGCCGCTGCCCCGCGCTCATTTGAGGTTCGCGGCCAGAAACGCGAGGTAATCGCTCTCTTCCTCGATCAGCTTGTTGACCGTGAGCGTGCCGTGGCCGGCATCTGTGCCGTAGCGCAGCAGAATCGGGGCCGGCCCCGCCTGCGCCGCCTGCAGCGCCGCCGCAAATTTCAGCGAATGCATCGGCACGACCCGGTCATCGCCGTCCGCCGTCGCGATCAGCGTGGCCGGGTAGGCGGCGCCCGCGCGCACATTGTGAAGCGGTGAGTAGGCGTAGAGATAGGCGAATTCCTCGGCGCTCGCCTCGGCGCAGCCGTACTCACTGACCCACAGCCGCCCGGACGTGAAACGGTGATAGCGCAGCATATCGGTTACCGGCACCAGGCACAGCGCCGCCGCGAACAGGTCTGGGCGCTGTGTCAGGCAGGCGCCGACCAGCAGCCCGCCGTTGCTCAGGCCGCGAATCGCCAGCCGTTCCCGGCTGGTATAGCGCTGGTCAATCAGCCACTCAGCCGCCGCGAGCATGTCGTCAAAGACGTGCTGTTTCTGCTCACGCATCCCCGCGCGATGCCAGCTCTCGCCATATTCGCCGCCACCGCGAAGATTCGGGACGGCAAGCACGCCGCCCTGCTCAATCCACAGATAGTACGGCACTTCAAACTGGGGCAGGTTCGGCCAGTCGAAGCCGCCGTAAGCGTAGATCAACGCCCGGTTGGAGCCGTCCAGCGGCAGGTCCCTGCGGTGCGTCAGAAACATAGAGACGACTGCGCCATCGGTTGACGGGTAAAACACCTGCCGGGTTACATACTGCTCGGCGTCAATCGCAATACCCGAAGCCTGAAATGTCTCCAGGCGATCCGCCGCAACGTCATAGCGGAAAATCGTTGTCGGGTACAGGTACGACGTGAAAGTGAAAAGGAAATCAGGGTCGCTCGCGCTGGTCTCCAGATAGTAGGTCGCCACCGAACCCAGCGCCGGCAGCTCAACCGAGCGCTCATACTTTCCGTCGGGCGCGAAGACCTCAATCGCTGTCCGGGCGTTCTTCATATAGAAGAGCACCAGCTTGCCACCAGCCACGCGCGCCGCCTCAAGCGTGTCCTCGCGTTCGGGAACAACGTCACGCCACACGCCCGCCGCCAGGTCAAAGGCAATCAGGCGTTTTTTCGGGGCGTCGCGTTTGGTGATGAAATACAACACTGTGCCGAGGCTGCCACCGAACTCGTACTCGCTGTCGAAATCGGCGAGCAGGCGCAGAAACGGCGCGCCGCTGTCGATCTCCCAGACGTAATAGCCTGTCGGGCCGACGCTGCTCTTGCGCACCTGCAGCAGCAGATAGCGACCATCATCTGATCCCGCAGGCCAGAACAGGTCCTCTGGCGCGTCGGGGTCGCTGAAGATCAGCGTGTCCGCTGTCTGCGGCGTGCCGACCCGATGAAAGTAGATCGCGGCCTGCGTGTTCTCGGCCAGCATCTCCCGGCCGGCGGCCGGGGCCGGGAAGCGGTTATAGAAAAAGCCGCTTCCATCCGCTTTCCAGGCCACGCGCGTGAATTTGCACCACGCCAGCACATCGTCATAGTCTTCGCCGGTTTCCAGGCTGCGCACCCGGTATTCCTGCCAGTCTGACCCGCCATACGAACGGCTGTACGCGAGCAGACGCCCATCGCGGCTTGGCTGCGTGTCCATCATGATGATTGAGCCGTCGTCGCTCCACGTGTTCGGGTCCAGCACCAGCTCTGGCTCGCCAGCCGCGCCGCGCCGCCGGTACAGACAGGGCTGATCGCGGTTCTCGTTCAGGGTGTAAAAATAGTAAGGGCCGCAGCGGGATGCTTCGCCGTAGTCGGGGACGTGCGGCGCGGCGTAGAGCGCCTGCAGGCGCGCGCGCAGGGCTGCGCGCGCCGGCACAGACGCGAGAAAGGCGTGCGTCAGGGCGTTCTCAGCGGCGATAAACGCGCGCAGCTCTTCCGAAGCCGGGTCCTCCATCCAGCGATAGGGGTCTGAAACGGGCGTCCCGAAGAAGCTGTCAACGACATCAGCCCGGCGCGGCTGTGGGTAGGAAACGGTCACGGGTCATGCTCCTTACTGCTGCGAAAACAGCGAAATGGCCGGGCGCGGCATAACCGTCGGGAGGGGCGGGCCAGCCCGGCTCAGCGGCGCCGCGCTGGCAGGCGCTACACGGCGTCGGCGTCCCCCAGGATGACGCGCGCGGCGTTTTTGTAGTAGACCTTTTCCAGAACGTCGTCGGGCAGATAAAGGCCGTAGACGCGCCAGCGCCCCTGGCGCGGCACAGCTTCGACGCCGTAGCTGAAATACTCGTCGTCCGTTTCCAGAAAGCGATAGTAGATCGGGTATATCTTTTCCTCAACCGGGCGGTCAGTGCCGAAGAGGATGCGGTCGGCGTAGCGCAGGAAGAACCGCCGCGCCGTGTACGGCTGCCGCCCCAGCTCGGCGATGCGCTCGCTGATGTCCACGTAGAAATTCGGGCAGCGGTCGAGCAGCTGCCCGACCCACTCCAGATTCTCAGCGTAGCAGCCAACGTGCGCCCCGACGAACGTCGTCTCTGGATGCCGGGCGACGAGGTTAGCGAAAGCGCTGACAACGCTCATGAAGGGGGGGAAGGGCGGGCTTGGAAACTGCCAGTCGGGGTTGGCGGCAAGCTCTTCCCAGCGCTCGTTATGGTTGTCGAGCGTGTCGAAGAAAGCGACCGGGTCAGCGATGTGGATGGTGACGGGCAGGTTCAGCTCGCCAGCCGTCGCCCAGACCGGATCAAGGCGCGGGTCGTCCACCGCGACCAGCGCGCCGTGCTGGTCGCGCACGGTCAGGCCGAGCGGCTTCCAGATTTTCAGGCCCTCAGCGCCGCGCGCCGCCTGCCTGCGCAGGCGATCAGCCGCCCATTCGCCGAAGCGGTCACCGCGCTGCGCCCACTGCGACCAGTCAACGCCACCATAAACCCGAAAGCGCTCTGGCGCCGCCGCCTTGAAGTGGTCAAGGTGTGTCTGAAGGATGTCCTCACCCCACCCGCCGTCAAGGTCAACGTAAAGGCGCACGTCGGCCTCATCCAGCAGATCGAGCAGTTCGGAAACGGGGCGCTTGTCCCAGCCGCCAAAGCCTTCCAACCCCAGATGATTGTGGGCGTCAATGACTGGAAAGCGCGGCCTGCTGACGGGCGTTTCGCGAGTCACCAGCCTGGGGACCGGCGCGAAATCGCTCAGATGTAAATCGTTCGATTGAGCTTGTGTGGTCATCACGCACTTCCTGAAAGAGGCAGCTATTTTACGCGGCCGCAGCTTGAACGCCGGGCTTCAGCGGGCGGCCACCGGCGGAAGCGGCGCCTGGCGTCTGGTTATGGGGTGTGGACACAGCCATAAACGCAGCTTATACGAAAATAAGTGCGTAATCTTTGGCCGATTGTGTAACACAACACCCAATCTGTCAAACAAACGCGCATCGGAAACGCGCTGAATACTGCGGCTGCGGCTGCTCAGGGCAGCCTTGAATTCAAAGCGCTGTGCCCGCATTGAGCAGCGCCCCGGAAAGGTTAGTTTGATTGACATCAGCTAAAACAGTTACTATGATTGATAACGAAGTTACAAAATTCTTATTGTTTTTATCTTTGCTGCTGGCCTGCCTTACAAAATAGATTGCGCGGCCCACTTAACAGGAAAGGTTAATTTTGACTGAACAGCGCGGTATTCACACTTTTACCGAAATCACGAGCCAGCCAGAGTTGTGGGACAAAGCTGTTGATGCCTTCCAGCGCCAGTCGGGCGCGTTCAGCGCGCTTTGGGAAGCGGGAAACTTTGATCAACTGCTGCTCACCGGCTGCGGGTCAACCTACTATCTCGCGCTGGCGGGGGCGGCGCTGTTTCAGCGGCTCACCGGCATCAGCGCGCGCGCCTACCCGGCGTCAGAAATCGCCCTGCTGCCCGATCTCGCGCTGCTCCCTAAGGCCCGGCCGCTGCTGATCGCGGTCTCGCGGTCAGGTAAAACGACCGAGACACTGGAGGCGGTGCGGGTTTTCCGTGAACGCACAGGGCAGCCGGTCGTCTCGGTGACCTGCGCCAGCGCCAGCGCGCTTTCCGCCCAGTCTGACCTGGCGATCGCGATTGACGAAGCGCAGGAACAGAGCCTGGCGCAGACCCGTTCCTTTGCCTGCATGCTGATCGTCGTTGAGGCGCTGGCGGCGCTCGCCGGGCGCGCTGACAGCGCCGCGGTGGCGAAGCTGACACCAATCGTGACGCGCGCGCTGGCCAGCTATCACGACCTCGCCCGCCGGTTGGGGGAAGACAAGCAGATCGAGCGCTTCTTCTTCCTCGGCTCTGGCCCGCTGTATGGGATCGCCTGCGAGGGCATGTTGAAGATGAAGGAAATGTCGCTGGCGTACAGCGAGGCCTTCCACGTCCTGGAGTTCCGCCACGGCCCGATGTCAATGGTGAACGCGCAGACGCTGATCGTCGGGCTTATCTCTGACGAAGCGCACCCGCAGGAAATCGCGGTGCTGCGCCAGATGCACCAGCGCGGCGCGCAGGTGCTGGCGCTGGCCGAACAGGATTACGGCTCTGACCTGGCTGGCTGGGCGCATTTCGTCCGGCTGGACACCGGGCTGCCGGGCTGGGCGCGCCCGGTTACTTACCTGCTGGTCCTTCAGTTGATGGCGTACTATCGGGCGCTGCTGCGCGACCAGGACCCGGACCGGCCGACGAATCTTGATTTCGTGATCTCGCTTGATAAGTCAATGACTTAGCCTGTGCTGTTTGCGCGGACGCCTGAAAGGACACGCCATAGCCGAAAATCCCGCCGATTTCCAAGGTTATCCTGGCTTTACAGAGGTTTTATAAGGAGAAAACCGCATGAAAAAATCTGTCTTTCTGTTGATCGTAGGGTGCCTGACGCTCATTCTCAGCGTGGGAATCGTCAGCGCGCAGGAACCTGTCACGCTCGTGTTCTGGTCAATGTGGAACGAAACCGAAGGCCAGGCGCTGGTGCTTCAGGACGCGATCGCTAAATACCAGGAGCTGAATCCGCACATCACCATTCAGGCCGTCTGGAATGGCCGCCAGAACCAGACCCTGGTGCGAACCGCGCTCAGCGGCGGCACGGTCATTGATATTGTTGACCAGGACGGGGACCAGATCGCTGGCGGCTTGATGCGCGAGGGATTCGGGCTGGCGCTGAACGATTATCTCCAGCAGCCAGCCTACGATCACGATGAGGCGCTCGCCGACGTCTTCCTGCCGAACACGCTCGATATGTTTACCCTCGACGGCAACATCTACCTGCTGCCCTACATCTACAACACCGTACAGTTCTGGTATGACAAGCGCGTGTTCGAGGAAGTAGGCATCAAAATCCCGCAGACCTGGGACGACCTGCTGAACGCCTGCACCCTGCTCCAGGACGCTGGCTACGCGCCAATCGCCGCTGAAGGCAACGAGCCGGGCTATGCGGCGTTCTACCTGACCGAGTTCCTGGCGCGTATCCAGGGCGTGGGCTGGCTGCGCCAGGCGGCGGGCGACCCGACAGGCGAGATGTGGCGCGACCCAGCGGTGATCGCCGCGGCGGAAAAGACGCGCATCCTGTGGGACACCGGCTGCATCCCGCCGGAGACGCTTGGTTATGTCTGGCCACAGGGGCAGAATACGCTGGCGTTCGGGCAGGCGGCGATGGAACTCGTCGGCTCATGGCTGCCCGTCGAGCTTCAGAACGCGACCGATCCTGATTTCCAGTGGGGCGGCTTCAGCTTCCCGGCGATCGAGGGCGGTGTCGGCAAGACGACCGACGTTTACGCGCTGCTGCTCTCTTTCATGATCAACAAGGACACCGCGCACCCCGACGAGGCATTTGACTTCCTGCGCTTTATCATGAGCGATGAGGTCCAGCAGCAGCTCACCGACCAGGCGCTGGTCGGCGTGACCAACAAGTACATTGACTGGAGTCCGATCATCGCGGATGCCCAGCAAGCGGCGGCGGCAGCTACCGCCACCTATGGCGATGTGGATAACGTCGCCTCGCTGTACAGCGAGTACCTGAACACCATCCTCTACCCGAACTATGTCGAAGTGTGGCAGAACAAGCTCACGCCGGAGCAGTTCGCCGAGAAGATGGCAACGCAGACTGCCGAATACTGGGCAGCGCATCCGCAGTCCTGACCGCGTTGAATAAATAACCGCAGTACCTGGCGTGGGGGCGGGCTTTGCCCGCCCCCACGCCACGCGCAATTCGTGCCGGACAACTCAAAATTAGCAGGGGTTTTTTATGAGGATATCAAACCGTTTCATTGTCCTTTTCATGCTTCCTGCTACAGGGCTTTACCTGTTTTTCTTCCTGCTGCCCGCCGTCCAGGCGTTTATTTACAGCTTCTACGACTGGAGCGGCTTCGGCACGAGCATGAACTTTGTCGGCCTGGGGAATTACCAGGAGCTGTTTAACGACCGCCTCTTCTGGAAAAGCATGGGGAACACGATCGGCATCCTCATCGTTGGCGGTATCGTTATCTTTTCCCTTGCCTTTATTATGACAATCATGATCTCTTCGGGCATTCGCGGCAAGAAATTCTTCCGCGGCGTTATTTTTCTCCCCAACATCATCGCCGTGATCGCCGTCACGACCATGTGGAATTATCTGTACACGCCGAACAACGGCCTGCTGGCGTCGCTGTTCAAACTGGTCGGGCTTGATGATCTGGCGAAGTTCACCTGGATGGGGCCGGATACCATCTTCGTGTCAATGATGATCGCCATTATCTGGATCGAAGTCGGCTTTTACCTGGTGCTGCTGCTGGCGGGCGTTGACAAGATTCCGCCCGACTTTTTCGAATCGGCGAAGCTCGACGGCGCCAACCAGTTTCAGCAGTTTCGCCACATCACCGTGCCGCTGCTGTGGGACGTGATCATCATCGGCCTGGTGCTGTGGAGTATCTACGCGGTCAAGATTTTCGAGTTTCCGTTTTCGTTCACCGGGCTTGAGCCGAACCCGAATTCATACACCGTCGCCGTCTATTCGTATGTGCTTGGCTTTGGGCAGCGCCAGCCGATTTATCGCCTGGGTTATGCGACAGCGGTCGGCGTGATGCTGCTGCTCGTCGTGATTTTAATTGTGCTCATCATTCGCTGGCTGACACGCCGCGAAGTCGTTCAGTATTAGGGGGATAGACGATGGCGCAGCAATCACTTCCATTGAGGCATGGCGGCGCACAGCGGACCGAAAGGCGCGCCCGTTTTTACTGGCTGCGGCATGTGCCCTCTTATCTGTTCCTCGGCGCGTGGTCGCTCTTTACGATCTTTTTGATCGGGTGGTTCGTTCTCGCCTCGGTCAAGACAAACCGCGACGTGTTTCGCAAGCCGTTTGAAATTCCGGCGGAGCCGCAGCTAATCAATTACGAGAAGGTCTGGACGACTTCAAACATCGGCCAGGGGTTCCTGAACAGCCTGATCATCGTGAGCATCTCGGTTCTGGTAATCCTGCTGGTTTCCGCCCCGGCGGCTTACGTTTTGAGCCGCGCCCGCTTTAAAGGGCGTGGGCTGCTGACGGTCGTTTACATCGCCGGCATTGGCATTCCCTACCCGCTGCTGTTTATTCCGCTGTTCGCCCTGCTCGCGGGCCTCAAGCTGGTTAACTCGCTGCCGGGGCTGATCCTGGTCTACGTCAGCCTCTCCATCCCGTTCACCGTCTATATTCTGACTGGGTTCTTCAGCAGCCTGCCCCAGGAACTGGAGGACGCCGCGGTGATTGATGGCTGCAATGACATTGATGTGTTCCGGCGGATCATGCTCCCGCTGGCGTCGCCCGGCATGCTCACGGCCGCGATCTTCAACTTCATCGGGTTGTGGAACGAATTTCAACTGGCCCTGATCTTCATCCAGGACCCCGACAAGCGCCCGCTGTCCCTCAGCCTGTATTCGCTCAAAAATGCGATGACCTATTCGGGGGACTGGGCCGGGCTGTTTGCCGGCGTCGTGATTGTGATCGTTCCGACGATCATCCTGTTTATCTGGCTTTCCGAGCGAATGATCTCCGGCATCACCCTCGGTTCGGTGAAATAGCGGCGCTGCGCCGGCGAAGCCCCGCCCGTTCCGCGGGCGAGTATCGGATAGGATTATGAGCGAACTGCGACTGGACACCTGGCGGCTTCCTGCCGCTGAACTTGGGCCGGAAAACCCGTTCCCGCTGTTTGACAAGCCGCAATATCAGCCGGTGCTGTCAGGGAAAGCGGAAGATGACCCGCTGGCGGGCTATCTGCCCGATTACCTGCCGTACACAGCGCAGGACGGGTACACCCGCCAGCGGCGCATGGCTGGCCTGAAGATCGCGGTGCTCGAAAACGAGATTCTGCGCGCGGCCTTCCTGCTCGACTTCGGCGGCCGCCTGTGGTCGCTGATTCACAAGCCATCCGGGCGCGAGCTGCTGTTTGCCAACTCGATGCTCCAGCCGGCGAACCTGGCGATGCGCAACGCCTGGTTCAGCGGCGGGGTTGAGTGGAACATGGGCGTGATCGCCCACACGCCGTTTACCTGCGCGCCGGTGTTCGCCGCGCGCGTCGAAACCCCGGCTGGCGGCCCGGTGCTGCGCCTTTATGAGTGGGAGCGCATCCGGCAGGCCGCCTATCAGATTGATGCGTACCTGCCAGACGGCTCTGAAATCCTGTATATCCGCGTCCGGCTCGTCAACCCGTTTGCGCACCCGCTGCCGATGTACTGGTGGTCGAACATCGCGGTTCCTGAACGCGCCGATATCCGCGTGCTTGTGCCCGCCCCGGAAGCCTACCGCTACGCGCTGTCGGCTGCTGATTTGCGGACGATCCCGGTGCCGGTCGCGGAGGGGGTGGACATCACCTATTCAACCAACGGGCGGCGGGCGGCAGATTATTTCTTCCTGATTCCGGGCAGCCAGCGCCCCTGGATCAGCGCGCTTGACGCCGACGGCAAGGGACTGATCCAGGTCTCAACGGACCCGCTGCGCGGGCGCAAGCTGTTTCTGTGGGGGACAGGGCCGGGCGGCAAACGCTGGCAGCAGTGGCTTAACGGCGCAGACACCTATCTGGAAATCCAGGCGGGCCTGGCGCCTACGCAGCTCGAATACGCGGTTCTGCCGCCCAACGCTGAACTCTCGTGGCTGGAAGGTTACGGCTTAATGGAGGCCGACGCCCAGAAAGCGCACGGCGCTGACTGGGATGCGGCGCTGGCGGCTGTTGAGGCGCGGCTTGACCGGTTAGCGCCACGCGCTGAGTTCGAGGCCGAACGGCTGCGCGGTGAATCGTGGAAGGACCGGCCGCCCGTTGAGATGCTTCACACCGGGTCGGGCTGGGGGCCTTTGGAAGCGCGCCGGCGGCGGGCGGCGGGTGAGGCGCCTTTTGCCGGCGCGGGGCTGAATTTCGATGTGGCGCTTGAACCCGCGCAGAAGCCCTGGGCAGCGCTTCTGGAAACCGGGCACTACCCTGAATCCGACGCGTCCGCGCCGGCGGGCGGCATACTCGTTCAGGCTGAGTGGCAGGCGCTGCTTGAAGGCGCTGTCGCCCAGCGCCCGGAGTCCGGCTGGGAGGCGTGGCTGCACCTGGGCAATATGCGCCTGCACGCCGGCGACGCCGAGGGCGCGCGCGCGGCCTGGGAAACTTCGCTGGCGCGCGAGCGAACCGCCTGGGCGCTGCGCAATCTAACGGTGCTGGCGCAGCGCCAGGGGCGGCCAGCCGATGCGGTGTCGTTGTACCGTGAAGCTCAGCAGCTCCGCCCGGATCTGCTGCCCCTGCTGATCGAAACGGGCCGGACGCTCATTGATGCGGGCGCGGCCGCTGAGTTTTTGAAGCTGCTGGCGCGCCTGCCGGACGCGATGCAGAAGCACGGGCGGGTTTCCCTGCTGGAGGTGGAAGCGGGGCTGGCGGCGGGCGACCTGGAGCGCGTTGGCCGGCTGTTCGCCGCCGGATTCGAGATTGTTGATTACCGGGAAGGCGATGAAATCCTGACTGAGCTTTGGTTCCGCTATCACGCGGAGCGCATCAGCCGGGAGGAAAATATCCCGGTGGACGACGCGCTGCTGAACCGGGCGCGCCAGGATTATCCCCCGCCGGCGATCTTCGACTTCCGCATGACGGTTGTTTAGGCCGGCAGGGCGGTCAGGCAGCCGCTGCCGGCGTCAGCGCCACATACAGCCGGAGAGCGCTTTACAGCCCGCCGCGCTCAGATGACCTGCAGGAAGCTCTCGTCTGGCAGGGGCGGAAACGGCGCGTGCGGTTCCGTCTGATACCAGAAAACAGTCGAAGCAATATCGTCCTGAAGCGGAAGATAACGGCGCTGCCCGCCGGGCGAAACGCGCCACCCCAGCGCCTGAATGGTGACGCGCAGGTCGCGCTCGAAGCGGATCGGGTCTTTGACGTGCCAGCGATACATGCCAAAGCGCTGCTGACTCTGGTACAGCCCGTCGGGTTTAATCACCTGGGGCAGCCCTAAGAAGGGGGTCGTATAAACCCCGTATTCGCCTTTGGGGTGCTCAAAATTCCAGGCGCCGCCGAAATAATCCTCCGTCCCGGTGCCGCAAATCGTGGGAAATTCGTCGTCGCCGTCGTAGAAAAACTTGATTTCGCCCTCGCCCCACCAGCCGTTATTGTTCACGCCCCACGCGAGATAGGTCCCCACATACTGGCCTTTGCCGCGCACGCCGTCAACCAGCGTGTGCACCTGGGCGTAGGGCAGCGGGTTGCTGCGCCGCCACTGCGCGTGGAAGTATGCGTAATCGGCGGGCACTTCGGTGAGCGTGTAATCGAACTGGTAGTAAAGCCCCCGCACCAGGCCGGGGCTGAGGTTTTCAATCGTGACGCGCGCCCGCCGCCTGAACGGCATTTCCCAGTAGCTGTTAAAACCGCCCGCCGGGTTCACGGCGATCGGCAGCGAGCTGACGTTGCAGCGCTGACACCAGCCGCTGCAGAAGAAGTCGCCAACGGGGACTTCGACCGATGGGCTGTCTTCGTCATCCCAATAAAAACGCAGAATCAGATGTCGCCAAAAGGCGGGATCAACCGTCAGCCAGAAGTGCTGAATGCAGCCGGGGCCGTCAATCAGGGCAAGCTCGGACGTGCTGAATGGGTCAAGGTTGATGCAGGGCGAGATCTTCCAGCCGGTGCCGAGATCGGCCGCGAAAGGCGCGCCTGTGCCGTCGAGGGCTTTCCCGCCTTCCCCCTTGCCGCCGGTGAAGTTCTCGGCGCTGATCGAGCGCGATTTCGCGTCCGACAGCCGCGCGAGGTTGCCCAGGTCAACGCCGAGTCCATTGAAGCCCGTATCCATAGGTTATATCCCCCTCAGCTCAACGCTGTTCACAATCTTTCGCCGTATGTTTTGGCGCTATACGCGATCATGCGCGCGATTCACCCGCTGCTACAGCAGGTTCTGCTCCAGAAACAGCTCGACCGCAGCCCCCAGCAGCCCGGTCTGCGCGCCGCCCTGCCCCAGAACAATCTCTACATCGTGAAAATGCCCGCCCGTATTCAGGGCGATATCGCGGAAAAACTCCCCCGCAAGATAATCAAAACGCTGCCGGCACGCATCCAGCAAAACCGGGCCAGCCGTCGCGGTCCCGCCTGTCAGAGCGACGCGATGCGGATAGAAAATCACGCTCAAGCTGGCCAGGGTCTGGCCGAGCCACGCGCCAACCTGCGCCATGATGTCTTTCGCGATGGGGTCATCGCCAGCGCGAGCAGCCGCGATAACGGTGTGCGCTTTCACGGCGTGCCCGTAACGCTCGCGCGCCAGGCGCTCAATGCCAGGGACGCCGCACAAACCCTCAGCGGACCCCGCTATGCCGTTGGAATCGCGCGGCTTCTCCGGGTCGAGGACGATCAGCCCGGTGTTGCCCGAATTGCCGCCGTCGATGATTAATGGGCGGCCATCGACAATCATCGCCGCGCCCAGCCCGGTGCCAACCGCCATGCACATGAACCGTTCGACGCCGCGCCCGCAGCCGTAATAATATTCGCCTAATGCGTGCGCGATTAAGTCGTTGTTTAACGTCAGCGGTGTTTTGCAGCGCGCTTCAACCCTGCCGCGAATATCCACATTTCGCAGCGCGGGGGTGTTCCCGGCGATGAGCAGGCGGCGGCGGTCGCGATCAATCTCACCGTGAGTTGACACGCCGATCCCGATAAACGCATCACCCGCAAGGGCGATGCGCTCATCGAGCGCGGGAAACAGGCGCTCAAAAAACGGTTCGGGATCGGTTCCGCCCGCCGCGGTTGGAAATTCGCCGAACGCGCTGATCGCGCCGCCGGGGGCGACCAACCCGATTTTCGTTTTGGTCCCGCCTATGTCCACGGCAAGCACAAGCGGTTCTCGCGCTGTTTGCGAACTGCTGCTCATCTGCCTTTATGTCCTGTCTTCAGCCAGGGGCGTTTTGATCGCCGGTGTGTTTCCGCTTGGCTTAAATGATAGCTGATTGTTGGCTGAGCGGCAAAATCAGGCGCATGGCGCGCTTTGGGCTGCCTGCGGCCGGCGGCGGTGTCCAGACAGCGGTAAGAGGGGTTCGTTTCGCCCGGTATACGCTTTCATCACGGTTCGTTTCCACGCAGCTAGCAACGCACCTGAAGCAGGTTCATAGTTGTTCAAACACTACACCCAGGCTGACAGCAACTGTTCTAGCTGATATAGTAGTTCGCGGTTCATCGTTCGCATCTGGTTTTCTTGGCTGCTTTCTGACCTGAACGATAAACCTATCTTTCAACTCTTTTTCAAATCTGCCGGCCCCCTCTCCGTGGGGAAAGGGGGAGAGGGCGCGCGGCTGCAAGTCCCCCACACGCGAAACCTCACCCCCTGGCCCCCTCTCCGTGGGGAGAGGGGGAGGCAAGCAAGTGCGCGGCTGCAAGTCCCCTCTCTTATGGAGAGGGGATTTAGGGGTGAGGTTCCGTACCTCACCCCCTGGCCCCCTCTCCATGGGGAGAGGGGGAGACAAGCAAGCGCGCGGCTGCAAGTCCCCTCTCTTATGGAGAGGGGATTTAGGGGTGAGGTTCCGGTTAGGGATTTAGGGGTGAGGTTTCGTACCTCACCCCCCGGCCCCCTCTCCGTGGGGAGAGGGGGAGAAGGGGCGCGGTCGCGACGGCGGCGCGGGCGCTAATAAGGAAAGGTGAACAACGGCTGCCAACTGGCGGCTGACAACCAATGCGTACGGACCTGGAACTCAAACGGTTTGCCCGCGACAGCGCCGGCAGCCTGGCGCGCGTGGTGGCCGTGAGCGCCATCACCATCGGCACGTCGGTTGCGATCGCGCGCGGGGTGGGCACGGAGGGGCGCGGCCTGTATGAGCTGGCGCACCTGCTGCCGCTGGTGCTGGCGACGGTGCTCAACTTCGGCCTGACCTACGCCGCCGTCTATTACAGCGCGCGCGGCGATTACGACACGCCGACTATCGCCGCCAGCGGCGTCACGGTCGCGCTGCTGCTGAGCGCCGTTGGGCTGGGCATCAGCGCGCTGCTGATCGTCTTCGGCGGCGTGACGCTCTTTCCCGGCGTGCCGCCCGACCTGCTGTGGCTGGGGCTGCTGCCGCTGCCGCTGCTGTATCTCAACCAGGCGCTGCTGCCCATCTTCCAGGGCAGGCAGGATTTCCGTGCTTACAACCTGGTGCAGCTCGTGCCGGGGGTGGTGACGCTGGCGCTGATCGTCGTGTTTGTGTGGGGGCTGAACGGCGGCGTGGCCGGGGTGCTGCTGGCGGTGGCCGCCGGCAGCCTGGCCGGTTTGCTCGTTAGCCTGCGCCTGCTGCGCCCGCACAGCGGCCCGCTCTGGCGGCTGTTCACGCTGCGCCTGCACTGGCCTTACGTGCGCCGCGCCGTCGTCTTCGGCCTGAAGATGCAGGCCAACGTTATCCTAGTCTTTCTGCTGCTGCGCGTGGATGTCTGGCTGCTTAACCTGATCGGCCAGGACGCGGCGGCGGTCGGCGTATACGGCATCGCTGTGGCGCTGGCCGAGCGCGTGTTGACGTTCGGCTCGCTGACTTCCGCCGTGATTCTGCCGCGCATCGCGTCGTGGGACGGCGATGAGGACCGGCGCAGCCAGCTCACGGCGCTCACCGCGCGCCACACGCTGTGGCTGAGCCTCGCGCTGGCCGCCGCGATTCTGCTGCTGGGCGAGCCGTTTATTGTGCTGCTCTACGGCGAAGCCTTCCGCCCGGCGGCGCTGGCGCTGGCGCTGCTGCTGCCGGGGATCGTGTTCCACAACCTGTCAAACGTCGTCGGGTCAGATATCATCGGGCGGGGCCGCCCGCTGGCGACCACGCCGCACGCCGCCATCGCCCTGGCGCTGAACGTGGCCCTTAACCTGCTGCTGATTCCGCACTATAGTTTCGCCGGGGCCGCCGCCGCCGCCTCTCTCAGCTACGCCTATTTCAGCCTGGCGTGCCTGTGGATTTTCCGGCGCGACAGCGGCACGCCCTGGCGCGACCTGCTGCTGCTCAACCGCGAGGACCTGCGCCGTCTGGGGCGCGGGGCGCAGGCGGCGCGGCGGCGGCTGCGGGCGCTGGCCGGCCGCTAGCGCCGCCGAAAGGTTTTGCATGACACCCAGTGAAAGCACGGCGCTGCCGTTAGTCAGCATTGGCATGCCGGTTTACAACGGCGCTCACACTGTCCGCCGCGCGCTTGATTCGCTGCTGGCACAGGATTACGGCGATTTTGAACTGGTTATCTCGGACAACGCATCCACCGACGGCTCTTGGGATGTTCTCCAGGAATACGCCGCGCGCGATCCACGCATCAAGCTGTCCCGTAATAACCAGAAT
Source organism: Anaerolineae bacterium (assembly GCA_048499435.1). Classification (GTDB taxonomy): domain Bacteria; phylum Chloroflexota; class Anaerolineae; order Aggregatilineales; family Phototrophicaceae; genus DAOTWC01. Next base: position 161,427 of record JASNZW010000002.1, read on the forward strand.
CGCGGCGCGGCCTACAACTTCAACCGCGTTTTTGAGCTGGCGCAGGGGGAGTACTTCATGTGGGCCGCCTGCGACGACTGGTGGGAAACGGGTTTTATCAGCGTATGCCTGCAGCGCCTTACCGCTGACCCAGCGGCTGTTGGATGCTATGCCGGAGATTACCCTATTCCGGGCGACCGTGTCGCGCAGATGGCAAGCGCCGCCCCCTGGGAGCGGGTGCAGGGGGTGGCGCGCGGGTGGGCCGGGTCATCGGTAATGATCTACGGCGTCTTTCGCAGGGACGCGCTGGGCCAGGCGCTGCCTGTCCTGAATCTCGAAGCGCCCGATGGGGTTATCCTGCTGCGCCTGGCGGCGTGCGGGCCGCTGATCTATCTGTCGCAGCCAATGCATCACTATATTGTCAGCCGCCGCAATGCTATTACGCGGCTTAGGTCTATGGGCCGGAAAGCCAACTTCTGGAATCTTCTAAAATGGGATGTGGGGCTTGCGCGGGCGATGATTCGGGCCGTGTGGCACGCGCCGGGTATCGGTTTTGGGCTGCGCCTGCACATGGCTGGAACCGCATTGACTTTTGCGGCTGGCATCTGCGGCTGGCCTTATCCGATGCGCGTAATTTCACGTTATATCGCCACGATTATACCGGCATCTGCGTTCTATCCGGTGTTCAAACGCTTGCATGCTCACCCGCGGCTGCTTAACCAGATGCGGCGGCTGACCGGTATGCACCTGAACTTGCCGCCCGATGTCTGAACGCAGCTACATCAGTCGCTGGCAGCTCATCGGCGGGGCCGGCAGTGCCGCCTCTGCGGTTGACGGCATGGCACAGACTGGTTTGGCATGATATGCTTGCGCCTGCAAACCGCTGAGCAGCGGAGGAAACAGAGTTCCTGATGACACAGCCTGACAGCCTGGAGAAGCGCGCCGCCAACCGCGGCGAGCGCCTGATCCCCGGCGTAAATTACAACGTCCCGGAGCTGGTGCGCCACCGCAATTCCTATGTGTTCTGGCAGCGCATTATCGAATACGACCGCGCGCACGGCCACGCGCAAGCCCCCATCCGCATCGTTGATTTCGGCAGCGGCGTTGGGCACGGCTGCGCCACGCTAGCGCAGATTCCCGGCAGCGTAGTCGTCGGCATTGATAACTCGCCAGCCGCGGTTGAATACGCGCGTCTGCACTATGCCGGCCCCAACATCAGCTATGTGGTGAGCGATCTGGCATCGTTCGTGGCCACCATGGACAGCTTCGACTATGTGGTGTCGCGCGGCGTGCTGGAACACATCCCTGACGGCCTGCGGATCGCGCGGGATGCGCGCTGGACGAAGCGCCTGCTGTTCGATGTGCCGTACAAAGACAGGCCGGGCAACCCGTTTCACGTTCTGCACGATCTCGACGAAGCCTCATTTACAGATTTTGCTGGCGCGGAGCTGTTCTACCAGGATGCGGACGGCTTCACGTATGATGCGGCGCACAAGCCGAGCGACCCTGGCCCCAATATGATTATGTGTGTCGCTGCCGCGCCTGATCTGCCCGGCGTCGGCGCGCTGGGCTTTAGCTTTCCGCGGCGCTTCTGGTATCCAGAGCCAGACAGCCCGCTGTGGCAGTGGCAGGCGCAGCAGCGTGTCCCGCTGTACAAGCGGCTGTACAAACGGCTGCCCGTCAGGGTTCGTCTGGCCGTCAGCCGGCTGCGGTACGGATAGCGCGATGACCGCGCCGCCTATGACTCTGCTTATCATCGGCGGGGCCGGGATGCTCGGCCACCGCCTGCTGGCGGACCTCAGCGCCGCTTACCCAACCTGGGCCACCGTCCGCGGCCGCCCGGACACGCTGGCCGCCCTGCCCGGCGTGGACCCCGCGCGCATCCTCAGCGGGGTGGACGCGCTGCGCTTCGAGAGCGTGGCGCGCGCCGTCGCCATCGCCCGGCCCGCCGTGGTGATCAACTGCGTTGGCCTCATCAAACAGCGCGCCGACGCCAGCGACCCGCTGCTCGCCATCGACATCAACGCGCGCTTTCCGCACCAGCTCGCCGCGCTGTGCGCCGCCGCCGGCGCGCGCCTGATCCACATCAGCACCGACTGCGTGTTCGATGGCCGCCAGGGCCTGTACCGCGAGGACGACCCGGTCAGCGCGCAGGACGTGTACGGGCGCACGAAGGCGCTGGGCGAGGTCACGGACCAGCCCGGCGCGCTGACGCTGCGCACGTCGCTGATCGGGCGCGAACTGGGCACGCGCTACGGCCTGCTGGAGTGGTTCCTGGCACAGCCGGGGCCGGTGACAGGCTACACGCGCGCGGTGTTCAGCGGCTTCCCCACCGGCGAGGTCGCCGCCATCCTGCGCGACTACGTGCTGCCGCGCCCTGACCTGCACGGCCTGTATCATCTGGCCGCCGCGCCGATCAGCAAGTACGATCTGCTGGCGCTGTTTAACGCCGCCTATCGACGCGCCGTCGAGATCATCCCCACCGAGCAGGTGGTGATTGACCGCAGCCTGGACGGCAGCCGCTTCAACGCCGCCACCGGCTTCGCGCCCAAACCGTGGGACGCGATGGTCGCGGCGCTGGCGCAGCCGCGCGCGTAAGTTCCCCGCGCGCAACGCACCGCCCGGCCCCACGCAACCGTACCGCCTGGCCCACACGCAACCTCACCCCCCGGCCCCACGCAACCTCACCCCCCGGCCCCACGCAACCTCACCCCCCGGCCCCACGCAACCTCACCCCCCGGCCCCCTCTCCGTGGGGAGAGGGGGAGACAAGCAAGCGCCGCGGTCGCAAGTCCCCTCTCCTAGGGAGAGGGGATTTAGGGGTGAGGTTGTGCCAGCGCCAGCGTGCCCTGTTTGATAATTCCTGGCGCGCGGCCCGGTGGCCAGGCTAAGCGGGGATGGAAAAGCAAAAACCAGCGTGAAAGCTGGCTCTTGTTCGACAAAATGCTCGTTAGGTGGACCTGAGGGGATTCGAACCCCTGACCTCTACAGTGCGATTGTAGCGCTCTCCCAGCTGAGCTACAGGCCCGTTAAGCTGCGCGAATAGTATACCTGCCGCTGGCGCTTGTCAAGGTGAAGTTGTGTCTGGCGTTCACAGCATTCAATACGTTGTGAATAATATAAACGTTGCGCCGCCTGTACCCCGGTGTTATAATGCGATTCATAACGCGGCGCTCACGCGCGCCCCACTTCCTCAATAATGCGTTCATTTTTCCCCAGGGAGGCTGCATTGACTGCGCTTGTTACAACCGTTACCGGAATCCTGCGCTACCGGGGCGCTATCGGGCAGTGGAGTTGGGTGCTTCACCGCATTACCGGCTTAGGTGTCGTGCTCTTTTTTGTGCTGCACGTAATTGATACCTCATGGTCTGTGTTTTATCCCGAACTGTACGTGAAGGCCATCGCGGTCTATCAGACGCCGCTGTTCACCATCGGCGAGTTTCTGCTGGTCGCGGCGGTTATTTATCACGCCATCAACGGGCTGCGCATCGTTTATTTTGACGCCCGCCCGCACCAGTGGCGCCACCAGCAGCGCGCGGCCTGGATCGTGCTGGCCGTCTCGTTTATCCTTTGTGTGCCCGTGTTTATTCTTATGTTCGGCCACGTGCTGCGCTTCTACCAGGAAGGCCACCCGGTGCTGAGCCTGGTTGAGGTGCTTGAGGCCCAACTGCCGTTCGTGGGCGGGATCGCGCTGGCGCTGGTCGCCGCCATCCTCTACTCAGGCGCCTACGGTGTGCTCGCCGGCGAACGCGCCCAGCAGCGCTTCGCGCCCCTCAAGGGCAGCCCGCTGGAGCGCGTGTGGTGGTCGTTTATGCGCCTCAGCGGCGTGCTGATCGTCCCGCTGGTGTTCGGCCACCTGGCTATGATGCACGTCGTTCAGGGCGTGTTCGATATCACAGCCGCCAACTATGTGGTGGTAGGGACCGACGCCGTTAACGCCAGCGGAACCGCGGTCGAATTTGTCGCCAACCGCTGGAACGTGCTGATCGGCCCGCTGGCGATCTGGCGGCTGTACGATTTCGCGCTGCTGGCGCTGGTCACGCTGCACGCCTTCAACGGCCTGCGCTATGTCCTCACTGACTACACCATGAGCAGCCCGCTGCTGCGCCGCGCAATGGTCTACCTGTGCGTGATTGGTGCGGTGGTGCTGCTGGTAGTGGGAACCGGCGCGCTTATTGGCACAATTGACGACACGGCGATCGCTATGGCGCAGCAGGCTATGGAAAACCTCCATCCCTAAGGGTGTGGTTTTGCGTATTCAACCGCGATTGTGAGGAGCATACAACACCATGCAGACACACCAGTTTGACGCTGTCATCGTTGGGGCCGGCGGCGCCGGCCTGATGGCTGCGCTTTATGCCAGCCGCAGCGGCGCGAAAGTCGCCGTCGTCAGCAAGCTCTACCCCACCCGCAGCCACACCGGCGCCGCCCTGGGCGGCATTGGCGCGGCGCTGGGCAACCTGGAAGAGGACAAGCCGATCTGGCACGCTTATGATACCGTCAAGGGCGGCGACTACCTGGCGGACCAGAACGCCGTGAAGGTGCTGGCCGAAGACGCCGTGCGCGCCGTTATCGAGCTTGAGCATATGGGGCTGCCGTTTGACCGCACCCCCGAAGGCCGCATCAGCCAGCGGCGCTTTGGCGGCCACACCAGCAATTTCGGTGAGAAGGCTGTGCGCCGCGCCTGTCATTCGGCTGACCGCACCGGCCACATGATTTTGCAGACGCTCTATCAGCAGTGTATCAAGGCTAACGTCCATTTCTTCGACGAGTTTCACGTTGTTGACCTGGTGATGAACCAGGGGCACGCGGTGGGCGTGGTCGCGGTGCAGCTAGGGACCGGCGAGCTGCACGTTTTCCACAGCAAAGCCACGTTGTTCGCCACCGGCGGCTGGGGGCGCGTCTGGCGCATCACCAGCAACGCGCACAGCTACACGGGCGACGGCGCGGCCATCCTGTTCCGGCGCGGCGTGCCGATGGAGGACCTGGAGTTCTACCAGTTCCACCCCACCGGCCTGTACGGCCTGGGCGTGCTGCTCACTGAGGGCATTCGCGGCGAGGGCGGCGTGCTGCTCAACCGGCACGGCGAGCGCTTCATGGAGCGCTACGCGCCGCACATCAAGGACCTCGCCAGCCGCGACGTGGTCAGCCGGTCAATCTATCTTGAAATCCGCGATGGCCGGGGCATCCAGGGCAAGGACTACGTGCATCTCGACGTGCGCCCGGAGACCGTCAACCGCTATCTGGCCGAGGCCGGCGAAAGCCGCCGCATTGACGCGGCCTACGTCGCCAAGAACCTGGCGGAAACGCTCGATGTCTGCCGCACCTACGCCGGCGTTGACCCCCTCACCGAGCCGATGCCGATCCAGCCCACCGCCCACTACGCGATGGGCGGCATCCCGACCAACGTGAACGCTGAGGTAGTGATAGACGCTAACTGGACGGTGCTGCCAGGGCTGTACGCCGCCGGCGAGTGCGCCTGTGTCAGCGTTCACGGGGCCAACCGCTTGGGCACTAACTCGCTGGTGGACCTGGTGGTGTTTGGCCGGCGCGGCGGCATGCAGATGGCTGACTACGCCAAACAGGCCGATTTCATCCCGCTGCCGCCTAACCCCGCTGGCGAGGTCGAGGCCGAGCTGCAGCGCCTGCGCCGCGGCCAGGGCAAGACCCGCCCCGGTGAGCTGCGCCGCCAGATGCAGCAGGTGATGATGGACCATGTCGGCGTGTTCCGCGAGGAACACGGCATTCAGTCCGCTGTTGAGTCGGTGCGCGAGCTGCGTCAGCGCTACCAGAATGAGCTGATGATTGATGACCAGGGCAGCGCCTTCAACACCGACCTGCTGGAGGCGTGGGAGCTGGGCTGCCTGCTGGATATCGCACAGGCCACAGCCGAGAGCGCGCTGATCCGCAAGGAAAGCCGGGGCGCGCACAGCCGCGAGGACTACCAGAAACGCGACGACGTTAACTGGATGGTCCACACGCTGATTACTAGCAAGACGCACGGCGCGCGCCTGCAAGGCGCGCTGGAAACTGAAATCAACCTGGATAAGAAAGTGGATACATCGCTGGCAGAAGAGGACAAGCGCTTCCTGCCCAAAGAGCGTGTGTACTAGGCCGCAGCCGTTAGAGCAAAGACGAGGGACATAATGGACGTAACTTTCAGAATACGGCGCTATAACCCCGAACACCCAACCAACAAGCAGCCTTATTGGCAGGAATTCACGCTCACCGACGTTGCTGAGACCGACCGCGTGCTGGAGATGCTGCACCGCATCAAATGGGAGCAGGACGGCACGCTGTCCTTCCGGCGCTCATGCTCCAGCGGCATCTGCGGCTCAGACGCCATGCGCATCAACGGGCGCAACGCGCTGGCCTGCAAGCTGCTGGTTCGTGACGTAGGGGCCAGAATCCAGGTCGAGCCGATCCTGGGCCTGCCGGTGCTCAAGGACCTGATCGTGGATATGGAGCCGTTCTTCGCTCAGTATCGCGCCATCCTGCCGTACCTGATCAACGACAACCCCGTCCCCGCTGATGGCCGCGAGCGTTTGCAGTCGCCGGAGGACCGCGCGATCTACGACGACACCACCAACTGCATCCTGTGCGCCTGCTGTACCACATCCTGCCCCAGCTACTGGGCCAATGACCAGTATGTCGGCCCGGCGGCCATCGTTCAGGCGCACCGCTTCATCTTTGACAGCCGCGACCAGGCCACCGAGGAACGCCTGGACGTGATGGCGGACCCCAACGGCGTGTGGCGCTGCCGCACCATCTATAACTGCACGCCGGCCTGCCCGCGCGGCATTGAAGTTACGCGCGCCATCGGCGAGGTCAAGCTGGCGATCCGCAAAGGGTCGGCGCAGGGCATCATTGACCCGAAGAACGTCAAGGTTCACCACTGAGCGCAGCGCCGGGCGCTGCCTGGCAGGGGGGGCGCTGCCCCTCCCTGCTTTTTTATTCCGGGGCCTGGGGCGGCCCCGCTGCCGCCGGCGATCTTAACGCCGCCGCCTGATTTCTTATGTTTAGCCTCATTGACACAGAGAAATGTTGATGTTAATGTTACAGATGATGCAAGTTCATTACAGAGCAGTGCCGGCCTGTTACAGGCCGACGTGACTACCGGGGAGCACAGGCCCGTGACCAAGACAAAAGTGCTGGTTGTTGAGGACGATTTCAACATCAACAAGCTCATCACCGACTACATGTCCGCCCAGGGCTATGAGACGGTTGGGTTTTCTGATGGCCCTGAGGCGCTGGACCATGTGCGCGAGAACGGTCTGCCGCACATCGCGCTGATTGACCTCACCCTGCCGACCACGCACGGCTTCGAGCTGAGCGCGCAGTTGAAAACAATGGGCGACGTGCCCATCATTTTCGTCACCTCCACCAGCGACACCGACACTATCGTGCAGGGCCTGAAGCGCTACGCCGACGACTTTATCGTCAAGCCGTTTGACCTGCGCGAGCTGGAAGCCCGCGTGCAGACTGTGCTGTCGCGCATGCCCAGCCTGGACTACGCCAGCCAGCCGGTTGTCCGTGTGGACGACAACCTGTACATTGACTTCGCCCACAACCGCATTACCGTGGGCAGCAAGCTCTACTCGCTCACGCCGACCGAGTCGATCCTGCTCCACGTGCTGATACGCAACGCCGGGCGGGTGGTCGAAAACCGCCTGCTGATCGCGCGCGTGTGGCCGTCGGAAGATGTGTACGAGGACACGCTGCGCGTCCACATGCACCGCCTGCGCCGCAAGCTCGAATCCGACTCGCACCACCCCCATTACATTCGCACCGAGCGCGGTGTCGGCTATATGTTCACGGTGCGCCCGCCTGAAGTCACAGGCCCTAACGACGCCCAGAACAGCGACGCCAGCTAACGCACGGCGATGGCGGCGCTGAGTTCAGATACTTATCCCCGGCAGGCGGCGGCCCGCGGTGACCTGGGCGCTATTATCGCTTATACCCTGCGCGCGATCACCGTAGATATTCCCGCCGATTTAGCGTGCGCCTGCTACCACCGCGCCGAATCAGATACGTTCGACAAAATCGTACACTACCAGCCCGGCGGCGCGGCTGGCGACTTCAGCGACCGCGACCTGGACCACGTGTACGGCCTGCTGCGTGACCGCATCCTGGCGCTGCCGGCGGCTGCCAGCCCGCAGTTCCTGGGCGCGCCTGAGCTGGCCGGGACCGGTTTTGCGTCGGCGGCGCTCTTTCTGCTGGAGCTGTCAGAAACCGGCCGGGGCGTGGTGGCGCTGTTCGCGCGCGCGGCGCACGCCTTTGCAGCGGCGGACACGGCGCGCCTGAGCGCGCCGATCACGATCGTGCGCACGGTGCTGGAAAACTTTTACCTGCACGACGTGCTTACGCACAACGCCATGATCACCCGCGCGATCAGCTACCTGGCCCAGGCCGTCACCGATGACCCGTCGCCGCAGCACATCGTCGAGACGCTGCACGACCACTTATTCGGCGCGCATGTCACGAGCTGCGCGCTCATGCTCTACGGCCCGGTCAGCGAGGACCGCCCGCGCGGCCCGTTCGACTACCTGGAGATACGCGGGTCGTGGTCGCGGCGGCACGGCAGCGGCATCGCGCTGGGCACGCGCCTGTATGTGCACGACTACCCGGCGCTGCTGGCCCGCCTGCGGCGCGGCGAGACCGTCGCTATCAGCGATGTCAACGCCGCTGGCATCCACTTCGACCCATTTGCCCGCACGCTGCTGCGGGCCGAAGGCGTGACCGCGCTGCTGCTGCTGCCGGTCCACACCAGCCAGCGCCCGCTGGGCGTCATCCTTATCGCCGCCCGCCGCCAGCACGAGTTTGCCGCGCGCGAGCTGGAGATGTACCAGCGCGTGAGCGAGTTTCTCGCCCTCAGCACCTTCGCCCAGATGCTGCTGCAGCAGCATGACCTGGTGCAGCAGGGCCGCGCCGCGCTGCTCGACGCCGTGACCGACGGCGTGCTGATGGTGCTGCCAGACGCCGCCGGCGCGCGCGTCCTCACCGTGAACCAGCGCTTCACCAACCTGTTCGGCCTGCCAGAGCAGCAGGCGCAGGGCTTGCTGCTGGCGGACCTGCTGCGCCGCATGAAGCTTCCCGAAGCGGTCCGCCGTGACCTGTCCGCCCGCCTGCTGGATGTCCCGGTGCGCGACCCGCTCGCCCAGGAAGGCAGTTTCGACATGGTGCACGCCGCCGGTTACCCGCTGACGATCAGATGGTACAGCGCGCCGGTTTACCAGAATGATCGCGCGATGGGCCGCATTTACATCTTCAGCGACATCACCGCCGAGCGCGAGGCGGTCCGCCTGCGCTCAGCCTTTCTGTCGCAGATATCGCACGAGCTGCGCACGCCGCTGACGTCTATTCACGGTTTCGCCCAGCTCATCCTTGAAACCGCCGGCGACGAGCTGCCGCCGACGACGCGCGGCTATGCCGAGATCATCCTGGCCAGCGCGGCCCATCTGCGCAGCATGTTCACCGATATCATCGAGGTCACGCGGGCTGAAGCCGGTGAGCTGCGCCTTGAGCTGCACCCGATACACCTGCCCGCTGTGGTTGGCGAGACGGTCGCGCGCCTGGAAGTGGAGTTTAAGCGGCGCGACCAACAGATCATCATGGACCTGGACGCCGCGCTGCCGCCGGTGCTGGCGGACACCGGGCGCATCATCCAGGTTATCACCAACCTGGTCACCAACGCCATTAAGTACTCGCCCGATGGCGGCCAGATTCACCTGCGCGCCCGCGCGGTGAACGCCGCCGCTGACCTGCCGGACAGCGCGCCGGCTGATCTTACGCTGCCAGCCGTGCTGGTCACCGTTGACGACCAGGGCGAGGGCCTCACCTGGGCGGACACGCACCAGATTTTCATGCCCTTTTTCCGTGTGCGGGGGGTGAGGAAGGTCGAAGGGACCGGGCTGGGCCTGACGATCACCCGCTCGATCATCGAGCTGCACCGCGGCAGCATCTGGGCCGAGGCCGCCTCGCGCGAGCGCCCCGGCGGGCATTTTCTGTTCGTGCTGCCGACCGCCTGACAAAACCGGCCCCGCTCCACCGGTGGGAACGGGGCCGGCCGCGATTTAGCAGCGCTGCCGCGCGCGGCTCAGGGCCACGAGTAGCGCACCGTGTAGGTGATGATCTTTTCCTCACCGGGGCGCACTGTGGCACGAAACTCAATGGTTGACGAATCCAGCTTCTCGAAAGCGTCCGAGGCGTTGAGGATTTCCCAGTTGCTCCAGCGGAACAGGCGCTCTGGCACACGGATTTCGACCGCCTGGTCTTCCTTGCGGTTGCGCAGGCGAATCTCGTAGGTTTCCTCAATCACGTTGCGCCCCAGCAGCGTGAAGTTGGTCTGCGTGTGCTGGCCAACCAGGTCGAAGGCGTTGCCCAGGAAAATGCGCAGGTCCTCGCCTTTCGGCGTGTGGTCAATCGTGTTTTCGCCGATCAGCAGGGCCGCGCCGTCGGTGTCTTCCTTGTACACGCGCACGCGGCCAGCGGGCAGGGCCGCGCCCACCCCGTCAGCCGCGCCGGTCGTGAACTCCAGCCAGTTCTGCACGTCGCTCACGCCGGTCTGGGCGTAATACTGGTCGGTGTTGGGGCCGTAGTAGCCGTAGAACTGCGGGCTGGCGTCGTACACGTAGAAGGTTGTCGCCGGCACATTGGTCGCCGTCACGAACTCGACCTGTTTGGTCTCGTTGTTGTTGATCGTGACCGGGCGCTGAATCTCGTACAGCTTGTACTCGAAGAACTCACGCTGCTCCACCTGCGGCGCTGGTGCGGCGTCCTGCGCCCTTTCCAGCATCATCACGGCGTTGGCCGCCGTCGGTTCCGGCAGCCGGTTGACATCGCCGGCCACCAGTTTGACCAGCGCGTCGCGGTAGGCCGCGCCGCTGCTGTTGGTCAGCGTCACCCACCCGTTCAGGTCGAGCGCGGTGCTGTCGCTGTTGAGCAGCAGATTGTAGTCCGCCGTCCAGTTGATGCCGCCCGCGAGGTAGGTCAGCTCGACCAACTGCGCGCCGCCCAGCGCGCTTTGCAGCAGCCAGCGCAGCGTGGGCCGCGTGATTAACCCGTCGGGCAGCGAGGGAAAGGCGATATTGCGCAGCTTGCCGCTGTTGAAGTAGAGCACCTGGCCGTCGTCCTGCCGAACGATGAGGTCGCTGCCGCGCCCGCTCAGCAGCGTGCCGCTGAACTGCGCGCCGTCGTCCAGCGTGATTGTGACCGTCTGGTCAACGTAGCGCGCCAGCAGCGCGCTGATGCCCACCAGGTCATAGATATAGTTCTGCTCCAGCACATACGTGCCCTGCGGGTCGGTCAGCGACCTGAATGTGACTGAAGTTGCGTCAATGCTGGCCGCCACATCGGTGAAATCGAGCGTGGTCAGGCCCGCCAGCAGGTCGAAAACGCGCCGGTCCTGGATCAGCGCCGTGCCCTGGTTGAAAATCGTTACGCTGACACCTTCGCCGCTGTCCGCGCTGTCCTGCGCGCCGGCTGCCTGTGTAGCCATCAACACCCCCATGAGCAACCCGATCAAAATAAGTCTGCGCATGTTTAATCCCTTCCGCAGCTCTCTGCACTTGTAGTAAGACGCCGCCGGGGGCGATCCGGTTCCAGCGCGCTGTCCCTGGCGGCGCGCAGCCAGCCCAAAACTCGATTATACCAGCCGCGGCGTTTGACAGCGGCCAGCGCGCGTTCAGGCTATAATTGCGCGTGCTGGCCTGTACACGGGGAGCCAAAATTGTGAGCTTTCTAGCCCGCCTATTCCGACGTCAGCCGAGCAGCCCTGCGCCGGCGCGCGACCCCCTGCTGCCGTCTGAGCTGCCGGGGGCCGGCGGCGGCGTGGAAGCGCCGCGCATTTCGCACGCGCTGGTGCTGCCCGACCAGGACTTTCTGGCGTGGTACGCCGCTGCCCAGGCTTACGAGCGCGCCTTTGAACGGGTGGCCATCGTGCGGTCGCCGCGCGGCAACGACCTCAACCGCTTCTACGCGGTCAGCGCCGTTGAAGCGCCCAACGTGTGGCTGAACGACAACGCGCTGGCGCACATCCGGCGCGTGTACCCCAGTGTGGTGCGCGTGGACACGATCCGCGTCAGCACGCCGGACCAACTGCGCCAGGCGCTGCAGGCGCGCATCGCCGCCAACGACCGCTTCGGCGAACGAACGCAGGACGGCCACCTCAACGACCGCTTTGTCCTGCGCTGGCCAACCGACGCAGTGCCAGCGCGCATCGTGCGCGGTTTCGACGCCGACCTGGGCGACGGGCGCAAAAACGAGGGCCTCGACCTGTTCGCGCCCGCCGGGACTATCGTGCGGGCGGCGGTCACCGGCGTCGTGGCGGCCGTTGTCCGCCAGCCAACCGCCACCGGCTACGGGCCGTATGTGCAGATCAGCGCGCCGTCCGGCGCGGGCGGCTCTTACCTGGTGTCGCACATTGGCCTGGACGAAATCCGCGTCCACAGCGGCCAGACGGTCACGGCGGGGACGGTGCTGGGCACGTCCGGCCAGGCCACCGTCAGGCTGGTGGTGCAGCAGCCCGGCGGCGGCCTTGGCGGCTATCCCCTGCCCGACGTGGTGGACCCCACGCGCATGATCTTCTGGGAGGGCCTGCGGCTGCAGCCGTTGGGCAGCGGCCTGCGCGTGCGCGAACGCCCCGGCGCGCAGTTCAACGTCCTTCAGACGCTGAACATGAGCGACCTGCTGGAAACGCTGGAGATTCACGGGCGCACGCTGCTCAAGGTGGGGCAGCAGGATGAATGGATCAACGTTCGCACGCCCAGCGGCACATCGGGCTACGCCGCCGCCTGGTTCCTGGCCGCCACCACCATCCAGACGATGCAGGCCGCCATTACCGGCGTCAACCTGGATTACCTGCACGCCCTGGGGCGGCCCGCGCCGGCGCGGCTGGGCCGCCTGGGCTGGGTGCGCTTCCCTTACAACGTGTCCTACGACCCGGCCAACGGCACGTATGGCAACACTAACCTGACCGCCGCCTACGCCCGCTACCGGCCGTTTATCGAACAATATGCGCGCGCCGGCTTTCGGGTGCTGCTGGTGCTCACGCACCAGACTTACGGCGAAGGCCAGGGCTATGTGTGGCCGCAGATGACCGAAAGCCGCTGGCGCGAGCTGACGGCCCGCTTTGCCGAGATGGCCGGGGTTATTGCGCGGCAGTATGCCGGCAGCGGGCTGGTGTCCGGCTATCAGGTCTGGAATGAGCAGGACGCGCCCGCTGAGGCCCGTTCCTCGGTCGCCATGCCCGCCGGGACCTACGCTTACCTGCTGGGCGAGACGCTGCGCGCCATCCGCGCCGCCGACACGCTCACGCCCGTGATCACCGGCGGGCACACCGGCGGCCCGGTCAAGGGCGCGGCTTACGCCCGCCAGACGATCGCGGCGCTGCCGCCGGGGCTGCGGCCTGACGGCGTCGCCTGTCACCCGTATGGGCGCGGCGTTGGCTCGCCTTACGCGCCGTTCGGCCACATTGACGACGAGGTGCAGGCGTTCCTCAGCGTGCTGCCCGGCAGACGCCTGTGGATCACCGAGTGGGGCGTGCTCGACCAGCCCGACGACCCGCCGGAGGCCGTCGCTGACTACGCGGTGAGCACGCTCAACCATCTGGTGCGGCGCTACCCCGGCCAGTTACAGGCCGCCATCTGGTACGCCTGGGCGCAGGGGATGGACAACGGCTACGGGCTGGTAGACGCCCGCGACCGCCCGCGCCAGCCGCTTCACGACCGTTTCATCGGTTTTTGAGCGCGGTATCGTCGAGCGATGTGCGGTATCTGCGGCGTTGTTGACCTTGCCGGCCAGGGCCGGGCCAGCCCGGCTTTAGTGCGGCGCATGGCTGAGCTGATTCGCCACCGTGGGCCGGACGGCGACGGCTTTTACGACGCGCCCGACGCCGCCCTGGGGATGCGCCGCCTCAGCATCATTGATGTCGAGGGCAGCGACCAGCCGCTTTACAACGAGGACGGCAGCGTCGCCCTGGTGTTCAACGGCGAAATCTACAACTATCGCGAGCTGCGCGCTGACCTGGCCGCGCGCGGCCACGCGCTGCGCACCGCCGGCGACGGCGAGACCATCGTCCACCTGTATGAGGAACACGGCCTGCGGCTGTTCGGCCACCTGCGCGGCATGTACGCCTTCGCGCTGTGGGACAGCCGCGCCCGCCGCCTGCTGCTGGCCGTTGATCATATTGGCATGAAGCCGCTGTACCTGCGCGAGTGCGGCGGCCTGCTGCACTTCGCCAGCGAGGTCAAAGCCTTCTACGCCGACCCGGACATGCCGCGCGGCCTGAACCTGGCGGCGCTCGACGCTTACCTGAGCTTTGGCTATATGATCGGCCCGCAGACGCTGTTTGAAGGCGTGCGCCGCCTGCCGCCCGGCCACGCCCTGGTGGTCGAGAACGGCGCGCAGACGCTGCACCCCTTCTGGTCGTTTGGCGCGCCCGCCCCGGCGAACAGCGGCAGCGAAAGCCTGATTATCGAGCAGGCGCGCGGCCTGTTGGCGGAGTCGGTGCGCATTCACCTGCGGAGCGATGTCCCGCTGGGCTTGTTCCTCAGCGGCGGCGTCGACTCGGCGGCGGTGCTGGCGCTGATGGCGCAGGACGCCGGCGGGCGCGTTCAGACCTACACCATCGGCTACGACGCCGCCGTGCCCGACAACGAGCTGGCGCAGGCGCGCCGCATCGCCGGGCATTTTCAGACGCAGCACCACGAGCGCGTGATTTCAGCGGACGACTGGTGGGCCGGCTTTGAGCGCTATATCTACGCCCACGATGAGCCAAACGCCAACCCGTCGGCGGTGTCGCTGCTGCTGCTGGCGGAGCTGGCGGCGCGGCACGTCAAAGTTGTGCTCACCGGCCTGGGCGGCGACGAGCTGTTCGGCGGCTACCCGAACCACCACACTATCGCGCGCGCGCTGCGGGCGCAGAAATCGTGGGGGCGGGCGCTGCGCCCGCTGGCCGGGCCGCTGGGCGCGCTGGAGCCGTACTACCCGGCCATGAAGCGCTACCGCCTGGTGGGCGCGCTGCCGACCTATCTGCCGCGCCTGCAGCACGCGCTGCTGCCGCCCGCTGAGGCGCTGCTGCGCATCCAGTCGTTCGACGGCCTGGCCTTCAGCGACCACCTGCGCGGCCAGCTCTACGGCCCGGCGCTGCAGGCCGCCTGCCAGCGCGAGCGCTATCGCGAGCGCGCCTTCGCGGCGATCGTTGCCCGCAGCCAGCGCCCCGACCCCGACGACACCGCGCTGGCGCTGGTTATCAACACCTGGCTGACCGGCAACGCGCTGCTGTCGCAGGACAAGACGGCGATGGCCCATGCGCTGGAGGCCCGTGTGCCGTTTTTTGACCCCGCCCTGCTGGATTTCGCCGCGCGCGTGCCGCCGCCGCTGCGCATGCGCAGCAACAAGTATGTGCTGCGCGCCGCCATGCGCCCGCTGCTGCCGGCGTTCGCGCTGGAACGCCCCAAGCAGCCGTTCAGCACGCCGATCCTCAACTGGTTTGAGGGGCCGCTGGCCGGGCGCATTCAGGACGTGCTGCGCGACCCGTCCGCGTTCGCGCCGGGGCTGTTCGAGGCCGGCGCGCTCACGCGCCTGCTGGACGCGCATTTCAGCGGGCGCGCCCGCTACACTGAGGTGATTTTCCGCCTGCTGACGCTGGCGCTCTGGCAGCGCCAGTTCTTAGCGCCGCCGCGCTAGACGCCCGCCGGCGTCGCGCCGGCAGCGCGGGCCTGCCGCGCGGCTTCGGCCATCTGCGGCAGGTGTTCGACTTCGTGTCTGAGGCCAAACAGAAGGCAGGCGGGCGCGTTCATCTCGCCAAAGCGCTCAATAAAGCGCGGCGACAGCCCGCGCAGCACGTCCAGGTGCGGCGTGTCTGGCCAGGCTTTGAGATACCCCAGGCGCAGCCGGCGGCTTTCTTCTAAGCGCTGCACACACTGCGCTTTCGTCGTGATATCTTTCCAGCCGGTTTCGTAGCGCAGGCGCGGCTCTGCCGGGTAGGCGATGCCGCGCGCCAGGATCGAGCTGTAGGCGGCCCATTCCTCGCTGCTGGCCGTCACATGCGCGATCAGGTGGGCGAGGTTCCAGCCGATGTGTTCTTCGCCGGCAGCGGCGAACGGGTCGTGCGCGTCGGGGTCGTGCGGCTCGAACACGACATCGGCGTCGCTCAGCGGCGCGATCAGCGCCAGCATAGCGTCAATGCTGGCGTTGGTGGCCGCGCGCAGCTCGTTCACGCCGAAGCGCTTAGCGAACGTGAGGATGGTCATCGAGCCGTTGGTAACAGGGGTGAAGTCAATCTGCACAGGGTTTACTCCGGTGAAAGCGCGATAAAAATGGCTGCCAGCCAGGGAGGGCCAGCGCCCTACAGCTTAGAGGGCCAACAGCGGCGTAATCTTACCTGAAATTACGGGCCAGCCCGCTTCTGCCTCTGGCGGCCTAAAACAGCGTGCCGTCCAGCGAGAGCGGCACATCCAGCCGCATCCACGTGCGGCCCACCCGGAACAGCGTGCCAGGGCGCAGGCTCACGCGGCCCCGGATGCGCTCAGCCTCGCGCTCGACAAATGTGCCGTTGCGGCTGTTGGCGTCTTCCAGCCAGAAGGTGAGCAGGTAGGGGCTGGTGACCGATTCGGTGGCGGTGACTGACAGGGCGGCGCAGCCCAGGCGGGCGTGCAGGCGCGACGCCTGGTTGTCGAAACCCAGGTACACGTCGCAGCCGTCGCGCCGCCCGATGGTGTAAACGACTTCCTCGCCGGGTTCGGGCTGTTCAAAGCGCAGCGTTTTGCCGTCCTGTGGGCCGCTCATAAACGTGAGCGACAGCTTCTTGTTGTCAATCATGGTCGTCGTCGTCCAGCCTGGCGCGCGCTTCAGTCAGCCTGGTCTGCGCCTGCTCGTGGTTGGGGTCCAGCTCCAGCGCGCGCGCGAAAGCGTGCACGGCCTCGGCATATTCGCTGAGCATAAAGCGCGCCTCGCCGAAATTATACCAGAACCAGGCGTCGGTGTCGTTGTAATAGGTGGCCAGCTCATAGCACGCCAGCGCCTCGCTCCAGCGCCCCTCAGCCGCGTAGGCCAGCCCCTGGCCGTTCCAGGCCCAGGCATACGTGTTGTCCAGGTCCAGGGCGCGCTGGTAGCTTTCGATCGCGCCCTCGTTGTCGCCCAGGCGGCGCAGCACCTGCCCATGCCGCGCCCAGGCGCTGGGGTTGTCCGGCTGGACATCCAGCGCCTGCTCGATCACAGCCAGGGCTTCCTCGCGGCGCTGCATTTCCAGCAGCACATCCGCTTGGTTCGTGTAATACAGCACAACCGTCGGGTCCTCGTGGCTGGCGCGCTGGTAGCTGGCGAGCGCCTCTTCGCGCTTGTCCTGCGCCTGCAGCGCCAGCCCGCGCCCGTTCCAGGCCCAGTCATAGTGCGGGTTAAACTGCAGCGCCTGGTCATAGGCGTGCAGCGCCTCGTCCCAGCGGCGCAGCCGGCGCAGCGCCTGGCCGCGCTTGGCCCAGCTTTCCGCGTGGCGCGGGTCAACGGCCAGCGCGTGGTCCAGCAGGGCCAGCGCCTCGCCCATGCGGTTGAGCATCACCAGCTCATCGCCCTGGTTGTACCAGTACCACACGTCGTTTGGCTCAGCTTCGGCGGCGTGCTTAAAACAGTCGAGCGCATCCTCGTGCAGCTCCAGCGCGCTCAGCGTCAGCCCGCGCCCGTTCCAGGCCCAGGCGTAATCCGGCGCGAGTTCGACGGCGCGCGTGTAGCTTTTGAGCGCTTCGGGGAAGCGGCCCAGCCGGCGCAGCACCTGGCCGTGCTTGGCCCATATGCGCGCGCTGCGGCTGTCCTTTTGCAGCGCCTGGTCAAGCAGTTCCAGCGCGGGCACATACTGGTTCAGGTAGACCAGCGCGTCCGCCTGCTGGTAAACGTAAAGCGGGTCGTGCGGGGCTGCCGCCGCCGCCTGGCGGTAGCAGCGCAGCGCGTCTTCAGGCTGGCCCAGCGCCTCAAAGGTGATGCCTTTTTCGCTCCACGCCCAGGCGTAAGCGGGGGCCTGTTGTGTCGCCTGCTGCAGCGCGATCAGCGCTTCCTCGAAACGCCGGAGGTTGCGCAGCACGCTGCCCAGCCGCGCCCAGCCGCGCGCGTGGGCCGGGTTAATCTTCACGGTCTGTTCCAGCAGCGGCAGGGCCTCATCGTAGCGCCGCATCTTGACCAGGATATTGCCCTGGTTGTAGAACGTGTACCAGGCGTCCTGCTGGTCGTGCTGCGCCGCCTGTCGGTAGCAGGCCAGCGCTTCGTCGAGGCGGTCCAGCGCCTCCAGCGCCATGCCTTTGCCGTTTAGCGCCCAGTTGTAATCTGGCTGGAGGGCGATAGCGCGGTCGTAAGCGATGAGCGCCTCGTCATAGCGGTGTACATACCGCAGCACCTGCCCCAGCTTTGACCAACTGTGGCTGTGCGTTGGGTCGGTGCGCGTCGCCTGCTGCGCGGTGTAAACGGCGTCCTGGTACTGTTTGAGGTCAATCAGCGTTTCAGTGATGTTGTACCAGTGCCACACTTCGTCTGGCTGGTACTGCGCGGCGCGCTTGAAGGCCGCCAGCGCCGCCGGCAGGCGGTCCAGCGCCCGCAGCGACAGCCCATAGCCGTTGTGCGCCCAGGCGTATTCCGGGTCCAGGCGGACGGCCTGCTCGTAAGCGCGAGCCGACTCCTGATAGTCGCCCAGCAGGCGCAGCATCTGCCCCAGTTTGGCCCAACTGTTAGGGTGCGCCGGGTCCATTTGCAGCGCCTTGCCCAGCAGGGCGACGGCCTCGCGGTAGCGGCCCATACTTTGCAGCACGTCGGCCTGATTGCACCAGTGCCACACGTCCGTCGGGTTGATCTGCGCCGCCTTCTCATAGCAGGCCAGCGCCTGCTCCAACTGCCCCATGCGCTCCAGCACGATCCCTTTGCCGTTCCAGGCGAAGGCGTAGCGCGGCTGAATTTCCAGCGCGCGGTCATAGCACACCAGCGCGTCCGCGAAGCGGCTGAGCAGGCGCAGCGTGCGCCCCTTGCGCGCCCAGGCCCAGGCGTAATCTGGCTGGAGGACGATGGCGCGGTTGTAGGCTTCCAGCGCCTCATCGAGGTGGCCCAGCTCAGTGAGCGAATAGCCCTTGTCCATCAGCTCGCGCGCTTCCAGCGCCGGCCCGGTCGCCTCCATAACGGCTGGCTTGCCGGTGATGTCGGTGTAAATGGTTGACAGCGCCGTAACAATCTCGCTCCACGATGCGGGCCGGTTTTCCGGCGTTTTTTCCAGGCAGGCCAGCGCCAGCGCGAGCAGCGGGGCGGGCAGCGCCCGGGCCTGGCGCGGGAACAGCGGCACGCGGTGCAGGTGCGCGTCCATCCAGTCAGCGAACTTGCGCGCGTCGAACACCGGCCTGCCGGTGAGCATTTCGTAGAGCAGGCAGCCAAAGGCGTAAATATCTGAGCGCAGGTCCACCCGCTGCGACCGGCACTGTTCCGGCGACATATACGGCGCTGTGCCGACGACCGCGCCGACGCGGGTGAGCTGGGTGTTCGGGCTGGCGTCTGGCGGCTGGTCGTCCACCGCCAGGTGCTCGCCCTCAACTGAGCGCACCAGGCCGAAATCGGTCACTTTGGCGATCGCGTCGTGGGTGACGAGGATGTTGGCCGGTTTGAGGTCGCGGTGGACCAGGCCGGGGACCTGGCGCACGGCGTGCTGCATCCCCAGCGCGATGTGCAGGCCAAACTCAACGGCCAGCGCTGTAGAGAGGCGGTGGTGGTCAATCCAGCTTTTGAGGTCCGGCCCCAGCCCTTCCGGCCCGCTGATGTGTTCGAGGATCAGGTGCGGGCGGCTGTTGATGTTCTGCACCAGCCGCGCCTGCACGATATGGTGGTGCTTTTCCAGGCGGATCCAGGTGTGCGCTTCGTTGTAGAAGCGGATGACGGCGCGCTCGTTTTCGAGGAAGCGCGCCTGGAAACTCTTGATCGCGACTGGCTCGTGCTGGTCAAGGTCATAGCACAGGTAAACGACGCCCATGCCGCCCCGGCGCACGTCGGCCACTTCGTAGCGCCCTTCGATGCGGTCGCCCTGGTGAAACTCGTCGTCGGCGCGCGCGGGCCGCCGCCGCTTCGAGATATCCAGCTCGTGCAGCGGGCCGCTGGCGTCGCGTTCGACCGACGTCAGCTCGCTGAGCGCGGCCGGTTGGGCCAGGCCCTCCAGCGGCGCGACGGGGTCGTTATCCGGCTGCGAATAGATGGAGTCGGCGCTGCCGGCGGCGTCGGGGGCCGTCACCTGCGACTGGCTGAGCAGGAACGACAGGTTGACATCGGCGGCGGTGAGGTCCTGGCCGATATCGGCGCGGGTCGCCTCTTCGGCGCTGGCTGGCGTCAGCGCCAGGCCGGCGCTGTACGTGTCGAACAGGGCGCGCAGGTCGCCCTCAGCGAGGGGAAACGGCGCGCCGTCACCCTCAGCCAGCGCCCACAGCGCGGCGGCGATGTTGCGCGGCGTCGGGTATTCGTGCGCGGCCTGTGCTGTCCAGCCGCGCAGGGCGTCAATCATGCGGCGGGCCAGGGCGCGGTCGTCGTCGCTGACCGCTGTTTGCAGCGCCTTCTGGTAGGCGGCCAGCGCCTTGCCCACATAGAACACGCGCAGCCGCCCGTCGTCGGTGAGGATGCGGCGCGCGCACAGGTCCCCCAGCGCGAACAGGTCGTTGATGTCGCTGCGCCGCAGCGCCAGCAGGCCCAGCGCGCGGATCTCCGGGTTGGCGTCAGTGGCGTAGAGGTCCGTCTGGTCAGCGCGGCGGCGGCGGCGCAGCAGGCGGCGCCGGTCGTCGTCGGCCAGGGCGGCGGGCTGGCGGCCGCTTTGGGGGGCTGGCGGGAGCATAGGCCGCTACTCCGCGCGCACGGGGGCGGTGGAAAACACCAGCCGCCCGTCGGCTGCGTCCGCCGTGATCGCGGCGCCCGGCGCGAAGGCGTCCTCGACAATGCGCGCGCTCAGGGGCCGCGTGAGCAGGCGTTCAGTGGCCCGGCGCAGCGGGCGCGCGCCGTTTTCAGGGTCATAGCCCTGCGCCAGGATAAGCTGGCGCGCGCTGTCAGTGAGCGTGAGCGTCAGGCGCTGGTCCGCCAGGCGCAGGTGCAGGCCGCTGAGCTGCATGTCGAGAATCGTGTTGAGGGCCAGCGGCGTCAGCGGGCGAAAGGTGATGATCTCGTCTACGCGGTTGAGAAATTCGGGCCGGAAGAAGCGCGTGAGGTGGGCGCTGTAGTCGTGGCCGCGCGGGTCAGCGGTAAAGCCGACCTGCTTGCCGCTGTCCTCGCCGCCGATGTTGCTGGTCATGATAAAGACCGCGTGACGGCAGTCCACCACGCCGCCGCGCGCGTCGCTGAGGCGGCCTTCATCGAACACCTGCAGGAAGATGTCGAACACCTCCGGCGCGGCCTTCTCCACCTCGTCCAGCAGCACAACGCTGTACGGGCGGCGGCGCAGGCTGTCGGTGAGCTGGCCGCCGCGCTGTGTGTCCTTGTAGCCCGGCGGCGCGCCGATCAGCCGGGCGACGGTGTGCGCGTCGTGAAACTCGGACATGTCCAGGCGCAGCATGGCGTCGTCGCTGCCGAACAGAAAGCTGGCCAGCGCGCGCGCCAGCGCGGTCTTGCCCACGCCGGATGGCCCCAGGAACAGGAACACGCCGATCGGCCGGTTCGGGTCGCTGAGGCCCGCGCGCGCCATTTTAATAATGCTGGCGACCGCGTTCACGGCTTCATCCTGGCCGACAACGCGCAGCAGCAGCGCCTTTTCCAGCCCGGCCAGCCGCAGCTTTTCGTCGCTGGTCAGCTCGCTGACCGGGATGCCGGTCCAGTTCGAGAGCACGTCGGCGATCGTCTCGACGCGCACCTCGCCCTCGTCGGGCGCGTCGTCGTCGGCGACGGTGCGGATAACGACGCGGGCGCAGGCTTCGTCCAGCAGGTCAAGCGCTTTATCGGGCAGGCGGCGGTCTGGCAGGTAGCGCACCGACAGGCGAACGGCGGCTTCCAGCGCCTCCGGGCGGATGTTAACGCCGTGATGCGCCTCCAGGCGGGTGCGCTGGCCGCTGAGAATCGCGAGCGTGTCCGCCTCGCTCGGCTCTTCGATGTCAATGGTGCGGAAGCGGCGCTCCAGCGCCGGGTCCTGGGCGATCGCGCGGCGGTATTCCTCGTGGGTGGTCGCGCCGACGCACACCAGCTCGCCGCGCGCCAGCGCGGGCTTGAGGATGTTGGCGGCGTCCAGGTTGCTGTCGATGGTGTCGCCCGCGCCGACGATGGTGTGGATTTCGTCAATAAACAGGATCACGCTGCCCGCGCGCTTGATTTCTTCGACAATGCCGATCAGGCGTTCCTCGAACTGGCCGCGCAGGCTGGTCCCGGCGACCAGGTTGCTGATCTCGATCTGCACGACGCGCCGGTTGAGCAGCGGGGCGGGCGCTGTGCCGTCGTAGATGGCGTAGGCCAGCCCTTCAACTACCGCGGTTTTGCCCACGCCGGCGTCGCCCAGCAGCAGCGGGTTGTTCTTTTTGCTGCGCGCCAGCGTGCGCGCCACCGCGCGGATTTCGCGGTCGCGCGCGATCGCCGGGCCGATGCGCCCCTCGGCGGCCTGCGCCGTGAGGTCGCGCCCATATTTGTCGAGCAGCGGCGTCGGCGCGCGAAACTCACCCGGCGCGCCCGCGCTGTTGGCGGCGCCGGCCTCCGACAGCTTGAGGTCGAAATCGCTGTCCAGGTCGCCGAAGCCGAGCAGATCGTCGGCCTCCGGCAGCGGCGCGTCGCCGCCAACCTCTTCGTCTACCAGCCGGTGCAGCCACAGGTCCACATCGAAGCCCATATCAGCGAGCTTGCGGATGGGCACACTCTCGCCTTCCTGAAGCAGCGCCATCAGGATGAAGTCTTCGCGGCAGTCGGGCGCGTCGTCACGGTCGGCCATAAAGATCGCCAGCGAGAGGATGATGCCAGCGCGCGGCGTGAGGGGCAGCGTGTCGTCCAGCGGGCCTTCGCCGCTGCCGATCTCGCGCCGAATCTCATTGCGCACCTCGCGCGGTTTGAGGCCAGCGCGCCGCAGCAGCGCGCTGACCGCGCCGCTGTCGCTGCGCGTGCAGGCCATAAACAGGTGTTCCGCGCCGATGTAATTATGGCCCAGGCGGCGCGCTTCTTCCGCGGCCCGGCTAAGAATATCCGCGCAGCGCTCGCGGATTTCCTTATCGGGGATGTCTGGCGATGGCGTCACGCGAATGTCCCCTGACACAGAAATTGCTTATCCGCGTTGAGTATACCAACTGCGAGCCTGCTAGGGGAAAATTGGCCCGCTTTTCCCGGATAATATCAATTGAGAAAGCATGGATTTTCGTGTACCGTAGAAAAGACAGCGTTATGATTTTCTTACTGTACAGGGCGGGAGGCGCGGATGGCGGGCGATCCGTTGATCGGCGTGAAACTGGGTGACTATGAAATCCGGCGCGTGCTGGGGCAGGGCGGCATGGCGCGCGTTTACCTGGGGCACGACAGTGTGCTCCAGCGTGACGCCGCCGTCAAGGTGGTGGACCCGCATTTTGTGCGCGACGACGAGCGCGATGAATACCGCGAGCGCTTCCTGCGCGAGGCGCGGGCTATCGCCCGGCTGCGCCACCCGCATATTGTTGACGTGTACCAGTTCGGCCAGGCCGGCGATATTTATTACATGGCGATGGGCTTCGTGGCGGGGCGCGACCTGCGCTGCATCCTCAAAGACCACACCGCCGCCGGCACGCTCATCGCCCCTGCCGACGCGCTGCGCATCGTCACTGACGTGGCCGACGCGCTCGATTACGCGCACCAGGCGGGCGTTATCCACCGCGACGTCAAGCCCTCTAACATCATGGTGATGGCTGACGGCCACGCCGTCCTGACCGACTTCGGCCTGGTGCTGAACGTGCCTGAGGGGACGATCGGCACGACGTTCGGCAGTGTGCATTATATCGCCCCCGAACAGGCTGAGTCGTCGCGCATGGCTGCGCCGCAGAGCGACCTGTACGCGCTGGGCGTGGTGCTGTATGAGATGCTGGCCGGGCGCGTGCCCTTTGACGACCAATCCATCATGAGCGTGGCGCTCAAGCAGATCAACGACGCGCCGCCGCCGCCGTCCCTGTTTAACCGCAGCCTTTCCCCGGCGGTCGAAGCGATGGTACTCAAAACGCTGGCGAAAGAGCCAGCGCAGCGCTACCAGACAGGCGCGGAGTTCGTGGCGGCTCTGGAAAGCGCGCTCGGCATGACCGACGACGACGAGATCACGCGGCGGCTGCCGCTGCCGCTGCGCCTGCCGGCCTCGCCCGCGCTGGAACGGACGCCCGCGTGGGTCGTGGCTGACCCGGAAGCGCCTACGCTGGTTGATTCCGACACCGGCTCCGCCCGGCGCCAAACGCCGCCGGCGGGAACGCGCCGGGTTGGCCGCTACGCGGCGGGCGCTGCGCTGGCGCTGCTCGCCGCCGCGCTGGGGCTGGGCGCGCTGCTCGCGGCAGGTTCGGGCGGCGGCGCACCGGCCCAGGCCGCCAGCACGCTGACCGGCGTTCCCGCCGGCGGCGCTGTCACGCGCGCGGCGCTGACGCCCACCGTCACTGTCACAGCCACGCGCCCGCCCGCCGTGTCTGAAACCGCGCCCACTGTTACGGCGGCGGCGGTCGCGCCCACCGTGCCGCCCGCCGATGTCCGCCTGATCTACGACGCTAGCGGGCTGACGCTGCTCAATGTGGCCGCTGAGAGCATCAACGTCAGCGACCTGACGTTTGTGCAAACGCAGGCTGGCGGCGACGCGCTGGTTTTCCGCGCGTCCATGTGGAGCCGGGGCAGCGCGCCGCCGGCGGCGCTGCCGCCCGGCGATTGTTTCCAGGTGTGGGTGACGGACCAGGCGCAGCCAGAGCCGCCGGCGGCCTGCGGCACGCGCCACGCCTGGAGCCGTGTGTCGCCGCTGCGCCGCTTCTGGGCCAGCGACACACCCGCTGCGCTGTTCCGCGTGGAGCGCGGCGGCGCGCCGCTGGCCGAGTGTGCGGTCGCGGCGGGCGAGTGCGCTTTCGCGCTTGATTGAACGTTTGGCGGCTTTACCCCACCAGCGCCAGCAGCTTGAGCAGCGCGAACAGCCCGAACGCCGCGTGCGCGATGATCGCCGCCCGCGTCGAGCCGGTGTAGGCGCGCACGCCGGTCAGCAGCAGCCCGGCCAGCAGGGGCGCGGCCAGGGCGTGCGCCAGCGGCAGCCCCGGCCGCGCGTAGGCGATAAAGTGAAACGCGGCGTAGAGAGCCGCCGTCAGCAGCAGGGCCGCCCAGGGGCCGAAGCGCGCCCGCGCCGCTGGAAAGAGCATCCCCCGGAACACCAGTTCCTCAGCGATAGGCTGAGCCGCCAGCAGCAGCGCCGCCGCGATAACCCAGGCCAGCGCCGAATCAGGCTGAACGTAAAGGTCCAGCAGCTCTGGGGTGGGCAGGAACCCGCCGCTCAGCGCCATGATAACCAGGTCAAACACCACTGCCATGCCCAGGCTGAACAGCAGCACCAGGTACAGGCGGCTGTCACCGGCTTCCAGGCGCAGCGCGGCGCGCTCAGCCGGCTGGCGGCACGCCACCGCCACGAAAATAACCGTCACCAGGCTGCCGATTGTCCAGCCGGTCAGCAGCGCCGCCGGCTGGTCGCCAAAAACCGACAGGCCGATAAACGAGCCGGCGACAATCGCGATCAGGCCCACGAGCGCCGCGTTGACCGCCGCGAACAGCCCCCAGGGGGGCGGCGGTTCGGGCCGGGCCAGGCGGCGCAGCAGCGCAGCGAACATACGCGGTTTACTCCCATTCAATCGTGCCGGGCGGCTTGCCGGTCACGTCATAGACAACCCTGTTGACGCCGCGCACCTCGTTAACGATGCGGCTGCTCACGCGCGCCAGCAGGTCGTGCGGCAGGCGCGCCCAATCGGCGGTCATAAAATCGTCAGTGGTGACGGCGCGCAGCACGATCACTTCCTCATACGTGCGGTTGTCGCCCATCACGCCCACGCTTCTGACCGGCAGCAGCACGGCGAACGACTGCGATGTGCCCGCGCGCAGCAGGCCGGCGCGCTCCAGCTCGTCGCGGAAGATGGCGTCGGCGGCGCGCAGCGCCTCCAGCCGCTCCCAGGTGATGTCGCCCAGGCAGCGCACCGCCAGCCCCGGCCCTGGAAATGGCTGCCGCCACACGATATGGTCGGGCAGGCCCAGCGCCGTGCCCACGCGCCGCACCTCATCCTTGAACAGGTCGCGCACCGGCTCCACCAGCTCAAACTGAAGGTCGTCCGGCAGGCCGCCGACGTTGTGGTGGCTCTTGATGGTGCGCGCCTGGCCGCTGGCGGCGGCGCTCTCGATCACGTCCGGGTAGATCGTGCCCTGCGCCAGAAACCGCACGCCTCGCAGCCGGCGCGCCTCCTCAGCGAACACATCAATGAACAGCCGCCCGATGATCTTGCGCTTGGCTTCGGGGTCGCTCACGCCCTGGAGCGCGCCCAGGAACGTTTCAGTCGCGTCTACGGCGATCAGGTTCAGGCCCAGGCCGTGCTGAAACACCTCGACCACCTCGCGCGCCTCGTGCTGGCGCAGCAGCCCGGTGTTGACAAAGATCGCCGTGAGCTGCGGGCCGATGGCCCGGTGCAGCAGCGCTGCCACCACCGCCGAATCCACGCCGCCGCTGAGGCCCAGCAGCACGCGCTCAGCGCCGACCTGCGCCTGCGCGCGGCTGACGGCGTCCTCGATAAAGGCGGCGGGCGACCACACCGGCAGGCAGCCGCAGATGTCGAACACGAAGTTGCGCAGCAGCTCCGCGCCCAGCGGCGTATGCCGCACCTCCGGGTGAAACTGCACCCCATACAGGCCGCGCGCGGCGTCGCCGATGGCGGCGAAAGGTGCGTTCTGTGAGGCGGCCAGCGTCACGAAACCGGGCGGCGGCTGCTCGATGCGGTCGCCGTGCGACATCCACACGTCCAGGGCGGCGGGCAGGCCGCGCAGCAGCGGGCTGCTGGCGTCGTGCGTGATAGTCGCCTGGCCATACTCGCGGCCCTGCGCCGGGGCGACGATGCCGCCCAGCGCGTGCGAGAGCGCCTGCATGCCATAACAGATGCCCAGCAGCGGCCGGCCGCTGCTGAGCACATGCGCCGGAAGCTGCGGCGCGCCCGCCTCGTAGACGCTGTTCGGCCCGCCGGACAGGATATAGCCGCGCGGGCTGTGCGCGTTCACCTGGTCCGCGCTGGCGTCGCAGGGGAAAACCTCCGCGTAAACATTCTGCTCGCGCACGCGCCGCGCGATCAACTGGGTGTACTGTGAGCCGAAATCGAGGATAGCGATGCCGCCCGCGCGCAGGTCAGTCATACCGTCAGTCCGCAAACACGATCTGGTCGCCGTCCATGCTGGTGATGCAGGCCAGCGCCTCAATCGCGATGCTGGTGTAGCCGGCCTGGCGCATCAGCTCGCGCCCGCCCTCAAAGGTCTTTTCGACCACGACGCCCACGCCGACCAGGTTGGCCTTCGCGCTGGCCACCATGCGCGCCAGCGCCATCAGCGTGCGCCCGGTGGCCAGGAAGTCGTCAATCACCAGGATGTTCTCGCCCGCGTGCAGGAACTCCGCCGAAACCAGCAGCGACACATCGCCGCCTTTGGTGTGGCTGGGGGCTGTCTCCAGAAAGACCGGCCCGGCCATCGTGATCGGCTTTTTCTTGCGGGCGTACACGACCGGCACGCCCAGCACGATGCCAGTCGTGAGGGCCGGGGCGATGCCGGAGATTTCCGCCGTGAGGATGCGGTCTATCGGGATGCCGCTGAACCGCCGCGCCATCTCGCGGCCCATCTCCACCATCAGGTCAGGGTAAATCTGGTGGTTGAGCAGGCTGTCTATCTTGAGGATGCCGCTGCCGAGGTTCTGACCTTCGGCCAGAATACGCTCTTTTAACGCCTGCATGGTGGTTATTCGTCACCCTCTTTCTCTACGGAATCAGCCGGCGCGCTGGCTGGCGCGCTCGTCGGCGCGCTGGCCTGAGGGGTGTGGCCGCCGGCTTCTTCGTAGACCTGCGCGTAAATGATCTCGTAAGAGTCGCGCGGGAACCGGGTCCGCAGCTCAGCCCCGGCTTCCTGGCCGCGCGCCGACATCAGCGCCGCCCGCATGAGGGTTTCGTCCTCAAAATACACTTCCAGGATGCGGTAAATGCGCGCCGTGCCGGTGAGGCTGCCCAGGCTGTTGACCACCTGCCGCCGGGTGATGGCCGGCATGCGCTCAACCAGCGCCAGCAGGTCGTTATACATGTTCTCGAACTTCATGACGCTGTCGGGCTGGTAGAAAATCATCATGAATTTGACCATGTCTGGGCTGAACCGTCCTTTCGCTGCCGGGCCGGTATATGAAAAACCGGGCTGGTGCGGCCCGGTTGTGGATTATAAACGCGCTGCGCTGTGCGGCGCTACCGCTAATCGTCGCCGCGCAGCATCAGGCCCAGCAGAAAGCCCACCACAAACGATATGATAACGGCGCGCCAGGGGTTGCGCACAACGACCTTGGTGGCGTCGCCGCCGATTTCCTGCATCGACCGGCTGTTCAGATAGCCGGCTGTTTTCTCCAGACGCTGGGCGATCTCATCAATTCGCTGCAGGGCTTCCTCATCCGCCTGGCCGGATTCGCGCGCTTCGCGGCGGATCGTTTCGGCGGCGGTGTTGAGCTGTTTGGCCGCTTCGCGCTTCACATCCTCGGCGCGCGCCTGGGCCTCGCGCCGCAGCTCAGACAGATGCTGCTCGACATCCTCGCGAACGTCTTCAACCGTGTCCTCAACCTGCTGGCGTATCTCATCCGCTTTTTTGGCAGCGTTGTCGGCGTTGTTGGCTGTGCTCATCTCGCGTGTCCTCCTGATAAACCCGCTGCCTCTATGATAGCATATTTTGGCGGGGGCGGGGCGGTTGGGCGATAAAAAAACCGCCCCCGGTGAGGGGGGCGGTTACGATGGGCGAAACCGTTTTAGCCCTGGACAACTGTGACAGCGCTGGCCTGCTTGCCCTTCTTGCCGTCGGTGATGTCGAATTCAACGACGTCGCCTTCGTTGAGGGTGCGGTAGCCGCTGCCGCGAATCTCCGAATAGTGAACGAACAGATCGGGGCCGTTGTCCTGGGTGATGAAGCCGTAGCCCTTGTCACCGTTGAACCACTTGACTTTACCACGAGCGCGAGGTGCCATTGTGTAACTCTCTCCTGATGGAACGGGTGTTGGTTTTGCTACAGCCTGAGGTAACCTACACGCCCAGGTGGTTCAGGAGGGCTGATGCGGTACTTCAAGAGAACCCTACACAGACCAGACAGCGGCTAAACAACGATGCGGGCCTGGCAGTTTTCCCGTGTGGCATGCCGGACGCCCAACCACAGCGTCCATGCGGGTAAGGCCCCATTGCCTTGTTTGCCCCGCACTGCTCTTGCAGTATACTGCAATTCTCTTGCAAACGCCATAGTGACTTTAGTAAGCTGGCGAAACCTGCCCGCTAACGGGTAGAGGCGCGCTGGCGGCGTGATTGCTGGCGTTTGCCCCCTGTGCTACACTTCAATTTGCTGCGCTGATTGATTGTATAGAAAGCGAGGCGAGGTATGCGCCGCGTGCTGGTTTCTCTCGCTGTGATAATCCTGGCTGCCGGGTGTGGTGTGCTGCAAGGCGACAGCGGCGGCCAGCCCGGCCCGGTCGTGACCGTTATACAGGTTCCGGTGATCGTGACCGCCACCGCCGACCCGAACGCGACACCGCAGGTGATCATCGTGACGGCGACGCCGCTGCCCGGCTCGATCGGCGCGCTGCCAACTGGCATCCTGGAGACCGGCCAGCCCGGCACGCAGGCTGCCGCGCCCACGCTTGACCCCGAAGTGCTGGGCGCTAACGCCGCGCTCCAGCAGACCGCCACCGCGCTGCCGGCCAACTGTATTCTGCACACGCTGGAAGCCGGCGACACGCCCTTTGGCATCGCCGAAATTTACGGCGCGTCCGGCTTTGACGTGATGGAGATCAACGGCCTGAGCGAGGAAACCGCCACCGGCCTGCAAATTGGCGATGTGCTGATCGTGCCGCTGGAAGGCTGCCCCCTGACGCGCGCCGACGTTGTGCCGGAGACCACCGCGGACGCTGAAGCCGCCGCTGAATCCACCGCTGAGACAACCGCTGAGACAACCGCCGAGGCCGCTGACGGCGCGGCGGCCCGCCCGACGCTGACGCTGGCGCCGACGGCCGTCAACGCGCAGGTGGAGATCGTGAACGTGCTGAACCCCGGCGACATCACCGCTGAGGGCGTGGAAATCCGCAACCGGGGCGGCGCGGTTGATCTGAATGGCTGGACGCTGAGCGACGGCGATGGCAACACGTTCACCTTCCCGGCGCAGCGCGTGTTCACTAACGCGCAGATCACGGTCTTTACCCGCGCCGGCCAGAACACGCCGATCGCGCTCCACTGGGGCCAGCGGGCGGCGGTCTTTGGCGAGCCGGGCGACGTGGTAACGCTGGCGAACGCTAACGGCGTGGTCCAGTCCACCTTCCGCATCGAACAGCCGGTCAACCTGCCGTAGGCGGGCGCGCGTCTGAATATAAAACGGCGCGGCATGACTGCCGCGCCGTCTGCTCATGCGCGATGCTCCAACGGCCCCCTGGACCGCAGGGCTTAGCTGTTTTTGGTTTTATCGGTCTCGGCAGCCCCGGCAGCTTCTTTCTTGCCGCCCTCTTCCAGCCCGCGCCGGAAGTTGGCGACGGCGCTGCCCAGCTCCCCGCCGATGCGGGATACGCGGCCCACGCCGAACAGCAGCAGCACGATCACGAGGATGATAATCAGTTCGGTTGGTCCCAGGCTAGGCATCGTAATCTGTCCTTCATTGGCTCGCATTCGTCCGTATTATACACCCTGTGGTGCGGCTTGCCACCCTAATCGCCGTCCGCGTCCAGCAGCGCCAGCAGGCCATCCGGGTACAGCGGGGCCGCGCCGCCGCGAAAGAAGGCCAGCGGTTTCCAGTAAGCCATGAACAGCGGGTGCAGAAGATCGTCAGCTTCCGTGCCGGCGATGGCGTCGCGCGCGTAGACGCTCTCGTCCACAAACGCGCCGTCGAACACCAGCACGATCTCGTGACCGACCTGGCCCTCATACGTGAAGATGTTCTCCAGCGCGCCCAGGTAGCGCAGGTCGCGCACATCCTGGCCAATTTCCTCGCGCAGCTCGCGCGCCACTGTCTGGGCGGCGCGCTCGCCAAACTCGATGCGCCCGCCTAAAGGCCGGTAGAACGTCTGCTGTTTGCTGTCGTCGCGGCCTTCGGCGACCAGGATGCTGTCCCCGCGCCGGAACACGCAGATCGCCAGCGGGCGCACTTTGCCAGGTTTCATCAGCGGGCCTTCCCCATAGTTAGCAGCTAACCGCCAGCGCCCTCACTGGACTGAGAGCGCGATGTGCCCGGTGTACGGGTCGTGATACAGGCGCGCCTCAATCTCGAACACCTCGGCCAGCCGCGCCGGCGTGAGCACCGCCTCCGGCGCGCCGTCGGCCACGATGCGCCCGCGCGCCATCAGCAGCAGGCGGTCGCACCAGCGGGCCGCCTGGCCGATATCGTGGATGGCGGCCAGCACGCCCAGGCCGCTGGTGTGCGCCAGGTCATGCGCCAGCCGCAGCACCGCCACCTGATGCCGGATGTCCAGGTTGTTGGTTGGCTCGTCCAGCAGCAGCAGGCGCGGTTCCTGCGCCAGCGCCCGCGCCAGCACCACGCGCTGCAGCTCGCCGCCGCTGAGCGTCGTTATCAGCCGGTCCGCCAGGTGCAGCGTGCTGGTGGTGCGCAGCGCGCGCTCCGCCAGCGCGCGATCGTGCCCGCTTTCGACCTGAAAGCGGCTCAGGTGCGGGCTGCGGCCCATCAGCACCACGTCGCGCACGGTGAAGGCGAAATCAACGCGGGTAGACTGCGGCACATGCGCCACCACCTGCGCGATCTCGCGCGGGCGGTAAGCGCGCAGCGGGCGGCCCAACAGCGCGATCTCGCCGGTCGCGCCCGGCCACAGGCCCGAAATCACCTTCAGCAGCGTGGTTTTGCCCGCGCCGTTAGCGCCGATCAGCCCGACGAACTCGCCGGCGCGCAGGTCCAGGTCTGCGCCGGTGAGGATCGGCGTTTTGCCCGCGCTAAAACGGACGTCGCGGGCGCGCAGCAGTTGTGAACCCGACATGGTGCGGCCTCCTGGGCGCGGCTGTGTGAGCTGGCGTGCCAGCGCCGGCGATGATTGTGGCGCCTGCGCGGGGAAATGCAAGGGTGGGCCGCGCCGCTGGCGGGGTAAACGGCCCGCTTTCCAGCGCGGCGGCAAGTCGCCTGCCGCTTTTTATCGCTTTCTAACAGTGGCGTGATACAACAACGGCGATTAAGACATCTACCCCTGGGGGTTCACACTGTGGCCGAAACATTTGCCTTTAAAGCCGAAATTCAGCAGCTTCTCAACATTCTGGTGCACTCGCTCTACACCGAGCGCGACATCTTCCTGCGCGAGCTGATCTCGAACGCCTCTGACGCGCTCAACCGCATCCAGTTCGAGCAGCTCACCAACGCCGACGTGCGCGACGCCGACGCTGAGCTGTACATCGAGATCAGGCCGGACGAAGCCGCCGGCACGCTCACGATCAGCGACAGCGGCATCGGTATGACGCAGGCTGAGCTGGTGGACAACCTGGGCGTGATCGCCCACAGCGGCGCCAGAGCCTTCATCGAGGCGATGGGCAGCAGCAGCGGCGTCACCGCGCAGGACGTGATCGGGCAGTTTGGCGTGGGCTTCTACGCCGTCTTTATGGTGGCGGAGCGCGTGCGCGTGGTGTCGCGTTCCTACCGGCCCGACGCCGAAGCCTGCGCCTGGGAAAGCGACGGCGGCGACAACTACACCGTCGAGCCTGCCGAGCGCGAGGCGCGCGGGACCGACATCATCATCTACCTGAAGGACGATGCCAGAGAGTATTTGCAGCCCTGGAAGCTCAAAGAGATCGTGCGCCGTCACTCGGACTACATCGCCTTCCCGATCTACGTCGCCGGCGAGGAAGAGCCGGCCAACAGCCAGACCGCTATCTGGCGGCAGGACCCGAAAGAGGTCAGCGACGAGCAGTACAGCGACTTCTACCGCAGCCTGACGCTGGACTTTCAGCCGCCGCTGCACCATCTCCACCTGCGCGCTGACCTGCCGCTTCAGTTTTACGCGCTGCTCTACATCCCGGCCAGCGCCGAGGCGTCCCCCTTCGCCCTGCGGCGCGAGCCGGGCCTCAAGCTCTACGCGCGCAAAGTGCTGATCGAGGAATACAACAAGGACCTGCTGCCGGAGTATCTCCAGTTTGTGCAGGGCGTGGTGGACAGCGAGGACCTGCCGCTGAACGTCAGCCGCGAGAGCGTGCAGGCCAACCGCGTCATGGTCAACCTGCGCGGCGCGCTCACCGGGCGCGTGCTCAACGACCTCAAGCGGCTGGCGAAGAACGACACGCCGCGCTATCTCGACATCTACCACGCCTTCGGGCGCTTCATCAAACAGGGTGTGGTGGTGGACGCCGAGCGCCGGGCGGAGATCGAGCCGCTGCTTTACTTCCCCACCACCAAAGACGACGACCCTGACGAGCTGCACACGCTGGCCGATTACGTGGGCCGCATGGTCCCCCGGCAGACGGACATCTACTACGTGATCGGCGGCGATTTTCACAGCGCGCGCCGCAGCCCGCACCTGGACGCCTTCCGCCGGCGCGGCATCGAAGTGCTGTACTTCACCGACCCGATTGACCCCTTCCTGCTGCTGGGCCTGACGGAATTTCAGGGCCACAAGCTGCGCAGCGTGGACGAAGCCGACATTGACCTGCGCGACATCGGCGCGGAGCAGCCCGACACGACGCCGCAGCTTGAGCCGCTGAACACGGGCGCGTTCAGCGCGGTGCGCGAGCGGGCCGCCGCCGTCCTGGGCGCGCGCGTGCGCGCGGTGCGCGAGAGCAAAACGCTCAGCGCCAGCCCGGCGCGCCTGGTGAGCGACGACAGCGCGCCGCAGCGCAACCTGTTCCGCATCAACCGCCTGCTGGACCGCGAGTACGAGCTGCCGGTGAAAACGCTGGAACTCAACCCGCGCCACCCGCTGTTGCACAACCTGAGCGCCATGCTGGAGGCCGCGCCCGACAACCCGTTAATTGACGTGGTGATTGAGCAGCTTTTTGAGACGGCGCTGCTTCAGGACGGCATCCACCCGGACCCGGCGGCGATGGCGCAGCGGCTGCATTTGCTGCTGCAGGCGGCGACCGGCCCCGCGCCCGCCGCGGACGCGCTGCGCGCCGCGCTCACGCCGCGCCCGGCGGCCGCCCCGGAAGCTGAGGAAGGCGGCGCGGCTGACGAAGCTGACGAAGCTGACGCCAGCGACGCTTGAGCGCCGCCGTTTTCCACCCTGGCAGCAAAACGCCCCCGGCTCACTGTGAGCGCGGGGGCGTTCTCGTTTTCGCTGTGCCGGCTGTCAGGCCGTCACGGGGATGCGGTTCAGGTCTGGCGTGCCCTGCATGACGCCGTACACGCCGATCACCCAGCCGACAATGCCGTTGTAATCCACCTGCCACCAGGTGGCGTCCGCGTTGCGGCCCACGACGGCGGCGCTTTCGCCGGCGCGCATGGTAGTAAGCTGGCGGAAGCGGGTCGCCGGGCCGCCGCGCACATTAACGTTGAAGGCCGCCACCACGTTATAGCCGGTGGGCGCGGGCTGCACGCCGGTTGAGGGCGCGTTGCAGACGGCGTTGGCGGTCTGCACGTACCGGCCCGACACCCAGCCGACCGTCCCGTTCACGTTAAGCTGCCACCACGTCCGGTCGGTGTTGCAGCCGACGATCGGGTAGGTCTCGCTGCGGTTGATCTTGGTCAGAATGTCCGCCGTCGCTGACGGGCCGCTGCGCACGTTGAGGCGGAAAGCCGTCACAGTCGCGGTCCCGCCGGCGGCGCCTGACGGCGGCGCGGGCTGGGCAGTGCCGAGCGGGGCGAAACTGAACTCCAGGTAGGTCGCGCCGGTCAGCTCCAGGTATTCAACCGTGATCGTGTGCGAACCCGCCGCCAGATTGACGTCGGCGGTGTATGTCTGGCCGGAGGCGCTGCCCCAGGCGTTGACCGCGAGCGCGCCGTTGACGAAAACGCGCACGCCGTCGTCGGCCTTCGCCGTGATGCGGTACGTGCCCGCCGCGTAATTCTGTGTGCTCACCCAGCGCACGCTGAAGTTATCCGGCTGGATGCTGGGCAGCGGCGAGCCAGCGCCCCAGTTGCCGCCGGGCGCGCCTACCGAGACAATCGCGGCGGGCGTGCCGGACAGGTTGGTGTTGTTGAAGTAGTAGCCCAGCCACGCGCCCCCGCCGACCGGCGGCGCGGCGGTTGGCGGCGGCGCGCTTATTGAGACCAGGTTGAACTCGATGTAAGCGTCGCCCGCCGCCTCGAAGTATTCCACCACCACGTTGTGCGTGCCGGCCCCCAGGTTGATATCGGCGCTGTAAGTCTGGCCTGAAGCCAGCGTCCACTGGTTAATCAGCAGCGTGCCGTTGACAAAGACGCGCACGCCGTCGTCCGCGCGGGTGGTGATGCGGTAGGTTCCCGCCGCCAGGCCGAGGTTAGCCGTCCAGCGGGCCGAGAAGTTGTCCGCCGGGATGCCGGGGCCGGGCGCGCCCGCGCCCCAGTTGTTGGTGGGGCTGCCCTCGCTGCGCACCAGCACCGGCGTGCCGAACAGGGTCGGGTTGGTGAAATACTGCGCCGTCCACTGGCCAGACACCGACGGCGGCGGGCCGCTGATCGGGAAGTTAGGCCCTGACGGGTTGGTGGCCAGGTTGGCCCAGGTGACGTAGACGTAAGCGTCGCCGGTCTGCTCGCGGTAGTCCACCTGAATGTGATGCGAGCCAGCGGCCAGCGTCACGTCGGCGCTGACAAGCTGGCCGACAGCCGCGCTGTCAAAGGTGTCGATCAGGGGCTGATAGCTGAAGTCAATGGTGATGCGCACGTTGTCGTCGGCCAGCGCCCAGAAGCGATACGTGCCCGCTGGCAGGAACACATCCGTCGCCCAGCGCGCGCTGAAGCTGTCAGCGCCCACGCCTTCGCCGGGCGAGCTGCCCCCCCAGTTGAAGGCGATGGCGCTGTCCTGCCGGCTGAACGCTGGCGCGCCCAGCAGGTATTGGTTGTTGTAAAACTGTCCGGTCCAGACAGCCCCGTTCTGCGCCGCCGCCGGCGCTGTCGCCAGCGCGCCGAAAGCGGCCAGCAGCAGGCCGATCACGATAAGTTTGCGCCACATATCTTCTGCTCCTTACTTTAACGGCCGCCCGGTGTTAGGCGGCGCGCATCGCTCTCACAGCTCACAAAGTTGTGTGTGTTTACAGTTTAAGCGGGCGACGTTAGAAAAGCGTTGTGCCCCCAACTCTTTTTAACTATAAACCAGGGCGCGCGGGCGCGATGGACGGGCGCTGTACCCCTGCCTGACGCTTGCCTGACGCCCGCGGTGCGCTTATGATTGGCGGCGCAGTTCGCGCCGCCGCGCCCGCCCGCCAAGGAGTCGTGTTACCGCTATGATCGCTATGCTGCTGGCCGCGTTCGTTATTGGGGTTGTCGTCGCCATTCCGCCGGGGCCAGTCACCATCGCCACCGGCCAGCGGGCTATCGCCAGCGGCTTCTGGCCGGCGTTCGTGTTCAACCTGGGGTCAGTCACATCCGACGCGCTTTACGCTTTCGCCGTGTACTTCGGGCTGGCGGCGCTGCTCACCCAGAGCGTGCCGCTGCGGCTGGCGCTGTGGGCGCTGGGCGGGGCCTGGCTGTGCTGGCTGGGCCTGGGCGCGATCCGCACGCGCATTGAGCTGACCGCCGGGGACGGGGCGCAGCCCGCCGCCGCCGGCTGGCACGACTACCGCGCCGGGCTGCTCATCACGCTGTTTAATCCGCTGACGGTTATTGGCTGGATCGCGCTGGCGGGCAGCTTCTTCATGCGCTGGGACACAAGCTGGCCGCCGCTGGAAACGGCGGGCGCGCTGGCTGTCGCGGCGATGCTGATCGGGGCGCTGGCCTGGGTGGTGGTGCTGGCGCTGGCCCTGAGCGCGGCGCGCCGGTGGGTCAGCCCGCGCGCGGTGCGCGTGGTGTCGGCGGCCAGCGGGCTGGCGCTGATCGGCTACGGCCTCAGCGCGTGGTGGGCGGCGCTGACGCTGCTGCTGCCCCCGGCGTGAGCGCGGCGTGCCGCGCCCGCCAGCGCCCCGCCAGCCACACCAGCGCCCAGGCTGAAAAGAGGAAGAACAGCGGGTCGGTCGGGGCGCGGTAGCGCGTGGACGGGTGGAAAACGACGTAAACGGCGGTCATGCTGAGCTGCGCGAACCACAGCAGCGAGACCTCACGCCAATAGCGCGCGCTGGCGGCCACGCCCACCAGCCCCAGCGCGAACAGCCCGCCCCAGTAGACGCGGTGCAGCGTGCGCCCGATTTGGTCGAACAGCGGCGTTGAGTAGGCTTCCACCGGGTCGCCTGCCGGCAGGCCGGTCATCGCCATGCCGCCCGCGCCGGTTTCGATTGTGACGTTGCCCTGGTAGTCAATGGGCGGCAGCTCGCCCGCCACTGGGTTGAAGCGCGGCGCGATATCAACGCTCCAGTGCACCAGAAATTTCGTCCACAGCAGCTCAGGGATGCGCGCCGGGTTATCGCGCAGGTAGCCCAGCGCCAGCGCGAAGCGCTCGGCGTCGGCCTCGCGGCTGTACGGGTCCGCCGTTTGCAGGTCAGGCGCGGTCCACTGCACATCGTAGCCGGCGCGGAACACCGGCACGGTCAGCGGGTTGTTGCCCTGCCAGAAGTTGGCGCCGCTGGTGGTCGTCATCGGCACGAAGGCGTCGTACACGGCGTAGTTGCGGGCGATCCAGGGGGCCAGCACGCCCGCGCCGATCAGCGCCACCGGCAGCAGCCGCGCGACGGTCTGGCGCAGGCTGAGCCGGAACAGAAACCAGACGCCCGCCAGCGCGGCCAGCGGCGGCGTGATGGGCCGTGTCAGCAGGCCCAGGCCCAGCGCCAGCCCGGCCAGCGCGGCCAGCGCCCACCCGGCGCGGTCCATGCGCGGGCGCGCGCGCAGCAGCACCAGCAGCAGCAGCAGGGCGTACAGCCAGACCATGAAAAACGGCGTGTCGATCAGCGTCAGGTTCTGGAACACCAGGTACGGGTAGAGCGCGTAGAACAGCCCGGCCAGCGCGCCCACCCACGCGCCGCGCGGGAACAGCCGCCTGCCGATGTGATAGAGCATAACGATGCAGGCCGCGTCCAGCAGCGTGTGAAACAGGCCCACCTGCCAGTGGCCGCGCCCGAAAACGCCGTAGACCAGCGCCAGCGCGTAGCTGTACAGCGGCGGGATCGCCGCGTCGGGCACGCCCGGCGCGCGGCCGTAGACGCCGGTCGCCAGCAGGTTCTGCGCGTAGGCGTCGTAGGCGTCGGAGCCATGCACCGCGCCGGTCTGGTCGAAGGCGAACACCTGCGGGAACGCCAGCAGGACGGCCACGCGCACGATCACGGCCAGCAGCAGCACGGCGGGCAGCAGATACGGCTCCAGCCGGCGGGGCGCTGGCGGGCCGGTGGCAGCGGATACGTGTGAGGAAATCGTCTCAGTCACCTGCACGGTGCAAAATAAACAGCGTGAACGGCTGCTGCGGGTTAGCGTAGGCCGGGTAGACCGCTTCCTGCGCGAACCCCTCAGCCCGGCACGCCGGTAGTGTAGCGCCGCCGACGCGAATGTGCCAGACCTCAGCAGCTCCCCTCGCCAGGCCAGTGGGCCGGGAGGTGAGGCTCAGCAGGGCCGCGCACGCATCGCGCACAACCGTCACGCCCGCCGCAGCGGCGGTTTCGCCGTCCGGCAGCGCGTATATCACCTGCCCGGCCTCGACCGCCAGCCGGGCGCGCGCCTGCCGCGCCTGGGCCGCGCCCGGCGCTTCGATGATGAGCAGATCGGCAGCGTCTGTGCCAAATGTCAGCGGCGGCGTCCTGCCGAACACGGTCAGGCGGCTGTCGGCCAGGGCGCTGGCGCGCTCGTAATTTGCTTCAGCGCGTTCGGGCCGGTGAGTGATGAGGTCGAAGCAGGCGTCGCGGCGGTCAACGGGGTAATTGAGCAGGCAGTCTGACCACGCCTGAATTTCTTCCGTGGTGGCGGGGTAAAACGGCTGCGGCTGCGACTGGGTGTTGGCCGGGACGTACAGCACAGCCAGCGCCAGCGCCGCCACCCCGTTGAGCGCCAGCAGCAGCCGCGCGCCCGTTCCGCGCCGCGCGGCGCGCAGGGTGCGAACAACCGCGACCAGCCCCAGCGCGATCAGCCCCAGCCAGAGCCAGTTAGCCGAGACAACGTAGCGGTCGGTCAGCGGGGCGCTGCGGTCGAAAATCCAGTTGCGGCCCAGCGCGGTCGCCGCCGCCGTGCCGACGCCGAACAGCGCCAGCGACAGCCACACGCCCACCGTTTGCCAGTCACGCTGGCGGCGCAGCAGCCATACCGCGTTCACAGCCAGCAGCGCCAGCCCGCCCGCGCCGATGAGCGCCGCCAGGTCGAAGGCGCTGCCGGCGGTGTCGAACGGCACGAAGGGCGCGCCGAGCATCGCCAGCACGAAACCGGCGTGGTTCAGGTTCTGGTTCTGCGGGCGCACCGGGCTGAGCTTCAGGTCGTAGTTGGTGAAGTACAGCGCGATCACGATGAGGAAGATCAGCAGCCAGACAATCTGGTAACGGGGCTTGCGGTAGCCGCGCACATACATGCTGACGAACAGCACCGGCCACACCAGGAAGCCGGGAAACAGCGCGAAGGTGGCGCCGACGCCCGCGGCGGCTGTCAGAAACAGCGTGCGCCAGCGCACCGGCAGCCGGCAGAGCAGCCACAGCGCCAGCGCCAGAAAGACGAACAGGAAAAACCACACGTTGAGAAACCCGGCGCGCCACATGTTGTCCTGGCGCAGCGAAAACGTCAGCAGCGCGAACGCCAGCAGCCCCGGCCCGGCGGCGGCGGGTTCCTGCGCCCGCAGGATATCCACCAGCAGCAGCGCGCTGATAACGGCCAGCGCGATGCCCGCGTACAGCTCCACGCGGATATCCCAGCCGGTGACGGCGGCGTTGAGCGCGGTCAGCGCCTGGCTGAAGAAGATGCGGTGGCTGGTGTGCTGCTGAAACAGGTCGGCGGCGGTCAGCGTGCCGTCGGCGGCGCGGGCGGCGACATCCACCGAGCTGTGATCGGGGAAGTCGCCCCAGGCGGATGACCACTGATCGTTCAGCGGAAAGTTGTAGATGTAGGCGCTGTTGTGCGCCAGCATCAGCAGCAGCGGAATCAGGCTGGCCAGCGCCAGCAGCAGGTTACGGGGTTGACGCAGCCAGCGCATCATTGCCACGTTTATGTTTTGACCGTCTGTCAAAAAGCCCCCGGATATAGACAGCAGCCGGGAACACAACCGTCAGTTTCAACGCTTCCCATCCATACACCGTGAAAAGGAAACCGGTGTTACCCAGCAGGCCCAGCGCGCCGACAGGCAGCACCAGCAGCATGATGAGATCGCCCTGCTGGAAATAGGGGGATGTCAGCGCCAGCGTCGCTGTGATGCCGGTCAGGGTGCGCGGCAGCCGCAGCCACAGCAGCAGCGCCAGCGGCCCGACCCACTGCCATAAGGACATATTGCCAGAGGTATTGGCATTGCCTGCCGTGTTGATGATATCCTGCGGCCACCCAGGGTAAAGCGCCAGTGAAGCCACCACCACCAGCAGCAGAATCAGCAGCGGGCGTGGATGTCGCCCTTCGAGCAGCCAGACCGCCAGGCCAAGCGGAAGGCCTGACTGCATCTTGCCAGCGGCCAGCGCCCAGGCTGTGCCCGCCAGCAGCCAGCGCTTGCGCCGCATGCTCCACTGCATCAGCGCCAGCGCGCCGGCCACAATACCGACAATGTTGCCGTACCACAGCACGCTTAGCATCTGATAGCTGAACAGGGCGATAAACAGGTTGCCCCGGAAAACGCGCGTCGCCCACCACACACCAACAACGTTGGCGACCGAAAACAGCAGATAGCCCACCGGCAGCGGCAGCAGGCTCAATACCTGAAACAGCGGTATGAGCCAGTAGCCATACAGAAAAACGGTGAAATCAGGGCTGGTGCGATCTGTGACAGCGGCGATATAGGTGCGGTAGTCCGGCGCGATCACGCCCGTCAGGGCGAACACAACCGACAGCCCCAGCACGAACAGCAGCGCGAAAGCCCTGCTCAGGTTCAACAGCCGTTCTGTGTTCGTGTCCGTCATCGCCCCGGCTTAGCGCTTGCGCGCGGTGATGGCCACGATGTCGAAGGGGTTGATGTAAGCGGCGCGTTCCGACAGTTTAAACGTGCGCTCAAAGACTGCCAGCAGGCCCGCCAGCCGCGGGAAGTACATGCCCAGCCGGTCAATGAACAGGCGCAGCGTCACGTATTTGCCCACGTGGCGCACGTTGAGCACGTCGAAGCCGGCGGCGTTCAGCAGGCGCGTCAGCGTTTGGACCGAGAAGTAGTAGATGTGTTCCTCTGACAGCTTGAAGCCCACCCAGCGGCGGCCCGCCAGCCGCGCCGGAACGCTGCCCACGTCGGGCGTCGCCAGCACGATCACGCCGCCGGGGCGCAGCAGCTCAGCCGCGCGCTGCACGTAGGC
This sequence comes from Anaerolineae bacterium, assembly GCA_048499435.1. Taxonomy (GTDB): domain Bacteria; phylum Chloroflexota; class Anaerolineae; order Aggregatilineales; family Phototrophicaceae; genus DAOTWC01. The sequence continues at coordinate 203,017 of JASNZW010000002.1, forward strand.
TTTGGGGTCCGGCACGTGTTCGATCACATCCCACAGCGTTACCAGGTCGTAGCCGCCGCGCGGCAGATCAGCCTCCGTGAGCGAGCCGAGATGCGCGGTAAGGCCGAAATGTGCGCGGGTGTACTCAACCGCGAACGAGGACACGTCCAGCCCTTCAACCTGCCAGCCGCGCTGGCGCGCTTCGTCTATGAAGAAGCCGGCGGCGCAGCCCACGTCAATCAGGCGGCCCGGCTGGATAAAGCGCTCCAGGTGCCGCAGCCGGCGGCGCGCCGTGCGCCGGATGTTGTTTTCGTCTTTCACGTAATCGCTGTAGCCCACCACGCCAGACTCGCCGTTGTGGAAGTAGGTTTCGCCGTAGAGCGCGTACAGCTCAGCGGCGTCAGGCCGGGGGCTGACGTAGACCAGGCCGCAGTTCTGGCACTCGACCAGGCCCAGGCCGTTTTCCGGGCAGAATGGGCGGCGGTCAGCGCTGCCACACAGGTTGCAGGGCACGTGCCGGCGCGCGACATCCTGCGCGACGCGCGGCGAGGCAGCGGCGGAGTCAGGGGTTTGTTTTACCAACGGGAAATCCTCTTATACAGCGTGAGCCTGGGCCGGGGAAAGTGCGCCCCTTTGCTCCATTCTATAGTCAACGGCGGACCCTAACAATAGAGGATTGCGGCGCGGGCGGGCGGCTGGCCGCAGTTCGATATTCACAGGTGCGCATTTTCAGCTAGTATTAGGCCGTGCCAGCCGCCCGGCAGCGCTGCCGCCGGGCGCGGGAAAGGACAGGTGTTAATGCAGCCGTATACCCAGCCAGCCGCCGCCAGAACCGGCAGGCGCCGCCTCACCCTGAGCGTGATTATCCCCTGCTACAACGAAGTCAGCACGATCGCCGAGGTGCTCCAGCGCGTTGAGGATGTGGAGCTGGCGGACGAAATCATCATCGTGGACGACGGCTCGCAGGACGGCACGCGCGCGGTGCTGGAGGCTATCGAGGCGGAGGCGCGCCCCCATGTGCGCGTCCTCTACCACGCGCACAACCAGGGCAAAGGCGCGGCGCTGGTCACGGGGTTCGCCGCCGCCACCTGTGAGGCGCTGTTGATTCAGGACGCCGACTTTGAGTATGACCCGCGCGACTACCCGGCGCTGCTCAGGCCGCTGGAAGAAGGTATCTCCAAAGTGGTTTACGGCTCGCGCTTTCTGGGCGGGCCGCGCAAGGCGATGAACTTCTGGAATATGGTCGCCAACAAGGCGCTCACGCTGGTGACCAATATCCTGTATAACGCGATCCTCAGCGACATGGAAACGTGTTATAAGGTGTTCCGGCGCGAGGTCGTGGAGGATATGCGCATCCGCGCGCGCAGCTTCGATTTCGAGCCGGAGTTCACGGCCAAAGTTCTTAAACAGGGCATCCGCATCTACGAAGTTCCCATTTCGTACAACGGGCGCGAGTGGACGGAAGGCAAGAAGATCAAGTGGACCGACGCGCCGATTGCCCTGTGGACGCTGATCAAATATCGCTTTGTAGACTGAGCCAGCGGCGGCGCTAGAAGCGCGCTTTAACCTGCTCGTACAGCTCGCGGCTTTCGCGCGCGGGGCTGATGCGCAGCGTTTCGTCCAGCAGGCGCTCCAGCGCGTGGTACTGCGCCAGCGCCGCGCCCGGCATATCCAGCTTCAGGTACAGCGCCATCACGTCGCGGTGGATGTCTTCGCGCGCGGGCGTCTCTTTGAGCGCGCGCACAAACGCGCCCAGCGCCTGCTGCGCGTCGCCGCGCCGCCGGTACAGCCGCCCCAGGTTGATCAGCGCCTGGGCGTAGCTGTGGCGAAGCTGCTCGCGGCGCTGGGTCGCCCAGGGCATGTTCACAGTTTCGGCGAACGGCGCGCGGTAAAGCGCCACCGCCTGCGCCAGCAGCGCCTCTTCCTGGTCGTCGTTGGCGGCGGTGAGGGCGCGGTCCAGGACGCTGGTGAACTCGCCCACGTCGTAGTGGCGGGTGATGCGCTTGCTGGGGGCGTAGAAGCCGCCGCTGTACTGTGTCAGCTCGCAGTTCTGGTCGTCGCCCACCCTGGCGCTGATGCGCTCGCTGATCTTGCGCTTGGTCACGTGGAACACGTTCGTCGCCTCTTTGACCGGTAGCTCTGGCCAGAAGGTTTCGAAGATCATGTCGCGCGTGACCAGCGGGTGATCAACCAGGTAGAAGAACAGGTTGTGCGGCAGCGCGCCATCCCAGTTCGTGATGTGGCGGCCGTTGACCAGCGCGTGGCCCCGCCCCAGGGCGTACACCTCAAGCTGGGGGCGCGGCTTCTGTTCAACCGTGTAGATCACGTCGTCCACGCGGTCCTCAGCCCCCAGAACCACCGCCTTGCCGGCGGCCGCGCAGTCGTACCAGGGCTGATAGCTCAGCGCGCGGCCGCAGCACACAAGCTGCGAGTCGGCGGCCAGCGCGTCCACCAGCGCGCGCGCGAAGCGCGCAAAGGTGGCGTCGTAAGCTGTGCGGTCAAGCTCATCCAGGCAGAGGACTGCCGGGCGCGCGCTGTGCGCGTTGAGGTCCGCTGCCAGCGCCGCGCCCAGGGCCGCCGGCGTGGCGGCGGGGTCTGCCAGCGCCTGGCGCAGGGCCGCGCCGAAACCGTCCGCCTGGCACGCCAGCTCAGCGGCCAGGTCGCCCAGCCACCCGGTCAGCGTCGCCTGATCTTCAGGAATGCGATAATATAACAACCCGTCGCCAGCCTGGGCCAGCAGGTGCGCGAGGAACAGTTGGCGATACGGCGACCAGTAATACAGCAGAACAACCTGTTTGCCGGCGGTTTTGTGGCGGAAAGTGTCCAGCGAGACGGTGATGACAGCCGGTGCAGCCATGGTTCTCCAGCCTTTCAGCTCAGAGGGTTCGACAAAGGATGTCGAACTTCGGTGCTGTCTAGTATGGTATCGGATAATAGACAATATATATGCTAATATATCATGATTGGCTCGTAAGAGTCAATGTAACCGTTGGCCGCGCCGCCGGTTGCTGGCCGGGGGGCTGCGAAATTGTCTTTGATGGCGCCGCGCGTTCAGCATAGCGCCGCCGCCCTGCTGCGGCTGGAACCGGCGGCGCTGATCGCGGCGCTGCTGGCCTTCGCCTATGGGCCGCCGGTGCGCGACAATTGGCTGTGGCTGCTGCTGCTGTGGCCGGTGTTCGCCGGCGCGCGCTGGCTGGTGCACGGCCGCCTGCTGACGCGCACGCCGCTGCTGTGGCCCTGCGCCGCGCTGGTGCTGCTGGCGGCGCTCAACGTTTACCTCGCGCCGTACACGCGCGGCCTGGCGCTGCTGGCGCGCCCGCTGCTGGGCCTGTGGCTGTGCTGGACGCTGGTCGAGCGCGCGCGCGCCGCCGGCAGCCTGGACCGCCCGCTGTGGGCCGCCGCCGCGCTGGGCCTGCTGGCCGCCGCGCTGGCCCTGGGCGCGACGCAGTGGAGCGTCAGCAAGTCCGGCCAGCTGTGGGGCGTCATCGCGGCGCTGCCGACGATTCGCAACTTCCCGGCTTTTGAAACCGGCTTCAACCCCAACGAGATCGCCGGGGCGCTGGCGTGGCTGGCGCCGCTGCTGCTGGGCATCGCCGCCGGGCCGCCGCGCGGCCCTGGGCTGCGAACGGCGGCGGGCGCGGCGGGCGCGCTGCTGCTGCTGGCGCTGTTCCTGGGGCAGAGCCGGGCGGCGCTGCTGGGCGTGCTGGCGGCGCTGGCGGCGGCGGCGCTGCTGATCCCGGCGGGCCGGCGGCGCTGGTGGGCGCTGGCGGGCGTGGCGGCGCTGGCGGCGCTGCAGGCCGCGATCATGGCCAGCGCCTTTCAGCCCGCCAGCCGCGAAAACACCGCCGCGCGCGACGAGATCAGCGTTGGGTCGCGCGTGGACCTGGTGAGCAACAGCCTGCTGATTATCCGCGATTACCCCTTAACCGGCGTGGGCCTGAATATGTACCGCGACAGCCGCGTGCGCCAGGCCTATCCCACGCCCGCGCTCAACAACCGCCCGCCGCACACGCACAACGAGCTGCTGCAGGCCGGGACCGATATGGGCCTGCCGGGCCTGGCGGTGTTCGCCTGGCTGTACGCGGCGGCGGCCTGGATGCTCTGCGCCGCCTGGCGGCGCGGCGACGCCGCCGCGCGGGCCGCCAGCGCCGCGCTGGCCGCCGGGCTGCTGGCCCATCTGATCTACGGCCTGGCGGACGCGATCGCGCTGTGGGACCGGCTGGCTTTCATCTTCTGGCTGCTGCTGGGGCTGGCGGGGGCGCAGTACGCGCTGGTGGCGCGCGGCCCTCAGAACGGCAGCGCGTCGCCCAGCGCGCGCTCAAGATAGGGCGTGACGCCCCAGAACTCCACCAGGTCAACGTACTCACGGGCGGCGGCCGGGTCGCGGGGCGCGCCGCCGCTGACCGCGCGCAGCATGACATTGCGCGGTGTGTGCTCCGGCGCGACGAACTCAACCACATCCACTTTGTAACCGGCGGCGCGCAGCACCAGTGCGCGCAGCGTGTCGGTCAGCACGTCGCCCAGGCGCTCGTGAAACAGGCCGTGGCGCAGCACCGGCCCGAACGGCGCGGGCGCGGGCCGCAGCGCGAGCTGCGCCTGCAGGTTGTGGTGGCAGCAGGGCGCGCACACGATCAGGCGGCTGCCGGCGCGGATGCCCTGCGCGATGGCGTCATCGGTGGCGGTGTCGCAGGCGTGCAGGGCGATCACCACATCCGGCGCGGCGGGCGGCACATAGTCAGCGATCGCCATTTCGACAAAGCGCATGTCCCCCCACCCCAGTTCGGCGGCGGTCTGCTGGTGGCGGGCGATGAGATCGGCTTTGAGGTCAACGCCGGTCATGCGCGCCGGCACGCCCAGCGTCGCGTTCATGTAGTGATACAGGGCAAACGTGAGCGCCGCGCTGCCGCAGCCGAAATCCACCAGCTCGACCGGGCTGTGATCCCAGCCGGTCAGCGCGCCGCTTTCGGTCAGCAGGCGCAGAAATTCGTTGATCTGCGCGAACTTGGCGCGCTGGGCCGCCTTCACGCGCCCGTCCGCCGCCATCACGCCCAGCGCCTGCAGATAGGGCAGCGGCACGCCCTCCGCCAGGATGCGCCGCTTGGCGCGGTCGTGCGCCAGGTCGGGCGCGGCGGGCGCGGCGGCGGGCCGCACGCTGATTACGGGCCGCCCCTTCTTCGACAGGTTGACCTGAATTTCCTGCTCGGTGGTGACCACGTGAAAATTGCGGAACGGCAGCGCCAGCGCGGCCTGCGCCTGGGCGGCGGCGTCAGCGCCGGTGTGGTTGCGCGTGATGTGGCGCTGCGCGTCATAGTATGAGAACTGCAGGTGCTGCCGCCCCCGGATGGTGACGGGGCGCACCGTCACGCGCTCCCACTCAGACGCCGCGCCGCGCTGCCGCCCGCTGAACGCCGCGCGCACGAACGTTTCGGGGTCCAGCAGGGCCTGCGCCAGCAGGGTGCGAAAGTCAGCGTCAGCCATCGGCCAGCGCGCCCCGGTGGTTGTGCTGCAGCCAGGTGTACATCAGCACGCCGCCCGCCACCGCCACGTTCAGCGACTCCGCCCGCCCGACGATGGGCAGCGCGGCCCACTCGTCCACGCCGGCGGCCAGGTCGGCGCTGAGGCCGCGCGCCTCGTTGCCCAGCAGCAGGGCCGCGCCGCCGCGCCACTCACAGCGCGTCCACACCGCGCCGCGCTGGGCGTCCGCGCCGATCACGCGCAGGTTGTGGGCGCGCAGCCAGGCAAGCAGGCCGGGCACGTCGCTGGCCGCGATCACCGGCAGGTTAAACAGCGACCCCATGCTGGCGCGGACGGTGCGCGGGTCGAACGGGTCCGCCGCTGGCGTCACCACGATCACCGCCGCCGCGCCCGCCGCGTCAGCGGTGCGCAGCAGCGTGCCCAGGTTGCCAGGGTCCTGCAGCCGGTCGAGCACGACGAGCAGCTCGCGGCCTGTCAGCGCGAGCGCGTCCAGCGGCGCGCTGTAGAGCGCGAAAACGGCGACCAGCCCCTGCGGCGTGTCGCGGTCAGACAGGGCGTGCAGCACGTTGACCGACACCGGCTGCAGCGCGGCCCCGATGGCGTGAAAGCGCTCCATCAGCGCGGGCGCTTCCGGGCCGGTGAACAGCGCGCGGCAGAAAAAGACCTCCAGCGGGCGCAGGCCGGCGTCCAGCGCCATGTGAATCAACTGCAAGCCCTCCACCAGGAAGCGGCCCTGCTGCTGCCGATGCTTGCGCTGATCCAGTTTGCGCGCCTCAACAACGCGCGCGTTGCCGGTGCTGGTGATGATCGGGCGGTCAGGTGGCATAGGCCCCCTCGCAGCGCATGAGTGGTATAACATCAATGATATATCACACGGCGGCTGGCAACCAGTGAAGCAGCGCGCTGGCGGCCAACCGGCGCTTGTCGCGGCTTGCATCCGGGGTTAAACTTTTTGTTGATGATCACCGAGACGCTCAAAGGGCTGTACCTGTTGACGGCGCTGCTGCTGGCGGTCTACGCCAGCGGCGCGCTGCTGCTGCTGCTGAACTACTGGCGCCACCGCCACGAACACCCTGAGCCGCCCCCGGTGCGCGACTGGCCAGCGGTCGTCGTCCAGCTTCCCATCTACAACGAGCGTTATGTCGTCACGCGCCTGCTGGACGCCGCCGCCCGGCTGGACTATCCGCCCGACCGGCTGTACATTCAACTGCTCGACGACTCGACCGACGACACCAGCGCCATCGCCGCCGCGCACATCGCCGCGCTGCGCCAGGCCGCCGGGCCGCGCATTGACCACATCCGCCGCCCGCACCGCATCGGCTACAAAGCGGGCGCGCTGGCGCACGGCCTGGCCTTAACCACCTGCGAGCTGGCTGCTGTCTTTGACGCTGACTTCATCCCCCCGCCCGATTTCCTGCGGCGCACCGTGCCCTATTTCAGCGGCAACCCGCGCCTGGGCATGGTGCAGACGCGCTGGGGCCACCTCAACCCCGGCGATAACGCGCTCACGCGCGGGCAGGCGCTGGCGCTGGATGGCCATTTCGTGGTCGAGCAGACCGCGCGCAGCCGCGCCGGCTGGCTTATCAACTTTAACGGGTCCGCCGGCATCTGGCGCACGGACTGCATTCGCGACGCCGGCGGCTGGCGCGACACCACGCTCACCGAGGATCTCGACCTGAGCTACCGGGCGCAGCTCAAGGGCTGGCGCTTCCTGTACCTGCCGGACATCGTTGTCCCGGCGGAGCTGCCGCCGCAGATGATGGCCTACAAGCAGCAGCAGGCGCGCTGGGCCAGGGGCAGCACGAGCGCGCTGCTGCTCATGGTTGGCCCGCTGTGGCGGGCGCCGCTTTCAGCGGGGCAGCGCATCATGGCCACGCTGCACCTGTGCCAGTACCTGCCGCACCCGCTGATGCTCATCATGCTGCTGCTCACGCCGGCGCTGATCGCCCTGCAGGGCCTGCACGGCATCCCGCTGGGGCCGCTGGGCGTGCTGGGGCTGGCCCCGCCGCTGATCTACGCCGCCAGCCAGCACGCGCTGTACCCCGACTGGCGGCGGCGGATGCTGGCCTTCCCGCTGCTGCTGGTGCTGGGAACCGGCATCGCCTGGAACAACACCTGCGCGGTGGCCGGCGCGCTGCTGCCGCACGCGCGCCCCGCTGAGTTCCGCCGCACGCCCAAGTTCGCCGCCCGCTGGACGAGCAGCGCCTACGCGCTGCGGCCTGACGTTTCCACGATTATTGAGGCGCTGCTGGCGCTGTACGCGCTGTTGGGCGCGCTGCTGGCCTTGCAGCGGCAGCCGCCGCTGGCCCCCTGGCTGGCGCTGTACGCCTACGCCTTCGGCATGATCGTTGCGCTGAGTTTGCGCGATCAGTGGCTCATTTACCGCAGCGCGGCGCGCTAAACCCGTCTGCCTGCTGCGGTAGTGGATTTCCTGGCCGAGTGGGGAAGTTGCACGCTGAGCGCCGCCCCGGCCAGGGCGGCGCTGCGCTGCAGCCGGCTGGCTGCGGTTAGCGGTGGCCTACCAGCACTTTGACCGCCACTGTGCTGCCAGCGTCGCGCGCCGATACCGGTTTCACCTGCGGGTCGCGATCCCGCGCGAGGCAGCGACCGCAGATATAACCATCATTCAGACGAGTCCAGGCGGCGTGAGTGCGATGACAGCGTTTGCAGTAGGCATTCATGTATTTTATCTCGGCTGTTGTCTGCATTGAACACAATTGTAAAACCGCAGCCGCCCGCCATCCCGTTATAATTTGTGAATTATCCATGATGCGCCGCGGCGCTCATCACGGCTGCTGCGGGCGGGCTGTAATCGTTATCATCAATTATAACACCTTGCAGATGCCAAAAGTAACGCGCCCGCGCCGTAGTGTTTCGCTTAAGTAAATTAATCACAAGTTGCGGTCTTAACGCTTCGCGGCGCGGCTCTTTGTCAGCGCACGGCATCCGCCGGGGCCGCCGCCGCGCGCGCAGCCGCGGCCATGCGCACCGCTGTCCCGGCCAGCAGCGCCTCCAGAAACAACTGCCAGCGGCGGTTATAGACGTTGTCCTCGACATAATAGGTGGCGGCATTGGTCCACACCGCCAGCCCGGCTTTGCCGTAGGCGTGGCCCACCACCTGCACCGCCCAGATTTCATCGCGGTGGATGTAGGAATGCACCGCGCTGCCGATAACGACGGTGCTGTCCAGCCAGTTCATGTAAAGCTCGGCGAAGCTGGGGGCGGCCTGGCCGGCGGCGTAAGCGCGAATGAGAGCGTGCAGGTAGCGCTGCAGCACCTCTGTGAAGGTGCTGACGGCGAAGGCGATTTCGCCGGCGCTCACGGGCAGCAGCGGCGCGGCGGCGTAGAGCTTGTTTTGCAGCAGCGTGATCAGCGGCGGCAGCGCCAGCGGCCAGCCCCGCAGCGGCAGCTCTACCGGCATGGCGTCCAGGACGGCCTGCTGCGTCTCCGCCAGCTCCGCCTCTGCCTCTCTGGTCCAGTCTGAGGGCGCGGGGCTGGCTGGCTCGAAGCGCCGCACGCCAAACGTCGGCGGCAGATTATGGGCGGCGCGGAAAACAGTGACGGGCGTGAACTCACGCCGTTCGCGGTCAATGAGCAGTTGCATGATGATCGGCGGTCCCCACAGCTATCCTGAAAACGCTCAACAAACTCTATTATAACCGTTTTTTAACGTTAAACCCTTGTGATCGAACACGCAAGCTCAGGCGAAGCGCTCAGCGAACGCGGCGGCGGCGGCCTCTAGCTGGTCGGGGTCGCCGGGCGCGTCTTCGTCGGGGACGAGCACGACAATGGCTGCCAGCGCGGCTTTCATATCGGCGCTGGCGTGCTGCGCCGTTTCTTCGTCGGCGACAAAGCGTGTGTGCACCAGCCAGCCATACACGCCGCAGGTGATGGCGAACGGCGCGCGCAGGCAGCCGCGCTCCAGCGTGAGGCGCGCCCCGCCGGGGTGTTCGTCGTCCAGGATTATCGTGCCGCCCTCCGGGCCGGTGCGGCCCAGGGTGTGCCCTTCTTCAAATGGCTGCCAGGCTGTCATGCTGCTCCATTCTCGATCTGCCCCGGCGCGACATTCCGCCGGCTGCTGCGTATAGTAGCATGAAAGCGGCACACAAGGGGGAAACCAATGACAGCCATTGACACGCGCGCGAACATTGACGGCTTCCTGCGCCAGCAGCGCCTGGCGGTTGTAGGGGTCTCGCGCGACGCAAAGGATTTCACGCGCACGCTGTTTCGCGCGCTTCAGGAACGCGGCTACGATGTCGTGCCGGTCAACCCGCAGGCGCGCGAGATCGAAGGCCAGCCGTGTTACGCGCGCGTTCAGGATATCGCGCCGGCGGTGGGCGGCGCGCTGATTATGACGCCAGCGGCGGTGAGCGCGCAGATCGTGCGCGACTGCGCCGAAGCCGGCGTCGCCCGCGTGTGGCTGCACCGGGGCGAGGGCATCGGCGCGGTGAGCGACGCGGCGCTGGCGGCCTGCCAGCAGGCGGGCATCAGCGCTGTGCCCGGCTTCTGCCCGTACATGTTCCTGCCGCAGGCCGGTTTTATCCACCGGGCGCACGGCTTTATTATGAAGCTGAGCGGCAGCTACCCCGCCTAACCGCGCTGCGACAGCACCTCGCGCGGCTTAGCCCCTTCCTGGGCCGGGCCGACGATGCCTTCTTCCTCCATCATGTCGATCAGGCGGGCCGCGCGCGTGTACCCGATGCGCAGCCGCCGCTGCAGCAGCGACACCGACGCCTTGTTCAGCCGCCGCACCAGCTCCACCGCCTCGTCGTACAGCTCGTCTACGCCGTCCTCGCCCACGCCGTCGCTGTCGTCGTCCTCGTCTTCGTCGTCGTCAGCGCCGCCGCCGTTCCGGTCGCGGTCCCAGAAGGCGCGCTGCGCCAGCGGGCCGCGCGGCATGACGTCGCGCGCCGTCTCGCTGAGCGAATCGTCGCCGATCAGCGCGGTGATCGGGCGCGGCTGGTCGGCGTCGGCGGTGAACATCTTCCAGTAGCGGGTGATGTTGTTGATCTCGGCGTCGGACAGGAACACGCCCTGCAGGCGCACCGGCGCGGGTGAGTTGCCGCTCATGTAGAGCATGTCGCCGCGCCCCAGCAGGCGTTCAGCGCCGGGCTGGTCGAGGATCACGCGGCTGTCCACGCCGCCCGCCACCGCGAAGGCGATGCGCGCCGGGAAGTTGGCTTTAATCAGGCCCGTGACCACATCCACCGAGGGCCGCTGGGTGGCGATCACCAGGTGAATGCCGGTGGCGCGCGCCAGCGCCGCGATGCGCGTGATGACGCGCTCGGTCTCGTCCGGGGCCAGCATCATCAGGTCGGCCAGCTCGTCAATAATGACGATGATGTAGGGCATGATTTCCTGATCAGGCTGGAGGTGGTTGTTGTAGTCCTCAATGTTGCGCGCCCCGGCGCTGCTGAAGCGTTTGTAGCGCTCGTCCATCTCGCGCGTGACCCACTTCAGCACGCCAACGATCCGCTCCAGATCCACCACCACCGGCGCGACCAGGTGCGGAATGCCGTTGTAACCGGTCAGCTCAACGCGCTTGGGGTCCACCATGATGAACTTGACGCGGTCTGGCGGGTTGCTCAGGATCAGGCAGCCGATGATCGAGTTAACGCACACCGACTTGCCCGAACCGGTCGTGCCGGCGATGAGCAGGTGCGGCATGCTGCCCAGGTCCGCCGAGATCGGCGCGCCGTCCACGCTCTGGCCGAGCGCGATAGCCAGCGGCGACTTGGCGCGGATGCGCTTGAACTCGTCGGAGTCCATAACGTCGCGCAGGCTCACCAGCGACGCCCGATCGTTAGGGACTTCGATGCCGACGTAGCCCTTGCCCGGCACTGGCGCTTCAATACGGATAGATTTCGCGCCCAGCGCGAGCTGGAGGTCCTTGTCAAGCTGGGCGATAGCGCCCACCTTGACGCGGCTTTTCTTGCCGCTGCGCCCCACCAGGTAATCCGGCTCGACGCCGAACTGGGTGATCACCGGGCCGGTGTTCACTTCAACCACGCGCCCCGGCGCGCCAAAGCTCTGCAGCGTTTCCTCGATAATGCGCGCCCGCTGGAGCAGCGTCTCACGGTCGAAGTCCGACTCTGAGCCGCTGTTGAGCAGCGTGCGGTAGTCCGGCAGCTTCCAGGTTTTGCGCGGGCGGGCGGGTGTGGCCGCCGCCGGCTGGTTGGTGGGCGGCAGCGGGCCAGCCGCGGGCGGCCCATCAGGTTTGCGGAACGGCGCTGCCGGCGCGGCAGCGGCGGCGATCGCCGCCGACCCGGCGGGGGTGGCGGCTGGCGTCGGGCGTTCGGGCGCGGCGGGCGCGGCGGGCGCAGCGGGCGGCGCGGACGCGGGCCGTTCCCCCGCGCGAATCGCGTCCAGGCGGGCGCGGCGTTCCGCCAGGGTGGCGGGCGCTGCCGTCGCGGGGTGCGGCGCGGGCGCGGGCGCGGCCCGAACAGTGCCTTTCGGCGTCGCCGGCGGCAGATGCGCCGGGTCGCTGTCCGCGCTGGGCTGGTCGCTGTCGCTGCTCGGCGCGGCGGCGGACGCTGCTGGCTGCGCCGCAGACGGCGCGGACGGCGTTTGCAGCTCGCCGGTTACCGGGTTGCGGCGCGGCGGGCGGCGCACCAGCTCAGCCAGCGGTTCGTCGCTGGCAGCCGGCGCGGCAGGCGCAGCCGGCGCGGCGGTGTCTGGGGCGGGCGTGGGCGCGCTGGCCGGCGCGGCGCTGAACGGCGTCACCTGCGGGGCGGGCGCGGTCAGCGCCGGTTCGGGAAGCGCGGCGACCGGTTGGGCTGGGGCGGGTGTGCTGGCGGGCTGGTCAGCCGCCGGGGACGCGCGCCCGCCGAACAACCGCCGCCCCAGCGCGCCCGCTGTCCCAACGGCGACCGCCGCCCCGGCGGTCACCGCAGCGGCGGCGGCGCCGCCAGCAGCGGCGGGCGCGTCACCGGCGGCAGCCGGCGCGGCAGCAGCGGCAGCCGGCGCGGCAGCAGCGGGGGCCGGTTTCCCGGCGGACTGGCGGCCCGGCAGCGCGGCGCGCACGCGCGCCGTCAGCCCGCCGCGCTGCGCTGGTTTCCCCGCCGGGGCTGCCCCGGCAGCCGGAACCAGGTCAGCGGCCTCGTCGGCCTCGTCACCGTAGAATGCGGTGAAGGTGCGCCCGCCCATCGTGATCGGAATTGGGCGCGGCTCTGGCAGCGGCAGCGCTTCCTGTGTGGCGCTGGCGGCGGGCAGCGCCGCCGCAGGCCGCCCTTCAGCCAGCTCGCCAGCGGCGGGCTTGCTGACTTTTACCTGCGACTGGGCCTGCGCCGCCAGCGCCGCCGCCCGTTCGACTTCGGCCAGGCGCGCGGCGGCGGCGCGTTTCTGCGCGCGGCGGCGGCGCGCGTCGCTGAAGCTGCGCCCGATGCTGATGAGGAACACCGCCAGCTCAGACGCCGAAATGCGCAGCAGCAGCATGATGCCGACGATAATCATGCCGATCAGGATGAAGATGCCGCCGATCTCAGTGAAGTTGGTCACCAGCAGCTTATAGAGCTGCGCCCCCACCCAGCCGCCGCCGCGCCCGTCAAGGATCGAAAGCTGGAGGAAGTCGTCCAGCGCGCTGAAGGTGTACAGCGACCGGTAGGAATCAATGTACTGGAAGATGGTCATCGCGCTGATATACAGCAGCCCCAGCCCGCTGAGGCGCACCGGGTCAATGACCGGGGCGCGCTCGCCAAAGTGGCGCACCACCAGCCACAGCCCAGCGGCGAACATCGCCAGCGGGACCGCCCACGCGCCCCAGCCCAGCGTCTGCGCGACCGCCGTCAGCACCGGCTCTGTGAGCTGGCCTTTGGTTGTTGAAATGCTGCTGAAGAACAGCAGCAGCGCCCCGATCAGCAGCGCCACGCCCAGGATGTCAAGCTGGGTGTCAAGCGACAGGCCAGAGCCTTCGACTTTCGGCGTGCGGCTGGCGCGTTCCAGCTTTTCGCGCGTGGTGGCGGGGCGGCGGGCGGCGCTCTGCCTGCCAAACGGCAGCAGCGCGCCCAGGCGCGCACCCAACCCGCCGGCGCTTTTGTCGCCGCTGCTGCGCGGACGCGCGCCCGCCGCCGGCGCGGACGACGCGCGCCCGCTGCTGCTGCTGTACGAGCTGCCGCCGTACCCTGGCGCTGCGCTGGTTGAGCGCGGCGAGCTGTAGGCGCTGCCGGGCGCGCTGCTGGCGGGGCGGCTGCTGGCGCTGTCCTTCTTCTGGCCGGTGAAGCGCCCCAGGAAGCCGCCGCCAGACCCTTTAGGCTGGGCCGGTTTATCCTTCTTAGCGCCTTTCTCGCCGCCGCCCAGACGCGACGTAATGCCGCTTAACGGGCCGCCGCCGCCGCCAGATGCCCCTTTAGACTGGGCCGGTTTATCCTTCTTGCCGCCCAGGCGCGATGCGATGCCGCTTAACGGGCCGCCCCCGCCGCTGGAGCCGCTCTGCGGCTTCGGCGGGCCGGGCGCTGCCGGGCGCGAACCGCTGTACGCGCTGCCGCCGCTGCCAGTGGATGAGGATCCGCCGTAACCGGGTGAGCGCGCGCCGCTGCTGCCGCTGCCGCCGTATGAGCCGCTGCCGCCACCGCTGTACGAGCCGCCGCTGCCGCCGCTGCCGTATGAGCCGCTGCCGCCGCTGCTGGACGTGGACCCGCTGTAGCCGGTTGGGCGCGCGCCGCTGCCGCTGTACGAGCCGCTGCTGCCGCCGCGCGGGTCGCTGCCGCCGCTGCCGGATGAGGACCCGCTGTAGCTGGTTGGGCGCGCGCCGCTGCTACCGCTGCCGCCGTATGAGCCGCCGCCGCTGCGCTGGCCGCTGCTGTACGAGCCGCTGCTGGCGCTGCCGCCGCGCTGGCCGCCGGGCAGGTTAGACGTGGCGCCGTAGTGCCCGGACCCAGACGCGCTGGTCCGTCCGGCGTCGCCGGGCGCTGCGCCGCGCTGCGCGCTGTAGCTGCTGCTGGTGGTAAAGGGTGACGCCGGGCGCGGCTGGCCGCTGCCGAGCTGTTCGTCGTCGTCGTCCAGCTCCTCGTCGTCGTCCAGGCTGTCGTCGTCGTCGTAATCGTCCCTGCTCATAGGCGCTGCCGCTCACTCATTGGCCGGATGCACAGCCAGCAGGCCGCTGCGATGGCTGGCTGCAGCGCTATCATACCATAGTTAGCCGCCGAAAGCGATAAATTCAGCACAAAAGTTCTGTTAAAGCGCGCTCGAACGGTTGATCTGTCTTAATTTGACCGTGAACGGGTGTTCGGTTATAATGTAGAACAACTATTCGTCTAGCTGCTCTGAGGCCCTGATAATGAAAACGTTGAAACCGTTCGATAAGCTCTCCAAACGCCAGCGCGGCATCCTCACTTTTATGGATCGCTACATCAGCGAACACGGCTACCCGCCCACCATCCGCGAGATCGGCATGGCGACCGACATCAACTCGACCTCGGTTGTCAATTACAACCTCAACAAACTGGTGACCGCCGGCTATCTGGAGCGCTCTGACCGCGTTTCGCGCGGGATGCGGCTGGTCGCGCCGCTGCCCGGCGGCGATCAGCCGGCGCGGGCTGTCCGCCTGAGCGCCAGCCCGCTGGCGATTCCGCTCGTTGGCCAGATCGTCGCCAGCGAGCCGGTCCCGGTGTACGACGACTCCGCCGCCGCTGGCGACACCATTGATGTCACCCCGGCCATGCTGGGCAGCGGCGACACAACCGACGTGTTCGCCCTGCGCGTCAAGGGCGACTCAATGGTTGACGCCATGATCGCCGACGGCGACATCGTGCTGCTGCGCCGCCAGAGCACCGGCGAAACGCACAACGGCCAGATGGTGGCGGTGTGGCTGGAGGACCGGGGCGAGACGACCCTCAAGCATTTCTACAACGACGGCGCGCAGATTCGCCTGCAGCCGGCCAACCCGCAGTACCAGCCGATTATCGTCAGCCCGGCCGGCTGCTACGTGCAGGGGCGCGTCGTTTCGGTTATTCGGCAGCTCCGCTAGGCGGCGGGGTGGCGGGCGGGCGCGGCTCGCTGGTGGCGGCGTAAATGTTAAAGTAACCTTCAGCGCGGCTCGTGTCGAAGAAGCGCGGATCGTGATCCGGCAGGCTGGCGCGCAGCGCGTCAAGCTGTGCCCAGGCGCTGGCGCGCGCGGCGTTGGCGGTGATGAGCGCCGCCAGCGCGTCATCCGCCCGCTGCGCGTCCAGCACGCGCAGTTGATGCGCCAGCCACTGCCCGGTCCACTCCTGCGCCGCTGGCCGCCCGGCCAGCGCGTGATGCAGCGGCACAACCGCCGGCACAGCGTCCACCGACAGGTGCACCAGGAAGCCCAGGTCCAGCGCGCGCCCGTCGTGGTAGCGGTTGATGTTGCGCTCGGCGATATACAGGTCCACGTTCAGCAGGTTGAGCGTGATCAGGTAGCCGGTCGCGGCCAGCAGCAGCCCCAGCGCGAAGATATTGCGCCGCACGTGGAACACCTCCAGCAGGAACGCCCCGAACAGCGCGCCCAGCCACAGCGTCGCCATCTGCGAGTAAACGCGCAGGTGTGTAAAGCCGTAGGCTTCCTCGTAGAGCAGCATCCGCTGCCAGGCGGACACCAGCATCACCGCCATCAGCGCCGCCAGCGCCGCGCACAGCGCCCGAAAGACAGTGTGCGCGCGCACATCCGGGCGGGCCGTCGCGCGGTTGAGCCACAGCGCCAGCCCCAGCGTTAAGGCCGCAACGGCCACCAGCTCGAAGAAGCCGCGCCGGGCGTATTCAGCGTAGGTCAGGCCGCGCGCCTCGATAAACGCCGTCCCGCCGAAAAAGTAGGCGAACTGCACCAGCACAAAGGCCGCGAACAGCAGGTTCACCAGCCCCAGCACGATGCCAGCTTCGATGATATTCAGCCGCAGCAGGCCGCCGCGCTTGCGTTTGACAGGCGCGCCCTCGCCCTCGTCGTCGTCGTCGTCCTCGTCATCGTCAGCCGCCGCCAGCGGGACAGCCTCGACAGCGCCTTCGGCGGTGGGCACGGTGATGTAGCGGCGGCGGGCCGGGGCGTTTTCGGTCACGCCCCACGCCAGCGCGCCAATCGCCAGCCAGGCAGCGCTCAGCGCGTAGACGCCCCGCCACAGCAGTTGGTCTGACGGATGCGGCGCCAGCAGCCGCCACAGGTCGTCGAGGTAGCCGGCAAAGACGGTGTCGGCGGCGGCCAGCAGCAGCGCGAACACGAACACCACCGGCAGCCCGATGAGCAGCCCGCGCGCGACCGCCACCAGCGTGCGGCCCTGCCAACTGCGCGCGCGCAGCCACGCCAGCGCGCCGCCCAGCTCAGCGGGCGCGCCAAAGGCGGCGTTAACGCTGACCAGCGCGACCCCGCCAACGTGCTCGCTGGTCGCGGCGGTGTCGAGCGGGTGCGCCCGCCGCAGGTAGTGCAGCGCCAGCGCGCTCAGCGTCAGCGCCGCGCCAATGTTAAACAGGGCGACGGTCTGTTGGGCGCGGACGGCGACCATCAGCGCGAAGAAAGCTACCGGGGCCAGCGGCCACAGGTTGCGCCAGTTCACAGGCGTGCGCCCGGCGCGCGCGCACAGCAGCGTCGTGCCCACCGCCAGCGCGATGAACAGCGGGAACGACAGGCCGATTATTCGCTGAAAAAACAAGAGCATCCCGACCAGGCCCAGAAACAGGCCCGCCAGCACAATAACGACTGAAAGCGCGCGCCGAGTCATAATTCGCCAGCCTTTCGTGTATTTAATAAGCGGACGCCGCGCGCCCGCGCGCCGGTGTTGCTAGCTGATACACGCCGGACGCGCCGTATCCGCAGCGGCGGGGTGGCGCGGGCGGCCCTGATCGCTGATAATGAAAGACGTGTTTTCGCTGCTAATGGTTCCCGCAGCCGCTGGCTGTGTCCGGCGGCCGCTGACGGAAGGTAATGCCATGCCCGGTTCGCGTCTTGCGCTGGCGGCGCTGGCCCTGGCCGCGCTCGCTGGTCTGACAGGCTGCAATCTCGTCTATGGCCGCCCTGAGCCAACGCCCACGCCGACCGTTCCAGCCACTGCGGTCGTCACGCCGACTGTTACCGCCACGCCCACGCTGACACCCACCGCCACCGACATCCCCGCGCCGCCGGTTTTCAGCGTCAGCCAGCCGCTGCCGGCGCTGGCCTGCGGCGTCGCCCCCGGCGGCGACGTGGTCAACCTGCGCGCCGGCCCCGGCACGAATTTCGCGGTGCTGGGCGTGCTGCCGCCGGGCAACTGGGTGCTGACCGCCGCGCTGGACGCGACCGCGGGCTGGTATCAGATTCGGCTGGCGGGGACGGTCGTGGACCACGGCTGGGTGGCAGCCAGCGTTGTGACGCTCCAGCAGCCGTGCGCCTGCGCGCCGGGCGGGGCCTGCGCCGTCGCGACGGCCACGCCGCCGCCGCCGCCCGGCCAGTGTGTGATCGCGGTGGCGGCGGGCAGCGTGCCGGTTTTCCCGCAGCCCTCGACCGGCGTGGGCATCGTCGGCCAGCTCAGCGCGGACGGCAGCTTCACCCAGGTCGTCGGGCACACGACCGACGGCTGGCACGCTATCCAGTTCCCTGGCGCGGCGGGCGTGGGGCTGTTCGCCTACCGCTGGGTGCGCGCTGACGCGCAGATCACCCTCAGCGGGCCGTGCGCCGGCCTGCCTGTGTTCAATTACCAGTTCCCGGCCCCGCCCGGAAACTGCGCCGCCGGCGCGCTGCCCGGCGAAACTGTGCCCGTGTTCAACCAGCCGTCCGAAGCCTTCGGCGTGTGGGGCAGCCTGTCCGGCGGCGGCACTATCCAGATCATCGGCCCGGCGGCGGGCGGTTGGTTCGCCGTTGACCCCGGCGTGGCCCAGGGCGGGAATGTGGGCATCTGGCGGCTGCGCTGGCTGCGCACCGACGCGCCGCTGACGTTTATCGGGAACTGCGATAATCTTCCAGTGGTAAGCTACACCGGCTGACGCTCTCGTACATCTGTGGAGATGACATGATCGAGATTCCTTTTCTGGACAGCCTCCCAGTCGGCCTGAAGGAACTGGTGCTGCGCGTCCTGCTGGCCCTGCTAGCGATCGCGCTGATCTGGCTGCTGCGCAGCGCGGCCGCCTGGGTTGTCGCCCGGCCTCTTATGCTGCTGCTGCGACGCCCCAACGGCCAGAATCGCACGGACCTGATCCTGCGGCTGATCCAGGGGCCGGTCAACCTGCTGATTATCGCGCTGGCGCTGACGGTTGCCACCAACATTATCCTGCCCGACCGCGCCATGCTGGACTTCAGCACCCGCCTGACGCGCAGCGTGGTGATCGTGGCGGCGGCGCTGCTGGGCGTCAATATAGTGAGCGAGTTCTTCACCTCTGGCCGCATCCTCACCAACCTGATCGGCATCACTATCGAAGAACAGCTCGTGCCGTTTCTGCGCACGGCTGTTAAGGCGATTATTGTCGCGCTGGCGGTTGTGATCTTTTTGCAGGAATGGAGTTACGATATCACCGGGCTGGTCGCCGGGCTGGGCCTGGCCGGCCTGGCGTTTTCGCTGGCGGCCCAGGAAACCGTCGCCGACCTGTTCGCGTTCAGCACCATCGTCAGCGACCGCCCGTTTGAGGTGGGCGAGCACATTGTAACGCCCGACGCTGAGGGCATCGTCGTGGCGATTGGCCCGCGCTCGACGCGCCTGCGGCGGCTGGATCAGGCGTACATCACCCTGCCCAACTCCGCGGTCGCCAAAGGCTATGTAATCAACTGGTCGCGCCTGCACCGCCGCCACGTCAACTTCGTGCTGGGCATGACCTACGGCACCAGCAGCGCCGACATGCGCGTCCTGCTCGAACGCCTGCGCGCGATGCTGCTGGCCCACGAGGGCGTGGACCCGCAGTCGGTGGTGGTGCGCTTCAACGAGTTCGGCGACAACGCCCTCAACATCGTCATTCGCTGCTATCTGCCGGTGGCGGACTGGGCCATGTTTCAGGCGGAGCGCGAGGCAATCAACCTCAAGATCATGGGGATCATCGAAGAACTGGGCCTGAACATCGCCTCCACCAGCCACACGATCCACATTGGCAGCCTGCCGCAGGCCGCCCCGGCTGCCGCCGCGCCCGATGAGCCGTTCGGCCCCGCCGGCTGAACCAGCCCGCCGCGCGGATTGTGCTAAAATAAGACCAACAGGCGGCCTGGTGGGGGCGGCCCCGGCCAGCTCCGGGGCTGGCCCCCGCTACTCGCGCTGGTCGAAAATGGCGCGCGCCAGCGCCAGCAGCTCGCTGCGGCGGTCAGGCGGGGTGTCGCGGCTGATGAGATAGCGCTCCAGAAGCTGTTCGGGCGTCAGGCCCTCCGGGCTGCCGCCTAAGCGCGTGCGGTCCAGCCGTTCAACGTCTTTCTGCAGCCCGGCCAGTTGATGAACGCCCGCCGCCCGCAGCGCCTCGCGCGCGGCGCCCTCGTTAAACAGGCTCTCGTTTTCCTCAGCAAGCTGCACGATCACGCGGGCGATCACGCCGTGCAGGTCGCGGCGGCGGATTTCCTCGATGAGGGCGCGGGTTGGGTCCGCGCTTTGGCGCAGGTCAACGCGCAGTGTCACGAACGGGCGCGCTTTAACTGGCACAAAGCGCCAGGCCGCCGCGCCGCGCGTCAGCTCTACCCAGCAGAAGCCTTTCGGGTCGGCTTCCTCGCCGAAGTCAATGCGCTCGATGCTGCCGCTGTAGACCACCGGCGGCACGTCTGCGCGCCCGCGTGTGAGGTTCTGGTGCTTGTGGATGTGACCCAGGGCGACGTAGTCCCAGCGCGGGTCAGCCACCGCCGAAAGCGCCACCTGCACATCGCGCCCCAGCATGATGCCGCGCTCGCTGCCCAGCAGCGCCCCGCTGACTGAGAAATGCCCGGCCAGCAGGCGGGGGGCCGGGCCGTGCGTGTCGGCCTCGGTGGCCAGGTTGTCCAGGATGTCGGTCAGCATTTCGCTCAGCAGCGCGTCGGTCTCGCCGATCGTCAGGCC
Source organism: Anaerolineae bacterium (assembly GCA_048499435.1). Classification (GTDB taxonomy): domain Bacteria; phylum Chloroflexota; class Anaerolineae; order Aggregatilineales; family Phototrophicaceae; genus DAOTWC01. The sequence goes on from JASNZW010000002.1 coordinate 223,389, forward strand.
GGCGGTGTTTTCGTCCTGGAGCAGGCGCGCGCGGAAGGGGTACGGCGCGCTGCCCACCGCCACCGGCCCGCGCCGCGTCTCCAGCCGGCGCACTTCGTAGTCGGCGGCCACCCACACGTTGGGGACGGCCAGCGTGTCGTAAATCTCGACGCTGGAGGCTTTTTCGCGCATGGGCTGCATGTCGTGGTTGCCCAGCAGCAGCACCAGCGGGGCCAGCTCCGCCAGGTCGCGCACGCGCCAGGCGAACTCGCGTTGAAAGGTGGGGTTGGGCGTGCGCGTCTTGAAGGCGTCGCCGGCGAACACCGCCAGGTCCAGCTCGTTGGCGCGGGCGTAATCCACCATCTCGTCCATCCGGCGCAGAAAATCAGCCACGCGGCTGCTGACGCCGGTCGCCGGGTCAAGCGAGCCGTAGTTCTCCACGCCGATGTGAACGTCGGCGAAATGCAGCACGCGCAGGGGGTCGCTCATGAGGGTCGCTCCGGGTAGATAGCTGTGCGCGCCCAGTGTAACACAGGCGGGCCGCCCGCGCGCGGCTTTTCGCGCGGTGACGGATCGGTTATAATCAGGCTCGGTTAAGCCAGTCAGAGAGGAACGCCAGCTTGGATATTATCTGGTATGGGCATAGCTGTTTTCGTCTTGTCGAACGCGGGCAGGTGAGCATCATCACTGACCCGTATTCGGAGCAGATCGGCCTGCCCGCGCCGCGCCTGAAAGGCGATATCGTCACCGTCAGCCACGACGAGCCGGGCCACAACAACGTCGCCGCCGTAAAGGGCGACCCGCTGGTGATCGGCGGGCCGGGCGAGTATGAAATCGGCGGCGTTTTCGTGATGGGCATCGCCATGCACGCCGCCCTCAGCGAACCGCCGCGCTGGAATGTCGCGTATCTGTTTCAGTACGACGGCCTGAATGTGCTGCACCTGGGCAACCTTTCCCATGTGCCGGACCAGTCTACCATCGAGGGGATGGGCGAGGTCAACGTGGCGCTGGTCCCGGTGGGCGGCGGCAGCGCCCTGCGGGCCGCGCAGGCCGCTGAGGTTATCGCGCTGATTGAGCCGCACTACGTCGTGCCGATGCACTATGCCCAGCCCGGCCTCACAATCGAGCTGGACCCGCTCGACCGGTTCCTCAAGGCGATGGGCATCAGCAAGGTGCAGGAAGAAGATACGCTGCGGCTTACGGCGGGCACGCTGCCAGAGCAGCCGCAGGTGGTTGTCCTCAGGCCGCGTCTGGGCCAGGAATAACGCAAGGAGCCGCCAGGCATGAAGGTCAAGCTGATTATGAACTGGGACATCAAACCAGGGCGCGACCAGGAATATTTTGAGTTCATGGTGCGCGAATGGGTCCCGGTGACGACGGGGTTGGGCCTGAAGCCGTCCGGCGCGTGGTTCACCATGTACAGCCGGACACACCTCCCGCAGATCATGACGGAGGGCGTCGCCAAGGACCTGCCGACGATGTTGGAGATTCTGACCAGCGACGACTGGCGGCGCCTGCACGAGGGGCTGCTGGAGTACGTGTCCAATTACGAGCAGAAGATCGTGCGCATCACCGGCGGCTTCCAGCTTTAGGCCCGCCGCGGGCAGAAGCAGCAGGGGCGGCCCACAGCTTCGGGGCCGCCCCTGTTCGTTTTAAGCTGTTGGCTGACTAACGTATGCTGGCGCACGGCCAGCTTAATGGCGCACCCCTCACAGGCCGCCCGGCGCGCAGCTCGCCCCGGCGGGCGCCGCGCCGGCGCCGCGCGCCGCGCCGCGCACCGCGAAGGTCGAGAGGCGGCGCGTGACGTGCGCGCTGCCGCAGGTGGGGCACACGATCTCGCTGGCGGGCTGGCTGCTGCGCACCAGCTTCTCGAACGGCTCGCCACAGCCAGCGCAGTCAAATTCGTACAGCGGCATATTTACGCTCCCTTGTGTGCGGTTAACGCGCCGGCTCAGCCCTGGCTGGCGGCCAGGGCGGTGGCCACCCGCGCCAGCTTCTCCCGCGCTTCCTCGGCTACCGGGGTCAGCGCCGGGTTAGCGGTAAACGTGACCAGCCCCAGCGGGTCTATCAGCGCGACATCAATCACGCCCTCGGCGGTCTGCTGCACGGTCACGTTGCACGGCAGCAGCAGCCCCACCTCTGGCGCCGCCGTCAGCGCGCGATGCGCCAGCGGCGGGTTGCACGCGCCCAGAATGCGGTAAGGGCGGAAATCAAGCGCCAGCTTCTGCTTCATGGTGGCCTGCACGTCAATTTCGGTGAGGACGCCGAAGCCCTCGGCTTTGAGCGCCTCGGTGACGCGCGCCAGCGCCGTCGCGAAGTCGGTGTGCAGGCGAACCTGCAAGCCCAGTTGGGAAGTCGTGGTCTCGGCCATCGTTAAGCAGCTCCCTGAACGTGTTCACGCGCCAGCAGCGCCCGGCCCGCGCGTGGATAACGGACCCCCTGATAATGACACCGGACGCGCCGGGCCGCACAGGGCGAACAGCTAATAGCTGGTATAAGGCGGCGCTTATAGGTGGCTGCGCTGTGATAGCTGCCAGCGGTTAAGCGTGTTTTTGACGGCGGCGTAATCGAACGGCTTGGCGATGAAGTCGTCAGCGCCGCTGTCACGGGCCGCCTGGCGGACGCCTGGCGTCTGGTCGGCGGTGACAATTACCAGTGGGATGCCGGCCCAGCGGGCGCTGCCGTGCAGCTCGCGGACGAAGCCCAGGCCGTCCATGTAGGGCATGTGCAGGTTGGCGAAGATCAGGTCCGGGGCGTGCCCGGCTTCCAGCAGCGCCAGGCCCTCTACCCCGCTGCGCGCGCTGATGATCTGGCACATTTCGGGGCCGAGGGCGCGCTGGATCATCATAGAGAGCAGTGCCAGGATGTCGGGGTTATCGTCCAGCAGCAGAATAAGCATCAGGCTCATCGGCTTATAATTGTCTGTAAATTAATTCTATCTTATTTTCACACTTGTCTATCACAATTTCGACAATCCTAACCGGAAATCCACACATTCTTCATTTCTGCAGGCCCGCGCTGAAAACCGGACGGCGCGGCGTTCCGCTGGACAGGCGCGGCCCAAGCCGCTACACTCGCGTAAGCTGAATATACAAGCCGTGAGTGTTAGCCTATGCTGCCGCTGCGCCTCGAAATCAAGAACTTCCTCGCCTACGGCGACCTGACGCAACTGGTTTTCGACGGCATGCACATCGCCTGCCTGACCGGCCCCAACGGCGCGGGCAAGTCATCCATCCTGGACGCGATCACCTGGGCGCTGTGGGGCCAGGCCCGCGCGCGCCGCGACGAGGAACTGATCCACCAGGGCCAGCAGGACATGTCCGTCCAGCTCGATTTTGAGCAGGAAGGGACCTGCTACCGTGTGATCCGGCGGCGCACGCGCAAGCAGCGCGGCACGGGCACGCTCGACCTGCTGGCGCAGGTTGACGGCGAATGGATAACGCTCACCGGGGCCGCCATGCGGGAAACGCAGGACCACATCAACCGCCTGCTGCGCCTCGACTACAACACGTTCACCAGCTCAGCCTTTTTGCAGCAGGGCCGGGCCGACGCTTTTACCACCAAGCAGCCGCGCGAGCGCAAGCAGCTTCTGAGCGACATTCTGGGCCTGGAACAGTGGGAAATCTACGCGGCGGCGGCCAGGGACGGCCAGAAACACCTGGCTGGCGAGGTGGCGCGCATCGCCGATGAGGTCCAGCGCATCGGCGCTGACCTGCTGCGCGCGCCCGCGCTGCGCCAGGCGCTGGCCGACGCCGAGGCCGCCCATGACGCGGCGCATGTCGCCCTTGAAGCGGCGGACAGCGCGGCTCACGAACTCAAGGATATCCCGGCTGACCTGCGCCACGCGCGCGCCGACTACGCCGAGGCCGAACGCCGCTGGCACACGCTGGCGCGCGACCTGGCCGACGCGGACGCCGCGCTGGCCCGCCAGCAGCAGCGCGTGGACGGGCACGCCGCGCTGATCGCCCAGCAGGTGGCAGTCGAGGCGGGTTACGCCGCGCTGCAGCAGGCGCGCACCGACGACCAGGCGCTGGCCGACAAACTGCGCCAGCTCCGCGAGCTGGACGAGGCCCAGCGCGGCCTGGAGCGCAGCCTGGCCGCTGCGCGCGCCGCCATTGCGAACGATATGCGCGCTGAGGAAACGCTGATCGCGGAGCTGACGCGCACCGTGCGCCAGGCCGATTACGAGGCGTACACGCACGCGCAGGCTGAGATCGCCGAGCTGCGGGCGCTGGAGGGCGAGCGCGACACGCTGCGCGCGTCTATCAGCGCGCTGGAGGCCGAGCGCGCCGCGCACAACGCCGGGAATAAAGCCCTGCGCGACCAGATGGCCGGCCTGAAGGACCGCCTTGATCGCCTGGAGGCCGCCCCGCCGGAGGCCGCTGCCTGCGCGCTGTGCGGCCAGCCGCTGCCGCCAGCGCGCCGCGCTGAGTTGATCGAGAGTCTGCGCCAGGAAGGCACGCGGTACGGCGACGAGCACCGCGCCAACGAGGCGCGCCTGAAAACGCTGGACGCCGACGCCGCCCGCGAGCGCCAGCGCGTGCAGGAGATCGAGCGCAGCCTGAAGCACCTGCCGCCGCTGGAGAAGCGCATCGGCGCGCTGGAAAGCCAGTTCGCCGCCGCCGTCGAGGCGGAGAAGCGCCTCGGCGCGGCGCAGGCGCACCTGGAGGCGCTGCGCGCCGCGCACGACGCCGACGATTACGCGCCTGAAACGCGGGCGCAGTTGGCCGCGCTGGATGCCGAGCGCGCCGCTGTCGGCTATGACCGCGCCAGCCATGACAGCGCCCGCCAGCAGTTAGACACCTACCGCGAGTACGAGCGCCGCTACGCTGAGCTGAAGATCGCCCACGACGCGCTGCCGGGCGCGCAGGAGGAGCTGGCGCTGGCGCGTCAGCGCCAGGCGGACACGCAGCAGCGGCTGGCTGTGGCGCAGGAACAGGCCGAGGGCCTGCGCGCGGAGATTGAACGGCTGGCGGCGCTGGACGAGGAATACCGCCGCCGCGACGCCGAGGCCGAGGCGCGCCGCCAGGACGAGCGCCGCGCCTATGACCGCCTGAAAGATGCGCGCCAGGAGGTGAACGCGCTGGACGCGCTGCAGGCGCGCCGCGCCGACCTCGAAGACCAGGCTGAACATAAGCGCCACCAGGAAGGGCTGTACAGGGACCTGGCCAAAGCCTGCGGCAGAGACGGCGTGCCGGCCATGATTATCGAGGCGGCCGTCCCTGAGCTGGAGGCGACCGCCAACGAGCTGCTGCGCCGCATGAGCGGCGGGCGCATGAACCTGCGCATCGACACCCAGCGTGAAAAGGCCGCCGGCGGGCTGATCGAAGCGTTCGATTTCCTCATCGCCGACGAGCTGGGCACGCGCCCGTATGAGCTTTACAGCGGCGGCGAGGCGTTCCGCATCAATTTCGCCATCCGCGTGGCGCTGTCGCAGCTTCTGGCGCGGCGGGCCGGGGCGCACCTGCGCACGCTGTTCCTCGATGAGGGCTTTGGCACACAGGACGCCGAAGGGCGCGAGCGGCTGGTTGAGGCCATCACCGCTGTGCAGGACGGCTTCGACCTCATCCTGGTGATTACGCACATTGACGACCTGCGCGACTCATTCCCCGTGCACCTGATGGTGGAGAAAACCAGCGGCGGCAGCCGGGTTGTCGTGCGCTGAACGGCGCATCCCCGCCTGACAGTTAATGCAGAATTGTCTGTGTTCGTGCGGCGCGCGCGCGGATTCATGCTACACTGTAACCAGACACCCCCGCAGCCACAGGTGAGGAAGGCCCGTGTGAAACACCCTCTGGTGGGCAGCAAAGTCTATCCGCCGCAGCGCGCGCTGGTGATCGGCGCGGGCCTGGCCGGGCTGCTGACGGCCCGTGTGCTGCTCGACCATTTCGCGTTCGTCACGGTGGTTGGGCGCTGTGCCCCGCCGGACGCGCGCCCGCCGGGCCATGTGCTGGCCGTGCGCGGCTTCCGCGCGCTGGAACGGCTGTTCCCCGGCCTGGGCGCGGAGCTGGCGCTGCTGGGCGCGCCCTCGATTGACTGGACGGCGGACTGTCCGACGCTGTTCCCGGCGGGCTGGGCGGCGCGTTTTCGCTCCGGCCTGCTGACGCGCGCCGTCTCTGGCGACGGCCTGGCGCTGACGGTGCGCCGCCGGCTGGTCGAATACGGCGGCGAGCGTCTCGCGCTGTGCGACACCCTGCGTGCGGTGGGCCTGCTGTGGGATGGCGGGCGCGTAAGCGGCGCGCGGCTGGCGGCGGACGCTGCGCCCGACGCGACCGTCCGCGCGGTCAGCGCCGATTTCGTCGTGGACGCCGGCGGGCGCGGCGCGCAGGCCGCCGGCTGGCTGGCGCAGGCCGGCTGCGATGCCCCTGATGTGGTGAACGGCGCGCCCGCCGCTTATGCGCTGGGCGTGTTCCGCCGGCCGCCGCAGGCCGATCCGGCCTGGCGGGCGCTGCTGGTCGTGCCCGCGCCGGGCGAGATGGGCGCGCTGCTGCACCCGCTGGAAGGCGGGCGCTGGGCCGTGACGCTGGCCCCGCCGCCGGGAACTGCCGCGCCCGCTGACACGGCGGAGCTGCTGGCGGCGGCGCGCAGCCTGCCCACGCCCGCGCTGTACGACGCGCTGCGCGCCGCCGAGCCGCTGCACCCGGTCCGCGTCTGGACGCACGACGGCAGCCGCGCCGCCGCTTATCACCGGCTGGCGCGCTGGCCGGAGGGCATCGCCGTGACGGGGGACGCCGTGTGCGCGCTGGACCCGGCGGGCGGCCACAGCCTGACCGCTGTCGCGCTGGCGGCGCAGGCGCTCGGCGCGGCCCTCAGCGAACAGCGGCGCGCGTTCCCTGACGGCGCGCTCGACAGCCTGGGGCCGCGGCTGCACCAGGCGCAGGCCGCCGTGCTGAAAGCCCCCCGGCGCGCGGCAGCGGCCTGCGCGGCCTGGCGCGCGGGTGACGCCGGCGCGCTGACGCGGCGCTGGACCGCCGCCGTCGTCAGCGCGGCAGCCGACCAGCCCGCCGTTTATCGCGCTCTGCTGGAGACCGTTACCCTGACGCGCGCGCCGGCGGCGCTGCTGCGCCCCGCTGCCGCGCTGCGGGCGCTGCGCCCCGCCCCGCCCCCGGCGGCGCCCGGCCCGGTCCCGCCCGCGCCGGACCCCGGCGCGGGGCGCTCGACACAGGAACTGGCTGTTTTATCCTGAACGCCCCGAAAGCTGCCGCCGTATGCGTTTATTTGCCGCCGTTGACCTGCCCGCCGCCGTCAAAGACCAGCTCGACGCGCTGCGCGCGCCGATCCCTGGCGCGCGCTGGGTGGGCCGCCAGCAGATGCACCTGACGCTGTTCTTCATCGGCGAGACGGCGCGCGTGGCGGACATCAGCGCGGCGCTGGCGCAGGTGCGCGCCGCGCCCTTTGACCTGCTGCTGAGCGGCGTCGGGCGCTTTCCGTCTGGCAGCCGCAGGCCGCCGCGCGTGCTGTGGGTGGGCGTCGCGCCACAGCCGGCGCTGCTGGCGCTGCAAACGCGCGTGGCCGGTGCGCTGGTGGCGCTCGGCTGCGCGGCGGAGGACCGCCCGTACAGCCCGCATCTGACGCTGGCGCGCCTCCAGGCGGAGCGTCCGCTGCCGGAGGCGGACCGCTTCCTGACGGCGCACACCGGTTTTCGCGCCGGGCCGGTGCGCGTCGAGTCGTTTGTCCTCTACGCCAGCGACCTCACGCCGCAGGGCGCGCGCTACACGCCGCAGGCGGTCTATCCCCTGCGCTGAGCCGGGCGGCGCGGGCCGGTTTGCGGGCCGCCAGCCGCCGCGTCTATAATGAGGCTGGCCGCGCCGCGCTTGTTCATCTGGATATGCCTGTTTATGGTCAGCAGCAGCCGCTATCGCCAGCACCCCCGCTTCAGCGAATTATCGCGGCGCGTTATCGCCGGCGCACAGCAGTCCGCCGCCGCGCTCAACCACCCGACGGTGGGCATCGGCCACCTGCTGCTGGCGCTGCTGCTGGAGGCGCGCAGCCCGGCGGCGGCGGCGCTGCGCGCCAGCGCCCTGGACGAAGCCTGCCTGCGCGCCCGCCTCGCCGCGCCGGACCCGCTGCTGCTGGCGAGTGTCGAGCAGGTGCTGGCGCGCGCGCCCGCTGAGGCGGAGCGCCTGGGCAGCCACTACACCGGAACTGAGCATCTGCTGCTGGCGCTGGCGCTTATGCCCGCTGGCGCGCGCCTGCTGGCGGGCTGCGGCGCTGACGCGGCGGCGCTGGCGGCGCGCATCGGCGGCCCTGGGACATAAAAGGGCCGCCGATGCGCGGGCGTTTCAGCTCTCGCGCTGGCGGCTACAGCCGGGGCAGGCGCTGGTCGGCGGGCAGCAGCGGCGGGAACGGCTGGTGCGGCTCCGCCTGATACCAGTAGGCTGTGGAGGAATAGTCGTTCGTGAGCTTGTTGGCGTGGCCGTGTTCGATCGTTACGCGGATCGAGCGCTCGAAGAAGATCGGGTCCTCGATGTGGTAGCGGTAGAGGGTGTTCTTGCCGCGCCAGGGCCAGTCAGGCGTGCCCTGGTTGAGGATGACGCCGTGATAGGCTGAGCTGTATTCCTGCGTCGGGCAGAACGCCGTGTTGAAGTAGTCCTCTGTGCCCGTGCCGTGCAGCCCCGGCCAGGGTTCGCCGTCCACGAAGATCATGTCGTCGCCCTCGCCGTACCAGTCGTTCGTCTGGCGCGAGAAGCAGTCAATGTCCAGGTGACAGCCGACGTAGTGGCCGCGCCCGGCGGCTTCCAGAATGACGTAGTTGTTGTCGCCGGTCACGTTGGGCGTGCGCCAGGTTTCGAGCATCGCTTCCTGGTTATTGTCCCAGCGCACCGCCGGGTCGGCCCAGCCGGGGGTGGGGTTGACGCGCCGCCACTGGGCGTGAAAGCGCCCGTAATCCTCCAGCAGCGTGCCGTCCGGGTACGCTTCATAGTCAATGTAGAAGTACAGGTTGACCTTTTTGCTGGCGTCGCTGCTGACCTCGATGCGCGCGGCGCTCTGGAAGGGCATCGGGAACCAGCAGTTGAAGCCGCGCCCGCTCTCTGGACTCATCTGCAGGGGCAGCGAGTTGAAGTTGCGCGTGAGGTTGTGGCCCATGCCGAAGAAATCGCCGATGGGGACTTCGACGCTCGGTTCTGTCTCGCCATCCCAGAACATCCGCAGGACCATGCGGCGATAGAGGTATTTGTCGTGGCTGGCCAGCGTCATCCACACGTGCTTGATGCAGCCGGGGCCGGCGATGTCAGTGATCGTGCGCGTCTGCCCTGGTTCAAATTCCCACCAGTCATAGTTGCCGCCCGCTGTGTCGTAGCTTGAGACCCGCCGCCGCTTGACGCCCGGCCGCAGCCGCGCCAGCTCCGACAGGGTGCTCATCCCCAGGTTGACCATTGATTATCCTTTCAGGCCAGTAAGTTGGATGCCCTCAATAAAGTACCGCTGTGCGAAGAAGAATAACACAATCATCGGCAGCATGCTCATTACTGAGGCCGCGATCAGGCGGTCGTAGTAGATCGTCATGTACTGGTCTTTGAAGAAGTTGAGGCCCACCGCCACCGGGAACAGCTCCGGGCTGGACAGGAAGATGAACGGCTCAAGGAAGCTGTTCCACGTCCACCAGAAGGTGAAGATCACCACCGTCGCGATCGCGGGCCGGCTGAGCGGCACGATCACATGGCGGATGATGCCTGTCGTGCTGGCCCCGTCGATGCGGGCGGCGTCCTCCAGCTCGCGCGGGATGCTGGAAAAGAACTGGCGCAGCATAAAAATGAGGAAGGCGTTGCCGAAGAACGAGCGCAGAAACAGCGGCCACAGTGTGTTGACCATGCTCAGATCGCGGAAGATTTCGTAGATCGGCACCAGCGTTACCGGGTAAGGCAGCATCATCGTGCCCAGCAGAATGATAAAGAACACGTTCTTGCCCGGCGCGCGCAGCCGGGCAAAGGCGTAGGCCACAACGATGCACGAAATGACATGGCCGACGATGTTGAGCGCCACCAGCACAAACGAATTGCGGAAAAAGGTGGTGAAATAGGTCTCGCCGACTTTGGTTTGCAGCGCCTCACGGTAGCCGTCGAAGCGAAGCTGCGGGAACATGGCGCGGCTGAGCGCCGTCGGGCTGACATCGAAGGCCTCGTCAATGACCGCCGCCGGGACCACCAGCGCCATCTCGCGCGGCTCGCCCACCAGCGCGACAGAGCGCGTCTGGTCGCCCTCGCTGTAGCCGTCCTGGACGCGGAAGGGGATGCGGTTGAGCTGGTCGCCGCGCGCGGTGACCAGGCCGCCAAGCTGCGCCAGCCGCAGCGTCGTCGCCCGGTCGCTGGGGATAACGACACTGGCGTCCGTCCCGCTGATAAGAATCGCGACAGCCACCGGCGCGCCGTCCGCCGGGGTGTAAACCGCGCCGCGCACAGCCACCCCATTGACCAGCGCCGGCGCTGTTTCGCTGAGCTGCGCGCGCGGCGCGACGAACACCTCAGCGTCGAACTGTTCCTCATCAATGACTGGCTGCCACGTTTCGCGCACCAGCTCGACAAATTCGCCGTCCAGGTTGCTGACCGTGATCAGCGGCAGCTCGGTCTGGCCGATCGGCTTGAAACCAGCGCTGGCGATGTCCTCGATGGCTACCAGCACGGCGGACGCCGCGATCTCCGGGCTGCCAACCACTGTAAGCTGCGATTCCGGCCCGATGGCGTACACCGTGCGCTCGTCAACCGTGCGGCCGCGAAATTCAACGCCGTCCACCTCCACGGCGGCGCGCCCGCCGCTGTTGACCGTGTCCAGCGGCAGGCGCAGGGCGGCAGCCTGTACGGCATCCAGTTCAGCCACGACCAGCGTGTCGCCCTCGCCGCGCGCCAGCGCGACAACCGGGCGCGCTGCGCCTTCGGTTGTCCATTGGCGCACGTTCAGCGTTAGGCCGGCCGTGTCAACCGCCGCCGCCGCGCTCAGCTCAGCGGTGGAGGCGGTGTAGAGCGTGCCGAGCAGCGCCAGGTCAACCACAGTGGTATAGCGGCGCACGCCGATCTCAATTACCTTTTCGGTCTGGCCGTTGACCTCAACCTGCCACAGGTTCAGCTCGCGGTTGGTGCTGCCCGCGCGCACTGTTTCCCAGTGGTGCGGGAACCAGATGGGCGGGTCAGTGAAAATCTGCCAGGCGGGTTTGAAGCTGGCAGAGATCATCCACAGCATAGGGAACAGCATGAAGGCCGCCCCCAACGCCAGGACGAAATAGCTGGCCAGGTAGCGCACAGCGCGCTGCCACCGTTTCGATGTGCGGACGGCCTGCCAGCGGGCGGTGAGGCGCGACCCGGTGATCGGGGGCTGTGTCGTGTCCATGCGCGCTATCGCACCTCCGCCTCATAGTACACCCAGACTGACGACGAGCGGACCACCAGCAGCGTGATGCCCATGATGATGATAAATAGAATCCACGCCAGGGCGGAGGCATACCCCATCCGTGCCATCCGAAAGGCGTGCTCGTACAGGTTGAGCATGTAAAACAGGGTGGCATCGTTGGGGCCGCCGCGCGTCAGCACGTAGCCGGCGTCGAAGATCTGAAGCGCGCCGATGATCGCCAGCACGACGTTGAAGAAGATGGTCGGGCTGAGCATGGGCAGCGTCACCGAGCGAAACTTGTTCCAACTGTTAGCGCCGTCAATTTCAGCGGCCTCGTACAGCGTTTCGGGGATGCCTTTCAGCCCGGCCAGGTAGATCACAATCTGCCCGCCCACGCTCCACCAGCTCATGATGATCAACGCGGGCAGCGCCCACTGTTCGCTCAGCAGCCAGTCAGGCCCCTGAATGCCGAACACGCCCAACACCATGTTCATCAGGCCACCTTCAGGCCGGAAGATAAACAGCCACAGCACAGCGACCGCGATGCTGCTGAGGATGGACGGGATGAAGAAGATCGTGCGCCACACGTTGACGCCGCGCAGCTTCTGCGACAGCACCATCGCCAGCGCCAGGGCGATGAGCGTGCCGCCGGGCACGCTGCCGAAGGCATACAGCAGCGTTACTTTGAGCGACTGCCAGAAGCGCGGATCGTTAAAAATGCGCTCGAAATTGCGCAGGCCGATCCACTCCGGCGGGGAAAGCAGGTTGTATGAGGTGAAAGACAGGTAGAGCGAGCGCAGCATGGGGTAAGCGAGGAAGATCAGAAAGCCAATGAACCAGGGCGAGATGAGGATGTAGAACGTCAGCGCTTCCCGCCGCGCCAGCGACGACCCGCCTCCCAGTTTAGGCAGCTTGATGCCCATAAATTGTACCCTTCACAATGCCAGAGGGCGAACGCCGGCCTGTGCGGCGCAGATTCCGCGTAAGCGGCACAAGGGCGGGCGCAGGTGTGCCAGCGGCGCCCTAACCCGCCTGTGGAGCAGAAAAGCGATACAGCAGAGGGCGGGTGCTGCACCCGCCCTCGCTTGTTGACGATGGTTTACGCCTCGCCGCTTTCAGCCAGGCAGGCGTCAGCTTTGGCTGCCAGCGCATCCAGCTCCGCCTGGATGTCGAGCTGTTCGCCGTCGCGCGCCAGCAGGCGTTTCATCAGGTCACCGGCGGGCGTGGACACGCAGGTGCTGTAGTAGGGGGAGCGCAGTTCCTCCAGCGGCCCCAGGTGCTGCGTTTCGGCGATGAACACGCCCCAGTAGGGGTCGTCCTCGCGCTGCATTTCCTGCGAGACCACCGGGTTGCCGCTCAGCGCTTTCAGGGCGAATACGCGCTGGCCCGGCTCGGTTGTCAGCCATTTCAGCAGTTCCCAGGCGGCTTCAGGGTCTTTGCTCTGGCCGGAAATGCCCCAGCCCATCCACATCAGCACGCTGGCGCGGCCGCCAGGGCCGGCCGGGACCGGCGCCACGCCCCACTGGAGATTGGGCGTGGCGTTGAACACATCCTGCCACCAAGGGCCGTGGAAGGTGACGCCGATGGCGATCTTGCCGTCCTGGAACATCTGCACGCGGCCGCCTTCAACCGCGCCGATCTCGCTGGCGTTGGGGGCGACATGGTGGACGAACACCAGATCGCGATACCATTCAAGCGCCGCGACGGCTTCCGGGCTGTTCAGCAGGCCGGTGGTGGTCGTGCCGTCTTCAGTGATCGTCAGCGTGCCCCACGCCTGAAGGTAGCTTTGCATCCCGCGCCACCAGCCATCATCAATGATATCCAGGCCCCACTGCACGATGTTGTCGGGGTCGAAATCCGGGCTGGTCGCGTTGTTGCCGCTGGCGTCCAGCGTCAGCTCCAGCGCGATATCAAGCGCATCATCCCAGGTCCAGCCCTCTTCAGGGTAGGGGATGCCGGCGGCGTTGAACAGCGCGGTGTTGATGTAGAAGGCGCTGGTGCTATAGTCTTTGGGCAGCGCCACCGGCTTGTCGCCGTAGAAGCCCTGTTCATAGATGCCTTCATACACATCCACGCCGATCTCAATGCCGTTTTCACCGGTGATGAACGGCTCAAGGTCGATGTAAGCCTGCCCGTCGGAGGCTTCCATATAGAGCGCAGCCCACTCTGGCGGGTAGGCCATCAGGTCAGGGCTGGTCCCGGCGGACAGCCAGGTGAGGCGGCGGGTGTTCTGGTCGTCGCCGATATTCGGCTCAAGCACCACGTCAATGCAGGGGTATTCAGCCTCGAAAGCGTCAACCACCTGGTTCATGTACTCAACGCGGTCACCGCTTGACCAGTCATCAATACGCAGCGACACCGGCTCACGCCCATCGCAGAAGGCGCTCTGGGCGGCGGCCGGCATGACGGCAATTGTGAGAATCGCCAGCGAAACGAACAACAGCAGTTTTCGGGTCATTGTCTATACCTTTGCCATAAAACCGTCTGTTCAAGTAGTGCTGCACTTTAAATTATAGGTCTGAATAACGCGCGATGTCAAACAACTGCATGCAGGCAAGGGGTCATTCGCGCGGCGGCGGGGCTTTGTTACGAGCTTCACAAGCGCAGGAGCGTCGGTTTCGGGTGTAGATTGCGCGGGTCTGTCGCTTTTCGCGCGGCGGCGGTGGGCGCTATAGGTCTAGACAGGCCGGCGCGCTGGCGGGCGTGGATGGGACGGCAGCGGGCCGGCTGCTGGCAAGGCCGCTCGCCCACTTTTTGCCCGTTGCGCCGCGCCTCTGCCATAATTGACGTTTACTGTCATCCGATGGCGCTGTTAAAGAAGGGGGTGTCCCAGATGAACCGTTCGGTGCGGGTTTTCCTGGCGGTGGTGCTGTTCGTGCTGGCGGCGCTGATCGCTATCAACAACATTGTCGGCCAGCAGACTGAGCTGAGCGCGTGGTGGCTGCCGCTGCTGCTGGTGATTATCGGCCTGGCGCTGCTGCTGCTGCCCGCTGGCTGGTCATGGCGCGGCGTCTCGCGCGCGGAGGAAGCCGAAGCCGACGCGGCGGTGCAGGCGCTGCAAGCGCCGCCCGCCCCCGCGCTGCTGGCCGCGCCGGAACCGGTGGCTGCCGCCATCAGCGCGCCGGAGCCAGCGGCGGCGGTCGAGCCGGCGCAGCCGGACGATCTCACGAAGGTTGAGGGCATCGGGCCGAAAATGGACGCGGCACTTAAGGCCGCCGGCATCACGACGTTCGCGCAGTTGGCGCAGACCAGCGAGGACGACCTGCGCGCGGCGGTCGCGGCGGCGGGGATGCACTTTGCGCCCAGCATCCCGACCTGGGCGGAACAGGCGGGCTACGCCGCGCGCGGCGACTGGGACGGCCTGGCGGCGTTCCAGGCTGCGCTGACGGCCGGGCGCGAAGCGGCGGTGGTCGAGCCGGAGCCGGAACCTGCGGCGGCAGCGGTCGAGCCGGAGCCGGAACCTGCGGCGGCGGCTGAGCCGGAGCCGGAACCTGTGGCGGCGGCTGAGCCGGAGCCGGAGCCAGAGCCGGAGCCAGCGCAGCCGGACGATCTTACGAAGGTTGAGGGTATCGGGCCGAAAATGGACGCGGCGCTCAAGGCCGCCGGCATCACGACGTTCGCGCGGCTGGCGCAGACCAGCGAGGACGACCTGCGCGCGGCGGTCGCGGCGGCGGGGATGCGCTTCGCGCCCAGCCTGCCGACCTGGGCGGAACAGGCGGGCTACGCCGCGCGCGGCGACTGGGACGGCCTGGCGGCGTTCCAGGCTGCGCTGACGGCCGGGCGCAAGGAATAATAAACCGTCAGGCGCGGGCGGCCTCAGCCGCCAGCGCGTTAAAGGCGGCCATCAGGTCGCGCGTGCGCGGCCCAGGCCCGCCCAGCAGGTGATCGTCAATCTGGCGCACCGGGCACACCTGTTTGGTGCTGGAGGTGATGAACACCTCGTCGGCGCGCAGCAGCTCCGCCAGCGGCAGGTCGCGCTGTTCCACAGGGCAGCGGCCCGCCGCCAGCGCCAGCGTCACCTGCCGCGTGACGCCCGCCAGCACGCCGCTGCCGGGCGTCACCAGCGTTTCGCCAAAAAACGCAAACAGATTGGTGGTTGTGCCCTCCAGCGCCAGGCCGTTACGGTCAATGTAAAGGGAATCGACCGCGCCGCTGGCTTTGGCCCGCCGCAGCGCCAGGATCGCGGGGATGTAGTTGATCGTCTTGGCTTCCGGCAGGTAGCGCTCGGCGCGGTGCGTGACGAGCTTGACGCCGTCGCTGAACCAGGCCGCCAGGGGCTGCGGCTCAGGCGTGACCAGCACCAGCAGGCGCGCCGCGCCGCGGGGCAGCAGGCCGTCGTCGCTGTCGCCGCCGGTGACGACGATGCGCACGCCGTGGTCGCCCGGCGCGCTGCGCGCCAGCGCCTCCAGCACAACCGCGCCGATCGCCGCCGGCGGCAGCGGCAGCGTCAGCTCAAGCATCTGCGCTGACTGCGCCAGCCGCTGCAGATGGGTGTCCAGGTGGAAGGGGCGCCCGCCGTAGGTGCGCAGGTAGTCGAACAC
Organism: Anaerolineae bacterium; assembly: GCA_048499435.1. GTDB lineage: Bacteria > Chloroflexota > Anaerolineae > Aggregatilineales > Phototrophicaceae > DAOTWC01. Next base: position 239,231 of record JASNZW010000002.1, read on the forward strand.
ACCGTAACCGCGCGTCACCGCCAGGTCAGCGGCGGGGATGCAGGCGGTGTCTGCCGGGACATAGCTGCCATCAATGTAGTAAACGTTGGACATGGCTGCGCTTCCTGCTGCGTGCGAAGCGCCCATTCTAGCACGACCGGCCTGCCGCGCAACGGGCAGGATGCGCTGGCGCTTAGTGGCAGCAGCCCCGCCCACACACCGCAGCCGTGTCCGGCGTGTCGTCGCTGACCGGTTCATAGTGCTTCAGGACGAACATCGCCGCCGGGCACATACTGGCGCTGCCGCACGTCCCGCAGGCTGATGCGCTGGCCTCGCGCAGGCGGCCCTTGCGCACCCAGTAATCAATCATTTCCTGCAGCAGCGGGCGCGGCACGTCCAGGTCGCGCGCCATCTGCGCCAGCGACACCGCCCCCGCCTGCCCTTCGACGTGTTCCAGCACGCGCCGCAGCGTGGTCGCCACGATTACACCCCCAGCCCCAGCAGCGTCCCGCCCTGATAAACCAGCACAGCGGCGGCCCAGGCCAGCAGCAGCGTGTAAATCACCTGATACATGGCCCAGCGCCCGCCGAATTCCTGGCGCATCGCGCCGACAGTCGCCATACAGGGCACGTACAGCAGCACAAAGACCAGGAAGGCGACGGCGGCCAGCGGTGAGAACGCGCCTTGCAGCGCGACACCGAGCGCTGTTGTGTCTTCTTCACCTGCCTCACCCGCGCCGAGCAGATCGGCTTCGGGAACGGCCGCGCCAGGGATCAGGTTGATGGTGCGCGGCACGATGTTGATTACTTCCTGCGCCGTCAGCACCAGCGCTTCGCCCAGCGAACGCGCGATCGCGCCCGCGTCCTCAAGCAGCGTTGGCGCAGCCTCCGCCTCATCAGCGGCGGCTTCATCCACGCGATAGACCTGGCTCATCGTGCCGATCATGACCTCTTTCGCCACCAGCCCCGTGATGAGCGAACCAGCGGCTTCCCATGTCCCGAAGCCGGCCGGGGCCAGCGCTGGCGCGATAATCTGGCTGGTCGCGCCGAACACGCTTTCGTCCGGTTCAACTGCGTTGATGGCCGCCATGTCGAGATTGGCCGGGATCGCCAGCAGCACCCACACCACCACTGAACACGCCAGAATGATCGTGCCGGCATTGTGGATAAAGCCGCGTGTGCGTGTCCATACCTGCCGGGCGACACCGCGCGGGCGTGGCCAGCGGTACGGCGGCATTTCCAGCACGAAGGGCTGCGGCGGCTGGTTGCGATACACGATTCGGCTGAATACCAGCCCGGTGAGCAGCGCCACACCCATGCCCAGCAGATACAGGCTGAACATAAGCTGCCCGGCTGCCGCCCCGAAGAAGGCCGCCCCGAACACCACATACACCGGCAGGCGCGCGCCGCAGCTCATAAACGTCGCCAGGAAGCCGGTCAGCTTGCGGTCGCGTTCGTTTTCCAGCGTGCGCGTGGCGTAAACCGCCGGCACGGTGCAGCCGAAGCCCACCAGCAGCGGCAGGAAGCTCTTGCCGTGCAGCCCCATCGCGCGCATCACGCGGTCCATGACGAAGGCCGCCCGCGCCATGTAGCCGGAGTCTTCCAGCACGGCGATTGCCAGATACAGCGTCATCAGCACCGGCACAAAGACCAGCACGCCGCCCACGCCCGCGATCACGCCGTCTATCGCCAGCGACTCGATCCATGTGCCGCCCAGACCAAGCGCGCCCAGCAGCGCCGCCGCCCAGCGCGCCACCGGCCCGGATACCAGGCTGTCCACCCAGTCGAGCAGCGGGGCGCTCACGTTGGCGGTGAACTGGAACACCAGCCACATCAGGCCGAGGAAAATGGGCAAGCCCCAGACGCGGTGCGTGATAACCCGGTCGGCGCGTTCAGAGGCCGATTCAGCCGCGCCGACCTGTGAGACGGCGCGGCCCACCGTCTGCCCGATAAAGGCGTAGCGCGCGTCGGCGATAAGCAGCTCCGGGTCGTCGCCCAGCGCGGCGCTCAGGCGGTCGGCGGCGGCCTGCGCTGCGGCGCGCAGCTCAGGGTTGATGTCAATGCTGGCGTCGCCTTCCAGCAGCCTGAGCGCCAGCCAGCGCGGGTTATAGGCGCTCAGCGCCGGGTCAGCGGCGATCAGCGCCGCCAGCGCGGCCAGCTCAGCCTCCGGCTGCGGGCCGTAATCCAGCGCGAACGGCGTGTGGGCGCTGCTGTCAGCGGCGCGGGCGATAGCGGCGCGCAGCGCGTCAATGCCGGCGCGCTGGCTGCCGACGGTTTCGATCACCGGCGCGCCGCCCAGCAGCGCGCTCAGCGCCGCCGTGTCAATTCGCAGGCCGCGCGCGCGGGCGGTGTCGGCCATATTCAGCACCAGGATCGCCGGCGCGCCCAGCTCCAGAATCTGAAGCGCCAGGTACAGGTTGCGCTCCAGGTTGGCGGCGTCCAGCACCGCCACCACCGCGTCGGGCCGCTGGTGCACGATGAAATCGCGCGCGATGATTTCCTCAACGGAACAGGCCGCCAGGCTGTAAGTTCCCGGCAGGTCCACCAGCAGCACGTCGCGCCCGCCGATGCGGAAACGGCCCTCTTTTTTCTCAACTGTTTTGCCCGGCCAGTTGCCGGTGTGCTGGCGCTCGCCGGTGAGGGCGTTGAACAGCGTGCTTTTGCCAACGTTAGGGTTGCCCGCCAGGGCGATCGAGAATGGATGGGCGGCCATGCGCGCTCCGGTCAGCTTTCGAGGGTGATGGTGTGGGCTTCGGCCCGGCGCAGCGCCAGGTGGTAACCGCGCACGCGGTACTGCACTGGGTCGCCCAGCGGGGCAGCTTTGATCATGGTGACTGCCGCGCCGCGCACCAGCCCCATGTCGAGCAGCCGGCGGCGCAGCGGCCCGCTGCCGCTGATGTGCCGAATGACGGCGGTCTCGCCGGGGTGAAGCTGGTCGAGTGTGCGTGGTGTGGTGGTCATGGTGGGCTGTCCCTGTGGCATCACTGCTACCGCCAGTTTACGGGACTGCGCGCGCAGAACTGAGTGACATTTAGCCCGCTGTTTTAGCTGTTTGTCACTTTACAGGTGTGCAGAAATGTTTGAGGTAGGGTAATTTCTGTGCGCCGCGCCCGTGTAAATAAAGCGCGCGGCGGGTGCGAATTAAATTAACCCCGGTTAATTTATCTGCCGCTCTGGGCGGAAACGGGGGCGACGTGCGGGATTCGCACCATGAAGGTTGTGCCCTGGTTTTCGACGCTGTGAAAGCTGATCGCGCCGCCGTGAAGCTCCACATTCTGCTTGACGATCGACAGGCCCAGCCCGGTGCCGGTAATGCCGGCGGCGTTGCGCGCGCGGTGAAACGGCTGGAACAGATAGGGCTGGTCGGCTTCGGGGATGCCGATGCCCTCGTCCTCAACGACAAGCTCGACCCCGCCCTCGACAGCGTGAATGGCGACGCGCACGCGCGTGCCCACCGGCGAGTACTTAACGGCGTTGGCGATCAGGTTGGTGACGATATGCTGCAGCAGGCGGCGGTCTGCCTGGATGTGCAGCGCCGCCGCGCCGGCCTCGAAAACAACCTGGTGCTGGCCGCGATCCGTCAGGCGAACGTGCTCGACGGCGTGCGCGCTCAGGTCAACAATGTCGATTTCCTCTGGGTTAAACGGCAGTTTGCCGGCGTTCCCGCGCAGGATGGTCATCACGTCTTCCAGCAGCGACACCATGCCGAACACCTGGTAGCTGATGTCGGCCAGCCGTTCGTCAACCTTCTCGCGCGAGATGCGGTCGAAGTAGTGCTGGATGATGTCTACCGAGCTGGAAATGATGGCCAGCGGCGTGCGGAACTCGTGCGAAACCATTGACATAAAACGTTCGCGCAGCTCGGCCAGCTCGCGCTGTTTGGCCAGCTCCAGCTCCAGCGTCTGGGTGTAGAGGCGCTGTTCCTCAAGCTGGCGGCGCTGGGTAACGTCGCGCGCCAGCGCGATGCGCGCCGGGCGTTCCTCGAACACCGCGTCGTGCCCGAAAACCTCCATGTCTATAATCGTGCCGTCCTTGCGCATCTGCCGCCACTCCACCGGGACGCTGCGCCCCGGTTTTAGCTGCGAGATAATGCGCGCCAGGCGGGTGCGGTCCTCAGGCACGCTGAGGTCGGTTACGCGCAGGCGGAAGAACTCGTCGCGGCTGTAGCCGTACTGCGTGACCGCCGCCTCGTTGACGGCCAGGAAGCGCAGCGTAGCCGGGTCATACACCCACATGGGAATCGGGTTGTTCTCGAACAGCATCCGGTACTGTTCTTCTTTGTGCTTCAGCGCGGCTTCCGCCTCTTTCAGGCGCGTGATATCGCGCCCGACGGCCTGGATCAGCGCGACTTCGCCGTGTTGGTTAACGATGCCCTGGTCTACCCACTGGATATAGCGGACAGTGCCATCAAACGCGACGGCGGGGAACTCGCGCACCGCCGGGCGCGGGTCGCCCAGCACTTCGACGATGCGCGCGCGAACGGCGTCGTGCACCTCCGGCGGGGTTAGCGGCAGATAGCTCATGCCCAGCAGCTTGTCGCGGTGCTGGCCGAAGAAGCGGCAGTAAGCGTCGTTCGCGTAGACCAGCGTGGTGTCCGGGTGATAGCAGCACACCATATCAATCTGGCTTTCGACGATGGCGCGAAAGAAGGCCTCGCTTTCATACAGCGCCTGCCCGGCGCGGCGGCGCTGGCTGGCGTTGCGCAGGCAGATGGCGACGCCGTTGTCCGTCGGGTAGGCATATATCTCGAACCAGGTTTCAGCGGGCACAAAATAAGCGTTAAACTGCGCCGGCGTGCCGGCTGCCGCCACCTGGTGACAGCGCTGATAAAATTCGGAACCAACCGCCGCGGGAAATTTATCCCACATATTGACGCCCAGCAAAGCATCGGCGCTGGTGCGCAGCAGGCGCTCGGTCTCAGCGGTGACGTACATGAAGCGCCACTGGCGGTCGAGGGTGAAACAGGCGTCGCCGCTGTTTTCGAGGATGATGTGCGCCGCGCTGATCTGCGCTTTCAGGGTGTCCTCAATCTGTTTCTGGTGTGTGATGTCGCGCGCGATGCCGTAAATGCGGCCGTCGGACAGGGGGGCTGAGGTCCACGACAGCCACTTATAGCTGCCGTCGGCGCAGCGGCAGCGGTTGGCAAACTGGGCGACAGGCTGGCCCTGATACAGCATGCCCAGCGCTTCCCACGTGCGGGCGGCGTCGTCCGGGTGGACCAGCGCGAAAACGGGCGCGGCCAGCAGCTCGGCTTCGGTGTAGCCCATCGCGGCGCAGAAGGCGCGGTTGAGGCGCAGCAGACGGCCGTCGGCGCTGGCGATGCACAGCATTTCAACAGAGTGTTCGAAGAAGTCGGTGTAGCTGCCTTCGGCCTGCGCCAGCAGGTCGGCCAGCAGGTGCTCAGCGGACTGTCCCCGACGCTGCGCCAGTGTGGAGAGCCTTTCAGCCAGTGAGGGCGGCAGCGAAAAGGACATGAACGTTACAGCGCTCCGATAAAACCGGACGAAAACCGCGCGCAGCTCGTAGCAAAATCACGCAGTAAACAAGATTATAGCAATCATAACCTAAATCTCTGATTATCCGATATTAATATCGCAGTGTAGTTTTAGTGACAAAAGGCCGCATTCAGCGTTTGCCGGGCAGCGCGGGAGCTTTACGCCAGCCGTTCGATAACCGTCCCCGTTCCCAGGCCGCCGCCGCAGCACATCGTTTGCAGGCCGAACTGCTTGTCGTGGGTTTCCAGCGCGTACAGCAGCGTCGTCAGCAGGCGCGCGCCGCTGGCCCCCAGCGGGTGACCGAGCGCGATCGCGCCGCCGTGCACGTTGACGCGCTCCATGGCGGGCTGGTGTTCGCGCTGCCACATGGCGACTACCGTGGCGAACGCCTCGTTGATCTCGATCAGGTCAATCTGGCCGAGCGTCAGCCCGGCGCGGCGCAGCGCCTGGCGCGTGCCCTCGATAGGGCCGGTCAGCATAAGGTGCGGGTCGCTGCCAACGGTGACAGCCGACACGATGCGCGCCCTGGGCGCGAGGCCCAGCGCCGCCGCCCGTTCGCGGCTGGCCAGCACCAGCGCCGCTGCGCCGTCGCTGATCTGGCTGCTGCTGCCGGCGGTCGTCACGCCGGCGGGCGTGAAGGCTGGCTGGAGGACGGCCATCTTCTCCAGCGACGGGTTGGCGCGAATGCCCTGGTCGCGGTCCACGGTGAGCGGCTGGCCGTCGTCGTCCAGGCCGCTGAGCGGGACGATCTCGCGCTGGAGCCAGCCGCTGGCGGTGGCATGGGCGGCTTTGCGGTGGCTGTCATAGCTGAGCTGGTCCACCTCGCCGCGGCTGATGCCCCACCGCGCCGCGATTTCGTCGGCGGCCACGCCCTGCGGCACGATGTTATAGGCCGCCATAATGTGCTCGGTGAAGGGCGCGCCGCCCGCCAGGCTGGACCCCATCGGCACGCGCGTCATGCTCTCCACGCCGCCGGCCACCACGATATCCGCCTGCCCGCTGGCGATCAGGGCGGCGGCGAGGTGCACCGCCTGCTGGCTGGAGCCGCATTGAAAGTCAACCGTCGTGGCGGGGACTGTGACAGGCAGGCCCGCCTCCAGCACGACATTGCGCGCCAGGTTAAAGGTCTGCTCGCTCACCTGGCTGACGCAGCCCATGATCACGTGATCCACCTGCGCCGCTTCAACCCCCGCGCGCGCCAGCGCCGCGCGCAGCGCCGCCGCGCCCAACTGGACCGGGTGGACAGCGCGCAGCCAGCCATTGCGCCGCCCGACCGGGGTGCGCACCGCGCTAACAATCACTACGTCCTGCACGAGTCATTCTCCCTCTGCCATTTTCCCCGTTTGTACCACATTCGCGCCTGGTTTGCCGCCCCCGCCGCGCCGCCTTGCGGTATACTGAAAGCATGTCTAACCTGGCCGACTACCCGCTGGCGCTGCGCGCGCCCAACCCCGCCATCGCCATCCGCCCGGTGCGCGCGGCGGACGCGCCGGCGCTGCGCGCGGCCTGCTGGCCAGAGCGCGATTTCGAGGCGGTGTACCGCTTCATCATGCGCGCGCGCCAGGCGGCGGCCCAGGGGCGCGGCCTGGGCGTGGCGGCGCTGACCGCGGACGGGCTGGCGATGGGCTATGGCCAGTTGATGCAGTGGCCGCGCTGCGCCGAAATCAGCGATCTGATCGTGACGCCCGACCAGCGCGGGCTGGGCACCGGCACGGCCATCATCCAGTATCTCACGCGGGCCGCGCGCGAGATGCAGACCGGCTGCGTCGAGATCGGCGTGCAGGAGCACAACACCGGCGCGCTGGCGCTCTACCGCCGCCTGGGTTTTAAGGACAGCTTCACGCGCGAGCTTGACCTGGGGCGCGGCCCGGAGACAGTGCTGTACCTGCGGCTCAAGCTGCCGCCGGCGCGCTCAATTTAGGACCGGGCAAGGCGCGCGGGCGTTAAGTAAAGGGTGTGTTCGCTGCCGCGCAGCCGATCAGGAACGCCTTGCCCCATGCTCAACAAGGACCGCACCATGACACCTCAGCAGACCCCTGCCCGCCCCTCTGACCACATCGCGGGCGTGTACTTCATGCCGATCAAAGCCTACGCCGACGAGCGCGGCCAGTTCATGGAGACCTTCCGGCGCGAATGGTTCCCCTGGATTAGCTGGGACCGGATGCAGAGCAACCGGTCAGACAGCCGGGCGGGCGTGCTGCGCGGCCTGCACTATCACCACCACCAGATTGATTACTGGTATGTGTCGAAGGGCAACGTGCGCGTGGGCATGGTTGATCTGCGCCCGTCGTCGCCGACGTTTATGGCGGTCGAGACTTACGAGATCGGCGACAGCAACAGCGCGGGCGTGTTTATCCCGGCGGGGGTGGCGCACGGCTTCCTGGCGCTCAGCGATGTGACGCTCACGTACCTGGTCAACAACTACTACGACGGCGGCACTGATGAGCTGGGCGTCGCCTGGAATGACCCGCAGATCGGCATCCCCTGGGGCACGGACACGCCGCTGATGTCGCCGCGCGACCAGCAGAACCCGCTGCTGAAGGATATCGCGCCGGAGCGGCTGCCGCGCTGAGCGGGCAGCGCGGGCTACCACTTTTCCCAGTGAACAACGTCATCGAATGGCCGGCGGCCAGCTTTGCCCGCGCCGGCGCGCTGGTCGGCGGCGGGGCAGCCGAACGAGATCACAATGCGTGCCTCGTAATCTGGCGGCAGGTTGAGCAGGGCGCGCACCTCGTCGGGCTGGTAGATCGTCCCCAGGCATGAGCCGACGCCCAGCTCCAGGGCGGCGAGCTGCATATAGGCCGCGCTCTGGCCGGTGTCGAACATGTGCCAGGGGTGGCGGTCGTTGGGCGTGGCCGGTATGACGATGACGACGCACAGCGCCGCCCCGGCGACGTGGCCCATCCACTCGCCGGTGGTGGCGAGCTGGCGCAGGGTGTCGCGGTCGCGCACGGCGACAAAGTGCCAGGGCTGGCTGTTCTTTGAGCTTTGCGCGCGCCGCCCGGCGTCAAGGATGCGCTCAACGACTTCCGGCGGCAGCGGCTCCGGCGTGAAGCGGCGCACCGCGCGCTTGCTGCGGATCGCGTCCCAGATGTTCATGCTGTTATCCTCCACAAATTCTACAGATCGCGCGGGATGCGTTTTTCGTAAACGATCAGCGGTGTGTCGCCGTCGTGCTGCTCGCCCACCTTCACATAGCCGAACTTCTCGTAGAAATGGTGGTTGCGCACGGCCCAGGTGGGTGTATCCAGCGTCCAGCGGGCAGCCGGGTAGGTCTGCTCGATGAAGGTCATCGCCTGAGAGCCGATGCCCCGGTTCTGCCAGTCGGGGGCGATGAAGATCACGCCCAGGTGAAAATGCCCGTTTCCCAGGTCGAAGATCACCATGCCGCCGACACACTGGCCATCGTCCACGAATTTATAACATTCGTTTTGCTGAATCCTCTCCAGTACCTCTGTCACCGAGTCGTAGCCGGGCGGCCCGCCGATCCCGACACCCGGATAGATCACGGCGTCATGGTGAAAAGCTGCGATCTGCGCCTGCACCAGCGCTTCGGCGTCGGCAGGGACGGCGCGTTCAATGGATACGTTCATCACAACCCCACGCGGTAAACCGTCACATCCCCGCTGCTGAAGGCTTCTTCAAGGAAGGGCGCGCCTGCCGGGTCATAACTGCCGTCGGGGTGCAGGGCGCGCTCGCTGCTGCCGAAGATCACGAAGTCCACGCCGAACTGGCGCAGAATGTCGGCGCGCTGGTCGTCGCTGGCGGCGGGGTCGAAGAACGCGCTGACCATCTGCTCTTTGTCGTAAAAGTTGAGCGTCTGCGCCCAGTGGCCGAGGAAGCTGCGCGCGCCGGTCAGCGCCGGGATGTACTGGCCGGTCGTCAGGCTGGAAAGCACGACGCTGTCGGACTGCACCTGCGTTTCGAGGAAGTCGAAGGCCGCCAGCAGGCTGGTTTCGGCGTAGAACGGGTAATCGTAACGGCGCAGGTCAACGAAGCGCCAGGCGAAAATGTAGAGGTTGGCGGGCAGCACCACCAGCACCAGCGCCGCCGAAGCCCAGCGCGCCAGGCGCTGCGGCGGCACGGCCTTAAAGCGGCGGCGCAGGAACGGCAGCACGCGCGTGTGCAGGCCGATCACCGCCAGCACCGCCGTCACCACCTGCCAGCCGCTGAGCAGGTGTATCTGGAAGTTAAGCGGGATATAGACCAGCGGGAAGTGCGCCAGAAACCACGCCAGGATAAACAGGTGTGTGTCGTCGCGGTCGTGCCAGGCGCTGCGGATGTCCAGCGCCCAGAGCGCCAGCAGCCACGACAGGCCCATGAGAAGGGGCAGGTGCAGCGGGCCGGGCGTGAACGCCCCGGCGTTGTCGAACTGCGCCAGCACGCCTTTCCACACCGGGTCCAGGCTGGTGATGATGAACGCCTGCAGCGCCGGCCACACCGAGACCAGCACGACGATCACCCCCAGTTTAAACAGGTACACCGGGAAGCGCCGGTCGCGCAGCCAGATAAAGAGGGCGTACAGGCCGATCACCGGGTAGATGATGAACATGTCGTAGGCGTGCTGGAGGCTGAGCAGCAGCGCCAGCGCCGCCGCCACCCAGGCGTAACGCAGGCTTTGGGCGCGCTGACCCAGCAGCACCACGCCGAAGATCAGCGCGATCAGCCCGGCGGCGATGGCGAAGTGCGGGAAGGCCAGCACGTTGAAGAACGTGTTCGGCTCTGACGTGAAGATGTCGAACGGGTAGCGCAGGTCCGGCAGATCGTTGATGTACTTGTCAAGCACCCACACCCAGCCCAGCCCGGCCCCCAGCGCCGAGACCAGGAAAGCTGTCCAGCGCTTGAGCCGGTTCTGAAAGACGACGCCGCAGAAGAAGTAAGTGGCCGCCAGCACAAACGCGCCCGCCAGCCAGCGCGTGATCTGGTAGAGCGCGTCGTAAGGCAGGCCGGTGACGGCCTCCAGGCGGCCCAGCGTCCACCACAGCAGGTTGAACAGCAGCGGCTCGCTGGTTTCGGGCGTGAGCTGGTTGGCGACCAGCACCTGCGTCTGCGCCTCGCGCATCCACGAGAAGTACTGGAAATGGTCGGGGATGTTGACCATCACGCCCAGGAACTGGCGGTCAGGCGGCGCGCTGCGATAGGCGAACAGGTACGGCAGATACGTGAGCAGCAGCACGGCCAGAATCACCGCGCCGACCGCCAGCCACTCGCGGGCGGTGAACAGGGCGGCGGCGGGTACGCCGCTGCGGAGGGGCAAAGTTTGCGCCGCGCCGGGGGCGGGCTGCGCGTCACCGACCATAATCCAAGTCTCCAGTCAGGAACTGTCAGTCGTCAGGTGTAAAGGGCGATCAGGGGCGCGCCGCCGCCGCTGTGTCGTTAACCAGCGTCAGCAGGCGGCGGCCGATCACGGCCCAGTCATAGTTTTCCTCAACCAGCCGGCGCGCGTTGGCGGCCAGGCCAACGCGCAGCGCGGAATCGCGAAACAGCGTGGCGACCGCGTCCACGATTTCGTCGGGCGTGTCGGCCAGCAGGATATTAGCGCCGGGGCGCACGTCCAGCCCTTCCACGCCCTTGCGCGTCGCGATAACCGGCGTGCCCAGCGCCATCGCCTCCAGCACTTTAAGGCGTGTGCCGCCGCCAACGCGCAGCGGCACGACCGCTGCCTGCGCCTCACGCACGGCGGCGGCTACGTCCGGCAGGTAACCGGTGAAGGTGACGCCCGGCTGGGCGGCCAGCGCGCTGATGTCTACGTCGCCCGCGCCGCCGGTGACAATAAAGCGCGCCTGCGGGAACGTATGGCGCACCAGCGGCAGCACGTCGTGGATGAAATACGTCACGGCGTCCAGGTTGGCGCTGAACGTGACCGCGCCGGGGTAGATCAGCGTAAAGGGCTGCGGCTGAACATCCGGCAGCGGGCGCAGCCGCAGCGTGTCTACGCCGTTGGGGATCACCTCGACGCGCGCGCCGGGCGGCGCGGCGCGCTGCACGAGCGCGCGCTCGTCCTCAGAGACGACCGTCACCGCGCAGCCGCGCGCCAGCAGGCCGCGCAGCGCGCTGTTCAGCTTGCTCACCGTGAGCTGCGCCCGCGCCCGCGCGGCGGCGCCCCGCGCCTGGCGGATGTGGTCGTAATAGCCGGTGACCTCGATTTCCTCCAGGATGGTGGGGATGCCGCGCAGCGCGTCGAGATAGCGCATTGACTGGAACTGCGAGCCGATCACCAGGTCCACCGCGCCGGCGGCGGCCAGGGCGCGCACGCGCTGCGCCATCTGCGGGCTGTAGGTGTCGATCAGCGAGCGCGGCCAGCGCGACAGGTAGCCGGCGGTGGCGCGCGCGCTGCGCGGCCGGTAGCTCGGCTTGGGCAGCGCCTCGACGTGGCGGCAGAAGGCGCGCAGGTGCTCAACCTGATCGGGCGCGGCCTCGCCGGGCGCGGCGAAGCTCAGCAGCGTGACATCGTGGGCGCTGGCGAGCTGCCGCAGCAGGTTATAGCAGCGAATTTTCGCGCCGTTGTTGGCGGGGTATGGCCACCACCACGAGATAAACAGGACGCGCATGGCGGTCAGGCCGCCAGCGGGCCGAAGCGCCCGGACGAGTAATCGCGGATAGCGCGCAGCATAACGCCGCGCAGATGCCGGCGGTCAGCCCATTTAGGGCGCAGCGTCCAACTGGCGAAGGTGCGCCCATATTCGCCCCAGGTGTACAGCCAGGTGCGCAGCCCGGCGCGGCTGCGGCGCAGGAACAGCAGCCGGTTGCGCGTCATGTAGTAATAGGTGCGCGGCGACGCGGCGCGCGCTTCAATCGAGATTTTGTGCCACAGCATCGCCGCCGGCACGTGGATGATGGCGTAACCGGCGCGGGCGGCGCGCACACACCACTCGGTTTCCTCGTAGTACATGAAGAAGCGGTCGTCGAGCAGCCCCACGCGCTCCCACACGTCGCGGCGCGCCAGCAGCGCGCAGCCGGTCACGAAATCCACCGGGCGCGCGGCGCTGCCGAACTGGCCGTGATCGTCCTCGTTCAGGCCGACCATGCTGGTCGTCCCGCGCGGCCAGTCGATGCTGCCGCCGGCGGACCAGATTGTGTCGGGCGCGTCGTAATAGTAGATGGTCGGCCCGCTGACGCCCGCCGTCGGGTCGGCCTCCATCGCGTCGATCAGCAGGTCGAGCATATCGGGCGCCACGATGGTGTCGTTGTTGAGCAGCAGCACGTACTCTGCGCCCTGGCTGAGCGCCATCTCAATGCCGATATTGTTGCCGCCGGTGAAGCCCAGGTTCGCGCCCGTTTCGATCAGCGTGGTGTGGGGGTACGCGGCGCGGACAGCCTCGGCAGAGCCATCGCTGGAGGCGTTGTCCACAACAATTACAGTCACATTGGGATAAGTGAGGTGTTCCAGCGAGCGCAGGCAGTCGAGCGTGTCCTGGCGGCTGTTGTAATTGAGAACGATAACGCTTACCGCTGGCCTTTTCATAGCATTTACTCATCCGTTCGAGGTAGCGAGCGCCCGCTGCGCGCCTGTAATCATGCTAGAGGGGCCGCCTTGCGGCAGGCTAAACAAAAAGCGCCCCGTCCTTACGGGGCGGTCGCGCGGGCACGCCGCCGGCGTTAGCGCCGGTCCTTCGGCGGCGTCCAGCCGAAAGGCGCGTCCTCGTCCAGCAGGTCGAACGGGCGCACCGGCTGCTGACGGATGCGCGCTTCGTCGGCCAGGCTGGGGGCGGCGCGGCGGGCCTCGCGCGGCGTGCTGCGCCGGCGCAGATCGCGCGCGCTGTGCACCAGCTTGTGCGGCGGCTGGTCAAGCGCGATGCGCGCGACGCCGCGCGCCAGCATATCCAGCGGCAGCGGCGCGGCCTGCCCGAAGCCCAGCCACGACGTAGGTGGGACGCTGCCCAGCGCCGTCATCAGCCAGAAGAAGGGGTGGCGCGGCCAGCCGCGCCGGTACGCCAGCGGCGCGCGGATGATGGTGGCGCGCAGGCCCACCCGCTGCACATAGTCCTCGGCCTCGCGCTTGGCCTGTAAATACTGGCGGTTGATCCAGGGGGCGCGGGCGGCGCTGAGCAGGACGATGTGCGGGCAGCCGTCGCTGACGCACATGCTGGCGACGTTGCGCGCTGACACGAAGTTGAGCCAGTGGTGGTTAAGGCCCTGGGCCAGGTCCGCGGTGAGGCTGCCGACGGTGTGGACGACGGCGGCGTGCCCGCGCGACCGCCCGCGCAGGCTGGCCGGGTTCCACACGTCGGCGCTGAACCAGCGCGTGCGCTGCGCCAGCGGCCCCAGGCGGTCCTCCGCGCCGGGGCGCACCAGCAGCGTGACCTGCGCGCCCTCGGCGAGCAGGGCCGCCGCGATGCTGTCGCCCAGAAAAGTGCCGCCGCCCGTCACCAGGATGCGCTGCGCTTCAGGCGTCATGGAGGCGTCCCGCCGGTGTGGCTGCCGGCAGCGGCAGGCGGCGCAAAGCTGCCCGGCCCAGCCGCTGCGCCTGCGCGCCAGGTTTGTGCAGCAGCGCTGCCTCCATCTCGAATGTGCCCTCCGTAATATCTCTGGTTGTGAATTGCCTTAAAACAGGTATATAATAGCATATTGGTCACAATTCCCATCATGGGGTTAGGGCCTGAGCGCCTGAAAGACTCAGGCGTGTTACCCGGCGGCGGCGCGGCCAACAAGCGCAGTCACAGCGCCGCGCCGGCACATGGTTGTGCTGTTGTAGGTGGTTAAGACGATACATCCGCCCCCAGCACCGGGCGCGATGTCTGGCGGTGCCAGCGTGGACAAACTTGGATTGGACCGGTTAAGAAAACAGATCGGCAGATCTGCCTGGGGGCAGATTGACACTTCCTGAAATGTAACCTCTACATCCTGGTCAGACGCGCGCTGGCGCGGCGCAGCTTGCTGGCGGCAGTTCTTTCGGCTTAATCCTCAGCGACGACACAACCGTGGTTTGTTTAATCACGGTTGTTTATTTTCCAGGGATGGCGCAGAGATGCCAGCGGGCACGATCACAGCGCTGAAAGCGCAGCAGCGCAGCAAAGAGCGCGTCAGCGTTTTTCTGGACGGCGAATACGCTTTCAGCCTGGAGGCGGTGGCGGCGGCGGGTTTGCGCATCGGCCAGGCCCTCAGCGAGGCGGAGGCGCGCGCGCTGCAGGAAGCCGACAGCGTCGCGCAGGCCGTCAACAAGGCGGCCAGCTTTCTGGCCTACCGCCCGCGCAGCGTCGCTGAAGTGCGCCGCAGCCTGGCCGGCAAGGGTTTCCCAGACGCCGTGATTGACGCGGCGCTGGCGCGGCTGACCGACCTGGGCTACCTGGATGACCGCGCGTTTGCCGCTTACTGGGTTGACAACCGGGCGCAGTTCAAGCCGCTGGGCGCGCGCGCGCTGCGCTATGAGCTGCGGCAGCACGGCGTGCCCGCCGCCATCATCGAGGACGCTTTACAGGCGGTGGACGCCGCCGCCAGCGCCTATAACGCCGTCGCCAGCCAGCGGCGCAGGCTGCGCGGCAGCGACCGCGCCACCTTTCGCGCCAAAGCTGGCGCGTTTCTGCAGCGGCGCGGCTTTGCTTACGACACCATCGCAGAGGTTCTGGGCCGTCTGATGGATGAGATTGACGCCGAGGACCCCGCTTACTTTACTGACACAGACTGACGAGGAGTATATGGAGTCATGGAAGCTGGTATTGTTGGCCTGTTACTACTGGCCGTTGGGTTGATCGTTGGCGCTGCCCTGGGCGTGGGCGCGCTGATCTTGTATCAGCGCTCGCAGGGCAGCAAATGGAAGGTGCGGGCCGAGGACGAGGCCCGCGCCGTTACCGACCGCGCGGCAGAACAGGCCGCCGCCACCCTGCGCGAGGCGGACGACCGCGCGCGCCAGCTCAGCCAGGAGACTGAGCAGAACACGCTGCGCCGCCGCCGCGAGCTGGATAGAGAGGACGAGCGCCTGCAGAACCGCCGCGAGGACCTGGACAAGCGCATGGAGAAGCTGGAACTGCGCGAGCAGAACCTCAACAAGCGCCAGAGCCGGCTCGACAAGCAGCAGAACGACCTGGCGAGCCTGGAGGCGGAGCGCATGGCGGAGCTGCAGCGCATCGCGCAGATGACGGTTGAGGAAGCGCGCAGCGAGCTGCTGACCGCGGTCGAACAGGACACGCGCAAAGACATGGCGCGCATCATCCGCCAGGTTGAGGCGGACGCCCGCGAACAGGCCGACACGCGCGCCCGCGACGTGATCGCGCTGGCGGTGCAGCGGTTGGCGTCAGAGCATGTCAGCGAGATCGCCGTGAGCGTTGTGCCGCTGCCCGGCGACGACATGAAGGGCCGCATTATCGGGCGCAACGGGCGCAATATCCGCGCCTTTGAGCTGGCGACCGGCGTGGATGTGGTGGTGGACGACACGCCGGAGGCCGTCACGATCAGCAGCTTTGACCCGGTGCGGCGCGAGGTTGCCAAGCGGGCGATGGCCAAGCTGGTCGTTGACGGGCGCATCCACCCGGCGCGCATCGAAAAGCTGGTGGAGGACGCCAAGGCGGAGGTCGAACTCACGATCCGCGAGGAAGGCGAGCGCGCGGCCTACGAGGCCAACGTGCCCGGCCTGCACCCGGAGATTCTCAAGCTGCTGGGGCGGCTTAAATTCCGCACCAGCTACGGCCAGAACCAGCACGCGCACGCGGTTGAAACGGCGCACATCGCCGGCATGATCGCCGCTGAGCTGGGCGCGGACGTGGATGTCGCCAAGGCGGGCGGCCTGCTGCACGACCTGGGCAAGGCGATTGACCATGAAGTCGAGGGCACGCACGCCATGCTGGGCGCAGAGTTCGCTAAGCGCTACGGCGTGAACGCCAGGGTTGTCAACTGCATCGCCAGCCACCATCACGAGGTGGAGCAGGAGTGCGTGGAAGCCTACATTGTGGAGGCCGCCGACGCCATCTCTGGCGCGCGGCCCGGCGCGCGGCGTGAAAGCCTGGAGGGCTACATCAAGCGCGTCAAGACGCTGGAGGAGATCGCCAACACTTTCGACGGCGTGGAGCAGAGCTACGCGCTGCAGGCCGGGCGCGAGGTGCGCATCATCGTCCGGCCCGATCACATTGACGACCTGGAGGCGCTGCGGCTGGCGCGCAGCATCGCCAAGAAGATCGAGGAAACGATGCAGTATCCCGGCCAGATCAAAGTGCAGGTGATCCGCGAAACCCGCGCGATTGACTACGCGCGCTGACAGCGGCCGTTAGCGACACCGGCAGCCGGCGGGGGCGAAAAGCCCGCCGGCTGTTTTTTTGGGCAGGGCGGGCCTTACGGCGCGGCAAGGCGCATCTATGCTATTATTTTGTGGGGGCCGGGCATTAAGCTGCCAGCAGCCAAGTGAAAAGCGGTGATGATGAACCTGAAGCGGCTGGACAATCTTTATCCTACGATGACCGATCTGGCCGCTTATCTGCTGCTCGCGCACGAGAAACACGCCCGCTATATCCTGGGCCAGCCGGACAGCCGCCAGCCGGCGGCGGTTGTGGACTGTGTGCGCCTGACGTATGACTACGTGCGGGCGCTGCTCGCCTGCGGCATCCCGCCGGAGGCGGCCCCGGTGCAGGAAGCGACCACCTGGTTTGATGTGCGCTTCAGCGGCGCGTTTGACCAGATTGAGCTGCTGCGCCTGGAGGCGCTGCTGCATCTGCGGCCGGGCAGCGCGGGCGTTAAGGTCCGCCTGGAACGCCTGCTGGAACACCGCCTGCCGAACAACGGCCTGTTCGAGATCGAACGCAACAGCATATTATCTGACACGCTGGCGGCGCTGCGCGTGCTGCTGCTGGCGCGCGATCGTAAGCTGCTGGACGAGCGCATCAGCAGCGCTGAAATCGAGCAGACCATTGACAGAATCCGCGACATGCTCAGCGACGATGGCGATCAGGCGCTGCTGCTGCGCCTTAGGCACCAGCTAACGGGCAAGCTGGACAGCGACCTGCTGGAGTATCTGCTGGGGCAGGCGCGCGAACACAACGCCGTGTGGGGCATGCGGCGCAAGTATGTCTCGCCCCAGATGAAAAACATCATCCAGGCCATGCACAGGCAGCGGCTTTCCAGCGCCGAAATTCGCGACCAGGCGGCGGCCTTCAGCGAGGTGATCCTCAACACCTGCACAGTGATCGAACACCTGACGAGCGCCGCCAGCGACCATGAGCGGGCGCGCGCGGTGCTTGAGACCAGTATGGCGCTGTGGTGGAGCCAGCTCCAGGGCGACCAGGCCCCGGCGCGGCTGCGCGCGCTGTTCCCCGATGAGGCCGATTTCCTGCGGCTGCTGTGCTGGACGGTGATCGCGGTGCGCGCCTACGCGGGCGAACCGCTGGGCCGGCACCTGCTGACGCACGCGCTGGCGGCGGCGGCGGGCCGCTTTAAAGAGGTGGAGTGGGCTGAAAAGGCCGATATCGAGACGGCGCTGCGCCAGTGGATCGGCGTTGAGCTGCCGGAAAACGCGGTCAAGCTCAAACTGGGCCTGTCGGACTCGAACGTGGTGCGCATCGCCCCGCGCCTGTTCCACCCGCTTACCGGGCGCGAGATGAACACGCCGGACGAAACGCTGGTCGTTAAATACGGGCCGGTTGATGAGGTTGACCGCGAGCGCACGAACTATCACGCGCTGCCAGCGGCGGTCCAGCGTTTCTTTGTGAAAATCCCTGACCGAGCGTACACCAACGAGCGCCAGGCGTTCGTGATTATGGAGGACCTGGCGGGCTATTTCACGCTCTACGAAATCTGCAAGGACCTGCTGGTGCAGGACAACGATTTCCTGGGCCGTCAGCTCAGCGACTTCCTGATCGAAATGCACGGCAGCGCTGGCAGCACCGGCATCGCCAGCAGCGTCCACCTCCACGAGCTGTATATCCGCCCGATACTGGAACAGGTGGGCTTTATCTTTGCCCGCGTGCAGGACCTGGCGCGCAGCGGCCTGATGCCCCAGGACCCGACTTTTGACGGCCATGAGGTCCTGTACGACCGCGTCTCAGATCAGTTGGGGGTGATTTTGCGCCATCAGCGCGCGATCGAACGCTTCCCGACCGCTTTCATGCACGGCGACCTGCACTCGCGCAATATCATGATTGGCTGGGACCGCCACCTGCGCCACAGCGCCGACCGCTTCGCCTTTAAGCTGATTGACCTGAGCAACCTGCGCCGCGACGGCGACATCGCCCACGACGCCGGCCAGATTCTGGTTGACCTGGAGACGCTGCCGCTGCGCGATGACTTCACTGACCGGAGGGTGCTTGAATGGCTGGACGACCTGCTGCGCGGGCTGGAGAACCACTACACCCATTACGCTTTTGACCGGGCCGGCGACGACACTTTCTCGATGCGCCTCAACCTGGGCCGCGCGCGGGCGCGCATCCGCATCGCGAAGTCGCGCGCCAAACTGGGCGGCAAGCACCTGAATCTACAGGCGCACAGCGAGGCGGTGGCGCATATCAGCGAGAGCCTTCAGTTTGTCGAGTGGGCGGCCCATGACCTGGAGGCGATCTGCCAGGAAATCATCTGAGGGTTACAGCGTCAGCAGATAGGCCGTTATGTCCGCCAGGTCCTGCGCCGAGAGGTGGTTGGCGAAGCCGTCGTACATCATGTCGCGGAAACCGGGCACGATAAAGGCGCGCGGGCGCAGGATGCTGTCCTCAAGGTACTGGCGCGCGCTGACGCCCGCAAGCCGCGTCTCGGCCCGCTCAGCGATGCCCTGCAAATTCGGCCCCAGGTTGAAGCCGTGGCTGTCCTGCGCGACCTGGTGGCAGGCAGAGCACGGCGGCGCTGTGTCGATGCTGGTCTGGAACAGCGCCGCGCCGCGCGCCGGGTCGCCCACGACCGCCGGCGGCGGGGTAACGGCGGGCACGAAAGCCTCGACAAAAACACCCCCACATCCGGCCAGAAGGCAACCGGTCAGCAGCGATAGAATCCATCTCAGCGGTGACATAACCATTCCTTGCGATTTGCGCGGCGGAGTCCGGCGGGCGCACACAGGCCGGGCCGGACTCCGCCATCAGCTAACAGATGCGGCGCTTTACGAGCCTGCGCTCAGCCTGACGACGCCGCCGAGCATGCCGGGCGCGAAGGCGACGGTTCCGTAAGTCACGTAGAGCGCGCCATCCGGGCCTTTAGCGATGCCGAACGGGGCGATCAGGCCCTCGGCCACCGGGGTGGCGCCCTCTTCGCTCACCATCACCACGCGGCCGGGGCCAGGCCCCTGTTCGCCGAAGATCACCAGTTCCACGGCGTACAGCGTGTCACCGTCCAGCAGGATGTCAGTCACGGCGTTCAGGCCCTCGTAGGTGTGAACCAGCGCGCCGCCCGACCAGTGTTCGATCTTGCCCGCGCCAGGGGCCAGCCCCGCGCCCAGGAAGCCGATGTAAAAATCGCCATTTTCCGCGATCTCAATCGAGTCCGGCACAGAGTTGTCAGGCCAGGCAGTCACAACCTGCAGGCCAGCCGCCGGCGTCCAGGACAGCAGGGCGTTCTGCCCGGCGTTCACGATATACAGCATGCCATCCGGCCCCCAGGCGATGTCCGCGACGTTGGTGTCAAAGCCGTTGCCGTCGGGGTCCTGCGTCAGTTCGATGCCGTTGAGGTTGATTACATTTTTTGTTGCCAGCGTGGCCGCGTCAAGCTCGACAACGCTGTCGCTCCAGAAGGCCCCGAACGCGCCCGGCCCGGTGCCGCTGAACACCAGCCACAGCGAATCGCCGTGCGCTATAGCCCGGTAAAGGCCGAGCGTCTCGTTAGGCGACGCATAGCTGGGCATCCCCTGGATCAGATCAGTTGCCGTGCCGTCCGGCGCGATAGAGATTACGCGCCCGGTCATGCCCAGGTTCATCGTGGCTTCGCCTTCCGGCCCTGGCAGAACCATTTCCACCTCGCCGCCGGTCCCGGCGATCGTAACCAGCAGGTTGCCGTTGGCGTCGAACGCCAGCCCGCGCGGCGCGCTCAGCCCGCCCAGGACTTCATCGCCCGGCAGCGGCGGCATCTCGCCTTGCGCCAGCGCCGGCGCGCCAAGCGCCAGCAGGCAGACAGCAACCACCAGCAGCTTAAAAGCTTTACCGAACATATTTTCTCCTCCTCAAGAGATTTGTAACAGCGCTATAACTGTTACGATCGGTAAACATACAGTAAGAGGAAAAAACAGAGATGTCAAGAGATTCTGACGGATAATTTAATCGTCAGCGCGCCTTCACGCCGGCAGGCCGGGCTGGAGAGAAGCGGACGCGCCGCTGGCGGGGGTCTTACACTTTTTTGTCGGCGCGCGGGTCGAGCGCGTCGCGCAGGCCGTCGCCCACAAAGTTGATGCTCATCACCGTCAGCACGATAAACAGGCCGGGGAACACCCACAGCCAGGGCGCATCCTCAATGTACTGGCGCGAGCCTTCCAGCATATTGCCCCAGGTGGCGGTGGGCGGCTGCACGCCCACGCCCAGGAAGCTGATATACGCTTCCTGCAGGATCGCGGCGGCGACGCCCAGCGTGGCGGCCACGATCACCGGGGCCAGCGTGTTGGGCAGCGTGTGGACGAAGATGATGCGGCGGCTGGTCGCGCCCAGGGCGCGCGCGGCCAGCACGTATTCCGTTTCGCGGATAGACAGCACGCTGGACCGCACGATGCGCGCCAGGTACATCCAGCTTGTGAGGCCGATAATGACGACGATCACGATCACGCTGCCGCTGAAGGTGCGCCCCAGGATAACCTGGGTGGGGATGCGCCCGCTGAAGAATTTCGCCATCACCAGCAGCAGCAGCAGCGACGGGATGCTGAGCATGGCCTCGGTGAAGCGCATCAGCAGGCTGTCGAGCGCGCCGCCAAAATAGCCGGAGAGCACGCCGACCGCTGTGCCCAGCGCCACCGACACGCTGACCGCCGTCAGGCCGATGAGCAGCGAGATCTGCCCGCCGTAAATAATGCGCGCCAGGATGTCGCGCCCGATGGTATCGGTGCCGAAGGGGTGCGCGGCGGATGGCGGCAGCAGGCGGCGGCTGGTGTCGTTGTAGTTAGCGTCGGCCTCGGTGTAGAACAGCGCGCCAGCGGTGACGAACAGCGCGACGAACAACAGGATCAGCACGCCGACGACGGCGACACGGTGGCGCAGAAACCGGCGCAGGGCGCGCCGCGCGGGCCGCAGCCGCTGCTGCGAAGCGGGGTCGCCGAGGGTGGCCGGCTGGGAACTGACTGGAGTCGCTTTGGTCGCCATAGTCGTTGTCCTGCGTGTTTACGAGAAGCGAATGCGCGGGTCCAGCCAGGTGTAAGCGATGTCGGTGAGCAGTTGGAACAGCACCACCGCCACCGAGATCAGCATGAGCAGGCCCATCAGCACCGGGAAGTCGGAGCGGGTGAGATGGTCAATGAACAGCCGCCCCATGCCCGGCCAGGCGAAGATCGTCTCGGTCACGACCGCGCCGGCCAGCAGGAACGGCAGGTCCAGGCCGATCAGCGTGACGATGGGCAGCGAAGCGTTCTTGAAGGCGTGCACGGCCATCGTGCGCCGTTCGTTCAGCCCTTTGGCGCGGGCGGTGCGGATGTAGTCAGAGTTGATGACTTCGAGCATGGTTGAGCGAATGTAGCGGCTGTAGCCGGCGATGCTGATAAGCGAGATCGTCAGCACCGGCAGGATCATGTGGCGGATCACCTGCGTCGGCGTCGGGCCGACGGCCGGGTCGAACATGCCGCTGATCGGCAGATAAGGCAGCCCCCAGCGGCGGAAGGTGACGGCGAAGATATACATGAGGATGAGCGCCATCAGGAACACGGGAATCGAATAGGTGACAAACGCGGCGGTCGTCAGCACGGTGTCGAGCAGGCTGTACTGGCGCACCGCCGACACAACGCCGATGACCAGCGACACCACAACGATCAGCACCTCCGCGGTGACCATCAGGATCAGCGTGTTGACCATGCGCTGGCTGATCACCTCCATCGCCGGCTGGCGCGTCACCAGCGACGTGCCGAAATCGCCGCGCAGCGCGCCCCGGCGCGTGCCGGTCGCGCCGGTTGCGGCGTCAATCACCACCCAGTCGTTGCCGATCAGCCAGTACACGTACTGCGTCAGCACCGGCTGGTCCAGCCCAAGCTGGCGGCGCAGGCGCTCGCGGTCCTCAGCGCGCGGCGGCTGCCGCCCGCCCAGGGTCGCCAGCGGGTCGCCGGCGGTCTGCATCAGCACGAACAGGATCATGCTGATGAGCAGCAGCAGTGGGATAGCCTGAAGCAGTCGCCGTGTGATGTAGCGAATCATAGCGCCTTACCTGCTGGATAACGGCTTTGGGCAGCCTCACCCCCTGCCCCCTCGCTGTGTCGTGTGGAGAGGGGGAAAGCCGAGCGAAACAAGGCGGGGGTAAGGCGGGTTAGCGCCAGGGCGGAGCCGCACGGCCCCGCCCTGGCGCTGGCTGCTGCCGCTGGTTACGCGGCTTTATCCCAATTGATGATGTCCCAGAAGGGCGTTGTGCCGTTGGGGTTGGCCCCGACAACGTCCCGGCCGATAACCCAGACGTCGGCGTCATACCACACGCCAAGCCAGATGTAGGCGTCGTAGATGACCTTGTCAAGCTCGTGGAACACCGCCACGCGCGCGTCATAGTCGGTGGTCTGCGTCTGGAGTGTGAGCAGCTCGTCAATGCGCGGGTCGCAGTAGTAGTTCCAGTTGCCGCCGTTGGGGGTATCGTCGCTGGGGATTTCCGTGCACATCCAGCGGCTGGAGTCCGGGTCGGGGAAGTTGGAGGGCGAAGACGACCAGGTGGCGATGTCGTACTGGCCAGTCGCCACAGGGCCGCCCTCGGCGTAACCGTTGAAGAAAATGTTCGATTCGTAGTTTTCGATGATGATGCCGATGCCGATCTCGGCAAGCTGCTGCTGCGCCACCGCCTGGATGTCCTGGCGAATCTGGCGGGTGGTGGCGGCGAAGCGCAGCTCAAGCTCGACACCGTCTTTGTCGCGGATGCCGTTGCCGTTGCTGTCCACCCAGCCGGCCTCGTCCAGCAGGCGGTTGGCCTCGGCGGGGTCATACGGAATCGGCTCAAGGTCGGGGTTGGCGTAGGGCGTGTTTTCCCACCAGCTCGCCGTCACCGGGAACACGCCGTCGAGCAGGTCCTTGACGACGGTGAAGCGGTCGAAGCCCAGGCCGATCGCCTTGCGGACGTTGACGTCCTGCAGGGCCGGGTGGCCGCGCTCCGGCGAAGTGTTGAGGAACCAGCCCTCGTTGTAACCGGAGGCGATCAGGCGCACGTCCAGGCCAGCGGCCTCCAGGTTGGCGACTTCGCTGGCCGCCACGAACGTGCCCAGCTCGCTGTCGCCGGCCAGCAGGCTGGCGACATACGCCTGGTCGTCGGGGATGAAGGTGAGCACAACGGTGTCAATCTTGGCGACGCCGCGCGCGTAGTTGGGGTTAGGCACGAAGCGCATGAAGTTGCCGGCGTTCCACTCCTGCAGGATGTAGGGGCCGCTGGCGACTGACGGCGCGCGGTTGAAGCTGGCGTTGTCCAGGTTGCCCTCGGCCTCGAACACCGGCGCGAGCACGTGCTGCGGCAGCACCTCGCGGAACAGGCCCAGCCAGGGCGCGTAGGGCGCGTCGAAGGTGATCACGACCGTCAGCGGGTCGGGCGCTTCGACGCTGGCGATGCGGTCATAGGGCGAGCGGGACAGCGGCGTATTGGCCTCTGACATCCACATTTCCCAGGTGAAAACGAAGTCTGCTGAGTCCAGCGGGTCGCCGTCAGACCAGAGCAGGCCGTCTTTCAGCTTGAGGGTGAAGGTTGTGCCGTCCGCGCTGATGCCGCCGTTTTCCGCGCTCGGCAGTTCCTCAACCAGCACTGGCACGGGGTTGTAATTTTCGTCGTAGTCCCACGCGCCGGCCAGATAAAGCTGGAAGGAATAGATGCCGAAGGTCATGGTGGTGTACATCGGGTTGAGGCTGTCCGGCTCCTGTGGAAAAGAGATCGTCAGCGTCTTGCCCTGCGCGCCAACCTGGCCGGCAAACGCCGCCAGCAGCACGATGAGCAAAACCATTAATAGACTTTTACGGGTCACGGGTACTCCTCCTTAAGAAAAACGATCAAGGGTCTCCAGACAGCTCGTAATAATAGCGGGCGGCCAGTCAATGTGCAAAATTATTGCGTGGGCGGGCGGGTTTGGCTTCAGCAGGAATAAATTCTTAATGCAAGCGCCAGGCTCAAGCCAATGCAGCGGGGTTTTTGCAGTATAATGGGGATGGCGACCGCCGGGAAATATTCGGAAAGACTGACGGGGACGTGTGTATGGGAGCCTGGCCGCGTATCGTTACAGTTGACCCTGCCGGGGAGGTGGGGCGCATCGCGCGCGCCGCGCTCGACCTGCTGGAGTGCCCGGCGATTCTGGTGGATGTCCCGGCCCCAGGCGAGGCGCTGGACGAGATCAAACACCGCCCCTGCACCCTGCTGCTGACCGCGTTTGACCTGGACGCCAGCCTGACCGGGCCGCAGTTCGCCGCGCAGGCGCGCAAGCTGACGCCTGGCGCCGGCGTGATTCTGCTGGCCGACACCGACACCGACCAGGTGAACGAGGACGCCCTGGCGCAGGGCGGCGTGGTCTGCCTGCGCCGCCCGCTTGATATTCACCAGTTTATGCGTGTGCTGGCCGCCGGCCTGGACGGCGGCGACCTGTTCGCCGCCCTGAAGCCGCCCGCGGGCGGCGGCGACGCGCCTCTGCTGCCAGACCTGGGGCCGGTCCCGGCGATTGACGACGGGGCGGCGCGCTCTATCATTGACGCGCTGCTGACGGATGTCGGCGCGATGGCGGTGGTGCTGGCCAGCCGCGCCAGCGATGTGCTGCTGGAGCGCGGCGCGGTGGGCTACCTGGACCGCGAACAGCTCGCGCGGGCGCTGCTGCCGCTGGTCGCCACCACGGTTGACATGGGCGCGCTGGTCGGCGGGCGCGCCTCAACGCTGCAATTTTACGACGGCACTAACTACGACGTGTTTGTGCTGTCGGTTGGCCTGCACCATTTTCTGTGCCTGATCTTCGACGGCCAGGCCGGCAACCGCCAGTTCGGCGCGGTGAACCGCTTCGGGCGGCGCGCCGCTGAGGACCTGATCGCCTTGCTCGGCACGGCGGCCTACACTATCCAGCGGCCCGCGGCGGACCGCGAGGACGCCCGCCCGCGCCGCGTCAAGCGCAGCACGCAGACCGCCCCGCTGGCCCCGCCGGACAACGGCCCGGAGCCGGCGGCGCGCACCGCTGACGCCGCGCCGCCGCCTGAACCGTTCCGGCTGGACCCGCTGGAGAATTTTGACCCCAGCATTTTCGACCAGCTCGACACGATCAACCTGGCCGCGGCTGACTCGCTGTTTGACCCCGAAGCGCTGGGCGAGCTGGCCAGCAAGAGCCGCGAGAAGGGCGGCCCGATCGGCTTTTCCGAAGCGATGGAGCTGGGGATTATGCCTGACCTGGACGCCAAGACCTGACGCCCCTGCTGCCGGCTGCGACCTGTCGGGAGACGCACAACGTGACTGTGGCAAGCGACGACAAAGGCCCCGACCGCCTGAAAGACCCGCTGATCGGCCAGCAGCTTGGCGACTACCGCCTCAGCAGCCTGCTGGCGGCGGGGGGCATGGCCCGCATCTACAAGGGGATGGACCACAAGCTCCAGCGGCAGGCGGCGGTGAAGGTGCTGGAGCAGGCGCAGATCGCCAGCGACACCACGCTGACACAGCGCTTCCGGCGTGAAGCGCGGGCGGTGGCCGCCCTGGAACACGAGAACATCATCACGATTTACCAGTATGGCGAGGAAGCCGGCGTCTATTTCCTGGCGATGAAGCTCATCGCAGGCCGAGACCTGGCCGCTGAGCTGAAAAAGCTCCAGCGCAGCGGCCGGCGGATGCCGGTGGGGCGCGCGCTGCGCATCTGCGAGCAGGTGGCCGCCGCGCTTGACCACGCGCACGCCGCCGGCATCATCCACCGCGACGTGAAGCCGTCCAACATCCTGCTTGACAAGGACGACAAGGCGGTGCTGACCGATTTCGGCCTGGTGCTGCGCGCCGCTGCTGAAACGACAATGGGCACCGCCTTCGGCACGCCGCGCTATATCGCGCCGGAACAGGCGGTGTCGTCCAATAAAGCCCTGCCGCAGAGCGACATCTACGCCCTGGGCGTGATCCTCTACGAACTGCTCACCGGACGGACGCCGTTTAACGGCGAGACGCCAATGCAGATCGCCCTCAGCCACATCAGCGACGCCCCGCCGCCGCCGCGCAGCCTCAACCCGGACATCCCGCTGGCGGCTGAGGCCGAGATGCTGCGCGCGCTGGACAAAGAACCGGCGCGGCGGCACAGCACAGCGGCGGAGTTGGTGCAGGCGGTTAAAGCTGCCTACGGCCTGGGGGCTGCCGCGCCGCCGGTTGCGCCGCCCGTTGAGCTATCCGCTGAGCCATCTGCAGCGCCAGAGCCGCCCGGCGCTGAAACGGTCAAGAGCCAGCCGACCGCCCCGCTGGCGGGCCACCAGCGCGGCGGCCTGCCGGCAGGGCTGGCGCTGCTGATCGCGGCGGCGCTGGCTATCACAGCGCTGTTTATCGCCAATGGGCTGCGCGGGCCGGGCGCGACCAACAGCGCAGAGCCAGGCCCGCTGGCCGCCGCGCCGGCGCGCGGCGCGACGGTGGCGCTGTTTTACGACGAGAACTCGTTCGTCATGGTGAACGAAAGCGCTGACACGCTGCAAGTGCAGCCGCTGTATTTCGCGCGCGGCGAGGCCCGGGCGGGCCGCGACGACTTCTCCGGCGATGTCATTCCCAACGACGTGCTGCCGCCGGGCAAGTGCTTTTTTATCGCGCTGCAGGGCACACAGCCCACTGTTCCTGATGTATGCCAGCCGGTGGCGGACAAGCGTCACGGGCACGACGCGCTGTTGCTGGAGCCGCGCCTGTTCTTCTGGCGGCGCGAGGGGCTGGACGGCGCGCGCATTCCCGCGTTCACGGTGCAGTATGACGGAGAGAATATCGCCCGCTGCGCCACCGTCCTCAGCGGCGGCAGCGGCGAGTGCCGCTTTACGTGGCCCGCTGTGCCAGCCAGCGACGGGGCCTAGCGCCGGCCCTCAGCCGCCCGCCAGCCCGTGCAGCAGGCTGACCACGTTCGTCCCCAGCGCGTCCAGCGCGTAACCGCCTTCCTGCACCGCCAGCACCGGCACGCCCAGCGCCGCCACGCGCGCGCCGATCTCGCGGTAGACGGGCGTTGTCAGGCGAAACTGGCCCAGCGGGTCGGCGTGGAAGGTGTCGAAGCCCGCCGACAGCACGATATAGGCGGGCGCGAAAGCGCTGATGCGCGCCAGCGCCGCCGCCAGCGCCGTCAGATAGCGCGCGTCGTCCACGCCCTTTTCCAGCGGGAAGTTCAGCGTGAAGCCAACGCCGTCGCCTGCGCCGCGCTCGTCGGCGTAGCCGCTGAAATACGGATATTCCCAATCCGGCGCGCCGTGCAGCGAGACGAACAGCACGTCGGCGCGGCTGTAGAACACGGCCTGCGTGCCGTTGCCGGCGTGCACGTCAATATCGAGGATGGCGACGCGCCGCGCGCCGTTCGCGGTCAGATAGTGGGCGGCGATGGCGGCGTTGTTGAGGTAGCAGTAGCCGCCCATCAGGCTGGCGGCGGCGTGGTGGCCGGGCGGGCGGCACAGCGCGTAGACGGCGCGCTCGCCTGTTTGCAGGCGCGCCGCGCCGGTCAGGGCGC
The DNA here is from genome assembly GCA_048499435.1 of Anaerolineae bacterium. Classification (GTDB taxonomy): domain Bacteria; phylum Chloroflexota; class Anaerolineae; order Aggregatilineales; family Phototrophicaceae; genus DAOTWC01. Next base: position 267,373 of record JASNZW010000002.1, read on the forward strand.
AGTGGGCGGCGGCCAGCGCGGCGGCGTAAGTGCCCGCCGTGACTGGGGCGGACAGGTCGAAGCTGTACACGCCGGGCAGCGCCCAGAGCGCGCGTGAAGCGTGGCCCAGCCCTGGGCGCGGGAAGGCCGCCGGGAAAGCCGCCGCGGGCGCGCCGCCGGCGGCGGTCCAGCGGTCGTAGAGCGTGCGCAGATGATCCACGTAGTCGGGCGTGTGCACGGCCAGCACCGGCCCCAGGCCGTGATCGGCGGGCGCGATCAGCGGACCGACGCGCGCCGCCTCCAGCGCGCGCAGGATAGCGGCGGCGCGGGCGGGCGCCTCAGCGTAAGGGGCGAGCCGCCCCTCCAGGAACTCGTGCGGCGGGGCGTGCAGCGCGTGCTGCGGTGCGTAAACAATCAGCATCGGCTATTGTTTGACGACGATGTGCAGCGCGCCGGGGCCGTGCATCCCCAGCACCAGGTTTTTTTCGATGTCGGCGGTGCGGCTGGGGCCGCTGATGAAGCACAGGTTGGCGCTGGCGCGGATGCCCGCCAGCCCGGCGGCGCGCTGCGCGGCGACCCAATCTTCCAGGCGCGGGACGATCTGCCGCTGCTCGATAACGACAACGTGCAGCGGCGGCAGCACCGTCGGGATGCGCCCCCGGCCTGGCCCGCTGCTGACGATCAGCGTGCCGGTGGCGGCAGCGGCGGCGTCCGCGCCGGTCAGGCCAGCCTGCGCCGGCTCAATGTGCGCCAGCGTTTCCGCGCGAAACTCGTCGCGCACGTCCGGGCAGGTGATGGCGATACCGGCGGCGCGCAGCGCGGCCTCTAAGCCGGCTGCCGGGATGTGGGCGAAATCCCAGGCCAGCAGGTGAGTGACGCCGGCGGCGCGCAGAATGGCGAGCACGCTGGCGCAGGCCGCGTCGTCGCCGCTCACCGCTGACACCTGGCACGCCAGGCGTTCAGCTTCAGCGGTGAAGCGCGCCAGCAGGCCCGCCGGTGAGGAATCGTCCAGGCGGGTGACCGGCAGGTAAGCGGCGGGGCGCGGCGGCGCATCGGGGAACGGCGCGCGGGCCGCGCGCAGGCGGCTGAGGATGCGATCACGGGAGGTGGACATAGCGCGCTCTTTCGCCAGGCAGATGGTGACAGCGGGAATTATACCTGTAAAGCTTCAACCTCACCTTAAATGCCCGCTCTACCCCCGGCCCCATGCAAACCTCACCCCCCGGCCCCCCCCGCGACCTCACCCCCCGGCCCCCTGCAACCTCACCCCCCGGCCCCCCGCGACCTCACCCCCCGGCCCCCTCTCCGTGGGGAGAGGGGGAGACGAGCAAACGCGGGCTGCAAGTCCCCTCTTTTATGGAGAGGGGATTTAGGGGTGAGGTTTGCGCGGAGAGGGGGAGGGAACTTGCCCCGATTCAGTGGAGGAAACCTAAGAGACAGGTACACTGAATCGAGTGGCGGAGGACAATCTGGGCCTGACCCGCTTCGGTGGGAAAAAACGAAGAGACAGGATGGGCGCTATGGTTTTGCGTGTTATGTGTGCGATCGGGCTGTTCTGTGTGATTGCTGGCTGCGCAGCCGCAGCCCACCCGTCACCAACCCCTTCAGCGTTTATCGCTGTCGATCAGGCGACAGAAACGCCTTCCACCGCGCTGCCTTTGCCAACCGGAACGCCGTACACCTACCGGGCACACTATCAGGCGTTCGAGCGCGGGTTCATGGTTCACGCGGAAGGCGCGAATTGTGCCTACATCTTTTCTACTGACAATGGCGGCCGCATCCTTATCCCGGCAGCAGAACGCGAGCAGCCCTTTGGGGAATATCACTATTGCAGCGGCTTCGCGAATTTGCCGGCGTCGATTTCGGATGAAGGCGCACCCGCGGCACCTTTTGACCGCCTGTGGGCAGCTTACCCGGAATTTCGCGCGGCGCTTGGTGAGGCAGCCGGGGCGGAGCAATGGTACACGGTGACGGTGTACCCAGCGCCGGCTCCGGTCGGGTTTGGCGGCGCGCCATGGGATGAGCCAGTGATCGGCCTGCCGGATGGAGGCGCTCTGCGCTGTGGCTTCCGGGCAGCGACGGCGGGCTGGTGCGGGAGATGACCATAGAGCAGCAGGATTCTGCGCGGCTGCGAGCGCGCGGTGACAGCGTTCAACGCTGACGCCGCCGGCTACCGCGACCTCACCCCCCGGCCCCCCGACTGACCTCACCCCCCGGCCCCCTCTCCATGGGGAGAGGGGGAGACAAGCAAGCGCGAAACCAAGCCCCCTCTCTTATGGAGAGGGGATTTAGGGGTGAGGTTTCATGTGGGGACTTAGGGGTGAGGTTTCCCCCGACTGACCTCACCCCCCGGCCCCCTCTCCGTGGGGAGAGGGGGAGACAAGCAGGCGCGGAACCAAGTCCCCTCTCCCAATGGAGAGGGGATTTAGGGGTGAGGTTTCATGTGGGGACTTACGAGGTGAGGTTTCTACGGGGACTTACGAGGTGAGGTTCCTACGGAGGCTTAGGGGTGAGGTTGCGTTGGGCCTTTAAGGGTGCGGCGCACAGAGGAACGCAGGCCGCGCCCGCGCGGCCCGGGGTGCGTATTGGTTTTTTCCCGCGCCGGGCTTACAATCGGGGCGCTTCTTCCTGATCTCTGGATGAAAAACGCATGATTATCGTTGACGCTCATCAGGATATCGCTTATAACGCGCTGACCTTTAACCGCGACTACACGCACAGCGCGCGCCAGACGCAGCGCCGCGAGCAGGATACCGACACCCTGGCGCACGCCGGGCGCGCCACGCTGGGCCTGCCTGATGCGCTGCTGGGGCGGGTGGCGCTGGTCTGCGGGACGCTGTTTGTCGCGCCGGAGGCCGCCAAGATGGGCGCCTGGGACACGCTCACGTACAGCAGCGCGCGCGAGGCGTACGCGCAGGCCATGCGCCAGATGGACTATTACCAGCGGCTGGCGGACAGCGGCGCGCGCGTGCGGCTGGTGCGCTCGCAGGCCGACCTGGATGCTGTGCTGGCGACCTGGGCCGACGGCGTGGCTTTCGCGGACCACGTGCAGGGCCTGCTGCTGTTGATGGAGGGCGCCGACCCGATCAGCGAGCCGCAGCAGTTTGAGGAATGGTACGCGCGCGGCGTGCGCGCTGTCGGCCTGGCGTGGACAGGCACGCGCTACAGCGGCGGGACCCGCGCGCCCGGCCCGCTTACCGCCCTGGGGCGCGACCTGCTGGACGTGATGGCCAGCTTTAACGTCGCGCTTGATCTGTCACACAGCAGCGAAGAAGCCTTCTATGAGGCGCTGGACCGCTACAGCGGCGACGCGATCATCGCCAGCCACAGCAACCCGCGCAAATTCTGCGATACCGACCGCCACCTGTCCGACGACATGATCCGGCGGCTGGCAGAGCGCGACGGGGTGATGGGCGTGGTGCTGTACAACGCCTTCCTCAACGGCAGCTACCAGCGCGGCGACCCGCGCCTGCCGCTGACGGTGATCCTCGACATTGTGGATCACGTCTGCCAGGTGACGGGCAGCGCGGCGCATGTGGGCCTGGGCAGCGACTTCGACGGCGGCTTCGGCGTGGACAGCATCCCGGAGGGAATCGAAACAGTGGGCGATCTGTGGAGCCTGGGGCCGGCGCTGCAGGCGCGCGGCTTCAGCGCCGCCGATACAGCGGCGGTGCTGGGCGGCAACATGCTGCGCAAGCTGCGCCAGGCGCTCCCCGCCGGGTAAGCGCGCCATTATGGAGGGGCGCGTCGCGCAAATCGGCATCGCGCTGGGGGCGCTGGGCATTGTGCTGGCGTTTATGGGCCTGTTCCCCGGCGTGACCGGCCTGCCGCCGACGATGGGCGTTGGCATCGTGCAGTTGGCGCTGATTCTGGCCGGGTTCACGCTGTTGATCGGCGGCGCGTTTATCTATGTTAAGTACATCTTCTACCCCCGCCGGCCCGCCACGCTGGCGCAGCAGATCGGCCTGCGCCTGTCTATGAGCGGGCTGCTGTTCGCCGGGTTCGCGGCTATGGCCGACATCCTGGGCTTCGGCTCGAACCTGCGCACAGCCACCAGCGATATTTACTTCGGCCCCTGGCAGGCGGCGGGGCTGGTGGGCGGGTTCCTGATAGCCGCGCTGGGGGTGCTGCTCTACGCCACCAGCGGCCCGCCCGACCCCAACAACCCGCCGTCCTGACCTGTCGCTACGCTTCGGCCACCCGCCGGTTGATGCGCCCGCCGATCCGCACCCAGCCGATAGCGCCGTGCTGGTCGCGGATGAACTCGACCTGCATATCCTTGTAAATGCCGTCGGTGACGATGAACTGGTCCTGGCCGCACATATCCAGCGTGATTGGCGGCGGCAGCGGCGCTTTTTCTTCCTGCTTCAGGTCAATGGTCAGCTCAAGCTGGAGGATGAGATTCCCGCCCTCCACGGCTGTCGTCAGCGTCATTGACGTGCGCTGATATTTCCCCGCATAAACTGCCAACTGTTCGGGCGTGGCCGCGATGGGCTTTGGCAGCGTTTCCTCGGTGTCGAAAAACGCTTTCAGCGCGGTCTTAACGCCGGCTGCCGTCGCCAGCCCGCCGTGATCGCTGTTGGTGAGGATGGCGAGCGCGAATTTGTGCGCGGGCGCGATAATCAGCGTGCAGATCTGCCCCAGGGTCGCGCCGCCGTGCTGGATAAACGTGATCGCGCCGATCCGCCGGATCATCCAGCTTAGGCCGACATCGCCTTCATCCCGGTCCGCCGGGAACTGCGGCGTTTGCATAAGCCGCACGGATTCTGCTGCCAGCAGGCGCGCGCCGTCGTCGGCTGTGCCGTCGCCCATGTGGAAGCGCGCGTAACGCAGCAGGTCCCGGACGTGGCAGGTGATGCCGCCGGCGGGGTTGGACGAGCGCGGCAGCGCCCAGGGGCGCTGCACCCGCGCTGCTTCCTCGATAGTGACATGGCCCACCGCGAACCGGAAGGTCATAACGTCGCGCGGGAAGTAAAACGCCCGCTCCATGCCCAGCGGCTGAAAGACCAGCTCTTTCATGGCCACTTCGTAGGGCTGCCCGGTGGCCGTCTCGATCAGCAGGCCGGCGACCGCAAAGGCGGCGTTGTTGTACGAATAAAGCGTGTCGGGCGGCGCGAGCTGTTCCAGCCCGGCCATCTGCTGCACATAAAGGCGCAGGGCGTCGTCGTTCGCGCCGGTGTCAGTGAACACGTCGCCTTCCCAGCCGGCGCTGTGCGTCACCAGGTGGCGCACAGTTACCCGCGCCGACACCGCCTCGTCAGCCACCCGGAAATCGGGAAGATAGCGGCGCACCGGCGCGTCCAGCTCAAGTTTGCCCATTTCGACCAGCCGCATAATGGCGGTGGCGGTAAACGTCTTGGTGACGGAGCCGATCTGGAACAGGGTTTCGTCGGTTACGGGCAGCGGGTTGTCCACGCTGGTTACGCCCAGGCCGGCGGTGTAAAGCTGGTCGCCCACCAGCGCGCCCAGCGCGACGCCGGGGATGTGGTGTTCCTGCATGACCGCCTTGACGGCCTCAGCAACCTGATCGAACTTCGCCTGGCTCATTATCGCTCCTCGCTCAGCGTTTGTAAGGGTAGTTGGCGCGCCAGCGGGCGGTGGCTGCCTCCAGGCGCTCGCGCACAACGGTTACGCCGGTGCCGCAGCCGTCAGGGACGGCCAGCGTGCTGTCCGGCCCCAGCGTGAAGGCTGGCTCGGTGATATCCGGGTCGAAATAGCGGTCGGTGGCGGAGATGTCGCAGGGCAGCGTGACGCCGGGCAGGGACGCGAAGGCGACGTTGGCCGCCCGCCCGACGCCGGTTTCCAGCATGCCGCCGACCCACAGCGGCAGGTTGTGGGCGACGCAGACGTTGTAGATTTTCAGGCTTTCGGTGAACCCGCCGACGCGCGCCGGCTTGAGGTTGAGGATGCGCGTGGCGTCAATCTGTAACGCCAGCAGCAGGTCGTTGGCCGACTTCACGCTTTCGTCCAGGCAGATACGCGTTTGCAGCCGTTTTTGCAGTTGGCCGTGCTCGTAGATGTCGTAATAGGCCAGCGGCTGCTCGATCATCAGCAGGTTGAAGGCGTCAAGCTGCGCCAGATGGTCGGCGTCGGCCAGGGTGTAGTCGCTGTTGGCGTCCAGCATCAGCAAGACGTCCGGCAGGGCGGCGCGCACGCCGCGCGCCAGCTCGACATCCCAGCCGCGCTTGATCTTCAGCTTGATGCGGCCGTAGCCCTGGTCCAGGCGCTTGCGGATGATGGCCAGCGTGGCGTCCACCGACGGCTGGATGCCGATGCTCACGCCGACGACGGCCCTGCCGCGCGACTGATGGCCGTCCGGCAGGAAGCTGGCGAAGTAGTCCGCCAGACGCATGTCGTTGGTCCGGGCCAGCGCGTCCCAGATGGCCGCCTCGACACCGGCTTTGGAGAAGTTATTGCCGCGCACCGAGCTAAGCAGCCCCGGCACATCGGTGGCCCGTTCGATAGTTTTACCGACCACGCACGGGATCAGAAATTCCTCGGTGATGTGCAGGCCGGTGCTGATCGTTTCGGAGCCGTAGCCAGGGCGGACCTCAGTCGCGCCCTCGCCCCAGCCAATAACGCCGGCGGTCGTTTCGACCTCAACCAGAACGGCGGATTTGTTCGGCTCGACGCCGAAGCTGGTGCGCAGGGGTTCGACATACGGCAGCGAGACGACGTGCAGGCGGATGGCTTTTACGGTAATCGGTTTCAAGGAAGTCTCCTGTGTTCTCTTTGCTGGCGGTCGGTTTACTGGCGCTGCAAGACATACCAGCCCCGCTGTCCCTGGGTAACAAAATCAACAATGAGGTATGACCGGCGCAGCGCTTCCTGCATAGCCCAGCGCAGCGCGAGCTGCCAGCGCTGCGCCTGTTCCAGGTCGTTGTGTTTCAGCGTGTTGACCTGATACGGAATTTCGACAAAGCAGATCGGGCGTTCAAAGGCGGTTTCGGGCGCGCGCAGCAGCGCGCGATCTTCGCCGGCGCGCAGCAGAAAAGCCGCCGCGTCGTCGCCGGCGCTGACGCTGGCCGGCGGGTGGCCCGCCGCGCAGGCGATGACCCGTTCATCCAGCAGGGACCAGCGCACTTCCAGCCGGTCGCTGGCCAGGCCAGCGTTGATGGCGTCGTGCATCTCGCCGTAGTGGTTGACGTAATAAGTGCTGGCGGTGACCCCCAGGTGGCGGAAGCTGAAATTGGCGTTGCCGCGCTGCATCGGGTCCAGCGTCCAGCCGATGACCGTGAAATCGTGTTCGAGCGCCCACTGCCGCTGGGCCAGCTTCAGCTTCAGGCCGATGCCCTGTTCGTGGAACTCTGGCAGCACGCCCGCCATGTGCGACCACAGCAGGCGCTCGCCGTCGCGCCAGCCGACGAAGCCAAAACAAAAGCCGACCAGCCGCCCCGCGTGTTCCGCGCCGAGGACAACGCCGCCGTTGTGGACAGCGGCGTTCATCAGGTAGGGGGATGTCGCCTCGCCGGGCGACATCCCCCAGATAGCCTGCTGCATTTCCAACAGGGTGTAAAACGCCGGCATCGCCCGAAGTTCGCGAATGATAACGTCGGTCATGGGCGTTACGCCTGGGCAGGTTCGCCTTGCGCGGCGGGCGCGGGCTTGCGCGTGAACCGGATAGGCTCCACGCCGGGCTGAAGCGGGATGGCAACCGCGTTGACCGAGCCGTCGTCCGCCAGCGCGAAGGTCGCCAGCAGGGGCACAGGCAGGTCATCGGCCTTAATCAGGAACATATCGTAGTGGTGGTGGTGCAGCGGCAGCTTCAGCCTGTTGTAGACCGCCGTGAGCTGGCCGCCGCTGTTTTCGACCGTGAGGTCGCCGTAGCCGGGGTTCGCATACTCGCCGGCGTAGTCAGCCAGCGGGTGCGAGGGCTGCGTGTCGGGCACGCGGGCGGCGGCCAGCGCCTCGCTGGCTTTGTCCACCTCAGCGATCATCGTGTCGTAAAATTCGCGCCAGCGGGTGTTCCAGTCCAGCGGCTCCAGCCCCAGCAGGCGATCCTGCGCGTTGCAGGCGACGATCGGCGCGACCATGCGCCCGCCCAGGTTGGACAGCACGATCACGCCAATGTTCGACTGCGGCAGCAGCGACACAAAGGCGATGAAGCCGTCAATCGCGCCGCCGTGATGGATCCAGCGCTGGCCGCGATACTGCTGGATAAACCAGCCGAAGCCGTAGCTGGCCTGCCCGACTTCCGGGTGTTTTTCCAGCGGCGGGAACATCATCGCCGCCGGGATCAGCGGCATCTGCGCGGCGTGGATTTCGGCCAGGGTGGCCGCGCTGACGATCTGCTGGTCCTTGAATTTGCCGCCGCCCAGGTTCATGATGGCCCAGTTGGCCATGTCAAGCACGTTGGAGTTGATGGACCCCGCCGGGCCAACCGTGTCTATGTTGCGGAACGGGACCTGCTTGCGCTCGTCAGATTTCAGGTCGGCCATTTCGTAGGGCCGGGCGTGGTTGGCGCTTTCCTGCATCTTTGTCACCGAGAAGCTGCTGCTGGTCATTTCCAGCGGCTTGAAAATGCGCTCCTCAACCAGCGCTTCCCAGGTCGTGCCGTTGGCCTGCCCGGCCAGGTAGCCGGCGGTCATGAACATGAGGTTCTGGTACTGCAAAAAGGCGCGGAAATCTCTGGTGGGTTCCAGGTACTTCAGGCGGCCAATCAGCTCCTCGCGGGTGGCCGTCGTGTTGTACCACAGCAGGTCATGGCGCGGCAGCCCGGAACGGTGACAGAGCAGGTCCGCCAGGTTCATGCGCTCGGTGGCGAATTTGTCTTTAAGCTCGAAGGCCGGCAGCCACTTGCGGATCGGCGTGTGCCAGTCCAGCTTCTCGTCGTCCACCATGATGCCGGCGCTGGTGGCGGTAAACGCTTTGCTGGATGAGCCGATGGCAAAGACCGTCTCCGGCGTCACCGGAAGCTGGTTTTCGACATCGCGGTAGCCAAAGCCCTCGGCATAGACCACTGCGCCGTCTCTGACAATGGCGACCGCCATGCCGGGGACGTGCCACTGGTCCATGGTGGTATTTACGAACTGCGCGAACCCTTCAAGCCCTTTCATTGCACCCTTCTTTGCTGCATGCGCCACGCTGCTGCCACAGATTTAAGCGGGGATACATCAGGACGATGCACCCCCGCCGCTGGTTGTTATAGCACAGTCAGATTGTTACTCGCCGATGGTCCACGTCCGCACCGGCGTGCCGCCCCAGGCCGTGAACTCTGCGCCGCCAACGCGGGCGCTGGTCACGGTGTAGGTCGCCAGTGTGTGGATGAAGTCGGTATCCGCGCCTTCGTAGAGAATCTCCTGCAGCCGGGTGTAGAGGGGCTGCCGCGACGGCACGTCACAGGCCGCCGTCGTCAGGTCCGCCAGCAGGCCGTCGAACTCCTCATTGACGAAGGAACCGAAGTTCGTGCCCATATCGTTAGCGCTGTTCCACAGGAAGTTGAGCAGCACATCGGGTGTGGGTTCGCTCCAGGTGGCCTGCACGATAAAGGCGTCAAATGTCTGCGGGGCCACCATCTCGCCGATAACGACGCCCTGTTCGCCGGTCGCCAGGGTGACATTAACGCCCAGGCTGGTCCACTGGTCAGCGATGACAGAGGCGAGGTCCTGAGTGGCCGCCAGGTGCACCAGCGTCAGCGCCATCGGCACGCCGTCTTTTTCGCGCACGTCCCCGTTCAGCACCCAGCCGGCCTCATCCAGCAGCGCGGCGGCGGCTTCCGGGTCATAGGGGTAGAGTTCCAGGTCGTTGTCGTAGTAGTGGGTCAGAATCGGCGCGACCGGGCCAACCAGGCGGCGTGTGCCTTCGCCGGCCAGGAACACACCGTCCTCATGATCCCAACCCATGATGAGGGCCTGGCGCACGCGCGGGTCGCCCAGGATGGGGTGCGGCGGCTGTTCGACCAGGTTGCCGGCCTCGTCGCGCGCCGACATGGGCTGCGCCGGGTCAGCGTGGTTGAACAGGATGATGCGCCAGCCGTTAAGCTCGACCGGGTGCACGTTGAAGTTGGGGTTGTCGATAAATGGCGCAACCGTCTCGCTGTTCAGGCCCGCGAGGTAATCAGCCGCGCCGCTTTCCATTGTCTGGATGGCGACCTGCGGGTCAACAATGACCTGAACCAGAATCTGGTCAATATTAGGCCGGCCCTGGAAGAAGGTGTCGTTGGCCTCAAAGCGCAGGAACTCGTCTACCGAGCGTTCGGTCAGGATGAACGGCCCGCCGCTGATGTCCGGGTTGGTGTTAAAGGCGGATGTCATGAAGTCGCTGTAGTCAGCGGCGTATTTGTGCGCCGGCAGAATACCGATGCCGCCGATCTGACTGAACAGGCCGCAGGTGGGGTCGGTCACGACGATTTCAAAGTGTTTGTCGTCCAGGATGTTGAGCGAGTCAAACCCGCTGATGGTGCGGAACGTCTCAACCTTGTCGCTGAACATGGCGTTCAGCGTGAAGGCGACGTCGGTGGAGGTGATCGGCGTGCCGTCGCTCCAGACCGCGTCCGCGTTGATGGTGAAGGTGTAAGTCAGGCCATCCGCTGAGATTTCCCAGGTGGCGAGGTACGGTTCCGTCAGCCCGGTTTCCATATTATTGGTGCTGAGGCGTGGGAAGACCAGGCCCTGAACAACCGCGTCAACGGCTTCAACCTGGGTGACGGTGTTGAACGTAGACGAATCGGCGGGCAGTATCCACACAAGCGTGCTGGCTTCCTGGGCGGAAACCACCGCCCCGAACAGAACCAGCAGCACCAGCGTAACGAATAAAACTGACTTTCGCATAGCTCCTCTCCTTCTGAAAACAGATAGAAATGGTGACGCGCAAATGGGCAAAAACAACACTCCGCCTGAATGGTAGCAATATATTATGCGATTTGCAAAAAACTGCAAATAAATTTGCATGTCGGCTGTTCGCCGTTATAATCGGGCACTTTGACGGCGTGCGCGGGGGAAAGCGATGAAGCTGTTCTGGGCAGGGCTGGCAACCGAAACCAACACCTTTTCACCGTTTCCAACCACACTGGCCGATTTTGAGGTGCTGCGCGCCGCCGACACCGCCGCCGACAACCCGCAGTTCACGGGCTGGTTTGAGGGCGTCAACACGATCCGGTCTATCGCGCAGGCGCGCGGGTACGAGTTCACGACCAGCCTGGCCGCCTTCGCTGAGCCAGCGGGAACGACGCTGCGCTCAGCTTACGAGCAGCTCCGCGACGAGCTGCTGGCTGACCTGGCGGCGGCGCTGCCGGTAGACATCGTTATGCTTGAGCTGCACGGCGCGATGGTGGCGGCGGGCTACGATGACTGCGAAGGCGACCTGGCGGCGCGCGTGCGCGCGGTCGTCGGGCCGGACGTGAAGATCGGCGTGGAGCTTGACCTGCACTGTCACCTGACGCAGGAACTGCTTGACCACACAGATGTGGTGGTGATCTACAAGGAATACCCGCACATTGACGTGCTGGAACGGGCGAAAGAGCTGTTCGCGCTGCTGGCGGACGCGGCAGAGGGCCGCATTAAGCCGGTGATGGCGCTGTTCGACTGCCGCATGATCGGCCTGTTCGCCACGTCGCCGCAGCCGATGCGGGGGTTTGTGGACGCCATGATGGCGCTGGAGGGGCGGGACGGCGTGCTGTCGGTGTCGCTGGCGCACGGCTTCCCCTGGGGCGACGTGCCCGCGATGGGCAGCCGTATGCTGGTGGTGACGGACAACGACCTGCCCAAAGCGCAGCGGCTGGCTGAGCAGCTTGGCCGCCAGTTCTTCGCGCTGCGCCACGAGACCGACCGCAAACCGGCCCCGCTGGCGGAGGTGTTCGACTATGTCGCCGCGCTGCCGGCCGCTGGCCGGCCGGTTGTGGTGGCCGATATCACCGACAACCCCGGCGGCGGCGCGCCCAGCGACTCAACCTTTGCCCTGCGCGCCATGCTGGAGCGCGGCATCACGGACGCGGGCGTGGCGATGATCTGGGACCCGGTGGTGGTTGATATCGCCAAACGGGCGGATGTCGGCACCCGGCTGCAACTGCGCATCGGCGGGAAGATGGGGCCGATGTCTGGCGACCCGCTGGACCTCGCCGTCGAGGTTGTCGGGGTGGTTGAGAATATGATGCAGGAATTTCCGCAGCTCGGCGCGGCCCCGGTGAAAATCTTCTGCGGCGACGCGGTGGCGCTGCGCTGCCAGGGCATTGACATCATCGTCAACAGCGTGCGGACGCAGGTGCTCGGCCTGCAGGTGTTCACCAACTTCGGCCTTGATGTGCTGAAAAAGCGCTGCCTGGTGGTGAAATCCACCCAGCATTTTCACGCCGCCTACGCGCCGATCGCCGCTGAGGTGCTGTATCTGGGCGCGCCGGGCGCGCTGGTTCCCTACTACCAGCAGCTTCCGTACCAAAAGGCGCGGACCGATAAGTATCCCTGGATAGACAACCCTTTCGACCGCTGATAGCCGGGGGATAACGGCCAGACATGAGTAAGTTCATTATTCGCCGGCTGCTGCAGGCGATCCCGACGCTGCTGGGGATCACGCTGATCGCGTTTTTCCTGATTCAGTCCGCGCCGGGTGACCCGGTCACCATGCTGACCTTTAACCCGGAGGTTTCGCCGGAGGGCACCGCGCGCCTGCGGCGCCAGCTCGGCCTCGACCAGCCTATTCTCACGCAGTATATCTACTGGCTGGTAGGGAATGACTGGGCCGAGATAGATGTTGACGGCGACGGCGTGGGCGACGTCAGCGGCGTGCGCAAAGGGCTGCTGCGCGGCGACCTGGGCAATTCAGTTATTCAAAAGCGCCCGGTGCTGGAGCTGATCCTGGAGCGCATCCCCGCCACGCTGCAGCTAATGCTGGCGGCGCTGATCGTGGGGTACGTTGTTGGCATCGTGCTGGGGCTGCTGGCCGCCGCGCGGCACGGCTCGGTCTACGACCAGTTGATACGCTTTTTCTCGGTCGTTGGCACGGCGCTGCCGGCGTTCTGGCTGGGGCTGCTGCTGATTATCATCTTCAGCGTCAAACTGGGGTGGCTGCCGCTGGGCGGCCGGCGCGACCTCACCAACGCCAGCACTACGTTTGTTGTGTGGGATATCGTGTCGCACATGATTATGCCGGTGTCGGTGCTGGCGCTGGGGATTATCGCCTCGATTTCCCGCTATATCCGGGCGGAGGCGCTGGAGATCATGGAGCAGGATTACATCCGCACGGCGCGGGCCAAAGGCATCAATGAGCGCGCGGTGTTTCGCGTACACGTGATGCGCAACGCCTTTATTCCCATCGCCACCTTCCTGGGGCCGGCGCTCGGCGGCCTGATCGGCGGGTCGGTTATCATCGAGCAGGTGTTTAGCTGGCCCGGCATGGGGCGCATGATGATCACGGCCATGCTGCAGCGCGATTTCCCGCTGATTATGGGGACGGTGCTTATCAGCTCGGTGCTTTTCACCGTCGGGCTGCTGATCTCCGACGTGCTTTACGGCGTGCTGGACCCGCGTGTGCGGTATTAGCGACGGTGAGGACGATTAAGTGGTGACACGCGATTCGCAAACAGAACCGGTGGAAATCGTCGGAAAGTCGCGCTCATTCTGGGGAAATGTCGCCGCGAAGCTGCTGCGCGACCGTCTGACGCTGGCGGCGGGCATCGTGCTGCTGTTCATCACGCTGCTGTGCGTGCTGGGGCCGCCGGTGGTCGAGAACGTTCTCAACGTCGATGTCGCGTCTACCAGCGTGCGCAACCGCTACCAGCCGCCCAGCCCGGAACACCCCTTCGGCACCGATCACCTGGGCCGGGACCTGCTGGTGCGTCTGCTCTTTGGCGGGCGTATCTCGCTGGCGATCGCCTATTCCGCCAGCGTCGTTTCGATGACGATCGGCATGCTGGTCGGAATCGTTGGCGGCTATTACGGCGGCGCGGTGGACGACATCATTATGTGGTGTATCACGACGCTCAGCTCTATCCCGACGCTGTTTTTGCTGCTGATCGCCACCGTCGTCTGGTCGCCGTCAGCCGAGACGCTGATCGTCTTTCTGGCGGCGCTGGGCTGGGTTGGGACCGCGCGCCTCATTCGCGGCCAGACGATCAAGCTGAAGCACCAGGAATACCTGCTGGCGGCCAGGGCGCTGGGCGCCACGAACGCCCGCCTGATGTTCCAGCATATCATGCCCAATGTGCTGTCCATCGCCATCATCTCGATGACCATCAACGCCGGCGCGCTCATCCTGCTGGAGTCCGGGTTGAGCTTTCTGGGGCTGGGCGTGCAGCCGCCAACGCCGACCTGGGGCAACATGCTGACCGAGTCGCGGGCGTATTTCGACCGGGGCATTCATCTGGTCGTTTTCCCCGGCATCGCGATCACCGTGACCGTGCTGTGTTTCTTTCTGTTAGGGGATGGCCTGCGCGACGCGCTTGATCCGCGCCTGAAGCGGCGCTAGGATGGAACCCATGACCACACCAGCCCGCGCAGATCTGGAAGATGCGGTTGCTGTTATCCGGGAGAAACACAGCTCTCTGCCGGCCAAACAGCAGAAGGTGGCGGCGTTTCTGCTGGGGCATGGCATTGACGTTATCCACTACACCGTGACGCAGATCGCCGACGCGGTAGGGATGCACCCGTCTACAGTGGTGCGGACGGCGCAGGCGCTGGGGTATAAGGGCTTCCCCGAACTGCAAAGCGCCCTGCGCGAACAGTTGATGCGTCAGGCGCGCCTGGCAGAGCGTTTACAGCTTGGCTCGCAGCAGTTGAGCGACACGCTCCGCAAAGGCCAGGTGATGGATGGCGAAACGTCTATCCTTCAGTCGGTGCTGCGCGAAGAGATTGACAATCTGCTTAACCTGCCGCGGTATGTTTCCGCCGCCGATTTTGAACAGGCGGTGGACCTGCTGGACCGCGCCCGGCAGGTGATAATCGTCGGCCTGGGGTCGTCGTTCGCCCCGGCGCTCAACTTTGGCAACATTCTGCGCTATATCCGCCCCAACACGCTGGTGCTCAAACCGGGCATTGACCCGCTGCCCAGCCAGCTTGAAACGCTCGCCGCTGATGACCTGCTGTTTTCGATCTGCTTTGCGCGCTACACGCGCGAGACGCTCACCACGATGGAGTGCGCGCGGCGGATCGGCGCGACGGTCGTCACGCTGACCGATTCGCCCGTCTCGCCGGCAGCGCAGCGGGCCGACCTGGCGCTGGTTGTGCCGTACCGGCTGTGGCTGTACGGCAACTCAGTGGCCGTGTTCGCCCTGCTCAACAGCCTGATGGGGGCGCTGTTCGTCCGCAACCCACAGGCAGCGGAGAAACGGCTGGAGCATCTCGAATTTCTTTTCGAGACCTTCCAGATACTCACACCGTCTTAGCCGCTACATCCTGAACACGCCGTAGCGCGTGGGCTGCGGCGGCGCATTCAGGCAGGCGCTGAGCGCCAGCGCCAGGGTGCGCCGCGTCTCCGGTGGGTCGAGGATGCCGTCGTCCCACAGGCGGGCGGTGGCGTAGTACGGGCTGCCTTCGCGCTCGTACTTATCGAGAATCGGCTGCTTAAAGGCGGCCTGTGCCGCCGGCGTCAGATCGGGCATGGCCTGCCGCGCGAGCTGGTCGCGCTTGACAGTCAGCAGCACGTTGGCGGCCTGCTCGCCGCCCATCACACTGATGCGGCTGTTGGGCCACATCCACAGGAAGCGCGGCCCGTAGGCGCGCCCGCACATGCCGTAATTGCCCGCGCCAAAGCTGCCGCCGATGATCACGGTCAGCTTGGGCACGGCGGCGTTGGCGACGGCGTGCACCATTTTTGCGCCGTCGCTGGCGATGCCGCCGTGTTCATAGGCCCTGCCCACCATGAAGCCGGTGATGTTCTGCAAAAACAGCAGGGGGATGCCGCGCGCGGCGCACAGCTCGACAAAGTGCGCGCCCTTGCGCGCGCTCTCGCTGAACAGCACGCCGTTGTTGGCGACAACGCCCACCGGCAGGCCCTCGATGCGGGCGAAGCCGGTGACCAGCGTCGCGCCGTAGCTGGCTTTGAACTCGCGCAGGCGGCTGCCGTCCACGATGCGGGCGATCACCTCGCGCGCGTCGTAGGTCTCGCGGAAGGTGGGCGGGATGATGCCGTACAGCTCGTCGGGGTCGTACAGCGGCGGCTGCGGCGCGGCCACGTCGAGCGCGATGGTTTTGCGCCGGTTGAGCGTCGCCACGATGCCGCGCACGATCGCCAGCGCGTGATCGTCGTCCTCGGCGTAATGGTCGGCCACGCCGGAGATGTGCGTGTGGACATATGCGCCGCCCAGTTCCTCGGCGGTCACGTCCTCACCGGTGGCGGCCTTGACCAGCGGCGGCCCGCCCAGGAAGATCGTGCCGGTCTGGCTGACGATCACCGTTTCGTCAGACATCGCCGGCACATAGGCGCCGCCGGCGGTGCAGCTTCCCATCACGGCGCTGATCTGCGCGATGCCCGCCGCGCTCATCACCGCCTGGTTGTAGAAAATGCGCCCGAAATCGTCGGCGTCGGGGAACACTTCGTCCTGCATCGGCAGGAACGCGCCGCCGCTGTCCACCAGGTAAATGCAGGGCAGGTGATTTTCCAGCGCGATCTGCTGAGCGCGCAGGTGTTTCTTGACCGTCAGCGGGAAGTACGTGCCGCCCTTTACGGTGGCGTCATTGGCGATGACCATGCACTCCAGGCCGCTGACGCGCCCGATGCCCGCCACGATGCCGGCGGCGGGCACGTCGCTGTCGTACACGTCCCAGGCGGCCAGCGGCGCGATCTCCAGAAACGGCGAGCCGGGGTCAAGCAGACGGTCCACGCGCTCGCGCACGAACAGCTTGCCCTGGTCGCGCTGGCGCTGCTGGTACTGCGCGCCGCCGCCCGCGCGCACCAGCGCCAGCCGCGCGCGCAGCTCAGCGGCCAGGGCGCGGTTGTGGGCGGCGTTGTGCTGAAAGCGTTCGTCGTCCGGGTTGATATGCGTTTCAAGCGTGTCCATACGCGGTTGTCAGCCTACAGTCGTCAGCCAGAAGCGGCGCGGGCGCGCCGCGATGAGACACCCGGATTATACTGTGGCGCGCGGGTTCTGGCGACGCCGCGCCGGGGTATGGGCGCGGGCGACATTTCAGATTACAATACAAAGGTAACAAACTGACACCGCCCGCAAAACACACGATAAGGCGGCTGCCTGATGGCACACGAGTTAAACACTTCTCCCTGGGTGATCGAACTGCAAGCCGCGCAGATGCCTACCCCGCTGAAACTGGTGATGGACCAGCGGCTGGTCGTGGGGCGCCGCGACACCGCTGGCAGCGCCGCCCCGCCCGACATTGACCTGGGGCCGTATGGCGCTGACGAAATGGGCGTCTCGCGCCATCACCTGGCGCTGGAGGTGGTGGCTGACCGGCTGCTGGTGACTGATCTTGGCAGCGGCAACGGCACGCTGCTCAACAACAAACGGCTGACCGCCGACAGCTCGCACCCGGTCAGCCATGGCGACACGCTGACACTGGGCCGGCTGGCGCTGCAGGTGCGAATGGTGATCGCGCCGGTGTTCGACAGCGCGGCCCGCAAACAGGCCGATGCCCCGCTTAACCAGTCGGCGCGGGCCGGCGCGGGCGAGCTGGTGCTGGTGGTGGAGGACGATGTTGACGTGGCGCGGGCGATGTCCGTGCTGCTGAAGCGCGCGGGCTACACCGCGCAGCTCAGCCACGACGTGATCGGCGCGATCCGCGCGTTTAACCAGAAGCGCCCGGCGGCGGTGCTGCTTGACCTCATGCTGCCGGACGTGAACGGGCTGGAATTCTGCCGCTACGTGCGCCGCGATGTGCAGCGCAACACCGTGCCGATTATCGTCATCAGCGCGACGAAAAATGCCGACACCGTTTCCCAGGCGATCGGCGCGGGGGCGGACGTGTTCCTGGGCAAGCCGGTCAACACGCAGGAACTGACCTATGTGCTGGGCGTGCTGGTGGGCCAGCACGACAGCGGCGGAAGCGCGCTGCGCACCAGGCATCTGGTGGGCACGGCGCCGCTTCAGGCGATCGCGCCGGAGTCGCGGCAGGACGCGGTGGTGCTGTTTGTGGCCGGCCACAGCGATACCCCCATCACGCTGACTGTGCGCGGGCCGGTGAGCTTTGGCCGCACGCCCACCGCGCAGACGCGCCAGCACGTTGACCTGACGCGCTTCGCGGCCGCCGACTACGGCGTGTCGCGCCTGCACATGCTGCTGCACAACCGCGACGGCGGCTTTTATGTGGAGGACGCCGACAGCGTCAACGGCACATTTCTCAACGGCTACCCCATCACACCGCGCGAGCAGGTGCGGGTGAACAACGCGGACGAGATCCGGCTGGGGCAGCTTCGGATGTATATTTACTTCCTCACCGACAAGGACCGCGCCGCCAGCCCGCCCGGCAGCCTGTAAAATGAACACTGGCCCCTCTCACACGCGGTGAGAAGGGCCAGCGCGAGCAGCCGGTTGAAGCGGTCAGCCGGCTGCGGTCAGGCCCCAGAAGCGCAGCGACAGATCCTCGCTGGCCGAGACCAGCACCGTCCCGGCGGCGTTGAAGGCCAGCGCGCCCACCGGCGCGCTGTGCCCCGCGAGCTGCGCCAGCTCGTCCCCGGTGGCGACATCCCACAGGCGAACAGCGTAGTCAGGGCTGGTAGTGGCCGCGCCGCCGCCAGTCGCCAGCAGCGCGCCGTCCGGGCTGAAGGCGACCGCGTTGGTGTGGACCGTCTCCAGCGTGTGCAGCGGCGCGCGCGTCTGCGCGTCCCAGATGATAACCGCGCCGTCAGTGTCCGCTGAGGCCAGCAGCGCGCCGTCAGCGCTGAAGGCGACCACGCGCACCGGCGCGCTGTGGCCCGCCAGCCGGGCGAGCTGCGCGCCGCTGGCGGCGTCCCACAGGATAACGCTGGCGTCGTCGCTGGCTGAGGCCAGCGTGCTGCTGTCCGGGCTGAAGGCCAGCGCGTTGACCGCCGCGGTGTGGCCGGCCAGCGCCGCTTTCATGGCCAGCGCGCCAACATCCCACAGCAGGATGGTGTTCTCCGGCGCGACGTTAATGCTTTTGACCACGCGTGGGCCGGCGGTCGCCAGCGCGCCGCCGTTGGGCGCGTAGGCCACCGCGCTGAGGTCGGCGTTGTGGCCCAGGTCCTCCCAGCGGATGCGCCGCGTCTGGGTGTCGCGCAGCTCGAACCAGCCGTCCGTCGCGCCCAGCAGCAGCAGCCCGCCATCCGCGCCGTAGGCCAGGCTGGTGTAGAGGCGCGCGCCGGGCATGAACGCCGGCGGCTGGCCCAGCGCGGCCAGCGTGTAGAACCACACGCCGCTGACCCCAGCCCCGCCGGGGACCGCGACCGTCGTGCCGCTGGCGTCCAGCGCCAGCCGCGCGCTGATCGCGCCCTGCGCGCGCGACTGTTCGCTGACGAACGGCGCGCCCTTGGCGTCAATCACCAGCAGGCCCGCCGGCAGCGGGCGGGCTGGCGCTGGCTCCAGCCAGTAATCCGCGCCTTCGCCTTCGGCGGCCCAGCCGGTCAGGCCGTCATAGTTCAACTGCCACCAGAGCAGGCCATCGGCGCACAGCGGCCCGCTGGTGATGTCAAACAGCGCGCCGCCGGGGACTTCGCCGGCGGCCGCCGCGTCTTTGTCCGCGTCTGAGCGCAGGTTGACTGTGCCCGCCGCCGGGGCGACCTGCGCCCGGATGCCGGTGGTCAGGCGCGTGGGCAGGTAGCGCACGCCCGGTTCAGGGTTGGGGCACACGGCCAGCCGGTCGTGTTCCTCCGGGCTGAGCGGCGTGAGCGTGGCCGGGGCGGCGGCGTCTTCCGCGCCGCACAGCACGACGATGTTGCCGTCGTTGGAGACGCGGTAATCGTAGATCATGCCCTCGAAAACCAGGGTGAAACGGTAGCCGACCGTGACCACCTGCGCGTAGCTGGTCCCTTCCTGTGGGCAGCCCAGGCTGGTGTCCGGGAAGCTGGTCTGCTCCCATGACCAGTCGCTCAGGTCATTGAGCGTGACGGTGCGCCCGACCTGCTGGCCCAGGGCCGTCAGCGCCGCGTCAAGCTGCGGCGGCTGGCCCACCTGCGCCTGCGCCGCCAGCGTGGGCAGCAGCGCCAGCAGCACACATGCGGTTAAAAATCGCTTTATCATAGCTGGATTCCCCTTTGATAGACGCGCACCATCATACTGGCGCGGCCTGCCCGCTGCAATGGGACGTGGGAGAGGCGTATACGCGCCGTTTGTGTGCCGTATGCTTAGCGCCGGTCGGGGGGCTGGCGTTCCAGCAGCGCCGCCAGCACAAAGCGCGGCAGGCGCAGCATCCGGCGCGCGCGCCAGGGCTGACGGACCAGGCGAAAGAGCCATTCCAGGCCCAGGCGCTGCATCCAGTGGGGCGCGCGCGGGACAACGCCGGCGATGAAGTCGAACGCGCCGCCCACGCCCATCGCCATCGCCACACGCAGGCGCGGCAGGTTGCGGGCGATCCACTTGTCCTGGGCCGGCGCGCCGTAAGCCACGAACAGGATGTCCGCGCCGCTGGCGTTGACCCGCGCCACGATCGTATCTTCTTCTTCCGGCGCGGGGCTGCCGCTGTGCGTGCCCACGATCTGAATGCCGGAGTGGCGCGCGCGCAGAATGTCAGCGGCGCGCTCAGCGATGCCGGGCGCGGCCCCCAGCAGAAACAGCCGCCAGCCCTGCTCCGCCGCCCGCGCGGCGATGATCGGCACGCCGTCAGAGCCGGTCACGCGCTGCGGCAGCGGCTGGCCGGCGCGCCGCGCCGCCCACAGCAGGCCGACGCCATCAGGCACGCACAGCGCCGCGCGCCGCAGGATGTTGGCGAAGTTGGGGTCGCGGCGGGCGGTCATGATAAATTCCGGGTTGATGGTGCAGACCTGGCGCGCTGCCCTCACCCCTAATCCCCTCTCGCGAGTGACCTCACCCCCCGGCCTGCTCTCGCGAGTGACCTCACCCCCTGGCTCGCTCTCGCGAGTGACCTCACCCCCCGACCCGCTCTCGCGAGTGACCTCACCCCCCGGCCCGCTCTCGCGAGTGACCTCACCCCCCGGCCCGCTCTCGCTGGCAACCTCACCCCCCGACCCCCTCTCGCTGGCAACCTCACCCCCCGACCCCCTCTCCATTGGGAGAGGGGGAGCTGAGCGCTGCTCGGCGGGCGCGAGGGCGATCCATTCTGCGATCAGCGCCAGCCAGTCGTCGTAGGTGATGGCGTCCACCGGGAAGCCGAGAATGGGCACGCGGCGGGCGAACGCCGGGCCGGGCGGCGCGGGCACGGGCGGCGGCAGCGGCTGGCCGTCGAGCAGCGCGCGCGCCGCGGCGAGCACCTGGGCCGGCGTGACCAGGCGCATACAGGTGCGCGCCGGGCAGCCCTCGCGCAGGCCGATGCTGCCGCCCACATAGCTGCACGGCGAGCAGGCCACGCCGCTGCGGACGACCGCCGCGCGCCCGCCCGGCGCCCAGGGCGCCCAGGCCGTGTGGTTGCTCGGCCCGAAGATGGCGACCACCGGCACGCCCGCCGCCGCCGCCAGGTGCATCACGCCGCTGTCCGCGCCGATGAACAGGTCGGCCCCGGCCAGCAGCGCCGCCAGCTCTGGCAGCGTCGTCTGCCCGCTGCGGTCGAGCGGCGCGGCCTGCATAGCGGCTTTGACCGCCGCCGCGTCGTCGCCCGGCCCGCCGACCAGCACGATCTGCGCGCCGCGTTCGGCGTGGAGTGCGTCAGCCACAGCGGCGAAGCTGGCCGCGTCCCAGCGGCGGGCGGGCGCGTAGCCGCCGCTGCCGGGGTGGATAACAACGCGCGGCGCGGCCCCGGTCATGCCAGCAGGTGCCGCAGATAGGACTGTGGGGCGCTGAGGAACGTCTGCATGATGGTCACGTGTTCCAGGCTGTCATAGTCCGCCGGGCGGATCTTGCCGCCGTCGAAGCTGAGGATGGTCGCGCCAGGGCAGGCCAGGATAATGGGCGGGTGCGACGCGATGATGAACTGAGCGCCCTGGTCCACCAGTTCCACGTCCAGCGCAGGTGCTGGCTGAGCTGGCGCATGGCCGCCAGTGTGAGGTCGGTGTCCGCGCTTTCGCTGCCGACGGTGGGCAGTTGGGCGGCGCAGGCGATAGTCTCCAGCAGGGTGGCCTTGCCAGAGCTGTTCTCGCCCACCAGAAACGTGATGTCGCTGGTGAAGGCCAGCCGGTCCAGCGTTCGGATCACCGGGACGTTGTACGGGAAGCGGTCGGGCGCGGTGTCGTCGCGCACAATGGTGATTTCACACAGGTGAATCATGTCAGACACCCCCTATAACGGCCGGGCGCGCGGCGGCGTCCGCGCCCAGCAGCGCCACCAGATCAAGCCAGCAGCGCGCCTGGTGCTGCTCAAAGCCGGGGTCAGGGAGGCGGTCGGTGAGAAACCAGCCGCGCCCGTTGTCCAGCCCTACGCGCCGCCGCGCGCGCGCCGCCAGCGCGATCAGCGCGAACTTGAGCGTCCCGGCGCGCAGCGTGAAATGGTGGAAGTAGACGACTGTGTCGCAGCGGCCAATGCCTGCCAGCCGGCGCAGGTTGGCGGGGCGCAGCAGCGCCCACGAGCTGTTGAACCCCCGGCGGTCGAGCGTGATGATCGCGTCCACCAGGCCGGCCCCGGCCATGACCGGGGCGGCGTGCGCGCTGGTGAGCAGCGTCAGGCGCGCGCCGGGGTGGGCGGCGCGCAGCGCGGCCAGCGCCGGCGTCGTCAGGATCAGGTCGCCAATGTCGGCGAGCTGCACCAGCAGGATGCGCTCAGCCATCGGCGCGGCCCGCGCGGGCGGCGGCCTCCAGCGCGCGCAGGGCGCGGTCGGCGGCCTGTTCCCAGGTGAACTGGGCGGCGCGGACGCGGCCTTTGGCCGCCAGCTCAGCGCGCAGCTCCGGGCTGGCGGCCAGCCGCGCCAGCTTAGCGGCGATGGCGTTCACGTCCAGCGGGTCCACCAGCAGGCCGGCGTCGCTCACCAGCTCTGGCAGGCTGGACGTGTTTGAGGCGATCACAGGCGCGCCGCAGTGCATCGCCTCGATCACCGGGAAGCCGAAGCCTTCGTAGAGCGACGGGAACACCAGCGCCAGCGCCCCGGCGTACAGCGCGCCGCGGTCGGCGTCGTCCACGTAGCCGGTGAGCGTGACGCCAGGCAGGCCGGCGGCCCAGGTGTCGTCGTAGAGCCAGCCTTTAGCCCCGGCCAGCACCAGCCCGGCGGGGTCGGCGGGATGCGCGCTGCGCCAGCGCTGGTAGCTCTGCACGATGACGGCGATGTTCTTGCGCGGCTGGAGCGTCCCCAGGAACAGGAAGTAGCGCTCTGGCAGGCCGTATCTGGCGCGCACGGCGGCCACATCGCCCACCGGCGGCGCGTCCACGCCGGGGTAGACCACGCGGATTTTCGCCGGGGGCGTGCCGTAGAAGTGGGTTAAATCCGCGGCGGTGGCGGCGCTGTCCGCCAGGACGACGGCGGCGCGACGGGCGCTGTGGCGCGTGGTCAGGTCGAGATAAGCGCGCTGGCGGGCGGGGTGTGCGTCGGGGAAGCGGCGGTAGCCCAGGTCGTGTACCGTGACAGCGCCAGGGCCGGGAAACCGCAGCGGCAGCGTGTGCGCCGGGACGAAAGTTACATCGGGCCGGTCGTGATAGAGGGCGGCGGCGAAGCGCGCGTGCGTCCAGGCGCGCGGGAACGGCAGCACGCGCTGCGTCACGCGCGGGTGGCCAGGGAACAGGCCGGGCGGCGGCGCGGCGCGAAAGTAGAGCGCGATATCGTGGCCGCTGTCGAGCGCGATCAACGCCTGAAGCAGGCGGATGGCGTAGCGTTCGGTTCCGGTCACGCGCTGAACGGTCGTGCGGCTGGCGTCAATGGCGAGGCGCATGCGAGCGGTGGGTCAGCGGCGGCGCAGCAGCGGCAGCGCCAGCGCGATCGCCAGGGCGGCCACAGCAGCCGGCCACAGCGGGGCGATCCGCGCCTGCAGATCAGCGGGAATCAGCCCGGCGGTGACGGCGTACCCGGCCAGCGCGGCGGCGGTCAGCAGGGCGGCGGTCAGCAGCAGGCGCGGCTGTGCTGGCCGCGCCAGCAGCCCTACACCGGCGAACGCGGCCGCCGGGGCCAGCAGCAGCAGCGGCCAGCCAGCGACCAGCCCCGGCCCGGCGGCGACCAGGTACAGCGCCGCCGCGCCCGCCAGCAGCAGCAGCGCCAGCAGCAGCGCGCCGCGCGCCCAGCGGCCAGCGGCCAGCCAGCGGGCGAGAAACGCGGCGCTGAGCGCGGCGGCGCTAACGGCCAGCGCCAGCAGCGGGTCAGGCGGCGCCCCGGACGTGGTGAGCGTGAAGGTCAGCCAAGCGCCCACGCCAATGAGCGCCAGCGCGGGCACAACCGCATCCACCCGGCCCCGCTGGGTGATGAGCAGCGGCGGCATGGCGAAGAAATATTCGGGGTGCTTGAGGCGTTCGACGCGCTGCGCGGCTTCGTCAGCGGCGGCCTGTTCGCGGGCCAGGCGCGCCTGTTCGGCGGCTTCCTCTTCGGCCAGGATGTCGTCCAGGCGCGAAACCGCCGCCAGCGCCGCGTCTACGTCCAGCGCGCCGTCGAACGGTTCGGGCGCGGCTGTGTCGCCAGCCGGCGGCGTATCGAGCGCGGCCAGCGCTTCCTCAACAGCGGCCTCGTCAGGCGCGTCCAGCGCGTCCTCAACGGCGGCCTCGTCGGGCGCGTCCAGCGGCGGGGCGAAGCGCAGCTCGTCGTCATCCGGCGGGATGGCTTCGGCGTCGGGGTTCAGCTCGCGGTCATCGGTCATGAGGCGTATTGTGGCCGGTTTTACGGCCCGGCGCAAGCCCGGCGGCGCTAGAGAATCTGCGACAGGAACAGCTTCGTGCGCGGGTGCTGGGCGGCCTCAAAGAAGTACTGCGGCGTGCCCGCCTCCACGATGCGGCCCTGATCGAAGAACAGGATGCGGTCGGCCACCTCGCGGGCGAAGCCCATCTCATGGGTGACGACCAGCATCGTCATGCCGCTGAGCGCCAGTTTCTTCATCACGTCCAGCACCTCTTTAATCATCTCCGGGTCGAGGGCGCTGGTCGGCTCGTCGAACAGCATGATCTTCGGCTCCATCGCCAGGGCGCGGGCGATGGCGACGCGCTGCTGCTGGCCGCCGGAGAGCTGGCCGGGGTATTTGTTGGCCTGCTCCGGGATGCCGACGCGGTTGAGCAGCTCCATCGCCTTGGCTTCGGCGCGGTCGCGGGGCCAGCGGCGCACGCGCAGCGGGGCCAGCGAGATGTTTTGCAGCACGGTCAGGTGCGGGAACAGGTTGAACTGCTGGAACACCATGCCGATTTCGCGGCGGATGGCGGCGATGTTGCGGATATCGTGGCTCAGCTCGATGCCGTCAACGATGATCTGGCCCGACTGGTGTTCCTCCAGGCGGTTGATGCAGCGGATAAAGGTGGATTTACCGGAACCAGACGGGCCGATAATGACCACCACTTCCTGCGGCATAACCTCCACGCTGATATCGCGCAGGACGTGGAAATCGCCAAACCACTTGTTAACGTTCTGGCAGACGATAATCGGTTCGGCTGAGCTGCTGCCGGGCGTGGGGCTGCTCGCTGTCATGGCTCTGTTTCCTGACGATTGTTAAATTTCCGATGCTGGCGAAAGTATAGCGCACTTTGCCAGCGTATGCAGAAATCTCCCCTAAAAAAATCGCGCGCGCCACTTGACACGCACGGCCGGAGGCGCTATGCTTCAACGCGGTTTGGGCAGCAGGATGTCTGTCATGTACGGGTTCGCCTCACAATACATGACTATGGGTATGGGTACTACCTCACATAATACGATGCGAGGGAGTTTCCGCGTGCCCTGAGGCCGCCGAACCAGCAGAAGCGTAACGCCGAAGCGTGTGGAAACTCCCACACGCTTTTTTGTTTATCCGTGCCAGTCGCAGCGAGGAGCGTCATCCCCATGAGTCGGCTTACAATGAAGTTTGGTGGGACCTCTGTCGGCAGCCCTGAAGCGATCAGCAGCGTGACGCGCATCGTCCAGCGCGAGGTGAACGCGGGCAGCCAGGTGATTGTGGTGGTGTCGGCCATGTCGGGCGTGACCGATACGCTGCTGGCGGCGGCGCGGATGGCGGTGGAGGGCAACCGCTGGGGCTATCTGTCGAGCGCCGAGGCGCTGCGCGAGCGCCATATCGAGGCGGCCAACCGGCTGCTGCCGCCCAACGGCGTGCGCCAGAAGGCCACGCAGGACACCGGCGCGCTGATTGATGAGTTCACGCAGGTGTGCCAGGCGGTGAACATCCTGGGCGAGCTGACGCCGCGCATCCTGGACGCGGTGGTGTCGTTTGGCGAGCGCCTGAGCAGCCGGCTGGTGGCGGCGGCGCTGCGCGAACAGGGCATCACGGCGCAGGCGTTCGACGCGGGCGAGCTGCTCATCACCGACGACCATTTCCAGCACGCGAACCCGCTGTGGGACGAAACACAGCGGCGCATCGACGACCGGCTGCTGCCCGTGCTCAGCGCGGGCGTCACGCCGGTGATTACGGGCTTTCTGGGGGCGACGCGCGACGGCCAGCACACGACGCTGGGGCGCGGCGGCAGCGATTTCAGCGGCGCGATTTTCGCCGCCGCCACCGACAGCGACGAGCTGGTGATCTGGACGGACGTGGACGGCGTCATGACCGCCGACCCGCGCCTGGACAAGCGCGCGCGCGTGCTGCCGTATGTGTCGTACCAGGAAGTGGGCGAGCTGGCGTTTTACGGCGCGAAGGTGCTGCACCCGAAAACGGTGCAGCCGATTCTCGACCGCCAGATACCGCTGCGCGTGCGCAACACCTTCAACGCGGACCACCCCGGCACGCTGATCGGCCCGCACGCCGAATCAAGCACGACCGTCGTCAAGGCGGTGACGAGCATCCGCCGGGTCAGCATGCTCACCGTCAGCGGCAGAGGCATGCTGGGCGTGCCGGGCATCGCCGGGCGCGCGTTTCTGGCGACGGCCAACGCGGGCGCTAATATCCTGATGATCTCGCAGTCGTCATCTGAGCAGAGCTTCTGTTTCACCGTGCCGGAGGACGTCGCCGAGGCGGTCAAACGGCAGGTCGAGGCGGAGCTGCACGCCGAGATCACGCGGCAGAACGTGGACGGCGTGGCGGTGATGCGCGAGGTGGTGGTGATTACGGTGGTGGGCGGCGGGATGCGCGGCACGCCGGGCGTGGCCGGGCGCGTGTTCACCGTCATGGGCGACAAACACATCAACGTGCTGGCGATCGCGCAGGGGTCGTCGGAGTGCAGCATCTCGTTCGTGGTGGACGAGGATAACCTGGAGCGGGCCGTTGTGGCGCTGCACGACCTGGCGCTGGAGGCGCTGCCGGCCTGAGCGCCGGCTACACGATCGGCTTGCGGTAGCGGATGTACCTGGTGACGACGCGGAAGCCAACGCTCTCGTAAAGGCTGCGCGCGCCGAGCGGGTCGTCGGCGTCGGTGAAGATGCGGATGTGTTCCAGGCCGCGCGCCTGAAGCGCCGCCACCGCCGTGATGATCAGCGCCCGCGCCAGGCCGTGGCCGCGCCAGCGCGGGCGCACGCTCAGGTCGCTGATCTCGCCCACGCCGCGCGCCGTGATCTCGCACAGCGCCACGCCGGCGATCTCGTCGCCGTGCCAGGCGATCTGCCACAGGTCAGGGTCGAAGTGCGGGTTGGTGAGCAGGTTGGTGAGAAATTTGAGGAACGCGGTCGGGTCCTGGGCGCGCCGGCCCCACTCGTCAGCGAAGGCTTCTTCGTTGGCTTCCCAGATAGCGCGGTAATGCTCCGGCAGGGCGGTGCGGCGCTCAAAGCCGGGCGGGAAGGCCGCCTGCGGCAGCGGGAAGGTGCGGTCGTGGCCCAGCTCGATAAAGCTGTGCACCGGCGTGTAGCCTTCGCTGAGCAGCAGCCGGTTGTAGTCCTGCTCGTGAGTGGTGGTGTTGGCCTGGTAGACCGCCGGGCCGTCGGCCTGGGCGGCCAGCGCGCGGCTGTGGCGCTCTGACCAGCGCAGCGTCGCCGTGCCGATGCCCTGGCCGCGCCACGCCGGGACGATGCGCCCCCGGTGATAATAGACGCGCGTGCCGTTGGCCTGTGTCCACCAGCGCACCCACTGAAAGCCGATTACCTGCGCGCCGAGCAGCACCAGCAGCAGGTCGCGGCGCAGGTCAATGTTCTCGGCGCTGGCGAACGACTCCGCCAGCTCGGCGACAGTGGGGACGCCGGCTTCCGGCGACAGCGGGTCCACCTGGTCGTGTTCCTGGCAGGCGGCGATGACGGCGGCCATCGCGGCGAAGTCGTCGTCGTCGCGAAAGGTGCGGAAGGCCAGGCCGGGGATGGGCGGGGCGTCCGGCAGGTGCAGGGTGGCGGGGTCAGTCATGGAAGCAGCCTCATGCAGTCTGGCTTAAGCATAGCGGATGCGGGCGCGGCTGCCAATTAACGCGGGTAAACAGCCAGCACCGCCGGCACGGCGTCCAGCGACGGCAGCAGATAGGGCGGGCTGCCGGCGTGATGCATCAGGCTGGAGCCGCCGCCGTCCAGGTTGAAGGCGATGTGCAGGTCCAGGTCAGACGCGGCGAGAAAGGCGCTGAGGTCCGCCAGCGGCAGGCCGAGCAGCGGCGTGACGAACAGCAGGATGCGCCCGCTGCGGTCCTGGCCGGCGGCGGTGCGGCGGGTGGCGCGGTCGTTCTGCTGGCTGGTGAAGGCGGCCGCGCCGTCCTGCACCAGCATGGGGAAGCCCTGCACAGCCTGTTCGAGCGGCTCGCCGGGCGTGTACGGCTCGAACAGATTGGCGCGGATGCGCGGCTGGCCGGCGCGCACCAGCAGCGTGCCGCCCCGGTCGGTGTAGGGGATGCCGTGCGGGACGCCGTCGGCCACCAGCAGCCCCAGCACGTTGTGGTTGGGGTCAAAGAAATTGGCGTTGACGAAGGCGACGGCCCCCGCCAGCGCGCTGTTCCAGCCGGCGATGGTCAGCGGCGCGCCGGGGCGGTAATGGGCGCGCAGGCTGAAGTAGGCCGGGTCAACGCGCAGGGCGCGCAGCTCGGCCAGGCGTGTGTCCGCTGGGTAATAGGTGCGCACTTCCAGGCCGGGCATGAGCGTCTGCCAGCCGGCAGCCGGCGTGACGGTGGGCGTGGGGGGCGGGGTCGGCAGCGCCGCCGCGAGCGTGCAGCCGCACAGCGCCAGCAGCGTGAGGCAGACAAGCGGCAGCAAAAAGCGGCGTGGAGGCATAAATGGGCGAGTCCTGGTCTTGTGCCGGGCAGGCAACCATGCTATACTGTCGCCTGCGAATTGCAAGAGCAAAATGGGCGCGTAGCTCAGTTGGTTAGAGCGCACGGTTCACATCCGTGAGGTCAGGGGTTCAAGTCCCTTCGCGCCCACCTGTCGCAGCAGCGCGGCAGCCGGCCCCATTCGTCTAGAGGCCCAGGACGTAGCCCTCTCAAGGCTAAAACAGGGGTTCGATTCCCCTATGGGGCAACAATCGCTCGTTTCCTTGAGAGATGAGCGATTTTTATTTTCTGCGCTGCGAAATGTCATTCGTGTATGGTTTCATCCTGCATGGCCAGGACGGTAATCATCATACGCCCCATTGACGTAGATGTGTCAACTTCGCGACCAGAAGCAGCAGCGCAGGATGAATACCGTGTTCATCCTGCGTGTCCATGAGTTTGCCTACACGCCACATTTTACGGTGAATGCGCGACAGGTTATTTGCCACCAGCGCGATTACAGCGGGATCATCCAGACGCTATATTGGCCACCGATACGGGAAACATTTTGCCTGTACCGAGCTTCACAGCGAGAGAAAGGTTTAACATTTTGGCTCAACAGGTTTCCAGTCAGGGACTCAACTGGTTTCAAGATATTCGCTTCGGGATGTTTATTCATTGGGGGCTGTACTCGATTCTGGCGAAGCAAGAATGGGTGATGCATACAGATCGGATTCCAGTCTCAGAATACGAAAAGCTGGCACCACAATTCAATCCCGCAAAATTCAATGCCGATGAATGGGTCAGCATTGCCGCCGACGCGGGACAAAAGTATATGGTTATTACCTCGCGACATCACGAGGGCTTCAGCATGTATGACACGGCGCTCAGTGATTATAAAGTGACAAATACCCCTTTTGGACGCGATCCGATCCGCGAACTCGCTGATGCTTGCGCGCGGCGCGGTGATGTCAAGCTGGGATTCTACAGTTCATTGCTGGACTGGCATCACCCGGCTTACCGTTTTCGCGAGGAAAGTGGCCTTGCTTGGTCGGACTATCTCGAATTTCTGCACGGGCAGGTGCGTGAACTCTGTGTGAATTACGGTGACATCGCGTGTATATGGTTTGACGGAGATTGGCCGCATCACAGCTTTGACGAGAACGATGCGTACTTTCTGCCGGGCGGTTCGTTTGAGTACGAAAAGCTCTATGGGATGATTCACACCCTTCAGCCTCATGCGGTCGTGGTGAATAACCGTCATGACAAACCACTATTGGGCGAAGATGTGCAGGGCTTCGAGCAGGATTTGCCTGGCCTCAATACTGCCGGTTTCAATGCGACGTCGGTCTATGATCTGCCCCTTGAAGTATGCATGACCATCAATGATCACTGGGGTTACAGCGCGGCTGACCGCAATCCAAAAACCACACGATATCTGGTACACCTGCTGGTACGCAGCGCGAGCGCGGGCGCAAACTATCTGCTCAACGTCGGGCCGACGGCAGAAGGCGTTATCGTGCCGGAACACGCCGCCCGTTTACGCGGGGTGGGGGAATGGCTGAAGGTGAACGGGGATTCGGTGTATGGCACGCGCGCCGGAGCGATCCCCCCCACTGAGGCGACGGTCAGCACGCGGGCCGGCGACACACATTACGTACATGTGTTGAATAATACGAGCGATTGCGTAACGCTCACGGATGTCCCGGATTCAATTACCAGCGCACGTTTGTTGCGCGATGGTTCACCAGTCGAGATCGTGCAGCGCGGCGAGCGATGGCAGATACTCGTGCCGGAAGGACGACGTGACCCGATTGATACCGTCCTGGCGCTCTCATAAGCCAGGTAGCTGACCAGCTTGGGCAACGCGGAGCGCAAACAGATCTGCACGAATTGGGTCTGGGTCAGATGGAATTTGAAAAGTGGGCAGTAATTCCTACTGTCCCTTAAAGTACAAATCATACAGCTTTTCCCCAACATGGCGATGAAAAGCTGCGCTGGGGTGAGCATCGCGCGGGGAGACTATCAGTGTTTGGGCGTCCCATGCGGCGGCGTCATCAAACAATTTGAGGATATCTGTCACGCCGCGTGACTCGAAAGCCTGCGCCACCTGGTCAACATACGGGATGCTGCTGAACGGGTCTTGCAGATTGGGGAAGATGACCACGATCAGCCGCGCCCCCATGCTTTCGACATAATCCGCAAAGTCAAAAATCTCCTGCTGGTGAATCTGCCAGATGCCGAAGTCATCATAAGCGGCATATTCCCACTGCCAGTAAGCCGGGCCGAAGCCTCCGCTGTTCAGCGAGAAGATAAAATTTGCCAGATACGAATCACGTACCCACTCTGGTGACTGTGGGAATTCCTGAAACTGTCCGATGCTCAAAGCGGCGTCTTCAATATCGTTGAGAAAATACTGCAAAATCACCACATCCGGGTTTTGCAGCGGATAATTCTGAAGGTTTTTCAATTGGCTGCGTGTGGCTGACCCCGCCAAACCCAGATTGATGACCGCCCACTCAGCGCCTAATTTCGTGCCCAATAGATTTGAGAAGCGGTCAGCCGTATTTTCGATACCCCAGCCCGCTGTGAATGAATCCCCTACCACCAGCACCGTTTGTTTGTTTGCCCAATCCTCTGGCGTCCACTCCCGGTCACGGTAGCCGAGCGAATTCACCTGCCAATAACGTGTCATCCAGTTTTCGCGGGCGCGGAGTCCATCAGTTGAGGCGTGAATATAACGGAAATAAATCTCGCCCATGCCGAGCAGCAGCAGGATCGTGAAATAACTTACCAGCAAACCACTGCTGATTCGCCGGATTTGCGGCCAACGTTTTTGAGCAGTCAGGGCAGCAAGCAGCACACCAATGCCGAGCAGGATGGCGAGGATAATCAGCATAGGTCAGGATGTGCCCCCGGCGAAGAACTGCTCATAAATTTGCTCACCGACATAATGATGAAAGTTCACGCTGGGATGTGAGTCACGTTTGGAAACCATCAGGTCATCAACAGGCCACGCTGCCGCCGCGTCGAACAGCTTTAAAATATCGGTATGTTCGCGCACCTCAAACGCCTGCGCTACCCGGTCAATGTAGGGAATGCTGCGGATAATATCGACCATATTCGGAAATATGACCACGATCAGCCGCGCATTGATGCTTTCTACATAGTTGATAAAGTCTTCGATTTCCTGACGGTGAACGCTCCAAATGCCTTCGTTGTCATAAGCGTTATATGACCACTCCCACCAGCTATCATAGAGATCATCATCTGAATTGGCCGGGCGGATGAACCGCCAGTAGATGAAGTTGCCCAAGTAAGTCTGGTTTACCCATTCGGGATTCGGTTTGGGGGTGGGCAGCAGACCGAGTTTTAGGCCAGCATAGTTGATGTCGTTGAGGAAATATTGTAGGATGACCACATCCGGCTGAACGGGCAATTTTTTGAGAATGTCTAATTGTTCCGGTGTGGCTGTGCCATACACGGCGGCATTCATTATATAATAATCGTCACCCAATTCCGTGCCGAGCACATCGGAGAATCGGTCAGCCGGGTTTTTGATGCCCCATCCAGCCGCGAACGAATCGCCCAGGATGACTACTGTCTCTTTATTCGTCCAATCTTCCGGCAGCCATTCACGATCACGGTAACCGAGACTGTTGGTGTGCCAGTAACGGTCGAGCCAATTGGTGGTCGCCAGTGTGATGATGTTATCCGACTCGGCGAAGACGTAGCGGAAGTACAGTTCGCCCGCGCCCAAAATCAGGACAATCGTAAAATAGCTGACCACTAAACCGCCCGCAATCTGGCGCAGGCGTGGCTGCCGCTTTTGAACGGCAGCCACAATCAGCAGAATGCCAATGATGACGAAGATCAGGAGAAAAACCAGCATTCATGCATTCCATCAATAGACTAAACGGCGTTATTGTAGGGTCGGGTCGGCGCAAATGCCAGTCCAATACCATCTGTTCGCCCGTATCTATGCAGGCACAACCGGGGCGGGGATTGTGTTCGCGTTACGCACCCAGTGGAAAAGCCGCTTCAAGGACGTTCTGCGCCATCTTTTGCGCAATGTGTCGGTTAAGTCCCTATGGGGGCATAGGCTGCCTCGCGCCCGTAAGGCGTGAGACAGTTTGCTTTTCAATCTGGGGTGGGCAGTTTCTCGCATCCTCACCCTCCTCTATCTGCGCAACCCATGCCCCGAAAAACCACAATCTGACAAAACACACAACGAGGCTGCACGCACCGCAGAAATCCGGCAGCGTTACGATCAGGGCTGGAGTGTCCCTGATCTGGCAGGGGAATACGGTATATCGAAACAAAGAGTGTATTAAATTCTCAAGGGCAGACGGAAGTAAGAATAACGCAGAGCGCAGGTTGTGTGCCCGTGCTCTGCGTTGAAAATGTTGGCCTGTTAAGATTAATCTTATTCTTACAGGCATAAGCGGATGCTACGTCATAATTTATGCGTCGCCAAAACTGACGCTTTATGACATTTGCGTCAAGATGCTTTGTCAGATTCGTCTGACTGTCGCAGCACTTGCAACACCTATCGTTTATGATGAGGGACAGAAGGGATTGCATATGGGCCACGCTGAGAACAAACGTCATCGGCAGGAAGAAATCGAACTACGGTTACTGCGCTCATTACAAGGGATGAAACCGTCCGAACTCGCGCGTGATCTCGGTGTTGATCGCAGTACCATTTACAGAGACCTGACTGAGATGAATGAGCGCGTCGAACTGATTCAAGATGAGTCCGGGCGTTATCGCATTAACCCGACCAACTATGTTCGCAATGTGCGCCTGTCGAATTCAGAGGCATTGACCATCTATATCGCTCTGCGGCGCTTTATCCGCCAGACTTCATACGCCCCGACCTTTTTTGCTACCGCAATCCAGAAGATCGCGATTGCGCTGCGGCATTCATCGCTGAGAGAACATTTAGGGCTATCTACCGCCAGCCTGGATAGTGAGAGACAAGCCAGCGCCCAGCAAACCGAAGTGTGGAATCGCCTGCTGCAAGGGTGGTATGAGCAAGTGGTTGTGCGTCTTGAGTACCGAAAGGGTCGTCAAACCGAGATAGAAGCCCATGATTTTGAACCATATCTGTTCGAGCCAGCCGTTCTCAGTCACGGTGTTTATGTGATTGGTTGGAGCCGGACACGCGATCAACTGCGTACCTTCAAGATTGACCGCATCCAACACGTTGCCCTGAGTGCACAGTTTTTCGAGCGCGATGACAACCTCCTGCCAGACGATCTGCTGCGTCATGCCTGGGGCGTGTGGTACGGTGTTGAGCGAACTCGGGTGGTGCTGCGTTTTGATGCTGCGGTTGTAGCGCGTGTGCGCGAGACCATCTGGCATCCGTCGCAGGAACTCGAAGATCAGGCTGATGGCAGCCTGTTGTGGGCGGTTGAAATTGCGGGGACTCTGGAACTGGTCTCGTGGATTCGCGGCTGGGGTCATGAGGTTGAGGTGCTTGAGCCGCAGTCACTGCGGCGGGACATCGCCGATAGTCTGCGCCGGGCAGCAGAACGCTATGACAATTGACCTTAAGGTCAAAAATATTCGCAGCACACTATAATGTTAAGAGCGCACAGAAAGGACTGGGTCAATGCCTGAACTTCCGATCCGCTTTATCGGCCATCCCATGATTGATGTCGGTGTGGCGACTCTGTGTGCGGCGGCAGGTGTAGACGATCCTCGCAGACTTACGCCTGCCGCAATTGATGCGTTCACACAGGAAGTCACAGACTTGTATTTGAACCCCGCGATGGCTGGTTTCCTGAGTTATGTGGTTTTTGCCAACGCGCGCTTCGCTAATCCTGCACAACTGAAACCTGCATTTGAGGCCAAGCGGCGCGCAATACTGTCAGAGTTGGTCAATCTGTGGAAACCGGACATGCCGCTCTCAAAATACGAAGAACCAGTTGCGCTGGGTGAAGTCTGTGTGTTTAGCGGAGATGAGGCGACAGTCCGCGTGTCGCGCATGTATATCCCGTTAACCACGGACGAAAAGAACATGAATTTCGTCCCGGAAGGTGTTCCACTGATGCCAATTTCAGGATGGTGTCTGCTGGCACTGATGGCAATGCCAATGGGGGGGCTTGCATCCAGAGGCAAGATGTGGATCGTCCACAGTTTCGATAACGCTGCGACGCTGCACTTTGCTCGCCTGAATCTGAAACGAAACCGCCGCGATTTTCAGATGCAGGGATTGAACAAGCGTCCCAACTATAAGTTCGCGCGCACTTACCTGCTGCGTGATCTGGCTGAAGCACAACGCTTGAATGTGGGAAATTATCCTTTAACAACCTATCTTTTCACCAGCAGTGGGCAGAAGTCCGAAGTCGAAATCACCCATCTGCCCTCGCCCGTCGTCCGGTTCATTAACTTGGCAAACAGAGTGGCGCCCGCCGCCTGGAGCCGCATCGTCCATCGCGCTGAGCACCTGAACGCCAACCCGGAGAACGAAGACGGGCGC
The DNA here is from genome assembly GCA_048499435.1 of Anaerolineae bacterium. Taxonomy (GTDB): domain Bacteria; phylum Chloroflexota; class Anaerolineae; order Aggregatilineales; family Phototrophicaceae; genus DAOTWC01. Next base: position 302,973 of record JASNZW010000002.1, read on the forward strand.
ATCGCATACACTGAGCGTAATTACTTCTACGAAGATCTATTCTACCTGCCCAACGATGCGCACGCCTTCCTGCGGCGCTACATCCTGCGCATGCCTTTATCCGGCAAACCCAGTGGGGAAAGCAAAAATGACCCTCGTTACACCTACTCGTTTACCGGTGAAACTGAGCTTGTGTCCTGGACATTGACCGATCTGTTCTTAAAGGAGGTGCTGCAAATGGAGACAGACCGTATCGAAGCCATCAGAGCGGTGGCAGATCGCCTGGCGAGCTACATTCAAACACAGGATGAACGGTTGTTCAAAGACCTGTTCAACGCCCGCAATGAGTATCAGCTTCGCACACTGCTCATAAAAGCTGATAAGAACGCTCAGCCGCCGTTGTTCACCTTGGATGAGTTTGTGGAAGCCTTCTTCACCACAACCGAAAAAGATACGCTGCGGTCAGATTGGTCGTTGGCCCGCGATCTGATGGTCATTCGGATCATCGAGAAGCTATACGAAGGCGGCAAGGTGGAGATAGTCCAGGAAGCCGCTGTCTAAGACGACGTAATCACTGAAGCCGAGTAATCCTCGCCTGTCAATACAAAGGAGAATACCCATGTCTTTTATCACCGCTATGTTGCTGATTGATGCTCCGGCATCTGCGCTGAACAACTCTGGCGAAGCGATCCAGGGAGCGCGCACTGATAACACCTCATCGGTCAAGTATATTCAGACCAGCCGAGGCAAGTACCCTTATGTCACCGCCCAGGCTGTACGGTACTGGCTGCGTAACACACTGGAACAATCCGAAGATATCGCGTGGAAACCCTCCATTGTTTACCGCGAGGACAAAGTTGCCTATACCGACGCCAATCCCATCGAATACTGGGATGATGACCTTCTCGGATACATGCGTGCGCCAGCCAAAAGTAAGAAGGGCGCTCGCGATGCCGATCCATTGTTTGCCAGACTAACACCAATGGAAGAGGATGCTAAAGGCAATCCCAAACCCGTGACGCGCGCCGCGCCGATGCGTGTCAGCACATTCGTTTCGCTGGCGGCGGTGGACATTACAACCGATTTTGGTGTCATGGCGCGACAGGAAGGCGATCCAGCGCCCTACGAGCATCAGTTTTACCGCACGACTCTGCACGGTCTGTTCTCGCTTGACCTGAAACTGACTGGCAAGTTCTTCTATCGTCGGCGCACCGGTTTTCAGAATCTGGATGCAGTGCGGGTCAAACTGGCAGAGGAACGTGGGCTGGAACACCTGGAAGCGGAATTCGCATATCGCCTGCCACAGGCAGAACGAATTCGGCGTGTTCAGTCAATTCTTTATGGTCTGGGGCGTTTGCAGGGCGGCGCCAAACAGTCATTGCACTACACTGATGTGACGCCTGCGGTCACAATCCTGGCTTTCACCCGAGGCGGTAACCATCCTTTCAACTATCTGTTCAGCGAGAAGGGCGGCCAACCCCGCCTCAACGATGATGTGCTGGTCAAGGCCATCAATGATGCACAAGTTGATCTGCTCTCACCAGTGTTCATTGGCTGGAAACACGGCTACCTGCCAGAGGAACGGAGCAGAGCAGAACAAATCAGGATTGGCGAGATAGACATCCGGTTTGGCACACCCCGCGATGCCTTTGGATGGGCAGCGGAATGGCTGGCAGACAACCCAGACAAGTGGGATAAATAGCGATGAACACCTCGCACACCCTGCCGGTGCTGCGCGTAGAGGTGGTGGGGACAGTGACCTCGTTTCGCTATCCCCACTTCGCGCAGGGTTTTCAACCGACATTTGAGATGCCGCCGCCCTCGACCATCTACGGCCACGTTTGCAGCGCGGTGGGCGAGTACATCCCGCCAGAATCGCTACAGTTTGGCTACTGTTTCACTCACGAGGGTAAGTTCATAGACTATCAGGAACACCTGCATTTCAGTGACCCGACGCAACCGTTCCCGTTCAACCGTGAACTGCTATATAACCCTGTGCTGACGATGTACCTCACCAATACCAGCCTGATTGATGCCTTCCGCTCGCCGCACTATCCATTGATTCTGGGGCGTTCGCAGGACCTGATGACTTATCGCAGGATCGAGATCGTTGAGCTGGTTCAGTCGGAAACGGGTTATTTTGAGCATACGTTGTTGCCGTTAGAGATGGCACCACGACTGCGAGAGTTTACGATTGCGGTTACGATGCCGCGCTACATTGATCCGCGCCGCCGCCCATCCTGGCAGCAGTACGCGCTCCTGCAAACGCGCGCGCTGTGGCCACAACAACAACGGCACGAGGATTGGGACGAAGATGCTGATGATGTGCTGGCATTCGAGGGAGACGCGCTAACGCTGTGGGTTGATCCTACCACACCCCCGGATGCCAGACTTCCACTGGCCCACCGGGCGATCTGGTTGCACACCTTTGTTGATTGATTGAGCGTGAAAACGTCATGCGCTGGCCTACCTGGATGGATTACATTAAAGCAAAGAGCGAAGATATGGGCGGTCAGACGCTCTCCCAACATACCTGGGACGTGCTCGCACGCACATCTGACCAGCGGCGCCTGCATCCATATCTGAGTGCGACTGTATCTGACCGCATCTGGATACAGGCGTTCTGGGCAGCGTTCCTGCATGATTTCGGCAAAGCAGCCAAAGGCTTTCAGGAGATGCTGGGCGGCATAAAAGGCGAATGGAGCGAACGCAAACATCGCCACGAGGTTTTGTCACTGGCTTTCGTTGATTGGCTGTTTCCAAGAGGTCATCCTGACCGGGACCCTGTTCTCGCGATGGTGGTCTGCCATCACAAGGACGCCGCGCCAATTTTCACCAAATACGGCGGAGAAGCCAGATTGAGTGACATCCGCGATGAAGCAGAGGTCGCGTCCATCAAGCAGATGCTGCAAGAACTCGATAGCAATATCTCATTAAAAGTGTGCGCTGACCTGTGGCAGTGGCTGGATGAGTGTGCCCTGGATTGGGCTGTTGCCCTGGGTTTTCACGAGGTTGAAAGGCCTGCTCTCGTCCCGCGTGAGCAGGCACAATCCGCCGATCTCGCCAAAGCGATTTTCAACGCTCTGCGCGACTTTCATACTCTGTATCAAGGGCCAGCGCTATCTCAAATACGGCCATTCCTGCTTTTACGCGGCCTCATCCTGACCGCCGATCACAGCGCGTCGGCGGGTGTGGAGCGCTTCCCCACCATGCCGCTCACACGCGACCATGCAGAGACGCCCCTGAAGGGCAAAATCTGGCGCGACCATCAGAACGTAGCGAACAAAACTGATGAAGGCTCGGCTATCCTGATCGCGCCCACTGGCAGCGGCAAGACTGAGGCCGCGCTGCTGTGGGCAATAAACCAGATGGAAAAGCGGCCAGCCTCCCGCCTATTCTATACACTGCCGTATCAGGCCAGCATGAATGCCATGTACAAGCGGCTAGCCTGTGATGTGCTGAGGTATAACGAGGAGCAGATTAAAGCAGGCACAGCCGATACTATCACAATACGCCACAGCCGTGCACTCCTCAAGCTGTACCAGGACATGATGAGCCTGGACGAAGCCGACCCTAAACAGGCTGTTAAACAGGCCAAGTGGCTGCGCAACAAAGCTGATCTGAACACGTACCCGATTCAGATTTTCAGCCCATACCAGATGCTCAAAGCCGCCTACAGCCTGAAGGGGTTCGAAACGCTGGTGCTGGATTATACCGACGCCCTGTTCATTTTTGATGAAATCCATGCTTACGATCCCAAACGCCTGGCGCTGATTGTCGAGTTTATGCGCTGGCTGCGTGAAGGATTCCGTGCACGCTTCTTCGTCATGACGGCGACGCTGCCGCCAGTATTGCAGGAAAAGCTGGCAAACGCGCTGTCACCACAGATTATTACAGCCACACCAGATGAGTTCAGACGTAGCCAGCGCCACACGGTCGAAATCCTTGATGGACGTTTGAGTGATGCTATTGTCGAGAGGGTGTGTGCAAACTGGGCAGCAGGTGAAGCGGTGCTGGTCTGCCTGAACCAGGTAGCGAATGCACAACGGGTGTACCTGGATTTGCAAAATCGGCTAAACCTGCGCCCAAACGAGGATATTGCGCTGTTGCATGGGCGCTTTAATGGCCGCGACCGCAAACGCAAAGAAGATTTGCTGCTGCAACGTGCCGGGGTCGGACGCGCTGACCATCGCCCGTTTGTGTGTGTGGCGACGCAGGTAGTCGAGGTGAGCTTGAACGTCGATTTCGATACCCTGTACACTGCACCAGCTCCCTTAGAGGCGCTGCTGCAACGCTTTGGTCGTGTCAATCGTGGACGTCCACCGGGGAAAACCGCGCCGGTGCATGTCTTTACGCAGCCCGACGGCGAGGGCAATAAGCCATATCTGCCATACGAACAGGCGCTCGTTGAGCGCAGTCTGCAAGTGCTGGCGGATTACTGTGGCGGCGGGCGAACGATTGATGAAGCGCAGGTGACGACCATGCTCGGCGAGATTTACACGGGCGCAATTCTGGAAAACTGGGAGCGCGCCTACGATAAAAGTAAAACTGAATTTGTCCGCGATATTCTTGAAAAGATGAAACCGTTCACTTCGGCGGATGAATACCTACATAAGCAGTTTTACCGCCTGTTTGATGGCATCGAAGTGCTACCGGTTGAACTGCTGGACAATTACAGTGCAGCTCGTGACACAGGCGGCTATCTGGAGGCCAGTCAATATCTGGTCAACATTCCTTATGGCACTTACGCTGAGTTCGACGGGTATGGCAAGGTTGATCACGCCAGGGCACTCGAAGGTGAGTATGCTGACCATATTCAAGTAGCCTACAGCGAGGAATATGGGCTGGATGTTGATGGCGCACGCCGTGCTATCAGAGCGGAACGCAATGAAACTATGCAAGGAGATGACGGAGAATGAGCCTGTATTCGGAAACTGACTCGCGTTTCCTGATGCAAGGGGTAACGGTTCAGCATCTGCGCTTCCGGGTGCGCGCCACCGAGTCGATCTTTTTCGAGAACGAGCCAGGAGCGGCGCTGCGCGGTGCATTGTACGAGGCTCTATCGAAAAACTTCTGCTCTGAGGCTTTTGGCCATCTGACATCACACCATCAGGAAACCTGCCCCGTTTGCTGGCTGCTGGCGGCGGAAGATCCCGACGCTGGACGCGGACAGAACATTCCCCGCCCGCTGACTCTGCAACCGCCATTGGAACAAACGCACTTTAGGGCCGGCCAGGTCATGAGTTTTGGCGTGTCCCTGATTGGTCAGGCACAGAACATGCTGCCGTACATCGCGCGGGCCGTACAAAAAATGGGCGGTATTGGTGTGGGAAAGGGTCGTGGGCGTTTCACACTGATAGCAATTGACGAAGTTCATCCACTATTGGACACCGAGCGAACGCTAATGAACGGCCGAACAATCAAACGCCCTACTCTGCAAGTGACACCGTCAGTGATAGAGGATGTGGCCGACAAGCTGCCTCGCCATGCGGTCACGCTCGATTTGCTTACACCCGTGCGTCTGACTGCCCATGGAGGGCTGGCGAAACAGTTTGAGCCGGGGGTTTTTGTGCAGCGTTTGCTGGAACGCTGCCAGAGTTTGGCGGAACACTATGCCGAGTATCCGCCAGACATTCGCCAGCCAACCCGTGAGGACTGGCTGGCGGCCCAGGCCGAGCTACTGACTGAGGCTGCCGGCCTGAAGATCGGCTATGATCATACTGAATGGGTTGAGGCCTTTAGCGGTAGCCGTCGCACCGGGCGGGTTTCGCCCATCAGCGGCTTAGTGGGCCGTGTTCGCTGGGACGGCAACGTGTCGCGCCTGCTCCCCTGGCTACTGTGGGGCGCGACCCTGCACATCGGCAAGAACGCTGTTAAAGGATCGGGTTACTACCGGGTGGTTCGCGCTTTGTAGCACGTTGTCGCAGCACCTGCAACACCTAGCCTGTATGCTGAGGGTAGTGTTTCTCGATAACAGAGGAGACCTCAGCTGTGGGCGTGATTGAACACCTTTTTGTCGAACACTTTGGCGCGTTCGTGGGTAAGTACAGCGAGCGCATCACCGTCACCGTAAAAGGGCAGCGGGTGAACCAGGCCCCGCTGTTATACTTGCAGACAATCACCATCGCCTCTAACGGAGTGAGCATTTCCAGCGACACTGTCGCCGCGTGTTGCGAGCGCGGCATCCCGATCTTTTTCGTGAATGGGGTGGGCAGCCCGGTCGCTAGTGTTTACTCAGCCGGGTTGAACGGCACAATCCTGACGCGGCGCGAGCAGCTCCGGGCCTACGACGACGAGCGTGGTGTGCACCTGGGCTGTGCATTCGCAGCGGGTAAGATCGAAAACCAGGCAACAACCCTCAAGTATTTTGCCAAGAACCGCCGTGATACCCTGGAGGGCCAGGATCTGATGGACGCCAGCGCTGCTGTGCGCGATCACCTGGCCCTGCTCAACCGCGCTGCTGAAGCCGCGCACATAGAGCATGTGCGCGAGAAGATCATGGCGGCTGAGGGTGGCGCAGCCAGGATCTACTGGGACGCAGTGCGAGCCGTAGTGCCACCGGATTACGGTTGGGTAAGTCGCGAGACGCGCGGCGCAACCGACCCGATCAACAGCCTGCTCAACTATGGTTATGGCATCCTGCGGAGTCAGGTTGAGCGCGCGGTGATCTACGCCGGTCTTGACCCATTCGGCGGCTACATCCACGCCGACCGGCCAGGCAAGCCCAGCCTGACGCTGGATCTAATCGAAGAGTTCCGACAAGCGGCAGTGGATCGGGTGGTAGTGGGGCTGGCAAACCGCCAGTTTTCCGTTGACCAAGGCGCAGATGGTCTATTGAGCCTGGAGACACGCCGGGCACTGGCCGGCCATATCCAGACACATTTGGAAAGCAAAACTCGACATGGCGGGCAGCAGATGAAATTAGCGCATATCATCCAGGCACAGGCGCGCGAAATTGCTGCTTATGTGCGCGGCAATCGTGAACAGTACCTGCCGTTCAAGGCGACGTGGTAAGTTGATGGGGGTCGCCGTGCATATCCTGTTAATCTACGACATTACCCATGATGGTACTCGCGCCAAAATTGCCCGGGCCTGTGAGGACTTTGGGCTGGATCGGCTGCAATTTTCAGCATTCGGTGGGCAGCTCTCCCGGCGGCATCAACGCGAGCTGATGTCCAGAATCAAGCGCCTGATGCGCCGCCGGGTGGGCGTGGTTACCTTGTATCCGATTGGTCAGGATGCCTGGGAAGCTCAAATCGAGGTGCGTCATGACGGACAGTCTTGAGAGGCCGTTTATCGTTGAGGACCTGAAACAGTATCTGTACTGCCCGCGCATCGTGTTCTATACCCGCTGTATGCCTGGCATCAGGCCGCGCACGTTCAGCATGGATGCCGGACGCGATGATCACAAGGAAGCGCGTCATAACGCGCGCCGCCGCACCTTCGCTCAGATGAACCTGGAAAGTGGCCAGCGAGAATTCGATGTTGATGTTATGTGTCCGGCGCTGGATTTGCGCGGAAAACTGGACGAAGTGGTAACCACTGACAGTGGCGAGGTCATCCCAGTAGATTATAAGGCTTCGGAGAAGGTTGCTGAGAACCATCGGATGCAACTGGTAGCCTACGCTCTGCTGTTGGAAGCAGCCCGACAAACAACAGTCAGCCGAGGTTATGTCTATCTGATCCCAGTGCACAAGGCGCGGGTGGTAAAGATAAGGCCTGAAGACAAACAAGCTATTCGTGAACTGCTGGCTGTGATGGCCGAGATGGCAGCTGCTGAGGCAATGCCACCACCTACTCTCGTGCGTGCACGCTGTGAGGGGTGCGAGTTCAGACGCTTCTGCAACGATGTGTGACGAAACTCGACATTAACTAAAGCGTGGCAGGGCGGTGACTGCGTTGAAAATGCTTGAATGCCAGCAGAACAGGCAGCGCCGCCCTGTCGCAACCCTGACAGGAAATTGTGCAGTGACCGGCTTGCGAGAAAACAAGTTGTCGTGTATAGTGAAAGTCGCCAGGCGTGATCTCTGGGGATACAAAAACAGGGGTTTTAAGCGTTTTAGCGAGCAAAAGAGGTCGCAACTGCCCAATGACATCAGTCTAGCCTGATGCGGCTTCACTCATACCGACCCGCTTGAGGGTACTGAAACCCCGGATACCTTTGCGAAAGGCGACCTTTTTGTCGGCTTCACTCATACCGACCCGCTTGAGGGTACTGAAACACAGGGTACACGCGCACGCCAGGGCTGGCCTTCAAGCTTCACTCATACCGACCCGCTTGAGGGTACTGAAACTGCGCGTGCTACCAACGAATGTCCAATTCGACCACGCTTCACTCATACCGACCCGCTTGAGGGTACTGAAACAGAACTGGTTAGAGTTAGCGTTGCAGGCGTTTTGGGCTTCACTCATACCGACCCGCTTGAGGGTACTGAAACACAGATGATCCACTGACGTGGATGAAGTTGCCGTGCTTCACTCATACCGACCCGCTTGAGGGTACTGAAACTCTGGGCGTCGCTCACCCGAATACGATCGCCTACTGCTTCACTCATACCGACCCGCTTGAGGGTACTGAAACCTTAGGTTTGCCTTAACCCAACTGAGTTCGGCAACTGCTTCACTCATACCGACCCGCTTGAGGGTACTGAAACGACAATGCCGCCTGCGTTTTTGCTGCCCATGTTCGCTCCGCTTCACTCATACCGACCCGCTTGAGGGTACTGAAACTTTCAATCGATGGTCAGCTTGTGTTAGAAGCTGCTGGCTTCACTCATACCGACCCGCTTGAGGGTACTGAAACCGTCTGAGCGGCGCGGGCCAGCGTGCCCGACGGCGCAGCTTCACTCATACCGACCCGCTTGAGGGTACTGAAACATAGGAAGCAGGGCGGTGGTCATCAGCCTCGACAATGCTTCACTCATACCGACCCGCTTGAGGGTACTGAAACCCTGATTTGTGACGGGCAGGGCGTGCGGTTGCTGCAAAGCTTCACTCATACCGACCCGCTTGAGGGTACTGAAACCCCGGATGTTGTGGGCGAAGGCGGGTCGGCGCCAACGCTTCACTCATACCGACCCGCTTGAGGGTACTGAAACCGTATACAGGTTTGTCTCCATTGCGCCATCGTAACGCTTCACTCATACCGACCCGCTTGAGGGTACTGAAACTGAGTATGCCAACGTCTATCGGCATTTATGCCGCTTGCTTCACTCATACCGACCCGCTTGAGGGTACTGAAACGTATCGGTGCTGGCGCTTGACCTAACAGAGTGTGAAAGCTTCACTCATACCGACCCGCTTGAGGGTACTGAAACGCTACGGTCCCGGCATCAGAAAGGTTGGCTGGACGGGCTTCACTCATACCGACCCGCTTGAGGGTACTGAAACTCGGATAATCAGTATTCGTTGGTGTCTCCAACAGGCTTCACTCATACCGACCCGCTTGAGGGTACTGAAACACCCATGCTTCACTGACAGCGGGCAGCGTAAAACCGCTTCACTCATACCGACCCGCTTGAGGGTACTGAAACGATGCAGATGTGCTGTTCCCGGATATGTATATGTGGGCTTCACTCATACCGACCCGCTTGAGGGTACTGAAACCTACGGTAATTACCACGTCGTGCTGGCCGTCGGGCGGCTTCACTCATACCGACCCGCTTGAGGGTACTGAAACTATATCACAATCCCACACATCAATTCTTAGCATGTGCTTCACTCATACCGACCCGCTTGAGGGTACTGAAACTTATTCATCTCCCTGCGCGCGCGCTGGACTGTCTTAGCTTCACTCATACCGACCCGCTTGAGGGTACTGAAACATTACCTGGGCGCGTTCGGCCATGCGGTCGAGGGCGCTTCACTCATACCGACCCGCTTGAGGGTACTGAAACGTTCAAGCACCAGCACGGCCCGGATTGCGTCCTGGGCTTCACTCATACCGACCCGCTTGAGGGTACTGAAACTCCTTCAGCGCCATGCTGCGCTATCTGGTAATTGAGCTTCACTCATACCGACCCGCTTGAGGGTACTGAAACATCCCCAACGACGACAATCACATACGTGCGTTTAGCTTCACTCATACCGACCCGCTTGAGGGTACTGAAACGTGTGCTCACTAGCAAACGGCGAGTCGACCAACTTTGCTTCACTCATACCGACCCGCTTGAGGGTACTGAAACTTCGATCTTGTGACACGCGCGCCTGTACTGCGCGTCAGCTTCACTCATACCGACCCGCTTGAGGGTACTGAAACATCGCGTGCTAGCCCGCGATCGGCCCACCGTCCAAGCTTCACTCATACCGACCCGCTTGAGGGTACTGAAACCCTGATAAATACCCTCGCTGTCATCGGGGCCGCGGAAAGCTTCACTCATACCGACCCGCTTGAGGGTACTGAAACATTGTGCCGCTGCCGGGCACGGTGGCCCAGATTGAGCGCTTCACTCATACCGACCCGCTTGAGGGTACTGAAACCACTCTTGACAGCGGATGACGTAGTTCCAGTGTTGCTTCACTCATACCGACCCGCTTGAGGGTACTGAAACACTTTCGTGCGCACGAAGCTGGGCGAAATGGTGTCGCTTCACTCATACCGACCCGCTTGAGGGTACTGAAACTCGATGCTGGTCGCCTTCACCTGGCCCGGCTCAAGGCTTCACTCATACCGACCCGCTTGAGGGTACTGAAACGTTGGCACTTTGGGGCGTTCCGACATATGAATAGCAGCTTCACTCATACCGACCCGCTTGAGGGTACTGAAACTCATGCTGCCAGTTTTTCGCCCAAGTAAGGGTCCACAGCTTCACTCATACCGACCCGCTTGAGGGTACTGAAACCTAGAAATGTAATTGAACCGATTGATATGCATTTGGGCTTCACTCATACCGACCCGCTTGAGGGTACTGAAACGATGCTGGTGGTCGTCAGTATCCAGCCGTTAACTGGCTTCACTCATACCGACCCGCTTGAGGGTACTGAAACAGCGGTCTTGCACTGGGAAAAAGCGCGCTTTAACGCTTCACTCATACCGACCCGCTTGAGGGTACTGAAACATGAGCGTGGTGTTATCGAGCGTGCCGGGCATCCGGTGCTTCACTCATACCGACCCGCTTGAGGGTACTGAAACTTATCGGTGCCCATTGGGATGACGCGCGTTTCGGCAGCTTCACTCATACCGACCCGCTTGAGGGTACTGAAACTTGAAGATAAAGCTGTCTTTGCCGTATCGGTTGTTAAGCTTCACTCATACCGACCCGCTTGAGGGTACTGAAACTAAGGAAGAGATGGAAATGCAGAAGCGGCAGTTTGAAGGCTTCACTCATACCGACCCGCTTGAGGGTACTGAAACGAAGAAAAGTGGGGTGCATCGCACCGCTTCGCCTATGCTTCACTCATACCGACCCGCTTGAGGGTACTGAAACACCAACTCAGCAGCTTGTTCAAAGTTCGACCACGTGGCTTCACTCATACCGACCCGCTTGAGGGTACTGAAACGGGTGAATTGGACATTTACGTCCGGCACGGGCTGGAGCTTCACTCATACCGACCCGCTTGAGGGTACTGAAACTGCCTTGGGCACCTATCATCCCGTGCTGGATTTCTGGCTTCACTCATACCGACCCGCTTGAGGGTACTGAAACAAGGGGTAGGGACCTGACTTGTCAATCACCCTATGAAAATGCTTCACTCATACCGACCCGCTTGAGGGTACTGAAACATAACCGATTCTGGTGGGACCCGGACGGCGCCGGGTGCTTCACTCATACCGACCCGCTTGAGGGTACTGAAACTTGAGTCGTTCACCAGCGGAAGTGCCAGACGGTCCCCAAGCTTCACTCATACCGACCCGCTTGAGGGTACTGAAACCGCAATCGGCAGTATCCCGGCGGGCGGCGTGCAGGCCGCTTCACTCATACCGACCCGCTTGAGGGTACTGAAACATAGGCGATCATCCCCGCTAACGATTATCCCTGCGCGCTTCACTCATACCGACCCGCTTGAGGGTACTGAAACTAGGTGAAGTCGCAGAGCGCCTGATCGTTGGCGATGTGCTTCACTCATACCGACCCGCTTGAGGGTACTGAAACTGATGGGTTCCGTTCGGGCTGAACTGACGGGAACGGCTTCACTCATACCGACCCGCTTGAGGGTACTGAAACATTGATTATATAGACGGCCCCGGCATGCTAACCATAGCTTCACTCATACCGACCCGCTTGAGGGTACTGAAACGCGATGGTGGATGCGCTAACCGTAATGTGCGCTGAGCTTCACTCATACCGACCCGCTTGAGGGTACTGAAACCTGACAAGCCCACTTCCAACGATCTCGGGGATGTTAAGCTTCACTCATACCGACCCGCTTGAGGGTACTGAAACGTAGGGGAGCTGCCCGGCATGCCCGCCTTTGACGTTGCTTCACTCATACCGACCCGCTTGAGGGTACTGAAACAATATGCCCGGCATGTGGCAAGCCTGCCATCATCAGCTTCACTCATACCGACCCGCTTGAGGGTACTGAAACCAAACAGATAGAACTCACCGCGCACGAAGGCCAGAGCTTCACTCATACCGACCCGCTTGAGGGTACTGAAACTTCAGGTTCGCCTTAACCCAAGCCAGGTCGGAAGTGCTTCACTCATACCGACCCGCTTGAGGGTACTGAAACACCGGGGCGACCTGGCGGCGACGGAGTTACAGATTTGCTTCACTCATACCGACCCGCTTGAGGGTACTGAAACTCTGTCCAGATCGAGGCAGCGGATACTCTTGCCCGCTTCACTCATACCGACCCGCTTGAGGGTACTGAAACCTACCATACGGCGCTGCGCGTTATTGCCTGCTGCTTGCTTCACTCATACCGACCCGCTTGAGGGTACTGAAACTTGATAGGCGTAGTGTATACCTGCGCGCCAGCGGCGCTTCACTCATACCGACCCGCTTGAGGGTACTGAAACCACACACTAACAAGGGACTGAAACAACGCAGCCCGAAGCTTCACTCATACCGACCCGCTTGAGGGTACTGAAACTCTGCCTAGTCAAATTTTCAGCGCAGTACATAGCGCGCTTCACTCATACCGACCCGCTTGAGGGTACTGAAACATATCTGTCCCCCGCGCACCGTTGGGGGTCGTCCAGGCTTCACTCATACCGACCCGCTTGAGGGTACTGAAACTTTCACCCCGGCGAGGACACGGACTGTCGCAACAATGCTTCACTCATACCGACCCGCTTGAGGGTACTGAAACACGGCATCACGCCGGCCCAGGCGTAAATCGCTCATGGCTTCACTCATACCGACCCGCTTGAGGGTACTGAAACTTATGCGCCCCCGTTCGCGGCGGTTGCCCATCCACGGCTTCACTCATACCGACCCGCTTGAGGGTACTGAAACGACCCTTGACCCATACCGAATCCGGTAGCACAAGCAGGCTTCACTCATACCGACCCGCTTGAGGGTACTGAAACCATGGTGCTCCTGGCGATGCCCGCCGCTGGGCTGATGCTTCACTCATACCGACCCGCTTGAGGGTACTGAAACGCAGGGGGCTGTCAATGATGACGCCCCACTTGCCAGAGCTTCACTCATACCGACCCGCTTGAGGGTACTGAAACTGCACCCCGCTCGCGGGCAAGTTCGACCTTCGACGCTTCACTCATACCGACCCGCTTGAGGGTACTGAAACTCCTTAACTTTCCGGTAGACGAGCCGCAGCTCGCCGCTTCACTCATACCGACCCGCTTGAGGGTACTGAAACCGTACAGCGAAGCGCCCGGCAGCGCGTTGCGTGACGCTTCACTCATACCGACCCGCTTGAGGGTACTGAAACGTCCATATTGCTGACATCAGCAATATGGTCTGCCATGGCTTCACTCATACCGACCCGCTTGAGGGTACTGAAACAGGGACACGAGGACATTCGCGAACCAGCCGCGCGGGCTTCACTCATACCGACCCGCTTGAGGGTACTGAAACCACGTCACCCTCATCAGTTGGCGTCCGGTTCGTTGCTTCACTCATACCGACCCGCTTGAGGGTACTGAAACCTAGAATGCGCGCGTGCTGCTGGGGCAGGAGGTGAGCTTCACTCATACCGACCCGCTTGAGGGTACTGAAACGTTGTGCTGCTGACGGGCAGCGCGGGTGGTGGCAAGGCTTCACTCATACCGACCCGCTTGAGGGTACTGAAACCTGGGTAATTATCGACAATGTGGCACATGCTGACAGGCTTCACTCATACCGACCCGCTTGAGGGTACTGAAACAAGTCATTGAAGGGGCGGAATACGTAATCGCGTTGGAGGCTTCACTCATACCGACCCGCTTGAGGGTACTGAAACCAGCTGCTGTCCACAAATGCCGCCGTTATGCCCACGCTTCACTCATACCAATGAACTCGAACACTGCCGTGCGTACCGCCTGCCGGGCCGCAAACTGCTCCAGATCGGTCAACTCGGCTCGCAAGGTTCTGAAAAAACTCGCCATCATCGCATTATCATAGGAGGCGTCTTTGCCGCTCATACTTACCTGAATGTCATACGTTTTCAGCAAAGCCAGGTAATCATCCGCTGTGTATTGGCTGCCCCGATCCGTATGCTGGGTCAAGCTGGTCGGTTGGGGCAGCTCGCGCTGTGCCAACGCCTTGCGGATCGCCCGGTCCCAGGAAGGCGTGCCCGGCGCGATGCCCGCGCGGTGGTCAACCCACACCGCGAAGCCGGCGCTTTCCAGCGCCGCGGCGATACGGTCCACCTGGGTGTCATCCTCGGTGCTGTGGCTGATAAAGATTGACCGTGGCTGCTGTTCCATGCCGCCCCCTGACGAACATTTCATATATTATACTGTAGCATAAAACGCCAGCACTGAAGCCGCCGGCGTTTTTGCTTCTAGTTGCCGAATCTGCCGGCTTTTTCACACCATCCTTATCGAATTTGAACATTTTCTGAACACGGCTCCACTATTGTCGGTGATATGGACGCATTGGCCCGCACTGTCTGAAGTGCGACAGCGCTTGTCCAGCCAATTGAATCGGCTGTAGCAGAAAGTGAAAGATGATGAACCCCACAGGCACCAAAACTGTTATCGGTTTGCTATTCGCCAGCCTGCTGCTGTTCGTGGCTATCGGCCTCGCCGGCGCGCAGGAGTCAGCGGACACGGTGACGCTGATTGACCTGGCGACGGCTGAGAACGGCGCGGTCACCATCAGCGACGCCGGGACTTACCAGTTGAGCGGCGCGCTGGCCGGCGGCCAGGTGCTCGTCGCCGCGGCGGCGGACAGCGCCGTGACCCTGATTCTGGATGGAGTCACGCTGAGCAGCACAACCAGCGCGCCGATCGAGATCAGCAGCGCCGCTTCCGTCGTGATCGCGCTGGCGGATGGGTCGGAAAACACTGTTCAACTGGACGCCGCCTACGCGGAAACCAGCGCCGCCATCCACAGCGCGGTTGACCTGACCGTCGCCGGGACCGGCAGCCTGACTATCGTGTCCCCCAATAACGACGGCATCGCCGGCGACGCCAGCCTCACCATCGCCGACGCGCCGACGCTCACCATCGACGCGGGCGACGACGCTGTTCAGGTCGCGCTGGACGTCACCATTGACAACGGCACGCTGAGCCTGGTCGCCGGCGGCGGCAGCGGCGCGACGCTCAGCGACGAGCTGTCTGGAAAAGGGATCGTGGCGGATGGAAGCATCGTCATCAACGACGGCGTCTTCACCATTGATGTCGCTGACGACGCCATCCGCGCCGAGCAGGACCTCACCGTGAACGCCGGAACGATCACGATCACGGCGCTCGGCAAAGCCCTGCGCGGCACGCAGAGCGTCACGGTTAACAACGGCACGATCACCATCTTCGCCAGCGACGAAGGGATCGAAGGCGGTTTCATCTACCTGAACGACGGGCAGATCTATATCAACGCCAGCGACGACGGCATCAACGTCTCCGAGCCGGATGATATCGCCGCGCCGGACTATTACTACCTGTACATCAAGGGCGGCACGATCGTCATCAACGCCGAGGGCGACGGTATCGACTCGAACGGCTCGATTGACATGAGCGGCGGCGTGGTCATCGTCAACGGCCCGACCATCAGCAGCGAAGGCGCGATTGACTACGACGGCACGTTCACGATTTCCGGCGGCCTGCTCGTCGCCGCTGGCAGCGCCGGAATGCCCTCCGCGCCGGGCCTGAGCGGTATGCCTGGCATGATGGCCGGCGGCGACCCCCGTATGGGTGGCGCGCGCGGCGGCGGGCAGCCGCCTGCTGGAATGCAGCCGCCCACCGGGGAGCAGCCGCCCGCTGGAATGCAGTCACCCACCGGGGAGCAGCCGCCTGCTGGTGCGGGAATGGCCGCCGCTCAGACCAATAACTCAACGCAGGTTTCCGTGCTGATTGTCTTCGACGCGGAACTGCCCGCCGGGACGCTCGTCTCGATCCAGTCCGCTGACGGCGACCAACTGCTGACTTTCGCCCCGGCGAAGAACTTCCAATCGCTGGTGTTTTCCTCGCCCGACCTGGAGCTGGGCGCGACCTACACAATCTACACTGGCGGCAGCTCGGACGGCACGGCGGCCAACGGCCTCTATACTGACGGCACCTATACGCCCGGCACAGCGTACACCACCTTCACCGTGACCGCGATGACGACCCAGGTCGGCAGCGCCAGCGGGCCGCGCTGATTTGCGCGCGAACTAAGCAGGTAACGCTAACGAAAACGCCAGAGTGACGAGTTCCTCTGGCGTTTTCGCGTATCGAAAGCGCCTGAGGCTGCCCGCTGCGCGCCTATTTTGGGCTTGGCCGGACAACGTGTTATACTTGTTCAGACTCGGCTTGCCTCTGCCCGGTTTTTCGCCGCCCTGCGCGCGAATCGCGGACCGGTCAGGCCGGCTTGCAGCGCACAGCAGAAGGGGCGTGATGCCGACGAACACACCATACCCGGACTGCTGCTCTTTAAAATGGTCGTCAAAAAGAGGAGACTGTTCATGAAACGCCTTTTAGCCGTTCTACTGATTCTGGCCCTGCTCATGGGGGCGCTGTCTGTCGCTGCCCAGGAGGGGCCTACCGGCACCTTTTTGGGCACATGGCCGTATGTCCTGCCGCCCAATCATCACTTCAACGGCTTCGCCACCGGCGGCCCCGGCGACAACCTGGGCACGGTTTACCGCTCGATGGTGGAGATGCCCGCCGCCTTTTACATGTGGGCCGAGGGCAAGTATGAGCCGCTGCTGGCCGAATCCTGGGGCTTCACCGACGATAACAGCGCCTATTTCATCACCCTGAACGCCGACGCCAAGTGGAGCAACGGCACGCCCGTTACCGCCGATGACGTAATTGCCACCTACGCGCTGGGCCGCATCATGGGCTGGTCACAGTTCACCTACATCAACGACGTGGTGAAGGTAGACGACCACACCGTGAATTTCGTGTTCACCACCGAGCCGTCCCTGCTGGCGGAACGTATGCTGCTGAAGGAATACATCGTCAGCGGCGAAACCTACGGCGAGCTGGCGCAGGAAGCTCTCGCGCTGATCGCCAGCGGCGCGGCCAGCGACAGCGATGAATGGGTGGCGCTGCGCACAAAGATCACCGAGTTCCGCCCGGAAGAGTACCTGGCGACCGGCCCGTACACCTACACGCTGGCCGATGTCAACGACGCCTACATGACGCTTAAATGGCAGCCGAACAGCCTGTTCTCGGACAAGGTCAAGTTTGGCGAGATTCGCCTGTGGGCGGGCGAGACCGAGACCACCGCGCCGCTGATCCTGAGCGGCGAGCTGGCGCACGCGACCAACGTTTACTCGGCCTCGTCAATTGAGGCGTTTGAGGCGCAGGGTATCCGCCTGATCACCCTGCCGCGCGGGTACGGGGTTGCGCTGCTGATGAACCACGATGTCTATCCGTTTAACATCAAGGAAGTTCGCCAGGCGATGCTGCACGCCATTGAGCGCTCAGAAAATGCCTTCATCACGGCGGGCTTCGGGGCGGAAGCGCCGAAATACTCTGCCGGTATCTACGCGCTGACTGAGGCGCTGCTTAACCAGGCCGACATTGACGCGCTGAACCCGTATGAATATGACCTGGACAAGGCGGCGGCGCTGATGGAGCAGGCCGGGTTCACCAAGAACGCGGACGGCAAGTGGGTGGACGCCGACGGCAAGACGATCAGCGTTGAGTACAAGTTCCCCTCCGAGTTTGTGGACTTCAGCGGCGCGTCACAGAACGCCGCCGACCAGCTCAACCGCTTCGGCTTTGACATCACCCTGCGCGGGATGCAGCCGTTCGGTGAGGTCGTAACCGCCATTCGTTCCGGCGACTTCCAGCTTTCGGTGTGGAGCTACGGCTCGGCTTCGCCGTTTGCCTCCCGCCATTTCTTTGGCCCAACGCAGCGGTTCAACTACCCGGAGACGCTGAAGATTGACCCGAACTTCCGCGGGATGAATTTCCCGATGGAGTTTGAGTACAACGGCGAGCAGATTGATCTGAACGCGCTGATCAATGGGGTTAACGTCGGGCTGGATGTTGAAGCGCAGAAAGAACGCGCTGGCGTTGTGGCGCGCATCATCAACGACATGCTGCCGTTTCTCCCGCTGAACGACCTCATCGGCATTGAGCCGGTCAATGAGAGCCTGCTCGGCGGCGCGCCGGCTGATGGCGACCCCATCCTGGCGAACCCGGCGGGCAGCGGCGACCACTATGTCATCTGGGGCATCCTGCAGGGCACGATGTTCCCGCAGGGCGCGGCGGCGGAGATGATGAGCGGGGGCTAAACTGCCCTGAAGCAGTTTGTTAACTCTGTGCCGTAGGGGCGGGGCGCACAGCTCTGTGCGCCCCTGCCTTTTTCTTTAATCCCGCGCGGGCAGCAAAAGTCTGAGAGACTTATTTATGGCCGTTGAATCCACTGTCCCCCCCGCTGCGCCGCCGGCGAAACAGGCCAGCTTCCTGAAGCTGCTTCGCCAGCGCCTGGGGGAAATTCTTTCCGGTTACGCCGTCCGCGTTCTGCTGCAGGGCGTGATCACGGTGTTCGCGGTGATGACGTTCACCTTCTTTCTGATCCGCCTGATGCCGGGCAACCCGGTGGACATCAAAATTGACCAGTTGATGCAGACGCAGGGCCTGACGTATGAGCAGGCGCGCAGCCAGGCCGCCGGTTTGTTTGACATTGACCTGAACGCGCCGATCGGCCAGCAGTACCTTACCTACCTGGGGCGGGTGCTGCGCGGCGACCCGGGCAAAAGCATCCTGAGCGCGGGCACGCCGGTAGCGGAGATTATCTGGCGGTTCCTGCCCTGGACGCTGTTTAGCGTCGGCCTCGGCCTGCTGACCAGCTTCACGCTCGGCGTGGCGGTCGGCACGGCGATGGCTTACTGGCGCGGCGGCCTGCTGGACAACGTGATGACCGCCGTCGCCAGCATCCTCTACAGCATCCCGGAATACATCATCGCGCTGCTGATTATCCTGGTGGCGGGTGTGCAGCTTCAACTGTTTCAGGTGGGCGAGCTGCGCGGCGGTTTCAACCCCGATGTCACCCCTGGCTTCACACTCGAATTTATCGCCAGCATCCTTAAGCACGCGGCGCTGCCGGTGATTACTTACGTGCTGGCGACTGTCGGCGGCTGGATTCTGGCCATGAAAAGCAGCACCATCTCCACGCTCGGCGAAGACTATATCACTGTCGCGAAGGCGCGCGGCCTGTCTGAGCGCCGCGTCCTGACCGCCTATGTAGGGCGCAACGCGCTGCTGCCGCTGGTCACGCGCCTGTCGGTCAGCATCGGCCTGGTGGTGGGCGGCAGCGTCATCGTTGAGGAACTGTTCCAGTACCCTGGGCTGGGCCGCCAGCTTCTGCGCGCCATCTACGGGCGCGACTACACCGTAATGCAGGGCATTTTCCTGATCATCTCGATCAGCGTGGTGGCCTCGACCATCATCGCTGACCTGCTGCTGGGCTGGCTGGACCCGCGCGTGCGCGTCGGCAAAACATCCACAAAAGGCTGAACCGCAATGGTCGGGTTTGAAATTGGCGCAAGTGTCGCGGGGCTGGTGATTGGCGTGGTTTGTGGCCTTGTGCCGCTGGGTTTCGGCCTGCGTATGGGGCAGGCGCGGGCGGGGGTGCTGGGCTTTATCGCCTGCGCCATCAGCGGCTTTCTGTGCGGCTTCCTCGGCGGCCTGCCGATGATCGTCCTGGCCACCGCCGTCGTGATTTCCTATGCCTATGTCAACAAACAGGACCCGTTTACCTCGCTGGCGCGAATTGAGGAAATCAGCTTTGAGGAAACGCGCAGCGAGTTTTTCCTCCGCCAGATGGCGGCGCTGGGCAATACCGCGCGGTCGTCCTGGCGGGCGCTGGTCCGCAACAAAGCGGGCTTTCTGGGCTTTTGCGGGCTGGTTTTCTTTGTCCTGCTCAGCACTGTCGGGCCGTTATTCGTGCCGCTGGAGACTTCGCCGCAGATGGACCGCCGCGCGGAGGGCGCGCGCAGCCTGTTTCAGGGGCCGTCACAGGAATTTCCGCTGGGGCTGGACTGGCAGGGGCGCAGCGTGCTGTCGCACATCGTGCACGGCGGCGGCGCGCTGATCGCCACCGCGATCATGGCCGGGCTGATCGCCACCGTTATCGGCGTGATTTTAGGCTCGCTGGCGGCGTTGATGGGCGGCTGGGTGGATCAACTGCTGTCGGCGGCGGCGAATTTCATCCTGACGATTCCGCAGTTCCCGCTGCTTTTGGTGCTGGCCTCCACGCTGTCGCTGAACAGCAACCTCGCGCTGGCCTTCCTGTTCGCGTCGCTTAACTGGCCGGCGCTGATGCGCGCCGTGCGCGCCCAGGTGCTCAGCCTGCGCGAGCGCGATTACGTTGAGGCGGCCTTCGCCCTGGACCTGGGGCTGTGGCACATCATCACCCGCGAGGTGTTCCCCAACATGGTCAGTTATATCGCGGTGAACCTGATCTTCTCGATCCGCGCGGCGATGTACGGGCTGGTCGGGCTGGTCGTCCTGGGCATGGTGCCGCTGCGCGAGCCGGACTGGGGGGTGATGATCTTCCAGGGACGCCAGCAGGGGGCGCTGTTTAACCCGAACGCCGCCAGCATGCTGCTGTCGCCGATTATGGCGATCGCGCTGTTCCAGCTCTCGCTGGTCCTGTTCTCGCGGTCGCTTGAAGAGATTTTTAACCCGCGCCTGCGCACCGGCTTATGAACGGAATAGACGCTTATGCCTGCTGATGTCGTCGTCTCCGTCCGCGATTTATCCGTCAGCTATCTGGCGCGCCGGGGGCGGGTGCGCGCCGTTAACAACGTCTCGTTTGACCTGCACGCGGGGGAAACGCTGGCGCTGATCGGCGAATCTGGCTGCGGCAAATCCACGCTGAATCTGGCGCTGATCCGCCAACTGCCCCAGAACGCCACGATTGACAGCGGCAGCATCCTGTACACCCGGCGCGATAAGAGCACGGTGGATGTGCTGAAGTTCAGCCGGGCTGAGCTGCGCCGCTTCCTGTGGTCAGAGTTTGCGATGGTGTTTCAGGGCGCGTTGAACTCGCTTAACCCCGTCATTCGGATATCCGACATGATCTACGACACGGCGGCGGCGCACGGCCTGAACAAAGCCACCGCCGAACAGCGCGCCCTGCGCCTGTTCGAGCGCGTCCGGCTTGA
This sequence comes from Anaerolineae bacterium, assembly GCA_048499435.1. Taxonomy (GTDB): domain Bacteria; phylum Chloroflexota; class Anaerolineae; order Aggregatilineales; family Phototrophicaceae; genus DAOTWC01. The sequence goes on from JASNZW010000002.1 coordinate 324,603, forward strand.
CCCGCAGCGCGTGTTTCGCGCCTACCCGCACGAGTTAAGCGGCGGGATGCGGCAGCGGGTGCTGCTGGCGACGAGCCTGCTGCTCCAGCCGCAGGTTGTCATCATGGACGAGCCGACGACGGCGGTGGACATCCTGACCCAGCGTTCGATCCTGGACGTGCTGCAGGCCCTGCGCGCGGAATTGAATTTCAGCATCGTCTTTATCAGCCACGACCTGGCCGTCGCGGCGGAGATCGCCGACACAATCGCGACCATGTACGCCGGCGACATTGTGGAGATCGGCCCGGTCAACGAAGTGTTCTACCGGCCGCGCCACGCCTATACGCTGGCGCTGCTGAACGCCGCGCCCCGGTTGAGCGCGGGCGCGGAGGAGCTGTACAGCATTCCCGGCAGCCCGCCTGATCTCATCGTCCCGCCGGCGGGGTGCAAATTTCACCCGCGCTGCGCCTTCGCGACCGACATCTGCCGGGCGGAACGGCCCCCGCTGGTCGAGGAGGAGCCGGGCCATCAGGTCGCCTGCTACCACACCGCTGAGGTTGTGACGGCTTACCGGAAGGTGGCGCAGGCATGACGCCGCTGATCGAACTGAAAAGTGTCAGCCGCAGTTTTGAGGTCAACCGCGAGCCGCTGCCGGTGCTGCAGGACATCAACCTGGCGATTCAGGCCAACGAGATCATCTGTCTGGTGGGCGAAAGCGGCTGCGGTAAAACCACGACCGGCAAGATTCTGGCCGGGCTGCTGGGTGTGACGTCCGGCGAGGTGCTGGTCGAAGGCCGCCCGCGTGCCAGCTACACCGGGCGCGAGGCCGCCCAACTGCGCCGGTCGCTGCAGATCGTGCACCAGGACCCGTTCGCGTCCATCAACCCGGCGCACACGATCGGGCAGATTCTCGGCTTTCCGCTTCAGCGCCATAAGCTGGTGAAAAGCCGCGCTGAGCTGCGCCACCGCATCTGGGAGCTGCTGACGCTGGTGGACCTGACGCCGCCGGGCGATATCGTGCACAAGTTTCCGCACCAGCTAAGCGGCGGCCAGCGCCAGCGCGTCAGCATCGCGCGCGCGCTGACCGTCAACCCGCGCCTGATCGTGGCCGATGAGGCCGTGAGCATGGTGGATGTCAGCATCCGTATTGGCATCCTGAAGATGCTGCACCGCCTGCGGGAACAACTGAATCTGTCCATCGTGTTTATCACGCACGACCTGGCGCTGGCGAAATACTTCGCCTGGGACGGGCGCATCGCGGTGATGTACCTGGGGCGCATCGTGGAGATTGGCCGCACGCCGAACATCATTACCCACCCGGCGCACCCATACACCCGCGCCCTGATGGCCGCTGTGCCAGAGGCCGACCCGGACCTGACGCGCAGCAAGCAGCATCTCGAACTGCGGTCAGATGAGATTCCGCGCCTGACGGAGATTCCGCCGGGCTGCGCCTTTCACCCGCGCTGCCCGTTCTTTGTGCCGGGGGTTTGCGACACCGCTGTCCCGCCGCTGCAGCCGCTTCCAGGCTATGACCAGACGGCCGCCTGTATCCCGCTGGCGACCACCGGGACGCTGACGCCTTACCTGGAGCAGGCCAGCCGGAATGGACGGTGAAATCCTCAAAGGCTTTCTGCGGATCGGCGTGCTGGTCGGCGTTGGCGGGCTGGCGCTGGCGTTTATCCAGCCGCCGGGGACGGCGGAGTTTGTCCTGAGCGTGTGCAGCGCGCTGATCGGCCTGGCGCTGGTGGGAGGCGTTCTGCTGGTTAACCGCTGGACCAGCCGCGCCGGGGCAGACCGCGATGAGCGCGACTGACGCCGCCGCAGCTATAATGCAACCTATCTGATTTAACAGGCGCTGGGTAACGGGGGCCTTGCGCCGCCGCCAGCAAGCACGGAGACCGCACACTGATGCCACACCATCACATGACCGGGCGCGAACGCATCTTTGCCGCGCTGCGCCACCAACCCACCGACCGCGCGCCCTGGGTTCCATTCGCCGGGGTGCACGCCGGGCTGCTGAAAGGCTATAACGCGCGCGAGGTCCTCACCGACGCCGACAAGCTGTTCGCGGCGCTGCTGGAAGCCAACCGCCTCTATATCCCCGACGGCCAGCCGGTGCTGTTTGATTTGCAGGTGGAGGCGGAAATTCTGGGCTGCGAGCTGCTGTGGGCGGACAAAGCGCCGCCGTCAGTGGCGTCGCACCCGCTGGCCAGCGCGCTGACACCGCCCGACCGCCTGCCGGAGAAAACCGCTGGCCGCCTGCCGCTGATCCTCGACGTGATGGGCCGCATGAAGGCCGCCGTAGGCGAGACGACGGCGCTCTACGGGCTGGTGTGTGGGCCGTTCACGCTGGCCCTGCACCTGCGCGGGACCGAACTCTTTATGGACATGCTGTTCAACGCCGACGAGCTGAGCGCGCTGCTGGCCTACACGCGCGCTGTCACGCTGCGCATGGCCGATTTTTACATCGAAGCGGGCATGGACGTGATCGCTGTCGTGGACCCGGTGGTGTCGCAGATTGGGCCGAAGCACTTCGCGCAGTTCCTGCACGCGCCCTTCAGCGCCATCTTTGCCGGCCTGCGCGAGCGCGGCGCGCTGTCGTCGTTCTTTGTGTGCGGCGACGCCACCAAGAATATCGAGAACATGTGCCAGACCGGGCCGGACTCAATCTCGATTGACGAGAACATTGATATCGCCGCCGCCAAAGCCATCACCGACCGCTATAACATCACCATCGGCGGCAACATCCCGCTGACGACGGTCATGCTGCTGGGCACACAGCAGGACAACATGAAGTTCGCCGTTGATCTGCTGGACAAGCTCGACCAGCACAACCTGATTGTCGCCCCCGGCTGTGACATGCCCTACGACACGCCGCCAGAGAATGTGATCGGCGTGGCGCAGGCCCTGCGCGACCCCGCCGCCGCCCGCGCCATCCTCGCCAGCTACGACGCGCCGGACCTGTTCGACATCGAGATCGCGCTGCCGGACTACGCCAACCTGGAGCGCCCGCTGGTCGAGGTGTTCACGCTCGATTCGGACTCGTGCGCCGCCTGCGGTTACATGCTGCTGGCCGCGCTGCGCGCCAAGAACGAGATTGGCATCCCGGTGGATATGGTGGAGTACAAGTTCACGGTGCGCGAGAACGTGGCCCGCTGCCGCCGGCTGGGCGTGAAGAACCTGCCCAGCATCTACATCAACGGCGCGCTGAAATATTCGTCCATCATCCCCGGCACCGATGAGCTGGTGGCGGCCATCAGCGCCGCTGCGCAGACGCTGAAGGCGCCGCGTTCGCCCGGCTGACAAGCCGCTGCGCGCGGCGGGAAACGGCCTAGCCGCGCTGCGGCGGCGTCGGCTGCGTGTCGTCGCCGCTGGCCGGCGGCTCGCTGACTGGCGGGCGCGGCGGCGGCAGCGGGCGCGTGAAATCAGCGTAGAGCCGCACGGCGGCCAGCGCCAGCCCGACGATAATCACGACGACAATCAGCAGGTCAAAAAACTGCGGGGTCAGAAAATCCAAAGGGAGCCTTTCGCTGTGTAACGGCGTTCAGGGCCGGGCCGGGGGCGTGTCCTCGGCAGCCTCGCGCCAGGCGGGCAGCTTGACGCTGAAGGTGCTGCCGACGCCTTCCTCGCTCTTGAACCACATGCCGCCGCCCATCGCCTCGATCTCGTGTTTGCACAGGTACAGGCTGAGGCCGTAGCCGAACTCGCCGATGATCTGCGGCTGGCGCGAGCGCTGGAACGGCTGGAACACGCGGTCCTGTTCGCGCGCGCGGATGCCGTAGCCTTCGTCCAGCACGTCGATCTGCACGCTCTGGCCCTGCGCGACAGCGTAGGCGGTGATCTGCACCGGCGTGGCCTTCATGCTGTACATGATCGCGTTGCGCAGGACATCGCGCAGCACCGCCATCAGGCGCGCCGGCGCGGCGCTCACAGCCAGCTCTGGCGGCACGTTCACCTGGAGGCGGCCGCGAAAATCGTGCGGTTCCGACTCCGGGTCCAGCAGCGTGATCTCGTCCAGCGATTCGATGAAATCTTCGATGAAATTGTCGAGCGCGATGCGCTGGCGGCAGGCGCGGATGTCGGCGCGCAGCGTGCCGGTGCGCAGCGCCTCCAGGCGGCCCAGCAGGTCCATCAGGCTGGCGGTGCGGTACATGTGGGTGGCGATGAGGCGGTTGAAGCCGCCGATGCGTTTGATGAGATGCCCCACCGGCTCGTCTGGGCGCAGGCGGCTGATGCTCTGGTTGATGAGGTTGAGGTGGCCCTGGGTGGCTTCGGCGGCGTCCAGCACTTCGCTGCGGAAGCGCCCGATCAGGTCGTTGATGATTGCCCAGTCAGGCGCGTCAATCGTGATCATGGTGCACAGGTCGCCGCCGCGCCCCGGCACGATAGCCGTCCAGCAGGGCACATACTCGCCGGCGCGGTAGGTGTGGAAGCGCACCGGGCGGGCGGAATCGAGCGCCTGCTGGCGCGCGCTGTCAATGTTGATGTGCGGGTCGTGGTGGCCGCTGTTGAACAGCACCGCCGCCGCCGTCCAGCCTTCGCTGCGGATCAGCTTGAGGTCTGTGCCCAGCAGCGCGCGCGCGGCCAGGTTGTCGAGCAGCAGGCGGCCCGCGCTGTCGAAGATCAGCACGCCCTGGCCCAGCCCGTCAAGCACTGCCTGAAGATCGAGTTGCTGGTCAAAATCCACGGTTGCGGCCTCTGTGGGTTGCTGCTGCCGGCGCGGTCCACACTTTCATTGTATCCAATTTCCGGTGGTTGTGTGAACCGCGCCCTGGTGGTGGCGCAGAAGCCCCAAACGGCGTTCGGGGCCTGGTTATGCGCGGCTACTGAATCTTTTTGACGACATAAACGATCGGGCCATCGGGGGCGTTGACAGTCACCTTTTCGCCCACTTTAGCGCCCAGCAGGGCCTTGCCCAGGGGGCTTTCGCTGCTGATCTTGCCCTCGCTCGGCTGCGCCTCTGCGGACCCCACCAGCGAGTAGACTTCCTGTTCCTTGCTGCCCTGCTCGACGACGGTGACCTGCGCGCCCAGCGCGACCTGGTCGCTGCTGCCGCCGGTTTCAATAACCTGGGCGTTGCTCAGGATCGTTTCCAGGCGCAGGATTTCACCTTCAACAAACGCCTGTTCGTTCTTGGCGTCCTCGTATTCGGCGTTTTCGCTCAGGTCGCCGCCTTCTTCAAGTGCCTGGCGCAGGCGCTCTGCCACTTCAGCCCGGCGCACCTCGGTCAGGTGCTTCAGGCGGGCCTCCATATTTTTTAAGCCCTCTGCTGTCAGGTACTGCGGCTGGTCCACCATACCAATAACCTCCTTATCCAACAAATGTGATGCAAAGAAGGCGCGCACTGTGTGCGTGCCAAAACTGTAAAAAGACACAGCTTGCGCTGTGCCGTCGCGAGACTGGGTTATGCGGTTTTGGCCAATATAACCTGTAAGATAACACGAAAACGGCGGGCTGTAAAGCCTGAGGGGGCGGGGTTCACGCGCGGCGCTTGCTTGTCTCCCCCTCTCCCCACGGAGAGGGGGCCGGGGGTGAGGTCGCGTACCTCACCCCTAAATCCCCTCTCCCTAGGAGAGGGGACTTGCGACCGCGCACTTGCTTGTCTCCCCCTCTCCCCATGGAGAGGGGGCCGGGGGGTGAGGTTGGCGTGGCCGGGGGGTGAGGTTGGCGTGGCCGGGGGGTGAGGTCGGCGTGGCCGGGGGGTGAGGTCGGCGTGGCCAGGGGGTGAGGTCGGCGTGGCCGGGGGGTGAGGTCGGCGTGGCCGGGGGGTGAGGTTGGCGTGGCCAGGGGGTGAGGTCGCGCCAGGGCGGGCGCGCATGTTACAATGCGCGCCGTGATGTTTTCGCTGCGCAGGCGCAAAGACCATGCCAACCCTGACCCTTTCCTTCGTTATCTCCGTGATCGCCGCCGCCGTAACCGGCATATTTGCCGCCCTGGTGCTGCGCCGCTGGTGGCAGAAGCGCCGCCCGCACCAACTGGCCTGGGGCATCGGCCTGCTGTTTTATTTCCTGGGCACGCTCAGCCAGGTGCTGCTGTCGCTGGTGTGGAACCCGTACTTTTTCGCGCTGTGGTACTGGACCGGCGCGCTGATGGTCGCGCCCTGGCTGGGCCAGGGGACCGTGTACCTGCTGTGGCGGCGCGGCAACATCGCGCGCAACATCCAGATGGCGCTGCTGCTGGTCACTGTCATGACGCTGCCCTGGGCGCTGTTCTTCACGCCGCTGGACGCCAGCGCCTGGCAGCCGGGCGCGGACATGACGCAGATTTACCGCGAGATCATGCCGCCGGGCAGCGGGACGATCCGCTCGTTCTCGCCCATTATGAACATCTGGGGCACGCTGGCGCTGGTGGGCGGCGCGCTCTATTCAGCGCGGCTGTTCCGCCGCAAGCAGATCATGCGCAGCCGCATGCTCGGCAACTGGCTGATCGCCGCCGGCGGGCTGCTGCCAGCCGCGGGCGGCGCGCTTATCCACCTGGGCGACCCATCGTTCAAGTATTTTGGCGAAATGGCCGGCGCGCTGCTGATCTTCGCCGGCTTCCTGCTGGCGACCAGCGAGGCCGCCGACCGGGTGAGCGCCCACCCCGCCGCCAGCCCTGAAGCCGCCCCCGCCAAAGGGGGCCGCCGGCCATGACGAACCCCACCGCTGACGAACACAGCCCGGCGCGCGGCCAGCGCCGCCGGTTACGCCTGGGCCGCTTCGACGCGCTGCTGATCGCGGTGACGCTGGGCTTCGGGCTGATGGTGGCGCTCGACACCGTCCGGCGCGTGCCGCAGGTGTGGACGTATATCCTGCCCTTCGATCTGCATTACCAGTTCGCGCGCTATGGCCTGGCGCTGGCGCTGCTGATGGCGGGCATCGCGGTCTACATCGGCATCGTGCGCCAGGGCGATGTCACGCCCTGGTTCCGGCGCGGCGTGTACATCGTTTTCGGGACGGTGCTGTTTCAGGGCGCGGTCGGCCTGCTGATGTACCTCAACGGCACGCGGCCCGCGCAGGACGTGCACCTGATCTACGGGGCGGGCGCGCTGCTGGCGCTGCCGTTTTTCATCTTCGTGGAAACCACCGCCAAAAAACGCCCGGCGATGGGCAGCTACATCTGGGGGTTCGCGCTGCTGGCCGGCATCCTGCTGCGCGGCATCATGACCGGCGTGTGACCCGCGCCGGAAATAACACGGGCGAGCCGATTTACGGCTCGCCCGCGCGTATTTGCTGCCCAGCCGCCGCGATTACGTGGGCGGCAGCACCGTCAGCGTGAACAGCGCCTGGCCGAGGCCGCCGCGCCCGTCGTCAGCGTAGATGATGACCGTCTGGCTGTCAGCGGGGCTGGCCGGCGTGTATGTCCAGTTCCACGTCCCGTCGCCGTTGTTGATTACCGTGCCGACCGACGCCGTCAGCGTGATCGGGTCGCCATTCGCGTCCTGATACTGGCCGCTGTTGGCCGCCTGCTGGCCGCTGACCACCGTCACCACCATCTGATTCGGGATCACCAGCGGCGCGTTGTTCGGCGGCAGCGGCGTGACAGTTGGCGTGCTGGTCGGCGTCTCAGTTGGCGTCGCCGTGTTGGTTGGCGTTGGCGTTTCAGTCGGCGTCGCTGTCTCAGTTGGCGTCGCTGTCTCAGTTGGTGTCGGCGTCTCAGTTGGCGTTGACGTCTCAGTCGGTGTCGATGTCTCGGTTGGCGTTGACGTCGGCGTGTTCGTCGGCGTGTTCGTCGGCGTCTCAGTTGGCGTCGCCGTGTTGGTTGGCGTGCTGGTTGGCGTCAGTGTGTTCGTTGGCACAGCCGTTGGCGGCGCGACAATCGTGTACGTCAGCACCAGGCGCGGCGCGTTGGCCGGGTTCCCCTCGTAAGCCGTGATGAACTTGCGCGCCCACGCCCCGCCTGTCCCGCGCAGGATGACCGTCAGGCTGTTGCCCGCCTGCCAGCCGGGGCGGTTCACCACTTCCTGCACCACCGTCCGCATTTCGTCGAAGTTGTACCAACTGCTCGCCGCCCAGCCCACGTCGGACGTGTGTTGCACGCGCGCCGTCGTCAGCGTCATCTGCGACGGGCGGTTAGCCGCGCTGAACGTCGCGCTGCTGTTCGCCGCCTGCGCCGCGATCTCCACCGCCAGGCTGATCCACCCGCCCGACGGCGTATAGAACTGGAGGTAAGCGCTGTCAATCGTCGCGCCCTGCGGGGCCGGCACGTTGTTGAAGCGCAGGCCCAGGTAGCTGGCGCTGGCGTTCTGCCCGCTGCCCACCCACAGCGTCGCCGCGTCGAGGTACAGGTTGCTGCCGTCCTCGTTCACGTCGTCGCTGCCCGCGTTCACCTGGAGGGTGACTGTGCCGCCGCTCGGCGTGCTGGTCGGGACCGGCGTGTTGGTCGGCGTATCGGTCGGCGTTGCCGTGTTCGTCGGTATGTCGGTCGGCGTGTCGGTCGGCGTTGCCGTGTTCGTCGGTATGTCGGTCGGCGTGTCGGTTGGTGTCGCCGTGTTGGTCGGCGTATCGGTCGGCGTTGCCGTGTTCGTCGGTATGTCAGTCGGCGTATCGGTCGGCGTCGCCGTGTTCGTCGGTATGTCGGTCGGCGTATCGGTCGGCGTTGCCGTGTTCGTCGGCGTATCGGTCGGCGTTGCCGTGTTCGTCGGTATGTCAGTCGGCGTATCGGTTGGCGTCGCCGTGTTCGTCGGCATGTCAGTCGGCGTGTCGGTCGGCGTCGCCGTGTTCGTCGGTATGTCAGTCGGTGTATCGGTCGGCGTCGCCGTGTTCGTCGGCGTGTCGGTCGGTGTCGCCGTGTTCGTCGGTATGTCGGTCGGCGTGTCGGTTGGCGTCGCCGTGTTCGTTGGCGTCTCCGTCGGTGTCGCTGTGTTTGTCGGTATGTCAGTCGGCGTGTCGGTTGGCGTCGCCGTGTTGGTCGGCGTTGCCGTCGGCGTTGGTGTATTGGTCGGCGTCGGCGTGTTGGTTGGCGGTATCACAACCGCGTAGTAGATTGTGCCGTTCCACGTGCGGTCAGCGAACGTGCACGGGTTGTTGGGGAAGCTGCGCGCCTGGCAGGCCGCCGGGTCAGCGAACAGGCCGCCCACGCCAATCCCCGCGGTGATGGAGATGTCGCTGTTGCTCACCGTGCGGCTGCCGGAGGTGTAGTACATATCTACCGGCTGCGCCGGGTCAACGGTGACGTAGAACCCGTAGACGCCCGGCTGCAGCACCGCGCTGCCGACCGCCAGCGGCGTGGGGTTGTCCGGGCCGAGGCTCGTTACCGGGGCCGACCCCATCAGCGTCCAGGCCCCGGCGTTGGTCTCGTTGCCCACGTAGCTGCCGCTGCGGTAGTACACGCTGACAGTGGTGCTGCCCGCGCCCACGTTCACATCGAAGCTGGTGATCTGCAGCGGGTTGATGACCGTTACATCGAACATGTTGCCGTGGAAGTAGCGCCCATCGTTGGCGAACAGCGTCGTGATTGAACCCGTCGGCTCCACTGTTGGCGAGGGTGTCGGCGTGATGGTCGGCGTGTTGGTTGGCGTCGGCGTGTTGGTCGGTACCGCCGTTGGCGTCGCGGTGGGCGTGGGCGTGTAGGGCGGCGTGACCGTGATCTGCGGCCCGCCGTAGACGGCGGTGAAGCTGTAATTGCCCGCTGGGAGGCTCACAAAGGCCTCGCCCCGGCCCTTGATAAACTGCGTGCTGAAGGCCACCGGAAGGCCGTTCACCGTCACCGATGACAGGCCGCTGCCGTTGTAGTTCAGTGGGATGATCGTGCTCAGGTTCTCGCTGCCTGCCGGCGCGGTCAGGTCGAAGGTGAGCGTGTTGGTCACGCCGTCCCAGACAATATCATTGTAGTCGCTGGCGTAGCGCGTCTCGACGAACGCCAGAAAACGGTCGGCGTTCCAGATTGGCGCGCCCACGCTCTGCGCGTAGGCCAGCGTGCTGTCTACCCAGGGCGTCGTGCCATACCCCACGCAGTCCACCTGGAAGAACCCCAGAATCACGGAGTAGCCGCCCGCCTGGCTGTTGTCAATCAGCTCGCGCGAGACGTTCATCGCGGTTGTGGTGTTCAGGCCCTCGTAGGCTAACTGGCACAGAAGCTGAATATCCACCAGCGAGGTGGCCTGCTGGTAATAATCGAGGATTGTGCCGTCGGCGCGTATCATGCGCATCGGCTGGCCGCTGCCGTTCATGAAGCCGTGCGGCCAGCTTCCGTCAGGAAGCTGCAGCCACATACCGACCGTGAGCAGGTCAGAGTTGAACTTAACGCCATACTGCAAACCGAGTTCAGCGGCATCCGTCCAGCCCAGCCAGCCGATATCGTGGGCGCGCACCGTGCGCGACTTGGGGCTGGTGTAAGTAGCGGCGAACCAGTTATTGGCGACAGAATACCCCTGTGTGAGATTTTCGACGTTGTAGGGCGGGTAGCTGTCAGGCCGGGAGACAAACGGGTGCATGCCGAACTCATGGCCCTGCGCCCGCCAGCCCTGAATGGTGGCGTCATCCGGCGCGCCAATCGAAAGGTACGTGGTGAGCGTGCCGCCGTTGTTGGTAACGGTGTTCTGCAGTGTCTCATGCCAGTTTGTTGGGTTGGCGTGCGAGTCGCTGGTGGCGATGAGCATCGTGCGCGCTGTGCCGGGGAAGTACCACAGGCGCGGCAGCGGGCGCACGCTCTCAACCGCCTGGCGCACCAGCCGGGCGAACAGGCGCTGCTGCTCGTCGGCCTGCGGGATGGGCAGGCGGGAACGGTCCACCCAGTGATTGCCATTAGCGCCCATGTACAGATCGCGCGTGCGGAAGATGCCGTCGCCGTCCACGTCCACATCGGCGTTGTCGGGGTTGCCCTGGCGGGTCAGCACGACGCTGCGCGCCAGGTCATACGTGAAGGCGGACGCGCGGCCGTCGCTGGTGCTGACGACCGCCGGAAAAGCGGTAGCGGTAGTGGCGTCGCTGTAAAGCTGCGCCACCATCACAGCGCCGGGCAGCGTGTTGTGCTGGGTCGCCAGGCCGTGATACTGAATCGTCTGGCCGGTGATGCCCAGGCCCGGCGCTTCGCCGTTGACGACCGCGCCGTTGATCACGCGCAGGTAGGCGCTGTCCAGCGTCCCGCCCGCCGTATCCAGGCCGAACAGCCCGGCGATCTGCGCGTCAGGCCGCATCGCCAGCAGCCGCCCGCCGGCGGTGTAATAGTCATTGATGAGCGCGGCCTGCCCTGCTGTCAGCGGCGTTTCCGCCAGAATAACCAGGTCGCGGCTCGCCAGGTCGGCGGCGGTGAGCGCGGCCACCTGGATAGTCACAAAGCTGCTGATGCCCTCCGCCGTGAGAATCTCGCCCAGGTAGCGCCCGAACTGATAGGGCGCGCTGTCGTTGACTACCACCAAAATCGGCGTCGGCAGCGGGGGCTGGGCCTCTGCCGCCGGCTCGCTGGTGATTGCCAGTGGCAGCAGCAGCGCCAGCAGCAGCAGCGCCAGCATGCTCTTTTTGAGTGTGTTCATCAGCATCGTCGTCCTTCTCCGTCAGCGCTGCCAGCGGCCGTGCGGCCGGTTGGCGTGGGTTTGATCGCACGGCGGCAGGACAGCCAAGCGCCCAGACACCGCTGAGCACGCTGTACCGCCGCTTCGGGCAGTCATTCAGTTGTCAGAATTCTAAATAAACCACCTTGCAGGATGCTTACAGGCAGGCTGTTTGCGGCGCGCAGGCAGGCGCGGCGGCCGATTTCAGCGTTTTTGGCCAGCCGCCGCGCCATTTTACCCCCGCGCGCAAGGCGCGCAGCGCGGCTTATCCCGCGTCAACGACGAAGCTGTCAGCGGCGCTCCACGGCCCCCAACTGCCATCGGCGCGGCGCGCCCGCACCCGCCAGAAATACACGCCGTTCGCCAGCGGCGCGCTGGTGACGGCGAACTCTGACGCGCCCAGCGCGGCGCTGAAAGCCAGCGGCGCGCTGAAGGCGCTGTTAGCCGCCACCTGCACCTCATAGCCCGCCGCGCCCGACACGCGCCCCCACGACAGGCGCGGCGCGGCGGTGGTGAAGTAATTGCGCGCCGGGGCTGCGCTGGCGGCTGAATCGACAAACAGGGTGCGCGCCACGCTCCACGCCGACGAATCGCCGGCGTTGGTCCGGCTGCGCGCCTGCCACGTGTAAGCGGCGGGCAGCAGCGGCGCGGGCGGCGTAAAAACGACCTGCGGGGCGGCGGTCTGCGGCACGGTGTAAACGACGGTCTGCGGCGGGTTGGCCCGGCTGATCTGAATCTCGTAATAGTCGGCACGGGAGACCCGCAGCCAGCGGAAAGCCGGGCGCGGGTCAGTCGTGCGGGCCGCGTCGCCCGGCGCGACAATCGGCGGCGTCCACACCTCATAGACCGCCGTGAAGCTGTGGTTGCCCGCCGGGACCGTGACAAAGGCTTCCGCGCGGCCCTTAATGGTCTGGGCGCTGAAGGCCGCCGGGCTGCCGTCCACGCTGACCGAGAGCAGGCTGCGGCCGTTGTAGTTCAGCGGGATGACGGTGCTCAGGCTTTCGCTGCCCGCTGGCGCGGTCATGCTGAACGTGAGCGTGCTGGCCACGTCGTTCCAGGCGATGCCGCTGTAGCGGGCGGCGTAGCGCGTCTCGACGAAATTCAGCCAGCGGTCCGCGTTCCAGATCGGCACGCCCTGGCTGCGCGCATAGTTCAGCGTGCCGCTAATCCAGCCGGGGGTTTCGCCTTCGTTAACGCAGTCCACGTGGAAGATCGCCATCAGCGCGGCGTAGTCGCCCGCCTGGCTGCGGTCAATCAGCTCGCTTGAGACCAGCACCGCCTCTCCGCTGGTTAAACCCTCAAAGTTCGAGAGGCACACCATCTGCACATCTATAAGCTGGGTGAGCTGCTGGAAGTAGTCGAGGATCACGCCGTTGTCGCGCGCCATCCGCATCGGCTGGCCGCTGCCGGTCAGGTAGCCGTGCGGCCAGCTTCCGTCCGGCCGCTGCAGCCAGGAACCGGATGTGAAGAAGTTGGTGTCCAGCTTCAGGTTATACGAGCGCGCGATCTCAGCGGCGGCGGTCCAGCCCTGCCAGGCCAGGTCGTGAATACGGACGGTGCGCGACGGCGGGTTGGTGAACATCGCGCGGAACCACGTGTCGTAGACGGAAAAGCCCTGGGCCAGCGTCTCGATATTGTACGGCGGATATGAGTTTGGCTGGAAGGCGTAGGGGTGCAGGCCAAAGGTGTGGCCGCGCGCCTGCCACCCCTGGATTGTGGCATCGTTCGGCGCGCCGATCGCGAGGTAAATCGTGATCGCGCCGCTGTACGCCTCAACCGCCTCAATCAGGTCCTCATGCGCGCTTACCGGGTTGGCGTGCGAGTCGCTGGTGAGGATCAGCATCGTGCGCGCCGTGCCGGGGAAGTACCACAGGCGCGGCAGCGGGCGCGCGCCCTCAACCGCCTGGCGCACCAGCCGGGCGAACAGGCGCTGCTGCTCGTCGGCCTGCGGGATCGGAATTTTGTTGCGGTCAATCCAGTGATTGCCGCCTGGCCGGAGGAACAGATCGCGCGCGCGGATCAGGCCGTCGCCGTCGTTGTCGCTGTCGATATTGGTGGGGTCGCCCTGGCGGGTCAGCACGACGCTGCGCGCCAGGTCATACGTGAAAGCGGACGCGCGGCCGTCGCTGGTGCTGACGACCGCCGGAAATGCGGCAGCGGTAGCGGCGTCGCTGTAAAGCTGCGCCACCATCACGGCGCCGGGCAGCGTGTTGTGCTGGGTCGCCAGGCCGTGATACTGAATCGTCTGGTCGGTGATGCCCAGGCCCGGCGCTTCGCCGTTGACGACCGCGCCGTTGATCACGCGCAGATAGGCGCTGTCCAGCGTCCCGCCCGCCGCGCCCAGGCCGAACAGCCCGGCGATCTGCGCGTCGGGTCGCATCGCCAGCAGCCGCCCGCCGGCGGCGTAATAGTTATTGATGAGCGCGGCCTGCCCCGCTGTCAGCGGCGTTTCCGCCAGAATAACCAGGTCGCGGCCCGCCAGGTCGGCGGCGGTGAGCGCGCCAACGGCGGCGGTCTCAAAGCTGCTGATGCCCTCCGCCGTGAGAATCTCGCCCAGGTAGCGCCCGAACTGGTAGGGCGCGCTGTCGTTGACCACCAGCAGGATCGGCGCGGCGGGCGCCTGCGCGCTGGCCGCCGGCGCGCCCGCAACCAGCATGCATAAAAACAGCAGCGCGGCTGCGGCTGCGGCTGTTCGTCCGAACCGGGCGCCTGTCATTTGTGCGGGCCTTTCCACTGGCAGCCGCCGCCCGCTGTCGCAGCGCGCTGTGCACGCGCAAACGTCTGCGACGCAGCGTGTTCGCGGCTTTATTATCGCTTACCCTGGCACAGCATAACCGTCAGGGCCTTGCACGCGCATTAAATTCACTGTAACGGCCCGCGCTAGTCCTCGTTCACGCGGTAGAGCCAGGCGGCGGTAAAGCCGGTGATGCCGTCGGCGGTGCGCACCGCCACCCACTGCTGGCTGACGCTGCTGCCGATCTTCGGGAGCGCCAGGGCCTCGTCCTCGGTCACAGTCAGCGTGTCGCCGGGCCGCACCAGCAGCAGCACCGCGCTACCGCTGGTGGTGGGCTGGTCGCGCAGGTTGACCGCGCCGCCGAGCGGGGTGATGCGCAGCGGCCCGGCGGGCGGGCGCGGCGAGCCGCTTACCACCGGGCTGCGCACCTGCACCAGCGCCCCGTTTACATTGACGCTGCCGCTGGTGTCGCCCTGAAGCTGCCAGTCGTCCGCCGCCGCCAGCGCCGCCCAGAAATCGCCGCGCACGCGCAGGCCGGGCAGGCCCTCGCGCTCGGCCTGGCGGTCGTGCGAAATCCTGCGCAGCGCAACCACGCGGCGGATAAGCTGTTCCTCGCTGATGCCGTTCTCGCCCAGCCGTGAGGACAGCGGCACGCCGAGATCGCGCTCCGCCATGCGCAGGAAGCCGTCGCCGACGCCGAAGTTAATGCTGATGTCGAACAGCAGCGCCCGGCTCAGCGGCAGGCCGATGCCGCGCGGCAGAATGGCGAGCTGGTGCGTGCGGTCCCAGTAGGCCTCCGCCGCCAGTTGATCCTGCGCCTGCTGCATCTCCGGCTCGCGCGCGGCGGCCACCAGCGCGGCGCGCAGCTCGCCATCGCCGCGCAGGGCGGGGTCGCGGTTGAGGATGCGCGCCTGATACGGGCGCAGGCGCTCCGCCGCCGCCGACTGCGACCGCCCCAGGTAGCGCGTGACGATTGTCCCCAGCGTGCCCGCCGCCAGCGTAAACTGGAAGCGCCCATAACTGACGATGCCGGCGTCGCGGTTCTGGTAGGCGTCGTAACCGCTGCCCTCAAAACGCGCCGTGATAGCGAAGGCCGCCGCCCGTACCCGTTCGTCCTCAGTCAGTGTCATGCCGCTGCCTCCCGCCGTCTGCCTGCCGTTTCTACCATATACCGGGCGCGCGCTGCCCGCAACTGCCCCCGGTATAATCAGGGCCTGTGAACGCCGCACACTGGAGGTATTTTGTGAGCACAATACTGGTCGCTGGCCTCACCAACATCGAAACCACGCTGCGCGTGGACGGCTTTCCCATCGCCTACGAGCCGACGCGCTATCCCTTCAACGGCATCAGCAGCACCGTCGCCGGGGTTGGCTACAACATCAGCAAGGCGCTGACAGCCCTGGGCGACAGCGTGCGCTTCCTCACGCTCATCGGGCGCGATGCGTCCTACCCGATGGTGCTGGAGGCGCTGGCGCGCGACGCGCTCGCGCGCGAGTATGTGCTGCCGCTGGTGGCGGAAACCGCAAAATCCATCATCGCCTACGACGCGGACGGGCGGCGCGCCATCTTCGTTGACCTCAAAGACATTCAGGAACGCCGCTACCCGGCGGAGCAGTTTGAAACGGCGCTGCGCGGCAGCGCGCTGGCCGTGCTGTGCAACATCAACTTCACGCGCCCGCTGCTGGAGCGCGCCCGCCGCGCCGGCGTGCCGGTCGCCACCGATGTCCACACCATCGCCAGCCTGGACGACCCGTACAATCGCGATTACCTGGCCGCCGCCGACATTCTGTTTATGAGCGACGAGCGGCTGCCAGCGCCGCCGGAAACCTGGGCGCGGCGTGTGCTGGACCGTTTCGGCCCGGCGGTGGTCGTGATCGGGATGGGCGCGCAGGGGGCGCTGCTGGCCGTCCGCGACGACAACTTCATCGAGCGCGTGCCCGCTGTATCTGTGCGCCCGGTGGTCAGCACCATCGGCGCGGGCGACGCGCTGTTCTCGGCTTTCGTTCACGCCTACGTCAGCGCGGGCGACCCTTACAGCGCTATCCGGCAGGCGGTGGCGTTCGCCGCGCACAAGATCGGCGCGACGGGGGCCGCCGATGGGTTTCTGGACGCGGCGGCGCTGTCCGCCCTGTGCCGCCAGTTGTATGGGTGACGCGCTTACCCAACCGGCGCGTTCGATTTCCCCGGTTTTCCCCAGCGCGCCCGGCGCGGCCAGGTCCGCGCGCGCTTTATCCCAAGACGATCTTGGGATAAAGAACAAATTTTCTGCGATATATCCCCAGTATCGCAGCGTGCCGGGCGCTTTATCCCAAGCGCGCTGTCAACAGGCTGTGCAAAACCAGCGCGCCCGCTGTCGAAACCTGTTCATAACTTTACCCAAATGCGGCGCGCGCGGGCCGAGGCGCTGCGCGGCGGGCGGCGGGCTGTTCAGGCTGTGCAAAACACCCGCCGTTTATCGACTCCCCCTGTGCATAACAACTTTCCAACGTAAACCCACAGACGCGCTGCGGCTGGTGATATCTCTGGGTTATAGCGGGCGGGCGGCGCGTCACCTGCGATATCTATCCCGCATTACAGCGCCCGTTACCGAGTTTTCGACATTTGCACAGGCCCTACTAATGCTGCTACTTTATATATCTAGACAGCGTTACGCATACTTGTACTCCAACGCGGCCCGCGCCGTTAACCCAACCCGTTTTCCCGCGCACGGGCGCGAAAGGGCAGCCATCGTGAACGCAGCACCGCAGGCCGGCAGCGCATGACTGGCGCGCTGGCCGTAGCACAGTCTGGCGGGCCGTCCGCCGTCATCAACGCCAGCCTGGCCGGGGTGATCGGCGCCGCGCAGCGCGCCGGCTTCCGCCGCGTGCTGGGGCTGGCGCACGGGCTGGAGGGCGCGCTCAGCGAAACGCTGCTGGACCTCACGGCGGAGACGGCGGACAACCTGGCGCTGCTGGCGCAGACGCCGGGCGCGGCGCTCGGCTCCAGCCGCCGCCGGCTGGCCGCTGACGACTACGCGCGCGTGCTGGCGGTTTTCCGCGCGCACGACATCCGCGCGTTCGCTTATATTGGCGGCAACGGCTCGATGGCGGTGTGCGCGCACATCGCGGCGGCGGCGCAGGCCGCTGGCTGGCCGCTGCGCGTGGGCGGCGTGCCCAAGACAATTGACAACGACCTGTGGGGGACCGATCACGCGCCCGGCTACGGCAGCGCGGCGCGCTTCATGGCGCTGGCCGCCCGCGACACAGGCCGCGATCTGGAAGCGATGGCGACGTTCGACGACCTGCTGATTCTGGAGGCGCTGGGGCGCAACGCCGGCTGGCTGGCGGCGGCCGCGGCGCTGGGCCGGGACGCGGACGACGACGCGCCGCATCTGGTGTATGTGCCGGAAATTCCGTTTGACGCGGCGCGCTTCCTGGACGCCGCCGCGCGCGTGCACAGCCGCCTGGGGTACGTGTTTGTGGTGGTGGGCGAGGGCCTGCGCGCGGCGGACGGCGCGTTTGTCGGCCAGCCGGCCAGCGCCGAGCCGCGCGACGCGCTGGGCCGCGTGCTGCACTCGGTCGGCGCTGGGGCGTCGTCGTACCTGGCGGGGCTGGCGCGCGCGCGCTTCGGCTGGCAGGCGCGCGCGCTGCGCCCCAGCCTGATCGGGCGGGCGCTGTCGGCCTGCGTGTCGCCGGTTGACCGCGCCGAAGCTGAGCAGGTGGGCGCGGCGGCGGCGCAGCGCCTGGCCGCTGGCGAGAGCGGCTTTATGGTCACGCTGGAGCGCGCGCCCGGCGTGCCCTACCGCTGCGCCACCGGCGCGCTGCCGCTGGCGGCCTGCGCCGGGCGCGAGAAGCTGCTGCCGCCAGAATACATGGACGCCGAAGGCAGCATGGTCACGCCCGCGTTTGTGGATTACGCGCTGCCGCTGATCGGCGGGGCGCTGCCGCCGCTGGCGCGGCTGCGCGGGCCGCTGGCCCCGCGCCGGCTGTGACGCCGCCTAATAGCCCAGCCGCATAGTGACTTCGCGCAGGCTGTCCGGGCTGCCCAGCAGCGTCATCTCGTCGTACTGCTGCACGGCGGTGTAGCCGCTGGGGACGATGTTCTGGCCGTTGCGCGAGATTTCGAGCACCAGCACGTCGTTCGGCAGCCGCAGGTCGCGCAGCAGCATGTTGTGCGCGTCGCGGTCGGTGACGGTGATCTGCACGATGTCGTAGGCCGGCGCGGCGTGCAGCAGCAGGGCCGCTGTCTGCGGCGCGCGCACCGCCTGGTCAAGCAGGTTGATCATCGCCGATGTCTGGTCCACGACCAGCACGCCCAGCTCGCGGAAGCGGTCCGTCAGCGTGACGTCTGTCAGGCGCACGACCATGCGCCGGCAGCCGAAGGCTTCGTAGGCGATCTCGCAGGCCCGCAGGTTGTCGGCGTCGTCCGGCAGCAGCGCGATAAGCGCGTCTGTGTGCGGCCCCATCAACGTGCGCAGCGACTCCTCAGAGATGTCGTGAATGTGGCGTTCGGCCACGTCCTCCGCTTCCAGCCGCGCCACCTGCTCGCTGTTGGTGTCGGCCACCAGCACATCCCAGCCGCTGGCGCTGAGCTGGCGCGCCAGCGTGAACGACTGCTGTTCGATGCCCAGGATAACCGCCTCGCGCGTGCCGTCCGGCAGCGCCGCCTCCGGCTCGTGGGTTTCGCGCACCCGCCGCAGCGCGTACTTGAGGAACAGCGGCCCGAAGATCTCGTTGAGCACGACCACCGAGATAATCAGCGTGGCGAAATCGCTGCCGAGCGTGTTGGGGAACTGTGTCGATACTTCGCGCGCCAGGCCGAGCGCGATGCCGGCCTGCGTGATCAGCCCCAGGCCCGCCAGCCGACGGAAGCTCGGCGGCTCGTTGGCCACCGCTGTCCCGGACAGCGCGCCAATGTAGATGGCGGCCATGCGCACGGCGAACAGCGCCGCCGCCACCCACAGCGTGGACAGCAGAATGTCCAGCTTGAGGCCGACGCCCGTCAGCGTGAAAAAGGCGACGTACACCCAGGGGCCGATGTCGTGCAGGATGCCGTCAAACTGGTCGCGCGCGCGGCTGATGTTGGTGACGGTGAAGCCGGTCAGCATCGCCACCAGCAGCGCCTCAACCCGCAGCTTCACGCCCAGATAGGTGTATGTCAGCTCCGGCAAAACGGCGCTGCCCGCGAAAATCGCGTAGCCGATGAGCAGCACCAGCGCGGTCTTGACGCCGCGCGGCCAGCCGGTGAGCAGCACCGCCTCAGTGGCGCGCCCGGTGAGGTAGCCCGCCGCCACCGCCAGCGCCAGGTCAACGATGAGGATCGGCGTAAAGTTGGCCGGGATGGCGTTGCCATTCAGCAGCGCGCCCGCCAGCGCCGCCGCGACCGCGAACAGCACGATGATAACCACGTCCATCGTGACGGTGACGCCCAGCAGCATTTTCGTGAACGGCCCGCGCGCCCGCACCTCTTTGATAACCGCGATGGTGGATGGCGGCGACAGCGCCAGCAGGACGGTCGCGCCCAGCAGGGCGATGGCGATGCGCCCGACCGTGTCGAGCGTGCCAGCGGCCAGCATCTCCCGCACGAACGGGATGCTCTCCGTGAGGAAGAACAGCGCGACGCCGACCATCCCCAGCGCCGCCGTGATGATGCCGCCGATGATCAGCAGGATGGCCCGCACCCGGCTGCGCAGCTCTTTGATGTACAGCTCGCTGCCGGCGACAAACGCGATCACCGCCAGCGACAGCGCGTCAACAAAGCGCAGGTTGTCCGCCGCCTCCGCGGGCAGCAGGTTGAGCAGGTACGGCCCGGCCAGCGCGCCCACCAGCAGGTAGCCGGTGATGTGCGGCAGGTGGAACCGGCCCAGGAAATGGCCGATCTCGCGGGCGGCCACGCAGACGATGGCGAACCCGGCGAAAAAGACGAGCTGTGCTTGCAGTTCCACTGCGTCAGGTTCCTCTCTCAGGCTGGCGTCAATGGCGTGCGGGGATACAATACAGCGCTACCGGCTGCGACCGCCGCACCACTATACCATCTGCCGCCGGGATTCCTACCGTGTTTTTGGATTGCTCTGACGCTGATGCGCGCCGTCGTTAACCTGCTGTTCGTCACCAGCTACGCTGACCTGGGCGGCGGCGAGACCGCCCTGCTCACCCTGGCCCAGGGCCTTGACCCGGCGCGGTTTCGCCCGCATCTGCTCACGCCGCGCCCCGGCCAGTTGGCCGCGCGCTGGCAGGCGCACGGCTGGCCGGTCCACAGCCTGCCCTGGCGCGCGGCCAGCGTGTATTTTGTGCCGGCGCTGTGGGCGCGCCTGCCCGCCGTCCGCCGCGTCGCGGCGCTCATCCGCGCCCACGATATCCGCGCCGTCCACAGCGAATATCACGCGCTGCCGCTGGCCCAACCCGCCGCTGAGCGTGTCGGCGTGCCGTCGCTGTGGACGTGCATGGGCTGGTGGTTTCGGCCCCGGCCCTGGCAGCGCGCGTTCTTCCGCCGCAGCGCCGCCACCTTTGCCCACTCGCAGGCCATCAGGGACGGCTTTCTGGGCCGCCCGCCGTTCATGCCGCCGGAGCGCGTCGCGGTGCTGTACCCCGGTGTGGACACCGACCGGTTTCACCCCGGCGTGGACGGCCTGCGCGTGCGCTTTGAGGCCGGCATCCCCGCCGACGCGCCGCTGGTGGCGCTGGTGGCGCGCTTTCAGGACGTGAAAGGGCACGACACGTTCCAGGCGCTGGCGCGCCAGGTGGCGCTGCAGATCCCGGAGGCGCGCTTTATCGTCGCCGGCGAGAACGCGCAGACCGGCGCGGACAGCGCCTACCGGCAGCGCATCCTGGCGGCGGCGCAGGCCGACAGCCTGCTCCAGCGCCGCCTGCACTACCTGGGCTTCCGCGCCGATGTCGAACGGGTGCTGGCCGCCGCCGATGTGGTCGTCTGCGCCTCGCGCTTTGAGGGCTTCGGCATGGCGGTTGTCGAGGCGATGGCCGCCGGGCGGCCCGTCGTCAGCACCAACCGGGGCGGCCCGGCGGAGACGGTTGTCGAGGGCGAGACCGGCTTCCTGGCGGCCCCCGGCGACGCCGAAACGCTGGCCGCGCGCGTCATCGCCCTGCTGCGCGACCCCGCCCGGCGGGCGCAGATGGGCGCGGCGGGCCGGGCGCGCGCGGTCGCGCAGTTTTCGGCGGCGGCCAGCGCCGCGCAGTTCACACGCGCGCTGGAGGGCCTGCTGTGATGCGCGTGCTGATGATCTCGCGCTGCCCGCCGCACCCGCTGCACCTGGGCGACCGGCTGATTATCTGGCATCTGTCGCGCGCGCTGGCGCGCCAGGGCGTCGAACTCGACCTGCTGGCCTTCGCTGACCGCCCGGAGGACGCCGAAACGGACTGGTCCGCGCCGGACGCGCGCGCCGGTTTCCGGGATATCGAAATTGTGCCCGCCCCGCGCCGCACGCTGGCCGCGTATGCGCGGCGGCTGGCGCTGCCGGGGGCGCGCTTCCCGCGCCGGGCGCGGCAGGCGTGGTCGCCAGACATGTGGGCGCGCGTCGAGGCGCGCCGCGCCCGCGCCGCCTACGACGCGGCGCACCTGTTCGGCGGCGTGCAGGTCTACGAGTACGCGCGCGCGCTCGGCGGGCTGCCCGCCGTTATCACCCCTTACGAGTCCTACAGCCTGTATCTGCGGCGGCTGATGGCGCACCGTCCGCGCCTCAGCACGCGGGCGCAGTGGTGGGCGGCCCGCCGCTACGAGGCGTTCATGTTCGCGCCTTACCGCGCGGCGGTGGTGGTCTCGCCGCTGGACCGCGCTGAGCTGCTGGCGCTGGACCCGGCGCTGCGCGTCGAGGTGATCCCCAACGGCGTGGACCTGGATTACTTCCAGCCGCAGCCGGTCGCGCGCGAGCCGGACACGCTGCTGTTCACCGGCAACTTCGCCTACGCGCCCAATATCGACGCCGCCCTTTACTTAGCGCAGACGCTGCTGCCGGGCGTGCAGGCGCGCTTCCCTGGCGCGCGGCTGTGGCTGGTGGGTGCGGACCCGCCGCCGGCGGTGCAGGCGCTGGCCTCGGCCAGCGTGACCGTCACCGGGCGCGTGCCGGACCTGCGCCCCTATCTGGCGCGGGCGGCGGTCTACGTCTGCCCGCTGCGCATCGGCGCGGGCATCAAAAACAAGGTGCTGGAGGCGCTGGCGATGGGCTGCCCGCTGGCGGCCACGCCGCTGAGCGTGGACGGCATCGCTGTGCGCGCGGGGCAGGACGCGCTGGTCGCGCCGGCGGCGGGCGGGGCGCTGGCGGCGGCGGTGGCGCGCCTGCTGGCCGACGCCGAACTGCGCGCGGCCTTCAGCGCCAACGGCCCGGCGCTGATCGCGCGCGATCACAGTTGGGCGGGCGCGGCGGCGCGCTACGCGGCGCTGTACGCGGGCGGGTAGCGCCGCTATTCGCCGCTGGCCAGCGCGCAGGCGTAGTCCGCCACGCTTCTGAGCGTTTTGCCCAGCGCGAACTGGCGCGCGTCCGCGATCACGCGCGGGCACACGCGCGCTTCCAGGTCAAGAAACAGGTCTTCAGCGTAATCGAACGTGTCGTAGCGCACGTCAGGGTGGCCCAGCACGAACGCCAGCAGGTTGGCGGCCTGCTGATCCTGGCCGTGCGCGGCGCAGTGCTGGGCCAGCCCGGTGAGCGCGTCCAGCGCCTCGCGCGCGGCGTCAATCACCAGCGCCGCCCGCAGCGCCAGACAGTGTTCTTTGGCAGTCAGGTTGTAATCAGGCATCCCCGTCGGCCCCCCGCCGCCGGCCCCGTGTGTTTGCCTGATTGTAGCACAGACGCCGCTTTTCCCCGCAGCGCGCCGGCGGCTAATACGTCGCCATCGTCGGGTCAATCTCCGCCGCCCACGCCAGGATGCCGCCGTCCAGGTTGAGCAGGCGGTTGCTGTAGCCCGCCCGCCGCAGCGCGTGGATCACGTCGGCGCTGCGCGCGCCGGACCGGCAGCAGACGATCACCTCGCCGCTGGTCGGGATGCCCGCCAAGACGGTGTCCTCCAGGCGGGCGCGGCCGGCCAGCACGGCGCTCACCGCGTCCTCGATCTGCGGCTTGGGGATGCCGCGCACGCCGTCCAGCCGGCTGATGTCCCACTCCAGCGGGCCGCGCACGTCCACCACCACCGGGCGCTCGCCAGCGTCCAGGCGCGCCTTCAGCGCGCGCACGCTGATGCCCTCAACCGGCGCGCGGTCATCACCGGCGGCGTGCCGCCCGAACACGCTCTGGTCGTGGGCGGGCATGCCGCAGAACTGTTCGTAATCAAGCAGCTCGATCTGCGCGGGCGGCAGGCTGCACACCGGGCAGCGCGGGTCTTTGCGCACCTTGACAGTCGTAAACGTCATATCGAGCGCGTCGTAGAGCAGCATCCGCCCGATCAGCGGCGTGCCGATGCCCAGCAGCAGCTTGATGCCCTCGGTGGCCTGGAGCGTGCCGACCGTCCCCGGCAGGATGCCCAGCACGCCGCCTTCGGCGCAGCTTGGGACCAGCCCCGGCGGCGGCGGCGCGGGAAACATGCAGCGGTAGCACGGGCCGGCGGGCGCGTAAAACACGCTGACCTGGCCCTCGAAGCGGAAGATGCTGCCGTAGACGTTGGGTTTGCCCAGCTTCACGCAGGCGTCGTTGACCAGGTAGCGCGTGGGGAAGTTGTCGGTGCCGTCAATGATAACGTCGTAAGGGGCGAGCAGCGCCAGCGCGTTGGCGCTGGTCAGCGGCACGTTGTGCGTTTCGACCTGCACATACGGGTTGAGGTCGCTCAGGCGCTGCCGGGCGCTGTCCACCTTGAGCATGCCGACGGCGCTCTGGCCGTGAATGACCTGGCGCTGAAGGTTGCTGGTGTCAACCACATCGTAATCCACCAGGCCGATGCGGCCCACGCCGGCGGCGGCCAGGTACAGCGCCAGCGGGCTGCCCAGGCCGCCCGTGCCGATGAGCAGGACGCTGCTGGCCTTGAGGCGGCGCTGGCCTTCCAGCCCGACCTCCGGCATGATGAGGTGGCGGCTGTAGCGCGCGATTTCGTCGTTGGTGAGGCTGGCGGCGGTGTTCACCAGTGGGGGCAGCATAGACAGCGCTAGGCCCCCGCGCGCAGCCGCCAGCGCCCGCCGGCGATGCTGGGAATGATGCGCAGGCTGGCCCCGGCCTCGATCTCGGTGTCCAGCCCATCCAGGGCGCGGATGTCCTCGTCGCCCAGGTACACGTTCACGAAGCTGCGCAGCCGGTCGCCGTCGTACAGGTGCGGGCGCAGGTCAGCGTGGCGGGCGGTCAGGTCCGCCAGCGCCGCGCCGACAGTCGCCCCGGCCACTTCGACCAGCGCCTGCCCGCCGGTGTAGGCCCGCAGCGGCGTAGGAATGCGGATAGTTACCATCGGTCTGAGCCTTTCGCTGCTGCGCGTTAAATTCATTCCGGCTGGCAGCGCGCCTGCCAGCGCCGATCCAGGAATGTGCCGATCAGCTCGGCCATGGTGTCCACTTCAACCAGAAACGAGTCGTGGCCGAAGGACGCTTCAACGTGGTGATATTCAACCTGGCAGCCGAGCGCCTGCAGCGGGTCCACCAGCGCGCGCGCCTGGGCGGCGGTGTAGAGCCAGTCGCTGCTGAAGCTGACGACCAGGAAGGCCGCCCGCACGCGCGCCAGCGCCGCCGTCAGCGACTCGCAGCCGTCGCAGATGTCGAAATAGTCAAGCGCTTTGGTGATGTACAGGTAGCTGTTGGCGTCGAAGCGCTCGGTGAACTTGAAGCCCTGGTAATGCAGGTAGCTCTCGATGGCGAAATCGGTCTCGAAGCTGTAGGTCAGCTCGGTGCGGTCCTGCAGCCGGCGGCCAAACTTCTGCTCCAGCGACAGCTCGCTCATGTACGTGATGTGGCCGATCATGCGCGCCACCGCCAGCCCGGCGTCAGGCCGGGGGCCGCGATAGTAGTCGCCGCGCCGCCAGTGCGGGTCAGCGTAGATGGCCTGCCGCCCGATCTCGTTGAAGGCGATGTTCTGCGCTGACGAGCGCGGCGTGCTGGCGATGAACAGCGCGTTCTCCACGCGCTCCGGGTAATCCACCGCCCACTGCAGCGCCTGCATCCCGCCCATGCTGCCGCCCGCCACCGCGAACAGCCGCGCGATGCCCAGCCGGTCGAGCAGGTAGCGCTGCGCCAGCACCATGTCCTTGACCGTCACCACCGGGAAGCGCAGGCCGAAGGGCCGCCCGTCCGGGCCGGGCGACGACGGCCCGGTGCTGCCCCGGCAGCCGCCAATGACGTTGGAGCAGATAACGTAATAGCGGTCGGTGTCGAACATCTTGCCCGGCCCGACGGCGTCGTCCCACCAGCCCGGCTTTTCCTCCGGGTCGTCGGTGTAGTAGCCGGCCACGTGCGAGTCGCCAGAGAGCGCGTGGCAGATAAGGATGGCGTTGGAACGGTCAGCGTTGAGCTTGCCGTAGACCTCATACGCCAGCGTGAAGCCGTCCAGCCTGCCGCCGGAGCACAGGTGCAGCGTGTCGTCAAACTGCGCCTGATAGCGATCCACCACGCCGACCGAGCGCGGGTCGTGCATCCGCACGACGCGGCGCGGCAGCAGGTGGCGGAGATGGCCGGAGTCTGACATTTTAGGCTGCTCCTGTTGTGTCGCCGGGCTGAACTTCACCTGCGCCCCCGGCCCGTTCTTCGCTCTGGCCGCAGCCCGCCCCGCTGATCCGGGACGGGCTGCGGTGGGGTGAAGTGTGTGAGGTTAGTTTACACCGCCTGCACGACTTTGCCCTGCGCCACTGTCAGCGCCTGGTCCAGGTCCCACAGGATGTCGTCGATGTCCTCGATGCCGACGGCCAGCCGGATGTAGTCGCTGCTGACGCCCGCCAGCGCCTGTTCTTCGTCGCTGAGCTGCTGGTGGGTGGTGCTGGCCGGGTGGATCGCCAGCGAGCGCGAGTCGCCCACGTTGGCCAGGTGCGAGAACACCTTCAGGTTATCAATGAAGGTGCGCCCGGCGGCGCGGCCGCCCTTGATGCCGAAGCCGATGACCGCGCCCGCGCCTTTCGGCAGGTACTGCTGCGCCCGCGCATGGCTGGGGTGGTCCGGCAGGCCGGGGTAGTTCACCCACGCCACCGCCGGGTGCTCGCGCAGGTAGCGGGCCACCGCCAGCGTGTTTTCGACGTGGCGCTGCATCCGCAGCGAGAGCGTCTCCAGGCCGATCAGGTTGAGGAAGGTGTTGAACGGGGCCTGGCAGCCGCCGATGTCGCGCAGGCCGACCACGCGCGCGCGGATGATGAACGCCAGCGCGCCAACGGCGTCGGCGAACACCATATTATGGTACGACGGCTCCGGCGCGATCAGGTTCGGGTGGCGGTTGGCCGCCTTCCAGTCGAATTTGCCGCCGTCCACCACCACGCCGCCGATGCTCAGGCCGTGCCCGCCGATCCACTTAGTGGTGGAGTGCAGGGAGATGTCCACGCCGTGATCGAAAGGCTGGAACAGGTAGGGCGTGACGAAGGTGTTGTCGGTGATGACCGGGATGCCGTGCGCGTGCGCCAGCGCGGAGATGCCGGCAAAATCCGGAATTTCGAGCTTGGGGTTGCCGATGGCTTCCAGGTAGATCGCGCGCGTTTTCGCGTTGATGTGCTGTTCAAAATCCGCCGGCTCGGTCCCGGCGACAAAGTGGACTTTGATGCCCAGGCGCTTGAGGCTCTGCGCGAACAGGGTGTATGTGCCGCCGTACAGCGCCGCCCCCGCGATGATCTCGTCGCCGCTGTTGGCCAGCGTGCTGATGGCCAGGAACTGCGCGAACTGCCCCGACGCGGTGACCAGCGCGGCCACGCCGCCTTCCAGCGCCGCCAGCCGCTGCTCGAACACGTCGTTGGTCGGGTTCATGATGCGCGTGTAGATGTTGCCCATTTCCTGTAAAGAGAAGAGCGCCGCCGCGTGGTCGGTGTCGCGGAACTGGTACGAAGTCGTCTGGTAGATCGGGACCGCGCGCGAACCGGTGGTTGGGTCGGGCTGGTAGCCGGTGTGGACCGCCTTTGTCTGGAAGCCGAGTTCGCGTCCGTTTGCGTTTGCCATGTCTTATTTCTCCTCAGGATATACAAGCTGCGAGCTGCAAAATCAGTCTGTCCAGGCTGGGTAGGGCGCGGCGGCGTGTTCCTTTCTTATTCCGTGATCGTCAGCGCGGCGGCTTCAAACTGGCGCTGGTCCGGGCGCAGATGCCAGGCGCGCATCTCAGCGGCGGCGCGGGCCTGCACGGATGTAATCAGGTAGGCGAAGTTGGGCAGCGCGTGATCGCGGTCGTAAGCCGACGGGATAGCCGGCGAATCCGGGTGGCTGTGGTAATACCCCAGCAGCGTCAGCCCGCGCTGGTCGGCCTCGTCCTCCATGCGCGCCCAGTCCTGCGGCGTCATGGCGTAGCGGTGGTGCTGTTCCTCGCGGGCGAACACGTTCGCCACGTGGACCGCGTCGATGACGCGCAGCGCGCCGCCGTCCACCACGCCCAGCAGAAAGCCGCCGCCTTCGTTGGGGTAGGCGCGCTCCAACTGTTCGAAGATGCGTTTTTGCAGCGCGCCCGCCAGAATCACCTGCATCGGCCCGGTTCCCCTTTCGCACAACAAAAAAGCCAGCCCCCCGGAGGGCTGGCCGTGTGCCTGCGAGTTAGCGCGAGTCTTAGAGTCTCGCTGCCTCAGCCCGTCCGGGTAAACGCCAAAAGCTGCACATGGGCATGGGGCGCATGCCGGCGGCGGCCGCGTTCAGGAACAGGGTGAGGTCAGCGTAAGTGCTCATGTGGCAAACAGTAGCACGCCCTGGCCCGGATTGCAAGCCATCGCCCGGAAAATGAGAAAAAACGATGTTTTCTTAATATGGTATGATGATGCGCCGCGCCACATTGCAGTATTTAATGGCAGAGTGTTATAGTCAGCGCTTGTGATAGTAAGGTTCAGGCCGCATACCCCCCTCTATTTTAGGTGGGGCAGATACGGGCGCTGCTGCCCGCTGGCACACCGCCTCCGACAGGCTAACTGGCTTTTAAGCGCTTTGCCCTCTTGCCGGGGCGTTAAGACGATTGTCAACACTGCTGATGCACTAAGGAGAGTTTCATTATGTCCGAGCAAGCAACAAAGGGCCTGGCCGGCATTGTTGTCGCCGAGTCCAAAACCAGCCTGGTAGACGGGCAGAACGGGGTGCTGATCTACGGCGGGTATAAGATCGAAGACCTGGCCGCGAACGCCTTGTATGAGGATGTCGTGTTCCTGCTGTGGAACGGCCGCCTGCCGAAAGCCGCCGAGCTGGAGAACCTGCGCCGCGAGATCGCCAGCAGCGCGGCGCTGCCGCCGGAAATTATCGCCATGCTTAAGGCGTTCCCCAGGGATGCCGACCCGATGGCGGTGCTGGAATCGGCGGTGGCGGCGCTGGCCTTCTACGACCCCGACGGCAAGACCAACACGCTGGAGGCCAGCCGGCGCAAGGCCGTGCGCCTGGTCGGGCAGATCACCACGCTGTGCGCCGCCTGGGACCGCATCCGCAAAGGCAGCGAACCAGTCGCCCCGCGCGCTGACCTCACGCTGGCGCAGAATTTCGTCTACATGCTGAACGGCCAGGAGCCAGACAAGACCATCAGCGACGCCATTAACGTGTACCTGGTGCTGCTGGCCGAACACGGCATGAACGCCAGCACGTTCGCCTGCCGCGTGATTACCGCCACCGGCGCCGACATTCACAGCGCGGTGGTGGGCGGTATCGGCGCGCTGAAAGGCCCGGCGCACGGCGGCGCTAACGCCGAAGCTATGCGCATGTTTGTTGAAATTGGCGACCCGGCCAACGTCGAAAGCTGGTTTGATGCCAACGTCAGGAACGGCACGCGCCGCGTCATGGGCATTGGCCACCGCATCTACAAAACGCTGGACCCGCGCGCCAGCATTCTGGAACGGCACGCGCGCGCGCTGGCGGCGGCGGCGGGCAACATGCGCTGGTTCGATATCGCCCACGACCTGGCCGAAACCGCGCTGAAGGACTCGTACTTTATCGAGCGCAAGCTGTACCCCAACGTGGACTACTACAGCGCTATCGTGCTGTACACGATTGACCTGGACATTGACATGTTCACGCCGCTGTTTGCCATGAGCCGCAGCGCGGGCTGGTCGGCGCACATCTTCGAGCAGATGGAAAACAACCGTCTTATCCGCCCCGACAGCGACTACACCGGCCCGCTGGACCTCAAGTGGATTCCACCGGCTGAGCGCTGAACGCAGCCGGCAGCCGTTGGCGCGGGGGCGCGCCGCTGCCCGCCCCCGCGCTGCCCGCGCTGTGCGGCGCGGCCTTTCGGGAAAGCGCAAAATGCGCTACTATTTAGGGTGTTCACCATCGGGTGATGGCGCAAAATTTGTTTGGCTAAAGAGGAGTCTCTAACACATGAAGCGAATCACGGCACTGTTACTGGTTATGGTTGTTGTGGCGCTGGGCGTTGCCCCGGCCCTGACAGCCCAGGACCCACTTATCGACTCGGTCTGCCTGATCACGGATGTTGGCAAGGTTAACGACGGCACGTTCAACCAGTTCGCGTTCGAGGGCATGATGCACGCGGTTGAGGACTTCGGCCTGGAGTCCACCTATATCGAGACGCTGGCGCAGACGGACTACAACACCAACCTCCAGACCTGCATTGACCGCGAATTCGACGCCATTATCACCGTCGGTTTCCTGCTGGGCGACGCCACTAAGGCCGCCGCCGCCGCCAACCCCGGCATCTACTTCATCGGCATTGACCAGGACCAGACCGGCGGCACCGACAACCTGGTCGGCGTGCTGTTCCGCGAGGACCAGCCCGGCTTCCTGGTGGGCGCGATGGCCGCGCTGATGAGCGAAACCGGCAAGGTCGCGGGCGTGTACGGCATTGACGTGCCGGCGGTCAAGAAGTTCCGCAACGGCTATGAGCAGGGCGCGCGCTTCATCAACCCCGACATTGACGTGGCCGGCGTGTACATTGACAGCTTTGTGGACAGCGCGCGCGGCGCTGAAACCGCTGACCAGTTCATCAGCGAGACGCCGCCCCGTGATGTGGTCTTCGGCGCGGGCGGCCAGACCGGCTCCGGCGCGATCAAGCGCGCGGCGGAAGAGGGCGTGTATGTTATCGGCGTGGACCAGGACGAGTACTTCTCGACCTTCGGCGGCGGCACGACCCCCGGCGTGGAATTCCTGATCACCAGCGCCATGAAGCGCGTGGACCAGGGCGTTTATCTGTCGCTGGAATCGCTGGTTAACGGCGACGTGGCGGAATTTGGCGGCGGCGGCAACCGCGTGCTGTCAGCAGCCAACGACGGCATTGACTTCGCCCCGGCGCACGACGCCGACGTGCCGGTGGAAGTGACGCAGAAGGCGTGCGAGATCCTCATCGGCCTGAAGAACGAGTGGCTGACCACCGGCGTTGACCCCATCGGCGGCGACCTGCTCGAAGAAGCGGTGGACCTGGCGGCGATGGCTGCTGAGTTCCAGGCGCAGTTAGATGAATCCAACGCCGCTGTCGCGGAAGGCGAGCAGACGGCGACCGAGATGTGCGTGGCCGCGCACACGGAAGCAGAATAAGCGTTACACCGCTGTAACCAGCAGCGGGCCGGGCGGAACACTGCCCGGCCCGCTGTTTTCCGCGCCCAGGGCGGCCTTGCCACCGGCCAGCAAAGCGTTTATAATGCCCAGCACTGGCGACGTAGCCAAGTGGTAAGGCAAGGCTCTGCAAAAGCCTGATTCACCGGTTCGAATCCGGTCGTCGCCTCTGGCAGGGCGGGCATCCAGGCGGATGCCCGCTCGTAGTTTAAGGTGAGATGCGCGTGCAGCAGCCACCCCACAACCCCGACAGCGCCAGCCCCCGGCCAGCGTGCGCGCCGCCGCTGCCGCCGCTCCCCAACTACACCCTTTCGACTGTCTGCCCCGCCTGCGGCGCGCCCAGCACGCGCCTGGCGTGCAAAGTGCGCTGCCCGCGCTGCGGTTTTGTGTGGGACTGCGGCGAGCTTTAAGCCTGTCAGCGGCCCCGGCGGCGTTTAGGTCACTGTAAGTTCAGCCTTCATACACTAGGGTGGTGATTATCCGCGAGGTGCCTGGATCGTGAAAACATCAACAATTTCCACGCTGATACGCGCGCTGCTCCGCTGGTGGTGGCTGATTGTGGTTGCCGTGGCGCTGGGCGTGGGCGTGGGCTTTTTTGTGCGCACGGGGCAGCCGGACATCTACTCCGCCAAAGCGACAGTGCTGATCGGCCAGGATGTGCGCGAGGGCAATTTCGCCGGCCCTAACTACTCGCTGACGCAGGCCTATTCGGTGCTGGTGCGCCGCTCTACCGTGCTGCAGCCGGTGATTGACGACCTGCAGTTGGGCGTCACGCCGGAGGGCCTGAACGAGATGCTGGAAATCAACATGAACCTCCAGGCGTCGCTGCTGGAGATCGTGGCGCTCGACACCGAGCCAGAGCGCGCGGCGCTG
Source organism: Anaerolineae bacterium (assembly GCA_048499435.1). Classification (GTDB taxonomy): domain Bacteria; phylum Chloroflexota; class Anaerolineae; order Aggregatilineales; family Phototrophicaceae; genus DAOTWC01. The sequence goes on from JASNZW010000002.1 coordinate 356,210, forward strand.
ATCGCCAACCGCATCGCGCAGGAGCTGGTGAACCAGAGCCGGGGCGCGAGCGTCACCGAGGACCAGGCGTTCGTCAGCGCCCAGTTGGCGGATATCCAGCAGCAGATCACGCAGCTTCAGGAGCGCGACGACGCCCTGCAAACCGAGGCCAACAGCCTGACATCGGCCTTCGAGCTGAGCCAGAACCTGGCCGAGCGCGAGCAGATTCGGACAGCGATCCAGGAGCTGCGGACGATGTACACCGGCCTCAGCCAGAGCGCCAGCGGCGGGCGCGGCCAGGTGACGCTGTTTGAACAGGCGGTGCCGTCCTTCTGGCCGGTGGCGTCGAACAGCACGCTGGACCTGATTCTCGCCGGCGCTGCCGGCGGCCTGCTGGCGATCATCACGATTGTGCTGATCACCTTTTTCGACAACCGGCTGCAGTGGAGCGAGGGCGAGGACACAACGGTGCAGGGACAGCGCGTGCTGGGGCCGCTGGGGATCGTGCCGGCGAACAAGCTGCCGCTGTATATGGACACGATGCCCAGCTCTGTTGAGGCCGAGGCGCTGCGCCAACTGCGCTCTAAAATCATGATCCAGGGCGACGGCGCGCACCCGCGCGTCATCACCATCACCAGCTACGACTCCGGCGACGGCAAGACGCTCACGACCGCGAACCTGGCGCTGGCCTTCGCCCAGTCTGGGCTGCGCACGCTGGTCCTGGACGGCGACCTGCGCAAAGGCGACCTGCACGAGCTGTTTCGCCTGCCCAACGTCAGAGGGCTTTCTGACCTGCTGGCGGCGCGCGAGCCGCTGGAGCAGGCGCTGCCGCAGCACATCCTCGCCTCTGGCTTTGAGGGGCTGTCGCTGCTGACCTGCGGGCGTGACACCAACGACCCGGCGGGCCTGCTGAGCAAGCCGCGCTTCGCCCAGCTCATCCACCTGCTGACGCAGCAGTATGACCTGCTGGTGCTGGACTCTGTGCCGACGATCGGCGGCCATGACGCCGTGTTTCTGGCTGAGATGAGCGACGGCGTGGTGATTGTCGTGGGGGCGCGCCGCACCACCCAGAGCGCGCTGCGGCGCACGATCGCCAACCTGCAGGCCGGCGCTGACGTGCAGATTATGGGCGTAGTCTTTAACCGGGTGCGCCTCCAGGTGACGAGCAAGTACAGCAGCAGCTACTACTACCGCAGCCCGGCGGGCGTCAGCCCGGAGCGCCTGAACCGCGAGCTGGCCAATGCGTCGCGCCGTGGGCTGCGGCTGCGGCCTAACGTGATCACCGACCGTTCCGGCGAACGGCTGTACTCGCCGGCGGCGGCGGCCGCGCGGCTGGGCGTGCGCGAGCGCACCGTGAAAACCTGGATCAGCAGCGGCTACCTCAAGGGGCAGCGCGGCCTGCTGCGCACGTGGGTGCGCGAGCACGACCTGAACGCGCTGCTGGACAGCCTGCCGGTGCAGGACCCGCCCGCGCCAGCGGCGGCAGACAGCGCGCCCCCGGCGCAGCCGCCGAACGGCGCGTCGCACCTGCCCGACCAACTGCGCGAACAGCGCGAGGCGCTGCTGGGCTACGTGGCGCGCCCGTCTCAGGGCCAGGATAAGTAGAGGGTTGGCGATGATCGGCGCGGCGCACAGCTTCAGCCGGACGGTGCAAACGGCCATTGGCCGCGCGCGCTACCACTTCCTGGACCGCCACTATATCCTCACGGTGCGCGGCCTGCTGATCGCCGCCTGCCTGGGGCTGACGGTGCTGAGCGTGGTCCTCATGCAGAAAGGCCCGCTGTTCGGGCTGGTGGTGGTGGCGGGCGCGGCGGCGCTGGCGCTGATGCTGTTCGCCTACCGCCACATGACGCTGGCGTGCCTGTCCGTGCTGGTGATTTCAACCGTGTTCGATGTGGGCGTCGGCAGCGGCACGGGCACGGACCTCAAGCTGGTGCTGGCGCTGCTGCTGGCGCTGGTGTTCCTGTGGGCGTTCCGGCTGTTCGTGGTGGAGCGCTCGGTTGAGTCGGTGCAGGGGCGGTGGGTCATCGCGCCGGCGCTGCTGTTCGCGCTGGCGGTGGTGATCTCGCTGGTGTGGAGCATGTATTACGTCGTGCCCAGCGTGCGCCCGCTGATGTACGACAAGCTGCTGCCGCGCCTGATGACCGCGCTGGTGCTGATTATCTCGCCGCTGACAGCGCTGCTGTTCGCTAACCACCTGCGGTCGGCGGGGAGTCTGAAATTCATCGTCTTCTGGTTTATCCTGGTGGGCGCGCTCAAGCTGCCGTTCGAGATCACCGAGACGCCGTTTATGACCGGGATAATCAACATCGGCGGCCAGTTCACGGTGTTCATGGCGGCGCTGGCCGTTGGCCAGATACTGTTTAACCGGGCGCTGCCGCGCTATCTGTATCTGATCGTGCTGGCGATTGTCGCCGGTTGGCTGTTTGTGGCGGTGGGGATGCGGTTCTCGTGGCTCAGCGGTTGGGTGCCGCTGGTGGGCGGGCTGGCGGTGGTGGTGGCCCTGAAATTCCCGCGCCTGATGGTCGTGGTGGGGCTGGTGGCCGTGGTGATCCTGCTGTTCAATTTCGACGCGGTGCAGGAACGGTTCGCTGACGAAAGCGCGGAATCCGGCGTCACGCGGGTGACGGCGGGCCAGCAGGCTCTGCGCGTGGTGGGCGACCATTTCCTGTTCGGGACCGGGCCAGCCGGGTACTATTTCTACCTGACGATCTATATCGGCGGGCTGTTCCAGCTTTCGCACAACAACTACCTGGACATTATCGCTCAGACGGGCGTTCTTGGGTTTGCCATGTTTATCTGGTTCTGGCTTGGCGTAGGGTGGTATGTCATGCAGGCGTACCGCGCTGTCCCGCGCGGCGGCTTTTATCACGGGCTGGCGGCGTCGCTGGCGAGCGCGTATGTGGTCACGCTCGGTTCAATGCTGCTGGGCGACTGGGTGACGCCGTTCACCTACACGCAGACGCTGGGCGGCATCAGCTACACCATCTGGCATTGGATGCTGGCGGGCGCGGCGATCGCCCTGTATTACCAGGCGCGGCGGTTGGCCAGCGCGCCGGTTGAGCCGGCGGCCCTGCCGGCTGACATTCCGCATGTGCGCGCAAGGCTGTTAGCAGAATGAGGCCGCGCAGCGTGTTAAAGGGCGCGGCGGCGGCGCTGCTGCTGCTGCTGTGTACGGCGCTGGCGCTGCCTGCTGCCGGGCAGGCGGCGCAGGCGACCTGGAGCGCGCCGCTGGTGCTGGGGACCGGCTGGTGGCAAAGCGTCGCGGTGGATACGATGGGCACGGCGCACGTCGGCTGGTACAGCAACGTGCCCGGCACGAAGCTGGGCGACGCGCTGTACTACGTGGCCCGCCCGCGCGGCGGCGAATTTAGCGCGCCGCGCGACGTGATCTACACCGGCAGCGGCGGCTACACCGTTCGCAACCAGCTCGCCGCCACCAGCGACGGCCTGCTGCATGTCCTCTATCGCGGTGGGACCGACCTCTATTTTTCGCGGGCGCTGATTGAGCGGGCGTATGAGCCGCAGGCCTGGAGCGCGCCGCAGCAGATCGACTCCGGTTATTATGTGACGCTGCTGGCCGACAGCCAGGACGTGCTGCACGCGGTCAGCAGCGTTCAGGGCATCAACCTGAAAACGCAGCAGGCGCTGGGCGGGTCCGTTAGCCTGGAGAGTGAGCCGTGCGCGTTCTGCTCTGACCTGATCTACCGGCGCTCGACCGACGGCGGGCGCACCTGGAACCAGCCGGTCAACCTGTCGAACACGTTCGAAGGCTCAGAGAAACCGTCGATCTGGCAGGGGCCGAGCGGGCGGCTGTACGTCATCTGGGATGAAGGCTACGACTGGTATATCGGGCGCGGTGAGTATGGCAGCGTGCGCCTGACCTGCTCTGATGACGGCGGGCTGACGTGGTCGGACCCGGTGGTGCTGGACGGCGACGGCGCTGGCCCGTTTATGGGCGCGGGCACTGAGCTGGCCGACGGCTCGCTGCTGGTGGTGTGGCGTAAATCCGTCGGCGACGACCGCGCGATCTACTACCAGCGCTCGGTTGACCTGGGCGCTACCTGGAGCGCGCCGACGCCGATCCCTGGCATTGTGGCGAACGTCGCCGCCGAGAGCATCCTGGACGACTTTGAGCTGGTGACAGACTACGCGGGCATCGCGCATCTGTTCGCGGTCGGCTTTACAGTGGAAAACCCTAACCCGCTGCCCGGCCTGTATCAGATCGAGTTTCGTCAGGACCAGTGGCGCAGCCCGAACAACATTTACTACGACCCGCTTATCCGGCGGCCAGAGTGGCCGCGCGCGGCGGTCGGCCCGCAGAACGACATCCACCTCACCTGGTTTATCCGTTACGGCCAGCGGCTTGTCGCCGGCGAAAGCGGCCTGAGCGTCATGTACAGCTACCGCAGCCCCACGCTGCCGGACCGCCCGACGCAGGCTTTCCGCCCGACCAGCACGCCGCCGCCGACGGCGGCAGCGGCGCAGCGCTTCGAGCCGACGCTCACGCCGTTCCCCACCGCCGAACCGTTCGCCAGGCCGGTGAACGTGCGCGTCACCAGCGACATGTACGCCATCCAGACGTTGCTGATCTCTGCGCTGGTGGTGCTGGTGCTGTGCGGCGGCCTGCTGATGCTGCGCGGGTTCCGCTTCCGGCGTTAATCTCAATCGTTAGGCTTTTGTTAGGCCCGCTAACCCGGTCTTAAGTTCTGGTAAAGGCCGGGTTTTTATACTGGCGTTAAATGGCGGTGAGTTTGCCGGATTTTTGCATTGTTGTCTGACGAGGCCGCGCACAGGGAATCTGACCACATGAAGATCGGCGTTATCGGCGGCGGGTTGATGGGCATGGTTGCCGCCTACGAGCTGGCGCAGCGCCAGCATGAAGTCACGGTGCTGGAGCAGGGGGCGCACCTGGGCGGGCTGAACGGCAGCCTGGCTGTTGACGACGGCCTGACGATCGCGCGCTACCAGCCCGCCGTCATGCCCGGCGACCAGCATCTGCGCAGCCTGTACGCCGAGCTGGGCCTGGCGCACGAGCTGGTGTTCAGGCCGGCCCGCGTTGGCTTTGTTCACAACGGCCGCCTGCACGGCATGAGCACGATCTGGAGCTTTCTGGCGTTCGCGCCGCTGGGCCTGGCGGACCGCCTGCGCCTGGGCCGCACCGTTGCCACGGCGCTGCGCACGCAGGACTGGGCGGCGCTGGAAACCGTTTCCGCGCGCGACTGGCTCACGCGCCTGGGCGGCCACAGCGTGTTTGAGCGGATCTGGGCGCCGCTGCTGGAAGCCAAGTTCGACGGCGTGTACAGCGACATCCCGGCCACTTATGTGTGGAGCTGGCTGCAGCGCGCGGCGACGGCGCGCGGCCTGCCGCGCATGCAGATGTCGCTGGCGATGCCGCTGCGCGGGCACGAGACTTTGGTCACCGCGCTGGCGGCGGCGGTGCAGGCGCGCGGCGGCAGCATCCTCACGCACACGCGCGTGCGCGAAATTGAGGTGGGCGGCGGGCAGTTCCAGCGCGTGCGCACCTACAGCGACACGTTCACTTTCGACGCGCTGGTGGTGGCGCTGCCGACGCCGGATTTCGAGCGCCTGATCCCCGGCGCTGACGACGCCTACCGCGCGCACATCGCGCGCTCGCGCTATCTGGGGCTGATCTGCCCGGCGCTGCTGCTCGACCGGCCGCTTTCGCCGTACCGGCTGCTCAACCTGACCGACCCGTCCAGCCCGTTTTCCAGCATCGTCGAGCTGCCGCCCGCGCCCGGCGCGGCGTACCACGTGGTCTACCTGCCTAAATACACCGCGCCAGACAGCGACTGGATGGGCGTCAGCGACGCCGAAATCCGCGACGCCTGGCTGCTGCGCCTGCGCCAGATTTTCCCGGACCTGCGGCCATCTGAGGTGCTGCACTTCGCTGTCAGCCGGTCGCGCTATGCGGACCCTGTGCACTTTCTCAACGCGGGTGAAACGCTGGTCCCGGTCGAGACGCCGTATGACGGGCTGTACCTGGCTAACACCAGCCAGGTGTACCCTGAGCTGCCGGTCAGCAACGCCATTGTCGCGCACGCGCGGCGCGTCGCCCAGCTTGTCAGCCAGCAGCGCCCGCGCGAACTGGCCTTCACCGCCGCCTGAACACCCCCAGGGAGGAACAATGCGCGTTTTGCTGCTCACCCAGGTCCTGCCCTACCCACCGGACAGCGGCCCGAAGGTCAAGACATACCACGTGCTCAAATACCTGGCGCAGCAGCACGAAGTCACGCTGGTGTCGTTTGTGCGCGCGAGCGACAAACCGGAGCATATCCAGCACCTGAAAACGCTGTGCCAGCAGGTGATCACCGTGCCGATCACGCGCTCGAAAGCGCGCGATCTGCGCTTTCTGCTGGCCAGCCTGCGCAGCGGCCAGCCCTGGATGATGCTGCGCGACCAGCGCCCGGAGATGCAGGCCGCGCTGGCGGCGCTGGCCGGCGAACAGTTCGACGTGGTCCACGCGGACCAGACGAACATGGGCCAGTATGCGCTGCCGTTCACGGGCGCGCGCAAAGTGCTGGACCTGCACAACGCGCTCTGGATGCTGTACAAGCGGCTGGCCGCGACGACCGCGCCCACCAACCCGATGAAGTACCTGCTCCAGCGCGACTGGCGGCTGCTGAAAACCTACGAGGGCTGGCTGTGCCGCCAGTTCGACGCGGTAACGGCGGTGACTGACGAGGACCGCCAGCTTCTGATCGAGGCCGGGGCGCGGGACGACATCACCGTGATCCCGATCGCCATTGACACCGATGAGCAGGCGCTTATCAACCGCCGCCCGACCGGGCCGCACATCGTCCACATCGGCACGATGTACTGGCCGCCGAACATTGACGGTATCACCTGGTTCCTGGACGAGGTTTACCCGCTGGTGAAGGCGCAGATCCCGGACGTGCGCTGCACGCTGATCGGCGCGCGCCCGCCGGAGAGCATCGTCCGGCGCAGCAGCGCCGACCGCACGCTCAACGTGACCGGCTACGTGGAGGACCCGCTGCCGTTCCTGGAGGACGCCAGCATGATGGTCGTGCCGCTGCGCGCCGGCGGCGGGATGCGCGTCAAGATTCTCAACGCGCTGGCGCAGGGCATCCCGATGGTCAGCACCACCGTCGGCTGCGAAGGCATTGATGTGACTGACGGCCAGGATATCCTGGTGGCGGACGACCCGGCGGCGTTCGCTGAGGCGACGGTGCGCCTGCTGACCGACGCCGAACTTAACCGGCAGGTCACGCAGGCTGGCCGCCAGACCGCCGTCCAGCGCTACGATTACCGCCAGGCGTGCCGCCCGCTGGACGCGATCTACGCCGCCCAGGCCCAACAGTCATGAAGATTCTATTCGTCAGCCCTTACATCCCGTCGCTGATTCGCGTGCGGCCGTACAACCTGCTGCGGGCGCTGGCCGCGCGCGGCCACCAGATCACGCTGCTGGCGCTGCAGCCGCCCAGCGACGCCGGTGAGCCGGTAGACGCGCTGCGCCAGTTCTGCGCTGCCGTGCACGTCGTTCCGCACAGCCGCGCGCAAACGCTGCTGAACGGGCTGGCGGCGCTGCCCGGCAGCACGCCGCTGCAAGCCGCCTATTCGCGCTCAGCGGATTTTGCGCGGCAGGCGCGCGCGCTGCTGGCAGCGGGGCGCTTCGACGTGGCGCATATCGAGCACCTGCGCGGCGCGCTGCTGGCCGACGCGCTGGACGGCCTGCCGCTGGTGTTCGACTCGGTGGACAGCATCTCGCTGCTGTTCGAGAAGGTGCTGAAGGACGCCCCCACGCCCAAAAGCCGCCTGCTGGCGGCGCTGGACCTGCGGCGCACACAGCGTTTTGAGGGGCGGCTGACGGCGCGCTTCGCGCAGGTGGCTGTCACCAGCGGGGCCGACCGCGAGGCGCTGCTGGCGCTGGGCTGCGACCCGGCGCGGGTGACGGTGATCGCCAACGGCGTGGACCTGGATTACTTCCAGCCGCTGGCCGCGCCGCGCGACCCGCTGCGGCTGGTGTTCACCGGCAAGATGAGCTATCACGCCAATATCGCCGCGGTGGAGGACCTGGCGCACATTATTATGCCGCTGGTTTGGAAACACCAACCTGGCGCTAACTTGCAAATTGTAGGGAAAGACCCGGCCCCTGTTATTCAGGCTTTAGGCCAGCACCCTAATATAGACGTTACTGGTTTCGTTCCAGACATGCGCCCCTACCTGGCGCAGGCGGCGCTGGCCGTCAGCACGGTGCGCTACGGCGTTGGTATTCAGAATAAGGTGCTGGAAGCGATGGCGATGGCAACCCCGGTTGTGTGTTCCCCCCAGGCCAGCTCTGCGCTGGCGGCCCAGCCTGGGCGCGACCTGCTGGTGGGCGCGACGCCGGAGGCGGTCGCCGGTCACATCGTGACGCTGCTGGGCGCGCCAGACCAGCGCGCGGCGGTGGGCGCGGCGGGCCGGCGCTATGTGGAGACACAGCACACCTGGGACAGCGCCGCCGCCCGTTTCGAGCATCTGTACGAACAGGCCGCCCGCCCGGCGGCTCCGCGCACAGCACAGTCTTTATCGTGAGGCTGAGTCTGAAAGGCTGCGCAGATGGGAACACAAATTCTTAAACCCATGCAGGCCCAGTCACGGGGGTTCGCGCTTAACCCCGCCCAGATACTGGGCGACGCGCGCTACAGCAGCGCCAGCAAGATGCGCGTTGTGCGGCTGGCGCTGGCCGCGCTGGATTTTCTCGCGCTGAGCACGGCCTTCCTCGCCGCATACTATTTCCGCTTTGTTGGCGTCACCGCCGGCGTGTTCGCGCCGGACGGTGTTAATGATGTTTTTTACTACACGGTTTTCGTGCTGGCGATGCTGCCGCTGTGGCTGCTGCTGTTCAAGCTGTTCAAGCTGTACGACCCGGCGACGCTGTTCGCCGGCCACCAGGAATACCAGTCCGTCTTTAACGCCTGCACCGCGGGCATCATGCTGGTGATGGTGACCAGCTTCATGCTGCCGCAGCTCATGATCGCGCGCGGCTGGCTGATTATGGCCTGGCTGCTGGCGGTACTGTTTGTCGGCATGGCGCGCTTCGCGCTGCGGCGGCTGGTGTTCGCGCTGCGGCGGCGCGGCCACCTGATGACGCCGGCCTATATCGTCGGCGCTAACGCCGAGGGCGTCGCTATCGCCGAACACCTGATGAGCGCCAGCAGCATCGGCATCAACGTGATCGGCTTTCTTGACGACGAGGTCGCGGTGGGCGAGGAAATTCTGCCGGGCGTCGCCGTTCACGGCCCCACCCGCCGCGCCGAAGAGCTGTGCGCCCGCTTCGGCATCGAGCGCCTGATCGTGGCGACCAGCGGCGTGCAGCGCGAAAACCTGCTGGGGCTGTTCAAGCGCTTTGTCAACGTGGACGACGTGGCCGTCTGGCTGTCGTCCGGCATGTACGAGATGCTCACGACCGGCGTCCGCGTGCAGGATGTCGGCTCAATGGCGATGATCAGCGTCAACCGCGTGCGCCTGACGGGCATCAATGTGGTGATGAAAGCGGTTCTCGATTACGTGGGCGCGCTGCTGGGGCTGATCGCCCTGGCGCCGCTGTTCCTGGTGATCGTCGTTGTGATGAAGCGCACCGACCCCGGCCCGATCATCCACCGGCGGCGCGTGGTGGGCGTGGGCGGCCGGGAGTTCGACGCCTTCAAGTTCCGCACGATGGTGGTCAACGCCGACGAGGTGCTGAAAGACCTGCTGGCGCGCGACCCGGCGGCGCGCGCGGAGTACGAAACGCACTACAAACTGAAGGACGACCCGCGCATCACGAAAGTCGGGCGGTTCCTGCGCAAGACCAGCATTGACGAGCTGCCGCAGCTTTTCAACGTGCTGCGCGGCGAGATGAGCCTGGCCGGGCCGCGCATGATTACGCCGGAAGAAGTGGTGCGCTACGGCCAGTGGGGCCTCAACATCCACACCGTCAAGCCGGGCATCACCGGGCTGTGGCAGGTCAGCGGGCGCAGCGATATCAGCTATGAAGAGCGCGTCCGCCTGGACATGCACTACATTCGCAACTACTCGATCTGGCTGGACCTGCAAATCCTGTTCTGGACAGTTCCCTCAGTGCTGATGAGCCGGGGGGCCTACTAAGGCCCCCTACCCGCAGTACAGCCAGGCCTCAGCGCCGTCGGCCAGCGTTACGCGCACGCGCCGGTAGGCGTCGGTTTCATAGCGGTCGAACAGCGCCAGCTCCGCCTCCGTGACCTCCAGCACCAGCCCTTCAAGGCGCGCGCCAGCGCGCGGCCGGGCGATTGGGTAGGTGTGCAGCCCCAGCCGGATCTCGTCTTTGTGGTAGCCGTCCAGCGCGGCGGGCGCGCTGGCGGCGGCGCGCCCGATGATCGCCCGCTGGCGCGCTGGCGCGGTCAGTGTGCCGTAGACAAATAGTTTTTCCACGCGCTAGGCTCTCTGGATGATATCGAGTCCGTCCATATATGGGCGCAGCGCCTCCGGCACGATCACGCTGCCGTCGGCCTGCTGGTAGTTTTCGAGAATGGCGATGAGGACGCGCGGCGTCGCCAGCCCGCTGCCGTTGAGCGTGTGGACGAACTGCGCCCGCCCGCCGCCCGCTGGCCGGTATTTGATGTTGGCGCGGCGCGCCTGGAACGCCTCGGTGTTGCTGCACGAGCTGACTTCCAGCCATTCCTGGCAGCCGGGCGCGTACATCTCGATGTCGTACTTCTTGCTGGCGCTGAAGCCCAGGTCGCCGGTGACGATCTCCAGGCGGCGGAAGGGGATGCGCAGCGCGCGGCAGAGGTCCGCCGCCGCCTCGGTCAGCGTTTCCAGCTCGTCGTAGCTGGTTTCGGGCGTGGTGAACTTGTACATCTCCACTTTTTCAAACTGGTGCACGCGCTTGATGCCGCGCACGTCGCGCCCGGCGCTCATGCGCTCGCGCCGAAAGCAGGGCGTGTGCCCCGCGTAGTACAGCGGAAGCTGGGCCTCGTCTAAAATTTCGTCGCGGTGCAGGTTGGTGATCGCGACTTCCGCCGTTGGCAGCATGTAGAGGCCGGCGTCCTGGTCGGTGTAGACGTTGTCGCGGAATTTGGGGAACTGGCCCGCGCCAGTCATCATCTCCGCCGGGACCAGCAGCGGCAGGTAGACCTCGACGAAGCCTTTGCGCCGCGCCTGCTCCAGAAAGAACTGAATCAGCGCCCGCTGAAGGCGCGCCCCGGCCCCCACCAGCACGTAGCTGCGCGTCCCGGCCAGCTTGACGCCGCGCTCGAAATCAATGATGCCCAGCGCCGGGCCGAGGTCCCAGTGGGGCAGCGGCGTGAAGTTGAACTCGTAGAAGCTGCCTTCCGGCGGCCAGGCGATGTTGCTTTCCTCGCCCAGGGCGACCGGCACGCTCGCGTGCGGCAGGTTGGGGACCCACAGCATGTTTTCCGCGAGCTGCGCGTCCACCGCGCTGATCTGCGCGTTGAGCGCCTCCACGCGCTCGCCCAGGGCGCGCAGCGCGTCGGTGAGGGCGCTCATGGCCGCCGCGGCGTCGGCGACGGCGGGCGCGGCGGGCTGCGTTTCGAGCGTCTGCGCCGCGTCCTCGTAAGCGCCGCTGGCGATCTGGTCGGCGGCGCGCTGGGCCAGCGCGGCCTGGCGCGCCGCGTCCAGCTTTTTGTCGCCGCGCAGCCGGCCCAGGCCCTTGTTGAGGCGGTTGCGCAGCGCCTGCAGCGCTTCCCCCTCGCTGAGCAGGGCGCGCCGCTGGCGGTCCAGGTCGAGAATCGTGTCCACGCGCGCCAGGGCGGGCGGGTCGTTGAGCAGGGCCAGCCGTTCTTTTACCCAGTCAGGCTTTTCGCGAATCAGCACCATATCGAGCATGCAGCACACTCCCAGCGAGTCGTCAGCTTTTAGCGTAAAACCGGGCCAGCGCTACGCTTCCACATAATCGCGGCGCACGCGCTCCGCCAGCTCCACCAGGTCATTGGCAGCGCAGACCCGGCCCAGGCTGTCGCACACCAGCGCCGCCATCGCGATGCCGACGGCGTGCTCATAGCGCGGCCCCGGCGGCTCTGTCCCGGCGACCACCGCCAGCAGCCCGCCGGACTCAAGGCCGGCGGCGCGCAGGTCCAGCAGCGCGCCCGCCGCGTAGCGCGCCCAGCGCGGCAGCGGGCGGTTGAGCACGCTCAGGTGGCTGCGCGCGCTGCGGTAGCTGAACGTTACGCGCGCGTCCAGGTCAGGCGCGGCGACTGTGAACTCGTGGCCAGGGTGCAGTGCCGCCGCCGCCCACATCTCGCGGCCAGGGGCCTGAATCACCCAGTCGGGCGCGCGCGGCGCGGCGCACAACTGCTGAAACGCCAGCAGCAGGCGCATCGGCGGGTCGCCGGTAATCGCCACGTTGACAGCCACCTTTCCCTGCAATACGCCATGCGGCGGCGGAGTTTCACCCGCCGCGAAGTGTACCACAGCGCCAGCCTGGTTTACCAACCGCGCCCGCTTCTGGTACAATCCGTCTGCCCGTTAGTGGTGGTCAGGGGAACCTCGTGCGCATTCGACCCAGTCTTGTTTTTATCGCCGGGATCGCCAGCCTGCTGCTGTGCCTGGCGGCGGTGGGGGCCGCCGCGCAGCCCACCGCGCAGGCGGTCAGCGACGCGGCCTGTGCCCCGCTGCTCGACAGCATCTGGACAACCGCGACGGCGGCCTGCGTCGCCGGGCCGGTTGGCTACATCTGCAACGGCGGCAGCGCCCCGGCGGTTGACCCCAGCGGGCCGGTGGCGGGCGCGCTGGCGCCCGTCGGCGCGCTGGTTGATCTCAAGGTGGTGAACGCGCTGCAAACGCCCGCCGTAAACCCGACGGCGCAGACCGGCGGCGTGGCCTGGCTGCGCCTGCCAGAGCCAGAGCGCGTCACGGCCCTGCTGGTCGGCGGCGTGGCGGTCGAGAACGTGACGCCGCCTGATTTCTCCGCCTGGAAGTCAATGCGCGTCGCCACTGTGGCTGAGCCGCCGGTGTGCGCCGGCGCGCCGCGCAGCGCGCTGGTGGTGCAGACGCCCCCCGGCGTGGACGCGAATATCGTTATCAACGGCGTGTCGCTGGTGCTTGACGGCACGGTGATGGTGCAGACCGGCCCGGACAGCACGCTCTTTATCGCGCTGGCGGGGCAGTCGTATGTGCTGGCGCTGGGCCAGGAACAGGCGCTCGTCACCGGCCAGCAGCTCGCTGTGCCGCACGCCCCCGGCGAGTACGACACGCCCACCGGGCCGCCGTCCTTCGCCCAACCGCTGGACACCGCGCTCATTCAGGGCTTCCCGGTGGCGCTGCTGGACCACCCGGTCGCGCTGCCGCAGCCCGGCTATGTCGTCACTGCCGGGCAGGTCAACCTGCGCGCCGCGCCGTCCACCGCCGCCGACCTGCTGCTCCAGGTCCCGGCGGGCGCGCTGCTGGGCGTGCTGGGCCGCAGCCCGGCGGGCGACTGGCTGCACGTGCGCCTCAACAGCGGCGAAACCGGCTGGATGTTCGCTGAGCTGCTGCAGCAGTTCACGGGCAGCGTGCAGGCTGTCTATGAGGAAACGCCGCAGCCGCCGCAGCGCTACGGCGTGCTGGGCCAGACAGCGCGCGTGATCGCGCCCGCTGGCCTGAACCTGCGCGCCGCGCCCGAAGTTTCCTTCGGCGTGCTGCTCACGCTGCCGCTGGGCACAGAGGTCACGCTGCTGGCGCGCAGCCCCTACAGCCCATGGGTCAAGGTGCGCGCGGGCGAGGCCGTCGGCTGGGCCGCGCTGATCACGCTGGAGACGCAGGCGCTGATCGACGCCCTGCCCATTGACTACGACGTGCCGCCGCCGCCGCCGCCCACGCGCATTCCGGGGTCGTTTGGCAACGCCTTCCCGGACCCTAACCGGTCCAACCCATAGCCGCCGCTACCCGCCGCCGTCCGGTTGGGCAGCCTGGCGCAGCGCGGCGGCCATCTCCGCCAGCAGCGCCAGAAAGGCCGCGCGCCGGCCAGCGGCGTCCAGCACGCCCGCCAGCGGCAGGCCGGGGCGCTTGTCGGCGCGGTCAGGGGCGAAGCGCTCGCCTTCTGGCAGCAGCGCGTTCAGCCGCGCCAGCGCCTGCTCGCGCTGGCTGCGCTGGTCGTAAGGCGGGGCCGCGCTCAGGTACTGGAGCGGCACTTCAGCCGCCGGGCGCTGGCGGTAGGCCCACACCGTAAACAGCGTTACCTCGCCCCCGGCGACCGCCACGCGCGCGTGCAGCGCCGGCGTCTCGCTGCCGCGAAAGTCAATGGCGTCGGCCTGCTGGCGCGCCCAACTGTAAAGCGCCTTCGCCGCCCCGGCAGCGGCCTCGCCGCCCGGCCCCTGCCGGAGATACGCCTGGAAGCGCGGCCAGTCGAACTGCGGCGCCAGCCGGTCCACATCCACCGGGCCGACCGGCTGCGGCGGCGGCGGGGCAAAGCTGGCCTTGCCCAGCGCCCGCACCAGCCGCCTGAGCGCCGCCTGCGGCTGCGCGCGGTAGTCAATGTGCTGTGTGTTCATGACGTAGATCGGCGGGCGCACGTCGTCAGTCAGCACCACGAACACCGGCTTTTTGAGCATCTGCGCGAACAGAATTTCGTTCTCCACCCACTCTGAGGCGCGCGCGCTGCGCGACATCACCACCAGCAGCGCGCCGCAGTTTTCAACGGCGCGCTCGATGGCCTGCGCCCACTTCTGCGCCGGGTCGATGTCGTCCACGTCAAACCAGGTCTGAAAGCCCGCCGCGCGCAGCCCCTGGTTGATTTCCTGGGCGACGTCGTTGTCGGCGTGGCTGTGGCTGATGAAGATGTAGCCGGTTGGGTCGGTCATTGGGCAGGGTCCGCTGGGCGCTGGCGCTGTTGGTTATAATGTATCATAACACCGGCGCACCGGGCGCAAAACTGCGCGCGTATGGGCCATGTTAGAACAGCGTGTGGGCAGGTTAGGACACCGCAAGCACCGCGCCGCACACTGGGGTTACAGCCAGTCAGCATAACGCCGCGCGGCGGTGAGGAAAGGCCCGTGAGTCATGGTGGAGAGCACCAACCCAGGTTCCGCGCACAACCCGCTGATCGAAGCGCTGCTGGTCACGCTGGCGCGCCAGCACGCCCCGCGCGTCGCCCCGGCGCAGTGGCAGCGCCCCGGCGACCTGCGCGAGCCGCTGTCCGCGCTGGCGCGCAAGGTAGCGCACGAAGGGGTGCTGGTGATCGTCGGTGACCGCAGCGGCGCGCCGCCAGAGGCCGTCCCCCGGATGGCGGAGGAATGCGCGCAGGCGTACACGGTGCTTTACGCCCTGCTGACGCAGCGCCTGTTCGCGCGCCTGACGGGTATCCGGCCCTTTTATCACAGCTACAGCCGGCAGACGCTGGCGCTGTTCTTCGTGGCTGAGGCCCCGCCGGTTATTGAGGCGCTGGCCGGGTATGTCGCCCCGTATGCGGCGGCGCACACACCGGGCGCGCCGGTCCCGGCCCGCCAGCTCATGGCGCTGATGGACGCCGTCCTGGGGCAGTTGGAAACGGGGGCGCTGGCCCCGGCGCAGCGCACCGACCTGCAGCGCAGCGGCGCGGCCGTCATCAACTGGATGCTGGGGCGCGCGCTGCGCCAGCTTCCGCTGCTGGCGTATGATGTGCCGCTGTTCCCGGCCCCGCCGCCCCGGCCCACCACGCTGCCGGGCATCAGGCCGGCGGCCCCGCCGCGCCTCGACAGTGACGCCGACGACGGCACGACCAGGGCCGCGCCCGGCAGCGACGACGATACCGCGCTGCCGCCGCTGCCGCCGGCCCCTGGCCCGCCGCCCGCGCCCGGCACGCCGCCCGCGCCGGTTCCTTACCGGCCCGGCCGCCGCCCGGACGACGCCGGAACGGCCTGAACGGTCTACTCGCCAACCGGCGTCAGCAGGTCCACGCCGGGACGCAGCTCTTTAGCGTAGGTGTCCCAGCGGCGGTGGACGCGCATTCCCGCCCTTTCGTAGAGGCGTGTCGCGCCGGTCAGGTTGCTGGCGTCAACGCCCAGGCCGGCGGCGGCGCTGCCGCGCGCCTGAAGCGCGCCGAAAGCGTGGCGCAGCAGCGCCTCGGCCAGGCCGCGCCGCCGCCAGGGCCGGCGCACCCCCAGGATGCCAACCCAGCCGATTTCCGGCTCGCCCTCGGCCCGCGGCCAGCACAGCGCCACCCCGGCGATCTCGTTGCCGTCGAAGGCCGCGAACCACAGCGTCGGGTCATAGTCGGGGTCGGTGGCCATGATGTGCTGCCAGTGTTCCATAACCTTGTCGAGCGGCTCGTCGGCGAAGCCCCAGTGATCGCGGAAGGCTTCGCGGAAGGCGGCGATGTACGCGCGCGCTTCCGTCTCTGGGTGGATGGGGCGCACGCTGAGGCCCTCCGGCCAGACTGGCGCGGGCACAGCGCCGTCCAGGTCAATGCGCATCTCCCAGAAGGTGCGAATATGCGCCATGCCGCTGCCTGCAAGCAGGCGCTGCGCCGGCTCGTAGGTGCTGAGCGCCGACGCCTGAAGGACGTAGCGCGCGCCCGCCGGCACGCGGTCTACTGCCTGCCGCGCGCGGGCTTCGGCCCACTCCAGCAGCAGCGTGCCGATCCCCTGGCCTTCAAAGTCGGGGTGCACATAGCCGCTGGCGAAGGCACGCAGCAGCGGCTCGATGGTGTCCCACAGCGCGCCATAGCCCACGATGCGGCCGTCTGGCGCGGCCACCACCCGCGCTGACTGCGCCAGCGCAAAGTGCGGCTCGGTCCAGTCTGCCCGCACGCGCTCAACGGTGTGCTCTTCGATTCCCATGCTGGCGCGCGTGTGCGCGTTCATCACAGCCGTGACGGCGGGCAGGTCGTCCATCGTCGGGGCGCGCAGGCGAAACGTTTCACGGGCGGCGGTTGTCATGAGACTGCTTCTCCTTCGGCGCTGCGGTTCTGTCTTTAAGACAGGTCACAACGGTCCACAGCGGCTCTTTATTTTAGCGGCGCGGCGGCGGCTTGTCCAGCGTCCGTTAGCGCGGGCGGCGCGCTGGCTGACCGGACATATGACCGCAATTCAAAAGCAGGTACAATCAGAACACGATAGCCGCGGGCCAGGACAGATACCCATGCTCTTAATCTGCGAAGCGCTTCTGATCGTGCTGGGCGCATACATGCTGTTGGCGGGCCGGATTGACATTAACGGCGTGCGCGCCTCCGGGCGCAATGTGCGGCTGGCGGGCGCGGCGCTGATGACGCCGCTGGCGTTTGGCGTGCTGGCGGCGCCGCTGTTCCTGAAGATCAGCGGCGGCGAGATCACCGCCGAGCTGCTGCTGACCGCGTCATGCGTTGAGCTGCTGGTGGTGCTGGGCGCGATCTCGGTCGCCAGCTCGCTGGTGCGCCAGGCGCGCGCTGAAGGCCAGCGCGCGCCGTCGTCCGCGCGGTTTATGCCGCCGTTCCTGGCGCACACCCCCATGCCCATGCCGCTGGCCGTGCCCAGCGTTATGACAGTGGCCGAGGCCGCCGTCTATCTGCGCGCCAGCGAACAGGATGTGCTTGATCTGATTGACGATGGCAAACTGCCGGCTGCGCGCGTGGGCGGCGTCTACCGCATCGCCCGCCGCGCCATTGACGATTACCTGGACAGCGACGACGCGCCTAGTTCTGATAGCGCCGCTTCTGCGCGCCCAGATAGCGTGGAACCAGACTGAACGGCTTGATGATGTGCTGGCTGTTGTCCTCGCCGCCGAACAGCAGCAGGCCGATCCGGTTCAGCTCATCTTCCTCGGCAGGCGTGCAGGACGCCTCAGCGTTCAGGTTAACCATCAGCTCGCCGTTTTTAAAGTACAGCGCCTGCACGTGATCGCGCTTGCGAATGTAGCCGTAATCCTGGCCGCCAAAACGCTCGAATTCAAAGTAGGTCCAGGTGTTGAGGTCATTCCAATCATCGCCCACAATACACCTCCCTTGTCGTTGGCCAGCACCCGCGCAAGATAACTTCTATATTACAGAAGTCGCATCCCTTTGTCACTATTACCCCTGGGAAATTGGGGGCTAACCCCTTAAGCTTTATGTTATAATTACCGAACGTGTTGTGAAAGTTGTAAACGCGACAAAGGTAAAGGCGGCGGGTATGGACGAGGCACTACAGCAGGGCGAGTATCGGCTGGGGCGCTACCGTGTGCGTTTTGCCCGCTTCACCACCCTGGGCTGGGACACACAGGGTCCCTGGCTGCGCGCGGAGGTCACGAACCGGCGCGTGCTGTTTATCCCGGAGGACAGCAGCAGCGGCGCCGCCGCGTTTGAACTGGCCCCTGGCGGCATCGCCCGGACGTGGAATGTCGCGCTGGGCCGCCGCGACGGCCTGATTATCGCCCTCAAAAGCGGCGAGCTGCTGTACCTGTTTATTGACTGGGGACAGGGGCCGCGCCTGGGGCGCGACCTGCGCGAACTGCTGACCCCGCCGCTGCAGCCGCGCATCGCGCCGCGCGCGCCCCACAAGCAGCTTATCAACTGACGCCGCGCGGGCGCGCCCGCCTGACCGATGTACGCTGAAGTTGCCGTCAATGCCCCGGTGCGGGGCACTTTTCATTACAGCCTGCCGCCCGACACCCAACCGCAGGTCGGCCAGTTGGTGCAGGTTGCCTTTGGCACGGCCATGCAGCACGGCATTATCGTCGCGCTGGCCGACAGCAGCGCCGCCGCCCACATCAAACCGATCAGCGCCGTTATGGATGCGCGCCCGGTTGTCACGCCGTTTCAGATCGAAATCGCGCTGTGGCTGGCCGCCGCTTACCGCATGCCGCCCGGCCCGTGCCTGTGGTTGTTTCTGCCGCCCGGCCTGGCCGGGCAGCGCGACCTGCTGGTGACGCTTATCGCTGACGCGCCCGCCGGCCTTGACCCGCTGCCGGCCCGGCTGGTGAACCTGCTGCGGCAGCGCGGCCCGCTGCGCGGCCAGCAGCTCAACCTGGCGCTGGCCGGCCAGGATTGGCGCGGCGCGGTGGACGCGCTGGCAAAAGCCGGGGTTGTTCACCGCGCCAGCGCGCTGGCCCCGCCGCGCGTGCGCCAGCGCATGGTGCGCACGGCGGCGCTGGCGGTCACGCCGGACCAGGTGAACAGCGTGGCGCGCCACCTGGGGCGCGCCTCCAAACGGGCTGACCTGCTTGAGGTGGTCGCCGCCGCTGGCGACGACGGCCTGCCGGTGGACGAGGCGCTGCGCATCGCCGAGGTGAGCCGGAGCGTGCTCACGCGGCTGGCGCAGGACGGCCTGGTCAGCGTGGAGCGCCCTGCCGCCGGCGCGCCGCTGCTGGCGGCGCTGGCCGTCCCGCCGGAAAACGTGGACGAGGCGCTGATCGCGCTGCGCGGCGGCGAACGGCTGCACCATATCCTGCGCCTGCTGGCGCGCGAAGGCGGCGCGGTGGAGGTAAGCTGGCTGTACGCGCAGACCGGCGCTCAGTTGACCGACCTCAAGCGCCTTGAAGAGGATGGGCTGGTGACGCTGGCTGAGGCGCAGACCTGGCGCGATTCGCTGGCCGACCGCGATTTCGTCCCGACGGTTGCGCCGCCGCTGACCGCCGAGCAGCAGGCGGCCTGGGCCGAAGTTGAGGCGCAGATCAGGCGCTATGACTGGGCGCTGGCGGGCGGCGATGACCCGGCGGGCGCGGTGTTTCTGCTGCACGGCGTCACCGGCAGCGGCAAAACGGAGATTTACCTGCGCGCAATCGAACTCACGCTGGCGCAGGGGCGGCAGGCTGTCTTTCTTGTGCCGGAGATCGCCCTCACGGCGCAGACGGTGCGCCGCGCCGCCGAACGCTTTCCGGGGCAGACGGTCATCGTGCACGGCTCGCTGAGCGAAGGCGAGCGCTACGACACCTGGCAGCGGGCGCGCGACGGCCTGGTGGCGGTGGCGGTGGGGGCGCGCTCGGCGCTGTTCACGCCGTTCCCCGATATCGGCCTGATTATCCTCGACGAAGAGCACGATCACAGCTACAAACAGGGGATCGGCACGGCGCAGCCTTATTACCATGCGCGCCAGGTGGCCGAGGAAATGATGCGCCGCCGGGACGGCGTGCTGCTGCTGGGCAGCGCCACGCCGGACCTCGAAACGATGTACCGCGCGCGCCAGGGCGCTATCCGCCTGCTGCGGCTGCCCAACCGCATCATGGGCCACCGCGCCCGCATTCTGGAGCAGTCTGAGCGCGAAGGCGTGATCGCCCGCTACCACCCCGCTAGCGCCGCCGACGCCGTCGCCATTGAGCTGCCGTCGGTCGAGGTGGTGGATATGCGCGCCGAACTCAAGGCCGGCCACACCAGCATCTTCAGCCGCGCCCTGCAGGATGCGCTGGCGCTGGCGCTGGGCCGCGGCGAGCAGGCGCTGCTGTTCCTCAACCGGCGCGGCAAGCACACTTATGTGTTCTGCCGCGACTGCGGCTATGTGGAGATGTGCCCGCGCTGCGACCTGCCGCTGGCCTATCACCAGTACGACGACATCATGCGCTGTCACATGTGCGGCTTTCGCAAAGCGCCGCCGCACGTGTGCCCGGCCTGTGCCTCCCGGCGCATCAAGTATTTTGGCGCGGGCACGCAGCAGGTCGAGGCCGAGCTGCGGCGGCTGTTCCCTGACGCGCGCGTGCTGCGCTGGGACGCCGACACCACGCGCACGCCCGGCGCGCACGAGGAACTGCTGCAGGGGTTTATCGAACGGCGCGCCGACGTGCTGGTGGGCACGCAGATGATCGCTAAGGGGCTGGACCTGCCGCTGGTAACGCTGGTGGGGATGGTCAGCGCCGATGTGGGCCTCAACCTGCCGGATTTCCGCGCTGGCGAGCGCACGTTCCAGGTGCTGACGCAGGTGGCGGGGCGCGCCGGGCGCGGCCTGCTGGGCGGCCGCGCGATCCTGCAGACCTACGAGCCGGATCACTACATCATTCGCGCCGCCGCCGCCCACGACTTCGACGGCTTCTACACGCGCGAGATCGCCTACCGCCGCGAACTGGGCTACCCGCCGTTCCGACGGTTGGTGCGTCTGCTGTTCCAGCATCAGAACGAAGCCCGCGCCGAAGGCGAAGCCCTGCGCGCCGCCGACCTGCTGCGCGGGCGCATCGCGCACCTGGGCCTCACCGACACGCACATTATCGGCCCGGCGCCGTGCTTCTTCGCGCGCATCAACAACGTGTTCCGCTGGCATCTGCTGCTGCGCGGGCCGGACCCGGCGCGAACGCTCGACGGGCTGGACCCGGCGCGCGGCTGGTATGTGGATATTGACCCGACGGATCTGCTGTAGGGGAGTCGTCAGCCGCTGGTGGGCCGCTGCATGGCGCGCAGTTGAGCTTCCAGCTCAGCGCGGCGCGCGGCGTTGGCCTGGCGCGCCTCCGCCAGCGTTTCTGCCCAGCCCTGCCTGAAGCGGTCCACCAGTTCCGGGCCGGACACTGGCGAAAACAGCACGACGAGCGTCGCGCCCAGCGCTGCCCCCACCGCGAACCCAATCAACCAGCTCATGAGCTTGCGCATGCTGTTTCCCCTGCCTGGCAGTATGCCGCGATTATACCGCTATCCGGCGCGCGCGCACAGCGCAACCTCACCCCTAAATCGCCAACGCAACCTCACCCCTAAATCGCCAACAAAACCTCACCCCTAAATCACCCACAAAACCTCACCCCTAAATCCCCTCTCCATAGGAGAGGGGACTTGCTGCCGCGCGTTTCTGCTTTTCTCCCCCTCTCTCACGGAGAGGGGGCCGGGGGGTGAGGTTGGTACGGAGAGGGGGCCGGGGGGGTGAGGTGCGCAACCTCACCCCTAAATCCCCTCTCCATAGGAGAGGGGACTTGCTGCCGCGCCGCTTTTCTCCCCCTCTCTCACGGAGAGGGGGCCGGGGGGTGAGGTTGGTGCGGAGAGGGGCCGGGGGGTGAGGTGCGCAACCTCACCCCTAAATCCCCTCTCCATGGGAGAGGGGACTTGCTGCCGCGCCGCTTTTCTGACCTAACCCCGATTCAACGGACGGCAAGAATGTCAGGGGCAAGCGAGTTGCTCGAACTCAGCAGGGCTGAGATAGCCCAAGGCTGAGTGCCGCCGCTGACGGTTGTACCATACCTCGATGTACTCGAAGATCGCTGCGCGTGCTGCCGCGCGGGTCGGAAACGGACGGTCGGCGCACTCGGTCTTCAGCGTTCCCCAGAAGCTCTCCTGCATGGCGTTGTCATAGCAGCGCCCGACGTCACTCATGCTGAGGGTCACCTGGTCGTTCTCCAGCAGGCGCAGATAGTCGTCGCTGGTGTACTGGCTGCCCTGGTCAGAGTGATGCAAGCCGGGCGTGCCGCGCTGCCCCACCGCCAGCTTCCACGCGTCACAGACCAGTGTTTTGGTCTGGCGCTCACTCATTGACCAGCCGACAATCCGCCGCGAAAACACGTCCTGAATGCCTGCCAGATACAGCCATCCCTCGTGTGTCGGGATGTAGGTGATATCCGACAACCACTTTTCGTTGGGTCGCCTGGCCGTAAAATCGCCCGCCAGCACGTTCGGTGCACGTCGGTGTGTCTCGTCCCGCCGGGTGGTCGTCTTGAAGCGCCGCCGCCCTTTGGTCAATAAACCCGTCTCGCGCATCAGCCGCGCAATCCGCTGCTTGCCCACCCGTTCACCTTGTGCCCGTAGCTCCGCCTGAACACGCAGCACGCCATAAGTCTGTCGGCTCGCCTCATGAATGGCCCGGATCCGCACGCTTAGCTCCTGGTTGGCTTGTGCACGGGGACTTGGTTTCCGCTTCAGCCAGTCGTAGAACCCGCTCACTGACACTTTGAGCACCGCACACAGCCGACGTAGGGGATATACTGTCCGCTGTTCGGCGATGAACCGGTAGCGGCTCACGACTCCCTCCGCGAGAACACCTGAATGGCTTTTTTTAGGATATCCCGCTCCTGCTTGACGATCTCCAGCTCGCGCTTCAACCGCCGCAGTTCCGCTTGCTCCGCCCGCGCTTCGCTCGGTTCCAGCCGTTCGTCCTGCACCCGGTAGCGCTGCTGCCACTTGTAGATCAGTCCTGGCGTCAGATCCAGGTCGCGTTCGATCTGCGCAATCGTCCGCGTCTTCTCCGCCACCATCGCCAATACGTCCCGCTTGAACTCCTCGGTGTACTTCTTGTAGCGTCCCATCGTCCTCTCCTTACGCTCAGTCTAACGGACATTTTCTCCGTCCGCTAAACTGGGGTAAGGTCACTCTCCTTACGCTCAGTCTAACGGACATTTTCTCCGTCCGCTAAACTGGGGTAAGGTCAGGTTGGTGCGGAGAGGGGGCCGGGGGGTGAGGTGCGCAACCTCACCCCTAAATCCCCTCTCCATAGGAGAGGGGACTTGCTGCCCGCGCGCGCTGAATTTGATTCTCAGCGCCGCCTTGTGTACAGTATATGGCGCGGCGGCGGCGGCGTTTAGGCAGACTGCGCAAAGACCCCGCCGCGCGCGGTGCAGTTCAGAATACCCGATTTTGCTGTTACGGTTAACTTTTAAGAGGTGTGGATTATGACTGTTACGGACGCTGCGGCGCGCCCTTCAGCGCGCCTGGACCAGGCAGCGCTGCTGGAGATGTACCGGGTGATGCTGCTCAGCCGCCGTCTGGATGAGCGTGCCTGGATGCTGCATCGCCAGGGCCGCATCGCCTTCCACATCAGCGGGATGGGCCACGAAGGGGCGCAGGTTGGCGCGGCGTTCGCCATCAACCGGGGCGTGGATTACGTCCACCCGTACTACCGCGACCTTGCGCTGGTGCTGGCGGTCGGCGTCACCCCGTTTGATTTCATGCTCAGCCTGTTCGGCAAAGAGGGCGAACCCAGCAGCGCCGCCCGCCAGATGCCCGGCCATTTCGGCTCGAAAGCGCTCAACATCGTCAGCGGCTCGTCGCCGGTAGCGACACAGGTGCCGCAGGCGGCCGGGCTGGCCTTCGCCATCAAATACCGGCAGGCTGCCGGCCTGGTTGACCCCGCCGACGCAACCCAGCCGCGGCTGGCGCTCACCTGCCTGGGCGAAGGCTCTACCAGCCAGGGCGAGTGGCACGAGGGCATGAACTGGGCCGGCGTCCACCGCCTGCCGATGATCTGTCTGGTGCAGAACAATATCTACGCGATCAGCGTGCCGATGGCGCAGCAGATGGCCGTCAGCAGCGTGGCGGAGCGCGCCGCCGCCTACGGCGTGGCCGGCGTCACGGTGGACGGCAACGATGTGCTGGCCGTTTACGATGTGATGTGCGCCGCCGTCGAGCGCGCTTACAGCGGCGCGGGCGCGACGCTGGTCGAGGCCCGCACCTACCGCCTCACACCGCACTCGTCCGACGACGACGACCGCAGCTACCGCAGTCGCGAGGAAGTTGAGCAGTGGAAGCAGCGCGGCCCGCTGGTGCGCTACCAGACTTACCTGCTGGAGCAGGGCGCGCTCACGCCGGCGCAGGTTGACGAGTATGAAGCCTGGGCGCGCGCCGAGGTGGACAGCGCCCAGCGCGCCGCCGAGGACGCGCCCTATCCCGCGCCGGAAGCGGCGCTGGCCCCTGTATACGCCCCGCTGGAGGACGCCGCTCAATGACCACGATGACGCTGATTGACGCTGTCCGCGCCGCGATGGACGAGGAACTGGCGCGCGACCCGCGCGTGTTCATCGTTGGCGAGGACGTAGGGCCGCGCGGCGGCGTGTTCCGCGCCACGCAGGGCCTGTTCGACAAATACGGCGCGCTGCGCGTCGTGGACGCGCCGCTGGCCGAACTCTCGATTGTGGCGGTGGGCATCGGCGCGGCGCTGACCGACCTGCGCCCGATCTGCGAGATTCAGTTCGCTGACTTCATCCACCCGGCGTTTAACCAGATCGCCAACGAGGCCGCCCGCTTTTACTACCGGTCTGGCGGCGAGTGGCGCGTGCCGCTGACCATTCGCGCGCCTTACGGCGGCGGCATCAGCGGCGCGCTCTATCACAGCCAGAGCGTGGAGGCGTTCTTCGCGCACGTGCCCGGCCTCAAAGTGGTGATTCCGTCCACGCCGCACGACGCCAAAGGGCTGCTCAAGAGCGCTGTGCGCGACCCGAACCCGGTGCTGTTCTTTGAACCTAAGAAGGGCTACCGCGCGATCAAGGGTGACGTGCCGTCCGACGACTACACCGTGCCTATCGGCCCGGCGCGCATCGCCCGTGAAGGCCGCGACCTGTCGGTGTTCGCCTACGGCATGATGGCGCACTACGCGGTGATCGCCGCCGACCAGGTGGCGCGCGCCGACGGCATTGACGCCGAGGTGGTTGACCTGCGCACGCTGCTGCCGGTGGACCGCGACGCCGTTCTCACGTCGGTCAAAAAGACGGGCAAGGCGCTGGTGGTCTACGAGGACAACCTGACGCTGGGCTACGGCGCTGAGATCGCCGCTGTGCTGGCGGACGACGGTTTCGAGTATCTGGACGGGCCGGTGAAGCGTCACACCGGGCCGGATGTGCCGGGCGTGCCCTTCAGCCACCCGATGCAGGAATTTTTCATGCCCAACCCGGACACCATCGCCGCCGCCATCCGCGACCTGGCCGGGTATTAACCGGGCCGCCGAAAGCTAACGACCAGCGACTGTAGATCAGAGACCTGTTTATGACCGCAAACGTAATCATGCCGCAGCTTGGCGAAAGCGTCGTTGAAGGAACCGTGAGCCGCTGGCTCAAGCGCGAGGGCGAGGCTGTCAGCGAGTACGAGCCGCTGCTGGAGGTGAGCACCGACAAGGTGGACACGGAAGTGCCCGCCCCGGCGGGCGGCGTGCTGCTCAGGATTTACGTGGACGAAGGCCAGACGGTCAGCGCCGGAACGCTGCTGTGCGTCATCGGCCAGCCGGGCGAGGCCGCGCCCGCCGCCCCGGATGCCGCCGCCAGCGCGCCCGCGCCCGCCGCCGCGCCGCCGCCAGCGGCCCCCGCCGCCCACGCAGAGCCGCCGCTCAGGGCGCACGTGACGCCGGTTGTGGCGCGCATGGCCGCTGAACACAGCCTGGACCTGGCGCAGATCGCCGGGAGTGGGCACGGCGGGCGCGTCACCAAGCGCGACGTAGAGGCGTACCTGGCGCGCCAGCCCCAGCCGCAGCCCGCCCCGAACGACCTGCCGCCCTGGGAGCAGCCCGGCAGCGGCGACCTGTTCAAGGCGACGGTTGACTACGAGACGCGGGCCAGCGCGCCCGCGCCTGCGCCGCACCCTGCGCCGCACCCCGCGCCCGCCGCCGACGGCGAGTTAATCCCGCTGACGCCGCTGCGCCGCGCCATCGCTGAACACATGGTGCGCAGCAAGCTGCACACGTCGCCGCACGTGACGACTGTGTTTGAAGTGGACATGTCGGCGGCGCTGGCGCACCAGGCCGCGCAGCGCGACACGCTCGCCCAGCAGGGCGTCAGGCTTACGCTGACGGCCTACTTCGCGGCGGCGGCGGTCGCGGCGCTGCGCGCGCGCCCAGCGGTTAACGCCCGCTGGACCGATGAGGGCATTCTCGTGCAGCGGGCGGTGCACCTGGGCATCGCCGTCGCTGTCGAGGGCGGGTTGATCGTGCCGGTGCTCAGAAACGCGCAGGATTTAAGCCTGGAAGGGCTGGCGCGCGCGATCAACGACCTGGCGGCGCGCGCTCGCAGCCGCCAGCTCCGGCCTGACGAGGTGCAGGGCGGCACGTTCACCATCACCAATCACGGCGTCAGCGGCAGCCTGTTCGCCACGCCGATCATCAACCAGCCGCAGGTTGGCATCCTGGGGGTGGGGATGGTGGAGAAGCGCGTCAAGGTGATCGGCGACGCTATCGCCATCCGCCCCTGCGCGTATGTCACGCTGACGTTTGATCACCGCGTGACCGACGGGGCCGACGGCGACGCCTTTTTGCAGGTGGTGCAGCGCACGCTCGAAAACTGGCCTGCCGCCGCCCCTGGCTGATCCCCTGTTTTCCCTCTGGCCGGGCGCGAACAAAATCCCCCTGCCGTCAGCCAGCAGCAGGGGGAGCAGCAGACACAGGAAGGGTTAAGCCCGCCGGTTTACAGCGGCGGGCACTGGTTCACGACGCGCACCACGTCCGAGCGTACCCAGCCCGTCACCGACGCGCTACCGATGTTAAACCGAATCAGATACCACAGCCGCCCGTCGGTGCCGATCTGCTGGCCGGACACCGGCACGACGCTGCCCGCCGGGACCGCCCCCACGCGCGCCGAGGCGATGGACGGCTCAGCGCGGACGTTGGCCGCGTCCGGGCCGGGGATGAACACATCGCACAGCACCTGCTGGGTGGGCGTGATGGTGGGCGTCAGCGTGATAGTCGGCGTGTCGCTGGGCGTGGGCGTGTGCGTCGGCGTGGTGGTGTGCGTCGGCGTCAGCGAGGCGGTCACGGTCCACGACGGCGTGACGGTCGGCGACGGCGTCACCGTGTCGGTGGGCGTGGTGGTCGCGGTCGGCGTGTTGGTGGGCGTGGGTGTGTCGCTGGGGGTCGGCGTGTCGCTGGGGGTCGCGGTGCTGGTGGGCGTGCCGGTGGGCGGCGGGTTGATGATCGGCATCCACAGCGGCTGCGCCAGCGCGACACCCAGCCCGCCGAAGATGACGAACAGGACGCCCGCCGCTGCCAGCCGGAAGCGGCGCTGCTGGCGGCGGCCTTTGATGGCGTTTTCCAGCCGCTGCACCTCGGCGCGGCGGCCCAGAATGTGAAACGGTTCCTCGTGCATGACGGTCAGCCAGGTCTCAGCGTCGCCCAGGCTGCCTTCCTCAAGCGCGATTTCGGCGCGCTCAACGTAGCGCGCCAGCAGGTCGCTGACGGCGGTGCGGTAGCGCGAGTCCTGGGCGTAATCGGTCAGGCTGGCCAGCATGGAGCGGGCGTGCGCCAGCTCGTTATCGAAATTCTGCGCGATCAGCGCCGACGACCGTTCGATGATCTGGCGGGCGCGCTGCATGTCGCTGGCGCTGGTGCGCGCCGCCAGCAGCGCGTCGGCCACCTCGGCGTCGCCGGGGTCCAGCTTGACGGCCAGCTCCAGCAGGTTAAGCGCGTCGTTGGTCAGCCCCAGGCGTTCCTCAACTGAGTTGGAGCCGCCCGCGCGCGCCAGCGCGGCCCGCGCCTGGTCGTGAAGCTGCGTTCGGATGCCAACCAGGCGGTGATTGGCGTCCTGCAAAAGCTGCGTCAGGCGCTGGCTGTTGGGCAGGCGCTGGCGCGCGCGCGCCAGAATGCTGAGCACGTTTTGCAGTTGGGCCGCCTGGTCCTGCAGCGAGCCGCTGAGCGTGCTGAGCTGCACCGTCGCCTGGTCAGCGTCCTGCTGGATGCGGCGCACAGTCTCGATGCGCTCCTCCGCCTGCGGGTCGTTGGGCACGACGCGCAGCGCGCCCTCGTATTTGCGCAGCGCCTCGGTCCAGTTGTCGGTGGACATCAGCCGGTCGCCCTCGTTGAGCAGCTCGCGCGCCAGCGCCAGGTCCTGAATGTCGAGCAGGGCCTGTTCAGCGTCCTTCCAGCTTAAGATGCCGCTGCGCTCCGCCAGGTCGCGCGCTTCACGGTACAGGCGTTCGGCCTCGTCGTAATTGCCGGCGCGCACCAGCGAGTTCGCGCGGTTGTACGACACGCGCGCCTCGAAGGGGATGCGGTGGTCGGGCACGATGCCGCGTATCAGGTTGTCCTCGGCCTTCTGCCGGTACTCAAGCGCGGTCGGGTTGCCGGGCTGCTGCGCCAGGATGCGGTTCGCCTGGTCAATGGTTTGCTGGTAGTCGCCGGAGTAGTAGGCCTGTGTGATGTCGGACAGCGCCTCGTCAATATCTGGCCCGGTGTACAGCGGCCCCTGCCCCGGCGGGCGGCGGGCGGGCGCCTCGCGCTCGCGCGATTGAATCTGGCGCTCTGGCGGCGGGTAGCCGGACGACGTCGGGTAGCTGGGCAGCGGGCGGTCAGCGGGCGGCGCGGGCAGGTCGTCGTCTGCCGCCGCGGCGGGCGGCGTGGGCGGGGCGGGCGGGGCCGCCGCTGCCTTGACGCCGTGCCGGTCGAACAGGTCGCTGACGCGCTGGCCGGCCTGCTGGTTGTGGGCGGCGGCGTGCTGCAGCGTCTCGATCACGCTGGGGTCGCGCGGGTTAAGGGCCAGCGCCTCAGCCAGGATGTCAATCGCGTCGTCGATGTCGTCCTCGTCGCCGGCGATCTCAATGCGGATGCGCGCCCGGCGCAGCAGCCCGCGCACAGTGGCCGCCGCCGGCGATGTCGCGCTGCCCAGGCGCGCCAGCTCAGCGAACAGCGCCTGCGCGGCGGCCTCGTGGGGGGTGTTCTTGGCGTCCGTCAGCAGGGCGCGCGCGTCGCGTTCCAGCGCGGCGGCGGCCTGGGCGTCGTCTGGCAGCGCGCGCAGCCTGGCTCGCAGCTCGTCGAGTTGGTTTTGCAGGTTATCCATAGCTTGTTCACACCCCTTTGGCTGAAAATACGGCGGGTGTTCGCCTGGCGCTGGCGCGGCGCGGCCTGGCGCGCCGCAGGTAAGAAAACAGTGATATTATCACATACGGCCCTAAAGCGTGATAGAATCAACTTCCAGGATAACGGACAGCCGCCATGCCACCAACGCGCATCAGCCCTACCTGCAAAGTGCTGCTCAGCTACGATATCCGGCCTGAGGTTGTGGACCGGTATTATCAGTACGTGCTGAAGGAATTTGTGCCAGAGCTGGAGGTGATGGGCCTGTACATGTTTCGCGTGTGGCACGTGGCTTACGGGCCTTACCCGGTGCGTCAGCTTGAGTTTATCGCTGAGGACCTTGAGGACGTGCACGATATTCTGCTGTCTGACCGCTGGAACGGGCTGGAAAACCAGCTCAAGACCTACACGCAGCGCTACGCGCGCAAGCTGGTGCGCTTTCGCGCCGGCTTTCAGTTCTGACCGCCAGCCTCACCCGTCTTCCTCATGGCTGTCCTGCGCGCCGTCCAGGTAGCCCGCCATCCATTTCATCACGTCTACCGCGCCTGACGGCTGCTGCTCGCCAGCCATGAGATGGCGGTCCACCTCGTCGCCGCGCCGCATCAGGCTGGCGCGGCTGCGGTGGTCGCCCATCTCGCCGATAATCTGCGCCAGCTCTTTGAAATTGCGCGCCAGGATGCGCTGTTCCTGGTCGCTCAGCGCGCCTTCATGCGCGTCCAGCTCGGCGCGGACCGTGTCCTGGTCGAAGGTGAAGGGCCGCCGGCGCGACGGCTCGAACGATTCGGCCAGGTCCTCCAGGATCGCGAACGCGGTGTTGATGTCGCTGGCGAAGGTCTGCCAGGACCGTTTGCCCAGCATGCGGCGAAACGCCAGCGTCGTCTGCAGGATGCTGCGGACGTCGTCCAGGCCGCGTCTGCTCTCCAGAAGCTTATCGAAGCGGGCCAGGTGGGCGATTGGCTGGCGGCGGACGAAATCGCGCCACCAGCTAAGCGTGTGCTGGCGGGCGGCGTAGCTCCACTGAAGCTGCTCGATCAGCCGCCCCAGCAGGTCCATCAGGGCGGTGTCGGCGTCCGGGTCGTCAGCGGCGGCGAGCGCCTCGGCGGCGGCGCACAACTGGCGCGCGGCGGCGCGCGCCACCGGCTCGGTGCGCGCCCGCGCCGCCAGCTCCAGCATGTGCCAGGCGGTTTCAGGGGCGACATCCAGCGCCGGGTTCTGCTGCATCAGGCGGACGGCCTGCTCCACCAGCGGCAGCGCCGCCTGCCGCCACTCGCGCCGGTCGGCCAGCTCAAGGCAGACGCTGACCGCCGCCTGCTGGCTGAGGTCGTGCGCGCTGACAAGCTGGCTCACCAGCGTGAGCACGTCGCCGGGGCTGCGCTGGCTGGCCTGGAGCGCCGCCGGCAGCAGCGGCTCCAGCCTGGCGCGCGCGGCCAGGCCGTGCGCCAGTTGGGTAAAGAGCGCGTCGTGGCCGTCAGCCAGAATCAGCTTGAGCAGGTGTTCCAGGGCGGCGGTTGGCAACCACTCAGCGCCGGTGGCGGCCCAGGCTTCGACGATGCGGTCCGGCTGGTAGCGCGCTGGCAGGTTGAGCGCCGGGCCGGCGGTGTACAGCCGCCACACCTCTTCGTTGACGGCGGGCGTGAACTGCTGCGCGGCGCGCGCCTCGGCAGCCAGCGCCAGCGCTACCGTGAACATCTCTGGCCCGCGCGCCTGGAGCGTGGCCAGCGGGTCGCCGGCGTAGTCGCGCAGCACCAGTCCCAGGTTCTCCGGGATAGCGGCCAGCAGCGCGGTGTCGGTCAGCAGCGGCTCAAGCGCCTCAGTGTCGTGTTTGACAGCCAGCCCCAGCAGCAGCCGCGCCAGCTCGCCGTCGGCGTGCGCGCGCGCCTGCGCCGCCAGAATGCCCTGGTGCAGCGCGTCGCGCAGGCGGTAGCTGGCCGGCTCGCGCGCGATCAGCCGCAGCCAGTTGGCGAGCGTGGCTTCGTCGCCGTCGTTCACCGCCACTTCCAGCGCCGCCGCCGCCGCCGCGTGCAGCCGCTCCAGCCAGGTCGTGCTGACCTCCGCGGTGTCGCTGAGGCGGGCGCGCACGAACACGTACACGGCGTCGGGCTGCGTTTTCAGCGCCTCGTCCAGCGTCCTGCTCAGCGCTTTGTCGAGCGCCGGGTCCATATCCATTTGCTGCGCCACGATCAGCGCCGCCTCGGTGTCGCGCGCTTCCAGGGCGTGCGCCAGCAGGCGCTCAGCATAGCGGCGGTAGAGCGCGGGCGACAGCATCAGCCGCCCGCTGAAAACGGATTTCAGCACCTCCGACGGCACGTGTTCATTGGCCAGCACGCGGTGGTTCAGGTCCATGCGCCCGGCCACTTTTATCAGCTCTTCGGTGAGGTCAGCGCCGCCGGCCAGCAGGTGTTCGGCGATCAGGTCCATTTCCGCCAGCGCGGCTATATAGCTTTCGGGGTCGCCGGTCCACATATCGGCCAGCAGCGTGATATAGGGCGAAAGCAGGGTGTCGTC
Source organism: Anaerolineae bacterium (assembly GCA_048499435.1). Taxonomy (GTDB): domain Bacteria; phylum Chloroflexota; class Anaerolineae; order Aggregatilineales; family Phototrophicaceae; genus DAOTWC01. The sequence goes on from JASNZW010000002.1 coordinate 387,985, forward strand.
GTCCAGCACCGCCGCCGGCAGGCTGGCCACCCGGCGGGCGCTGTCGCCGGGGGCGGCGGCGAAGATCACGCGCGGCGCGGGCGCGCCGGGGGCGGCGGCGTGGGTGGAAAACGTGAGTTCGGCGCGCGCCGGGGCGGGCAGCAGCGCCATCAGCCCCTGCACCAGCCGCAGCCGCCGGCGCCAGCCGCCGGGCCACCCGACGATCAGCAGGCCGCGCGTATCCAGCGCCGCGCCCAGCAGCGAGAGCGCCGTGAGGAAATCGTCGCCGGCGTAATTGGCCAGCAGCGCCTGAAAGGCCGCCAGCCGGTCCTCGGCGGCCCAGGGCGGCAGGTTGGGCAGCTCATAGGCCGGCAGCACCTGCGGCGTTTCGGCGGTGAACGGTTTGTCTAAGGGCGGCGGCGCGGTATCGAGCAGGGCCAGCAGCGGCTCAAGGCCGCCGGCGGCCTGCGCCAGCGCGCCGCGCGGGACCGTCAGGCACTCGATCACCGGGCCAGCGCCGTTGGCTGCCGTCGCCCGCGCGACCAGAAAGCCGCGCCCCGCCCCGCTGAACACGCCGACCGCCGCCCCCGGCTCGCCCGGCGGCGCGTCCAGGTTGACCAGCGCGCGCCAGGCGGCGGCGTCGTCCACGCTGAGCGCGGCGCTCAGGCCGAGAAGCTGGCCGCTGGCCGGCGGCCCGGCGTAAATGATGTGTTCCAGTGTGTCGGTCACGGTGTCCTTTGCTGTTTCGCCGCCATCGCACGCCACCAGTTTAACATGTATTGGGCCGCTGATCGTTAACGGGCGGCCCGGCATGCGCGCCGAACGGCGTCAGGGCTGGCGGATGCGCTGGATGAAGGCCGCGCTTTGCAGCCGGCGCTCCAGCAGAAAAGTGATGTAGCCCAGCAGCACGCGCTCGACCTCATCGTGCAGCGCGCGGCTGACGCGCAGGCTGCTGACCTGTTCGTAGGGGCTGCGCTGCATGTGCCGCAGCACCTTGAGGGCCAGCAGCGAGACCGGCACGACCGACGCGCTGCGGACGGCGTGCTGCGGGCGCACAGCCCCGCCCTCGACAAAGCTGAAGTACTGGTCCTCAGGCTGGATCGTCTCGCGGCTGACGACACAGTGATTGAGTTCCGGGCGGAAGCCAACCAGGTCAAGCAGGCGCATTTCGTAGTAGCGCACCGCCAGACGCGGGTCAGGGTCGGCGCAGAGGCGGGCGAACGTGGTGTCCAGCAGCGTGAACAGCGCGCCGTAGTCCTCGTCGCCCTCGGCGGTGAAGCGGTCCAGCAGCTCGGCGGCGTAGCTGGCGTAGGCCCCGCGCTGCAGGTCCTCGCGCAGCGCCAGGTACGGGGCGACCATCTGCGCCTGGGCGGCGATGCCCAGCTCGCGCCCCTGGTGGATGAGCAGGTCAGCGCGCGTGAACAGCTCGACATGGCCGGTGCGCGTGGAGGTGGGTTTGCGCGCGCCCGGCGCGATAACATCGCGCTTGCCGTGCCGGGGCGTGAGAATCGTCAGCAGGCGGTCGGCTTCGCCAAAGTCGCGCCGCTTGAGAATGAGCGCCTCGGTGCGAAATGCGCGGTCAGGGCGGGGCATCGCGGAGTCGCCAGCCGGCGGCCGCAGGGGCCGTCAGTCCAGGCAGGGATAATCAGCCACCGGCGCGGGGCAGGTCTGCCGGGCCGAAGCCGAGCGCCAGCAGGTCCGCCAGGGTGGCGGCGTGCAGCAGCCGCCCCGTGAAATCGGCGATATACACCCGCAGGCCCGGCGCGAACTCGTAGAGCATCTGGCGACAGGTGCCGCAGGGCGAGCCGCCGTTGCGCGTGGCGACGGCGATAGCCGTGAACTGGCGCTGGCCTTCGCTGACGGCCTTGACCAGCGCGGTGCGCTCGGCGCAGATGGTGGCGGGGTAGGCGGCGTTTTCAACGTTGCAGCCGGTGTACACCTGGCCGCCAGCGGCCAGCAGCGCCGCCCCCACCGGGTAATCTGAGTACGGGACGTAAGCGTGCTGCGCCGCGGCGATGGCCGCCGTCACCAGCGCTTCAGGTTGAACAGTGGGCGTCTGTGGGTGGTTTGTCATCCGGCTTTGTCCAGGGGGCGCGGGTTAGGTTCCGCTGGGCCGCTGGCGGGCGGCGCGGCCTCGTCGGCGGCGGCGGGGCGCTGCCGTTCGACATGCACCTTGCGGATGCGGCGGCCATCCACCGATTCAACGCGCAAGGTCAGCTGATTTTCCTCGTCGCTGACGATTTCGCCGACGGCGGGCACGCGGCCTATCCGGCTGTAGATAAAGCCGCCCAGCGTGCTGCTGTCCTCGGTGGGCAGGTCCACGTCCAGCAGCTCGTTCACGTCGTCCAGGTTCATGCCGGCGTCAATTATGTAGGCGTCTGGCCCGTCGGCAACGTAGTCGGCTTCCTCGTTGAGGTCGTACTCGTCCTGGATGTCGCCGACGATTTCCTCGATCAGGTTCTCAATGGTGAGCAGCCCGGCGGTCCCGCCATACTCATCCACCACGATCGCCATGTGAATCTTGCCGGTTTGCAGCTCTTTGAGCAGCAGGCCAGCCAGCTTGGTTTCTGGCACGAAGTAGGCCGGGCGCATCAGCTCACGGATGGACTGGGGCCGCGGCGCGCCGTTTTCGCCGTTCTGGTGGAACACCATCAGCAGGTCTTTGGCGTACAGCAGGCCCTCGATGTTGTCTATCGTGTCGCGGTAGATGGGGATGCGCGAGTGGCCGCTTTCGATAAAGCTGCGCAGCGCGGCGTCAAACGACGTGCTGATCTCCAGCGCCACCACGTCGGGCCGCGGGACCATCACCTCGTAGGCCATTGTCTCGCCGAATTGCAGCACCGAGAGGATCATTTCCTTTTCTTCGGTTTCGATCGCGCCTTCCTTCTGGCCGGCGTCAACCAGCGTCATGATCTCTTCCTCGGTGACGGAGGCGGCCAGCGAATCGCCGCCGAACAGGCGCGACAGCGCCTGGCTGAGGCGGGTGGTAAAGGCGACGACCGGCCCCAGCACGAACAGCAGCGGGCGCATGACGGCCAGGCCCCAGCCGGCTAACTGTTCGGCGTGCGCGCTGGCCAGCGTCGCCGGGATCAGGTCGCCGACGAGCAGCGTGACCAGCGCCGTCAGCGTGACGACGACGGTGTAAATCAGGGCCGGCGCGGCCTGCGGGTAGGTCTGCGTCAGCGGCACCGCCAGGCCGATGACGGCGGCGGCGGCGATGCCAAAGTGCAGCAGCAGCAGCGCGAACTGGTAGGTAATCGTCAGGCGCGTGAAGCGCTCCACCAGGGCCAGGATGCGCTGGGCGCGGGCGCTGCCTTCGTCGGCCTGCTCGCGCAGCGCGGCGGGGCGCACGTTGACCAGGGCGGTGTAGCCCAGGCTGACCGCGCCATGCGCCAGAATCAGCAGCAGCAGCGTTATTACGCTGGATAAATAGCCGTCGTCCAAAGTATCAGGTCCTTTATCTAGGGCGTCCGGTCTGTGCGCGAACGGCAAAACACCGGCCAGGCGCGTGTATGCCTCCAAACCGGCATGGAAAACGGGGGCTATGCCGCTGTTGGCTCCGTAATGGAGGGTGGTCCGGGTCGTCTAACACGGTATCTTACAGTTTAACTGCGATTGTGAGCAGTCTACCATAATTTATGAGGCGCTTGCAAGATGTGCGTGTCGGTTTCTGCCGGCGGCGCGCGCCTCAGACATCGAGCAGCAGGCGCACGTCAAGCTGCCAGGCCAGGTACAGGCCGTAGAGAAATTCCTTCAGCTCGGCGATAGTGCTGTCGTCCGTCGGCTGCGGGCTGAGCTGAAACGGAATCTGCTCGCGCTGCGGCAGCGGCAGCGTGCCCAGCGCCATGATATCCTGCGCCTCTAGCTGGCGTGCCACCGCGCCGAAAAACAGCAGCAGGACGCCGGCGTGGTTAGGCTGGATGTGCCCTACCAGGAACACCATCTCGAACACCTGGTTGCTGGTGATCGTCAGCTCGCCCAGCACGCGGTAGCTGGTGCGCTGGTCAGCGAAGATCGCGCTGTCGGCCTCGCGCAGCGGCAGCGCGGTGCTGCCGTCGTAATTGAAATCCTGGATGCCCTGGCGCAGCAGCATCCACAGCAGCGTCTCATCCACGTTGGGCAGTTGGCTGAGCAGCCACGCCTCGCCCGCGCCCGACAGCGGGTATTTCACCTGCCCCATGCAGCCGAAGGGCGCGCCAGCGCGGTTGGCCGGGCAGCCGACGCAGTACGGCTCCAGCGGGCGCAGATCGGCGGCGAAATCGAGCAGGTGCTGGACGACGATCACCTGTGTTTCCTCGCTGCCATCGGCGGCGGCGCGCGTGAACTCGAAGCCCATCTCCGTTGGCGGGCGGGCGTCGCCGCTGCGGCGGAACAGCTCGATCACGGCGTGCGCGCGTTCCTGCGCCTTCAGCCGTTCAAGAATGCCGTCGGTTCCCAGCGTCTGCTTGGGGACGCAGGGGTAATCAATCACGTAGTCAATCGCCATGCGCGCCTTATCCCGGTCACGATCAGGGCCAGGATTATAACACAGGCGCGCCGGGGGCGGTCGAGATTGGCGGCGCGGCGGCTTTGCCCGCGCCCGGCGAAATAGTTGACAGCGGGAAATATTCTGTTGTAGACTTTGGTTTAACGTTCAGTTGAACGTTAAACTAAAGCCAGTTTTGTTGATTATTAGCTTGTTGCTGCTCCGGGGGTCTTGTGTCGGTACTGGCTGTAGATATTGGCGGCACCAAAGTCGCTGTAGCGGCGGTCGCCCGTGACGGGCGCATCCTGCGTAAAACGCACCAGCCAACCGATCTTCGCGGTTACGCCGAAGTCGTGAATCAGATTGTGACGATGAGCCGCGCCGTGCTCGACGGCGAGGCGATCTTCGCGGTCGGGCTGAGCGCCCCGGCGGTGATTGACCGCGCAACCGAGCGCATCCTCTGGGCGCCGAACCTGCCGGGCTGGGAAGATATCGACCTGAAGGGGCTGGTGAGCGCGCGCTTTGGCGTGCCCGCGAGCATCGAATACGATGGGCACGCCGCCGCCCTGGGCGAGTGGTGGGGCGGCGCGGGGCGCGGCTGCCAGTCGCTGGCCTCAATTGTTATCGGCACGGGGATCGGCGCGGGCTTCATCGAAGAGGGCCGGCTGTGGCGCGGCTATAACCGGCTGGCCGGCGCGGTGGGCTGGTTTCCAATTCACACCGAGGACGGCATTGTTTCCTGGGAACAGGCGGCGTCCGGGGCGGGCATCGTGCGCGCGGCGCGCCGGCGCATCGAACGCGGCGCGCCGACCTGTTTGCAGCCCGACGGCCTGACCGCCAAGCAGGTTTTCGCCGCCGCCCGGCAGCAGGACGCGCTCGCCTGCCAGGTCATGGAGGAAACGGCGCGCTATATCGGGCTGGGGGTCGCGTCCGTTATCAGTTTCGCCAACCCGCAGGTGGTCGTGCTCGGCGGCAGCATTGGCCGCCACTCTGATCTGATTCTTCCCAGCGTCCGCCAGATCGCCGCTGAGTGGGCGCAGCCTTACGCCGCGCGCGATGTCCTGATCGTCCCCTCAACGCTCGGCGAGGAGGCCGGGCTGCTGGGCGCTGCTTATTCGGCCTTTGAGCAGTTTGAGCGCCAATGAGCTGCCGGGGGTGGATGCGGATGGATTGGATGAGCGCTTCCCGGCCCTTTGCCTCTGGACCTGTTTTCCTGGCGGCTGGCCGCGCGGCTGCGCCGCGCCCGCCGTGTTTGCAACCTCAACCGGAACCCCATAAGGAGTGTTCGCACCATGTCTGCCAATGAGTACTTTGAAAAAGCGTTCCCCATCCTCCAGCAGATTCAGACGACGCAGCTTGACGCGATCGAGCGGGCGGGCAAAGCCTGCGCCAGCTCGATCAGCGTTGGGCGGGCGGCGCACCTGTTCGGGTCAGGGCATTCCGTGATCCCGGTGCTGGATATGTTCCCGCGCTATGGGTCGTATGTCGGTTTTCACCCGATCATGGACCCGCGCACGATGTGGTTCAACATTACGGGGCCGGGCGGCGCGCGCGAGCTGCTGTGGATTGAGCGGACGGAAGGGTACGCCGAGCAGGTGCTGCTGTCGCATCATTTAGACCCGCGCGACACGCTGATCGTCTATTCGCACGGCGGCATGAACGCGGCGCCCGTCGAAGTGGCGCTGGCCGGCAAAAAAGCCGGGCTGACGGTCGTGGGTGTGACCTCAATCGCGAACCGCCAGCGCAACCAGCCGACCCATTCGTCCGGCAAGGCGCTGGCCGACGTCGCCGACATCGTCATTGACAACTGCTGCCCGCTGGAGGACGCGCTGGTAGACGTGCCCGGCCGCCCGGAAAAAGTCTCGGCGAGTTCGACGCTCGCGGTTATCGCCATCACGATGGCGCTGCTGGCCGCGACGACCGACGAGCTGGTGCGGATGGGCAAGACGCCTGAGCGCATTTTCGTCTCGCCGACAGTCGCCGGCGTGGAAAAAGAGAACAACCTGCAGGTTTTCCGCGATTACGCGGCGTTCGAGAAGAGCCTCTAGCCGCCGTTCAGCGCGCGCAGTGGACTGGAAGCAGATAATGCGACGACAAAGCCCGACAATGCGTGATGTGGCCGAGCAGGCGGGGGTCAGCGTGCAGACGGTGTCGTACATCGTGAACGGCACCGGAAACATCTCTGACGAAACGCGCCATCGGGTGCTGCGCTCAATCGAAGAGCTGAATTACCGGCGTAACCCGATTGCGCGCAGCATGCGCACGCAGCAGACGCGGATGATCGCGCTTATCATCCTGGACATTTCCAACCCGGTCCTCTCGACAATCGCGAGCACCATCGAAGCGACGGCCTACGCGCAGGATTATCACGTTCTGCTTTACAACACGGCGCACAGCGCGGCGCGCGAACAGGCCTACCTGCGGGAAATCGGCAGCCGCCGCGCCGACGGCGTGATCATCGTCAACACGATCAACCGCGACAACATGGTGCTGCTGGCCGCCGACGGCGTGCCGACGGTGTTGATCGACAGCTCGACCCTGCCGTCGCCGGTGCCGGTCGTCAGCGTGGACAACAGCGCCGGGGCTTACGGCGCGACGCAGCATCTGATCGCGCTGGGGCATCGGCGCATCGCCCACATCGCCGGGTCATACGACCTGGGGGTCGCCCGCGAGCGCCAGCTGGCCTACAGCCAGGCGGTCAGCGACAGCGGCCTGCCCTACCAGCGCGTCGTTTACGCCCACAGCATCCAGTGGGGTTACGAGAGCGGCTACATAGCGATGCGCGAGCTGCTCGCCGATGAAGAACGCCCAACGGCGATTTTCGCGGCGAGCGACGCGCTGGCGATCGGGGCTTATCGGGCGCTGGCTGAAGCTGGCCTGCGCGTCCCGGATGACATGTCGGTCGTGGGTTTCGACAACATCGAAGTCTCGGCGTTCACCTCGCCGCCGCTGACGACCGTCCACCAACCGCTTTCTGAGATCGGGCAGCAGGCGTTTACGCTTTTGCTCAGCATGCTTGACGGCCGGCAGAGCGCACCAGCGAATGTGCTGCTGCCTGCCGGGCTGGTCCAGCGCGAATCGACCAGGGAGGCGCGATGAGCGTTCGAGTGGGGATTGACGTGCTGCTTGATCAGCAGCCCGACCTCGTGGCCGGGCGGCGGCTGGGGCTGATCGCCAGCCCCAGCAGCGTTGATCACGCGCTGAACAGCAGCATCGACCGGCTGCGCCAGCACCCAGGGAGCGCGCTGGTGGCGCTGTTCGGCCCTGAACACGGGATTCGCGGCAGCGCCCAGGCGGGCGAGCACGTCGTCACCGCCGTTGACCCGCTGACCGGGCTGCCCGCCTACAGCCTGTATGGCAGCACCAAGCAGCCGACCGCCGAGATGCTGGCGGGGGTTGACGCGCTGGTTTACGACCTGCAGGACGGCGGCGTTCGCTTTTACACCTATCTCTCGACGCTGGTCTACGCGCTGAAGGCGGGCGCTGAGCACGGCATCCCGGTGATCGTCCTCGACCGCCCCAACCCGATCAGCGGCCGCGCGCCCGAAGGCCCGCTGCTTCAGCCGACGTACAGCTCGTTCGTCGGGCTGGCCCCTGTGCCCATCCGCCACGCCATGACGGCGGGCGAGCTGGCGCTGCTGTGCAACGCAGCGCTGGCGATCGGCGCGGCGGTCACGGTCGTGAAGCTGGCCGGCTGGCGGCGCGCGCTGTGGTTCGATGAAACCGGGCTGCCGTTCGTCCAGCCGTCGCCCAACCTGCCGACGCTGGATTCGCTGACCGCCTATCCGGGGACCTGCCTGGTTGAGGGAACGACGCTTTCGGAAGGGCGCGGGACGACGCGGCCGTTTGAGGTCATTGGCGCGCCCTGGCTGGATGGCGAGCGGCTGGCGCGCGACCTGAACGCGCGCGACCTGCCCGGCGTCCGGTTCCGCCCGACCTATTTTGTGCCAACGTTCAGCAAATACCAGGGAGAGCTGTGCTCTGGCGTTCAGCTTCACGTGCTGGAGCGCGCTCGCTTTCGTGCTGTCGAGACAGCACTCCACCTTTTGGCGCAGGTCAAGGCGAGCTGTCCCGAACAGTTCGCGTGGCGCGCGCCCTGGTCAGACGGGGGACGCCGTCCCATCGACTTACTCACCGGCGGCAGCCAGGTTCGGGAACACCTGGATGCCGGCAGCCCTGTGTCTGAGCTGATCGAGTCGTTCCAGGCAGACCTGCGCGCGTATGAGCAGGCGCGCGCGCCGTATCTGCTGTACGACGATTAGCCGGCCACCCGCCACGAAACAGCCACTTATGCGTTAAGGGAGCGATTCATGGTTACAAAACGGATTTTCCTTGTTCTCGCGCTGGGCCTGGTCCTGGCGCTCGGCGTCAGCCTGGTATCCGCCCAGGATGTCACGCTGCGCATCCTCACCCACTGGGGCGAAGAAACGTACCTGGCCGGGCAGGAAGAGTTGTACGGGGCGTGCGAAGCGCAGACCGGCATCAAGATTGAACTGGAGACAGTGCCTTTCAACGACCTGCTCACCAAGATCATCGCCAACCAGACTGCCGGCACGAACACCGACATCATCCACCTGTACAACCTGTGGCTGCCTGATTTCGGGCGCAGCGGGCTGCTCGCGGCGCCGCCGCAGAGTGTCATTGACGCTATCGCCGCTGGCGCGCCAGAAGGCGTCGTGCAGGGCGTCACGTCCGGCGGGCAGGTCTGGGGCTGGCCGACTGAGGTCAACACCTACCTGCTGATCTACAACAAGCGCCTGCTGGCCGAGGCTGGCTATGACGCGCCGCCGGCGAACTGGGACGAGCTGAAGGAAATGGCGACGGCGATCAGCAAGAAGGACGAGACCGGCGCTGTCACGCAGATCGGCTACGGCGTTATCACCGGCTGGGATTCCGGCGTGGTGCACCCCTGGGCGACGCTGCTGCTGTCGAACGGCGGCCAGTACCTGACCGAAGACAAGACGGCGACCGCCTTCAACAGCCCGGAGGGCCTGGAGACGCTGCAGCTCTACGCCGACATGGTGGAAAGCGGCGCGATTGACGTGAGCATGGCCGCCCAGGGCGAGTTCGCCAACGGGCGCGTCGGCATGATGATCATGGCGAACTGGTGGCGTTCGGGCCTGCAGGCCGCCCCCGGCGTTGACTACGAAACCGAAGTCGGCGTCGCGGCAGTGCCGGTCGGCCCCAGCGGCACCGCTACCGCTACCATGTCCTACAACTGGCTGTGGAGCGTGACCGCGTCGTCGCCGAACCAGGAAGCGGCGTGGGAGTTCATTAGCTGCATGAATGCCGAGTCCGCTGAGGGCGCGGGGTCGCCGATGGGCAATTACCTCGTTCACTCGATGGGCGCGATTCCGAGCATGAACTATGACCGCACGGCTTTCGCTGAGGACCTCGGCGACCACTTCCTCGCGCCGTTTGTCGAGTCGGTTAACTACGCGATGCCAGAGCCGGTCGTGGCGGGCGGTCAGGAAGTCAAGACCAAGCTCCAGGCGGAGATCGAAGCCGTGCTGAACGGCTTGCAGGACCCGGCAACAGCGCTTGAGTTCGCGGCGATGGAAGGTGACGCCGTGCTTCAGGAGCTGGCTCAGTAACACAGCCGAAAGTGAGGGGGTGTCCGGGGTTTTCACGGGCGCCCCCTCAGCGCCGCTTCCGCTTCTGGAAACGCACACTTAGCCTTCGGCGGAGAATCCTGTGAATACTGTACAAGCTGCTGCGCGCCCCAGAAACCCCACAACGCCGAAAAGTCATCTGTTCCGGCACAGGATAATCTGGGCGTATATCTTCATCTCGCTGCCGATCATCGGCCTGCTGGTGTTCTCGCTGATCCCGATCCTGTTCTCCGGGTGGGTCAGCCTGCACGAATGGAACATGCTCAGCCCAGTCAATGAGATGCCGTGGGTGGGGATAAATAACTACGTCTACCTGCTCACCCAGGACGACATCTTCGGCAAAGCGCTGGTCAACACGTTCGTTTTCGTTGTCGGCGGGGTGGGCACGAACATCGCGCTGGGCCTGGGGTTCGCCCTGCTGCTCAACAGCCGCCTGCGCGGGGAAAAGCTGTGGCGCGTCCTCTACTTCCTGCCCGTCATCACCGCGCCGCTGGCGTTGAGCGTGATTTTCGCTTTCCTGTTCAACCGCAACTACGGGCTGATCAACAGCATCCTCGTCGCGGTGGGGATACCCCGGCAGCCGTTTCTGGCCAGCCCGTATCAGGCGCTGGGCGTTATCATCGTGATGGCGATCTACCAGTACGTCGGCTACTACATCGTGATCTTCGTGGCCGGCCTGCAGGGGATTCCGCAGGATTACTACGACGCGGCCTCGGTTGACGGCGCTAACGCCTGGCAGCGCTTCTGGCGGATCACGCTGCCGCTGCTGCGCCCGGTCATGTTATTTGTGATGATCACCAACACGATTGGCGGGCTGCAGGTCTTTGACCTGGTGTTCGCCTCAACTGCGGGCGGCCCCGTCAACTCAACCATGACGGTCGTGCTGCACATGTACAACACAGCCTTCAAGTTCTCGCGGATGGGGCGCGCTTCGGCGATGGCGTTCATCCTGTTCGCCATCATCCTGGCGATCACTATTGTCCAGCTTCGCGTGCTGCGCGACCGAACGGAGGCTTAAACAATGGCGACGGTAGAGCGTGAAAAGCCGCAAACGATCGGCGGGGCGTCGCTGACGCTTATCAGATACGCCGTTGTCATCTTCGGGGCAATCGTCATGGTGACCCCGTTTCTGTGGATGATCAACGCCTCGCTGATGACCTCGCCGGAGATCACCCGCCAGCCGCCGACGCTGCTCCCGGAAGTTCCGCAGTTTCAGAACTACCCAAAAGTGCTGGACGTGCTGCCGTTTCCCCGGCTGTATCTCAACAGCATAATCATCACGGGCGGGACGGTGCTGGGGGTGCTGTTCACCAGCTCGGTCGCCGGGTTCGCCTTCGCTAAATACGAGTTCCCCGGCAAGAATTTTCTGTTCTATTTAATTCTGGCGACGATGATGATCCCGTCCTTCATCACGCTGATTCCGGTGTTCTATATTATCCGGCAGCTTTCGTGGATCAACACGCTTCAGGGGGTCATCGTCCCCGGCATCTTTTCGGCCTACGGCATCTTTCTGATGCGCCAGTTCATCGTCACGATCCCCGACGAGCTGCTGGACGCCGCGCGCATTGACGGCGCCAGCGAGCCGCTGATCTACTGGCGGATCGTTCGCCCGCTGGTGACGCCCGCCCTGGCGACGCTGGGGACGTTCACGTTCATCGGGTCGTGGAATTCGTTCCTGTGGCCGCTGCTGGTGCTGAACGGCCGCGAGATGATGACCGTGCCGCTGGGACTGAACTCGCTGCGCCTGTTCGCCGCTGAGGCGGTTAACCTGAACCTGCTGATGGCCGGAACGGTGCTTTCGGTGCTGCCAACGCTGATTATCTTTGTCTTTTTGCAGCGCTATTTCATTCGCGGTATCGCGCTGACTGGTCTTAAGGGTTAGCTATGGAGATTAGACCTTATCGTGGCACAGACGAGCCGGAGCTGCTGGACGTGTGGCGCGCCGCGATGTTCGCCGACGCGCTGAGCGCGCACCTGTTCCGCACCAAAGTCCTGCTCGACCCGAACTTCCTGCCGCAGCGCCTCCCGGTCGCCGTTGTGGACGGGCGCGTTGTCGGCTTTGTGCTGGCGCTTACCCGGCAGGTCCCGCTGTTCCTGCAGGGCCTGGAGCCGGAGAAGGCGTGGATTACGGCTTTTGGCGTCCACCCGGATTACCAGCGGCGCGGGATCGGCGCGGCGCTGTTCGCGCACGTGCGTGAACAGCTCAGGGCTGACGGCCGCCAGACGATAGACATCGCGCCCTATGTGCCGAACTACTTCGTGCCCGGCGTTGACATCAACGCTTATCCGGGCACGCTGGCGTTTCTGGAGCAGGTGGGCTTTAAGGCGCGCTACAACGCTATCAGCATGGGCGCGGATTTAAGCGGGTTTCAGATACCCGCTGAGATCGCCGCGCTGGAACGGCGGCGCGAGCAGGAAGACGGCGTGACCATCCTTCCGGTTACGCCGGCGGACCTGCCGGAGCTGATGCCGTTCATCGTCCAGCATTTCGGGTGGGACTGGTTCCGCCACGCGCAGGATTACCTGCTCGAACTGTTTGGCGGCGCCAACACAGAGCAGATCTGCTTTCTCGTGGCCCGGAAGCAGGGCGAGATAATCGGCTACTGCCAGCAGAAGCTCGAACGGTTCGGCCCGTTTGGGGTCAACCCGGCGTATCGCAACCTCGGCGTTGGGCGGCTGCTGCTGTTCCGCTGCCTCGCTGCGATGAGCGCCCGCCACACTTATTTCGCCTACTTCCTGTGGACGGGGGAGGACGCTGCGCGCCTTTACTCGCTGGCCGGGTTCAGGCGGCGGCGCGAATTCGCTGTTTTTCACGCAGACCTGTAAAGAGGAGTCAAACGGTTTATGGCTGGTCATTTGATGGTGATTGGCGCGCACATCTCTGACGCGGAGAACATGGCCGGCGCGGTCATGCTCAAGCACAAGCGCGCCGGGTGGGAGATCAGCATTGTCCACGTCACGGCGGGCGATAAAGGCCACCCGACGCTGCCGGCGGAGGAATACAACGTCTGGCGCGTCAACGACGCCCAGGCTTCGGCGGCGTTCATCGGCGCGAGCTATGAGCTGCTGCCGTTCAGGGACGGCGAGCTGAAGGTCAACGACGAGAGCGAATGGGCAGTTGCCGATCTCATCCGCAAGTACCGCCCGACGGTGATCATCACCCACTGGAAGGGCAGCCTGCACGTTGACCACACCAACACACACCACATCGTTCACGGCGCGCTGTTCAAGGCCGGCCTTCCGGCGTTTAAACGCGAACACCCGGCGCACTATCCGTCCGCCGTGTACTATTCGGAGAACTGGGAGGACATGGAAGGCTACAGCGCCGACCTTTACCTCGACGTCAGCGACGTGTTCGACGATTACCTGAAGCTGCTCAAAACGCACGCGCTCATGCGCGAGACCTACGCCAGCTTCCGCTACTACGATTACTATGAGGCGCTGGGGGTCACGCGGGGCTGCCTGGGGGGCTACCGCCGGGCGGTCACGCTGATGACGCCGCACAGCCTGTACCGCTTCCAGCGCGAGCCGGGGCTGCTGCTGAAGTAGCCGTCTGCGGCGCGCTTATCTGAAACGGGTGGGGCTTGCGGCCCCACCCGTTTTTTAGCTTATGGCTGCTCCAGCGCCAGGTGATAGCCGTTGATGATGGCCTGCCCATCGGCTGCCCACGCAGCGTAGTACAGCGGCGTTTTCCCCAGCGGCAGGTAGCCGAGAAGCTGGCTGCCGCCGCCCGCCAGGTCGAGGACGCGAACAGCGCCGCGCACGCTGCTTTCCTGCGGGTCAAGCGACGTGGTGTCCTCGTCAGGGTGCAGGCCAAACGTAAAGACCAGCAGGCTGCTGCTGTCGGGCGACCACGCGGCCTGCAGCGGGCGCAGGCCGCGCGCCGCGGCGGAATCGCGCGGGTGCGCCGGGATCGGCGCGGACGCGATCGCGCCTGTGGCGGCGTCAACGACAAACGGCCACACCTGAATCGGCGTGCCCGTCGCCCGGCCCGCCCAGAGCAGCAGTTGGCTGCTGTCCGGCGACCAGACGGCGGGGCCGACGCTGGTCAGCTCAAGGTCGGCCATAACCGTGTGCAGCGCGTCGCCGACCTGCGCGAGCGTCAGAAGCTGGCGCGCCGTGCCGGTCGCGGCGTCGAACAGCCACACGCCGTCGGCTTCCGCGTCGGCGTTCAGGTGGCGCAGCGTGACCGCGAGCGTCGCGCCGTCCGCTGACCAGGCCATTGAGGTCGTTGCGCCGGTGCTGGCTGTGCCGGGCACGGCGGCCAGCTCGCGCGCCGCGCCGGTCTCAGCGTTGACGAGCGCGTAATTCGGCGGCCCGAACAACCCGTCCGCGCCGATAACGGTGCGCTCGACGGCGATTGCGGTTCCATCAGGCGACCAGGTGGGCTGAACGTCAACGATCGTGCCCGGCGGCGGCGCGTCGGCGGCGGCGATCCCGCCGCTGTAGCCGTCATCCGCCAGATTCACCCAGGTCTCGGCGGCGATATCGAAAACCCACAGGTCGGTGTCGGTGAGCGTCACAAGCGGTTGGCTGGTGACCGCCAGGCGGCCGCTGTCTGGCGACCACGCGAAGGGGATGAAGAAAGAGGCGGCGTCGGCTTCAAAGCCGCGCGGCAGGTCTTCAGGTTTTTCGAAATACGCTGGCTCGTCGCCCGGCGCGGCCGTTGAAATGGTGAGGTAGCGATCCACGTGGCTGTTCAGGCGGATCGAGCTGTCGTAGGCGACTAACTGCGCGTTCGGCGCGGGGAAAATGCGGGCGCTGGCCCCGGTCGAGAGGGACAGCACGGTGACCTCGTTTACGGTCACGCCGCCCTGCGCGCTGCTGACGGCGCTGCCAAACAGGGAAAGCAGGATGATAAACGCAAGAAATTTACGCATGTGTGTTTTCCTACCTGGTCACTGCTAACCGTTCAAAACGAACCAGAACGACTGTTAAACCCCCGGCAGGGCCGCCGCGCGCCGGCGGCCTTCGCTAAACCGCGCGCACCGCGGTCATCATCAGCAGGAATGTCAGCAGCAGAACGGCCAGCCCTACGCGCGGGATGATCCGCAGGCGCTGCAAAACCAGCGCGAAGGCTTCGTTGTTCGACTCTTCGTGGGCCGCCAGCACATGCGGTTCCAGCCGATGTTCGATAAAGAGGTGAAAGAAGGTGAGGCCCAACCCCAGCAGGCCGCCGATCAGAATGCTCCACCCCCACTGGGTTGAAGTCAGGCGGATAAGCGCGACGTTGATCTGCCAGCCGTTCAGGCTCAGGTTCAGCGCCGCGCCGGCCAGTATCGTCGTCAGCGAAAGCGCGGACGCCAGCCGGAAGATGCGCGGAAAAATGGCGGACAGAAACCAACCGCGCTTCTCCGGCTCCAGCCGGGCGAGGACCGGGACCAGAATGAAATTGACAACGACGACTTCGCCCAGCCAGGCGGCCCCGGCGAGAATGTGTATCCAGCGCAAGATGTTTGTGACGGACATTGGCTCTTTCTTCGGTGTGCAGAGTCGCCAGCGCCGGTCGGGCAGCCAGCCCGCGCAGCAGCGCGGCGCGCTTGGTCTGCTTCAGCCAGGGCCAGGCCAGAACCGGGTGCATCACTATACCAAAGATAGCGTTTATTGGCCAGCAACCGGCTGGCGCGCCGCCGCGGGCGGTGTTGAGCGGGAACCGCATTTGCTGTATAGTAAACAGTGTGCGGTCCAACTCAACGATAGAGGTCACCCCTATGTCCTTTTTCAGTGGTCGTCGTCAGGCCGACATGCCGCCTGAGCCAGCCGAGGAAGCAACGCCCGCGCCGCGTCCCACCCTGCACCCGGCGCAGCCGGTCGGTTTCGAGACGGTGCTGGGCGCTAACTGCGAGCTGGAGGGCGTCCTGCGCAGCCGCGCCAACGTGCGGCTGGACGGCACGTTCACCGGCACGCTGGAGATCGAAGGTAATGTGCTGGTGGGCGAGACCGCCCGCATCACCGCCGACATCAACGCCAAGAACGTCTCGATCGCCGGGGCGGTGCGCGGCAACGTCAGCGGCAAGAAGGTGCAGCTTCTGCGCACGGGCCGCATCTGGGGCGACATCCACGCCACCGCGCTGACAACCGAAGAAGGCGCTTTCATCGACGGCAAAATCGCCATGATGAGCCGCGAAGCCCCTGAGACGCCGCCGCCCGCCGCGCCGGGCGAGCTGGCGATTATCGAGGCTGAGCTGGAAGCCGAGCCGGAAGCCGCGCCCGCCGACGAGAACGCCGCGTCTGACGCGGCAGATTCCCCGCCCGCCGCTGAAGGCTAAGCGCCCGCTGCCGGGTGCGCGGCTGGGCAAGGAGCGCTGCTGTGCGTCGTGTGCTGTTTGTGCTGTTGGCGGCGTCGATCGTCACGCTGCTGCTGACGCTGTTTGACCAGACGGGGCGGGGCCTGCTGCCCGCCGCGCTGCTGACAGGCGCGCTGGCCCTGGCGCTGCTGGTTACGCGCTCGCCGTTCACGCCGGCGCGGGGCAGCAGCCGCATCCCTAAATCGCAGGTGGCGGAGATCGAAAAGCTGTATTTTCGCGCCACCCGCGAGATGGTCACTGACGCGCCGAACATGCCGCAGGTCATTAACGACCTGCAGCGCATCGTGGCGATTGACCCGCGTTACAAGAACGCCCGCTACTTCCTCAACCGCGCCCTGCTGCTGCAGGCGCGCGTTGATGCCAGCCCGCTGGCCAGCGGCGCGCGCCGCCCGCACCAGCTTGATTTCATGGCCCTTCAGGAAAAGCTGATTGACATGGACGCTGGCGTGCGCAAGGCGGTGGTGATGGAGCTGATCCAGTATGGCGCGGACGCCGTTGACCCGCTGACCGCGCTGCTGATGGACGCTGACCCTGACGTGCGCATTCACGCGGCGACCGCGCTGGGCTGGGTGGGCGGCAAGGACGCGGTGCAGCCGCTGCTGGTCGCGCTGCAGGACGAGAGCCTGCCGGTGCGGCGCTACGCTGCCCGCGCGCTGTGCTGGGTGGTGGACAGCAGCGCCGTTGACACGCTGATCGCGGCGCTGACCGACGAGGACACCTATGTGCGCTGCTACGCCGCCCGCGCGCTGGGCTGGAGCCATGACCTGCGCGCCGTGCCCGCGCTGGTCGCCCTGTTCCAGCGGGACACCAACAGCGACGTGCGCCAGTACGCGCTTGTCGCGCTCGACGACCTGGGCCAGCCCAGGCCGGAGATGCCCCCGGCGGTCGCAGCCGACTGATACCGACTACAGTGGAGCTGCTCGCTATGCCTGAAATGATCAAAGTGCTGTTCGTCTGCGCCGGCAACATCTGCCGTTCGCCAATGGCAGAGGCGGTATTCCAGGAACAGGTGGACCGGGCCGGCCTCAGCCAGCGCTTCGCCATCGACTCCGCCGGAACCGGCCCCTGGCACGTGGGCGAGCGGGCGCATTCCGGCACGCTCGACATCCTCAGGCGCAACGGCATCGTCTACAAGGGCCGGGCGCGCCAGGTCACGCGGGCGGACTTCAGCGAGTACGATTACATACTGGCGATGGACCGCTCGAATCTGGAGTCGCTGGCGCGCATGGCGCAGGGGACCAGCGCCAAAGTGGACATGTTCCTGCGCTGCGCCAACGAAGCCGGCACGATCAGCGCCGACGCGGTTCCCGACCCCTACTACAGCGACAACTTCGACTACGTGTATAACCTGGTGCTGCGCGGCGCGCAGGCGCTGCTGGCGCACATCCGCGCGGAACACAGCCTGTAGCGCGCGCTCAGTCCCACGCCGGCGCGCGCCGCTGCACGAACGCCGCGAAACCCTCCAGGCCGTCGGGCTGGGCGAAGATTTCGCCCTGGTAGGCGGCTTCCTGCGCCAGCGCCGCGTCGTAGGCCGCGTCCAGCGCGGCCAGCATGGCGGCCTTGCCGCGCCGCAGCGCGTGCGGCGACTGCGCCGCCAGCCCCGCCGCGAACGCCGCCACATCGTCAGCAAAGCTGGCCGCCGAGTAAACGGCGTTCGCCAGCCCGATACGCAGCGCCTCGTCCGCCAGCACATCGCGCCCGCTGAACATCAGCTCCAGCGCGCGCCCCAGCCCGACCACGCGCGGCAGCAGGTATGTGCCGCCGCCGTCCGGGATGAGGCCGACGCGCGCGAACAGCTCAGCAAAGCGCGCGCGCTCGCTGGCCAGCCGCAGGTCGCACGTGAGGGCGAAGTCGAAGCCGATGCCCGCCGCGTAGCCGTCCACCGCGGCGATCACCGGCCAGGGCGAACAGCGGATCGCGCGCAGCGCCGGGTGATAGCATTCAGTCAGCGTGTGCTGCACGCGCTCCGGCGTGACGCCGCGCTCAACCGCCTGCTTGATGTCCGCGCCAGAGCAGAAATTGCCGTTCGCGCCCGTTAGCACGATGCAGCGCGTGCCGTCGCCGGCGCAGGCCTCAACCGCCTGGCGCAGCGCGACGGCGACTTCATCGTCAAGCGCATTGCGCACTTCTGGCCGGTTGATCGTCAGCGTGGTGACGCGCCCGTGTTTGTCAATCAGCAGCTTTTCAGCCATTGTCGCTACCTTCCTTGCTCGCGCGCCTTGACCCGGCTTTGTCCGCGCGGCGCGGCGGCGTAAGCTGGGCTTTCAAGGTCTTTTGCAGCTCTGAGAGTAAGATTTCGCTGTTGGCGTAATCGCCTTCCAGCAGGACGAAGAACGCCGCGCCCGCCGCCAGCGCCACGAGCGCCAGGATAGCGTTGCCCTGGGCCATCCCCAGCGCGGCCACCAGCACCAGCGCCCCAAAGACGATGGCCTGCCCCTCGCGCGAGGCCCCGCCAGGCACGCTGCCTTCAATCACCGTCAGGCCCTCGCGCCGCTCGGCGCGGGCGTTGAGCGTGGTGCGGCGGCGAAAGCGCCAGCGCACCTGCGTCGTGACGGTGAGGGCGAAGCGCCCGCTTTTTTCCACCCAGCCGTCAAGCTGCGGGCGGCCCTTGCCGCTGGGCGTGTGCAGGCGCGCGTTGATGGCGCTCATGGCCTGGGGCACTGTTTTGTCGGTGTACATGATAAAGCGCACGCCAGCACCCCTCACAGCAGCGGCAGGCTGAGGCCGCCGTCCACGACGAACACCTGCCCGGTGGCGAAATCGGACGCGGGCGCGGCCAGGTACAGCGCCACCCCGGCGATGTCGTCCGGCTCGCCAAAGCGGCGCTGCGGCGTGCGGTTGAGAATCTGCTCGGCCAGCGCCGCGCTGTCCCACAGGGCGCTGGCGAAGCGCGTTTTGACCAGGCCGGGGGCGATGGCGTTCACCTGGATGTTGTCGGCGGCCAGCTCCAGCGCCAGCGTCTGCGTCAGGCTGATAAGCGCCGCCTTTGTCATGCTGTAGATGCCCTGCATGTGGCCGGGGCGCAGGCCGTTGACCGAGGCGATGTTGATGATCTTGCCGCCGCCGGCGCGGCGCATGTGCGGCACGACCGCCTGGCACAGCCACACCGCGCCCATGATGTTCACCTCAATCGTTTTCTGCCACAGGCTGTCCTCTGCCTCCAGCAGCGTGCCGAAGTGCGGGTTGGTGGCGGCGTTGTTGACGAGGATGTCCACCCCGCCATAGGCCGCCACCGCCGCCGCCGCCAGCGCGTGCAGCGCGGCGCGGTCGCCGTTGTGGGCGGCGACGGCCAGCGCCTCGCCCCCGGCGGCGCGGATGCCGGCGGCCACCGTGTCCAGCCCGTCCTGTCGGCGGCTGCTGATCACCACCTTCGCCCCGGCGCTGGCGAAGCGTTCCGCCAGCGCCTGGCCGATCCCGCGCGACGCGCCGGTGATCAGCGCCACCTTACCGGCGATATCGAATAAGTCGTGCATCGTTCTTCCTCAGTTCCTCTGCCGCTGGTGCGCTCTATTATACCGGCCCGCGCGCTCACGCCGAAACTGGCGCGGCGCGGTACAATTAGTGGTACATTTGATAGAGCAGCCTGCTCGCCAAATGTCGGGTTTTGTGCTGCGCTGAGTTGTGGAGATCGGGGTAATCTACGTGTTCAGACGCCCAGGCTGGTTCGCGCTTTTCGCCGCTGTGGCCATCGTGGCGGGGTGCCGCACCGCTGGCCAGACGACTACCCAGGAATTCAGCGCCGTTTACCCCGCCGCAGACCCGCCGGCGGTCGTGCTGGATATCGCGAACGGCACGCTGGCCCTTGCCTCGGCGGACGCGGACGGCATCACCGGCAAAGTCACGACCAACGTTCAGGACTGGGCCGTGACCACCGCTGTTGACGCGCGCGGCGCGCTGCGCATCGCGCAGGGCAGCACCCGCAGCGCGGTTATCCCCACCGCGGCCAATGCGTGGGACGTTAAGCTCAGCCGCGGCACGCCGGTCAACCTGACGATCAACACGGCCAGCGCCAGCGGCACGCTGGACCTGACCGGGATGACGCTGCCGCAGCTCACGCTCAACGGCGGCAGCGGCGCGTTCACGCTCAGCTATGCCGCGCCCGCGCCCGTCTCTGGCGGCAGCATCGCCATCACGCAGGCCAGGGGCGCTGTCACGATCAACGGCGCGCTCAACAGCGGCGCGGCGCGCCTGGACGTCACCACGACCAGCGGCGTTCAAACCTACGAGTTCAGCGGGGTGGGCCTGGCCGAAAACCTGCGCGCCAATCTCACTTCCACCACCGCCAACATTGTGCTGCGCATCCCTGCAGGGCTGCCGGTGCGCGTTGAGTTCATCACCACGACCGGCATCGTCCGCGACATGCCCGCCAGCTTTGCAGCGGTGGACCGGTCCGCCTTCGAGACCGGGAACTACGCCAGCGCGGACCAGCCGCGCCTGCTGATCGAAGTGCAGACTGTCACCGGCAGCCTGCGGGTGCTGGAACTTGGGGGGCTATGAGCATAATTTACGACATCACGCGCATAGTCACGCCCAGCCTGCCGGTGTGGCCCGGCGACACGCCGTTCAGCGCCGCCCACATGATGCGCCTGAGCGACGGCGCGGCGGTCAACCTGACCACGCTCACGCTCAGCGCGCACACCGGCACGCACGCCGACGCCTACTATCATTTTGCCGACGGCGCGGCCCACCCCGCCGCTATGCCGCTGGAAGCCTATATCGGCCCGGCGCGCGTGATTACGGTGACGCTGCGCAGCGGGCCGCTGCTGCCGTATCACTTCCCGCCGGGCAGCCTGGACGGCGTTGAACGGCTGCTGGTACACAGCCACGTCAGCGCGCTGGCCAACAACGAGTGGCCGCGCGTTTTCCCTTATCTCAGCGTAGAGCTGATCGAACGGCTGGCGGCGGGCGGCGCGCGCCTCATCGGGCTGGACTCGCCCTCGGTGGACGCTTTTGACAGCGCGGACCTGCCCTGCCACCACGCGCTGCTGCGGCACGGCATCGTCAACCTGGAAAGCCTGGCGCTGGACGGCGTGCCCGACGGCGATTACGAGCTGGTGGCGCTGCCGCTCAAGCTGGACGGCGCGTGCGGCTCGCCGGTGCGCGCTGTGCTGCGCGCGCTGTAAAACTTAGTGGAGGTGCGCCTATGCAAGGCTCAGCCCTGATCTTTTTCGCGCTGCTGGCCGCCATCCTGCTGCTGACGTATGTGGCCATCCGGCGCGAGTGGTTCGCGCCGACCGGCACCGCCGCCGCCAGCGTGATCGCCAGCGTGGTCGCTATGACGCTGGTGTCGCTGGCGCAGGGCAACGGCGTGCTGCAGGCTGTGGTCGTCGGCATTGTGGTCGGGGCGCTGTTCAGCGGGGTCACGCTGGGCATCGCCTGGTACTTCCACAGCGCTGAGCTGCGCCGGCGCTACCCCGACGATGTGTATCCCGACGACAGCTACCCTGGCGGCGCGCCGTAACCAGCCGCGCTACTGGCCCGGCGTGACCTCCACGACTGCCAGCGTATAGCTGCCAGCCCCGGTGAAGCGCACCGCTTCGACGGTGTACGTCCCGGCCTGCGGCAGCGCCACCCGCGCAAGCTGCGCGCTGCTGCCCAGCGCCGGGTCAGCGGCGTCGTCGTTTTCGGCCACCAGCGCGCCATCTGGCCCGACCAGCCGGAGCTGCGGGTCAAGCGTGCCGCTGGCCGGGCGGATCGTCAGCGTGAGCGCCTGCCCGGCCTGCCCGTCGAACAGCCAGCGCTCGACCGGAAACGCCGCGCTCAATTCGCCGTCCAGCGCGGCGCGCCCGCTGTTCAGGGCGAAGCGGCGCGTCGGGCTGACGCCGACGGTGTACGTGCCCGCGCCCTCCACGCGCTCCACGACGATAATGTACATGCCGTCCGCCGGCAGCGTGTAATCCGCGATCTGCGCGCCGAAGTAGAGCAGCGCCGCCAGCGCGGGGTTCTCCGGGTCGAAGCCGGTGTAGCTGGCGTAGGCCGCCGCGCTGCCTTCCGGCGTCAGCAGGCGGATGGCGACCAGCAGTTGGCCGGTTTCGCTGGCGTCGGCGGCGAAGATGTTGATGCGCTCGCCGGCGGTTCCGGCATACGTCCAGGCCTGCTGGCGCGTGTAGTCGTCCAGCGTGCCGCGCCCGGCCAGCCCTGGCGTGAGCGCGGTCGCGCCCACACGGCCCGCGGCGACCGCGGTGCTGAAGGCCGTGACCGCGCCGAACGCGCCGTCGCTGTCGGCGGCGTACAGCACGCCGGCCGGCCCGGCGGCCAGCCCGGCCGGCCGCACGATCTCGCCGGGAAGGGGGAACGCCGGCACAATGCGCCCCGGCTGCGCCAGCGGTACGCCGTCGGCGTCAAGCACGAACAGCCCCTGGTCGGGCGTCGCCAGCGCGTACCAGCCCTCCGGCGTGACGGCGAAGCCGGCCAGCCGGGGCGGGACCGCGCCAAGCTGGGCGCGCACCGCGCCGCGCGCGCTCAGGTCCAGCACTTCGCCGTACTGCGTCAGGGCCAGCGGCGCGCCGTCGGGGGCGGTCGCCAGCAGCGGCTGCTCGAACACGCCTTCTGGCAGGCGCACCTCGCCAGCCGGCGCGCCCGCGCGCAGGATTTTCACGGTCACGCCGTCCGCCGCGCTGTTGGTGGCGTAGAGCGCGCCGTCCGGCGTCACGGCCAGCGCCAGCGGCGCGCCCGCCGCGAACAGGCCGCCGCCCAGCGGGTCGCCCCAGGTTCCGCCTGGCAGCAGCGGCACGATGCAGGCGCAGACGGTGTCCGCCACGTAGACCGTGCCGTCGGGCGCGGCGGCCAGCGCCGCCGGCGCGGTAAGCGCCGGATTAGGCGTGATCGCCTCGACAGCGCCGGTCTGGGCGTTTAGGCGCACCAGCCCTAAGTCGCGCTCGTAGGTGTAGAGCGCGTCGCCCGGCCCGTAGGCCAGGCCGGTCAGGTTGAGGAAGGCGTTCGGGCCGTCGGCCAGCGAGCGCTGCGTGTGCCAGGCGACGCCGTACACCGGCGGCGGGGCGAAGGCCAGCGTCCCCGGCGCGGCGCTGTCGGCCACGCGGTTGAACACGGCGCGCAGCAGGTCGCGCTGGTCGGCGGCGGCGCGCCCGGCCACGAGCAGCAGCCGCCCGTCGGCCAGCCGCCCGGCCCGCGCCAGGCCGTAGAGCGCGCCGTCTGCGCTGAAACCCTCAGCGGCCAGGGCGTCGTCCGCGCCCGCCAGCAGCGCCGGCAGCGGGTCGCCGCTGACGGCGATGTCCTGCGCGGCCAGCGCCGCCAGCAGCAGCGCGGCCAGCTCATCGTCGGCCCCGGCGGGCAGCAGCGTAAATTCGACCGCCGGAATCTCCGGCGGGCGCGCCGCCAGCGCCGCCAGCGACTGCGCGACCGTCAGCGTGAGCGCGCCGTCACGGTCGCCCGCGGCTGGCGCTTCCCAGGCGGCGGGGTACAGCAGCGTGAGGTCAGCGGCTTCCCAGGCGAACGGCAGGTAGTCGCTGCTCTGCGCGGCGGCCAGCCCGGCCCCCGCCAGCAGCAGCGCGGCCAGCGCCAGCGCGCGCAAACGATCAATCATCGGTCAGCCCTCCACACGCTTATTTACGCGGCAGCACGGCGATCACCGGCAGGCCCAGCGCCTCGACATCCGCGCGGCGGCGCAGCGTCGGGTCGAGATAGTGCGCCAGGAACGCCAGCGCCACGCCGCCCAGCAGCCCCAGGCCGACGCGAATCAGCGGCCCGAAACGGTCCGCCAGCGGCGGCGGCGCGGGCGCGATCACCGGCTGGCCCAGCAGCGTGACGGCGGCGGGCGCGCTGCCCATCTGCGGAAAGTAGTCGGCGGTGCGCGTTTGCAGCACCTGCACGGCGGCGTCAACCGCGACCTGCAGCCCGGCGGCGTCCGGGTAGCTGAGGAACAACTGGCCGACGCTGCGCTTGCTGTCGGCGGCGACGCCCAACTGCGCGATATCCAGGCGGTCGCCCGCCAGCCGCGCCACTTCCTGGCGGAAGCCGTCGGTCAGCGCCCAGGTGGCCAGCGCGTTGACGGTGTACTCCGACGCCAGCCAGATATCCTGGAAGTCGCCGTCGCGCGGCGGCAGCGCCGCCGGGACCTGAGCGGCGCTGTAGTGCAGCACCGTCGCGAAGCCGCCGCTGGCGGCCCGCCCGCTGAACACGCCCGGCAGCGTCAGCGCCGCCGCCGCCGCGGTCGGCAGCAGCACCAGCCACCAGTAGCGCAGCAGCACGCGCATGATCTGTCTCAGCTCCATCGGCTCGCGCTCCGTTTTATAGCTGTACCGGATTATGCCACACGAACGGGCGCTGCTGCTGAAAAACGGCCTGCGCCTGCTCGACAAAGGACGTTATCTGCGCGCTGAACACGCCGCTGTCAAAGCGTTCGGCGTGCGCCCGCAGCCGCGCCGGGCGGTAGCGGCCGGCGTCGAAGCCCGCCATCACCGCCATCAGCGCCTCGACGGTTGGCTGCGTGAAGTGCTCGCCGGTGACGCCGGGCAGCACGGTGTCCAGCGCGCCGCCGCCGCCGTAGGCGATCACCGGGCGGCCCGCCGCCTGCGCCTGCACCGGCGTGATGCCAAAGTCCTCCAGGCCGGGGAAGATGAACGCTTTGCAGCGCGCCATCAGGTCGGGCAGGGCGTCGTCGGGCACATAGCCCAGAAACTCAACCGTTGGCCCGGCCAGCGCGCGCAGTTGTTCCAGGTCGCGCCCGCGCCCGGCCACCTTCAGCGGGACGCCCAGGCGCGTCGCCGCCTGCACCGCCAGATCAATGCGCTTGTAGGGAATCAGGCGCGAGACAACCAGAAAATAGTCCTCAACGGTGGCGGACGGCTGGAAGCGCGCGGTGTCTACCGGCGGGTAGATGATGACCGACTCGCGGCCGTAATAGCGCGCGATGCGCTGGCGGATCTCGGTCGAAATGGCGATGAAGTGCGTCACGCGCTGGGCGGCGGCGTAATCCCAGCGGCGCAGCGCGGCCATCAGCGGGCGCAGCCCGGCCTGCGCCAGCGCGCCCAGCCCTTCGCGCGCGACATAGGCGTCAAGCTGCCACACGTAGCGCGTGGGGGCCAGGCAGTAACAGATGTGGATCGTCTGGCTGCCGTGCCGCACGCCGTGGCAGAAGCCGCTTTTGTTGCTCAGAATGACCTCATGGCGCGACAGATCAAGCCCGCCCCAGGCCAGCGGGTACAGCGGCAGATAGGGCTGATGATGGCTGTGGATAGCGGGCAGCCTGTCCAGCCACAGCGGGCGGATGTCCCAGGCGCGGTAGCTGGCGGGCATCAGGTCCGGCGCGTAAATGCTGGTGTAGACCGGGCTGGCCGGGTACAGGCCCACCAGGGTCGCCAGCACGTCCTCCGCGCCGCCCACCTGGTTAAGCCAGTCGTGTACCAGGGCGAGCGTCATGCCGGCGCACGCAGGCAGCGCGCCACCGGCGCGTAGGACAGGCGGTGTTCCGGGCAGGGGCCGTGCTGGCGCAGCGCGGCCTGGTGTTCAGCCGTGCCGTAGCCTTTGTGCCGGGCGAAGCCGTACAGCGGGTACTGCGCGTCAAGCTGGCGCAGGTGGTCGTCGCGCCACACTTTAGCGATCACGCTGGCGGCGGCGATGCTCAGCGCGCGCTGGTCGCCGCCGATCAGGCTCACCTGGGGGATGTGGCGCAGTTCGGGCAGCAGCAGCGCGTCAATGAACAGGCAGTCCGGCGCGATGCCGGCGCGCTGCTGGGCGGCGTCCAGGGCGCGCAGCAGCGCCAGTTTGACGGCGGCCACGATGCCCTGGTCATCAATCTCGCGGCTGGTGGCGTGGCCCACGCCCCAGGCCAGCGCCGCCGTCTGGATCACGCCCGCCAGCGCCGCCCGCTGGCGCGGCGTCATCTGCTTGCTGTCGCGCACGCCCTTCAGCGCCGCCAGCCGGTCGGCGTCAGCCAGCGGCAGGCAGACCGCCCCGGCGGCCACCGGCCCGGCCCAGGGGCCGCGCCCGGCTTCGTCCAGGCCGAAGATGTGCGCCAGCCCCAGGTGCGCGTATTCGCGCTCATGCCTCAGGCTGGCGGTGCGGCTCGCCTTTTTTGGCATACACCCCTCCCTGCCAGTTGCGCCGCAGCTGCCAGATCTCGACCAGCAGGTGCAGCGAGTCGCCCACCAGCCGCATCCGGCTGTCAGGGTCGAAATACCAGATGATCGGCACCTGTTTGATGCGGTAGCCGCGCTTCTTGGCGATAAACAGCAGCTCGATATCGAAGCCGATGCCGGTCATCTGCTGCACGCCGAACAGGTCCTCAGCGGCGGCCTGCGTGAACATCTTGAAGCCGCACTGGGTGTCCTCGAAGCCGCGCACCGCCGTCAGCTTGATGATCCAGTTGTTGATGCGCCCGATCAGATGGCGGTATTCCGGCTCGCCGACGCGCTGCGCGCCCGGCCCCTCGCGGCTGGCGATGATCACGTCGTAGCCGTCGCTGTGCGGCGGCAGGAACGCCACCACGCCCTCGATGCGCATCGAAAGGTCGGCGTCGCAGATGAAGCGGTAAGCGCCGCGCGCCGCCAGCATCCCCACCTTGACCGCCAGCCCTTTGCCGCGCACCTCGGCCTGGATCACGCGCACATACGGGTGCTCGCGGGCGAAGGCCGCCGCCACCTCCAGCGTGCGGTCGGTGCTGCCGTTCTCGACGACAAGAACCTCCGCGCTGAAGGGCTGCGTTTGCAGGAAGGCGTCAATCTGGCGCAGCGTCGGCGGCAGGCGCATTTCCTCGTTGTGCGCCGGAATCACGATTGACAGCAGGGGTTGTTGCGGTTGCGGCACAGGTTTTTCTCCAGACTGCGCGCCGGCCCCCGGCGCCGATGTCAGCGCTGGGGCGGCCATAACAGCGACTCCAGGTATTCCAGCGGCACGGCGCGCGTCTGCTGCACCTGGCGGCGCGCCCGCCGCATACGCGGGATGCCCCACACGCCGGCCAGCATCCCGCGCAGCCGCGCCCGCGCCGCCGCGCCGCGCCAGGCGCGCAGCGCTTCCCAGGCCAGGCGCGCCTGCGCCCGCAGCACCAGCAGGCCGTACCGGCGCCACAGCGCCGTCGGGTAGTTCTTGACCAGGATAAAAATCAGGTTGCGCCCGTCGTAATAGCTGGCGGTGACGCCGCCGCCGGTGGCGGCCAGGTGATGGTACACGACGGCGGCAGGCGTGTAAAGACAGCGCCAGCCGGCGAGCTGCGCCCGCCAGCCCAGGTCCACGTCCTCGCCGGAGAAGAAAAAGGCGTCGTCCAGCAGGCCAACCTGGTCGAACAGCGCGCGCCGGTAGGCCGCGGAGCCGCCGCAGGCGCTGAAAACATATTCTTCGCGGTCGTACTGGCCGGTGTCGCGCTCCCACACGCCCCGGTTGCCCGCGCGCCCATCCAGCGTGAAGTAGTCGCCGGTTGTGTGGATGTGGTCGCGGCGGTCGAACAGCAGCATCTTGCTGGCCACCGAACCGGCCTGCGGGTGGCGCGCGAAAGCGTCCATCACCGCCGCCGCCCAGCCGGGGTCGGCCTCGGTGTCGTTGTTGAGCAGCGCGATATAGTTGCCGCGCGCCGCCGCGATGCCGGCGTTGCACGCGCCGGTGAAGCCCAGGTTCTGCGGCAGCGCCAGCAGCGTCACCGCCGGGTAGCGCTCGCGCAGCAGCGCCTGCGAGCCGTCGGTCGAGGCGTTGTCGGCCACGATCACCTCGATGCAGGGGTAAGTCTGGCGCGCCAGCGCGGCGAGGCAGGTGGGCAGGAAGCGCGCCCCATTCCAGTTGGGGATGACGACTGAGAACAGCGGCGCGAGGCGGCCAGTGGAGGCGGTGTCAGCCATGCGCGGCCCTACCGCAGCAGCCCTTCGCGCGCCAGGAAGGCGTCTACCGCCGCCTGCCAGGGGCGCAGCGCGATGCCCACCTGCCGCCCGGCGCTGTTCTCCAGCCCGGCGTACAGCGGCGGGCGCGACGGGCGCGCCCATTCCTTGATGCTGATCGGCTCGATAGGCACAGCGGCGCAGCCAGCGCGGTCCAGTACATAGCGCGCCAGCGTCCAGCGCGAGCACACGCCCGCGTTGACAAAGTGGTAGATGCCGTAGCGCTCAGTGGCCAGCAGCGCGGCGACGGCGTCCGCCAGGTCGTCGTTGTAAGTTGGGTTGGCGACTTCATCGGTGACGACGCGCAGCGGCTTGCCCGTCTGCGCCAGGCCCAGGATCGCCTGGAGGAAATTCTTGCCGCCGTGCGCGAACAGCCAGGCTGTCCGCACGATGTAATGGCGCGGGTTGGCCTGGGCGACGGCGCGCTCGCCCACCCATTTGCTGTAGCCGTAGGGGTTGGGCGGGTTGGTGCGGTCGTATTCGCGATAAGGCTGGCGGGCGCTGCCGTCGAACACCTCGTTGCTGCTGATGTACAGCACCGCCGCGCCCGCGTGCGCCGCCGCCAGCGCCACGTTCTGCGCGCCGAAGCCGTTGATGGCGACCGCCTTGTCCGGCTCGCGCGCGCAGCCGTCCACGTCGGTCCAGGCGGCGGCGTGGACGACGGCCTCCGGCGCCGCCGCCGCGACCGCCGCGCGCGTCGCGCTGAAGTCGGTGATGTCCAGCGCCGTGACGCCCGCCGCGGCGACCACATCCACGCCCGTTACAGCGTGGCCGTCCGCCGCCAGCACCGTCAGCAGCCGCCCGCCTAACCGCCCCGCCGCGCCTGTCACCAGTATCCGCATGTGTGTTTCCCCCTGCTGGCTGAGTTTATCGTGAGAACGCCCAACCGTTTGGCGCTCAGCGGAGTATTAAGGTCAGTGTGCTGTCGTCCAAGCGCACCTGGTCGAGCGTGAAGCGCGCGCCGCCCGCGTTGAGCGCAAGCTGGCGCAGCACGTCGTTGGCGGCGGTTTCGACATCGCGCAGGATGCTGCCCAGATCGTTAGGCGGCGCGGCGTACAGCACGCCGCCGACATCCACCCCGGCGGCCTGAAGCTGCCGGCCGCTGCCATCTACCCGCAGCACCGCGCCCAGGTTCTGCCAGGCGCCGAGCTGCGGCACCAGCACATCGGCGTAGACGACAGCCCCGCCGGGCCGCAGGTCGAAGCGCGCGCCGCGCACCTGGCCGTTGCCCGCGCCGCAGATGGTGGTGCGCTGCAGGCACAGCGCCATCAGGTCGGCTTCGGTGAAGGTGACGGTGGCGAGCTGGCCGCCGCCGGCGTCGCTGCCGACGGCGACGGTGTAGTCGTACTGGCTGGTTGTGAGCGTTTCGCTGCCGTAGCTGCCCAGCTCAACGACGATCTGCGTCGGGCTGGCGGCGTTCTGCACCGCCGGAACAGGCGGCACAGCCGCGCCTTCAAATACGGCGGCGGTGCTGCCCCGGTTCTGAAAACCGGCGGCTTGCAGCGCCAGGCCCGGCAGCGCCGGCAGCAGCAGCAGCGCCGCCGCCACCGCGCCGGCGCAGGCCAGCGCCAGGGCCAGGCAGCCGCAGCTCAGAAGCGGTATAGTACGGCCGCGGCGGGGTGGTCGTTGAACGCGCATAAATGTGCTGTCCTGCTCGCTGACACGCCAGATCATTGTACCTGAGGAACGACTGTTTTCAATTGGGCGAAAGACAGACGGCTTATGAACGTGAAGTATACGATTGTCGCGCTTGTCCTGCTGCTGGCAGCCGGCATAGCGGCGGCCCAGGCCCCCGGCGCTGACGGCCTGGGCGACCCCTATTACCCCGGCCTGGGCAACGGCGGCTACGACGTGACGCGCTACACCATTGAGCTGAATGTGCGCGCCAACCTGGAGACCATCAGCGGCGTGGTCACGATTGAGGCCGCCGCCGCTGACGACCTGAGCGCGTTCAACCTGGATTTCATCGGGTTTGTGGTTAAGGCCATCGAGGTGGATGGCGCGCCGGCGCGCTTCACCCGCGCGGGGCGCGAGCTGCACATTATGCCGGCGCAGCCGCTGGCCGCTGGCGCGCCGTTCACGGTGACGGTGCGCTACGCCGGCGTGCCCAACGCTGACCTGCCGCCGGGCCGCAGCTTCGCCGCCGGCTGGACGCGCTACGACGGCGGCGTGTTCGTCGCCAGCGAGCCGGCTGGCGCGGCGCGCTGGTTTCCGGTCAACGACCACCCGCGCGACAAGGCCGCCTACACCTTCCGCATCACCGTGCCGGCGCCGTATGTGGTGGCGGCCAACGGGCTGCTGCAGGCGACGGTGGACGAGGGCGAGCGCGTGACGTATGTCTGGCAGACCGATTACCCGCTGGCGAGCTACCTGGCGACGGTCAACATCGGCGACTTCAGCGTCGTAACTGAGGACGGCCCCGCCGGGCTGCCGCTGCGCAGTTACTTCCCCACCCGCCTGGCCGAAACCGCGCCGTCGGCGTTCGCGCGCACTGCCGAGATGATCGCCTATTTCAGCGAGCTGTTCGGCCCGTATCCGTTCGAGGCTTACGGCGTCGTCGTGGCCGACACGCCGCTGTTCTTCGCGCTGGAGACGCAGACCCTGTCGCTGTTCGGCGCGGAGATCGTGCCGCGCGCGCTGCCGCAGTCCGCCGGGGGCTGGTCGTCGCCGGAGGAAGTGGTCGCGCACGAGCTGGCGCACCAGTGGTTCGGCAACAGCGTCACGCCGTATAACTGGCAGGATATCTGGCTCAACGAGGGGTTCGCCACCTACGCCGCCGCGCTGTGGACCGGCCACGCGCACGGCGCGGACGCTTTCGAGGAAGCGATGCGCGACAGCTACCGCGCCATCCAGGGGCGCGGCTACACCCCCGGTGACCCCGGCCCGCAGCAGTTGTTCAGCCAGGGCGTGTATTTGCAGGGCGCGTGGGCGCTGCACGCGCTGCGGCTGCGCGTGGGCGACGACGTGTTCTTCGAGCTTCTGCGGGCGTATTACGACCGCTTTAAATACGCCAACGCCAGCACCGCTGACTTTATCGCGACGGCGGAGGAAATCAGCGGCGAGGACCTGACGGCGTTTTTCGACTCGTGGCTGTACGACGGGGGCGCGCCGCCGGTCCCGGAATGGGGCCTGGGGACCGGCGGCGCGCAGTAGCGGCGGCGTTAAATGCCGGTGGCGGTTTTGCCGTATTCGCCGCTGCTGTAAACGTAGACGTAGTTGGTGATCAGGCCGTTTTCGTCGGGTTCAGCCCCCAGCAGCCAGGTGTAGAGCCAGCGCGCGTCGCTGATGGAGACGTTGACGCAGCCCCGGCTCTGGCGGTAGCCGAACAGGTTGTGCCAGTACGTCCCGTGCAGGCTGGCGTCGCCGTCGAAATACATCACCCAGGGGACGCTTTGCAGCGCGTAGGCGTTGGGCGCGCCCGCCGCGCCGGACATGCCGTCGCGCTCCAGCCGCGCCCAGATGGTGAACAGCCCCTCGTCGGTTTCGGTGCGCGCCAGGCCGCTGGAAATCAGCGTGGCGAACACCGGCGTGTCGTCCTCGTAGGCCACCAGCACCTGCTCGTAGAGGTCAACGGCGATCCAGCGCCCGCTGACGCCCGCAGGCCGTTCGACCGGCATGGCTTTCGCCACAAACCGCTGCTCGACCCACTGGTTAGGGCCGATCTGATACCAGCGCCAGCCGTCCGCGTCGGTGGCGGTGGCGAAGATGTTGACGCGCTCGTAGCGGTCAATCCAGCGCCCGCTGGCCTGCGAGCGCGGCCCGCCGGGGTATTCCGACACGTAGATGCGGCTCAGGTCCAGCACCCAGGCGAAGGGGTAGTCCAGGCCGTTGGGCAGCGTCACGCCGCGAAAATACGACGCTTCGGTGTAGCGGGCGTCGTCACGCTGGAGCCAGCGCCCGCCTTCGATCTGTATCCAGCCGTCCACGCTCAGGTCAATAGCGCGCACGAAGTTGAAGCCCTGCGGAATCTGCCCGCTGACGCCGCCGCCGGGGCCGTCATAGGTGTTGACTGGGTCCGGCCCGACGCGCCAGAAGCTGTACTGCGACAGCGTTGTGCCGTCAGGGGCGATTTCCTCCACCAGCGGGCGCGGATAGGCTTCCATCATCGCCAGGCAGTCCGCGCTCAGTTCCACGCCGCCGGTAAAGGGCGCGCACACCGTCGGGTCAAAGGCCAGCTCGTCGGCGGCGGCGGGCAGCGCGCCCAGCAGCGCCAGCGCCAGCAGCAGGGTGAAGCGCACAGCAATACGCATCAGACATTACCCCCGTGACTCATTCCAGTTTTCAGCGGCGCAATCGTAGCAAGCCCGCGCCGTCCGCGCCAGAGTGAGCAACCGGCGCTTGTCCTACGCCCGCTGGGCGACCAGCCCGGCCAGCACCAGCGCCGCGAACGCCGCCACCAGCAGCCCGGCCGCCGCGCCCAACTGCGTCGCGGCGACCATCGCCGGGCCGAAGCTGGCGGCGGTGGCCAGCAGGCGGGTTTGCAGCACGCGGTTGGTCGTCAGGGCCACCGCGCCGCACAGCGTCAGCAGCACCGCCAGCAGCGGAATCGCCAGCACGCCCAGCGCCATCTGCGCCGGCGGGAAGCCCTGCAGCAGCCACACGGCGACGCCGCCCGCCGCCAGGAACAGCAGCGGGAAGGCCACATCCGCCACCAGCAGTTGGATGCCGTCAACGGGCAGGAACTGGCGCAGGAAGCCGTCTTCCTGGTCGGCGCGGAAAGCGTACATCAGGCCGGCGGGCGGCGCCGCGCCGACCAGCAGCAGCCAGCCGATCCAGAGCTGCGCCGGAAGCTGGTTGGCCACCATGACGACGGCGGCCTGCGTCAGCAGCGCGCCCCAGGCCAGCGTCAGCAGCAGCATCACGGGATGGCGAATGTACGACAGCGCCGCGCGCGCTGTCAGCGTCCACGCGCCGCGCACGTTGGCGGGCAGGCGCAGGAAGGCGCGGCGGCTGGCGGCGGCGGTCTGCCGCCGGATGCGCACCTGCAGGTCGGGCTGGCGCCAGGCCATCAGCCCCAGGGCCTGGATGCGGGCGTAGACGACGCTTTCGTCAACGGCGTAGATCATGTTGACGCGCCGCCCCAGCCAGGTCACGGCCGCCCCGCTGGCCAGCGCCAGCGCGGCCAGCAGCAGCCACAGCCACCAGGGACTCTCGCCCCACGCGGCCAGCGCCAGCCCGCGCCCCGGCCACAGGGCCGCGTCGGGCAGGAAGTAGGCCAGCGCCAGCAGCAGCGGCGGCGTCAGCCACAGATAGCGCAGCCGCCGCAGGCGCGAGTCGGTCAGGCGCAGCAGGCCCAGCGTCCAGGCCGCGCCCCACGTCAGCACCACCAGCGGGATCGCCAGCAGCCCGGCGCGCAGGCTGGCCCAGCCCGCCGTCGCCGGGTCAGCCGCCGCGCCCAGCGCCGCGCCCAGCAGCGCCGCCACGAGCGCGGCGGGCACGCTGCGCGTCAGCGTCTGGCGGATAAAGCCCAGCACCGCCAGGGCCGCGCGCGACAGCGGTGAGGCCGCTACGTAAGCGATGTCGGCGAACGTCAGTTTGAGCGGGGTGCTGCTGAGCGCGCCCATCAGCGCCAGCACCTGAATTGCGATCACCACCAGCGGCACGGCCTGCAGCACATCGGCCAGGGCCGCGGGCGGCAGGCTGCGCCCCAGGCTGGTGGCGCTGTCATAGGCGAACGCCCACATCGCGAACGCCCAGAAGCTGGCGATGCCCAGCAGATAAAGCACGTAGATGCGCTGCGTCAGGGCTTTTTCGCGCGGGTCATAGCCCAGCACGCGCAGCCAGTAAACGGCGTCGTCCTTGAACTGCCGCCAGCGCAGCCAGAATAGAACACGCAGATCACGCATTGGCGGCCTGCGCCCCCGGCTTCACCCGCCGCGTGCGCAGCGCGGCGCGCAGCAGGTCGTCCAGCGTCAGCGAGCCGTTCAGGTTAAGCGAACGGCGCAGCGCGTCCGG
The DNA here is from genome assembly GCA_048499435.1 of Anaerolineae bacterium. Taxonomy (GTDB): domain Bacteria; phylum Chloroflexota; class Anaerolineae; order Aggregatilineales; family Phototrophicaceae; genus DAOTWC01. Next base: position 422,126 of record JASNZW010000002.1, read on the forward strand.
CGTGCCGTCGGCGATCACCTCGCCCTGTTCCATAATGATGTAGCGGTCCGGGTGGGCTTCCTGCGGCAGTTGGTGGCTGCTGAGAATGATCGTCATGCCGTCGGCGCGGTGACGCCCCATTTCCTCCCACAGCTCGTCGGCGCTGACCGGGTCCAGCGGGCCAAGCGGCTCGTCCATCAGCAGCACCGACGGCTCGATCAGCAGCGCCATGCACAGCGCCAGCTTGTAGCGCATCCCGCGCGAGAAGGCGAAGGGGAAGGCGTTCTTGTTGGGCAGCAGGCCATAGCGCCGCAGCAGGTCCTCGCCCTCGTCCTCCCAGTCGCGCCAGCCGTTGGCCTGCGCCACGAACTGAAGGTGTTCCCAGGCGGTCAGCTCGTCGTAGAACGACGGCGTGTCGGGCAGCAGCACGATGTGTTCGCGCGCCTGGCGCTCATTCTGTTTGATGGACTGGCCCATCACCTGCACGTCGCCGTCGGTGGCCTCGGTCCAGCCGGCGATGCAGCGCAGCAGCGTGGATTTGCCCGCGCCGTTGCGCCCCACCAGCGCGATCATCTCGCCGGGCTGCGCGTTAAAGCTGACGTTGGCCAGCGCGAACAGCGAGCCATAGCGATAGCTCAGGCCGGTCACTTGCAGAATCGGCCCGTTTTTGTCGGTCATGCGGCGCTCCTGATACCCGTTAAGTCGCGGCGGCTTATTGTACCTGCCCGCCGCGCCGATTGTCAGGGCGCGTCAGGGGGCGGAGGATGGCCCGTTACCCGGCCTCAAAGAAACCTCACCCCTAAATCCCCTCTTGAACCTCACCCCTAAATCCCCTCTTGAACCTCACCCCTAAATCCCCTCTCGCACCTCACCCCTAAATCCCCTCTCCATGAGGAGAGGGGACTTTGCGACTCGACTCGCGCCTTTTCCCCCTCTCTTATGGAGAGGGGGAAGCGAGCGCGGCGAGCAGGGGGTGAGGTTCAGCAGGGGCCGGGGGGCGAGATGGCGTCTGCGCCATGTCCTGATCGCTGATCGTCAGCGGCCAGCACGCGCTGAGGCAGGTAGTGCGCCGTCCGGTAACAATGACCGCTATTTCTCGGCGGCGGCCAGGCGCGCGGCGTACTGGCGCTTGTAGTACTCCAGGTATTCGCCGGTTTTGATCTTGCGCCACCACCACTCGTTATCCTGATACCAGCGCACCGTCGCGGCCAGCGCCGTGTCGAACGTGTACTGGCGCTGCCAGCCCAGCGCGCGCGCCCGGTCGCAGTTCATGGCGTAGCGCACGTCGTGGCCTTCGCGGTCCGGCACGTGCCTGATGAGCGTGGCCGGCTTGCCCAGCAGCTCAAGGATGCGGTGCGTCACGTGGATGTTGTGCTCGTGGTGCTCGCCGGCGAGATTATAGGCCGCGCCGGACTCGCCCTCGAACAGCGCCGTGACGACGCCCAGCGCGTGATCGTCCACGTACAGCCAGTCGCGAATCTGCATTCCGTCGCCGTAGACCGGCAGCGCGCGGTCGTCCAGCGCCTCGGTGACGAAGAAGGGGATAATCTTCTCCGGGTACTGGTAGGGGCCGAAGGTGTTGCTGCCGCGCGTGATAACTGTGTCCATGCCGTGCGTGATGTGATAGGCGCGCACCAGCAGCTCGCCGCTGGCCTTGCTGGCGGCGTAAGGGCTGTTGGGCGCGAATTTGTCGTCCTCGACCGAGAAATGCCCCGGCTCGATGTCGCCGTAGACCTCGTCGGTCGAAACGTGCAGGAAGCGCCCCAGGCCGTGCTGGCGCGCCTCGTCCAGCAGGATGTGCACGCCAACGGTGTTGGACTGGATGAAGGCGTCGGGCGCGAGGATGCTGCGGTCAACGTGGCTTTCGGCGGCGAAGTTGACCACTGTGTCAATGTCGTGCGCCTGGTAGGCGCGGCGGACGGCGTCGCGGTCGGCGATGTCGCCGCGCTCAAAGTGGTAGTTGGGCGCGCTGCTGACCGGCAGCAGGTTGTCGAGGTTGCCGGCATACGTCAGCTTGTCGTAGACGACGATCTTCATGTCAGGGTGCGCGGCCACCATGTAGCGCACGAAGGCGCTGCCGATAAAGCCCGCGCCGCCCGTTACCAGTATATTTTTCATGCCTGCTGCTCCATTTCCCCGGCGCTGACGCTGGCCGGCTGCTGCGCTGAATCAGGGCTGCTGGCGAGGACGAAGCGCTCAACCGCCTCGGCCACGCCGTCGTTGTCGTTGGTCGCCACCACGTGATCGGCGACCGCCGTCAGATGCGGGTCGGCGTTGCCCATCGCCACGCCAATGCCGGCCAGCCGCACCATCTCGATATCGTTTTCGCCGTCGCCCAGCGCCAGCACGTGCCGCGCGTCGAGGTTGAACTCGCGCAGCAGCGTCTTGAGCGCCGTGCCTTTCGACGCGCCCGGCGGCAGCACCTCAACCATCTGCGGCACGTTGGCCTGCACCAGGCGGGCGGTCCCGTCAAGCTGCATGCTGAGCTGCCAGCGCAGCGCGCGCACGCGCCGCACGTCGTCAACGTCAATCAGCACCAGCTTGTTGACGGCGGTCGTGTCGAGGATGTTCTGCAGCGGGCCAACCGGCTCCGCCTCTGGCTCGCCATACTCGGTGAGCATGGCGGTGCGGCCGGTGCGGGCGCGCACCAGCAGCCGTTCGCCGGCATACGCCACCGCTGTGAAGCCCCGGTCCTCAGCGAAGGTGATGACGCGCCGGGCGATCGCCGGGTCGAGCGCCGTCTGGTGGCGCAGCGTGCCGTCGCTGTTGTAGACCGCCAGCCCCTGCGAGAAGATGCCGGGCGTGGTCAGGCCCAACTGGGCGATAATGTGCAGCGCCGAAGGGCGCGTTTTGCCAGTCGCCAGCACGACCTGCACCCCCCGGGCCATCGCCGCCCTCAGGGCGGTTTCGGTGCGCGGCGTCAGTTCGTGGGCGCTGTTCAGCAGCGTGCCGTCCAGGTCAACGGCGATCAAGCGGATTGAATCACTCATCAGGGTTCGCTCTGTCTTTCGTTTATCGGTCTCCAGCGCGCAGCCATGCTGGTGTTTTCCCTCACCCCCGGCCCTCTCGCCCGTCCAGCGGGAAAGGGGTGGCGCGAAGCGCCGGGGTGAGGGGGCATGGCGGCACCCAGGCGATTCTACACGATCCACACGGTGCTGTGATCGCCCAGGTTCATTTTGAGCGCGCGCGGCTTCTCGTCGGCGCGCTGGACGACGGCGTGCCGCCCGATCAGCGTGTCCTGCACGCGCACCGGCAGGTCCTTGACGGTGCTGTGCTCCAGCACAATGCTGCGCTCGATCTCGCAGTTGCGGATGGTGACATCGTGCGCGATGCTGGAAAATGGCCCGACGTAGCTGTTTTCGATGACCGCGTTCTCGCCGATGATCGTCGGCCCGCGCACCACGCTGTTGACGATGCGCGCGCCGCTTTCGACGGTGACGCGGCGGTCAATCTCCGCGTTTTCGATGCGCGCGTCCGGCGCGATATGCGGCGTCAGTTCCTCCAGCACCAGGCTGTTGGCCTCCAGCATGTCGGTCGGCTTGCCGGTGTCAATCCACCAGCCGGTGTGAACGTGCGGGTAGACGCTGTAGCCGGCGTCAATCAGCCATTGGATAGCGTCGGTGATCTCCAGCTCGCCGCGCGCCGACGGTTTGATGGCGTCCGCTGCCTCGAAAATGTGATGGTCGAACATGTAGATGCCCACCAGCGCCAGGCTGCTGGGCGGGTCTTTAGGTTTCTCGATCAGCCGTTCAATGCTGTTGTCGGGCCGCAGTTTGGCGACGCCGTAGGACTGCGGGTTAGGGACTTCCTTCAGCACGATCTGGCTGTTCCAGGCGCTGCTGGCGAAGTCGCTGATGAGGCTGCCGATGCCGCCTTCGATAACGTTGTCGCCCAGGAACATGACGAAGCGCTCGTCGCCCAGGAAGCCGCGCGAGATTTTGACGGCGTGCGCCAGCCCGTCGGGGCTGTCCTGCGGGATATACGTCAGGCGCACGCGCCAGCGGCTGCCGTCGCCCAGCGCTTCCTGAATCTCCGGCCCGGTGCTGCCGATGACGATGCCGATTTCGTCCACGCCGGCGTCGCGGATCGCCTCAATCACGCGCACCAGGATCGGCTTATTGGCGACCGGTATCAACTGCTTGGCGCGGGTATACGTAAGCGGGTACAGGCGTGTGCCCTTTCCCCCGCTGAGGATCAACCCTTTCATAGTTGGCTCTCACTCCGTGCTGTGTCGGTACACAAAGGCGCGCGTGCTGCGCTTTAACGGTAGCGGCTGTGGTCTAACACCCGCCTAAAAAAGCCGCTTGGACATGAAAATATCCGGTTTGCCGGGGCCGTTGGCGTCTGGCAGCACGCCGGTGATGGTGAAGCCGCAGCGCTGGTAGAAGCTGTACGGGTGATTTTTGAAGTTCTGAACGGCGCGGATGCGCTCCCAGGTGCTGTCATACAGGTCGGCGCTGCTGAGGCTGGTCATGCCGTTCTCGTCGTCAGTGCCCAGCGTGAGCGTGAGCGCGCCGCGCGCCCGCGCCTGCGCTTCGAGGTCGGCCACCAGCGCCCGCCCGATGCCCTGGCCCCGCTGCGCCGGGTCAACGACCAGCGGGTGCAGCTCCCACACGCGGCCATCGTAGCCCAGCTCCTGGCCGCCCACCCAGCCGATCACGCCGCCGCGCGCGTCCAGCGCCGCCCGGCAGATGCTGTCTGGCCCCTGCAGGCCGCGCACTTCCGCCAGGGCCGCGTCGAGTGTGGGCCAGGCGGCGGGCCAGTGTTCGCGAAAGCTGACCACCAGCAGGCGCGCCGCCTGTTCGATGCGCCGGGTGTGGTGCGGCCGCAGGTCAGCGATGCGCGCCAGCATGCGTTATACCCTGCCCAGCGCCTGCTGGAAATCGGCCAGCAGGTCGTCCACATCCTCCAGGCCCGCCGAGATGCGCACTGTCCCCGGCGTGACGCCGGCCCGGCGCAGCTCGGCATCGCTGATGCGCATGTGGCTGGTCAGTACGGGGATGCTCACCAGCGTCTCGACGCCGCCCAGGCTGGTGGCGTTGAGCGCGATCTCCAGGGCGTCGCAGAAGCGGCTGGCGGCGTCCAGGTCAGCGAATTCGACAGCCAGCATCCCGCTGAAGCCGCGCATCTGCCGCCGCGCCACCGCGTGCGCGGGTGACGACGGCAGGCCGGGGTAGTGGACCTGGCGCACTTTCGGCTCGGCGGCGAAGAACTCGGCCAGCGTCTGCGCCGTCTGGTTATGCGCCGCCATGCGCACCGCCAGCGTTTTCAGGCTGCGGTCAAGCAGCGCCGCCTCGTGCGGGCTGCTGCACCCGCCGAAAACCACCATCGCCTGGTGAATCGTCTCGATCAGCGCCGCCGGCCCCAGCGCCGCGCCCGCCAGCACGTCGCTGTGGCCGCCCAGGTATTTGGTCGCGCTGTGCAGGGTTAAATCCACGCCCAGCGGCAGCGGGTTCTGGTTGATGGGCGAGGCGAAGGTGTTGTCCAGCACCGTGCGCGCGCCCACGCGGCGCGCCGCCGCCACCACCGCGCCGATATCGAGGCAGTCGCTCGTCGGGTTGACGGGCGTCTCGAAGTAGACCAGCTTCACCGTCGGCGCGTACTGTTCCAGGTTGTAGAGTTCGTCGGCGTCCAGGAAATGCACATCAATGCCCAGGCCGGGCGCGAAATCGCGCAGGAAGCGGTAAGCCGCGCCGTAGAGCCGCGTCGAGGCCGCCACCGCGTCGCCGGCGCGCAGCAGCGCCAGCAGTGTCGTCGTGATGGCGGCCATGCCGCTGGCAAAGAGCACGCCGTCCTCGGCCTGTTCCAGCCGCGCCAGCTTCTCCTCAACGTTGCGAATCGTCGGGTTGCCGTGCCGGGTGTACACGGCGAAGTCGCGGTCGTGGCCAAAGCTGGCGTAGTCCGCGCTGCGCTCGACCGCGAAGGTGGTCGAGTTGTAGATGGGGTAATTGGCGCTGTGGAAGCTGGTGTCGCGCCGGCCGTGAATCGCCTGGGTTGCTGCTCGCCGCTGCATAGCCTCTCCTTAACGCGGAACTCGGCTGTCAGCCGCCGCCCCGGTGTGTGTCCCGGCCGCCGGAGAACAGGGCCGGTTCAATCGCCATCCAACAGCCAGCTTCTTAACTAACGGCGCTGGCGCAGCAGCCAGGTGTACAGTTTCGGGTTAGCGTAAGCCTGCGTCCATGAGTCGTGGCCGACGCCAGGGTACATGGTGAGCCGCGCCGTGCCGCCCGCCGCTTTGACCGCCTGCACCATGAGCTTTGACTCGCGCGGGTGCACAACTTCATCCTTGCTGCCGTGAAAGGCCCACACCGGCAGGTCTTTCAGCCGTTCGGCGGTCCAGAGGATGCCGCCGCCGCACACCGGCGCGATCGCGGCGAAGCGCTGCGGGCAGCGCGCCGCCAGCAGCCACGTGCCGAAGCCGCCCATGCTCAGGCCGGTCAGGTATACGCGCCGCGTGTCAACGTTGAGCGTCGCCGCCGCGTGGTCCAGCAGCGCCTCCAGCGCGTCAAGCTGTTCGTGCCAGAACGAATCGGGCGGGCACTGCGGCATCACCGCCACGAACGGGAACGCTTCCCCGGCGGCGAGGTGTTTGGCGAGGCCGTGCAGCGGCACGCGCGCCAGGTCGGTGCCGCGCTCGCCCATGCCGTGCAGGAACATGACCAGCGGCCAGGGCTTGCGCCGTTCATAGCCGGCGGGGCGGTAGAGCAGGTAGGGCAGGCTGAGCTGGCGGGTAACGGTGGCGTTGAACGAACTTGCTTCCAGGTTGGTCATCAGGCTTTATCCATAGTAGTGGCCCGCGCGCTCGCGCGGGGCGTTGCTCAATACAGCGCCGACGATACGCGCGTGGACGCGCTCCAGCGCTTCGCGGGCGCGGGCGGCGTGTTCGCGCCGTGTGTGGCCGGCGCGCACCACCAGCAGCACGCCGTCCAGGCGCGAGCCGAGCAGGGCGGCGTCGGTGGCGGCCAGCACCGGCGGGCTGTCGAACAGCACGTAGTGCGCGCGCGCCTTCAGCAGCCCGATGATGTCCAGCATGCGCTGGCTGCCCAGCACGTCGGCGGGGGTGGGCGGCAGCGCGCCAGCGGGCAGCAGCAGCAGGTTGTCCACGCCCGTGCTGACGAGCGGCGGCTGCGCCAGCGCGCTGTCGTCGAGCATCATGGTCGTCAGGCCCTGCGCGCTGTCCACGTTCCACAGGGTGTGCTGCGACGGGCGGCGCAGGTCGCTGTCCACCAGGATCGTCTTGTGGCCGCTTTGGGCGAAAGTCACCGCCAGGTTGGCCAGCACCAGGCTTTTGCCTTCGCTTTCGGCGGGGGACGTGACCACCAGCGTGCTGATGGGGTTTTCCACGCTGCTGAACATCAGGTTGGTGCGCAGCGTGCGGTAGGCTTCGGCGGCGGCGGAGCGCGGCGCGGCCAGCGTGATCAGATCAGAGGGGGGCATTGTTCACCTGCTTTCGCTATCGGGCAGGGCGGCCAGCACGGGCAGATCCAGGCCGCGCTCTACGTCGTCGCGGCTGTGGACGACGCTGCTTTCCAGGTATTCCAGCGCGAAGACGATGATGCCGCCCAGCAGCACGCCCAGCAGCGCGCCGGCGGCGGCGTTGATCAGGATGCGCGGGCTGAGCAGGCTGTAGCGCGCCACATCCTGCAGGCGCGCGTCAATGCGGTCCTCGCGGCGCGCCTTCTGGTTTTCCTCGTTGCGATACTGGATGAGCAGGTTGCCCCACTCGCGCGCGACGTCGTTCGCCAGGTCGCCGTTGGGTAGGTCCACGTCAATCTGAATGGACAGGCTGTTGGGGTCGGGCACGATCGTGACGGCGTCCTTAAGCGCGCTCGCCTGCATATCCAGGCTGAGGTTGTCTATCACTTTCTGGGCGACAAATTCGCTGTCGAGATAGGCGACGTGGTTGCCCAGCAGCGTCTTGCTGGCCTCGGTGAGGCCCAGGTCAGCGCGGGCGGGCTGCATCAGCACGCGCTGGGTCGAGCGATAAATGGGCTGCATCCGCGCGCTGAGCACATAGGCGCTGACAGCCGCCAGCGCCGCCAGCAGCAGCACGATCCAGCCCCGGCGCAGCAGCACGCGCCCGTAATCAATCAGGCTCATTCCTAACGACTCCTTCGCGCGGCCTGCGCGGCCTGCGCGGCGGCTATTGTACCGTATCGGCGGGCGTTTGGTAGGGACGGGGCGAAATCAATCTGTGTCGAACGCCAGCGCGACGACGCGCAGGGCGCGGGTGTCGAACTGGCTGGCGATCTGCGCCAGCGTCGCGCCGGTTTCGGGGTGAACGTAGTTGGGGGCCAGGTCGGCCAGCGGCACCGCCAGGTGCGCGAAGCGCAGGATGTCGGGGTCGGGCACGCGCCAGGGCTTGTCGCCATACGTCAGCGCCTGGTCGCCCCACAGCGCGATGTCCAGGTCAATTGTGCGCGGCGCGTTTTTGTTGCGTGGGTCGCGCAGACGGCCCAGCGCCTGCTCGATGCGCGCCAGCACGTCCCGCTTGAAGTCCGCCGGGGCCAGCGCGGTCTCGACCTTCACGGCCATGTTGTAGAAATCCGGCTGGTCGGCGAAGCCCTGCGGCGGCGTGCGGTACACCGGCGAGCGCGCCAGCAGGGCGCAGCGCCCCGCCAGCAGGCGCACCGCCGCCGGCAGGTTCACGGCTGGCGCGATATTCGACCCCAGCGCCACGAAGGCGACCACCGGCGGCTCAGGCATAGTCGGCGGGCGTGCGCTCGATCACGATGCCGACGCTGTCGGAAAAGCGCAGCGCGCCCGGCTTGTGAACGCGCACCTGCGCGTAAGGCGCGCCGTGCCCGGCCACGATAATGCGCGCGATCTCGGCGGCCAGCTTCTCCACCAGAAAGTATTCCGACGCTTCGACATGCGCGATGATGGCTTTGGTCACAGTGCGGTAATTGAAGGCGTCGTCCGGGTTATCGGTCTGCCCGGCGCGGCGCGCGTCGGTGCCGATGCGCAGGCTGATGACGACATCCTGGCGGCTGGCGCGCTCGTGCGGGCTGAAGCCGATCACGCAGCGCAGGCGCAGGTTGTCAATTTCGATGATGTCCATGGTTTATTCTCATCTGGCGTTAAGCTAACCCGTGTAAGACTTCAACTTACCAGCATATCTTATATTTCAGGCTCTGGCACTGCCGCCGCCCGCCGCAGCGGGGGGTGTGCGCGGCGCAGCCGAAGCGACACACTGCCAGTTTCGTCCTTGTTGTTAGAGAAGGCAAAGAGCTGATGACCACAGCCTATTCAGATGAATTGGACGGCCGCCACCACAGCGCGAGCTACCGGCACGACATTGACACGGTGGAGGCTGATGACGGCATGACGCACCGGCTGGGGTCGCCGGAGCTGCTGAAGGCGTTCGAGCTGGACCTGCCGCCGGTTGACCGGCCGCGCATTGAAACCGCCATGCACAGCATCCTGGAAGCGGTGGGCGAGGACCCGCAGCGCGAGGGCCTGCTGCGCACGCCGGACCGGATCGCCCGCGCCTACGAGGAACTGCTCAGCGGCTACCGGGCAGACCCGGTTAAGCTGATTAACGGGGCCGTGTTCAATGTTGAGTACGACGACATGGTGATTGTGCGCGATATCGAGTTTTACAGCCTGTGCGAACACCACATGCTGCCGTTTTTCGGGCACGCGCACGTGGCCTATATCTCCAACAGCAAGGTGATCGGCCTGTCGAAAATCCCGCGCATCGTGGACATGTTCGCGCGGCGGCTGCAGGTGCAGGAACGCATGACGCACCAGATCGCCCATTTTCTTAACGAGGTGCTCCAGCCGCGCGGCGTGGCGGTGGTGGTGGACGGCGTGCACATGTGCGCCATGATGCGCGGCGTCAAGAAGTCGCAGTCCGCCATGACCACCAGCGCCATGCTCGGCACGTTCCGCGACAGCGAGAAGACGCGCACCGAGTTTATGAGCCACCTGAACCGGGGCAGCTCCAACTTTGTTTTCGGCGCCTGAGCGCGGCCCTGGCTGAGCGCAGCGGCCTGCCGGCACGGCCCTGGCAGGCCGCTGTTGATTCTTTGTGCCCGCGCTGCCGGTTCCGCGTTATGCTGTTGGGGACGGGCGGCAGGTTGCAGGAAGCGAGCGCCAGGGCATGAGGACGCGATGACACCAGCCGAACACAACGGAGCTGCGCCGGGGCGGCGTTTCCCCTGGCGCGACCTGCTGCTGGTGCTGCTGGCCGCCGCCGCCGCGCGCGCGCTGGTGCTGGCCAGCGGCGCGGTGTCGTTCCACAGCGACGAGGCCGTCGTCGGCCTGATGGCGCGCCACATCAACCAGGGGGCGCGCCCGGTCTTTTTCTACGGCCAGGCGTACATGGGCACGCTCGACTCGTGGCTGGTGGCGGTGGGCTTTCGCGCGCTGGGCGAATCGGTGCTGACGATCCGCCTGGTGCAGAGCGCGCTCTACCTGCTGACGACGCTGGCCGCCTACGCGCTGGCCTGGCGGCTGACACAGCGGCGGGCCGCCGCGCTGGTGACCGGGCTGGCGTTCGCGCTGCCGACCGCGCTGGTCACGGTGTACACCAGCGCGTCGCTGGGCGGCTACGGCGAGGTGCTGCTGCTGGGCAACCTGGTGCTGCTGCTGGCGCTGCCGCCGCGCAGCGCGCGGCGCGGGCTGCTGCTGGGCCTGTGCGCCGGGCTGGGCTGGTGGGTCAACGGGCTGATAATCGTCTACCTGCTGCCGGCGGCGGCGGTGACGCTGGCGCACCTGCTGCGCAGCCGTCAGCGCGGCGCGCTCGTCAGCGCGGGGCTGGCGGCCGTCGGTTTCGTGATCGGCAGCGCGCCCTGGTGGGTTTACGACTTCGCGCACGACCACGCTGCGCTGCGGCTTTATGTGGGCGCGGTGCAGTCCGCTGAGTACGCCGGGCAGGCGGTGTCGGGCGCGGAACGGCTGGCGGGGCTGGCGCTGTTCGGCCTGCCCGCCGCGACGGGCCTGCGCTTTCCCTGGGCCACCAGCTATTTCGCGCCGCTGTGGGGGCTGGCGGCGCTGGCGCTGCTGGCGCTGGGCTGCTGGCGGCTGCTGCGCACGCGGCTGATCGCGCCAGGCGGGCGCGCGCTGACGCTGGGCGTGCTGCTGACGCTGGGCGCGGCATTCACGCTGTCCAGCTTCGGCGCTGACCCAACCGGGCGCTTTTTTCTGCCGCTGCTGCTGCCGCTGGCGCTGGGGCTGGGCGTGCTGACCGCTGAAATTCGCGCGGGCGGCCCCGGCGCGGCGCGGCGCTGGCTGGCGGCGGCGCCGGCGGCGCTGGTGCTGACCTACTGGGCGGCGGGAACGGCCAGCGCTATCGCCAACCCGCCGGGCCTGACGACACAGTTCACCGCCGAATCGCACATCGCCAACGACTACGACGCCGCGCTCAGCGCCTTTCTGGACGCGCACGATCTCACGCGCGGCTACACCCATTACTGGGTCGCCTACCGGCTGGCGTTCCTCAGCGGCGAGCGCCTCCAGTTCAGCCCGGCGCTGCCCTACCGCGCCGACCTGCGTTACAACCCGCTGGACGACCGCTACCCGCCGTACACGGCGGCGGCGCGGGCGGCGGCGCGCAGCGCCTACATCACCAGCGGGCTGCCGGCGCTCGACGCGGCGCTGGCGGCGCAGTTCGCCAGCCAGGGCGTGACCTATCAGCGGGCGCGCGTCGGCCCGTTCACGGTCTATTACGATTTCGACCCGTTCACGCCGCGTCCGGCGGCGGGCGGCGCGGGAAACGAACGCGCCGCCCGCCCGTGATCGTCACGGACAGGCGGCGCGGCGCTGTCAGGTTTCAGGCTGGCCGGCGCGTCAGGCGATCGTCACGTCCTCGCACAGGTACACGTCCTGGATGGCGTTGAGCAGGCCCACGCCGTCGGCCATCGGGCGCTGGAACGCCTTGCGCCCGCTGATGAGGCCCATGCCGCCCGCGCGCTTGTTGATGACCGCTGTCGCCACGGCTTCGGCCAGGTCGCCCGCGCCGCTGCTGGCCCCGCCGGAGTTGATGAGGCCGATGCGGCCCATATAGCCGTTGGCGACCTGATAGCGGGTGAGGTCAATCGGGTGGTCGCTGGTGAGCTGGGTGTAGATGCGCTCGTCCAGCTTGCCATACGACGAGCCGCCGGTGTTGAGCGCCTTGAAGCCGCCGTTGCTCACCGGCAGCTTCTGCTTGATGATGTCGGCCTGGATCGTCACGCCCAGGTGGTTGGCCTGGCTGCTGAGGTCGGTTGACGTTTCGTGATTGACGCCGTTGACCTTGAAGCCGGGGTTGCGCAGGTAGCACCACAGCACCGTCGCCATGCCCAGTTCGTGCGCGTAGGCGAAGGCTTCGGCGACCTCGACAAGCTGGCGCGTGCTCTCCGGCGAGCCGAAGTAGATCGTCGCGCCGACGGCCACCGCGCCCATGTTCCAGGCTTCCTTGACTGTGCCGAACATTACCTGGTCGAACTTGTTGGGGTAGGTCAGCAGTTCGTTGTGGTTGATCTTGACCAGGAAGGGGATGCGGTGGGCATATTTGCGCGCGACCGCGCCCAGCACGCCGAAGGTTGAGGCGACGGCGTTGCAGCCGCCCTCGATCGCCAGCTCGACGATGCCCGCCGGGTCGAAGTAGCGCGGATTCTTGGCGAACGACGCGCCCGCCGAGTGTTCGATGCCCTGGTCCACCGGCAGGATGGAGAGGTAGCCGGTGTTGGCCAGCCGCCCGTGGCTGAACATCTCCTGCAGGCTGCGCAGCACGCGCGGCGTGCGGTCAGTCTGCGCGAACACGGTGTCCACGTAGTCCGGGCCGGGCAGATACAGGCTCTCTTTGGGGATAGTGGTGCTGGTGTGGTTCAGCAGCGTCTCAGCGTCGCCGCCCAGCAGTTGAGCGATTTTATCGAGCGTGAGATTGGGTGAGGTAGGTGCAGCAACAGCCATAGTGATGCGGCGCCGCCAGGCGCACAACAGCGTGCGACGGGCTGGTCGCCTTTCTCCTTTCGCTATAACAGCGTTCAGACCGTAAATATACAGTCCGCTTCAACCGACAAAAAGCGCTTTCGGGCGCTGCCGCCCGATGAACGTCAGAAATGTGTCTACTCTATTATACCGGAAAAACGCCAGAAAATCCGGGTGGAGATAACCATTTCACGGCTTCAGATCAGGGCGACCGCCTCGATCTCCACCAGCGCGCCCATCGGCAGCCGCGCCACCTGCACGGTCGAGCGCGCTGGCGGGTCGCTGACGAAGAAGCCAGCGTAAACGGCGTTCATGGCGGCGAAGTCGTCCATGGTTTGCAGGAAAACCGTCGTCTTGACCACCCGGCTCAGGTCTGAGCCAGCGGCCTCGACGATGGCGCGGATGTTTTCGAGCGCCTGGCGCGTCTGCGCTTCGACGCCCTCCGGCAGCGCTTTGTCGCCGGGGACCAGGCCCAACTGCCCGGCGGTGAACACCAGCCCGCCGGCGACAACCCCCTGCGAATACGGGCCAAGCGCGGCCGGGGCGCTGGCTGTGCGGATGATGCTGCGGTCTGTCATTGGAAAAGCCCTTTCTATGTGTCGTCTGTGTCTGATTGTACCTGCTCAGCGGCGCGCTGCACCAGCACCTTGTCCACGCGCCGCCCGTCCATATCCACCACCTCAAAGCGCCAGCCATCCCACTCGAACGAGTCGCCGACCGCCGGGATGTGCCCCAGGGTGGTCATCACCAGCCCGCCGAGCGTCTGGTAAACGCCCGGCTCTTCGGGGAAGGCTTTGATCGCCAGCACTTCCTGCACCTCATCCAGCGGCAGCAGGCCGTCCAGCAGCCACGAGCTGTCATCGCGGCGGACTGCTTCCGCTGGGCCGATGTCGCCGACGATCTCCGCCGTCAGGTCCAGCAGCGTGACCAGCCCGGCGATGCCGCCGTGCTCGTCAATCACCAGCGCCAACTGCTGGCCGGTCGCCTTAAACTGTTCCAGCGCGCGCGCCGCCGACGCGCTTTCGGGCACGTACAGCGGCTGCTGCAGGGCCGCTTCCAGGTCGAAAGGCTGGCCGCTGAGCGCGCGCGCCAGCAGGTCTTTGGCGCGCACCAGGCCCAGCACCTGGTCGAGGTCGCCGCGCGCGACTGGCAGCCGTGAAAAACGGCCTTCGACGACCTTCGCCTGGTTAACCGCCGCCGCGTCGTCCAGGTCCAGCCACAGAATCTCTGTGCGCGGGGTCATCACCGCTGCGACGCGCAGGTCGTCCAGGCTGAACATGCCCGTGACCATCTCGCGCTCGGTTTCGGCGAAAACGCCCGCCTGCACCCCCTGGCGCATCAGGGCCTCGATTTCTTCCTCTGTCACCAGCGGCTCGGCGCTGCTGCGAATGCCCACCAGCCACAGCAGCGCGTCGGTCGAGAGGGTGAGCAGGCGCACCAGCGGCGCGACAAAGCGCGACACTGTGTGCAGTGGGGGGACCAGCCGCACCGCCATTTCCTCCGGGCTGAGCAGCGCCAGCCGCTTGGGAAACAGCTCGCCGACCACGACAGAGAGGTAAGTGATAAGCAGCACGACCAGCGCGAACGCCAGCGAATCGGCGTGCGCTGCCAGCGCGGGGATCTGGCGCAGCGTGCCCGCCAGCGACTCCACGATGGTTGCGCCGCTGAACGCGCCCACCAGCACGCCGATCAGCGTAATGCCGATCTGGATGGTGGAGAGCATCGGGGTGGGGTTCTGGGTGAGCAGCAGCGTTTTGTGGGCGGCGCGGCTGCCCGCATCGGCCATTTGCAGCAGGCGCACCTTGCGCACCGCCACAAAAGCCGTTTCAGCCAGCGCCAGCGCGCCGTTCAGCAGCAGCAGCGCCAGCAGAATCAGTAGTTCGGTCATCGCATCGGCTTTCGATTAGCGCTTTCACCTGCGGCGATTCTAACATACGTCGGCGCGCAGCAGTCAGCGCGAATGCCGCCGCGCGCTGACTGAGACCTTTAGGCTACTTGATTATTGTTCGATTTTACACATATACTTGGGCTGGGAGACTTTGCAGCAGGTTTAGACCGATGATTCAGCAGCAGGCCGACACGCTTACCCCCAGGGTGCTTATGGATGGCTATGAGCGCGCCTATAAGCGTGTTTATGGCCGGCTGCCGAACATCCAGCACGTAGGCGGCCAGTGGTATTACGTCAACGGTGAGACCGTACACCGGCTGGCGCTGATGACCGAGATCGGCCGCCTGCGCGAGCAGGCCCAGCGCACCCCGCGCTATCAGCCGGAAGACCGCAGCGTTGTGCAGCGCCTCATCGCCCGGCTGCGCGGGCTGTAATTTCCCCCCACCCGACTGATAACCCCCGCGTTTAAAACACCGTCGCCAGCCAGCTGAGATTGCGGGTAGCGTAGCTTCTCACCAGCACCTTAAAGATATCGCTCGCCGCGCTGTCGCCGGTGGCGAGCGGCGCGCGCAGCGTCAGCAGCAGCACCGCGCGCCCGGCGCTGGCGGGGTATACGCTCGTCTCGACAGCCCTCACGCCGCGCGCCGCGAATATTTCGCCAAACGACCGCGTCTCGGTGAGCGAGTCTGTATCTGTAAGCTGTGCCGGGAACAGTGCGGCGGCGGCTTCTGCGTCTGCCGGGTTTGTGTAAACCAGCGCGACCAGCCCGATCTGCTCGCTGGCAGTCGCCGTGTCGCCAATGACGAGCAGGTTATAGGGCGGCACTGGGACGAAAGTCCGCTCCAGCTCGGCTAACAGGGCCTTGAGCTGGTCGGGGTCGGACACGCTGCCCGCGAGCGCTGCCGAAGGCGGCATAATGCTGCTCGGATTGATGAAGTAGACCTGCATGGGCGTGCCAGCCGCGCTGATGGCTTCGACGGCGGCGGCATAGTCGGGCACGCTGGCGAGGCTGTCCGCGTTGCCGTTGATCGCGGCGGCGGCCAGATCGAGTTCCGCGCTGCTCGGCGAGCTGGCGATCAGGCGGTCGCCGAGCAGCACCGGCTGACTGCGGCCCAGGTCGCCGCCGAAGGGGTTGGCGAGGTTGCGATTGGCCAGGTTGAGCTTCATGCCGTCGCAGCCATCGGCGCTGCACAACAGCGTCAGCGCGCCCAGCTCGCTTGCCGTGTAGCCGCGCGCCGCGTGGGCCGCGACCACCGCGTCGGCGTCGAAATCGCCTTCGAGAACGGTGACTGTCTCCGGCTGCTGTCCATACTCGACGGCGCGATCAACCGCGAAGATGTCGAAGCCAACAACCTCCGGTGTGTCGCCGCTTTGGTAGAGATAATGCATGAAGGAAGCCGGCCCGCTCTGCACGCCAGACAGCGCGCCTAAGAGCGCCGTGCGCTCATCGCCGTCGGCGGCAGCGAATTCCTGCCACGTCGTGATGTTCGGCGCGCCGGGGCGGGCGGCGAACACCGCCCGGTAATCAACGTAAGAGAAATACTCATGGGCGGCGGCGGCAGCCGGAATGCGCGCCAGCATTCGCAGCAGCGGGCTGTCGTCGCTTTGCGCCGCTGTGGGGGCAAGCCCAAGGAACAGGGTCAGGGCTATGAGGCCAAAGATTTTCCGCATCAGTCAGCTCCTCACGAAAGCTGCCAGTATAACGCAGCGCTGCCGCGAAAGCTTGGCCCCGCGCCACCCGGCGATTGGACCGGATGGTATGATTAATTCTCATGGAAATGAGCAATAATAAAGCTGGATGCTGCGCTCAACCCGGCTGGCGGGCCGGTTCGCGCGCGCTTTGGCGGCGTTCACCGCTGTTTCGGGACAAGCCGCGCAGCAGAATCAGGGAGGCGTTATGAAAATCCTTCTCGCAGGGGCAACAGGGGCGATCGGGCGGCAGCTTCTGCCGCTGCTCGTCGAGGAAGGCCATGAGGTCACAGGCATGACGCGCCGCGCCGACCGGCGCAGCCTGATCGAGGCGCTGGGGGGAAAGCCGGTAGTCGCTGATGCGCTGGACCGCGCGGGCGTGTTCGCCGTGCTGAACGCCCTGCGCCCGGACGTGGTGATCCACCAGCTAACCGATTTAAGCCAGCGCGACTTCGCCGCCAACTCTCGTCTGCGGATCGAGGGAACGCGCAACCTGGTGGACGCCGCGCTGGCGGTCGGGGTGCAGCAGATGGTCGCCCAGAGCATTTCCTGGGTTTGCGCGGCGGGGTCCGGGCCAGCTCATGAGGGCGACGCGCTCGACCTCAACGCGCCTGAGCCGCGCCGGGCGATGGTCGCCGCTGTGCACAGCCTGGAGAGCGCGACAGCGGAGCTTCCGGCGGGGATCGTCCTGCGCTACGGCATTTTTTACGGCCCTGGCACGTGGAACGCCCGCGACGGCTTCATCGTCCAGCAGCTTCGGAACGGCGAGATTGAGGCGGGCGACGGGGTGACTTCGTTCATCCACGTCGCCGACGCGGCCCGCGCCACCCTGCTGGCGCTGGATTGGCCGGCGGGCATCGTGAACATCGTTGACGATGAGCCGGCTGCCGGGGCGGTGTGGCTTCCCTATCTCGCGCGGCTGGTGGGCGCGCCCGCGCCGCACCACAAAGCGGGGAAGCACGGCTGGGAGCGCGGCGAGTCAAACGCGAAAGCGCACGCGCTCGGCTGGGAGCCAGTGTATCCAACCTGGCGCGAGGGGTTCAAAAGCGAGTTTGGCTGATCGCCGCCGCTGCGCGCGGCGGCCCTAAATCTCCAGGTAATCGCGCAGTTGGCGGCTGCGGGTGGGGTGGCGCAGTTTGCGGAGGGCTTTGGCTTCGATCTGCCGGATGCGCTCGCGCGTGACGCCGAAGTGTTTGCCCACCTCCTCCAGCGTGTGATCCTGCCCGTCCTGCAGGCCGAAGCGCAGCTCCAGCACTTCGCGCTCGCGCTCGCTCAGCACGCCCAGCGCGGAGCGAATCTGCTCTTTGAGAAGCTGGCGGCTGGCGGCGTCCACCGGCCCCAGCACCTTGTCGTCCTCGATGAAGTCGCCCAGCAGGCTGCTGTCCTCCTGGCCGATCGGCATTTCCAGGCTCATCGGCTCCTGGCTGATGCGCATGATCTTGCGGACTTTCTGGGCGGCGCGGCGCAGCTTGCGCTGCAGGCCGGGGTCCATGCGCGTGCCCTCGCGCTTAATCAGGCGGATGGCCTCGGTTTCTTCAGGCGTGAGGAAGTCCATCTCCAGCGCGATCTGTTCGGCGGTTGGCTCGCCGCCCAGCTCCTGCACCAGGCTGCGCTGCACGCGCATCAGCCGGTTGATCGTCTCGACCATGTGTACCGGGATGCGGATGGTGCGCGCCTGGTCTGCGATCGCGCGGCTGATGGCCTGGCGGATCCACCAGGTGGCGTAGGTGCTGAACTTAAAGCCTTTGGTGTGGTCAAACTTCTCGACGGCGCGCAGCAGGCCGATGTTGCCTTCCTGGATCAGGTCGAGGAAGTTGATGCCGCGCCCCATGTAGCGTTTGGCCACGCTCACCACCAGGCGCAGGTTGGCGCGCGTCAGCGCCTCGGTCGCCAGCACGCTTTTCTGCTCGATGCGGTCGAACAGCTCTGGCAGCTCCGCCAGCGAGTCGCTGTCTGCGGCCAGCCACTGGTGGAACTGTTCCGGCGGCGGCAGCGCGCCGTGTTCCTTGTGCCACCGGCGCAGCAGCATCTGCTCGTTGAAGGGCAGAAGGTAGAGGCCCTCGGCGACGCTGAACAGCCGCCGCGACAGCTCCGCCCAGGGTTCGTCGCGGCCCCACTCACGCTGGAGCAGGAACTGGCGGATGTAGGACGTGCCCGCGACATCCCAGGTGTCGGCGATCAACTGCATTTCGTCAATGATGCGGCGCAGGTCTGGCGGCTCCACCTTGAAGGCGGCCACGCCCTCCATAACTTCTTCCCAGTTGCGCAGCACGTGTTCGTAGATCAGCCCGACGATGCGCGACCGCTCTTCCGGGTCAGCCGGCGCGCCGCTGTTGTCTGCCGGCATGTTCGCCAGCGAATCGAGCAGCGTTTGCAGCAGCCGTTCGGCGGCGATGTGGGTGCTCAGCCAGGTTTCGCGGTTGGGGTCCAGCAGCGGGACCTGGCCGATCTCTTTGAGGTACATGCGCACCGGGTCGTCAGAGATCGGCAGGTTGTCGAGCGCGTCGGCTTCTTCCTCGCCGTCGTCCTCGTCCAGGTCCTCAAACTCGTCGTCGTCGCTGTCGTCGGCGCTGTCCAGCACCGACGACGGCTTGCCGCTGCGCTTGGGCGCGGGGGTAAAGAGCGCGTCGTCATCGTCGTCATCGTCGTCGTCGAAGTCAAATTCCTCGACGCTGCCCAGGCGGCCGCTGTCGTCGTCTGACGGCCGGGTGCGGTTATCCTGCGTTTTTTTAGTTTTGCGTGCCATGCTGTTTTCACAATCGAAAGGCAGAAAAGCGGCTGAAAGCGGAACTCGTTGTAGGCCCGGCAGCGCGCGCCGGGCCACCTCAGTGCTGCGCGCGCGCCTGCTGTTCTAGCTCGGTCTCAACCAATAGTATCGCGCGCGGCAGCGCCGCCAAATCTTCGACGTTGCCGCTGTAGGCATCGTCCAGCAGCAGCGCGTTGCGGTCCCGCAGGTCGCGTTTCAGGCGCTGGTGGCGCAGGTAAAGCACATTTTCTATTATCTTGCTGCGCGCGTCTACCGTTGATTTGCCGCGCCGGAGCTGCACCGTCAGGTCTGCCCGAAGGCCGTGCCGCAGCCGGAGGCGCAGCGTGTCGAGCGCGTCGGTCATGATCTCGTCGAGCGCGGCGCGCAGGCTGTCGTCCAGCGTTGCCTGAAGGTGGTCGAACGGCTCACGCTCGTCCTGGCGCAGCGCCTCGTGGAACGCCGCCAGCAGCGCGCGGTGGTCGCTGTGGCTGAAATCGTTCCCGTCCAGCGCGCGCAGCGGGTCGCGCTGAAGGTAAGGGTCCCCGCCGGCCAGCTCGCGCAGCTTGTGGTTGATGGCGTAGAGCGCGTCCGGGTCGTCGAACAGCGCGCGCAGCACCTCGGCCTCGCGCAGGGCGGTCTCGCCCTGTGAGCGGCGGCGCGCGCTGTCGGGGCGGGCGGGCGCGGCGGCGGGCGGCAGCTGGTCGGGCGGCTCAGGCGGCTCAGGCGGCGCGGCGTCGAAGCGGCGCGGCGGCCGGGCCTGCTGGACGCGCTGCTGTTCCGCCGCCCACGCCAGCAGGTCATGCTCGTTGACGGCCAGCGTCGTCAGCCGGCGCTCGTGCTTGAGCTTCACCAGCCGCAGCGCCAGCTTCTGCACGTTCTCGCGGCTGTACTGGTTGTTGTCGGACGCCATCAGAATCGGCAGCAGGTGGTGCGCCAGGTCCTCGACCTGCTGCGCGCCCGCGTCCGCCGGCAGCGCGGCGATCTCGGTGTCGATCACGTAGTCGGCCACCGGCACGGCGGCGTCCAGCAGCGCCTGCCAGCGCGCCGGGTCCTCGCGGATCAGGTCGTCGGGGTCCTTGGCGCCGGGGATTTGCAGCACGCGCAGCTCGACCTTGTGCCTGCCGGCGTAGTCAGCGTGCAGCACGCCCCGCGCCACCTCCAGGCTGCGCATCGTGGCGCTCTGCCCGGCGGCGTCGGAATCGAGCGCCAGGATAATGCGGCGCGCCCAGCGCGGGGCCAGCAGCTTGAGCTGCGGCTCGGTCATGGCGGTGCCCATCTGCGCCACCACGTTGAGGAAACCGGCCTGGTGCGCCTGGATCGCGTCCATGTACCCCTCGACGATCACCGCCGTCTCGGTATCGCGGATGGCGCGTTTGGCGGCGTCCAGGCCGAACAGTGTCTGGCTTTTGTCGAACAGCGGCGTCTGCGGCGAGTTCAGG
Organism: Anaerolineae bacterium; assembly: GCA_048499435.1. Lineage (GTDB taxonomy): Bacteria > Chloroflexota > Anaerolineae > Aggregatilineales > Phototrophicaceae > DAOTWC01. Next base: position 442,782 of record JASNZW010000002.1, read on the forward strand.
TACTTGGGGTTGTCGTCCGGGGCCAGCGCGCGCGCCCCAAAGCCGATCACGCGCGCGCGCTCGTCACGGATGGGGATAATCAGCCGGTTGCGGAAATAATCGTAGACCCGGCCGCTGTCGCTGCGGCGCGCCAGCCCGGCCTCGATCAGCGCGTCGTCGTTATAGCCCAGCGCGCTGAGGTGGTCGCGCAGGGCGGTCCAGGCGGCGGGCGCGTAGCCGATGCTGTAGGCGGCCAGCGTCGCGTCGCTGAAGCCGCGCTTGTGGCGGGCGTAGCTGAGCGAGGCGCTGTTTTCCAGCAGGCGCGCGTGGAAGAACTCGGCGGCGGTTTGCAGCAGGCCGCGCAGCATATCCAGGCGCGCGTCCGCCGCCTGCTGCTGCGGCGTGCGCGGGCGCGTCTCTATGCCCACCTGTGAACCCAGCTCTTGCACCGCCTCACGGAACGACCAGCCGTGCAGCTTCATCGCGAAGTTAATCACGTCGCCGCCCTCAGCGCAGGCGCCGTAGCAGCGCCAGGTTTGCGTTTCCGGGTTGACGGAGAACGAGGGGGTTTTCTCTGCGTGAAAGGGGCAGCAGGCTTTGTAGAGGCGGCCTGCCTTTTTAAGTGGGACCGTCTGCTGAATGTAGCTGACGATATCCAGCCGGCTTTTGATGTCTTCCGCGACTGACACGGCCTTCCCCCCCACACGTGTGTAAGGGCATTATACGTATGTGCGGCGGGGCATGCAACACAAATCGCACGGCCCGCCGCATCTTCAGGCGGAATTCACGCCAGCCGCAGGGGTCAGGCGCGGCCTTCGTCGTGCGCGGCGGGTGTGCGGCGCAGCAACACCTTGTCTTAATGCAATATACTCGCCACTGATTGTAATATGTATTTCATAGTCATGAATCAAAAATCGGTCTGTTTAGTTAGGGTAAAGCCATGCCGACATACGGTGAGAAGCTTGTAGGGAAACTGTTGGATTCTCTACCCAGGAACAAATATCACATTATTGCTGAACCAACTATTCCAACTGAGGATTCAGCTTATCGTAAGCCAGATTTTGTGGTCATCAGCGCATTATTGGGTGTAATTGTGGTTGAGGTAAAAGATTGGGTAACGGTCAAGAGAGCTACCCAGCGCGAAACACACGTCATTGAGCGCAATGGTAAAGAAAGGACAGACTCCAATCCACTCTATGTCGCAGAGCAGTATGCACAGAACCTCGCCCTGCGGCTTGAATCGGAGCCGCGTTTAGTTGACCTGCATCGAAAGAGGAAAAGACTAAAGTTCCCATGGGAACATGTAGTGATATTCCCCAATCTGGACTTCAATGATATTCGCCAGGTGGTCGAAGGGGGAGTCTGGGAGCAGGGACGTGTTATCACCAGATCACAGTTAACCTCATCTGAGAATCTGGAAAAAGCGTTTAGCAACATACCTTTTCACTGGAAACTTCCACGGTCGCTAAAAAGCTCTGATCTCGACTTGATCCGGGCAACGGTTGATCCTGAGATTATCATCCCCGACAAAGAGGATCCAGAGCATCAGGCTGTCGGTGTCGAAACGATGCGCCAGACATACATGATACGCGAACCACTCAGGCTGCCGATGGCTGACCTGCTTACAGACGAAGCAACCAAAGTGGCTGAGGCTGAAAATTTCACGGTGCGTCTCGTTCGGGGAGTAGCTGGCAGCGGCAAGACGCTGGTGCTGGCGCGTCGTGCACAGTATCTAGCGCAACATTATCCGAAATCGCGTATCCTTGTAATGGCCTTCAACAAAGATCTGATTGGTGATATTAAATCGCGTATACCGACGACAACCGGTGTTGAGATCAATAACTTTCACCAGGTATGCTATCAGATCATCAGGCGGCGGTTGCGCAACAGAACGATTCACAGCATTAGTGACTGGGTCGGGGATGCAGCCTCTAATCTCATAAAAACTGGTGGGTTCGACGCGGACTTTGTGGCACAGGAAATTGAATGGCGTAAGGAACTGGAAATCTACGACTCCGATGTATATCTCGAGGCGCCGAGAGAAGGACGTGGCCGAGCGCTCAACCGAGATAAGCGAAACTTTATCAACAAAGTCTTCGACAGTTATATGACTTATCATCGCGAGCGAGAGATTGTAGACTGGGCTGATGTACCTCACATGGCGCTGAGCGAACTCCTGCAGGGACATCCAATGCGCCACACCTACGACGTGATTCTAATTGACGAGGCGCAGGATTTTGCACCATCCTGGATCAAGGTGGTGAAACGCCTCTTAAAACCTACTGGTGAGTTGTTCATGTGCGATGATCCAGCGCAATGCCTGTTCCGCGCCTTCTCCTGGCGACAGAAAGGTGTCGAAGTGGTGGGGCGAACTCGCATTCTACGTGTACCTTTCCGCTGTACAAAAGAGATCACGTTGGCAGCACATAGTCTTCTTTCTGGTGATGGAGCATCAGAAGAACTTGTCCAACCCGACCTGGAAGCATACGAGCTTGCCAGTGGTGACAAACCAACTATCATCAACTGCCGTGATCTGAATCAGGAGATCAAACTGATTGAACAGATCGCACTATCGTTCACAGGGAGTGATATACCCAGTAACCAGGTCGCTATACTGTGCCACAATCGGCACTTTGTCCGACACTGGGCGCACCTGCGCAACCAGGGTTTCTATGTTGAGACTTTCAACAAAATGAAAGGTCTCGAATTTCGTGCCGTGTTAATCCCACATCTGCACACCGCATTTGACTCCCCTGGCACGAAAGATGACGCTTTTGTTGCAGAGATGCGCCGCAAGATATTCACTGCGATGACGCGCGCACGTGAGATACTGATGCTATCGTATCATGGTAACTTCCCGCCCGAATTCGCTTCAATTGAACTGCACGTTCAGCGGCAAAACGGTGAGTTTTTCGAGCAGAACACGCAGAACACTATGAGATAGTAAGCAGGTTCTTCCCCGGTTTTCTAAAAACTGGAGAGGATGTGACTCTGACTATTATACGCCACTCTCCTCATTTGCGGAGACGGGTGTGCGGCGCAGCAGGCGGTTAAAGGCGGCGCGCAGCGCGGCGCGGTTTTCCGGCTCGCGCAGCAGATGCAGCGCCGCCGGGGCGACTGACAGCAGGACGATGAGGATCACAATCGGCAGCAGGTAGCGGTCAATGTCGGGGATCGCGCTGCCCAGGAAATAGCCGGCCAGTGTGACGCCGACGGCCCACAGCAGGCCGCCGACCAGGTTGAAGGCCAGGAAGCGCGGGTAATGCATCGTGCCGATGCCCGCGACGATTGGCGCGAAGGTCCGCACGATTGGGATAAAGCGCGCCAGCACGATCGCCTTGCCGCCGTGCTTCTCGTAGAAAGCCTGCGCGCGCAGGATGTTCTTTTTGTCGAACAGCAGCGAGTTCTCGCGCTGGAACAGCTTCACGCCCACGCGCCGCCCGAAAGCGTAGCCGACGCTGTCGCCGATGACCGCCGCCAGGAAGAAGCCGACCAGCAGCACCGGCAGCGAGAACACCGGCGGGTTGAGCGAGGCGAGGAAGCCCGCTGTGAACAGCAGGCTGTCGCCGGGCAGGAAAAACCCGATCAGCAGGCCAGACTCTGCGAAGATGATGGCGAATATACCCACGTAGCCAACAGTTCTGATGAACTCTTCCACCGCCGGATGCCTTTGTCCAAACAGCGCAAAACGCGCTGTGCCAGTGAAATTAAAGCACAGCGCGCCTTGCAGATGAATAGCGGAAACGCGGGCGGGGCCTAAAATCCGCTGAGCTGGCTGAGGTCGGCGCGGCCCTGCTGCATGGCGCTGATGGCTTGCAGCAGCGCCAGCCGGCTGCGGCGCAGCGCGGCGTCCTCCGCGTTAACCAGCACGTGGTCGAAGAAGTCGGTGACAGCGGGCAGCATGGGCGCGAAGGCGCTCAGGAAGGCGTCCACGTTGCCGCCGTCCGCGAGCTGGGCGGCGGCCCGCTGGTAAGCGGCGTAGAGCGCCTGTTCCTGCGGCTCGGCCAGCAGCGCCGCGTCCAGCGCATGGCGCTCGCTCTCGCCGCGCGTGATGCGCACGCAGCGGGCGAAGCCGTCCAGCAGCGGCGTCCAATCGGCGCGGCGCGTCCAGGCGGCGAGCTGCTGCACGCCCGTCAGCGCCCGGTGCGGGTTGGCGCTCTGCGCGGCCAGCACCGCCGCGATCACGTCGCGCGGCCAGTCGCCTTCCTCCAGCCAGGCGCGCAGCCGCCCGCCGATGAAGTCCACCACCTGGGCGCGCGTCTCCGGCGCGACGGCGACCGGCTGCCCCGCCGCCGCCAGCTCAACAGCGGCGTGCAGGTCGAGGTCAATCTGGCGCGCGGCGAGGATCTGCACGATGCCGTGCGCGGCGCGGCGCAGGCCGTAGGGGTCGGCGGTGGCGCGCGGCGCTAAACCGGCGGCGAACAGGCCGGTCAGGCTGTCCAGCCGGTCCGCCAGGGCGATCAGCGCCCCGGCGGCGCTGGCGGGCAGCAGATCGTCAGCGCCGCGCGGCAGCCAGTGTTCAAAGATCGCGTCGGCCACTTCCGGCGGGCAGTCGCTGCGCAGCGCGTACTCGCGGCCCATCGTGCCCTGCAGCGCGGTCATCTCGACGACCATGTGCGTCGCCAGGTCCGCTTTGGCGAGGTGGGCGGCGCGCTGCGCCACCGCGACCGCCGCCGTGTCCAGGCGCAGCAGGTCGCCCAGCGGGCTGACCAGGCGGGCGACGCGCTCGTTCTTGTCCAGCATCGAGCCGAGCTTTTCCTGAAAGGTGAGCGTCGCCAGCCGCGGCAGGTAGTCGGCCAGCGGCTGCTTGATGTCCTCGCGGAAGAAGTAGCTGGCGTCAGCGAAGCGGGCGCGCAGCACGTGCTCGTTGCCGGCAATCACGTTGTCCAGGTGCGCGCTGTCGCCGCTGCGCACAGCGATGAAGTACGGCATAAGCTGGCCCTGGGCGTCCTCGACGGCGAAATAGCGCTGGTGCTTGCGCATCACCGTGATGAGCACGTCGCGCGGCAGCGCCAGATAGCTCTCGGCGAACGCCCCGCGCAGCGCCGTCGGTGCCTCGACCAGGTTCGTCACCTCGTCGAGCAGGCCGGGGTCGTCGGGGACGCGCCCGCCGACCGCCGCCGCCAGCGGCGCGATCTGCGCGGCGATCGCCTGCCGGCGGGCCGCCATGTCCAGCACAATGCCCTGCGCGGCCAACTGGCGGAAGTAATCGTCCGGGCTGGCGACCGGCAGCTCTGGCGAGCCGTAAGGGCGCAGGCCGCGCGTGACGCTGCCGCTGGCGGTGTCGGCGTATGCGAAGGGGATAACCACGTCGCCAAACAGCGCCAGCAGCCAGCGTATCGGGCGCGCGAAGGCCGCGCCGCTGGCGTTCCAGCGCATAGTCTTGCCGAAGCTGAGGCCGGCGATCAGGCTGGGGAACGCCTCAGCCAGCGCCTCGGTCGCCGGGCGGCCCGGCGTGCGCACCAGCGCCGTGACGTACTGGCCGCCGTCAAGCTCGGCCACCTGTAAATCCTCAACGCGCACGCCGCGCCCGCGCGCGAAACCCTCGGCGGCTTTGGTGGGCTGGCCGGCGGCGTCGAAGGCGCGCGCGGCTGGCGGCCCCTTCTCGACCTGCTCCAGGTCGGGCTGGCGCGGGGCGACCTGGCGCGCATGAACGACCAGGCGGCGCGGCGTGGCGTAAACGCTGACGCCCGCGTGCGCCAGGCGCGCGTCGGCGAACAGCCTGGGCGCGGCGGCCGCAAGCTGCGCCAGCGCCGCGCTGACATCGGCGGCGGGCAGTTCCTCCACGCCGATTTCCAGCAGCACGTCGGCGGCGGCGGCGGGCGGCGGCGGCAGCGGCGCGACGGCCTGGGCGGGCGGGGCGTCCCACAGCGCGTTGTGGATGGGGTGGCCAAGTGCCGCGCGCTGCGTGGCGAACGCCTGGGCGACGCTGCGCGTCATGTCGCGCATTCGGCGGAAGTAGCCGGCGCGCTCGGTCACGCCGATCGCGCCGCGCGTGTCCAGCACGTTGAACAGGTGGCTGCACTTGAGCACGTAGTCGTAAGCCGGCATGATAGCCCCCGCCGCAAGGGCGCGGCGGCTCTCCGCTTCATAGACGTCGTAAGTCTGGCGCAGGCCGTCCACGTCGGCCAGCTCGAAGTAATAGCGGCAGTGTTCGATCTCACTCTGGCGGAACACGTCGCCGTAGCTCAGGCTGCCCAGCCAGTCAATGTCCCAGACGGCATCCTTGCCTTGCAGCGCCAGCGCGATGCGCTCCAGGCCGTAGGTGATCTCGACCGAGACCGGGTTCAGCTCCAGGCCGCCGGCCTGCTGGAAATAGGTGAACTGCGTGATCTCCTGGCCGTTGAGCCACACTTCCCAGCCCAGGCCCCACGCGCCCAGCGCCGGGCTTTCCCAGTTATCCTCCACAAAACGGATGTCCTGCTCGCGCGGGTTGAGGCCCAGCGCCTCCAGCGAGCGCAGATACAGCTCCTGCGGGTTGCCGGGGTCCGGCTTGAGGATCACCTGGTACTGGAAGTAATACTGCATCCGGTTGGGGTTTTCAGCGTAGCGCCCGTCGTCGGGGCGCACGCTCGGCTCGACATAGGCCACGCGCCAGGGTTCTGGCCCCAGCACGCGCAGCAGCGTAGCCGGGTTGCCCGTGCCCGCGCCCACCTGGACGTTGTACGGGTTCCACAGGACGCAGCCCTGCTGCGCCCAAAATTCGTGCAGCCTGAGGATTACCTGCTGGAAATTGAGTGGTTGTGCCATGAGTTGTTCCACGCGCTGTGCGGCTAAGACGGGGTGTATTATACAGGGCGGGGGCAGATTATCGAGTCGCTACAGCTCGCCGCGCTGCCAGCGCGCCACAATGGCCGTAGAGGGCAAAAAGGCGACTTTCGGCACGGCGTCGGCGCGGAACCAGGCCGCGGCGGCGGCGTCGTCGGCGGCGCACAGCGTCCCGCCGGTGACGCTGGCGCGGTAGACGATCACGATGTCGGCCATGCCGCTGTCGCCCGACGTGTGAAACACGTCCAGCAGGCCGTCAATGTGAACTGTGAGGCCGGTTTCCTCCAGCGCTTCGCGCGCGGCGGCGGCGCGCGGGTCTTCGCCGGCGTCCACAAAGCCGGCGGGCAGCGCCCAGGCCCCCTGGAACGGGTCGTTGGCGCGGCGCACCAGCAGCACGCGCGCGTCCGCGCAGATGAAAACGGCGGCGGCCACTTTAGGGTCGAAGTAGACGGTGTAGTCGCAGGCGGGGCACACCGGGCGCAGCGCGCCGCTGCGCGGCTGCGTGCCCAGCCGCGCGCCGCAGCGCGGGCAGAAGACGGCCGCCGCGCGCTGGCTCACAGGCGGCGGCGCGCCCGGCGGCGCGCCAGCGTGGTGCCAGCGGCCAGCGCCAGCAGCGCCAGCCCGCCCGCCAGCAGCGCAGCCGGGGACAGCCGGGCCAGCGGCGACGGTATCTCGGCCGGCGCGGCAGGCTGTTCTTCCAGTTGGTCAGCTTCGGCGGCGGCCCCGCCCTGGGCGATTTCAGTCGGCGCGGCGGTCGCGGTCAGCGCCAGGGCCAGGGTGGGCTGCGGCGCTGCCGCTGCCGCTTCTGGCGCGGCGGCGCCCGGCGTGGCAGAGTCCGAGACGGCGGGCGCGCCGCCGGCCAGCGCCTCCGCTGCGGGCGGTTGGGCGCGCGCGCTGTCGGCGCTCTCAAAGCCCTGAACGTCGGCGGCGGGCAGCGTCGGCAGCGCGGTGATGCGCTGGCGCTCGATGGGAACCTGCGCGGCGCTGGCGCTGGTGGGCGCGGCGGCCACGTGCAGCGCCGCTGGCAGGGCTGCCGGCGCCGGCGCAGACATGGTCAGCAGGTAGCCGCCCAACGCCACCAGCGCGATGGCGGCGGCGGCGCTGAGCACGCTGAAAGCGGCGGACACGTAGAACGGCAGCGGGCGCGGGCGCGCGGCGGCCAGCCCGGCCTGCGCCGCCGTGAGCGCGAAGCTGCGCGGCGCGGCCAGCCGCGGCAGGCTGCGCACCAGGGCGACCGTCTGCCGCAGCGAGTCGAGTTCGCCGTACAGCGCCGGGTTAGCCTGGAGGCGTGCCTCCAGCGTGGCGCGTTCGGCCTCGGTAAGCTCGCCGTCCAGGTAGGCGGAGAGCTGTTCAACGTTGCGGTCGCTCTGGTCAGGCATCGGACTTCCGGCAAAATTCAACTGTCTGGCTTGTCAGATTCAGTAATAAGACGATAAGCGGCGGGCAGAAGTTCCCGCACGCCCTGGAGACAGTCGCGCACGCTTTCGCGCGCCCGGCTGAGGCGCGACTTGACCGTGCCCAGGTTGGCCCCGGTGATTTCGACGATTTCCTGGTAGCTGAGGCCCTCGACATCGCTCAGCACCAGCACCACGCGCTGTGAATCGGCCAGCGCGTTGATGCAGCTCTGGATCGCGCGCGCCAGCTCGCGCTGCTGGGCGGCTTGCTCTGGCGTGGGCGCGTCGTCAGCGATCGGCGGGCCGTCGTCGAACGCTGGCCCGGCCAGCTCCTCAAGCGAATCGGCTGGGCGGCGGCGGCGGCGGCGCAGCTCGTCGTAGCAGGCGTTGGTGGCGATCCGCAGCAGCCAGGCGCGGAAGCTGCCGCCCCGGTAGGTGCTGAGGCGGCGAAAGGCGGCGATAAACGCCTCCTGGGTGGAGTCCGCCGCGCTGGCTGGGTCGCCCATGATGCGGTAGCTGACGCCGTACACCATATCCTGATAGCGCAGCACCAGCGCGTTAAAAGCGTCCAGGCTGCCGTGCTGCGCCTGGCGTATCAGTGCGGTGTCGTCCGGTAGTTGAGCAGCCATTGCCAATTGACAATCACGCCGTTTGTTTCTAGGATTAAAAGGTGCGGCTCGCCGCCCGCGCCCGCCGATGTGACGGAACTGGCAGACGTGATGCTCTCAAAAAGCATTGCCCGCGAGGGCGTGTGGGTTCGATTCCCACCATCGGCACACGCGGCCAGAGCTGGTGAACCAGCCCTGGCCGTTTTTGTTAACGCGGCCTGTCAGGATAATAGCCGCAGCGCGCGGCGGAGTCAACGTCGCGGCGCCGCGCGGCCTCACCCGCCGTTGGTTGGCTCGCCCGCGCCGGGCAGGTTTTGCCGCCGCACCGCCGCGTCAATGTACTTCTGCAGCGACTCCGGCGTGCGGATCAACTGGCCCCACTGGGTTGTTTCGTCGCGCATGACCGTCAGCGTGCCTTCAGAGAAGGCGTTGAGCGCGGCCTGGTACTCGATATCGTTCATCGAGGGCAGCGGCGACTGCGCGTCAGCCACCTCCAGGTTTTCCAGCGCGGTGTCGTAAATCTGCGTCTGCCGGTCCCACTGAAACACGTCGGCCAGCGTGGTGAAGGCCGCGCCCAGCGCGGGGGCCACCACCGCGACCACCAGCAGCAGCGGCACGATCACGTTCACCAGGGTGCAGTCCAGGTCGGTCGTGACGGCGCTGATGTTGGCGGCGGTGGCGGCGGCGTCCAGCGTCGTGCCGGCGGCGGCGCTGGCGGCGATCGGCGTCAGGCGGTCCAGGGCGCACTGGTTCACCAGCGACGTGCCGGCGGCGGTGGCGATGAGCAGGCCGGCCAGCGCCGACGCCAGGCCGGTCAGCAGCGAGAACAGCGCGCGCAGCAGGTTGACCTGCCCGGCGGCGCGGCGGCAGCGGTCTATCCGGTAGCGGTAATACCCGCGCTGGTCCTCCAGCGCCACCACTTTAAACACTTCGTACAGGGCTTCCAGGCGTTCGCGGTTAAATTCGGTGGCGCTCATGACGGCTGCCCTCCCAGGCTGTTGAGAACGGTCGGTTCCTCAGGGAACATACCCCGGTTGATGTCGGCGGCGCGGCGCGACAGCTCAACCTGGCGCTTGTAACCAGTGAGCGTGTTGTAGGGGGGCAGGTTCATCAGGTAGCGAAAGTACTCGCGGCGCAGTTGTTCGGCGCGGCGGCGGTTGTCCAGCCAGCGCGGCAGCGGCGGCTCGCGCCCGCTGACGGTGGCAACGAACGTCGCCAGCAGGGCGATGATCGTCTCCAGGAACGCCCAGATCGGCAGCCACTCCGGGCTGCTGTTGAGCGCCAGCGCCTGAAACGAGCCGATGAGCGTGGCGAAAGTCGCCAGCGTGAGGAACAAGAGCTGGTAGACTCGGTAGCGGTTCTGGTTGCTCTTGGCGGCGTAGTCGCGCTCGATAAACAGGCGCAGCAGCTCGTACTCCATGAAGGCGATATCGGCGTCAATGCGCGCCGCCGCTTCCGGGTAAAGCGTTTTGATGGCGTCAATGTGCTTCTGCTCGATCAGCCGGAAGGCGGGGTTGGGCGCGCTGGAAAAGCGAAGCTGCGGCAGCTCCTGGACGAACGCGGGCATCATTGCGCGCCAGCCACCCCGCACAGCCTGCGTGATCGGCTGGGTGACGCGCGCTACGGGCGATGGTTGCCGGGGGGGCAGTGTGTCAGCCATAGGTAAAACCCTCCTGTTTATCCTGTTAAATGCGGCGGCGGCGCTGCTATCAGCCGGTGTGTCCTATCCCTCTATCCATGATTGTACGGAGCTGTCGGCGGCGCGCAATCAACTGGCTTTCTTTTGCCCGCCGCCGCGTGCATAATAGATGCGCTGCTGTGTCGTAAACTGCTGAGGATAAAAGCATGCGCGTTGTGATTTCGCTGGTGATCGGGCTGGCGCTGGGGGTGGGTATCGGCCTGTACGCAGGCTGGGTGCAGTTCCCGGTGGCATACGTCAACAGCCCGATGACCGACCTGTCGCAGCGCTTCAAGGACGAGTACACGGTGATGATCGCCGCCGGCTACGCCGCCGACCGCGACCTGGAGGGCGCGGTTGAACGGCTGCGGCGCATCGGCGTATCCAGCATTCCCGCCTTTGTGCAGGACACCGCCGAGCGCTATATCACCACCTCAAGCGATGTGAACGACATCCGCGCGCTGGTGGCCTTCGCCGAAGGGCTGGACCGGCTGACGCCGATTATGCAGCCGTACCGGCTGGTTAACGCGCCGGGGGCCGGCCAATGATTAAGCGCCCGCCGCCCATGCCGACCACGCTGCCGGAGGAAATGCCGCCGCCGCGCAGCCGCTACAACCGGCCGCGCCGCCCGTTCTCGATCCGCGCCTTCCTCATCGGCATCGCGCTGGGCATCGGGCTGGGCCTGGGCTATGCCTGGGTGCTCAACCCGGTGGTCGAATACGCGACCGAACCCTGGCAGCTCAGCCCGGCGGACCGCGACCAGTACATGCTGGCGATCGCGCTGGGCTTCGCCGGCGACGGCAACCTCGACCGCGCTGTCGCGCGCATGCTGACGCTTTACCCGCCTAACGCGCCCGCGCTGGATCCGTTCCAGGAATTTGCCGACGCCGCCTGCCGGCTGGCGACAACCGGCTATGTGGACAGCAACAGCGGGCGCCGCGCCATCCGCAGCATGATGACCTTCTACCAGCTTCAGGGCAAAACCGGCTGCGCCGACACGCTCATCCCGGACGTTAACGCGCAGCCGACCGCCGTCGTGCAGATCGAACTGCCGACGCCGACGCTGCCGCCGCCGGCCACCAAGACGCCCACCGCGCCCGCCGGGGCCGGGGCCGCCGCCAGCCCCACGCCGCCGCGCATCATCGTGCCCACCAGCGCCCCCCAGCGCGATTTCGTGCTGGCGAACGTGTCCACCTTCTGCGACGCCGACCGGTCGGGCATCATTGAGGTGTTCGTGCAGGACTACGGCAGCGTCGGCATTCCCGGCCAGGCGGTGCGCGTCCGCTGGGACGGCGGCCAGGACACGTTCTACACCGGCCTCCAGCCAGAGCGCGGCCCCGGCTACGCCGATTTCCGCATGGAGCCGGGGCGCGAGTACATTATCGAGATGCCGGGCCGTTCTGACCCCTCAGAGCGGGCGCTGGGCGCGGTCGCCTGCACCACCGACGCTGGCGCGCGCGCCGTCGTCTCGTACCGGGCGGTGTTCCTGCCGCGCGGCTGAGGCCGCGCCCAGGTTTCGCTTTTTCCCGGCGCGCCGTGCAGCGTAAACGCCCGCTAACGCCAATCCTATCGGGGCGGCTTCAGGCTTAGAATAGAAGTGGATTTGTGCGGCTGCATCGCAGAGGGGCGTATCGCTGTTGGAGACCTATAACGGAGACTGGACGCCGCTGATACTGGTCGTGGATGACGACTGGATGACCCGCGAAGTCATGGAAGCCCACCTGCTGAGCGCCGGTTATGAGGTGCTGCTGGCCCACAGCGGCGAGCGCGCCCTGGCGCTGGCGCAGGAACGCCCGCCTGACCTGGTGCTGCTGGATGTGCGGATGCACGGCCTAAGCGGCTACGACGTGTGCGAGCGCCTCAAGCACAGCGCGGCGACCCGCTACGCGCCGGTGGTGATGGTCACGGCGCTGGAAAGCGAGAGCGACAAGCTGCGGGCCATCAACGCCGGGGCCGACGATTTCATCTCCAAGCCGTTCACGTCGCTGATGCTGCTGACGCGGGTGCGCAGCCTGCTGCGCATCAAGCGGCTGCACGACGAGCTGGAGGAACGCAACCGGCTGCTGCGGCGCGTGCTCAACCGGTATGTTAACGAGGACCTCGCCAGCGCGATCCTGGCCGACCCGGAGAACAACCTCCGGCTGGGCGGCGAGACGCGCCCGGTCACGGTGCTGTTCGCCGACATTCGCGGCTTCACCACTTACGCGGAACAGCGCGCCGCCGACGATGTGCTGGCGCTGCTCAATTACTTCTTTAACGCCCTCACCGAGGTGATCTTCCGCCATCACGGCACGTTCGACAAGTATATCGGCGACGAGATCATGGCCTTTTTCGGCGCGCCGGTCGCCACTGGCGACGACGTGTTCAACGCCGCCGCCGCCGCGCTGGACCTGCTGCGCGTGTTCGGGATGGTGAGAACCGCCGCGTACCCGCACGTTTACAACCTGGGGCTGGGCATCGGCCTGCACAGCGGCGACGCCGCGCTGGGCAACGTGGGCAGCGAGCGCGTGATGAGCTACACCGTCATCGGCGACACCGTGAACACGGCGCACCGGCTGCAGGAACTGGCGGGCTGCGACGAGATCATCATCAGCGCCGCCGTTTACGAGCAGCTTGCCGGGCGCGTAACCGCTGTTCCGCTCGCGCCGCAGGCGATCAAAGGCAAGCGCGAGCCGCAGCAGCTCTACCGCCTGCAGGGGCTGGCCTAACCTGACGGTTGCCCACCTGTGCCGCCGCGCGGCTTGGCAGCCGCTGCGATTGCTGGTAAAAACAGCCGCATCTTTTGGGCTGTGAGGTGTAAATCCCGCGCATGAAAGGCGCGAGCGGCGTGCCAGCCTGGCTGGTGTTTGTGGTGGCGATCGCCATTGTCTTTGCCGTGTACTACCTGTGGGTGGGCGTGCAGAACTACCTGCGCACCGGCGGCCTGGGCGTTGTCGAGGCCACGCGCCAGGCGGAGCTGATCGTCACGGCGACAGCCGAGCGCGTGCAGTCCATCCCTTCGCTGACGCCTGTGCCCTCTTTCACGCCTGTCCCCCCGTGCCAGGATTTCGTTGTGTCCGTCCCCAGCGCCATCGTGCGCGACCAGCCCAACCCGCGCGCGGCCATCGTCACGGCGCTGGCGGCGGGCGAAACCGTGTGCGTGCTGGGGCGCGAGGGCAGCAGCGAGTGGTACGCCATCGACAGCAACCCGCGCACGCGCCGGCTGGAGCTGGTCTACATGCATGAGACGGTGATCGAAGCGGTCAACCCGACGCCGACGCCCTCGCGCACACCGACGCCGCTGCCCACTGTCACGCCGCTGCCGTCGGCCACGCCGACGCTCTCGCCTGAGCCGCAGCCGACCGCCACGCCCGACCTGGCGGCGACCGATACCCCCACGCCCACGCTGACGCCCACGCCGACCGAGGCCGTCCAGAGCGCGTAAGACAGCCGCTGGTCAGTGAACGATGTGGAAGGCCAGCGCCAGCCGCCGCACCGTAAGCGCGCCGGTGGCGCTGGTGAGCGCCCCGGCCAGCAGGCGCAGCGCCGCGCCCAGCAGCAGCACGACAGTCAGGTTGGCGCCGCCGTTGGCCAGGCTGCTGCCCAGCAGCGGGCCGACAAACACCGCCAGGTAAACCACCTGGGTGTAGGCGGCGGTGAAGCGCGGCATGTCCTGCGGCGCGGTGCTGTCGGTGAAATAGCCGAACAGGCCGATGGTGGCCGCCGTCCAGCCCGCGCCGGACAGCACCGCCGCCAGCAGCGTCGGCGGCAGGTTGGCGCTGAAGGCCAGCACCAGCGCCGCCAGCCCGGTGGCGATCATCGCGCTGGCGATGAGCGCGCGGCTGCCCCACCGCGCCACAAAGCGGCTGGTAACCAGCGACACGGCGATGGCCGCGCCCAGCTCCACCATGCCGAACAGCGCCATAAACTGCTCAGCCGCACCCAGCTCGTTGACCAGGCGCAGCGGCGTGACCGGCACGATCGAGAAGAAGGCCACGTGCATAAACGCCGCCGCGAACGCGACCGTCTGGAAGGCGCGCGCGCGCCAGGCGCTGCCGGAGGCCGGCAGGCTCGCCGGCGGGTGCAGCAGGCTGCGCGCCGCGCTCACGCGCACGCGCGTGATGTGCCACAGGCTGATCAGCGTGAACAGGAAGCCGACCGCGAACATCACCTGGTAGTTGGCGGGGAAAAGCGCGGTCTCCAGCCAGGAGCCGAAGATCAGGATGCTGACGCCCAGCATGGCGTTGAGGGCGATGTTGCGCCGGCTCAGCAGCGGCGTGAGGCGCGGCTGCGGCACGGCCTCGCGCAGCAGCAGCGTGAACACCACCGAACTCACGCCCTCGGCGATGGCCGCGACTGACACCGAGAACACAATCCACTCTGGCCGCCACTGGGGCGGGATGAAGCCGGTGAACGCCAGCAGCAGGAAGCTCAGGCGCACGCCCAGCGCCGGCAGAAAGACCGCGCGCACGCTGTCGTGGTGGCGGCGCATCCAGCGCTGGCTGACGAACGTGGTCGCCAGCAGCGCCATCAGGCCCGGCAGCGCCGACATCAGCCCCAGCTCAAGCGGCGTGGCCCCGCTGCGGATGGCGAACACCGACAGAAAGCGGGTGCTGGCGGCCAGCGCCACGCCAAACCACATGGCGTTCATGACCAGGTGGTGAAAATTCCGCTGATCCTGGCTGCGCGCCGCGGCGCGCGTGCGAATGCCCATAGAGACTGCGTTTGTGCTCGCTGTAGTGGGGCCGGCTGCCGCCCACGTGTTCCAACAGCCAGCATTGATTGTAGGGCCGAAAGCGCGCCCGGTTACAGCCTCAATGGCCTTAAATGGTCCAGCCGGGCCGGTCGGCGGCGGCCACAACTGAGGATTGTCTGCCGGGAACGTGATGAACTACCGGGCGGCGCAAAAGGGCTGTCTGCTACACTGAAATGCAAATAGTGCCCACTGAAAGGCTGATCTTTTATGCTCTCTGATCTGGCAATTGCACAGAAGGCATCGCTTCGGCACGTTCACGAAATCGCGGACATGATGGGGCTTGACGCCGACGACCTGGATATCTTCGGCACGCCCTACGTGGCGAAGCTGCGCCTTGAGGTGCTTGATAAGCTGAAGGACCGCCCCAACGCGCGCTACATTGACGTAACCGCCATCACGCCGACGCCGCTGGGCGAAGGCAAGACGACGGTCACTGTTGGCTTGGGGCAGGCCATGAAACACATCGGCAAGCGGGCGGTGGTCGCGCTGCGCCAGCCGTCGCAGGGGCCGACCTTCGGCATCAAGGGTGGCGCGGCGGGCGGCGGCTACGCCCAGTTAGTGCCGATGGAGACGTTCAACCTGCACCTGACGGGCGATATCCACGCCGTCAGCGCGGCCAATAACCTGCTGGCGGCCATGATTGACAACCGCCTGATGCGCGGCAACCCGCTGAACATTGACGCCGACAGCATCACCTGGAAGCGCGTGCTGGACGTGAACGACCGCGCCCTGCGCCGCATCGTCATCGGGCTGGGCGGCAAGCTGGAAGGCGGCGTGATCCGTGAGACCGGCTTCGATATCGCCGTTGCCAGCGAGGTGATGGCGATACTGGCGCTGGCGACGTCGCTGGAGGACCTGCGCGCGCGCTTCGGGCGCATCGTCATCGGCCTGACCAACGACAAGAAGCCGGTGACGGCGGAGCAGATCGGCGCGGCGGGCGCGATGACCGTGCTGATGAAGGACGCGCTGCGGCCCAACCTGCTGCAAACGCTGGAGAACACGCCCGCGCTGGTCCATGCCGGGCCGTTCGCCAACATCGCGCACGGCAACAGCAGCGTGCTGGCGGACCTTATCGGCATCAAGTGCGGCGACTATCTGATCACCGAATCCGGCTTCGGCGCGGACATCGGCGCGGAGAAGTTCTTCAACGTCAAGTGCCGCTACAGCGGGCTAAAGCCGGACGCCGCCGTGCTGGTGGTGACGGTGCGGGCGCTGAAGGCGCACAGCGGCAGCTACCGGGTGGTGGCGGGCAAGCCGCTGCCGCCAGAGATGCTGGAGTGCCGCCCGGCGGATGTCGAAAAGGGCATGGCCAACATGATCAAGCAGATCGAGAACCTGGCGCTGCACGGCGTGACGCCAGTGGTCGCCATCAACGTGTTCGACACCGACCACCCGGAGGAAATCGAAGTTATCCGGCGGGCGGCGGTTGAGGCCGGCGCGCTGGGCGCGGCGGCGTCGCGCCACCACGCGCTGGGCGGCGCAGGGGCGACTGAGCTGGCGGAGATGGTCGTCAGCGCGGCGGAGACGCCGAACAGGTTTAAGTTCCTCTACGACCTGGACCAGCCGATCAAAACCAAGATCGAAACCATTGCCACGAAAATCTACGGCGCGGAGAGCGTGCGCTATGAGCCGCTGGCCGAGCGCCAGATCCGCGATTACGAGGCCAACGGCTTCGGCAATCTGCCGATCTGCATGGCGAAAACGCACCTCAGCCTGAGCCATGACCCCAGCCTGAAAGGTGCGCCGAAGGGTTTCATCCTGCCGATCGCAGAGGCGCGCGCCAGCGTGGGCGCGGGCTTTATCTACCCGCTGTGCGGCGACATGCGCACCATGCCCGGCCTGCCGGAACACCCGGCTGCCGAGCAGGTGGACGTTGACGAGGACGGCAATATCGTCGGGCTGTTCTAAGAGCGCCTATGACGAACGGCGGTAGGCGCGGCGCGAGTGCTGGGCGGTCATGGCCCACAGCGTGTCCAGCCGGAGCACCGCGCCGCCCGCCCCCATCCGCAGCAGCGCGCCGACCAGCATCACGATCACCAGGCTCAGGCCGGCGTTCGCCAGGCTGCTGCCGATCAGCGGGCCGACGAACGCGGCCGCGTAGATCACCTGGTGATAGATGATGGTGTAATCCGTCATTTCAGACATGGGCACGTCGCGCGTGCTGCCGGTGTACACGCCGAACAGGCCGATAGTCGCCGCGGTCCACGACGTGCCGGAGAGCGCGGCCGCCGCCAGCGTGACAGGCAGGTTCTGCGCGCTGGCCAGGATGAGCGCCGCCAGCGCCGTGCCCAGCATGGAAAGGCCGACCATCGCGCGGCTGCCGATGCGCCGCGTGATGCTGTCTGTGAACACGGAAATCACCGCCGCCGCCGCCAGTTCAGCGATGCCAAACAGCGCGACAAACCCCTCTGAGGCGTGCAGCGTCCGCACCAGATGCAGCGGCGTCACCGGGATAAGCGTGAAGAAGCCCAGGTGAATGACCAGCGCGATAATGATGGTGCGCTGGAAGGCGGGCTGGCGCAGCGGCTGCGCGCTGATGATGCGGCGTGGGACGGCTACGCGCATCGCCGGGACGCGCACGCGCAGGACGTGAATCAGGCTCAGCAGCGCCGCCAGGAAAGCCGCCAGGAACATCACCTGATAGTTGACCGGGAAGGGGCTTTTCTCCAGCCACACGCCGAAAACCAGCGCCGCCGTGCCAATGGTGATGTTTGTATACAGTGACCGCTGGCTCAGCAGCCGCGTGAGGGTGTTTTCCGGCACGGCCTCGCGCATCATCACCAGGAACAGCGTCGTTGAAATGCCCTGCGGCAGCGCCGGCAGGGTGGCCGACATGATCAGCCACATCGGCTGCAGGTGCGGCGGGAACAGCGGCGTCAGCGCCGGCAGCAGGAAGGCCAGCCGCATCCCCAGCGCCGGCCAGAACAGCGCGTGGATTGAATCGGGGAAGCGCCGCCGCCACCAGGTGCTGAGCAGGTTCGAGCCAAGCAGCACGATAAACGGCAGCGCCGCCAGCCAGCCCAGGTCCAGCGGCGTCGCGCCCAGGCGAATAGCGTAAATGGAGAGAAAACGGCTGGTCGCCGCCATCGCTAAGCCGAACCACGCCGTGTCCATCACCAGGTGGTTGTAGTTCGCCCGCTCTACCGTCGGGGTTATTGTTTTGCTGGAAGCCATATCTACGCGCTACCCTCTGCCGGCGCTGCCGGCACGCACACAAACAGCACGGGCCACCAGAACATACAATGTGACCCGCCTCACAAATCACAACCAACTCTTCAAACGCGCAGTTGGCTGGCACAAAAAGCTGTATCCGATTGTCGAGAATTTATATAGCTTATGTCGAATCATAGCACTATTTTTGTGTTTGTCAGCACCCAGGAGTCCACTTCAGACCACCGAATGCCTGACGTTAGGCGGGCGGCGGGCGCTGGACGGGCGCGGGGGCGGCGGCTACAATGGCGTTGGCGCGCTGCGCCCCACAGCACAAAGGAACCGCATGTCCCCCTGCCTGATTCGCACCCTCACACCTGACGCGCTGGAACCCGCCGCCTACACAGCGGACTCGCTGGCCGGCGCGCTGGCGCACGAGCCGGACGGCATCTACACCGTTGCCAGCACTTTCGGGCGCACCCAGGTGCTCAAGCTGGACGCGCACCTGGACCGCCTGGAGGACTCAGCGCGGCGCGAGGGTATCGCGCTGCGGCTGGACCGCGCGCGGCTGCGGGCGGCGCTGCGCCAGATGATTGTCGAGGCGGGCTACAGCGCGGCGCGCTTCCGCGTCACCGTGCCGCGCGCGCAGCCAGACCGGCTGTTTCTCGCGATTGAGCCGTTCAGCCCGCCGGGGCCAGAGATCGTCGCGCGCGGCGTGCGCTGCGCGTCAGCGGCGGGGATGGCGCGGCGCAACCCGGCGGCCAAGACAAGCGACTGGGCGCACGACCGCGGCCGGGCGGCGCTGCCGCCGGGCGTCTATGAAGGGCTGCTGTTAGACAGCTCCGGCGCGATTTTAGAGGGCTTCACCAGCAACTTCTACGCCGTGCTTGACGGCGAACTGCGCACCGCCGGGGCGGGCGTGCTGCCGGGCGTGGCGCAGCAGATTGTGTTCGAGGTCGCGCCGGCGGTGCTGCCGCTGCGCCGCCAGGCTGTGCGCCTGGCGGATGTGCCGCGCCTGGCCGAGGCGTTTCTCACCAGCAGCAGCCGGGGGGTGATCCCGATTGTGGAGATTGACGGCCAGCGCGTCGGCAGCGGCGCGCCGGGGCCGCACACGCTGGCCGTCCGCGCCCGCTACGACGCCTGGGTAGCGGCGCACCTGGAGGAACTGTAGCGCCGTCAGTCCAGCGGCGCTTTGAAGTCGTAGATGCCGTCGCGGATCGCCCAGCGCCGCCCGCTGGCGCGGCTGATGAGCGTGTCGCCTTCGGCCACCAGCGGCGCGCCTGTCTCCGGGCAGGCGAAGATTGATTCAGCGGCCAGGTTGTCGCTGGCGTCGGGCCGGCTGGCGCGCGCGCGTATGAAAACGCTGGGCGTGTAGATCAGCCCTGTGCGCTGAAACAGGCTGTCGAGCTGCACCAGCGCGCCGGTCGGCAGCGCGGCCTTGAGCGCGCTGAGGCGGAAGAACGACACCGGCAGCCGCTGTTCTTCGGCGAAGCCGGCGGCGCGCAGGCTGCGCTGGATGTACGCCGGGTGAAAATCGAAATTCAGCTCCACGAACTCCACCGGGGCTTCGTCAAGCGGGTTCCACGCCTGGCGGCGGAGGGCGTAGCGCAGCAGCGCTTTTACGTTGCGCTTGTTGGCGTACTCCAGAATAAAGACGCCGTCAGGGGCCAGCGCGCGCGCCACCTGCGCCAGCGCCGCCGGCACGTCCGCCATGTGGTGCAGCACGCGGATCATGGTGGCGGCGTCGAACACGCCGGGGCGAAACGGCATGGTGTAGACATCGGCGGCCACGTACACGAAGCGGCCAGAGCGCCCCAGCCGTTCCTGCGCTTCCTGCAGCAGCGACAGCGAGTAATCAAGCAGCACCACCTGGTCAAACGCCCGGTATTCGCTGGTCAGCCGCCCGAAGCCCGCGCCGATCTCCAGCAGGCGCTGGCCGCCCGGCGGCAGCAGCCGCCGCAGCGCGATGCGCTCGACGCGGTCCTCGTAATCGCGGCCTTTGTTTTCCCAGAATTCGGTGCGGTAATTCGACCCTTCATAGTCGCAGATGCGGGGCTGGTAATCTGGTTTAGTCATGGCGCTGCGCTTCACTTTGTCACCTTGCGCTTGCAGGCGGTTGAGCCAATCTTACAGGGTGAGGCGGCGGGTTTCAACCGCCGCCCGGCTGCGCCGTCGGCACGATGCCCAGGTCGGCGGCTGGCGGCGGCGCGGCCAGCGCGGGCGGGCTGCTGACGGGCGCTGTCTGGACGGCGAACCCGCCGCGCAGCGCCGCGATGTAGCTGCTCAGTGTGCCGTCGTAAAACTGCGGCGGGATGTAGCGGCTTTCCATTTCCTGGCGCGCGCGCGCGTTGATGGCGGCAGCGCCGCCCTCGGCGCGCACCTCTGGCCGCACCTGGTCGTCCAGCGCCGGCACGCCCCCCTCGACCACGATGCCAGTCGCCACCGGGCGGTTAGGCAGCGGCCAGGGCTGGTCAAACATGGCGTAATTCAGGCCCGCCGTCTGCGAGAAGCCGGCCCAGGGGTTAGGGGCGTCCGCCGGCTGCTGCATCAGGTCCGGCGGGTTGCCCGCCAGCAGCGCGCCCACCAGCGCCGGCACTTCGCCAAAGTTATCGGGCAGGTTATCGAGGCCGCGCACAAACGGCTCGAACAGCAGGCGCAGGCTTTCGGCCACGTCGTGAAGCTGCGTCCCCTGCAGCGGGATAACGGCGCGCACGTCCAGCGCGACATCCAGTTCTTCGTTGATCGGCACGTCCAGGTCAAGGCTGACGGGAAGCTGCAGGCCAGCGGGCAGCGTCAGCCGCACCTGGGCGGAGGCCCCGTAAGCGTTCAGGCCGGGCAGGTCAATGCTGGCGCTCACATTAAGCGGGACCGGCGCGGTCAGCACGACAGTCGTATCGGCTGCCAGCGGCACGTTCAGCACCACCGGGATGCGGTCGCGCACGGGGATCGTCCAGTCAATCGTCGCCTGGTCCAGGCCGACAAAGCTGCGGTGCAGCCCGCCGACCAGCGGCTCAGCGATATTGGCTTTGATGTCGAAGATCAGCAGCAGCAGGGCCGCCACCACGACAACCAGCACCACATTGACGATGAACGAAAAGATGACCATGAAGCGCCACAGCCAGCGCCGCAGCCGGAAGAAAAACGTGCCCATCGCCAACTCCTTGCCCCCACAGGACGCGCCCATTCTCACTATACAACAGGGACTCAGCGGCGGCAACTCAGGTTTTTAACCGAAAACAAACAACTGCGGCGGGGGCCACAGCCCCCCGGCTGGCGGCCACAGCGCCAGCGGGGGGCCGGGGATGCTGAGGGGGTTACAGGCCGGCTTCGGCGCGCAGCAGCGCGGCTTTGTCGGTGCGCTCCCAGGGTACATCCAGGTCGTCGCGCCCGAAGTGACCGTAGGCCGCCACCTGCTTGAAGATGGGCCGGCGCAGGTTGAGGTCGCGGATGATGGCCGCCGGGCGCAGGTCGAAGTGCTGGCGGATCAGCGCCTCGATCTGTTCTTCGGGGACCACGTTCGTGCCGAACGTCTCGACAGCCACCGATGTCGGCTGGGAGACGCCGATCGCATACGACACCTGAAGCTCGAAACGCGCCGCCAGCCCGGCGGCCACCACGTTCTTGGCCACGTAGCGCGCCATATACGCCGCGCTGCGGTCCACTTTGGTGGCGTCCTTGCCAGAGAACGCGCCGCCGCCGTGCCGCGCCACGCCGCCGTAAGTGTCCACGATGATCTTGCGGCCGGTCAGGCCGGCGTCGCCCAGCGGGCCGCCGGTGACGAAGCGGCCGGTCGGGTTGATGAAGAAGCGCGTTTTGTCGTCCAGCAGCTTGTCGGGCGCGATCGGCAGGATGATGTGCTCAATCACCTGCTCGCGGATCTCTTTCTGCGTGATGTCGGGGGCGTGCTGCGTCGAGATGACGATGGTGTCAATGCGCTTGGGCCTGCCGTAGGCGTACTCGACCGTCACCTGGCTCTTGCCGTCCGGGCGCAGCCAGGGCAGCTCGCCGCTTTTGCGCGCCTCGGCCAGCCGCCGCGTGAAGCGGTGCGACAGCGAGATCGTCAGCGGCATCAGCTCTGGCGTTTCGTCGCAGGCGAAGCCGATCATCATGCCCTGGTCGCCCGCGCCGATGGCGTTGATGGCTTCGTCCGCGGTTTGCCCTTCGCGCACCTCCAGCGCCTGGTCAACGCCCTGGGCGATGTCCGGCGACTGTTCCTTGATGGAGACGATCACGCCGCAGGTTTCGGCGTCGAACCCGAATTTGCCGCGCGTGTAGCCGATGTCGTGCACCGTTTCACGCACCAGCTTCTCGATGTCCACATAAGCTGTGGTTGTGATCTCGCCCATCACGACCACCAGGCCGGTCGTGGTGGCAACTTCGCAGGCCACCCGCGCGAACGGGTCCTTTTCCACGATCGCGTCCAGGATGGCGTCCGAAATCTGGTCGCACATCTTGTCCGGGTGGCCTTCAGATACCGATTCCGAGGTGAAGTAGTAGCGGGGGGAAGTCATGAAAGTCAGGTTGTTGGTCACAGGTACAGCGCTCCTTACGTGTGTCGCAGCACAAACATAAACGCCTCTCCGGTAAGAGAGGCGCGCTTAGCCTGGACACATCGCTGCTCATCTTCCAGAGATGGACTCTGCCGGACTTGGCACCGTCCCGATGCTTCGGGGGTTGCCGCGGTTTCGACGGGCCGGTTCCCTCCACCGCTCTTGATGAGTGCCGTTAGGCACTTGTTGGTTGTAGGACCAGCGTAGCACACTTCAAGCGGTAAAGCAACGGCGGATTGGCGCGGCGGCCGCCGCCTCAGTTCGCCGCGTGCTCCAGGGCAACGACCGCGCCGCTGGTCGAGACGGTGAGGACCAGGCCGGCGCTCACCACCGTAGCGCCATAGCCGCTCCAGTACGTGTCGAAGATCGCGCCCTGGTTGCAGAAGATGTGGAACCCGCCGCGCGGGCTGGGATACTGGCGCGTGGCGATCAGCGGGCCGGTGATAAAGTGGGCGGCGCCGCAGCCGCCGCCGTCCTGCGACTCGATCAGCGTCGGCAGGGTTTCAGTTCGGATACGGTCGGTGTACGCGCCCCGGCTGCTGCCCCGGTCGGTGATGCGCAGGCTGTACATGCTGGCTTCCCAGTGGTTGGCGAACACGTAGTCGCCGGCGGCGGACACAAACGGCTGCTCGTCGGTCAGGAACACGTCGCCGCTGCCGATGGACGTGCCGGCGAAATCAATGTAGCGGAAGTAGCCGGGCAGGAAGCCGTCGGCGGTGCTGGCGTCCAGCACCAGCTCCGCTAGCTGCGAATCCCAGCGTGGATCGTAGCTGGTTTCGCCGCGCGCCAGCACGTAAGCGACCTCGGTTCCGTCGTCAAACTGGCGGACAGCGGGCTGAAAGCCCATCGGTATATAGCCGCCGTTGCCAAAGCCGCCGTGGCCGATGTTGGCGATAAACGGCTGCGCGCCGTCGTCCAGGTCGATGACCAGCAGCGCCTGCTGGTCGGGGCTGGCGGTGAGCAGCTGGCGGATGGCCGCGTTGTCCGGCGGGTACGTCTGCCACAGCGTCGCCCAGTTAAGCCGCAGCTTGATCAGGGCGTAGCCGTGCGCCTCGGCCAGCACCGGCCAGCCGTAGCTGACCTCGGCGTAGGGGTTGTTGTCGGCTGGGTCGCCGGGGGCCAGCGGCGTGTGTTTGACGCGCCAGCGGCGCTGGCCGGTGGCGTTGTCAATGGCGTGCACGTACAGGTCCTGTGTGGCGGCGATAACCGCGTCGCGCGAAGGCGAGTAGGCGGGCGGGGTGTGGACGGCGGCGCCGGCCTCATAAACCCAGGCCGGCTGCATGCTGGCTGTGTCCAGCGCGTAGACCGCGCTGCCCATCGAGAAGAACACCCGGCCGTCGTAGATCGCCGGCGGCAGGGGCAGCGGGCTGGCGTCGTCCGCCGCGAACGCGCCGGTCAGCGCGCCGCTGGCCGCGTCCAGCCGGTACAGCGTCCCATTGGACGACACGGCGAACACGGCGTTGGTGTCCGGGTCGTAGGCGGCGGTGGAGTTGATCGCGCCGCCGGGGCTGGCCGCCCACACCACCGCGCCCGTGTCGCCGGCGAGCGCCACCAGGCCGTCCGCGCCGCGCGCGATGTAGACCTGCCCGTTCCCGGTCACCGGCTGGACGCCGCGCGGCAGCGCCGTCTTGCCCGCCGCCACGCCGCCGCTGCTGTCCGGGCCGTTCCAGGCCCATTTCCAGCGCCAGGGGTAAGGCACGGCGTCTGGCGCGTAGCTGGTGCGCTGGGCATTGAAGGCGTGCTGCTGCCACTCCGCCGCCGCCTGCGCCCAGGCGCGGTCGGGCGCTGCGGGGCTGGTCGCCAGCGCCGCCCCCAGCAGCAGCGCCGCCAGCAGGGTTTTCGATAGTGCGCGCATAGGCTTTTCTGTGCTGTTACGGCGGCGCAGGACAAAGACGGGCCGCCGCCGGGCATGCGCTATTATACACTCGTTTGCGGGCGGCCCGAACAACTGCCGCGCGGCTCAGCGCCGCTGGATCAGTTGGACGACGGCGGCCAGCGCGCTTTCCCCGCCCAGGCGCTGGATCAGCGGGGCCAGCGCGCTGAGGCACAGCAGCGTGTCGGCCAGCGGCAGGGCGGCCAGGCGCGTCACGCTCGCGTGCCACAGGCGGAAAAGCTGCTGGCTGTCGCCGGATTCGGCGCACAGGGCCGCGCCGTCGGCCAGAAGCTGCCAGCGCCGCGCCTGGTCTGGCACGCGCAGCGCCGCCTGCAGGCCGTGTTCCAGCGCGATATGGCGCTCCGGGACCGGCGTTGAAGCGGCGGCGGCCGGGGCGGGCGCGCCCGGAAGTGCCAGCAGCGGGGCCAGCAGCGTGATGGCGCTGGCCTGGTCGTATTCGTCCATGATCGCGCCGATAACCATCCCGGCGCTGCGCGCCAGGTCCGGGCCGGCGGCCGCCGGCAGCAGCGGGGCGATGGCGGCCAGGGCGCAGGCGGCGTCGTAGCCGCTGTCAATGGCGCGGATAAGATGCCAGCAGTCGGCCAGCAGCGGGCGGCCCTGTTCCGGCGGCAGGTGCGGCAGCAGCGCGATGAGCGCCGTAACGTGGTCGAACGGGTCGGCGATGCCGGCGGCGAGGTCCAGCGCCGGCGGCAGCAGCGCGGCGGGCAGCAGCGGGGCGATGTCGGCCAGGGCGCGGGCGCGGCGGTACTCAAAGGGCATTTCCTGCACCGCCGCCAGCATTTCCTGCGGCAGCGGCTCGCGGTCCGGGCCGCTGAGGCGCGGCCGCAGGCTGTTGAGCGCCGCCAGCCGCGGCACCGGGTTGGCCAGCCCGCGCGCGATCTCCAGGGCGCGCGCGGCCAGCGCCAGGGACAGGTGCGGGCTGATCAGGCTCAGCGCGCGCGCGCAGGCGCTGGCGTTTTTTATCAGGCGGGCGCTTTCAAGCGCGTTCGCGCAGGCCGGTTCGCGCAGCGCGGCGGGCAGCGCGTCCAGCAGGCTTGCCAGCGCCACGACGCGGTCGTAAGGGCGCGGCAGGTTGTTGGCCGCCGCCAGCGCGTCCAGCAGCGTTTGCTCGCGCAGGTGGTCGGGGGCGCAGCGGGCCAGCGCGGTCAGCGCGTGGACGCGCGCGTCCTGCGACTGCAGGCTGTGGGCGGCGGCCAGGCTGGCGGCCAGCAGGTCGGGCGGCAGCCTGGGGGCCAGGTCCGCCAGCAGCGCGGCGCGCTCGCGCTCGTTGGTCAGGCCGTTGACGGCGGCCAGCGCCTCGCTCAGCAGGTCAGGCGTGAGGCGCGGGGCCAGCGCCACCAGCGCCCGCGCGCGCAGCCGCCGCCGCTTGACGCCCATGATGACGCGCAGCGCGCGCTCCAGCAGCAGCGGGAAGTCGTCCGCGCTGGCGACGTCGTCCAGGTGCGGGGCAAAGGCGATCAGCGCGTCGGCCCGTTCTTCTTCGTCGCGGATCGTGCTGATGGCGTTGAGCGCGCCGGCCTGCAGCGCCGGGCGCAGCGCGGCGGGCATGCGCCGCGCCAGCGCCGTGAACGCGCGCGCCCGTTCGCCAGGCGTGCGTATTGCCTCGGCGCTGTGCAGCGCGCGCTGTTCGATCTCCGGCTCCAGGTGGTCGGCCAGCGTGTTAAGCGCGTTGAAGCGCGCCGAGTCGCTGTGAAGCTGGTCAATTTCATCAACGGCGCGGCGCAGCACGCGCAGGCGCATCCCCTGCGGCAGGTACGGCGTGAGCGTGATCAGGCTGCGGACGCGCGCCTCCGGGTTGTTGATGGCCTGCGCCAGCGCCACGACCTCCAGCAGCGCCGGGGGCATGGCCGGCTCATCGTGGTACAGCGTGAGCAGCGGGGCCAGTTGAAAGAGGGCGTGCGCGCGCGCCGCCGGGTCGCTCAGGGCGCTGCTGTCCTCCCAGCACTGGCGCACGGCGGCCTGGTAATGCTGCGGCGGCAGCCGCAGCGCCAGCCGCGCCAGCACCTGCGCGCGCAGCGCGGCGTCGCTAAGCTGGAGCGCCGCCCGGTAAAGCGCGCTGGCGTCGGCCCCGGACAGCGTCTCAGCGAGCCGCGCCAGCGCCATCAGCCGCGCCGCTTCGGTGCGCAGGGGCGGCGCGGCGGCGGCCTGCGCCGGCGCAGGCCGGGCCAGCCGGCTGAGCGCCAGCAGGTGGCGCACCTGCTCCACGAGCGCATCCGGCCCCTGCGCCAGCGCGTCCAGCAGCGCGCGCTCGCTGGCGCTGCCGTCTGGTGGGGGCGTGCCGCTGGTCTGTGTCATGGCCGAAGCCTTTCACTGGTGCGGCTTCAATTGTAAGGCCGGCCAGCGGCCTGCCGCAAGGAGTTAGGTTAGAATAGGGCGGAGCGAAGCGCCTTGCGCGAGGAGATACCACTTATGAGCCAACTCCCTGTCCTGATTGTGCTGGCCGGCGGCGCGTC
Organism: Anaerolineae bacterium; assembly: GCA_048499435.1. Classification (GTDB taxonomy): domain Bacteria; phylum Chloroflexota; class Anaerolineae; order Aggregatilineales; family Phototrophicaceae; genus DAOTWC01. The sequence goes on from JASNZW010000002.1 coordinate 469,991, forward strand.
GTCGCGCATGTGGCCGCTGCGCGAGAAATCGCTGCTGCGCTTTGGCGAGCTGCCGCTGCTGCTGTCGCAGCTCAACCGCTATCGCGATTACGGCTTCCGCGAGGTGATTATCGTTGGCAACCCGGAGAACCGCAGCGAGATCGCCGCGCTGGCGCGCCAGGCGCGCGGCCTGGCGGTGGATGTCGTGGTGCAGGCTGAGCCAAAGGGGATGGGTGACGCGCTGCTGCAGATCGCGCCGCTGCTGGCCCGCCGGCCCGCCGCCGCCATTTACGTTACGCAGGTCCACGACATCGTTGAGGGTCGCCTGCACCAGGATATCCTGAGCCTGTACAAGGCCAACCCGCACGATTCCTACCTGGCGGGCGTCGAAATGGCCGAGTATTTCCCCGGCGGCTACCTGGTGGTGGACGCGGACCGGCGCATCCAGGCGATTGTCGAGAAGCCCGACCCCGACAACCGCCCCAGCAATCTGGTGAGTATCGTGGCCCACGTCCACAGCCACGCGGGCCGGCTGCTGGACGCGATCCGCGCCGAGTACGCCAGCGACCAGCCCGGCGATGACCATTACGAGCGCGCGATGGCCGCGCTGATGCGCGCACACACCTTCCGCGTTGTGCCGTACACCGGGCGCTGGAGCGCGCTCAAATTCCCCTGGCACGTGCTCGATGTGATGGATCACCTGCTGGCGTTTGAGTTCGCGCGGCTGGAGCGCGAACACGGCCCGCGCCCGGTGCAGTATGTTGAGGACGGCGCGTATGTCGCGCCGGGGGCCGTCCTCAGCGGCGACGTGATCGTTAAGGCGGGCGCGAAGATTTTTCACGGCGCGGCGGTTGTCGGCCCGGCATATATTGGCGCGAACACGATTGTCGGCAACAACGCGCTGGTGCGGCAGTCGATGGTGCTGGACAACTGCAACGTCGGCTTCACCACTGAGGTCGCGCGCAGCTACGTCGCCAGCGGCTGCCAGATGCACGCCTGCCGCGTGCTGGATTCGGTCTTTGGGCCAGACGTGAACTTCTCCGCTGGCTGCACCACCGCTAACCTGCGCATTGATCACGGCGTCGTCAGCACCGCCGTCAAGGGGCAGAAGCTGCCCACCGGGCGCGACAAGCTGGGCGCGATCATCGGCGCGGGCGCGTTCCTGGGCGTGGACGTGATGACCATGCCGGGCGTGAAGATCGGCGAGGGGGCGCAGGTGGGGCCGGGCACGCACGTGCACCGCGACGTGCGCGACCGGCAGCGGGTGTATGTCAAACAGGAAATCGTCGTGGTGGACGGCGAATAACGGCAGGGGCGGCGCTGGCCGGCTAGAGGTCGAAGCTGTCGTCTGTCGGCTCGCGCAGGGGGTACAGCAGGTCAATCGCCTGCTGTTCCAGCTCCCACAGGTCAAGCTCTTTCAGGGATTTGAGGGCGCGGCGCAGCCGGCGGTAGTCGTCGCTGTACTCCCTGGCCCACTCGCGGGCGAACTCGCCAGAGCGAATCTCGTCCAGCGTGATCTCCATCAGGCGCTGGAGCTTGAGGTCGTTGAAGCGGTCCAGGTGGGTAAACGCGCCGTACTGCTCGGTCAGGGAAGTCTGGCGCAGGGCGGCCACCAGGCCATCGCGACCGGCGCGGTCCAGGTAATCGCGCAGCTCGCCGGACAGGTACAGCTCCATAAAGGCCACTTCGGGCGGGTGGCCGGCGTCAATCAGCAGGCGGGCGGCGCTGGTGAGCACGTGGTGCAGGGCGGGCATAACGGCCTGGTGCACGAACAGGTCCAGCTCGGCTTCGCGCTCGAAAGCGATTTCGATCGCCCCGGCACGCAGCGTGCCCAGCGCCCCGGCCAGCGCCAGCAGCGTCGGCCAGGCGCGGCCAGTCGCGTCCTGCCCCACCGCCACAAAGCTGAAGAAGCCTTCCCCGCTTTCGTAGCGCTCGCGCACGGCAGCGCCCAGCGTGCGCGGCGCGATCAGGCCGATATCAACAAACGGGGGCGCTTCGATATAACCGAAAGCCACGTTGTAGGCGCTGCTGAACACCAGCATGTCGCCGCGCTCCAGGCTGGGCGCGATCTGTTCCAGGTACAGGCGCGGCATCGCCTCATCAGACACCAGCAGCAGCAGCACACGGCAGCGGCGCGTCAGCTCGTCTACCGCCGCCGTGGCGAACCCTTCGGCCTGCGCCTGTTCCAGGCGGGCCGGGTCGCGCTCGCTCACAAGCACCGCAACGCCGCTGTCGCGCAGGTTGAGGGCGGCTGGCCGCCCCAGGTGGCCGTAGCCGATCACGCCCACCGGCTTGTCGGCGAGCTGCGTGAGGTCAGCGTCTTCATCTCGATACACGATTGGCATGGCGTTCCCCGCTGTGGGTGCGGCTGCTCAGGCAGGGCCAACCATACCCCGCGCCGCGCCGCCGCGCAACAGTCAGGCGGGCGGGACCGGCGCCGACCACACCGGCAGGTCGTAACCGTTGTGGTGGAAGCCCAGCCGCCGGTAAAGGCGCTGGGAACGCTGGTTGCTGGCCTGCGTGTTGACCGTCATGGTGGCGATGCCGCGCTGGGCAAAGCGCTCGATCACGTCCGTTACCAGCGCCGCGCCGACGCCCTGCCCCTGGACAGCCGGGGCGACGGCCAGCCGCGCCAGGTGCGCGCCGTCGCGGTAGAGCGTGCTGATCTGATAGCCGACCAGCGCGCCGTCTATTACGGCGACGGTGCCGCTGCTGGCGATGCGCAGCGCCTGGCTCAGGTCGGCCAGGCTGAGCTGCCAGGGCGGGGCGAACGCGGCGTGGTCAACCGCCGCCATCAGCGCCAGATCAGCCGGCGCCGCCGGGCGCAGCGCCAGCCCTGCGACCGGGGTTGTGGGCGGCGGCGGGCCGCTGCGCTGCATGGTGACAACGTCCTCATCATAGGCGAAGCCCAGGCTGGCGAGGTGATCCTCAAGCCAGGCGCGCGCGACAAGGGCGGTGACGGTTTGCAGGCCCGCCGCGCGCAGGTCCGGCAGCAGCGCGCGCCACATGGCTTCCAGCACCGGGCGGGCCGGGAAAGCGTCGTCAACGGCGGCCAGCCGCACCCAGCCGGAACAGTGCAGCGGCTCAGAGACGACCAGCAGCCCCGCCAGCCGGTTGTCGTGCCAGGCCAGGCGGCCCAGGCCGGCGTGAACGCTCAGCCAGTCGCCGGCCTCGTGCCAGTCGAGGTGCATGTGCACGTGGTAGCTGCGGTAGAGCAGGTCATCCAGGCGCTGCCGGTAGCGGCAGTCAAAGGGCGTGATCGAAATTGAGGACGTCAGCGCCATGACGTTGGCCGGCCTGTGTTGATGCGGGCGGCGTAGCTGGGCGCGGTGATGGCGACCAGGGCGCAGCGGCGCGTGTCCAGCAGCCGGCTCACCAGCCGCCGGTCCAGCTCTTCGATCGGGCGCGAGGTGGTAATGACGGTGGGCAGCACGCGCGGGTAGCGGTAGTCCAGCAGTTGAAACAGCTTGTCCTTCCAGAAGGGCGTCAGGTCGCCGCCCAGGTCGTCGAGGATGAGCAGCGGGATATCGCGCACGGCGCGGAAGCGCTGCTCGAACAGCGCCTGGTTAGTGCCGCCCATCACCTGCCGCAGGTGGTCGAGCAGATCGGCCACTGTCACAAAGAGCACGCCGGGCTGGTTGAAACGCTCACGGTGGGCGTTGGCGATCGCCGCCGCCAGGTGCGTCTTGCCGCTGCCGAACGAGCCGGTGAACACCAGCCAGCCCTGCGGCTGCTGCGCGAAGCGCTGGGCCGCGTCCAGCGCGAACGCCAGGTTGGCCTGGTCGTCGCGCGCCAGGCCGGTGTGCGCGTCGAACGCCGCGAACGTCATGCTGCTGTAGCCTGTGATGGGGGTGATTTCGTTCTGCGCGCTGGCGCGCGGCGTGCGGAAATCCGGCGCGGCGATGACGACGCGGCGCACCACCTGGTCGTCCATCAGCCGGCTGCGGACGCGCGCGTCGAGCAGGTCAATCTCGACGTTGGTGGTAATGACGGTGGGCAGGCGGTAGCTGTAGCGGTGATTGAGCAGTTGGAACAGCTTTTCCTGCGCCCACTGGCTGGGGTTTTCCGCGCCCAGGTCGTCCAGAATGAGCAGGTGCGCGCCGCGAATACGGTCGAACATCTGGTCATAGCCGACTTCGGAGTTGGGGCCGAAGGTGCTGCGCAGGTGGTCGAGCAGGTCGGGCGCGGTCACGAACAGCACGTGGTCGCCGGCTTCCAGGCGCACATTGCCCACCGCCGCCGCCAGGTGTGTCTTGCCACAGCCGTAGCCGCCGGTGAGCAGCAGCCAGCCGTCCGGGCTGTCGGCGTAGCGCTGCGCGGTCTGGCGCGCGGTTTGCAGCGCCTGCTGCTCGTAGGGCGTGAGCATCAGCCCTTCGACGCGGAAGGAATCGAATGTTTTGCTGGCGAACGCGCCCAGGTTGCTGAGGCTGCGCAGGCGCTCGCGCCGTTCGGTGTCCTGTTCGAGCGGGTTGTTGGGGCAGCGGTAGAGTTTGCCGAAGCGCGGGTCGCCGATTTCCACGTCGTAGCTGATAACGCCCAGGTCGCCGCACAGCGGCGCTTGCCCGCACAGCGCGCAGCGCCCGTCGCCCTTATTCATCGGGTCGGTGTTTGATGAAGGCGGCATATTCCCCGGAAATATATTTTTTTCCATCCGCTTGATTAAGTCCGCCAGCGAGTCCACGGTCTTTACCCTCTTTCTGCCAGCGCTCCAGGATGGCGCGGATATAGCGCCAACTGCGCTTGTTGTGTTCGACAGCCAGCCGCAGCGCGTCCTCCAGCCAGGCGGCCGGGTACTCTGCCTCGGCATCCCTGAGCTGCTCGCTGATCAGCGGCGTGAGCGCGCCGATATTGGCCTCGTACAGCGCGAAGATGTTGGGCCGTTCGGGCAGAATCTCCACCGAGCCGGGCGCGTCGCCAGGGCGATAGTGCCCGCTGTGAACCTGGCTGACGGCGGCGCGGCCAGCGGGTGTGTTCAGAAAATAGAGCACTTCGCCGCCGCTGTCAAGCTGCGCGCACACGCTCAGCAGCGTCCCGCGCGCGGCGGCCCGCGCCAGCGCGCCCTCCAGCGTGACGGCGGGGTCCTGGCCGGGGCAGGCCGCGCGCAGCGCCTGCGCCAGCCAGGGCGCGGCGTCGAAGTCGCGGCGGCGCAGGCAGCGGTAGCTGCCCTCTTTCTGGTGCAGCGCGAAGAAGCAGAACAGCGTGACCTGCAGCTCGGCCAGGTCGTCAATCAGCGGCAGCAGGTCGTCGAAGAAGGGCGCGGGCAGCCGGATATGGCGCACACGGCCCGGTTTGAACCCGCCAAAGGCGCTCATGCGTGGTGGCTCATGTCGGTTGTCTGGCGGGTTGAATCGAGAAAGCGGGTGATGCGCTTGTCGAAGAACAGCGAGACCACGCCAGTGGGGCCGTTGCGGTGTTTGGCGACGATAATATCGGCCTGGTTGGGGTACTCGGTGGCTTCGTTGTAGACTTCGTCGCGGTAAAGGAACATTACGATGTCGGCGTCCTGCTCGATACTGCCGCTTTCGCGCAGGTCGGAAAGCTGCGGGCGCTTGTCCTGGCGCTGTTCGACAGCGCGCGAAAGCTGCGCGGCGGAGAACACCGGCACGTTCAGCTCGCGCGCCAGCTCTTTGAGGCTGCGGCTGATATAGCTGACTTCCTGCACGCGGTTGTTCTCGTAGATGCCGCCCGCGTTCATCAACTGGATGTAGTCCACAATCACCAGGTCCACACCGTGTTCGTGCGCCAGGCGGCGGCACTTGGTGCGCATTTGCAGCGGACTCATGGCGGGCGTGTCGTCAATGAAGATGTTGAACTTGCTCAGGCGGCCCACCGCCTCAACCAGCCGCTGCCACTCGGCGTGATCAAGGTTGCCCAGGCGAAGCTGCTGCATGTTGATGCCGGTTTCCATCGAGATCAGGCGCTGCACGATCTGCTCGGCCCCCATCTCCATCGTGAAGATGACGATGCGCTTGTCGTAGCGGGCCGCGTTAAGCGCCACCGACAGCATAAAGGCGGTTTTGCCCATGCCGGGCCGGCCAGCGAAGATCAGCAGGTCCGATTTTTGCAGGCCGCCCAGCAGCGTGTCCAGCGACTTAAACATCGTGGGCAGGCCCAGCGCCTGGTCGCGGTTGGCCATCAGACCCTCGATGTGGGCGAAGTAGTCGCTCACCGCATCGCGGATCGGGATCATGTCGCGCTTGACCTGGCTCTCGGTCACCTTAAGCAGGTAGGACTCGGCCTCTTCGGTGACGGCTTCGATAGCCTTTTCTTCGTCCAGCGCCAGCGCGCGGATCACATCGGAGGCTTCCAGCAGGCGGCGGCGCAGCGCGGCGCGCTCGACCAGCCGCCCGTAGACCTCGACATGGACGGAAGTCGGCGTGTTGGTGATCAGGTGCAGCAGGTAGGGCTGGCCGCCCACTTCCTCGAAGCGGCCCAGGCCGCGCAGTTCCTCGCCGACGGTCAGGAAGTCATAGGTTTCGCCGCGCTCGGTGATGCGCGCCAGCGCCTGCCAGATCCAGCGGTGGCGCACCAGGAAGAAGTCCTCGGCGCGCACAAAAGCCGCCACGTTGTAATAGGCGTTAGCGTTGGTGAGCACCGCGCCCAGCAGCGCTTCCTCGGCATCTGGCGAGAAAGGGATGGACTGGTCGGGTGAACTGTAATACGAGTCGGTCATAGGCCTCCCGCCAGCCAACGCCGGGCGCGCGCCGGACAGTGATGTGTGTGCGCTGTGCAGATCGCGGATCGGTGGCTGGAGTTCAGTCGTCGCTGTCTTCCAGGTCGTCGAGGTCGAGCGTGTCGAGGAAGTCGGCAAAGGCGCTCAGGCGCGGCTCGTCCGTTTCCTCGCTGAACGGCGCCGGGGACTCGCGCTCGACGTCCTCTTCCTCGCGGATCGCCGCGCGGTCCATGACGGTATCGGCCACGAAAATCGGCACTTTGACGCGCACCGCCAGGGCGATCGCGTCACTGGGGCGCGAGTCAATTTCGATCTGGCGCTCGCCCATCGTCACCAGCACGCGGGCGTAGTAGACATCGTTCCGCAGGTCGTTGATCAGGATGTGAACGACCTTGCCGCCCATCTCGTTGATGACGGTCTTGAGCAGGTCATGCGTCAGCGGGCGTTTGATCGGCTGGTCCTGCAGCTCAATGGTGATGGCATCAGCTTCGCACGGGCCGATCCAGATGGGCAGATAGCGATCATTGGCCGCGTCTTTGAGGACGACGACGCGGTTCTGATCCATCAGGCTTACACGTATGCTGTCAATAATCACTTCTACCATGTGCTTATCTCACCCGGCAGGGCGGGCGCGCGCCAGCCCCATCACACCCTCAGATAGACGGATTATACACCCAAGCGGACAGACGGCAACAGGCAGCGGGCGCTTTTTTGGCGATTGGCGCGGGCGCGGCGGCTGTCAGCGCGCGGCGGCGCAGTTGGGCGCGAAGTCGGCGGCGAGCTGCGCCGGGATGCGCGCCGGGCGGCCCGTGCGCGCGTCGCGCCACACCCACAGCGTGCGCGCTTCGGCCACTGTCGCGCCGCTGGCGGCCTGGCGGATGGCGCAGCAGCGCTCGGCTGAGGCGCGCCGGAAGGCCGCGATAAAGGTCGTGATAGTCAGCTCGTCGTCCAGGGCGGCGGGCTGCCGATAAACGATGTGATGGCGGCGCGCCGCGATGGTGAAGCCCGCCGCCGCCCAGCGCGCCAGCGGCCAGCCGAGCGCGGCGGCGGCCTGCAGGCTGCTGTCCTCAATATAGGCCAGGTAGGCGGCGTTGTTGACGTGCCAGGCGCTGTCAATGTCGCGCCACTCGGCGCGGCGGCGCATGGTGAAAGCGCCCTGGGGCGTGGGCGGCGGCGCGGGGAACGGCGCGCGCGGCGCGGCGGGCGGCAGCGGCGCGCCCCCGGCGAAAGCGGCGATCATCTCCGGCGGCACGGCGACCGGGCGCTGTTCGGCGGCGTCGAGGTACACCCAGTCGGTAGCGGCCTGGGCGATCAGCTCGTCGGCGGGCGCGCGGTAGAAGTCGTAACGGCGGCGCGAGCGCACGCGGCGGAAATCCTCCACCCATGTGCGCACCGCCAGCGTGTCGCCGTAGCGCGCGGGGCGCAGGTATTCGATCTCGGTTTCGCGCGCCAGCCACAGGCGGCCCAGCGCCGTGTAGCGCGCCCGGTCATAGCCGACGGCGGCGCTGGCGTCAAAGGCCGCTTCCTCCATATAGCGCAGGTAGTTGGCGCTGCTGAGCTGGCCGTAGGCGTCGCATTCATAGTGGCGCACCTTGAACCGGGTTGTGCTGGTGGGCGGCATGGCGGCATCCTGCGCGGGCGGCTGATCACACGCCCCTGACTTTACCGCAGGCCCCGGCCCGCGCGCCAGCGGCGGCAGAACGGGGTACGTCTGAGCGGCCTGTGTGTGCTACACTGATGCGCAGCAGATACCGGTGGATTGAGCAGGGCGGAAACGGCTATGACCCCGACGCTGCACCCCGACACCCACATTGGAACGGTAGCGCTGGCGGTGGCTGACCTGGCGCGCGCGGTTGATTTCTACACCGGGGTGCTGGGCCTGGCGGTGCAGCAGCAGCAGGCCGGGGGCGCGCTGCTGGGCGCGGGCGACGCGGCGCTGCTGTGCCTGCGCGCGCTCCCCGGCGGGCAGCGCCAGCCCGCGCGCACCACCGGGCTTTATCACGTCGCCATCCTGCTGCCCACGCGCGCCGACCTGGGGCGCGTGCTGCTCAACCTGGCGCGCACGCAGTACCCGGTCTCCGGCTTTGCCGATCACCTGGTCAGCGAGGCGATTTACCTGGATGACCCGGACGGCAACGGGCTGGAGCTGTATCGCGACCGCCCGCGCGAGACCTGGCGCCGGGACGGCGGCCAGGTGCGCATGGCGTCTGACCCGCTTGACGTTGACGGCGTGCTGGCCGACGGCGGCGACCCGCGCGCGCCTTTCACGGGGATGCCCGCCGGCACTGTGATTGGCCACATGCACCTGCGCGTCGGCGACATCCCCCAGGCGGAGGCGTTTTACAGCGGCGTGCTGGGCTTCGACGTGGTGGCGCGCTGGCCGGGGGCGCTGTTTGTCTCGGCGGGCGGCTATCATCATCACCTGGGGCTGAACACCTGGCAGAGCCAGGGCGCGCCGCCCCCGCCGGCGAACGCGGTCGGCCTGCGCGAGTACAGTCTGGCGCTGCCGGACGAGCCGGCCCGCGCGGCGCTGATCGCGCGGGTGACGGCGGCGGGCCGCGCTCACCAGCAGGACGCCGCCGGCGTAACGGTGGCTGACCCCTGGGGCAACACGCTGCGGCTGGCGCTGCCCGGCGAGGCCGGGCCGCGCTGCGCGTGACGGGGACTTAAGGGACTTAAGCCAGCTTAAATACAGCGCGCCGCTTATCCTCTACCCTGAAGCTGTAGGCGAGTTAAAAAAATATTCATTGCGCAAGAGCCGTGCGCCGGGCTGACGGGCCGGCGGTTAAATGCTGAAAGGGGGGTGTCTATGAAGTCCACCGAGCTGCTGGAGCAGGTCATCTTTCACGACGCTGAGCCGTTCGCGCAGCCGCTGCTGGTTGACCAGCACTGCCGCATCATCCGCTGGACGCTCAAGCCAGGGCAGCAGATTTCCGAACACAAAGTGCCAGAGCTGCCGTTCTACGCGATTGTCCTGCAGGGGCACGGCCTGTTCGCGGGCAGCGACCGGCAGGAACAGGCGGTTGGCCCCGGCTCGCTGCTCATTCTGGAGCCGTCAGAGCCGCATTCGGTGCGCGCCACCGACGAAGAGCTGATCTTCGTCAGCTTTATGCCAGCGGTGGAAAGCATGCGGCCTGACCGAATCGGCGGCGAGATTGGCCGCGAGTAACCTGGGAGAGCGCTGTCCCGTGATGGGTATGGAATGGATGCCTCAGATCAACCTGCAGATTTGCACCGGCTGCGGCGACTGTGTCACTGTTTGCCCAACCGGGGCGCTGGAGCTGCGCGCGGACAAGGCGGTTGTGACGCAGCCGCTGCTTTGCACCTACTGTTCCGCCTGCGAGGATGTATGCCCGGTGAGCGCGATTGACCTGCCCTATCTGGTTGTAAAGGGCGGACCAACAGAGGGCGCGGAACTGTAGATGCCGACGCTGTCACGCTGGTTCATTAAAATCGGGATGCTTTATTTCGCCCTCGGGCTGATGATGGCCGGGCTGCTGCTCGCGCAGCCGGTCATGGGCTGGCCGGCGCAGTTACAGGTGCTGCGCCCGGTGTATCTGCATTTTCTGTTCATTGGCTGGGTCTCGCAGCTTATCATGGGCGTTGGCTACTGGATGTTTCCCAAGTACTCAAAAGAGAAGCCGCGCGGCAGCGAGAAGCTGGGCTGGGCTGTGCTGATCCTGCTCAACGTCGGCCTGGTTCTGCGCGCGATCGGCGAGCCGGCGATGGCGCTGGCGCCGCAGGCGGGCCTGGGCTGGACGCTGGCGGTCGCGTCAACGTGCCTGCTGCTGGCGGGCTGGGGGTTCATCCTCAACACCTGGGGACGGATCAAGGAGCGATAAGCGATGCCGAAACTGAGTGTCTGGCTGGTGCGCGCGGCGCTTATCCAGATGGGGGTCGGGTTCCTGTTCGGCTCGCTGCTGCTGCACCACAAAGGCATCCCGATCTTCGCCTGGTCGTGGCAGCTTCTCAACCCGCATATCGAGGTGATGGTCTTTGGCTGGACGATGCAGTTCGTCATGGGCATCGCCTTCTGGGTCCTGCCGCGCTTCAGCGGCGACCAGCGCTATGGCCGCGTGTACCTGGGGTGGTGGAGCTTTGGCCTGCTCAACTGCGGCGTCGTGCTGACGGCAGTTGGCCTGTGGTTTGTGAATTACCCGGCTGCGCTGGCGGGCCGCCTGTGTACTTTCGGCGCGGTCCTGCTGTTCGTGGCCCTGGTCTATTCGCGCGTGAAGCCGCTTGGCGGCTACATTGCATCGCAGAATCCATAATCGTTCGCAGTAAGGAGAATACTCATGACCGTTCTTGATGTTCGCACTATTCAGCCCCGGGAGCGCCACCCGATGATCTTCTCGACGTTCGACAACCTGCAGCCGGGCGCGTCGTTTGAACTCGTCAACGACCACGCGCCGACCCCACTGTATTACCAGTTCCTGCACGAGCGCCCCAATGCGTTCGAGTGGACGTACCTGGAAGAGGGGCCGGAGACGTGGCGGGTTCGCATCACGCGCAAGGGCAGCGAGGGTTAAGCGAATGGAACAGGAGTACACGCTCGTCCCGAACCTGGCGGAGCTGGTTGAAGCCATTCAGCCCGACAGCATCGTCAGCCGGACGTTCTACAAGAGCAAGCGCCTGAAAGGGATCGCGTTCGGGTTCGACGCCGGGCAGGAGCTGTCCGAACACACTTCGACCCAGACCGGGATTATCCAGATCGTGCAGGGCGAGGCTGTGGTGACGCTGGGCGAGGACCGGCACGAGCTGAGCGCTGGCAGTTGGGTGCGCATGACGCCGAACCTGAAGCACAGCGTCTACGCCAAAACCCCGCTGATTATGCTGCTGCTGATGGTTGACGCGGATTGAAGGTTTGACGATGACGGCTGTTGTGCGGTTTCTGCCACGCATTATTATGCTGCTGACGCTGCTGGTTGCGCTGCTGGGCGGCATGGGGTCAGGGCTGGCGCGCCTGGGCGTGCACATCAACCAGCAAAGCCTGGACTGGATACACGTACACGGCCCGTTGATGATCTGCGGCTTTCTGGGCACGCTGATCTGCCTGGAGCGCGCCGTCGCGCTGGCGGTGCGCTATCGTTGGAGCATGATTATCCCGGTGGTGAACACCGTCGGGACGGTCATGCTGCTGTTTGCGCCTGACGACCGGCTGCCCAGGGGCTTCTTAACCCTGGGCAGCCTGGGCCTGCTGCTGCTGTTCGGCGTGATGCTGTGGCTGCACCCCTCGCGCGATGTCGCGATCATGGCCGCCGGCACGCTGTGCTGGGTGTTCGGGAACGCTTTGTGGTTCAGCGGCTATCCGATTTACCAGGTTGTCCACCTGTGGGCCGCCTTTCTGATCCTGACCATCATCGGCGAGCGCCTGGAGCTTTCGCGCGTGCAGCGGCTGACCCGCACCAGCGTGCGATTGCTCGTCGCCGCTGTCGCCGTTTACCTGGCCGGCGTGCTGATAACGGTCTTTAACCTTGATCTGGGCGTTCCGCTGCTGGGCCTGGGCGCGATCCTGATGGCGCTCTGGCTGCTGCGCTACGACGTTGCCCGCCGCACCATCCGCCAGTCCGGGGTGCCCCGCTATATCGCGGCTTGTCTGCTGCTGGGCTATGGGTGGCTGGGGTTTGGCGGCCTCGCGGCGCTCTGGACCGGCGCGATCTTCGCCGGGCCGAACTACGAGCTGGTGCTGCACGCCTTCCTGCTGGGCTTCGTCTTTTCGATGATCTTCGGCCACTCGCTGATTATCCTGCCCGCGCTGACGGGCCTGCAGATGCGCTACTCGCCGGTTTTATACGTTCACCTGGCGCTGCTGCACGTCACGCTGGTATACCGCATCTACGGCGACATCATCGGCGATCTGTCCGTGCGGCAGCGCGGCGGCACGCTGAACGCCATCACGATCCTGCTGTTCCTGGCCGTTACGCTGATAACCGTGATTCGGTCTAATGTCGGGCGCGGCGCGGACGAACGGCTGCCGGCCAGCAGCGTGTCACCCTGATGACTTAATCAGTTTCTGCGCTATACTTCACGCGGATTGAAGTAGATAGCCGCACAGATGCGATGAGCGACACACTGCACGTTCAACCGGACGACCTGCGCGAAATCCCCGCCTTTCACAGCCTGCCCGCCGAACAGCTTCACAGCCTGGCGGCGGCGATGGTGCAGCGGCGGTACGCGCCCGGCCAGATTATTTTCATGGAAGGCGAACAGGCCAGTTCGCTGTGGTTTGTGTTTCGGGGGCGCGTCAAGATCATCAAACAGTCCTTGAACGGGCGCGTCCAGGGCCTGTGCCTGATGAACCGGGGCAAGTGTTTCGGCGGCTGCCCGCTGTTTGATATGGACCAGAACCCGGCGACCGCCCAGGCCCTCGACGACGTAACCCTGTTCGTGCTGCCAGCGGACTCCTTGCAGCAGCTAAAAGCGCGCGACCCCCGGCTGGTAAAAGCCCTGCTGTACATCTACAGCAAGCGGCTGGAGCACCTGGCGCGCGTGAGCGAGGTGCTGGGGTCGTGGACAGTTCCCGACCGCATCAACGACAGCCTGCTCATGTACGCGGACCGCAATGCGCGGCAGCCGACGGTTGACCTGACGCACGAGAAGCTCGCGGCGCTTTCCGGCACGGTGCGCGAAGTCGTCACCCGCCACCTCAATCTGCTGGAAAAAGAGGGCGTGCTCAGCTATGAAGGCGGGCGCATAACGCTGCTGAACATGGACGCGCTGCTGCCGCCCTGCGCCTGCGATGACCATAAGACCCCCGCCTGACGTGATTTAGGTCACATTACCCGTTCCGAAAATCCTCTATATTGACACCAGGGTGACCAGCGAAAATGGCGTTGTGTGATGGTCAGCGACGATTTGTTATCTGAACTGCAATTGTTCACAGCGCTTAACCCGCGCACGCAGCGCTGTGTCGCTGAGCAGGCGGTGCTGGCAGAGTACCCGGCCAGGACACACCTCTATGAGCAGGGGAACCCGCCCAGCGCGCTGTACATCCTGCAGGCGGGCCGGGTGAAGCTCTACCGCCAGTCGAAAAACAAATGCCAGATTTTGGCCCTGCTCGCGCCGGGCGATTACCTGGGCGCTGAGTCGCTGTCAACGAACTCGCTCAGCGCCTACACCGCGACAACCCTCACGCCGGTTACCGCCATCACCCTCCCGCCTGAGGCGCTGGCGGCGCTGCTGAACGAATACCCCGATTTTCAGATCGCCTTTCTCCGGCTGATCACAGACCGGCTCAAGCAGTTTGTCACGCTGGTGCACACGCTGGCCTTTCGCGATGTCGCGTCGCGCCTGGCGATGGTGCTCATCACGCGCGCCGAAACCGAAGGCCAGCCCCACGATGACGGCGTGATCTTCGACCGGCTGCTGTCGCAGCAGGAATTTGCTGAAATGGTGGGCACGGCGCGCGAAGTGGTCTACCGCACCTTCAAACGCTTTGAGCAGGATGAGCTTGTCCGCCTGACGCCCAACAGCATTCTCGTTCGCGACCTCGAAACCCTCCGCGCTATCGCGCTTCAGGAATCCCGCTAACTAACGCGCCAGTTCGTGAAAACTGTCACGCGATGTGACTTGGGTCACATTTAACTTTGTTTTTTTGTTTCATGATAAAATGGCGCGCACTGTAATGAAACCGCGCCAGGATGGACATTTTACACCGCTTGGAACAAGGAGACAGGTAACAGATGATTTCACAACGATTATCCTCAAAGGTCCTTTTTGCTGTAGTAATGCTGGCGGTGGCGGTGGCGTTGGGCGTGATTATTGCCCCCAAGGCCACCACCAGCGCCCAGGGCGGCACTGATTGGCAGACGATCGCGGAGCAGCGCGGACTCACTGAGGCCGACCTGCGCGCCGCTGCTATGACCTACACGCCCAGCGGCGTTCTGGACCCGTATGTCATGATCGCGTCGGGCGGCCACAGCGGGCAGGTGCTCGTCATCGGCATACCCTCGATGCGCCTGCTGCGCACGATCGCCGTGTTCACGCCGGAACCCTGGCAGGGCTATGGGTACGGCGCGGGCGAAGAAGTGCTGGCGGGCGGCGACATCAACGGCCGGGCAGTACGCTGGGGCGATACGCATCACCCGGCCCTGAGCGAGACCAACGGCGACTACGACGGGCAGTGGGCGTTTATCAACGACAAGGCCAACGGGCGCATCGCCGTTATTGACCTGCGCGACTTCGAGACCAAGCAGATCGTCAACAACCCCCTGTTCCTGAACGATCACGGCGGGACCTTCGTAACGCCCAACACCGAGTACATCGTTGAGGGCGGGCAGTATGGCCAGCCGCTCGGCAGCGGGTTCGCGCCGATGGACGACTACGAAACCGCCTACAGCGGCATGATCACCTTCTGGAAATTTGACCGTGAGGCTGGCCGCATTGACATGAGCCAGTCGTTTGCGATGGAACTGCCGCCTTACTGGCAGGACCTGTGCGACGCGGGCAAGCTGGTTTCCGACGGCTGGGTGTTCTGCAACTCGATCAACACCGAGCTGGCGACCGGCGGCATCGAGCTGGGCAACCCGCCGTTTGAAGCCGGCGTCAGCCGCAACCCGACCGACTACATGCACATCATTAACCTGAAGGCGGCGGCTGAGGTCTTTGAGGCGGGCAACACGGTCGAGATCGCCGGGATGCAGGTTATCCCGCTCAGCACCGCTGTCGAGAACGACCTGCTGTTCTTCGCGCCTGAACCGCGCAGCCCGCACGGCGTTGATGTCGCGCCTGGCGGCGATTTCATCGTCGCCGCTGGCAAGCTTGACCCGCACGTGTCGGTTTACAGCTTCCAGAAGATCATGGACGCGATCGCCGCTGGCGGCCACGAGACCGAGAAGTACGGCGTGCCCGTGCTGGACATGGAAAGCGTGCTCGAAGCCCAGGTTGAGCTGGGGCTTGGCCCGCTGCACACGCAGTTCGGCCCGGACGGCTACGCTTACACCAGCCTGTTCCTTGACAGCGCGGTCGCCCGCTGGAGCATTGGCGCGGAAGGGTATCGCCCGCAGGACGGCTGGTCGCTGATCAGCAAGATTCCGGTGCAGTACAACGTCGGCCACCTGGCCGCCGCGGAAGGCGACACCGTTTCGCCTGACGGCCAGTACCTGGTCGCCCTCAACAAGTGGTCGGTAGACCGCTTCCTGAACACCGGGCCGCTGCTGCCGCAGAACTTCCAGCTTATTGATATCGGGCAGGAAGGCGACAACCTGCAGGTGCTGTACGACATGCCTGTCACCGCCAGCGAGCCGCACTACGCCCAGATCATCAAAGCGGACAAGCTCAACCCCTGGGAAGTTTACCCGGAGGTCGGCTGGAACCCGCTGACGCAGTCAGTTGACCCGAACGCCGTGCTGCAGGGGACTGAGGGCGTTACGCGCGACGGCAACAACGTGACGGTGCGCATGACCTCCGTGCGCAGCCACTTTAACCCAGAGCGCGTTGAAATTCAGGCCGGCGACCACGTGACCTGGACGATCACCAACGTGGAGCGCGCGCGCGACGCGACGCACGGCTTCGCCATCCCCTACTACGGGATCAGCCTGAGCATTGAACCGGGCGAGAGCATTACCTTCGAGTTTGACGCGACCGAACCCGGCGTGTTCAGCTTCTACTGCCTTGAGTTCTGCTCGGCGCTGCATCTGGAAATGATGGGTTATCTCACCGTCCAGCCAGAGTAACGGTTGTGCTGGTCCGCTGGGGTGGGCGCTAAGCCCGCCCCAGCGTTTTTTCTGATCAAACGCGCGACGATGTTGAAGGACAGTAATTCTCCATGGCGACCCAAGCAGAAACACTCACCGTAGAGCGAGGTTCAGAGAAAGCGGCCGCCCGCCTGCTAAAGTGGCTTCCGACGGGCATGCTGCTGCTGGCGGCCATCCTGCTGGTTGTTTCAATTGCGTTCCCCTATTGGGGCCTGATCCTGGAAGCGCCGCAGTACCCTGGCGGGCTGCAAATGCGGGTCTTTGTCAACGAAATGACCGGCGATGAGGACCCCCGGCTTGACGAAGTGAGCGAAATTGACGGGCTGAATCACTACATCGGCATGATGTCGCTGTATGATGCCGCAGCCCTTGAACGCTCTATCGCCATTCCCGCCGTTATCATCATGATTATCCTGCTGGTGGTTGTCGCTTTCCTGCGCCGCCGCTGGGTGTGGGTGCTGGCGCTGCCCGCCATCTCGTTTCCGTTCGTCTTTCTCGCCGATCTCGGCCTCTGGATGCGGTATTACGGGCAGAACCTTGACCCATACGCGCCGCTGTCCAGCGCCATCAAGCCGTTTGTGCCCCCGGTGCTGGGCGAAGGCGTGATCGGCCAGTTTAAAACCGTAGCCTACGTTGATACCGGCTGGTATCTGGCGGTGGGCGCGGCGGCGCTGATCGTCGTCGCGCTGCTGCTGCGCCTGGTCAGCGCGCGGGCCGCCGCCGGGAAAGCGTAGCCCATGCGCGTTTATCAGGCCCGCCGCCTCCGGCTGGCCGCGCTGGTCGCGCTGCTGCTGGTCTGTGCGGCGGGCGTCCGGGCGCAGGACAGCGGCAGGCGGCTGGTGGTGGCGGCTGATGGCGCTTACACCACGATTCAGGCGGCGCTGGACGCCGCCGCGCCGGGCGACGTTATTGAGGTGCACACGGGCGTTTACGCCGCGCCGCTGGTTGTCACAACCAGCGTCTCGTTTGTCGGCGTGGGCGAGCCGGTGATTGACGGGCAGGGGACGGGCAGCCTGGTCATGATCAACGCGCCCAACACGCGCTTTGAAGGCTTCACCGTGCGCAATTCCGGCGCGAGCATGAACCATGAGGACACCGGCATCGTCGTTCAGGCGGCGGGGGTTACGGTCGTCAACAACCGCGTCGAGGACACGCTGTTCGGCATCTACTTCGCCAACGCCCCCGACGGCACAATCGCCGACAATCAGGTGCGCTGCCTGGACCGCGAGCTGGGCCTGCGCGGCGACGGCATCCGCGTGTGGTTTAGCGACCGGACCACCATCACCGGCAACACCGTTGTGGACTGCCGCGACACGCTGATCTGGTACACGCAGGACATCGTGATCGTCAATAACATCTTCCGGGACAGCCGCTATGGGCTGCATTTCATGTACAGCAGCCACGCGATGATCGAGGACAACACCTTCGAGGGCAACTCGGTAGGCAGCTACCTGATGTATTCGCAGCACCTCACCGTGATCGGCAACCGTATGCTGTGGAATCGGGGGCCGAGCGGCTACGGCCTCGCCCTGAAGGACATGGATTACATAACGATGCGGGACAACGTGTTGGTGGGCAACCGGGCCGGGCTGTATATTGACAACTCGCCCGCGCTTTACGACATCACCAACGATACCACTGGGAATTTCTTCGGCTATAATGATATTGGCATCGCCGCGCTGCCTTCAACGGCGCGAAATGTCTTCCAAACGAACACCTTCCTGGAAAACCACCAGCAGATCAGCGTGCAGGGGCGCGGTAATTTGCTGAAGAACACCTGGGAACAGGACGGCGCGGGCAACTATTGGAGCGACTATGTCGGCTACGATGGCGACGCGGACGGCATTGGGGATGTGCCTTACCGGGCCGAGAAGCTGTTTGAAAGCCTGACCGACGGCAAGCCCGTTCTGCGGCTGTTTAACTTCAGCCCGGCGAGCCAGGCCATTGACTTTGCGGCGTCCGCTTTTCCTTCCCTGCGCCCTGACCCCAAAGTCATTGACGAGGCCCCGCTGATGCAGTACCAGATGCCGCTGCTGCTCGCGCAGACCGCGCGGAGCGTGTCGCTGCCGCTGCTCGCCGCCACCCTGCTGCTGCTGGCGATTGGCGGCGGCGTCTGCCTGGTGGCGCTGCGCGGGCGGGTGGCCCGGCGGGGGGCGGCCCAAAGCGGGGCCAGGGTTGGAGCAGAGGTATGAGCAAAGGTAAGCGTGATGATTGTTGCTAAGCATCTCACCAAGCGCTACGGCCAGAACACGGCCCTGGATGACGTCGCATTCACTATCGAGGCCGGCGAGGCGGTGGCGCTGTGGGGCGCTAATGGCGCGGGCAAGACGACAACCCTGCGCTGCCTGCTGGGTGTTCAGGGCTTTGAAGGCGAGCTGTCCGTCAACGGCATTGATGTACACCGGAACAGCAAAGCGGCGCGCGCGGCGATTGGCTATGTGCCGCAGGAAGCGGCTTTCTACGACATGACCGCGCTTGAAACGCTGCGTTTCTACGCGCAGCTCAAGAAAGTGCCCGCCCAGCGGGCCGACGCCGTGCTGGCCCAGGTGCAGCTAGAGGAACACGCCGCCAAGCGCGTCAGCATGCTTTCGGGCGGCATGAAGCAGCGGCTGGCGCTGGCTGTCGCGCTGCTGGCCGACCCGCCGGTGCTGGTGCTGGACGAGCCGACCGCTAACCTTGACGTGAAGGCGCAGCGCGATTTTATCCACACGGTTCAAAGCCTCAACCAGGCCGGCAAGACTATCGTCTTTTCCTCGCACCGCCTGGATGAAGTTATCGCGCTGGGCAGCCGCGTTCTTGTGCTGGCGGACGGCAGGCTGCTGCTGGAATGCCGCCCGCACGAGCTGGCGGAGAAGCTGGGCCTGAACCGCTGGCTGCGCATCTGGGTTCTGCCGCAGCACAGGCAGGACACCCTGCGAGTTCTCGACGAAGGCGGGTTTACCTACATGCCCAACGGCCACAGCTTCTACGTTAAGGTCAGCCAGGGCGGGAAGATCGCGCCGCTGCGGTCCCTGGAGGCGGCGCGCATCCCGGTCGAGGACTTCGACCTGATTGACGGGGAACTGGTTGGCCTGGAAACGAACAATGACTGAATTTGCCAATATCCGCACTATCGCCGGCAAAGAGCTGCGCGACGCCATGCGCAACCGCTGGTTTATCGTGTTTACCATCGCGTTCGCCGGGCTGGCGCTGGCGCTGTCGGCGCTGATCCAGCCGGGCGGCACGCAGCTCCGCATGATGAGTTTCAGCCGCACCGCCGCCAGCCTGATCAACCTGGTGCTGCTGTTCGTGCCGCTGATCGGCCTGACGCTCGGCTCGGCCAACCTGGCGGGGGACCGTGAGACCGGCGCGCTGATTTACCTGCTGTCGCAGCCGGTGAACCGGGTCGAGGTGCTGCTGGGGAAATACCTGGGGATGGCGGGCGCGCTGCTGGCCACGCTGACGCTGGGCTTTGGCGTCGCGGGGGCGGCGCTGGCGCTGCAGGGCAGCATCCAGGACGCGGGCGGCTACCTGCTCACGGTTCTGCTGGCCTATCTGCTGGCGCTGGCGATGCTCAGCCTCGGCTTTCTGATGTCCACGCTGGCGCGCACGACGGCAGCGGCGCTGGGCAGCGCGCTGTTCCTGTGGCTGTTTCTGGTCTTTATCGGCGACCTGGGCATTATGGGGACGGCGCTGACTATGCAGCTTCCGATCGAAGCTGTGTTCTTTATCGCGGTGCTTAACCCGCTGCAGATGTTTAAAATCGCCTCGATCCTGACGATCCAGGCCAACCTGGAGGTGCTGGGGCCGGCTGGCCTGTACGCCACCGACCAGTTTGGCGCGCTGCTGCTGCCGCTGCTGCTGCTGGGGCTGTTTATCTGGATAGTTGTGCCATTAACTGGCGCGGTGGTCCTGTTTTCGCGCCAGGAAAAATTCATCCTCAAAGGAAGCACACAATGAAAACGCGGTTAACACCCCTCAGCCAGCTTGCGGCGTTCCTGCTGCTGCTGGCGCTGGCCGCCTGTGGCCAGCAGGGCGCGCCGACGGCGACGCCGCCGGCGGTGGAAATGACGGTGCGCGCGGAGCCAGAGCCGCTGGCCGCCGGCGCGACGACGCTGATTATCACCCTTAAGGACGCCAGCGGCGCCGCGATTGACGGCGCGGCGCTGCAGGTTCACGGCGACATGGACCACGAAGGCATGACGCCCGTTGACCGGGAAGCCAGCGAGAGCGCGGGCGGCGAATATCGCGTCCCGTTCGAGTGGACGATGGGCGGCGGCTGGATCGTGACCGTCACGGCGGAGCTGCCGAACAACGGCGGCACGGTCGCCAGGGATTTCAACTTCTTTGTGGAAGCCGTCTCCAGCGAGAGCGTTATCAAACACCCCGGCGGCGCAAACGCCGCCGCGACCGCCGAGAGCGGCACAGCGGCAGTGAACATCGCTTATCAGGCGGACAGCGACCCGGCGCGCACCGGCGACGCGACGGTGACGATCACCGTGACCGACAGCGACCACAACCCGGTCACTGATGCCAGCGTCAGCGTGACCGGAGACATGGCGCACGAAGGCATGATGCCGATCACCGGCGCGGGCGAGCACACCACGGGCGGCCAGTATGTTGTGCCGCTGCGCTGGACGATGGCGGGCGATTGGATTGTGACAGTCGTCGTGACGCGCGCTGACGGCAGCCAGTCCGAAGCGGTTTTTAACCAGACAGTTGTGGTTCCGTAGCCGCATTACCGCCGGGCGAAAGAACTACAAAGCGCGAGTGAAAGCGGAGAAGCACATGTCACAGCATCCACAGGCCCGGAAAACGAACGCGCTCAACCCGAACCTGGTCGCGTTCATACTTGCTATCAACTTTGTCGTCATCGGCGGTTTTATTCTTGCCTACCTGCCACCGACGGGGTCGGCTGACGGCCTGGAAATCGTGATCGCGCCGACCAGCACGCCTATGCCGACGGCTACCCCGCTGCCGCCGACAGAAGCGCCCACCCAGCCGCCGACCGACACGCCCGCGCCAACGGCCACCCCGCTGCCGCCGACAGAGGCGCCCACTCAGCCGCCGACCGAGATGCCGGCGACGGAGGCAGGCCCGGCGGTGGGCGGCCCTGACCCGGCGCTGGTCGCGCAGGGTCAGCAGTTGTTCCTGCTTTGTTCGGCCTGTCACGGGGCGGACGCGCGCGGCCTGCCGAACCTGGGCAAGGACCTGGTGGACAGCGAGTTTGTCGCGGAGCAGAGCGACGACGATCTGGTGCAGTTCATCATCACGGGGCGGCCTATCTGGGACCCGCTGAACACCACCGGCATTGACATGCCCGGTCGGGGCGGCAACCCGGCGCTGACCACCGACGAGATTTACGCGATCGTCGCTTACCTGCGGTCGCTGGCCGCCGCCGGCGGGTAAGACCCCGGCGGGCGCGCCTGTTCTGTGCAAACCGGCCAGCCATGCCGACCAGCGCGGCTGGCCGCTGCTTTTATTCCGCCGCCAGCCACTCGCCCGCTGGCAGCATTTCCCCGGCGCGGATGGCCGCCTTCAGCCGGTTTTCTGGCGGTGTGATGGGGCAGGTCCAGCCGTCGTTGTAAGCGCAGTAGGGGTTGTACGCCAGGTTGAAATCGATGTGGAAGCGGCTGCCGCCCAGGTGTTCCGGCTCCAGATAGCGCCCGGCGGGGTACGTCTCGACGCCCGCGCCGCTGTCCGCGAACGGCAGGAAGAAGCCGTAGCTCGCCTGGTACAGCGTCAGGCGCGCCGGCTGGCCGTCCACCTCAAACGTGAACTGGCCCCAGCGCAGAAACGTCTGCACGGTGCCGCTGGTCGTTTGCACCTGCACGGACAGCTGCTCAGCGAACGGCTCCGCCGTCACTTCCAGGTCAAGCGCCGGGTTGGGCGGATACCAGCGTAGGCCGTCAAAGGCGGCCTGCTGCGCGGGCGTCAGCGGTGACTGCGGGTGCGTCTTAAAAAAGCGATCTTTCTGGCGGCGCTGTTCAGTTAACGCGGCGGCGTTCACAGCGCGCCCCTCGCGGCGAACCCCTGGACAGCGGTTACGACCGCTTCCGGCGTGCTGGCGAAGCGCAGCAGCGGCAGATAGTCGGGGTGCAGGTAGCGGTTGTTCATCAGCGGGCGGAGTATGTCCTCCCAGTAGGGGCCGTAGCACACCAGCGGCGCGAGCGGAATCTCGCCGACGCGCATGATCTCCCACACAGCGACGATCTCATGCAGCGTGCCGATGCCGCCCGGCATGGCCACGAAGCCCTGCGCGCTGCGCACCAGATAATCAATGCGCTGGCTGAACAGATTCTGCGCGACTTCTTCCGCCACCCACCGGTTAGCGCGCTGCGGGCGCAGCGCCTCGATAGCGGCGGTCGTCACGCCGATCACGCGCGCGCCGGCCTCCGCCGCGCCCCGGCTGGCCGCTTCCATCACGCCGCTGTAACCGCCGGTCATGACGGCGTAGCCTGCCGCGCCCAGCAGCCGGCCCACCTGCAGCGCGTCGTCGTACTCCGGGTCAGCCGGTGTGATGCGCGAGCTTCCGTAAACAGCGATAACTTTCACAGCACGATTTCCTTCTCAGCGTGTGGGTGCTGTCATTATCGCACAGCCGCCGCGCGAGTCAATCGGCTGTGCCCGCGCGTCAGAGTGCGTTATGATAGGCGGCGCATGCGGCGGTGAGGACGGGAGCGAACCTGATGCGGCTGGCGGTATTCTCTGACATTCACGGCAACCTGACGGCGCTGGAGGCGGCGCTGACCGATCTCGACGCGGCGGGCGGCGCTGACCGCGTGTGGGTGCTGGGCGACCTGGCCGCTTTCGGCCCGCGCCCGGCGGCCTGTCTGGCGCGCCTGCGCGCTGTGCGCGCGCGCTGGGGCGCGGACAATTTCGGCATGATCGGCGGCAACACCGACCGCTACCTGGTCACTGGTGAGCGCCTGCGCACGCCCCCCGCCGCCGACGAAAGCGCGTTCAGCGGGCTGGCGCAGGGCTGGCAGGAACGCGACACCATCCTCAATTGGTGCGCGGGCCAGCTTTCCTGGGCGGACTATGAAGAACTTAAGGGCCTGCTGGGGCGCGAGCTGAGCCTGGACGCGCCCGGCAGCGGCGGCGTTATCGGCTATCACGGCACGCCAGGGGACGACGAAGGCTTCCTCACGCCGACGACCACGGCTGAGGCCGCCCTGGACGCGCTGCTTGACCGCGAGGGGCGGCTGGGCATTGGCGGCCATATCCACCGCCAGATGGACCGCGACCTGGGCCGCTGGCGCGTCGTCAACGTGGGCAGCGTCGGCCTGTCGTTCGACGCGCCGGGCCTGGCCCAGTGGGGCCTGTTCACGTTCGCCGCCGCCGGCGTGACCGTTGACCTGCGCGCTGTGCCCTACAGCGTCGAACAGGTTGAGGCTGACCTGCGCGCCGCCGGCCACCCGCTGCCGGCCTGGGTCATGCGCGTTGTGCGCCCGGCTGAGGGCTGACGCCATGCCAGAGCGCGCGCAGCTTCTGAGCGAGCTGGACGGTGAAAACGGCGTCGGGGTGCTGCTGATCGCGCAGATGGGCGGCGTGCCTAACGAACTTCAGTTGATCGTGCAGACGGCGGAATATGACCCGGCGGCGCAGGGCCTGCGCGAGCGCAGCGCTTACATTATCCGCGTGCTGGGCGTGCGCGAGCACCGCGTGTCGCTGGGGCTGTTCCCGCGCCTGTTCTTCGCGGACCAGCACCCGATCCTGCTGCACCACAACGAGCCGCTGACAGCGGTCTATTTTGAGGGCCGCCCGGCGGACGCGCACGAGCTGGCGCTGGACGTTCACCAGGCGCACGCCAGCACGTTTGGCCCCTGGCGCGAGCTGGCGCGCGACCTCAACCGTGACCAGCCGCTGGTGGATCTGCTCGCCAGCGGCGGCGGTCTGCTGGGGGAGATGCCGCGCAGCGCCGCCGAGCGCATGGCGCGCGTGCTGGCGCATCACCAGATGCTGGCGCGCCTGGAGCCGCTGGAGGCGGCGCGCGCGCCGCTGGACGAACACGGGCGCTCGCAGATGTACCGGCTGCTGGGCCTCGGCGATTCGTATTTTGTGGCGCTGGCCTTCACGGTGGACCGGATGCAGGGGCGCGCCGGCTGAGCGCCGCCAGCCTTAGCCCGGCGCTGACGCTTTCGACCGGCGCAGCCGCCCCACAACTGCGCGCCTGCCGGCGTCGTTGCCGCCCTGTTCACGGAAAGCGAAGGCATTCCGGCGCAGCGCCGCGAACTGCCGCCACAGCAGGCGCGTTCGCTCACTCAATCGCCACCTGATCAAGATAGACTGGCATCGGGCCATCCTGCTCAACCGACAGAGTCACGGTCTGGCCTGCGAAAGCCGAAAGATCAGCCTCGAAAGTGAGCCACTCCAGGCCGTCAATCGGCTGCCAATCCAGAAGTGTGTGCCAGTTTAACGCCTCATCCCGCACCAGCACCCGTAGATTGGCCATTTCTTCGGTGGTGAACTCGCTGGCCGCTAATTTGGCCCCAAGCTCGATGCCGCCCGCGATCAGCGTGATTTTCGTGGCGCCGGCTGGAATCTGGACGCTGCGCATAATCCAGGCGTCGGGGCGATCATTGTCGCTGGATGAGGCTTCCAGGCCGGACAAATTCAGCGAACTTGCAGGCCGCCAGCCATCCTCTTTATCAATCTTGTCTTCTGATGGGTTGTCAACGTATCCGGTCCAGCCGTCCAGCCCTGCATCAAAATCCCAGACTGTCTGATCGTCTGCCGGCGGCAGAGTCTCGATCACGATGGGGTCAAGCGCAGCCGTTGGTGTGTACCAGCGTATATCGCGGATACACGTGGATGTGCCGCAGCGGGGCGCGCGCCCTGAATCGCCCGCTGAGATTATATCCGTCCATTGTCCTTGCTGGATATCAAATTTTCGCAGGATAAACTGTCCAACAGCGGCCTGGTCGCCCTGGACGCCAATCGCGATGGAGAAAATGGCTTCGCCATCCGGCATCCAGGTGTACTCATTTCCGCTGCCGCGGGCTTCAATCGGCTGCCGGGGTTCAGTCACCCGGCGTATCCGGCTGCCGTTGAGATCGACAATTTCAACTTCTTCGCTCATATTCGTATCTTGTAAAACGAACTGACCATCCGGCGAAAGTTTGAGCCACAGGTGTGTGCTGTTGATGTCGTTGGTTGAGAACTGATAAACCGGCGTGTCACCGCTGCCGTCGAGATTTGTCTGCCGGATCGCCTCAACAGCGCTGTACGGCTCTCCATTCTGGCGATTGTCAATCTGGTAAATCAACTGCTTACCATCGGGTGTCCAGCGTATCCACGTAACGGCATTGACAGCGTTGATGTTATCCGCAGGCTGGTTGAGGTAAGAAAACAGGGGGGCCTGATGCCCCGTCGCGGCGTCCATACTCGTGACGATGATGACAACCCCTTCTGGAGCCGCGACTGCCGTCGCAAACGTAAACTGCTGGCCATCGGGCGCCCAACTGAGCAGGTTGACGGTAGAAGCATCGGCTTGTTTGAAAACTGTGCGTTCTTCGCCTGTCTCAAGATCAAGGACACGCAGCTCATGCGACGAATGGTAATAGACGACCCGCTTGCCATCGGGCGATAGCGAATATGAGCCATTGCCAGCCGTGACGCCGCTGGCAACGCGGCGTACGTTCTGCCCATTGGCATCCATCAGATAGAGGTCAGCCGGCCTGCTGCCATCACCGAATAAAAAGGTAATGATACCTTCGGGCGTTTCCTGCGCGCGCACCGCTGGCAGCGCCGCCAGCGCAAAAACAAAGGTCAACCCCAGAATTGCAGCCCACAAACGGAAAGCTATAGTGATTTTTTTCATTAGTATCCCCCCCCTCATAAATAATCCTGGAATATTATACGGTATCATGGATTTATGATATTTAGCAAGAAGGTGAAACAACTGCGCGGCCCGCGCTGACCACGTTGCAAAGCCGTTTATTCTGTTCTATACTTCCGTTTATGAACACGCCAGCCGCTTTCCATCACGCGCCGCTCACCCGCTGACCAGCTCGCGCTGTGCCTGTTCGAGCGCGGACGCTGGTTCGCGCTTTTTGTTTGCCGCCGCTGAAGGACCGTCACCATGGCCGAAGCCGTCAAGATCAAACCCCGCCTGCCCAAAGGGATGCGCGATTTTCTGCCGCAGGAGCTGCTTAAGCGCGACTACGTGTTCGGCGTCGTGCGCGAGGTGTTCCACCTCTACGGCTTCGAGCCGCTGCAAACGCCGACGCTGGAGCTGCAGGAAACGCTGCTGGGCAAGTATGGCCCTGACGCCGAAAAGCTGATCTTCAACGCCCAGCACCCCGGCGGCAAAGAGGAACTGGCGCTGCGCTACGACCTCACCGTGCCGCTGGCGCGCGTGGTGGCGCAGTACACCAACGAGATCACGCTGCCCTTCAAACGCTATCAGCTCGCGCCGGTGTGGCGCGCCGAACGGCCGCAGCGCGGGCGCTACCGCGAGTTCTACCAGTGCGACGCCGACATCGTGGGTGTGGCGGCCATGAGCGCCGACGCGGAGATTCTGGCGCTGGTGGTGACAGCGCTGCGCCGCCTGGGGTTCGCCAGCTTTTCGGTCAAAATCAACAACCGCAAGCTGCTGACGGCTATCGGCCAGTACAGCGGCGTGCCGGACGCGCAGCTTGGCGACCTGTACGTCAGCGTGGACAAGTTCGACAAGATCGGCGCGGACGGCGTGCGCGATGAGCTGCTGCGGCGCGGCCTGTCTGCGGAGGCGGTCAGCCGCATGATGGCGCTGATCCAGGCGCGGCGGCCCGGCGTGGACAACCTGGACCTGCTGGCGGCGGCGCTGGGCGCGCTGCCCGCCGCGCAGGACGGCCTGCGCGAGCTGCGCGCGGTGGCGGCGCACCTGGCCGATTACGGTGTCCCCGCCGAAAACTACGATTTCGATTTCACGATGGTGCGCGGCCTGGGCTACTACACCGGCCCGATCTTTGAAACGATCATCACCGAGCCGAACCTGGGCAGCATCACCGGCGGCGGGCGCTATGACGACCTGATCGGCCTGTTCCGCAAAGAGAGCCTGCCGACCACCGGCACATCGCTGGGCATCGAGCGCATCATTGACCTGATGGACATTCTCGACCTGTACCCGCCGGGCATCAGCGGGACGGTGGCGCAGGTGCTGGTCGCCGTGTTCGACGACGCGACCCGCGCCGCCGCGACGCGCCTGGCGGCGGACCTGCGCGCCGCCGGCATCAACACTGAGCTGGCGCTGGACGGGCGCGGCCTGGGCAAGCAGTTCCAGTACGCTGACCGGCGCGGCATCCCGCTGGTGGCGCTGCAAGGGCCGGACGAGATCGCGCAGGGCGTGGTGAAGCTCAGGCGGCTGGCCGATGGCAGCGAGCAGAACGTCCCGCGCGCCGCCGCCGCTGACCGCGTGCGCGCGCTGCTGTGAGGGCGGCGCGGGTTTTGCTGCTTGCCCCAGACTCGTATCTGCCAGTACAATTCTGGTATGGCAAATCAAATTAACACAAACACGATTGACGACTTTGAACGACGGCAGGCCAAGTACGCGCCGGTGGCGGCGGAACTGGCCCAGCTTTACGGCACGCCGCGGTGGCGCGCCGGCTGGCCGCCGCTGGACGAGCTGGTGAGCTGCATCCTCAGCCAGAACACCACTGACGTTAACTGCGACCGCGCCTTCACCGCGCTTAAGGCGCGCTACGCCACCTGGCAGGATGTGGTTGACGCGCCCGCCGCTGAGGTGAGCGACACGGTGCGCGTGGCCGGGCTGGCGAACCAGAAAGGCCCGCGCATCCAGGCGGCGCTGCGCCGCATCCAGGCCGAGCGCGGCGCGTTCGACATCGGCTTTCTGGCGGACCTGCCGCTGGAGGAGGCGCGCGCCTGGCTCATGGGGCTTGACGGCGTGGGGCCGAAAACCGCCGCGATTGTGCTGTGCTTCGCCCTCAACCGGCCCGCTTTCCCGGTGGACACGCACGTGCACCGTGTCAGCCTGCGCATCGGCTTTCTGCCGCCGGGCACCAACGCGGAGCGCGCGCACAGCGTTATGGAAGCGATTGTGCCGCCCGCTGATTATTACGCCTTTCACATCAACCTGATCCAGCACGGACGCGCGATCTGCAAAGCGCCCACCCCGCAGTGTGCCCGCTGCCCGCTCACTGCCTACTGCGACTATTTCCGGCAGCTTCCGGGTAGTAGTCACCATGACAGCCCTTGACACTAACAAGCCCCTCACCCCGGCGGACATCCTCAACGCGCGCCAGGAACTGGCCCTCATGCGCGCGCAGGCGCAGGCCGGCGGCATGGACCCGCTGCTGCTGGTGCGCCAGGTTGACCGACTGGACGCGCTGCTGGAGCGCGTCGGCGCTGGCCAGCAGAAGCTGCACGAAGCGGGCCGCTTTGAGGCGCTCTACAACGTCAGCCGGCTGATCGGCTCGTCGCTGGACCTGCAAACGGTGCTCGACCAGGTGATAGACGCGATTATCAGCCTGACCGGGGCCGAGCGCGGTTTTCTCATGCTGCGCGACGACGACGGCGGGCTGGCGGTTAAGGTGGCGCGCAACTTCGACCAGCAGACGCTCAGCGCCGCCGACGCCAGTTTCAGCCGCACCATCGTCAACCAGGTGCTTGACAGCGGCAAGGCCATCGTCACGACCAACGCGGCTGAGGACCCGCGCTTCGCCCAGAAGGCCAGCATCGTCATGCAGGCCCTGCGCAGCGTCATGGCGACGCCGCTGCTGGCGCGCGGCGGCGTTATCGGCGTGGCGTATGTGGACAATAAGGTGGTGGCCGGGCTGTTTACCGAGGGCGACCTGGCCGCGCTCGACACGCTGGCCGGGCAGGCCGCCGTCGCCATCGACAACGCGCTGCTGTTCAGCGCCACCGACCAGGAACTGACGCTGCGCCTGGAAGAGCTGCGCCAGCTTCGCCGGGTAGACCGCCTGCTTAACGAGACGCTTGACGCCCGCACCGCCATGCAGCACACGCTGGAGTGGGCCTGCCGGCTGTCTGAGGCCAGCGCCGGCCACCTCAGCCTGCTGGAAGGCGACCCGCCGGCGCTGCACACCGTCTATCACTACGGCGTGTCCCCCGGCGTGACCCGGCCCCTCAACCTGGAGGAACGCTTCCCCCAGGTGCGCGAGGCGCTGACGACGAACCGGATTGTGACCGCCCAGGACGCCGACACCGCGCTGATGGTCGTGCCGATCACGCGCGAGCAGAAAGCGGTGGGCGCGGTGATTCTGTGCCGCGCTGACGCCCGGCCGTTCACCGCCAACCAGCAGGACATCGTCGAGCGGGTGGTGAGCCGCGCCGCCGTCGCCATCGAGAACGCCCGCCTGTACGCCGCTGTCCAGGCCGCCGACCGCGCCAAAAGCGAGTTCGTCGGCATCGTGGCCCACGACCTCAAAGCGCCGATGACCAGCATCGCCGGCTACGCTGACCTGCTGCTGCTGACCGCCGCCAACCTGGACGCGCGCCAGGTGGAGTATCTCAGCCGCATCAGAAACACCGAACAGCGCATGGAGGTGCTTGTATCCGACCTGGCGGATATCAGCCGCATTGAAAGCGGCCACTTCCTCATGAAGGAACTGCGCGTGCCGGTGGCGGACATCGTGCGCGCGCTCAAAGACACAACCCTGCTGCAGATCGAAGAGCGCGGCCATACGCTGGTCGAACAGATCGAGCCGGACCTGCCCGCGATGTGGGTGGATTATTACCGCCTGCTCCAGGTGCTCACCAACCTGCTGACGAACGCCTGCAAGTACACGCCGGACGGCGGCACGATCACGCTCGGCGTTACGCGCCAGGGCCGCCGCATTCACTTCTGTGTGGCGGACACCGGCATCGGCATGAGCAAAGAGGACCTGGCGCGCCTGGGGACCAAGTTCTGGCGCGCTGAGGACAGCTTCACCCGGTCGCAGCCGGGGGCCGGCCTGGGCTTCGCCATCACACGCGCGCTGGTGGAGCAGATGGGCAGCGCTATCGCCGTCACCAGCGCGGTGGGCGTGGGCAGCGCGTTCGCCTTCGATGTGCCGATCGCCCAGGATTAACGTGCCTGATGTGCCTGTTTCTTTCGCCGCACCTGGATGACGCCGCCCTGAGCTGCGGTGGGACGATCTACGACCTGGCGCAGGCGGGCGCGGCGGTCACGATGCTCACGCTGATGGCGGGGGACCCGCCCGCGCCGCCGCCTGACACGCCGATTGTGCGCGAGCTGCACGCCCGCTGGGCGGCAGGCCAGCAGCCCACCGCCGCCCGCCGCCGCGAGGACGCCCGCGCGGCGGCCATCCTGGGGGCGCGCGCCCGTTTTGCCCCGCTGCCCGACTGCGTGTACCGCAGCGGGCCGGACGGCGCGGCGCTGTACCCCACCGGCGACTCGTTGTGGGGCGCGGCGCACCCCGCTGACCCGGCCCCCGCCGCGCTGCGCGCGCTGGCGCTGCCCCCGGCGCAGACGATCTACGCGCCGCTGGGCGTGGGCGCGCACGTAGACCACCACATTGTGCGCGCCTGGGCGCTGACGCTGGCCGGGCCAGGGACGGCGCTTGTGTTCTACACCGACTACCCGTATGCGCGCAGCGCGGCGGCGGTGACGCAGGCGCTGACGGCCTTTGCGCCGGGCGTTTTAACGCCGCAGACGCGCCCGCTGTCGCCGGCTGCTGTGCGCGCCCGCATCGCCGCTGTCGCCAGCTACGACACGCAGATCGGCTCTTTCTGGCCGAACCGGGCGGCGATGGCGCGCGACCTGCTGCGCGCCATGCTGGAGGCTGGGGCGGGCGTGCCCGCCGAGCGATTCTGGGTATACAACGGAGGGCCTGCCGCATGACGCACGACGATCCGCTGGCGCTGGCGCGCCAACTGCTTGACGACCTGCTGGCGGCTGCCCGCAGCGGCGCGATTGTCCCGGTGCGCCTGCCGGGGCAGGTTGAGGCTGTCGCCGCCGCGCTCAGCCAGGTCAGCGAGCGGGCCGAGGCCGCCGCGCCGCCGCCGGAAATGGCGGATTTCCTGAAGGAACAGGCCGTCTTTATCTCGACCGCCGTCCACGAGCTGCGCATCCCGATGACCAGCATCCGGGGCTACACCGATATGCTTAACACGCCCGGCATGGGCGAGCTGAACGACATGCAGCGCCAGTTTCTGGGCGTGATCCGCGCCAACGCGCGCCGCATGGAGGGGCTGCTCACCGATGTCAGCGACCTGAGCAAGCTGCGCGGCGGCACGCTGCGCGCCACCGCCAAGCTGGACACCTTCAAGAACATTGTCATGCGCGTTGAAAAGGCGATGCAGCCGCTGGCCGATGAGCTGGGCCGGACGCTGGTGTTTGACGTGCCGCAGGGGCTGCCGCTGCTCAACACTGACGGCGACCTGCTGGCCAAGGCGCTCAACAAGCTGGTGGAGAACGCGCTGCGCTACACCCGCGACGGCGGCCACGTCACGCTCAGCGCCAGCGGCGCGGGCGACCAGCTTCAGATCGCGGTGGCCGATGACGGCATCGGCATGACCGCCGCTGAGCTGGCGCAGTTGGGCACGCCTTACTTCCGCAGCGAGGACGAATATGTGCGCAGCTACAAGGGCAGCGGCCTGGGCATCCCTGTCGCTTACGGCATTGTCGCGCTGCTGGGGGGCAGCGTCGCGGCCAGCAGCCAGCCAGGACAGGGCGCGACGTTCACGCTTACGCTGCCAGGAATGAGCTGATGCCGGACCTCAACGCCGCCCAGGCGCTGGCGCTGCTGGGCAAGCTGCGCCAGGCCGCGCCGCCGGCGACCGCCGATAAGCTGGCCGCTGTGGCGGCGCTGATCGAAAGCCTGACGCAGGAAAACGCCTATCTTGACGCGCTGGTGAGCGAGAACCCGCCGCTGCTGGCCGCCGCGCCGCCCGCTGACGCTGACGACGACGACGCGCTGGCGGACGACATCGCGCCGCTGGACCTGCTGGCCGGCGTCGGCGCGGCGCTGCGCGCGCCGCTGGCCGCCATGCGCGAACAGGCTGAGCTGGCCCAGGCTGAGCTGCCCGCCGCCGGCGGCGCTGGTGAGCCGGTCTGGTGGCCCGCCGCCGTCAGCAGCGCCAGCGCGCGCGCGCTGCGCCTGCTCGACACCGTGGAGCAGCTCGTCGCGCTTGAGCAGGGCCGCACACCGTTTGATATCGTTAATTTTGTGGCCACCGATGTGCTGAAAGAGGCGCAGAGCCGCTGCGCCGCCCTCATCGCCGCGCGCGGCCACCGCCTGACGCTGGCCGTGCCGCAGGTCGTGCCGCTGGCCCAGGGCGACTATTACCAGACGCTGGTGGTGCTGACCGACCTGCTGGAGAACGCCGCGCGCTACACGCCGGAGGGCGGCGCTGTCCGGCTGGCGGTGGACAGCCTGGGCACGCATGTGCTGTTCAGCGTGGCCGACAGCGGCATCGGCCTCAGCGCCGACGACCTGGCGCACGTCGGGCAGCCCTTCTGGCGCGGCGACAAGCACCCGCTGGTGCGCTTCTACGCCGGGACGGGCCTGCGCCTGTACCTGGCGAAACGGACGCTGGCGCGCCAGGCGGGCGCGCTGATCTTCTCTGGCGAGCCGGGCAGGGGCAGCACCTTCAGCTTTACGCTGCCGGCCCCCTGAATCAAAAACCAGCCCGGCGGCAAAGCGCCAGGCTGGCAGGCTGTTATGCGCTACGCTGGCCCGGCGTCGGGCCGCGCTTACTTGATCTCGACTTTGGCGCCTTCGGCTTCCAGCTTGCTGCGGGCGTCAGCGGCGGCTTCCTTGCTGACCGCCTCGAGCACCGTCGCCGGGGCGCTTTCAACCAGGTCCTTCGCTTCCTTCAAGCCCAGGTCGGTGATCGCGCGGACGGCCTTAATCACGTTGATCTTCTTGGGGCCAACGTCGGCCAGGATCACGTTGAATTCGGTCTGCTCTTCTTCCGGCTCAGCGGCGGCGGCAGCGGCGGCGGGCATCATGCCCATCATCACCGGGGCAGCGGCGGCGGCGGTGACGCCCCACTTCTCTTCCAGCAGCGTCTTGAGTTCGGCGGCTTCCAGAATGGTCAGCGCGCTCAGGTCTTCCACAAGCTTGTTCAGGTCAGCCATGATTCAGTTACATCCTTTCACAGTCGGGTGTTAGCAGTCGGTAGCTGGGGCGCATCAGGCGGCTTCGCCGGATGAGTCAGTGTTTTCCTGCACGTAAGCGTGCAGCACGTTGACGAGCTGGCTGGTGGCGCTGTTCAGCACGCTGACCAGGCCAGTCGCCGGTTGGACCAGCAGGCCCGCGAGCTGAGCGCGCAGCTCGTCAAGCGGCGGCAGTTCAGCGAGCGTTTCGACCTGCGCGGGCGACAGCGTCCGCGTGTTGAGCAGGCCGCCCTTAATCGTAAGCTGTTCCGGGTTGTCCTTCTGGAAGGCCAGCATGGCTTTCGCCACGCCCGGAAGGTTGCCATCGGCGAATGCAGTCGCAACCGGCCCTTCAAACATGCTGTCCGGAATGTGCCAGCCGGCGTTGCGCAGCGCGATCATAAACAGCGTGTTCTTGGTGATCAGGCATACGCCGTTGACTTCGCGCAGTTTGGCGCGCAGCTCGTCCAGCTTGGCCGTGCTCAGCCCGTGATACTCGGTGACGACTAACCCGGTGGCGTGGCCCAGCAGTTCGGTGTAGATGGCTACCAGCTCTTCTTTGCGTTCTCTGGTAATAGCCAAGCGTCGTTTCCTCCTTTCCGGCAAGATTGGCGCGCGGGGCGCGCCCCCCAACAAAAAAGCGGCCCCGCAAACGCGCAGGGCCGCCGCACAATCTGTTACCGTGTGCTGCTTACCCCAACCTCGGCAGGAATTTGAGCCAGAAGGCCCCTGCTGTCTGCGGCAGAGAGTCGCTCAGTTGTCAGTTGCAGGCATTATAGCGGGCGCGCGCCGCTAAGCAAGGGTGAGTTGCGCGCTCACCCCTGTTCCAGCGCGCGGCTGATCGCCGCGACCGCGCGGCTGACGCCGTCCTCGGCGCGGACGACTGCCCCCAGCGCGGCGGCGCGCTGCTGCATGGCCGGGCTGCTGGTCAGCGCCGTGATAGTGGCGGCCAGCCGGTCAGCGGTGAGCTGGTGGCGGCGCAGCGGCGCGGCCCCCACGCCCAGCTCGTGGAGGCGCCGGCCCCAGTAGAGCTGGTCGCCGATGTGCGCCACGACCGCTGACGGCACGCCGGCCCGCAGCCCGGCGCCGGTTGTGCCCGCGCCGCCGTGATGGATAACCGCTGCCATGCGCGGAAACAGCCAGTCGTGCGGCGCGTAGTCCAGCAGGAAAATGTTCGGCGGCAGGTCCGCGGCGCGCAGCCCGGCCCAGCCGCTGTAGATCACCCCGCGCTGCCCGGCGGCCTGCAGCGCCGCGATGATCGTCTGCGTCGTGCCCTGCGGGTCGCGGTTCGACATGCTGCCGAAGCCGATGTACACCGGCGGCGCGCCGGCGTTCAGAAAGGCGGCCAGCGCGGGCGACGGCTGCCAGCCCGCCGCGTCGTTGAGGAACCAGTAGCCGGTCACATGGATGTGCGCGCCCCAGTCTGGCGGCGGCGGCACGATCTGCGGGCTGGCCCCGATGACCGTCGGGGTGCGGTTCCAGGCGCGGAGGAAGCCGCCGCGCGTGGCGCGCGGCAGGCCCAGGCGCGCCCGCAGCGCGTCGGACGGCCCGCGCAGCGCGCTGAACAGCATCAGCTCGATGAAGTAGCCCCACCAGCGGTTGACGGCGCTCTCAGCGCGCGGGAACAGGGCTTGCAGCCCGGCGGCGCCGCTGCGCGTGGGCGCGAATGGGGCCAGCAGCGCGACCAGATGGCGTTTGCCGCGCGCCTGCGCCAGCGCCGCCAGCGCCTCCACTGTCAGCACGCCGCTGATAAAAACGTCGGCGCGGTCAGCCATGCGCAGAATATCGTCCGCGACGATGTTCGCGATGCCGTCGGCCATGCGCTTCATGTTCTGAAGCTCACGGCGCGGGTTGCTGCTGCTGTTGCCCAGCCATTCCTGGCCGATATCCATTTGCATATAGGCTTCGATATCCACGTGAACCGGCTCGAAGCCCAGCCCGTGCTGCGTTATCCAGCCCTGAAAGTTGATCCCGGCGGCGACAGCGACATCGCAGCCGGCCGCCTGCAGGCCCTGGCCCAGCGCGATCAGCGGCTGCACATCCCCGCGCGAGCCAAAGCCGAACAGAACAATCCGCATAGCTGCTGTGCCTTTCTACGATGATCGCGGCATTGTTTTACTGGCTGGCCAGCCCGCCCGCGAAATAGGTGTTGAGGCGCTGGCGCAGGGCGTCCGGGCCGTCAGCGACGGCGACGATGTCAATGCGCCCCCGCGCGACAATCTCGCGCAGGTGGTCGTCGTCGGTTGTGCCGGTGCTGACAGCGCGCGCCAGCGCGTCGGCGAAGCGGCCGCTGCCGTCCAGCACCAGCAGCGGGGCGGCCAGGCGCTCGGTCAGCGTGAGGCGGTAGACATCCTGGCGCACGATGCCGCCGCCGTTAACCACGATGCCCAGCGTGGGGTATTTGCCGCCGGCGACCGCCTGGGCGATCCGCACGATGAAGTCGGTCTCGTCGCCCCAGTCGCCCGCGCTGGTAAGCACAAAGTGCGAATGGTTGGGGTCCAGCGGGTAGCCGCCGGGCATGTCGTGGCCGCTGAAGCGCACCAGGTTGACGGGGGCGACGCCCACCAGCGGGAACGTGCCCTGGCAGCGCTGCCGCGCCTCGCCCATCAACTGCATCGCGCCGGTGTGCGTGCCGCCGTCAATGATGGCGACGCCGTGTTCCTGGGCGTAGCTGGCCAGCGCCTCCAGGGTCGCGCGCGTGCTGCGCATGGCGTCTGACGCCATATCAGCCGCGCCGCCCAGTATGAAGATCGCCGGGCGCACCTCGGCCAGGTCCAGCAGGTGGATGATGCGCGCCGGGTCGTCCTGGTCAGACACGCGCACAGCCAGCGCCGGCAGGTCGCCCAGCGCGATGACGAACGCCTCGTTAGTCAGGTTAACGCCGCTGGCCGCCGCCCCGGCAGCGCCGGCGCGCAGGTGCGCGCTGACGTCGGCGATGGTGGCGGCGCTGTCGGGCAGCAGCTCGGCCAGCGCCGCCAGCGACTGCTCCAGCCCGGCGGCGGCGTGCGGTATGGCGGGCGGCAGCAGCCGCAGCGCCATCCTGAGCGTTTCCTCGGCTTCCTGGATTTTGCCCAGCGCCAGCCGCGCCAGCAGCAGGTCGGCATACGGCCAGTAATCGTCCGGGGCGGCCTGGATTTCAGCGCGCGCCAGGCGTTCGACATCGCGAAAGGTGTCGAGCATGGCGGCGGTGTCGCCGGCCTGGCCGCGCAGCAGCGCTAGGTTGCCCAGCGGGTAGGCCGAATAGGGGGTGACGGCGGCGGCTTCCTGGTAAGCGCGCAGCGCCCGCTGCGCGCTGCCGGCGCTGCGGTAGAGGCCGCCCAGCGCCCCCCACCACGACTCGCCGTCCTCATCCAGCAGGCGCGGCGCCTGGCGCAGGGCCGCGCGCAGCTTTTCCTCAGCGGCGAAGCGCAGCTTTTCCTGTTCAGCGCCGGGGCGGGCGGCGTCGGCGCGGCGGCGGCAGACATAACCCAGGGCGGCGACAGCCGGGCTGAAATCAGGGGCCAGCGCCAGCGCGCGCTGCAGGTGTTCCTCCGCCTGGTCCAACTGGGCGCGCTGGGCGTGCAGGTAGCCGATGCGATAATGCACCAGCGGGTTCGCTTCGTTGAGCGCCAGCGCGCGCCGATACGTGGCGAGCGCGCCGTCCAGGTCCTTGCTGCGGTACTGGCGTTCGGCCTGCGACAGCAGCGCCGCGGCCAGCGCGGCCTGGGCCGCCGCCTGGCGCTGCTGGTCGAGCAGCGCCTCGACGCCCGCCAGCGCCTGGTCAAAGCGGGTGGCGGCCTGCTGGCGCGCCTGCGCATCGGCGGCCAGCGCGGCGTCAAGGCGGCGGACCGCCGCTGCCGTCTGTTCCTCGCTGGCGTGCAGGCGCGTCTCCAGGCGGCCCAGGCGCGCCGCCTGGGCGCGTAGCTGCTGCCGCGCGCGCCAGGCAAACCAGCCGGCGGCCAGCAGCGCCAGCCCCAATGTCGCCAGCAGCAGCGGTTGTAACGCGGTGTCAGCGGCGGCCTGTGCCAGCACCGCGCCGGTGGCGGAGAAAGCGCTTATCAAGGTGGCCTGCCTTTTCTCACACGGCATCCGCCGTGATGTTTCAGGCGGGCGGCGTGTGCCCGGCCTCGTTCTGGCGCACAAACCCGCCGATGAACCCGCCCCGGTCGGTGGCGACCAGCACGCCCGACAACTTAGTGACGACCAGCTCGCCAAAGTAATTCAACTGGTTCTTCACCTGTTCGCGCACGATCAGCATGACCGACTCCCACGTCACGCCTTCAGGAAGCTGCGGCTCGCGCAGGCTGCGCGTGGTCTCCAGATAGGTCATGACCGGCTCGGCGCTGTCG
The DNA here is from genome assembly GCA_048499435.1 of Anaerolineae bacterium. GTDB lineage: Bacteria > Chloroflexota > Anaerolineae > Aggregatilineales > Phototrophicaceae > DAOTWC01. The sequence continues at coordinate 507,710 of JASNZW010000002.1, forward strand.
AACACCAGCGTGCCCGGCAGGTCATAGCGCACAACGGCGTAGAAGTGACGCGCGAGCTGGCGCGTGCCGCTTTCCAGCGAGAACAGATAGCTGGCGGGCAGCGGAAGCTGCACCGCTTTGCCGGGCGCTGTCAGCACCAGGATGGCGCGTTTGATCAGCTCGTGAAACTGCGGCATCGAGTCCAGGCTGTTGGTGGCCGCCAGCAGCACGCCGTCCGGTTTGAGCACGCGGCGGCACTCTGTCAGCGCCTGCGCGATATCGGGCACGTGGTAGAGCATGTGGTTAGCCATCACCACATCGAACGCGGCGTCCGGGAACGGCAGGCGCTGAATGTCGGCCTGGGCGGTGCGCGCGCGCTGCGGGTGGCGCAGCAGCATGCCGGCTGAGAAATCGACGCCGTAGTAAGCGGCCCCCGGCACGAGCTGGGCCAGCGCCTCGGCATAGTGTCCCCCGCCGCAGCCGGCATCGAGCACAACTTCGTCGCCGCGCCAGCTCAGGCGCTGCAGGACCCACCCAGGGAAATCAACGTGCGGGACGCTGAACTGTTCGTGGATGTTGTGGCGGATGCGCAGCTTCTCGTCGTCGTGATAAGTGCGCTGGCGCAGGGTCTGCGGATCGGTGAAAGGGTACATTGTCGGTCTCGATAAAATCTCAGAGTGCGTTATAGTTCCCACTATACAGGCGTTTGCGCTCCGCGCCAATCAGGAAGCCTTAAACTTTCGCAGGGAGTCGAATACAGCATGGTGCAACTGGCCGACGTCGCGCTGGCCCGCTACCGGATCGCCGCTTATTTACAGCCCACGCCGCTGGAACGCGCGCCCGGCCTGGGCGCGGCGGTGTGGCTCAAACTGGAGAACGCGCACCAGACGCACTCGTTTAAGGTGCGCGGCGCGCTTAACGCGCTGCTGGCGCACCGCGACGCCGCCCTCCGCCGGGGGGTGGTGGCCTGTTCGTCGGGCAACCACGCGCAGGGGCTGGCGTATGCCGCGCAGGTGGTGGGCGCGCGCGCCCGCGTGCTGATGCCGCGCCACACGCCCCGGCGCAAAGTCAGCGGCGTGCGCCAGTACGGCGCTGAGGCGGTGCTGTTTGGCGACAACTACGACGAGGCCGAGGAAGAGGCGCGCCGCCTGGAGCGCGCCGAGGGCCTCACGTTTATTTCGCCGTACAACGACGCGAGCGTGATCGCCGGGGCGGGCACGATCGGCCTGGAGCTGATCGAGAGCCTGTCGGCTGTCGCGCGGGTGCTGGTCCCGATCAGCGGCGGCGGGCTGATCTCCGGTATCGCGCTGACGCTGAAGGCGCTGCGCCCGGACGTTGAGGTGATCGGCGTGTGCGCCCGTTCCGCGCCCACCATGTACAACCTGTTTTACGATACCGGGCATCCGCAGGTGTGGGATACGCTGGCTGAGGCGCTCTCTGGTGACATCGAACTCAAGTCCATCACGATTGACCTGGCGCAGCGCTTCGTTGACCAGGTGGTGCTGGTGAGCGAGGAAGCGATCGCCGCCGCGATGCGCTGGGCGCTGTTCGAACAGGGGTGGGTGGTCGAGGGCGGCGGCGCGGTCGGCATCGCGGCGCTGCAAAGCGGCGCGGTCGCGGCGGACGACCGCCCGACGGCGATCATCGTCAGCGGCGGCAACGTGGACGAGGACACGCTGCGCCGGGTGATCGGGCCGGCGGGCAGCGGCGCGCGCAACCCTGGCGCGCGCTGATGCGTATTGTAAGCAGGTTAACAGGGGAAAATGGCGATGACGAGCGAAAAACGCGCGGAGCAGGTCGGCGGCGGCGTCCTTCTGATCGGCCTGGCGCTGCTGTTTATGGGGCAGATTCCGTTCTGGCCGGGCATCCTGTTCGTGATCGGCGCGTCAGCGCTGGCCAGCAGCGTCGTCAAGGGCAGCGCGTGGAGCGTGCTCAACGGCGTCGCGTGGCTGTTCGGGCTGGGGCTGCTGTTCGCCACCGGTCTGTGGTGGCCGGGCATCCTGATCCTCATCGGCGTGAGCATGATTCTGGAAACGATGGGCATGTACGACAAGCGCCAGGGCCGCGCGCGCGGCTGGAGCTGGGGCCGCGCCGCTGAGGACCACGAAAAGCGCAAGAACGACGAAAAGCTCAAGAACGACGACCTGTTCCTTGACGGGCAGGAACGCTTCTACATTGTTGACGACGAAGATTACGTCCAGGCGCGCCGCGGGTAAGCGGGCGATGGGCGTTGGTTAGCCGCTGGCCGCGCTGAACTGCTTCAGCACGCCGCGCGCGATCACCATGCGGTGCACCTCGCTGGCCCCGTCATAGATGCGGAAGGCGCGCGCTTCCTCGTACCACTGGCCGAGCGGCAGATCGCGCGAGATGCCGCTGGCCCCGCAGATCTGAATGGCGCGGTCCAGCACGCGGTTGACCGTTTCGGCCACGAACACCTTGCACATTGAGGTTTCGCTGCGCGCCCGTTCGCCCTGTTCCAGCAGCCAGGCCGCCTGGCGCACCAGCAGCCGCGCGGCGTGCAGCTCTAAGGCGCTGTCGGCCAGCATCCACTGCACCGCCTGGTGGCCGGCCAGGGCGCTGCCGAACGCCTGGCGCTGGCTGGCATAACCTGTCGCGATCTCCAGCGCCCGCTGCGCAATCCCCATCCAGCGCATACAGTGTGTCAGGCGCGCCGGGCCAAGCCGCGCCTGCGTCAGCGCGAAGCCCTGGCCTTCCGCGCCCAGGATGGCGCTGGCGGGCAGGCGCAGATCGTGAAAGCGCAGCTCGCCGTGGCCGCCGGGCGCTTCCGCGCCCAGCACCGGCACGCGCCGCACCAGCTCGATGCCCGGCGCGTCAGCCGGCGCGAGGAACAGCGTGCTGCCCTTGTGCGCGCCGCGCTCCGGGCTGCTCAGCGCCATGATGATGTAAAAGGCCGCGCCGTCTGCGCCGGTGGCGAACCACTTGTGCCCGTTGATCAGCCAGTCGTCGCCGGCGCGCGCCGCCGTCGTGCGGATCAGCGCCGGGTCGCTGCCGGCCCCCGGCGGCGGCTCCGTCATGGCGAAGGCGGAGCGCGTTTCGCCGCGCGCCAGCGGCAGCAGCCAGCGCTCGCGCTGTTCGGGCGTCGCGTAGAGGTGCAGCAGGTGCATGTTGCCCTCGTCGGGCGCGGCGCAGTGCAGCGCCAGCGGCCCCAGCAGGCTGCGCCCGGCCGCCTCCAGCACCGGCACACACTCCGCCAGCGACAGGCCCAGCCCGCCCAGCTCAACCGGGAGCTGCGGCGTCCACAGGCCGGCGTCCTTGGCCTTCTGCCGCAGGGCGCGCAGCGCGTCCGGCGGCAGGCCGTCGGGGTGTTCCCCGGCGCGGGCTTCCAGCGGGATCACCTCGTCGTCAACGAACCGGCGCACGCGCGCCGCCAGCTTTTCGATGTGTTCCGGCGTTGAGAAATCCATCGTAAACACCCCCTAAGCGCCTCACCGCCGTGAGTGTAACACGGCGGCGGGGCGCCGGCGATCAGTGGGGGTTAGTAAGATTTGTAAGTAAACCGCCGCGCCTTTCTTAAGATAGTGTTACGAAAGTCGGCGGTTTTGCGTGATACAATGAAAACCAGCTCGTCCGTTAACAGGAAAAAGACGATGCGCAGAAAGGACCACGCATATCAGGCGTACACCAGGGACAACGTCCACGATCTTCCACAGTACCAACGCCTCAGCGCGGACATTCAGCATGCTGTTCAGGTTGTCTCGGCAGTATTTCCGTTCCGCACCAACCGCTACGTGGCAGATGAACTCATTGACTGGGCGCGCGTCCCCAATGACCCCATCTACCAGCTCACCTTCCCGCAGCGCGGGATGCTTGACGACGAGAACTTTCGCACCATTTCACGGCTGCTGCGGCGGGGCGCGCCGCGCGCTGACGTGCGCGCCGCCGCCAACCGCATCCGCCTGGCGCACAACCCGCACCCCGCGGGCCAGCTTGAACACAATGTGCCGCTGCTGAACGGCCAGCCGCTGCCGGGCGTACAGCATAAGTATGGCGAGACAGTCCTCTTTTTCCCCAGCCGGGGGCAGACCTGCCACGCTTACTGCTCATACTGTTTCCGCTGGCCGCAGTTCGTCGGCCTGGACAACCTCAAGTTCGCCGCGCGCGAAGTGGATGGGCTGGTGGCGTATCTGCGCCAGCACACCGAAGTCACTGACGTGCTGTTCACCGGCGGCGACCCGGCTATCATGACGGCGCACGCGCTGCGCCAGTATGTCGAGCCGCTGCTGGTCCCAGAGCTGGCGCATGTGCAGACGATCCGCATCGGCACGAAGTCGCTGGCCTACTGGCCGCAGCGCTTCGTCACCGACCCTGACGCCGACGACCTGCTGCGCCTGCTGGAGCAGATCGTCGCCAGCGGGCGGCATGTCGCCATCATGGCGCACTTCAGCCACCCGCGCGAGCTGCGGTCCGCCGTCAGCGAGGAAGCGGTGCGCCGCCTGCGCGCCGCCGGCTGCGAAATCCGCATGCAGGCGCCGGTCATGCGCCACATCAACGACAGCGCCCACATCTGGGCGGAAATGTGGCGGCGCGGCGTGCGCCTGGGGATGATCCCCTACTACATGTTCGTCAGCCGCGATACCGGCCCCCGCCAGTACTTCGAGCTGCCGCTGGCGCAGGCGCTGCGCGTCTTTCGCACGGCCTACGCCCAGGTTTCCGGGCTGGCGCGCACGGTGCGCGGGCCGGTCATGAGCGCCACGCCGGGCAAGGTTCACGTTCACGGCGTCGCTGAGGTCGGCGGCGAGCGGGTGTTTGTGCTGTCGTTTCTGCAGGGGCGCAGGCCGGAATGGGTGGGCCGCCCGTTCTTTGCCCGCTTCGACGCGCAGGCGTCCTGGTTCACAGACCTGCAGCCCTACAGCGGCGAGCAGCAGCTTTTCTCGCTGGGCCAGCCCACAGCCTGAGCGCGTTTAAACTGGCCCTGGCGAGAGGTCGTCGGGCGGCTCGGTGTGGATTGTCACGCGCGCCAGCCCCGGCAGGCGCGTGCGCAGCAGCGTTTCCGCGTCCTCAGCGACGCGGTGCGCGGCCTCAACGGTGATCTGCGGCGGCAGCGTCACGTGCAGCACCGCCGCGAAACCGTCGTCGTCCGGGTACACGCGCAGGTCGTGCCAGTCCAGATCAGCGTAATGCTGCTGCAGCAGGCGCAGCGCCTGCCCGGCCAGCTTGTCCGCCGTGCGGGCGGCGTCCTGGTCGTGGTCGCCGCCGCTGGGTTCGGCCTGCGCCGGCTCGATATGCGTGATGATCTCGGCCAGGTCGGGCAGGCTGAGCTGGATGTCGCGCTCAAGCTGGCTCACCTGGTCGTGCGCGGCGTCTAAGGTCTGCCCCGCCGGCACTTCAACGTGCATCTCCAGCACGCGGCCCGCCGGCCCTTCGCTGACGCGCACCTCGTGCGTGCCCAGGCCGAGCGCGTCGGCGCAGGCGCGGGCGACCTGCGCGTGGTTCGGCTCGCCGGCGTAGTCGGGCACGAAATGCACTTTCACCTCGCTGAAATCCACGTGCGCGGCCAGTTTCTCGCGCACCGCGCTGGCGATGGCGTCGGCCTGGGCGGCGGTGGTTTCCGGCTGCACCTGAATGTCGATGTCAATGTAGGCGGTGTCGGCTGTGCCGCGGCTGCGCACGCGCAGCACGCGCTCAACCGCCGGCACTTTCTGCGCCCAGGCGGCGAGCTGGTCGGCGTCGTAAGGCGCGGCGTCCACCAGCACCTGCCCGGCCTGGCTGAGCACCTGCCAGGCGGCCCGCGCGATCAGCACCGTGATCACCAGCGCGGCGACGACATCGGCCCAGGTCCAGCCTGCCAGCGCCACCAGCGCCATGCTCACCAGCACCGCCAGCGTCACAAAGACATCGGCGCTGGTGTTGGCGGCGTCCGCCAGCAGCACCTGCGAGTTCAGCCGCCGCCCCGCGCGAATCTGGTAGCGGCTGACGCCGATGTTGATCGCCAGCGTGACGAGCATGATGGCGAAGGCCAGCGGCGTCAGCACCGGCAGCTCGCCCCCGCTGAGGCGTTCGATCACGCCGCGCGCCACCTCCAGCGCCGTCAGCAGCAGCAGCCCGCCGATCGCCAGCGCCGCCAGCGTTTCAAAGCGCGTATGCCCGTAGGGGTGATCGGCGTCGGGCGGCTTGTCTGCCAGCCGCGTCGCCAGCAGGCCGGCCACGTTGCCAGCGCCGTCAATCAGCGAGTGCAGGCCGTCGGCGGTGATCGCCAGCGCGCCAGTCGCCAGGCCGATAAAGATTTTGCCGCCGGCGACGGACAGGTTGAGCACCAGCGTGATGAGCAGCACACGGCGCACCTGCTGCCGGTTGGCGGTGAGGTCCATGTCCCTCTGGCCTTTCACAGTTTGCGGGCGGCATCAAGGGCCTATCGTAGCCGGGGGGACGGCGTTTCGGCAACAGGGAACTGGGCAGTTAGGCGCGCTTAACGCGGCTTTTGGCCCGGCTTCAGATTGAGCGCGGCGGGCGCGCCGCGGTCAGCGCGCCCTTAATGCCGCGTACACCTGCTCCAACTGCGCGGCGACCGCGTCCCAGGTGAAGCGCTGGCGTGCGAGCGCCTGGCCCGCCGCCGCCATTGACGCCCGCCGCGCTGTGTCTGGCAGCAGCGCGCGCAGCGCCGCCGCCAGCGGCGCGCCCGCCGGCGGAACCTCCAGGGCGGCGCCGGCCTGCGCCGCTTCCGGCAGGCCGCACCCTGGCGAGAGGATCAGCGGCACGCCCGCCGCCAGCGCCTCCAGGGCGGCCATCGGCAGGCCCTCGCCCACCGCGGGCAGCGCCAGCACGTCGGCGGCGGCCAGCGCGCCCAGCCGGTCCGCGCCGTCCAGGTGGCCGGTGAGCACGATGCGCGGGTCGTTCAGCGCGGCGATGCGCGCCCGTTCGCCCTCGTCTGGCCCGGCGAACACCAGCCGTGCGGCGGGCACGTCCGCCGCGCGGAACGCCTCCGCCAGCAGGCGCGGCCCCTTGCGCGCGTGCAGCCGCCCCAGAAACAGCACCAGCGGCCCCGCGCCCAGCCCCCAGCGGGCGCGGAACGCCGCGCCGCCGGGCAGGTCGGCGTAGTCCTGCGGGTCAATGCCGTTGGGGACCACCGGGAACAGCGTTGTATCCGCCGCGCCGAAGGCGGCCCACAGCGCGCGCGCCTCGGCGGCTTCCTGCGCCGTCAGGCCGATAACCGCGCCGAAGCGGCGCGCCAGCGCCGGGCTGAACAGGCTGTCCCACCCCGCTTTCAGCGCGCTGCGCCCGGTGGCGCGGGCCAGCGTCCCGTGCGCCGACAGCGCCAGCGGCACGCCCTGGCGGGCGGCGCAGGGAACCGCCAGCAGGTTTTCGACCGTGCGGAACTCGTGACAGTGGAGCGCGTCCGCGCCCGCCAGCAGCGGCCCCAGCGCCGCCCGCAGCCGCGCGGGCGTGGACAGGTTCAGGCGGGCGCGCAGGGCCGGGGCGCGGTTGGGCAGGCGCAGCACGCGCACGCCGTCGCGCAGCTCGTCGGGCGGGGCCGCGCGGCCCCCGGCGCGGTCGAGCGCGTCGGTGGTCAGCACGGTGACGACATGGCCGCGCCGCGCCAGGGCGCGGCACATGCCCTCAGCCGACCGCGCCACCCCGCCAAAGGCGTAGGCGGGCGCGTAATATGGCACAACGTGAACGATTCGCACGGATCGCGCTCCCGATAACCGCCGCCGCCCGCGGCTGGATTTGCGTTACAATAATACTATACGCCGTCTGATGTTTACTAAACGGGTGAGAACGCGCGTGACCGACCGCAGGCTGAACATCTGGCGCATGCAGACGCAGGCCGACACGCCGGGGTTGATCGAAGCGCTGAGCGATACCGACCCGGCGGTGCGCCGCGCCGCCGCCGCCGCGCTGCGCACGATGGGCGCGATCTCAGCCATCCCCGCCCTGCTCGCCGCCGCCAGCGGCGAGCAGGACCTCGCCACGCGCCTCAACCTGGCCGCCGCCCTGCGCTATCTGGCGCAGGAAAGCGCCGAACAGGAACACGCCCGCCAGGAAGCCTTTAACCACCTGATAGCCATGCTGCGCAGCGAACAGCCGGCGCGCATCATCGAGGCCGCCGAGGCGCTGGGCCGGCTGCAAAACCGGCTGGCGGTTGGGCCGCTGGTGGTGGTTTTCAACAACGCGAAGCTGCCGGCGCGCGTCCGGCTGGCGGCGGCGCGCGCGCTGCTGGCGATGAACAGCGCCCCGGCGGTGGTCACGCTGCTGGCGGCGCTCGACAGCGACGACTGGCATATCCAGCGCAACGCGCTGGCGGTGCTGGGCCACCTCCAGGCTGACTGGGCCGTTGACGCCGTCGCCGGCCACCTGAACGCCGTGAACAACACGGTGCAGCGCACCGCGCGCGCTGCGCTGCGCCGCATCGGCACGCCGGAGGCGCTGGCCGCGCTGGCCGCCGCCAGCAGCGCGCGCGCGCGGGCCGCCTATAAGCTCGCCAGCGTCACCACCAGCACGCTGCCGGCGCTGGCCGCGCCTGACCCGCCGCCGCCCGCGTCTGACCTGCCGCCTGAAGCTGACCCGGCCTGATGCTGATGACCGGGCGCGCGCGTTCTACCTTGATTAACCTGCCACTTTGCCGCTACAGTAAGCGCGGCGACTGCGCTCTAAACTGTTTACAGACTAACGAACGAGTTTTTGATGGCCGAAACTACTGTGCCCACACCTGACACGCCGCCGGCAGCCGGCGCCTTTACCGACCGCCTGCCCTATCCCGGCGAGTTTTTTCGCCGCCTGCTGCGCCTGCCTATCTGGCTGTACCGGCTGGGCCTGGGGCCGCTGCTGGAAAACGTGCACCTGATGGTGCTGACCACCGCTGGCCGCACTTCTGGCCTGCCGCGCTACACCGCCATTGAGTACCGCCTGCACGGCAGCAAAACGTATATCATCTCGGCCTGGGGCGAGCGCCCACACTGGTACAAAAACCTGCTGGCGCACCCGGTCGTGGGCGTGGCGCAGGGCGGGCGGCGCTTCATGGCGCGCGCGACAGTGATCTATGACCCCGGCGAGGCCACCCGCGTGCTCTATCTGTTTCGCAAACGTGCGCCCGCCATCTACGACGCGCTGCTGGCGCGCCTCAGCCGCGAGGAAACCGTCAGCGCGCGCACCGTCCCCACCATTACCGATCACTTTGTGATCGTCCGGCTTGACCCCGCGCCCGACGCCAGCGGGCCGCCGCCGGTCCAGGCCGACTGGCGCGGAGCCGCCGTCGCGCTGGCGGCGGCTGGCATTGGCCTGCTGGTCGCTGGCGCGCTGCTGCGCCTGCTGCGCGCCCGCCGCTGAGTCCATGGCTGACGCGACGCTGCTTCAGCGCCGGCTGCGGCTGGCGCTCCAGAGCGGTGATCAGCAGGCCGCGCTGGACTGCCTGCGCGAGGCGGCGGCGCTGGCGCGCCAGGCCGGGGACGCCGCCGCTGAGGGGCGCCACCTGGGCAACCTGGCGCTGCTGTATCACCGGCTGCAGCTGCCGGCGCAGGCGCTGGCCTGCCTGGAACAGGCGCTGCCATTGGCGCGCGCCAGCGGCGACCACACAGCGGAAAGCGGCTTGCTGGGCAACATGGGCAATATCCTGCGCGAGCTGGGCCGGCACGCCGAGGCCGTCGCCTGCCTTGACCAGGCGCTGCTGCTGGCGCAGGAAATGGGCGACCTGCGCGGGCGCGGCATCTGGCTCAGCAACCTGGGGCTGGTCTATGACGGCCTGGGCCAGCCAGCGCAGGCCGCCGACTACCACGCCCAGGCGGTCGCGATCGCCCGCCAGCTTCGCGATCAGCGCGGGCTGGCGCAGCGCCTGGGCAATCTGGGCGATAACCGCTGCGCCGCCGCCGATTTCGCCGCTGCCCACGCCGCCTACAGCGAGTCGCTGACGATCTGCCAGGCCATTAACGACCGCCAGGGCGCGCTGGCGCGGCTGGCGGGCCTGGGCCGCGTCCACGAGCAGCTTGGCGCGGCGGCCAGCGGCGACGCGGCGGCGCGCCACTTCCGCGCCGCGCACGACTGCTGCGCGCTGGCGCTGGCGCTGGCGCGCGAGCTGGACGACACCGCCGCCCAGGCCGAAATGCTGGCCAGCCTGGGCAGCGCGGCGGGCCGCCTGGACGATTACGCCGCCGCCGCTGACCACTTCGCCGCCGCCGCCCACCTGTATGAGCGCCTGGGCCGCCCCGCCCAACTGGCCGCCGCCCGCCACAACCTCAACCTGGCGCTGGCGCGCAGCGCGCAGTAGCCGCGTCCACCAGCACAGCCGCAGCGCAGACCGCCGCGCCGCCGCGCCTTGCGCGGCCTGTTAGGCTGTGGTTAGGGCCGGAAATTACAGTGATTTCACAACCGGCGTCAGCGCCCGTGAAGAATGTGAGCGCCTGATGAGAAATATTAGCGGTGATTGTAAATTTCGTTATACTGAAAATAATCTCATACAAGTATAAGTAGATTTATTAACGGGGGCATCGTGTACAGACACAGGCGCGCCGGCTGTTCTTCATGGCTGATGATCACGACGCTGTTGGGGGTGATCACGGGGGTGATGTTCCTGGCGCGCGACGGCTGGACGCCCGCCGCGCCCCCCGCCGCGCCGGTGGATGCGGCGCCGCCGCCGCCGCCCGCCCTTATGCCCACGCTCGACCCCTTTGTTCAGTCGCGCCCGGTGGCGCGCGAGATCACCAGCGGCGCGACGCTGTTCGCGCCCACCGCCGGCATCAGCGCCGCCGTCATTCAATCTTACCTGGACGGCACAAGCTGGGACGTGCGCGAGCTGGGGGCTTTCGCCGGCCACCTGCAGGGAACCGCCTGGCTGAACCAGCCCGGCAACATCGTGCTGGCAGGGCATGTTGAGCTGGCGGATGGCCGCCAGGGCGTGTTCGCCAGCATCGGCCAGCTCAGCGTTGGCGACCCCATCTTTCTCACGCAGGACGGCGAGCAGCGCGTTTACGCGGTGCGCGAGCTGCGCACGGTGAACCCGGACGACATGTCCGTGCTGTACCCGACGAGCGACGAACAGCTCACGCTGATTACCTGTTCCAACTACGATTTTCTGCGCGATGTCTACCACGAACGGCTGGTAGTGGTGGCCCGGCGAACGGCGTAGCGCCTCAGTCCTGAAACAGATTAAGCATGTAATCCACCGACAGGCCCTGTTCGGCGAGGCTGGCGCGCAGCTTGCGCCGGGCGTCGTGCAGCAGCTTGTACAGCGCGTTGCGGTTGGTGCCCATCTGCTCTGCCACCACCTCCAGCGGCACGCCGCGCAGCGCGACCGCCTCCAGCGCCTGATACTGGCGCTCAGTAAGGGCCGCGTCCAGCGCCGCGCTGATCTTCAGCATGACGTCGGCGCGCTCAGCGGCGTGTTCCGGGCCGGGCGGGGCGGCGGCGCTGACGGCTGCGGCTGGCAGCAGCTCGCCGTCGGCGGTGATGTTATCCAGGCTGAAATCGCGGTAGCGGGCGCGGCGCAGGTCGCTGATGGCGACGCGCACGGCGATTTTGGTGGCCCAGGTGGTGAAGCGGCTGTCGCCGCGAAAGCTGTCCAGGTTTTCCAGCACGCGCAGGGTGGCGTCCTGGGCCAGGTCCTCCGCCATCTGCGTCAGTTCCTGCGCGGGCATCTGGGCCAGGTCGCTCCGTTCGCGGCTGAGATAGTAGTAGATGCCGCGCTGAAGCCGTTCGCGCAGGTCCTGCAGGGCGGAATCGCGGACGGCGGGCGGGCCGCTGAGGTCATCAAGCCACTGCGCGTTGGTGCGGTCGGTCATAGCTGCTCACAGGCATAGGTCAGGGGCGCTGCCTGTGCGCAGCGCCGGACGGCGAGTATAACACACGGGCGCTGCCAGCCCCACGCCTGGGGTTACATACGGGCGAAGGATATGCGCAGGATCATGTGCCCCAGGCGCAGCTCGTCGCCGTCGCGCAGGATGCGCGGCTGGTTGGCGATCAGGCGCTGGCCGTTGAGGAACGTGCCGTTGGGCGTGTCCTGGTCAATGACGCTGAGCGCCGTGTCGCGTCGCACGATCAGCGCGTGGCGGCGCGAGACGCCTTTGACAGCGGCGCCGTAGCTTTCCAGGTTGATGTCGGGCGCGGCGCCGGTGCGTGGGTCTTCGCGCCCCAGCACCAGCTCAGTGAACTCGTCGAAGAAAAAATTGAAATGGTCTTTCGTGTCGCGCACATGGATGATGAGGCTCGTGCGCGTGTTGAAACGGGCTGTGCCCCACTGCGGGCGGCCTTCTTCGTAGTCGGTGTCGCCCAGCGCGCGTGTTAGGGTTTGGTTCGCCGCCTCCATTATTGCGCCGCAGTAAACGCAGATTTTAGTTTCCGGTGCGTTATCACGATTGCAGTTAGAGCATACTGCCACAGCTAAGCACCTTTCCGACTAACCAAGCTGCCGACAGAAAAACAGAGCGATACCGCGTATCATCTCTACTGTATTATAGCACGCCTCTGTTTGTTTCCAGTTTGAGTTAGCGGGCGGCGCGGGGGCGGTCAGAGCGCGTAGCCCACGCTGATGATGAGCGCATACGCCAGGCCGTAGAGCATCTCGCGCATGCCGATCCGTTTGGCCGTCGCGGGCTGGCGGCGCGCTGACAGCCCCAGCGCCGCCCGCGCCGCCAGCAGCGCGTAAGCCGCCAGCGCCAGCCAGGGCGCAGCGCCTGCCAGCACGCAGGCGAGCACCGCCGCCGCGCCGCCGCCGTGCGCCAGGCGCGCCAGCCGCAGATCGACCGGCAGGCTGCGCTCCAGCCGCAGGCGCTGCCGCACGTAAATAATGGAGGTGACGGCGCGCGCCGCCAGCAGCAGCCACAGCACCAGCGCGGCGGGCAGCGCCCAGCCGCCGGCGACCGCGATCGCCGCCGCCGTCGCGCCCATCGCCCCGGCCCCGCCCAGCTCCGCTGGCAGGCTGCGGCTCTGGCTGCGGGCGTCGTGGAGCAGCTGCACCAGCAGCAGCGGCAGGGCCAGCGCCAGCGGGATGAGGAAGGCGGGCGTTGGCGCGCTCAGCAGGGCGAGCAGCAGGGCGACAGCAGCGCTGCCGCCGTAGAGCAGGGCGAAGCGCTCGGCATAGGCGGTGCGCGGGACGCGGCGCCGCTTGAGGTTGTCTTTGAGCGCCAGCTTGAACGGCTGGTGCAGCAGAAAGAGGGCCAGCGTCGCCAGCGCGACCGCCGCGCCCGGCAGCGACCAGGCGACCAGCAGCCCCAGGACAATCGGTTCGAGGGTGAAGCCCCAGCCGCCGTGTTCTGCCGGCAGCGCAACCGCGCGCAGATTCACCTGCCCGCGCGGCGAGGGTTGGCGCGTCAGTGACGCCATGCGGTCCGCCTTTTCGGTGACGCCCTCAGCAGGGTGGCGCGCCGGTCGTTCACGCATTCTCGGCCAGCACGCGGCGGGCGATCACCACGCGCAGGATTTCGCTGGTGCCTTCGCCGATCGTCATCAGGCGCTGGTCGCGGTAAATACGCTCGACCGGGTATTCACGGCTGTAGCCGTAGCTGCCGTGAATCTGGATCGCGGCGCGGGCCACCTGCTCAGCCACTTCGCTGGCGAACAGCTTGGCCTGGGCGGCGCTGCGCGTGAAATCGCGCCCCTGGTCTTTAAGCCAGGCCGCATAATACACCTGGAGGCGGGCGGCGTCAATTTGCGTTGCGGCGTCTGCCAGCAGGTTCTGAATGGACTGGTGCTGAGCGATCGGCTGGCCGAAGGTTTCGCGCTGGCGGGCGTAGTTCAGGGCTTCCTCGAAGGCCGCCTGCGCCAGCCCCACGCTCAGCGCGCCGATACTGATGCGCCCGGCGTCGAGCGTCGCCATTGTCTGGTGGAAGCCGCGCCCCTCCGCGCCCAGCAGGTTTTCGGCGGGCACGCGCACGCTGTCGAGCGAGATCATGTGCGTGGGCGAGCCGCGCAGGCCCATCTTTTTCTCTGGCGGGTGAACGGCCACGCCGGGGGCGTCGGTGGGCACGATGAACATGCTGAACCCGCGCGAGCCGGCGGCGGCGTCGGTGCGCGCCAGCACGATCAGCCAGCCGGCCAGGCTGGCGTTGGTGATCCACGCCTTACTGCCGTTCACCAGCCAATCGCCGCCGTCGCGGCGGGCGGTGGTGCGCACGCCGCCCAGCAGGTCAGAGCCAGCCTGCGGCTCGGTCAGCGCCAGCGCGCCCAGCACGCGGCCTGCCGTCAGCGCCGGCAGATAGCGCTGTTTCTGTTCCGGCGTGCCCCAGTTGACGATTGGCCCGCAGCCCAGGCCGTTGTGCGCCGAGATCGACAGGCCGGTCGAGCCGCAGGCGCGCCCGATTTCCTCAATGGCGAGCGCCGCGCCCAGCGTGTTGAGCGCCGCGCCGCCGTAGTCCTCTGGCACTTGCAGCCCGGTCAGGCCCAGCGCCGGCATTTTGGCGATGGCTTCCTGGCGCAGCGCGCCGCGCTCATCCACCTCGGCGGCGTAGGGCTTCAGCTCGGCCTCGCAGAAGGCGCGCACCGCGCGCTGGTACAGCCGCAGTTCCTCGCTCAGGTCAAAGTCCATGATTCAGCGTCCTCTTGTCTGCAAGCGCATCGGGCCGTCCCGGTCAGGCGCTGCTTTTCGCGGTGCGCGGGCAGCGCGGCGGCTTTCTGGCGTGCCGCCCGAAAACCCGCTACTATTATAGCCTGATTCAGCCAGCTAACCGCGACTTTACAGCGCCATGCCCAACCTTACCCAGCGCCTCGGCGTGCCGCGCTACGAGGCCGACGAATTTTACCGGCAGGCGCTGGCCGCCTACCAGAAAAAGCTGTTCGACCAGGCTGTTGACCGGCTGGACCGCGCCATTGACCTGCTGCCCGCCCACGCCGAATACTATGCCGCGCGCGGCTTCATCCACCTGGAGGCCGGCAGCCGCCGGGAGGCCGAAGCCGATTTCGAGACGGCGCTGCGCCTGTACCCTCACGAGATGCTGGCGCACTATGGGCGCGGCCTGCTGGCCTACCGTGATGGCAACTGGGAGGACGCCGTAACCTATTTTTCGCGCGCGCTGGCCGCCGACCCTGACCGGCCCGAAACGCTCTACTGCCTGGCGCTGGCCTATCACCGCCAGCATAATGACGGCCTGGCGCTGGGCTATATGCGCCAGGCGCAGGCGCGTTTCGAGCAGACCGGCGACCGCCGCCGCGCCGACGCCGCCCGCTGGGCGCGCGCGCTGGCGAAATAGGCGCGCGCTAGAACGGAAACAGCAGCGGCAGCGCCAGCAGCGAGAGCAGGAACGTCAGCACGATCATCGCCAGCCCCACGCGCGTGTAATCAGCAAACTGGTAATGCCCGGCGCTCATCACCAGCGTGTTGACCGGCGAGGCGATCGGCGTGGCGAAGGCCATTGACGCGGCGACGGCCACCCCCATCACCAGCGCGTGCGCGTTCACGCCCAGGTTCTGCGCCGCCGCCAGCGCGATCGGCGCGATCAGCACCGTCGTCGCCGTGTTGGAGAGAATCTGCGTGAGCAGCACCGTCAGCAGGAACAGCCCGGCCAGCACCGCCAGCGGCCCGTAAGCGCCCAGCGTGTCGGTGAAGCCGCGCGCCACCGCGTCCACCAGGCCCACTTTCATCAGCGCCGTGCTCATCGGCAGCATCCCGGCGATCAGCACCAGGCTTTTCCAGTCAATCGCGCTGTAAGCCTCGTCCATCTTCAGACAGCCGGTAAGGACGATCGCCAGCCCGGCCAGCAGCGCCGCCGGGGCCAGCGCGATGATGTTAAACGCCACAACGATCACCAGCGCCACCAGCACCGCCAGCACCACCGGGGCGCGATTGCGCCGGGTGAACACGCCGACTTCAAGCGCCTCGCGCTCGCCCATCACGACGAAGTCCTGGCGCTGGTGCTTGAGGATGAAAATGTCTTTCCACTCGCCCTGCACCAGCAGCATGTCGCCAAACTTCAGCGGCGTGTCTTTCAGCACCAGCGGGTCGTCAACGCCGGGCCGGCGCAGGTCAAGCACGGTGAGGTGGTAAGTGCGGCCAAAATGCGTTTCGCTCAGCGTCCGGCCGATCAGCGTGGAGCGCGGCCTGATAATCACCTCAGCGATGCCGATCTCATTGGTGATCACGTCGTTTTCCAGCACCGGTTTCGCCGCGATAATCGCCAGCTTCCAGTAGCCGGCGGCTTTGCTCACCGCGTCGGCGCTGCCCTGCACCAGCAGCAGGTCGTCGCGCTGGAACACGCTGTCAGGGCTGGGGCGGTAGCTGGTGTCGTCCTCCTGCGACCGCAGCGGCAGCGTCCGCACCAGCGCGTGCCCGTTGGTCTGGCTGGCATGTTTGAGCGAGATAATGGTGATGCCGAACTGCTCACGCAGGCCGGCAGCCGCCAGCTCCTGGCCGATCAGCGGCGACTGATCCTGCACGCGCAGGCGGAACAGGTTGTCGGGCAGGCGGTAGAGCGCGAACAGCTCGCCGGGCGACGAAACCTGCTGGAGGGTCCGCGCCGGTTTGCGGTCTGGCAGCAGCCGCCGCCCCAGCGTGACCATGAACAGCACGCCTGCCGCCAGCAGCAGCAGGCCCAGCGGCGTGAAGCTGAAAAAGGTGAACGGCGTGTAGCCAGCGGCGCGCAGCACATCTGTGGCCAGCAGGTTAGGCGACGTGCCGATCAGCGTGAGCGACCCACCCAGCAGCGCGCTGTAGGCCAGCGGAATGAGCAGTTTGGAAGTGTTCACCTTCAGGCTGGCCGCCAGGCTGACGACCGCCGGCAGCATCAGCGCGACCACGCCGGTGCTGCTGATAAACGCCGACATTAGCCCGATGGCGACCATCAGCACCAGCAGCAGCCGCGCTTCGCTGTTTCCCGCCAGCCGCAGGATCGCGCTGCTGAGCATGGCGGCCAGGCCGGTCTGGAACACGGCCCCGCCCACGACGAACAGCGCAGCGATGGCGATCACGGTCGGGTTGGCGAAGCCCGCCAGCCCTTCAGCGGTGGTCAGCAGGCCGGTGAGCATGAGGGCGAGCATCACGCCGACCGCCACCACATCCAGCCGCACTTTTTCCGTTACGAACAGCACAATGGCGACCGCCAGGATCGCCAGCGTCAGCAGCATGTCAGCAGTCATACACGTCCCGTGCCGCAGGAAAAACCAATACCTGATTATGATACCCTGGCGGCCAGTTTCCCGCCCTGGCCAGCGCCAGGGCGGGCCGGCGTTTTTCGGGTAAACTTAGGGCAACCGCCGCAGGCGGCTGCTGCCGCGAAAGGATACCCGTTGATCTCCGTGATCGCCACTGTTCTCAACGAAGGGGCCAGCATTCACCGGCTGATGCTCTCGCTGGGCAAGCAGACGCGCCTGCCTGACGAGATCGTCATTGTGGACGGCGGCAGCACCGACAGCACCGTCGCCAGCATTGAAGGCTACAAGAATGTGCTGCCGCTGCGCCTGCTGGTGGCGCCAGGGGCCAATATCAGCGCCGGGCGCAACCGCGCCATCGCCGCCGCGCGCGGCGACATCATCGCCGTGACCGACGCCGGCGTTACGCTGGACGCCGCGTGGCTGGAACACCTCACGCGGCCGCTGCTGGACGACCCGCAGGTCCAGGTCGCCAGCGGCTTCTTCCAGGCGGACCCGCACACCGTGTTCGAGGCGGCGTTGGGCGCTGCCACCCTGCCGCTGGTGGCGGAGATCAACCCGGACACCTTTCTGCCCAGCAGCCGCAGCGTGGCGTTTCGCCGGGCCGCCTGGGAGCAGGTGGGCGGCTACCCTGAATGGCTGGACTACTGCGAGGACCTGGTGTTTGATCTGCGCCTGAAGCGCTGCTGCGGGCCGTTCGCCTTCGCGCCCGCCGCGCTGACCTACTTCCGGCCGCGCGGCTCGCTGCGCGCCTTTTTCAAACAGTATTACCTGTACGCGCGCGGCGACGGCAAAGCGGACCTGTGGCGCAGGCGTCACCTGGCGCGCTATATCACTTACCTGGGGGTTATTCCGCTGGTGTTCGCCCTGGGCCTGCTGGTGGACCTGCGCCTGTGGGGGCTGTACGCGCTGGGCGCGGCCTACTACCTGTACCAGCCTTACCGCCGCCTGCCGCAGATGCTGCGCAGCGCGCCGCGCGCGCGCCCGCTGAGCGGGGCTTATGCCGCGCTGCTCATCCCGATCATCCGCGCGGTGGGCGACATCGCCAAGATGCTCGGTTACCCGGTGGGCTGGCGCTGGCGGCGCGCGCACCAGCCGCCGGACTGGCGCGGTTAGCCGCCGCTGTGGGCGCAAAACACACTATAATAGAGCAGGCAGGAAAGGGGATTGCCCGGTGGCGAGCATCAGCAGCATCAACCTTAAGGTTCTGGTGATGGACACCGACTTTTACGCGCTCCAGGCCGTGAACAGCTACCTGGCCTGGGACCGCCGCACCCGCGTGACCAACCTCTCTGAGAGCGTCAGAGAGCTGTGGGCCTACATTGACAAAACATCGCTGGCGGAGCTGCCAGATATCGTGCTGCTGGGCGCTGACCATATCGGCGGGCCGGAGGCGCTGGCCAGTGTCATCACCCGGCTTCAGCAGCGCATCGAGAGGGTGCGCGTGCTGTGCCTGGCGCAGCTCGCCGACGCGCAGTTGGTGGAAGCGGCGGCGCGCGCGGGGGCTGGCGGCTTCCTGCTCAAGCAGGATGTGCGGCTGCAGATCGCCTGGGCGATCGTCTACAGCCTGGATTACGACTTTATCATCACCGCCGGCATCCAGCAGGCCGCGCAGGACGTGGTCAACCAGCGGGTGGCGCACGCGAAGCTGCTGCCAGAACGGCGCGATTACCCCGAACTGACGGAGCGCATCCGCCAGGCGATCAAGCTGTGTGTGGTCGAGGGGATGCCCGCGCACCTGGCCGCCGACGAAATGGGCATCAGCCTGCACACCATTCGCGGCTACATCAAAGAGGGCTACCGCATCATGGAAGCCTACGACGAAACCGATTACCCGGTGGACATGACGCCGCAGGAACGCGCCTTCATGCGTTTCACCGCCTTCGCCAGCGAGAAAGGCGCGCCACCCCGCAAAGAGGGCTGACACATAGCGCCGCCGCGCAAACAAAAACGCCCGCGCCCGGAGTCGCTCTCCGGGCGCGGGCGTTTCAGCCGGGCCGCTGGCTCAGCAGCCGCCCCTCAGCAGGCGGTAGGTGCGCCGGCCTACGTTGTCGTCCTTAGTGGTTTCGGGAATCTGATTGTTCGGGTCGATGGTCAGCTCCAGCCGGTGATCTTCCTCGAAGAAGGTGCTTTCGGTGAAGGGGATGGGGCCGACGCGCACCGTCTGGCCGGGCTGGATTTCCGGGAAAGCGCCCTGCGTGGTCTGCGTGACGGTGCCGCTGGCGACGTGCACGTTGCGCACGTTGATCATGCCGCTGGGTGACACTTCCTGGCCCAGGTTAGCCACGTCCATGAAGATCTGGAAGGTCTCGCGGCACACCGGCTGGTCGGGGTTCAGCGTGATGTTGCCCGCCACCAGGTTGATGTTGCGCTGCGGAATCGCCGTCGGCGGGACCGGCGTGGGCGGAATTGACGTCGGCGTCGGCGTCGGCGGGCCGGCGTCAACCGGCAGATTGGCGGCGTCGCCAGAGACGGACATCAGGCCGCCGAACACCCAGCCCTCGCCGTTCCAGTAGCGCACTTTATACCACGTGCGCGCCGGGTTGACCGCCAGCACCTCGCTGGTGTCGCCGGCGGCGAAGCTGCCGATCGGCGGCTCGAACGACGTGTCTGGCCCCCGGCGCACGTTCACGCCCACGTTGAAGGTGGCCTGCGGCGAGCTGGGGGTGGCGGTGGCGGCGGGCGGCGGGGCGTCGGTGGGCGGCGCGGGCGTGTTGGTGGCGCGCGGCGCGGCGGCTGGCGCGCTGGTCGGCGTGCTGGCAGCGTCGTTCGCGCTGCTGACGGTCGGCGTCTGCGTCTGCACCGAGCTGCCCTGGCTGACGACGTTCACCGCGACCGCTGCCGGCTCGCTGGCGCTGCCGTCGGCGCGGAAGGCGGTGACGGTGATTGTGTGCGCGCCGGGGTTTTCCGCGCGCCAGGTTTCAGCGACGCTGAATGAGGGCGCGCCTGACGGGTTCGGGTCGCTGCGCTGCGCCAGCGGCGCGCCGTCCAGCGCGACCTCTACCCGCTGCACGTCCGCGCCGGCGTTGGTCACCAGCGCCTGAATGGTGACGATCACGCCTTCGAGATACGTGGCGTTGGGCAGCGGCGCCGCGATTCGCACCTGGGGCGGGCCGCTGATGACGGGGCTGCCGGGGCCGCTGTCTGAGTCTGTGTTCAGATTGCAGGCGGCCAGCAGCGCGACCAGCAGCCACAGTGCAGGTCGCAGACGCCGCCGGGTCACCGGTGCGCGTTCAAACATCGTCTTCGCTCCTGGTTCATTGGGTCCCGCACGTGTATTGCGGCCAAGACTCTAGCGCACGCCAGCCAATAATGCGAGCAGCAGCACGCTGAGCGTAGAGCAGGCGGCGGGCGTTAATACGCGCGCAGCACGCCCACTTCCTGCACGTCCACGCGCACGCCCTCCAGCTCTTTCGGGCAGATATCCGCCGGCGCAAGCTCGCTTTCCGGCACTTTATGGTCCACCAGCACGACCACCGCCACTGTGCTTGTCACCTTCCCGCCGACTTTCGCCAGCCCGATCGCCGTGCCCTGCACGTGCGCGCGGCCCAGCAGGTCCTCGCTGTAGCGGGCCTGGACCGCTTCCGCCTGCGCGATCGCGTGTTCCTGATCCTGTTCCTGCGCCATATCCGCGTTTCCCTTTCCGGGCCAGAGCCGGCAAATACGCTGCTGCTAAATGCTGACCTGGAGCGCGTCCAGCACGGCGTTGATCGGGTTGAAGATCGTCGCCTGGGTTGAGCCGGCGAACAGCAGGCCGACCGCCCGGTTTTCTGCGGCGTCCACAATCAGCGAGCCGGAGTCGCCGCCCTGGCTCATCGGCTCAGTGATGACCTGGCCGCTGAAGCGCGCGGTTTTCGCGCCGTAAGCGATGTTCACGGTGGCGTTGAGCAGCGTGACAGTGCCTTCCAGGTAGCCGGTCGTGCGCCCGCTTTTGCGCACGCGCAGCCCCAGCGCCGCCGGTTTGGTCCCGCTGACCGTGCCGATGCCCAGGATGTCGCTGCTGAACTGGGCCGGGTTCAGCGGCCGGGCGACCGCCGCATCCACCAGGTTGACGACCTCCTGCGGCACCGCCGTAACCGGCCCGGACTGCGGTTTGGCGACGGGCGCGAGCTGCGTCTGCGCGCCGAGCAGCTTGCCCAGCGCGTTGGCGACATTGGCGACCGCCAGCAGGCAGCCGCCTTCGCCGGGCGGCGTCGGCGGCAGCGGGCCGTCGTCAGGGTCGCCTATAAAGCGCAGCCGCACGAAACGTTCCAGGCGCGCCACCATGTCGGCGGGGTTCTGCCCGCCGTCGGCAGGGCCGGGCTGGAGGATGGGGTCGCCAATCTGCGCGTTATTGCTGTTGGCGAGCACGTGGTTATTCGACAGGATCAGCCGTTCGCCGGTGGCGCGGTCGGTGACGATTGCGCCCAGCGTCCCGGCGGTGATCTGGTAATGGCCGATGCTCACGCCGGCGGGGATTGTGGGGCGGAAGCGCCCGCGCGGCGACTGATAAGCGCGCAGATACCCCACTTCCACCACGTCCGTGCGGATACCGTCAACCTTTTTGGGGATAACGTCGCTGGCGGCCAGGGCCGTCAGCGGCAGCTTGCGCTCAACCAGCACCACGACGGCCAGCTCGCCGCTCTCGGCGGTTTTGTCCTCTTTGAAACCCACCGCGACGCCAACGACGTTAGACCGTTCGATCAGGCTGTTTTCAACCGCGCTCTGCACCTGAAATACATCATCCACTGCCATGCCATATCCTCCCCAGTGTGCTTACAGCCCACGCACACAGTGTAACACAAACCGTCATTCTGTGCTGCGCCGGGGGCGGGCCGCGCGCGGCGTATCTTTTCTTTCGTTCCTGTTTGCGTTAACATGTCAGCGGTTAGGCCCCCCCTGCTCACGAGGATGCCGCATTGACGCCCTGGCCCGCCAAGCCGTTGATTTACGAGATTAACACCTGGGTCTGGCTCAGCACGCTCAGCCAGATTTACGGCAAACATATCACGCTGGCCACAGTGCCTGACGACGTGCTGGACGACCTGGCGCGCACGGGCGTTAACACGGTGTGGCTGATGGGGGTGTGGGCGCGCAGCCCCGGCAGCGCGGCCCACGCGCGCCAGTGGTCGCACGAGTACCTGCCCGCCCTGCCGGACCTCACGGACAAAGACGTGATCGGCTCAGCCTACGCCATCTACAATTACGAGGTGGACCGGCATCTGGGCGGGCGCAAGGGGCTGGCCGCTATCCGCCGCCGGCTGAAGGCGCGCGGCCTGCGCCTGATCCTGGATTACGTCCCCAACCACGTCGCGCTTGATCACCCCTGGGTGCAGCGCAGCCCGGCCTGCCTCATCCAGGGCAGCCAGCGCGACCTCCAGCGCCGCCCCTCTGACTTTTTCGCCGCCACCGACGCCTGGGGGCGCAAGCTGGTGATCGCGCATGGGCGCGACCCATACTTCCCCGGCTGGGCCGACACCGCCCAACTGAACGCTTTCAGCCCGGCGCTGCGGGCGGCGGCGCTGGCGACGCTGCTGGATATCGCCAGCCAGTGTGACGGCCTGCGCTGCGATATGGCCATGCTGATGACCAACCGCGTTTTCGGGCACACCTGGCAGGGCTATTACCTGGAGGACAGCGTTCCCGAAACCGAATTCTGGGAGGAAATGATCCCCCAGGTGCGGGCCAGCTACCCTGACTGCCTGTTCATGGCCGAAGTCTACTGGAACATGGAATATGAGATGCAGCAGCAGGGCTTTGACTACTGCTACGACAAGACGCTCTATGACCGGCTGGCGGACGGCGCCCCGCGCGACGTGCGCGTACACCTTATCGCCGCCATCGAATACCAGCGGCGGCTGGTGCGCTTTATCGAAAACCACGACGAGCAGCGCGCCTACAGCGTCTTTGGCAGCCAGCGCCAGCGCCCGGCGGCGGTCCTGGTGCTGACGCTGCCCGGCGCGACGCTGCTCCACGACGGCCAGTTTACCGGGCGGCGCGTCAAGCTGCCGGTGCAGATTGGCCGCCAGCCGGATGAGCCGGTGGACCATGACCTCGATATTTTCTACCGCCGCCTGCTGGACGAAGTGCAGGACACGATCTACGGGCGGGGGCGCTGGCGGCTGTTCAACCTGGCGCCGGCCTGGGGCGCGAACCAGACGCATGAAAACCTGGTGGCGCACGGCTGGGTTGAAGGCGATGACCACCGTTTGATCGTCGCCAACCTGACCGGCCAGCAGGCGCAGGCGCTCATCAACCTCAGCGCCTGGCCGGGCATCGCGCAGGCGACCTGGCGCCTGGACGACGCGCTGACCGGCCACAGCTTTATTCGCACGGGCGCCAGCATGGTTAACCCCGGCCTGTACATTGACCTGGGGCCGTATGAATCGCACATGTTCCGCTTCCGCCGGCTGTAGCGTGCGCGTGCCGGCTGGCGGGCCGCGCGCGCGGCTGGCCGCGCTGGGGTACGGCGCGGCGCTGCTGCTGTGGCTGTCACTGGAGGACAGCGGCGTGGCGGCGGCGGCGCTGCTGGGGCTGGGGCTGGCGGCGTTCGCCCTGGGCCTGGCCGCCGCTGACCGGCTGGGCGGGCGGCGCATCGCGGCGCGCGCCGTCCCGCTGGCGGGGGCGCTGGCGGGCGCGGCGCTGGGCCTGGGCGCGGCGCTGACCGCCGCCGGGCTGATGTTCTTCAAAGGCGCGCTCCACGCCCACGTTTTCCTCGATTACCCGCCGGGGCTGATCGGCGCGACGCTGGCGCGCGGCCCGGCGTGGGCGCTGGCGGGGGCGCTGGCGGGGTGCGGGGCCGGGCTGGCGCTGCTGGCGCTGCGCGCGCCGGCTAACCGCGTGGGTGAGGACGATGAACGGCGGGTTTGAACACTGGCTGAAGGCGCGGTTTGAAAGCCTGTTGGGTGTGCGGCGCTGCGACCTGGGCAGCCCGCCCGCGCTGACGCTGCGCCCGCTGGACGCCGCCCTCACGATTCACATGTGGGCCGGCATCAACATCCACGTGTACCTGCTGGCGCAGCCGCTCAAGACGCGCCAGGTGCGCGAGGTGGTCAAAACCGACACCGACAGCGGCGCGGGCACGCTGTTTATCGTCAGCCCGGCGCTGCTGCCCGCTGCCGGCCCCGCTGTCGCCGTGCCCGAATGGCTGCTGGCCGTGCACGCCCTCAGCGCCGAGCGCGTCTACACCGGCTGCCCAGACAGCGACCTGTGCCTGGGCCAGCTTCACTTCGAGCAGACGGCGGTCGCGGCGCGTTTCCGCGCTGTTTACGGCCCGCCCGTCACGTTTGAACGGCTGCATTACCAGCGCACGACCATCAGGCCGCACTTTATCAAAGGTTTCTGGCTGGTGGCGCACTTTGGCACAGATCCCTTCTGGCGCGACACTGACAGCCCGCCGCCGCACCGCCCCGCGTACACGCCGCCGCGCCCGCGCGCCGCGCCGCCCAGCGCCAGCCCACCGCCCGCCGCCAGCCCGCCGCGCGCCCTCACCCCGCTGGAGCGCAGCTACGCGCTGCTGGGCATCAGCCGCGCGGCCACGCGCGCCGAGGTCAAGGCCGCCTTTCGGCGGCAGGCGCTGGCGCTGCACCCGGATGTCAGCCCGCTGGACAAAGCCGAGGCCGAGGCGCGCTTTAAGGCGCTTAACGCGGCCTACGCGCTTATCAAAGCGCACAACAACTGGGGCTGACGCCGGCGCTGTCAGACGGCGTAGTACAGGCGGGCCGCCAGGCCGCCCGCTTCGTCGAGCTTGTCCGCCGCTGCGCCGCGCACCATCTCAATATCGCTGCCGGCCTCAAAAGCCTGCACCGAGAGCCGCGAACGCAGGTCGCGGTCGGTCAGCGGCCAGGGCACGAACAGCACCTCAACGCGCCGCTGCTCCAGCGCGGCCAGCACGGCGTCGCGGCCCAGCGCGCCGCGCCCGCCCGCCTTCGCCATCCCGATCACCTGGTCCACCAGCCGGACCTCATGCTTGCGCTCGTAGTCCAGCGCCACCGGCAGCGCCTGCGCCAGCACATCGTGCGGGGCGGCGCGCAGCGGGATCGGCAGAATGGCGATAACGGCCTGCGTCAGCGCCTCCGGCATCAGGCGGCGGACAGCGTGCGCCGCTTCCTCGCTGCCGGCCAGGATGATGCGCTGCGCGCCGTTCTTTTTGATCAGCTCCTGCGCCTGGCTGACGACCTGGCGGTGAAAACGCTCGATCTGCTCGTCCACCCGGTCCATGAAGCGGTCGCGGTGGCTGCCCTGTGTGATGCCGCCGCCCCCGCTGGAGACGGTCGCCGCGGTGGACGGGACCAGCGTGTACTGCCGCCAGTCCTCCGACGACAGCTCCAGCGTGATCGTTTCCTCAGTGCCCGCGCCGCCTAAATAGGCGGTGAGGAACTGCGCTTTTTCCTGGTCCACCTGGATAATCAGATACGGCTCATATTCGTCCACCGCCCACAGCAGCGGGGCGATCACCGGCGCGCCGAACACGGCCCGGTTTTCAAAGGCGACAGACAGCTCGTAGACGCGCTCCAGGCCCTGGCCTAAGTAGAGCGCCAGGCCCCGGCTCTGCGGCGTGTAATCCTGAAAGAAGGCGTCCAGGCGTGGGCGAATCGCGCGCCACGCCTCGGCCTGGTGGGTGTCCAGGCCGGCTTCCACATCCTTGAGCGCGTTTTTAAGCCAGATGCGCCAGGCCGGGGTGACTGCCTGGTTTTCGGGCAGCGCCGGGTTAACTTCTAAGGTGATGGTGAGCGTGTGGTTATCAGCTTCGGCCAGCAAAGCGCGCACGCTGTCAAGGGTTATCATACAGGTTTCCTCCGTGTGTGCTTGTCCTGCTTTCCCTATTTAAGTATACCGCGCTGTTGTATGAGGCGGTGTAAATCTGCGGTATGATTGGACGCATCAAGACAGGGAGCATATACGGAACATGGCGAAAATTACGGTAACGATTGCTGGCCTGGGGCGCGTGGGCGCGTCGGTGGGGCTGGCGCTGAAACGCTACAACGCCCGGCCCGACGCCCGCCACCAGTTTGAGATCACCGGCGTTGAGGACCGGCCCGGCGTCCTCAAGGACCTGGAGAAGCTGAATGTCGCCGACCGCAGCGCGCGCGGCCTGGCGGACGCCGTCCGCGACCGCGATATTGTGGTGCTGGCGCTGCCTTACGCGGAGGTGCGCCGCGCCTACCGCGACTGCGGCCCGGCGCTGCGGCCCGGCGGCGTGCTGCTGGACCTGTCGCCGCTTAAGCTGCCGTCGGCGGCGTGGGCCGCTGAGTATCTGCATGCCGAAGCGCACCAGGTGGGCGCGACGCCGGTACTCAACGCGCAGTACCTGTTCGACGGCGTGGACGACACCAGTTACGCCGCCGCTGACCTGTTCGACAAGGGCACGATGCTGCTGATGCCCGCGCCCACCTGCATCCCCGCCGCGGTTGAACTGGCGTCGGACTTCGCCACGCTGCTGGGGGCGGGCGTGCGCTTTATGGACCCCGCCGAACACGACAGCCTGGCGGGGGCCGTCAGCGGCCTGCCGGCGCTGCTGGGGGTGGCGCTGTTCCGCATGGCGGCGAACAGCCCGGCCTGGGACGACCTCCAGCGCATGACCAACCCGGACTTTGGCCGCGTCACGCATCACCTGTTCGACACCCACCCCGATGACCTGCGCGACCTGTGGCTGAACGACCGCGACAGCCTGGTGCGTCACACGGACAGCCTGATCGAGACTTTACAGCAGCTCCGCGACGTGCTGGCCGCCAACGACCGCAGCGCGGTGGAAGCCGCGCTGGTGGACGCCGCCGACCGGTACAGCGGCTGGCTCAACCGGCGCGTCAGCGGCAACTGGGACCAGGACGACCCCGCGCCGCGCCCCACCAGCGGCGAATCGATCATGTCAGGGCTGATGGGCGGGTATCTCGCCAAGCGGCTGCTGGGCGACCGCAGCAAGGACAGCCGGCGCTGACGCCAGCGGCCCCGGCGCGGCGCCGGCTAATGTGATATATTTCACAATGTCTGGTGACATCTGTTACATTGGCCTGTGCATCCGTTTATTCGATAATCCGAATAGGCGGGGGAATCCGGGGGACGCAATGAACGAACAGCTTGTCAGCGAAATCGAACTGCTGCACCAGAAGGTGTGTTCAGCGGTGGGCGACCCGAAACGGGTGATGATCCTCTATGCGCTGGCCGAGCGCTCGAAATACGTCAGCGAGCTGGCCGATGAGCTGCGGATGCCGCAGCCCACTGTCTCCCGCCACCTGAAAGTCCTCAACGACCGCGGCATGGTCAGCGCCGCGCGCGAGGGCACGACTGTGTTTTACACACTGAGCGACCGGCGCATTATCCAGGCGCTGGACCTGATGCGCGGCATTCTGCGCGACCTCATCCTGCGCGAAGCCCGTGTTGTGGAGGCGAGCGCCGGCGGCGGCTGAGCGCGCGGCCGGTTCGGCTTATTTGCGCCCCAGCGCGACGGCGGCGCGCCACACCGCAACCCACCGTTCGGCGTAGCGCGCGGCGTCGTAGCGCTCAAACGCGCGCGCGCGCGCCGCCGCGCCCATCTGCTGCGCCAGCGCCGGGCTGCGCAGCAGCGTTACGATGCGCCCCGCCATCCCGTCGAGGTCCAGCGCCGGCACGAGATAGCCGTTCACCCCATCCTCGATCACCTCATCCACGCCGACCGCGTCCAGGCCGACGAGGGGCAGCCCCGCCGCCGACGCCTCGAACAGCACGCGCGGCACGCCTTCATACGCTGAGGTGTGGACGTAGACAGCGCCGAGCGCGTAATAGCGCGGAAGCTGGTCGTGGGGGACCGGCCCGTGCATCGTGACCTGATCGGCGATGCCCGCGGCGCGCGCCAGCGCGCGCAGATCCTGCGGCGCGACCGCCATGTCGCCAATCAGCACGAGGCGGGCGTTCGGCTCCGCCGCGACGACCTGGCGAAACACCTCAAACAGCGTCGGCACCCGCTTGACGGCCGCCGGATAGCCAACCCACAGGACGACCTGGTGCGCCGGCAGCAGGCCGAGATCCGCCCGCAGGCGCGCAAGCTCCGCCGCGCTGGCCGGCTGGGCGAACGCCGGCGCTGCCGTGCCAAGCGGCAGCGCGACCACACGCTGCGGCGCGCCGCCCCACGCCAGATAGTTTTCGCGCTCGCGGCGGTTGACGGTGCGGTACATATCGGCGCGGCGAACGACGAAGCCGCCGAGCGCGCGCAGCAGCGAATTGCGAAGCGGCTTCTCCGCCCGCCAGGCGTCGTTGCCGAAAATGAAACTGTGATTCTGCGCCAGCAGCGGCGCGCGCAGGCGCTGGCGCAGAAGCACGCCCGCCAGGCCGGTCGCGAACAGGTCCTGGGTGACGATCAGGTCAAACGGCCCCGCCTGCGCCGCCCGGTTTGCCGCGCGGACCGCGTCGAGGACGAACGCCAGCTTGCGGCGGCTGTTGGTTGGGTGGATGGTCAGGTGGGGCGACGGCGTGTCCACGCCGCCAGCGCCCGCCGGGGTGTAAACGACGATCGTCAGATGCCCGGCAAGCTCAGCGTAAGCGAGATGCCGGCGGCGCGAATCGCCGGCGGGCCGTGTCGCCAGCGTGCTGTCGAGGCTGATCATCAGGACGCGCATCATGCCGCTGATTGTACCGGCTGGCCGCTGTTTACGGCAGGGCCTGCGCGCCCCTGGCGGCGGGCGGCGCTACGCTTTGATAGGCAGGCGCTGCGTTATCCAGCGCATCGTGCCGCCCTGGAGGTTGTAGACCGCGGTGTAGCCGCCGCGCGCAAAGGCGCTGGCCCCGCTGCGGCTGCGGCTGCCGGTGGCGCACACGACGATCACGGGCCGGTCAGCGGGAATCTCTGCCAGCCGCGCCGGCAGCAGGTTCAGCGGGATGTTAACCGCGCCGGGGATGTGGCCGCTGCGATATTCCTCGATGGTGCGCACGTCCACCAGCGTGTGCACCTGCTTGCCGTTGAAGTACTGCGCCTGGTAGTCGTCAATGGTCAGGTTCTGGTAGCTGGCGTCGGTTTGCGCCTGGCCGCGGTTAAAGAGAAACATGTGATTGTGTGCGCTCCTGTGTGCTTCGCAGGCTGGCCGCCGCCCGCTGACAGCTTTTACTGCACCACTGGCAGGCCGGCCTGCTGCCAGGCGATAATGCCGCCCAGGTCGTAGATGTCGGTGAAGCCCGCCGCCGCCAGCAGCTGCGCGGCCTGCGCGCTGCGGTTGCCGCTGCGGCAGTAGAGCACGATCGGCTGGTCGCGCGGGATTTCGCCCAGGTGTTCCTGAAGCGTCTCAACGGCGATATTGGCCGCGCCGGTGATGTGCCCGCCGGCGAACTCAGCGGGCGTGCGCACGTCGAGCAGGAAGTGCGGCGTGTCCGCGAACTGCGCCGTGTATGTCTGCGGGTCAATGCGCTGCGGGGCGGCGTTCTGCGCGGGCACGGCCGCCGCGTCTGACGTTTCGGCGGCCTGCTGTTCGGCGTTGAGGATGCCCGGCAGCAGCGCCGCCAGCAGCAGCGCCGCCGCCAGCGTGATCACCCCGGCGATCAGCCACACGCGCTGGTCAGGGCGGGCGGCGGGCGGCTTTGCGCCTGCCTTGCTGGTTTTGCTGAGTTTCGCTTTTGTGGCCATAGTGTGCACCTCGGTTGATGTCCGCGCAGTATAACCGTACCCGCATTTACGGACACTGCCAAATGGCTTATATTATGGCACAAGCGGTGGCTAATTGCAGACCGGGAACGCCGATGCTCAACCTGTACAAGCTCGAAATCTTCGCGCTGGTGGCGCAGCAGGGCAGCTTCAGCGCCGCCGCCGGCCAGCTTTACCTGACGCAGTCGGCGGTGAGCCAGCATATTCAGGACCTGGAGGCCAGCCTGGGCACGGCGCTGTTCACGCGCGGGCGGCGTGGCGTGACGCTCACGCCCGCCGGCGAGACGCTGTACGGCTACACGCGGCGCATCCTGGCGCTGCTGGCGGAGGCCGAAAACGCGGTTGTCACGGTGGAGAACCTGGCGGGGGGCCAGGTCAGCATCGGCTCGACGCCGGGGGCCAGCCTCTACCTGCTGCCCGGCTGGATTCACGCCTTCCGCGCCCGCTATCCACACCTGACGGTGTCGCTGGAAACCGGCGTCACGGCGGTGATTGCCGCCGCCGTGCTGGGCCGCCGCCTGGATGTCGGCTTCGTTGAGGGGGAGATCGAAGGCGGCGCTGGCCGGCGGTTGGGCCAGCTTGTGCTGGCGCAGGTGGCGCAGGTTGTGGTGATCGGCCCGGAGCACCCTGGCTGGCGGCGTGACGCGCTGGCGCTGGCCGACCTCGACGGGCAGCCGTTTATCACGCGCCAGCCCAACAGCCAGACGCGCGCCTGGCAGGATGCGCTGCTGGCGGCGCACGGCGCGCGCCCGCGCATTGTGGCGGAGCTGGACAGCCCGGAATCGATCAAGCGGGCGGTGATGAGCAGCATGGGCGCGGCGATCCTGCCGTGGTACGCCGTCCAGCGCGAGCTGGACGAGGGCACGCTGCGGGCGCTGCCGCTGGCGGATATCCCGATGCAGCGGGCGCTGCGCCTGGTGTGGAACGACGACGCGCCCTGCACCCCGCTGACGCGCGCCTTTCTGACGCAGATGGCGGGCGAGTACCCGCCGCTGGCCGGTTTCCTGGCCGGGCGTTAACCCTGTCGGCAGGACACCCTGGCTATTGCATTACTGCGTTAGCCTGCTAGAGTCTGATAACGTGCCCCTGGCCAGCCTGCGCCGGGCGCGCCTTCCGTCGGTTTTCAGGAATCCGTTATGGCTGAATCAACTATTACCACCGCCGCGCTGGTGCGAACCCGCGCCAGGGAACTGGGCGCGCCCACTAACCGCCTGGCGGCGCTGGATATTGTGCGCGGCTATGCCATGCTGCTGATGCTCATCAGCCACAGCAGTTGGTGGCTCACTGATTTCGATTACGGGGTGGCCTACGGCTGGGACAACATGATCGTCCCGCAGGTGAGCCTGCCCGGCAGCCTGCTCGGCCTGCTGTTACAGTTGGCGACGCCAGCTTTCTTTTTGTTGGGCGGTTTCAGCATCGCGCTGTTCGCCGCGTCGCGCCGCCGGCGCGGCTGGAGTGAAGGGCAGATCACGCGCTTTCTGGCTGTGCGCGGCCTGCTGCTCATCGCGCTCGACGTCACGGTGATCAACCTGCGGCTCAGCCCGCCGTATTACAGCACACATCTGTCCGTGCTGACCGGCATCGGCATCTGCGTGCTGCTCATGGCCTGGCTGCGGCGGCTTGACTGGCGCGTGCTGGTGGCCGTGCTGGCGCTGACGCTGCTGGGGACGCAGCTTTACTATCACAGCCTGGCGGCGGCGGGCGAGTGGCCGCGCGAGCCGTCGCTGCTGCGGGCGGTGCTGCTGACCCCTAGCGTGGAGGACGTCGTCTGGAAAACGCAGTTCCCGGCGCTGCCCTGGCTGCCGGTGGTGCTGCTGGGCTTTCTGGTTGGCGCGCGCACCGCGCGGGATGGCGCTGCGCTGCGCCGGTTGGCGCTGTGGCTGGGGCTGGGCAGCCTGCTGCTGTTTGTCCTGGTGCTGGCCGCCGGCGGTTTCGGCAACCTGTACCCCGCTGACCCGCTGATCTTCACCAAGCACCCGCCGGACCTGGTGTATATCCTGTTCTATACCGGCCTGACCTGGCTGCTGATCGCGCTGCACAGCGCGCTGCCGCAGCTTAACGCCGCGCCGCCGCTGAAACTGGTGGCGGCCCTGGGCCAGACGGCGCTGTTCTTCTACGTCGTCCACATCGGCCTGATCGAGCTGCTCAGCCCGCTGATCGCGCCGCTGCCGCTGCCGCCGCTGACGCGCTCGCTGCTGATCGTGCTGATGGCGCTGCCGCTGCTGGTGGCGCTGAGCCTGTGGTATCGCGGGTACAAGCGCCGAAACCCTGACAGCGTGCTGCGCTATCTGTAGGCCGGAAGCGGGCGGCTTTTCTACAGCCCCAGCAGAAAGCGCAGCGCCACCAGCAGCAGGAACACGCCGTACAGCCGCCGCACCGTCCGCGATGGCAGCCTGAGCGCGATGCGCGCCCCGCCCAGCGCGCCGACCAGCAGGCCCAGCGCCACCAGCAGCGCCGCGCCGGTGTCGAACGCGCCCGCCTGATAGTAGGCGATCACGCCGGGCAGGGCTACCGGCAGCAGCAGCGCCCCCAGCGAGACGCCCACCGCCAGCTTCTGGTCGTATTTGAGCAGGCCCACCAGCGCCGGTACGATAATCACGCCGCCGCCGATGCCGAACATCCCCGACGCCACGCCCGCCACCATGCCCAGCAGCAGCAGCCAGTGCCAGGGCACATACGGCTCTTTGACCGGGGCGCTGGCGGCGGGCGCTGCGCTGGCCGCGCTCTTGGGGCCGCGCCACTGCGCGTAAACCTGGCGCAGCTCGGCAAAGCGCCAGCCCACGTACAGCAGCAGCGCGCCGTAAAACTGCTTGAGCAGCGTCGTCGGCAGGTTGATGGCGATCTGCGCGCCGATCACCACAGTCAGCAGCAGGCCCGCCGCCACCAGCGCCGATGTCCGCACGCGCAGCAGGCCGGCGCGGTAGTACGCGATGACGGCCAGGATGCCCACCGGCAGCAGCAGCGCCGCCAGCGAGGTGGCGATGGCGTTCAGCGGCTCGAACGCCAGGAAGATCGTCAGCGCCGGCACGATAATCACGCCGCCGCCGATACCAAACAGGCCCGACGCCAACCCTGCCACCAGCCCGATCACCAGCAGCGCGACTGCCTGCCCTGTTTCCATGCTGTCCCCAACGGTGTGCGATAACCCCGTGTTGATTGTGGCGCGCCCGGCCGGGGTTGGCAACTGCCGCCCCGCCGCGCTCAGCTTTCCGCCAGCCGCGACATTTTCAGCTAAGCTGTGGTTTCGGCGCGCAGCGGACTGGCCTGCTGGCGGCCGCTGCACTGTGCCCGCTGAACAGCCTGACGCTGTTCCCGGTTTAGCACCCTGGCTGGCTGGCCAGGGCCGTTTCCGCCTTGCGGCGGGGTGTAAGTCTGGCCCGGCGGCGGGTGTGCCGGGGGGCGTTGTGGTGTGTAATAACAGCAGCGTATCAGTAGAAAGGCTGTGCCATGGTCACCACTCTGCACACCGGAGTAACCACCCGCGCCGATTTCGACCGCGCGCGCCGATGGGCCTGGCTCGGCCAGTTGTTCAACCGGCTGCTGCGGCGCGATACCGGCCTGCTGTCGCTGACGGAGACCGACCGGCTGCTGCCGTATTACGCGCGCCACGACGCCGGCCTCCAGCTTGTGCGCACCAGCCAGATCGTGGGCAGCGCCGGCCGCGCGCGCGATTTCGACCGCGCCTTCCGGCCCCTGCACAACGGCACGATGCAGCGTTGGCTCAGCATTGACGAGGCGTTTTACGCCGGGACGTCGCTGCCGCCGGTGGAGCTGATCAAAGTGGGCGCTGTGTATTTCGTGGCCGACGGCCACCACCGCGTTTCGGTGGCGCGCTTCTGGCGGCAGGAATTTATCGAGGCGCATGTGGTTGAAGTCGTCACGCCAGGCCCGGTGCAGCGCGCCGCGGACAGCGCCTACCGGGAAGGTTACTCGCGCCCCACGCCGCAGCCAGCGGCCTGAATGGGGCGGCGCTTCAGGGGGAAGCGGTGGGGAAGGCAAACGGGGGCGCACAGCCCCCGTTTGTGTTAGCGGCGCCGGCCGCGCGTATAATATACGCAGCAGAGCAAAGGCTCTGCACTGAAACGCCTCAGTCCGCGCTGGTCCAGATGTCGTCGGGCACGCCGGCCTGCACGTTTTCCCAGCGCGCCAGCGTGAACAGACAGTCTGACAGGCGGTTGAGATAGGGCACGACCTGCGCGCTGACCGGCTCGCGCGCCGCCAGCGCCACCGTCAGCCGCTCCGCCCGGCGGCAGGTCGTCCGCGCCAGGTGCAGGTGCGCCGCCGCCGCGCTGCCACCCGGCAGGATAAAGTGCAGCAGCGGCGGCAGCGCGGCGGTCGCTTCGTCAATCACGTTCTCCAGCCAGGTCACCGCCGCCGGGTCCAGCCGCACGATATGCCGGGATGCCGCGTCCAGCGGCGTGGCCAGGTCCGCGCCCAGCACGAACAACTGGCGCTGAATCTGCGCCAGCCAGGCGTCGCCGGCGGGCCGCTGCGCCCGCGCCAGCCCCAGCGCCGCGTTCAGTTCATCGACTGTGCCGTAAGCTTCGACGCGCAGGGCGGTCTTGCTGACGCGCCCGCCGGCAAAGAGCGCCGTTGTGCCGTCGTCGCCGGTGCGGGTGTAAATTTTCATACGCTTTTTCGCGCCTCCGGGCTTGTCAGTTACGAACGGATGTGCTATCATTTGAGTCCTGCACCCGCGCCGTCAGCGCGCGGGCAGGCTGGCAAATTGCGCGCATAAGACTACACTAGAAGCGGCGAGAATTCCACCGGGAGAAAAGCTTGATGGCGAAAAGAAAAGAGAAGCCAGAGGAAGACGGCGCTGCCCCTGTGCGCGATGAAGGGCGCATGAAAGCGCTGGAGGCCGCCCTGCAGGACCTGACGCGGCGTTTCGGCGACGGCGCGATTATCCGGTTGGGCGATGCGGCGCACATGGTGGTGGAGACCATCCCCAGCGGGTCGTTGGGGCTGGATATCGCGCTGGGCGTGGGCGGCGTTCCGCGCGGGCGCGTGACCGAAATCTACGGCCCGGAATCCAGCGGCAAGACGACGCTGTGCCTGCACGTGGTGGCCGAGGCGCAGCGGCGCGGCGGGCTGGCGGCGTTCGTGGACATGGAGCACGCGCTGGACCCGACTTACGCGGCGCGCATCGGCGTGAATATGGAGACGCTCTATGTCTCGCAGCCTGACACCGGCGAGCAGGCGCTGGAGATCACCGAGGCGCTGGTGCGCTCCGGCGCGCTGGACATCATCGTCGTGGACAGCGTGGCGGCGCTCGTGCCGCGCGCTGAGATCGAGGGCGAGATGGGCGATACGCACGTTGGCCTGCAGGCGCGCCTGATGAGCCAGGCACTGCGCAAGCTGTCGGGGGCCATCAAGCAGTCGAACGTGGCGGTGGTGTTCACCAACCAGATTCGCGAAAAAGTGGGCGTGATCTACGGCAGCGCGGAGACGACGCCCGGCGGCCGGGCGCTCAAGTTTTACGCCAGCGTGCGCCTGGACATCCGCCGCGTGCAGGGCATCAAGCAGGGCGGCGACACGATCGGCAACCGCGTTAAAGTGCGCGTGACCAAGAACAAGGTGGCCGCGCCCTTCCGCGAAACCGAGTTTGACATCATGTTCTTCGAGCACGGTATCAGCAAAGAGGGCGAGATTCTCGATATCGGCGCGGAGCTGGGCATTATTGAGAAGCGCGGCGCTTTCTTCCGCTACAACGACGGGCTGATCGGCCAGGGGCGCGAAAACGCCAAGGCGTTCCTGAACGATAACCGGGTCGTCTCCGATGAAATCGAGGACGCGATCCGCGCCCATTTCGGCCTGCCGTCGGTGGTGAACACGCCCTAGCGGCCCCCGCGCGCAGCTTTCCGCCCGCAGCCGCTCGCGGCTGACCCGACCGGCGCGGTCATGCAGCCGACCGCGCCCCTTTTTGGCGGTGTATGCAGAACATATGATCTGTTATAGTGGAGGCTGAGCGATGGCACTCAACGCGCAAATCAACCCGGACCGCGCCGCTGCGCTGGCGGCGATCATGGCGTCTGAGCCGGTGCAGGCGGGCCGGATGTTCGGCTGTCCGGCTTATTTCTTCAACGGGATGCTGGTGGCGGCGCTGGTCAGCGGCGGCGTGGCCGCCAAGGTGGGGGCCAACCGCGCCCGCGCGCTCATCAGCAGGCCGGGCATTGAGCCGTTCGCGCCGCTGGCGGGCCGCGTCTGGCGCGAGTGGGTCTACATCACCGGCGGCATCGAGGCGCACCGCGGCGTGCTGGCCGAGGCCGTCGAGTACGCGCTGATCATCAGCGGCGGCTGAGCCGCCCGCGGCGAACGCAAAACCCGGCGCGTGGTCAGGCGCGCCGGGTTTTTTTATTGTCTATGCGGCGTTCAGGTTTACCCCTGGCAGTCCGGGCCGAAATGGCGCAGCAGCACCAGCGGCTCGCTGCCGGTGTTCTCCACCGTGTAGCCGGCGGTGCCGGCCTCATACGTGATGAAGTATTCGTCCAGCGTGGGCTGGCTGTAGCGAATGTAGGTCGGCGTTTCCACCGGGTGCACGCCGATCCTGCCGCGCCCCTGCACCGCGATCACGCCGCAGGCCCCGGACTCTTTGATCGTCACAGTTACGCCCGGCTGGACGGTCAGCTCTTTGGCGCTGAACACGTCCTCCCCGCGCGAGCGGCCGTAGATCACCCAGCGGTCGGCCCAGCCGCTGCCGCTGGCGGCCGCCTTGCCGGGCAGGAAGTAGGTGTCCTTGATGTTGGGCAGGATGTTCGCGTCCCAGTCGATCAGCCCGATGACGTAATCCAGGTCGGCCTTTTTGTCCAGCGGGACATCCTTCACCAGCATGTCGAGGGGGACTGTTTTGCCCTGCACGACTGACTGGAACATGGCGAAGGTGTCTGTGCCCCACTGGATTTCGTATGTCACCAGCGAGCCAGGCGCGTGCAGCACGCCGGGCGGCGTGAACCAGCCCGTGCCCACCGGGAACACGTAGGCTTTGGTGAACGCCAGGATGCCGTTGTCGCCCGCGTTCCAGCGCTCCAGACAGCGCCGGATATCCTCTTTAGTTGTGCCCGGCTCCAGGCCGAAGAAGGTGTACGGGAAGTCGTTCAGGCGCGCATTGTACTGGGGCGGGAAGTAATAGGCTTCTGGCTTGTGCACTTCACCGACCTGGGCCGCGTGCTCAGCGTCGGGGTGCAGGTGATAGGGCAGCGGCCCCTGGTTGTCGAACAGCTTGCCCAGGGTGGGCCAGCGCCCGTACTTCTGGAACATAGCGGTTCCAATCAGCGCGGCGCTGTTTTCGTCAACGGCGTCTTTCAGGGTGAAGCGCTGGCCGTCCGGCGCCAGCACATAGCTGAGGCCCTCATCGTGCTCCATATCTGGCCCGTTGGCCGGCTGGGTGGTTGAGCACAGCCAGCGCTCATCAAGGCCGCCCCGGTTGAGGCCCATCGCGTACAGGTCTTCCTCAGCCAGGCGCAGGCGGCGCCCCGGCACCGCAAAGCTGCGCGGGACCCAACAGGGGGCCATATGAAGGATACCCTGGCCGGCGTTCAGCGCGTTGTCCAGGTTTTGCCGCAGTGCCATAATTCTATCTCCTTAATTGTGAAAGCGTCCTTGCCGCTTGCCAGCCGGCGATCCAGCTCAGCCTACTTGATAATACCGATTTTCTTGCGGTCAATCGTGACGAACACGGCGGCGACCAGCACCACGCCCTTGACGATGTTCTGCACATACGGGTCAACGCCCAGCATGTTCATGCCGTTGCTGAGGATCGTGATGATCAGCGCGCCCAGCACCGTGCCCTGAATGCTGCCGACGCCGCCGGTGAGGGGCGTCCCGCCGACCACCACAGCGGCGATCACGTCCAGCTCCAGCCCCTGGCCGAGCTGCGACGTAGCCGCGAACACCCGCGCTGACTGCAGCAGCCCGGCCAGCCCGCACAGCAGGCCGGAGAGCGTAAAGACCAGTATTTTCACGCGGTCCACTTTGATGCCGGTGAGCAGCGCGACGCGCTCGCCGCCGCCGACCGCGCGCACCTCGCGCCCGAACACGGTGTAGTTAAAGATGATGTAGGCGATGATCGCCACCACAAAGGCGATAATGGCCGCGTGCGGAATGTCCGCCGTCCTGCCGGAGTAAACGCGCAGGAAGTTAAGATTGGTGATTTCGACCGGCGCGCCGCGCGTGAAGTACAGCACAATGCCCCGGTAGGCCACCATTGTGCCCAGCGTCACCATGAAGGACGGCACTTTGCCTTTGGCGAAGATCAGGCCGTTGAGCAGGCCCGCCAGCAGGCCGACCAGCATCGCCGGGATGATCGCCGCGACGCTCCAGGTGTCCGAGAGCGCCGCCGCCACCAGCGCCGCGATCGCCACGATAGACCCGACCGACAGGTCAATCGAGCCGGCGATGATGACGAACGTCATGCCGAGGGCCGCTACCAGCAGCACGACCGACTGCTGCAGCACGATGGCAAGGTTTGACCCCGTCAGAAAGCGCGGCGAGAGCAGCCCAAAAATGACACACAGGACCACAAACAGAATGACAGGGAAATAGGTTCTGAATGAGAAACGTCTTTTGGGGACAGCGGAAACGGATGTTGACTCGGTGGCGGTTTGATTGGTCATAACGTACCCTGACTGCTAGCGATTTCAGCGGCTGGCACAGCGTTCAGATGATGTGGCCGATGATCTCTTCTTCCGACGGAAGCGCGGCGTGCGAGAATTCCTTGCTGATCCCGCCCCGGCGCATCAGCACGATGCGGTCGCTCATGCCGATCAGCTCAGGCAGGTCCTCGCTGAGCAGGATCACGGCCACGCCGCTGGCGGCCAGGTCGCGGATGGCGGTGTAAATCTGCAGGCGCGCGCCGATATCAATGCCGCGCGTGGGGTTGTCGAGCAGCAGCACCTGCGGCCCCGGCGCGATACATTTGCCCAGCACCACTTTTTGCAGGTTGCCACCGCTGAGCGAACTGGCCGTGACCGCCGGGCTGGCGGCTTTGATCTGCAGCAGGGGGATAAGCTTGCTGACCAGCGCGCGCTCGGCAGCGCGGTTGATAAACGGCCCCCGGTGCGGGATCGCCGCCATTGACAGGTTATCCTGCACGCTGAAATCCATAATCAGCCCTTCGCGCGTGCGGTCGCCCGGCAGGTAAGCGATGCCCTGCGCCCAGGCGTCGAACGGCTTGCGCGGGGCATAGAGGCGGTTGTTGAAGCGCATCTGCCCGCTGCTGACCGGCTGGTCGCCGGCGATCGCGCCGATCAGCGTTTCGCCGCCCGCGCCTTTGAGGCCGCCGATGCCCAGGATTTCGCCGCGATACAGGCTGAGCGAAACGTTATTCAGCCGGCCTGGGACGGCCACGCCCACCAGCTCCAGCACCGGCTGGTCGCCGTTTGTCTGGAATGCCTGCTCACGCCTGCCAGAGTACATGTGACGGCCAACCTCGCGGCCCACCATCAGCGCCTCGACCTGCTCGTTGGTCAGCTCGCCGCGCGCGTAGTCGCCCACCCACTGGCCATCCTTCAGGATGGTGATGGTGTCGGCCACGCGCTCGACTTCATCGAGGTGGTGAGAGATGTACCCGATAGCGATGCCCTGTTTGCGCAGGTTGTTGATAACGGCGAAGAGGGCGTTCATTTCCTGGGTGTTGAGGAACGCGGTTGACTCGTCCAGCAGCAGCACGCGCGGCCTGTAGGACAGGGCGCGGGCGACTTCCAGCACCTTGAGCTGGCCCAGGTCCAGGTCGCTGATGTTCTGCTCGACCGACAGGCCAGAGCCGATTTCGTCGAGCAGGCTTTGGGCGGCGGCGCGCAGACGCCGCCAGCGCGTCAGGCCCAGCGGCCCGGCGTGGTCCCACATACGGTCCGTCAGGATGTTCTCAGCGATGCTCAGCGACGGGTTGATGGTCATTTCCTGAAAGACGAGCGCCACGCCGCTGCGCTGGGCGTCGCGCATGGTGCGCGGCGCGTAGGGTTTGCCGTCCAGTTGCAGCGTGCCGGTGTCCGGCAGGATAGCCCCGGCGCAGATTTTAAACAGCGTGGATTTGCCGGCGCCGTTCTCGCCAACCAGGGCGTGGACGCGACCGGCTTCCAGTTGGATGGAAACGCCGCTGAGAGCTTGTGTTGCGCCGAAGGACTTGCTGATATTTTGCGCTTTTAGTAACAACACAATTCTCCAGGCTATTTTCAGGCGCAGCGGTGAGCGGCGCTGCGCAGCCTTATGGGTGAACAGGGCCGGCCACCGGGCCGGGCAGCAGCGGTTGAGTGCGGGCAGCCCGGTGGCCTGGCAGTTGCCGGTGGTGGGTCAGCCGGCTTCAGGAGTTGCTTCTGGTTCTTCGGCGTTGCTGTAGCGCAGCTCGAAGATTGCGGTGGGCGCGTCCGGGTTCAGGAAGCTGGAGCGGTCGCGGAAGTCATAGTCCGGCACGCCTTCGGGGAAGTCCAGGCGGAACTGCTCAACCGTGTCCTGCGTCAGCGGCAGCAGTTCCAGCTTGATATTCGCCATCTCAGCGGGGATTTCAACGCCGTTGAGATAGTCGAACATCAGCACCAGCGCGAAGCCGCCCTGGAGCCAGTGGCCGCCGATGTCGAACAGCAGCTCGCCAGCCTCAACCGCGTCCACGTTCTCCGGGTTGAGGTCCATCGCCACCACCAGCACGTCTTCGCCGGGGACTTTGTCCGCGTTTTTGAGCGCGGCCATCACGCCGGTCGCCGTGCCGCCGTTGGCGGCCCACACGCCTTTGATCTCAGGGTTGCCCTGGTACAGCGCGGCGAAGGCTTCCTGCGAAGCGTCGCGCACGAAGTTGCCGGTGACAGCGCCCGCCAGGGTGATGTCGGGGTTTTCTTCCAGCGCGCGGTCGAAGCCTTTGCGCCGGTCAATCGCCACGGATGTGCCCGGCGTGCCGTCAACCACGCCCACAATCAGGTCCATTCCGCGCGCGCGCATCTCGTCAAAGAGCGCGTTCGCCATCGCGTAACCGGCGGCCTCGTCGCTCGGGCCGATGAACGCCAGGTAGTTCGGGAAGTCAGGCGACTGCGGCTCGATATCTTCGAGATACACGTCGGTCATAATTACCGGGATGTTGGCGTTGCCGGCCTCCAGCAGGGCTTTGATGCCGGTGTTCCAGTAGGGCACGTGGATGAGGCCGTCCACGCCGCGCGCCACGAGGTCCTCAATGTTGCTGGCCATGGTGTCCGGGCTGTTGTCGGCGTTCAGAACGACAACTTCGACGTCCAGCGCCTCAGCGCCCTGGCGGATGAACTCAACGTATCTGTTCCAGAACTGGGCGTCCAGCGTGGGGACAGTTACGCCGATGACGAACCGCTCCTGCGCGGTCACGGCGAAGGTGCTGAACAAGGCCAGCAGCACGACGACAAGCACTAATTTCGACAGCCGGGATTGCATAATGTGTTGCCTCCTGACAATTTGGATAAGATCAACCGGGCGCGCCACCGGGACCGCCAGGCTTCCCCGGTGACTGCGGAAGCCTGGCGACGCTGCTACGTTGGCGGAATGGCCTGTCCCGCCCCGTTATGTCAACCGCCGCCGCGCCAGCGCGGCCAGCAGCTTACACCCAACCCAGAAAAGCTATAAGGAAACGGGGTCTCCTTCCTCCAGGCGCGCGCCGACGCGGCGCGAGATGGCGCGTGCCGCGTCCATGACGTGCGCGATAACCTGCGCCAGGTTCTCCGGGTCGTTGTAATCCTTGATGTGCCCGGTTATGCCGATGGCCGCGATTGCCTGATTTTTATAATCCCAGATCGGCGCCGCCGCGCAGCCGATCCCGCGCGCGTATTCTTCCTGGTCCAGCGCGTAACCCTGCTGGCGCACGGCCAGCAGCTCCGCCTGAAATGCCTCGCGGTCAACAATGCTGCGCCGCGTCTGCATCACCAGCGGCGCGGTTTGCAGGAAGTAGGCCTGTTCCTGTGGGTTGAGATACGCCACCAGGACCTTGCCCGACGCGCTCAGGTTGATGGGGATTACGGTGCGCAGCGCCGCCACGATGTTGACGGGCTTGCTGGGGAACGCCTGCTCGATATAGACGACGCCTGAATCCTGGAGGATGCCCAGTTGGGCCGTCTGGCCGGTTTGGGCGGCCAGCGCGTTCATGATCGGTTTGGCCTGGCTGATGAGGTCGAACTGGCCGGTCATGACCTGCGCCAGGTAGAGGAACTGTGGGCCGAGGCTGTACTCGCCCTCGGCCTCGCCGGTCAGGTAGCCCCGGCTGCACAGGTATTTGACAATGCGATATGTCGTCGCCAGCGGCAGGTCTAAGTTGGTGGCGATCTGTTTGACCACGGCGGGCGCGCCCTGCTGCGCGACGTACTCAAGAATATCCAGCGCCTTTTCCAGCGCGGGCACAGCCGGGGATTTGACCGAATTATTCGCAGTTGACATCAAAAATTCTCAGATATGAGAATGCAATTTCACATATGATATAACGCTTCGCGCTGATTGTCAAGCAGGCGGCCAACAGCCGGCGCGCGGGCCGGGCCGCGGCGAAGGCTGTGCACGCGGCAGCGAAGAGCAGCCACACACATCAGGGCTGGTTTAGGGGAATATAGGGGGTATTACGCGGCCAGGGGCGCGCTGCTGAGGGCCGCCGGCCTGCCGGCGCGCTCTGCGACAGCGCCGCCAGCAGACCGGTGTGTCAGCCGGGGGTCAGTCCAGCGTCAGGTTTTGCAGCGCGGCCAGCACGTTCTCGAAGGCGCTGAACTCGTCCGGCGCGAACAGCGTGGCGATGCGTCCGTCAATCGCGGCGGCGCTGTCGTAGACCGGGCGGCGCAGTTTGTTCCCCGCTTCCGTCAGGTAAATGCGCACCGCGCGCCGGTCCGCCGGGTCAGCGCGCCGCTCGATCAGCCCCTTGTCCTGGAGCTTGTCCAGGTTGGGCGTGAACGAAGTAGCCGCGCGCCCGACCGCGCGTGCCAGCTCCGAGGCGTGCTGGCCATCGTGCTCGTAGAGCGCGCGCAGGATATACCATTCGATCACCGTCAGCCCCAGCGGGCTGACGACCTGCGCGAACACCTGGTCAAGGTTGCGCAGGGCGATATCAAGATTGCACCAGACCGAGCCGCCAAAGCGCAGGCTCACGGGTTTTTTCGTCATCGTCATCAGCTTCTTCCCGACTGTAAAGGGTGAAAAGGTGAACTCTCCGGCACAGCAGCCGTCATAATATATTTATATTATACACAGATTTAATTGATTGGAATGAGAATAAAATTAAGCGTCCCCAGCGCCAGCGTGTCGCCCGCGCAAACTGGGTGCGGCGTGTCTGGGCGCAGCCGCCGGCCGTTGATGAACGTGCCGTTGACCGAGTCCAGGTCGAGCAGGTGCAGCGCGTCGTCCAGGCGCACCAGGGCG
Organism: Anaerolineae bacterium; assembly: GCA_048499435.1. GTDB lineage: Bacteria > Chloroflexota > Anaerolineae > Aggregatilineales > Phototrophicaceae > DAOTWC01. The sequence goes on from JASNZW010000002.1 coordinate 550,641, forward strand.
GCGTGGCGGCGCGAGACGCCGTGCTGGTGCGCGTCGCAGGCGGCGAAGTCCACATCCGGCAGATAGTCGCTGCCCGCGCCAGAGCGGCCCAGAATATAACCGCCGGCGTCGAGCGCGGCCAGGTGAAAGACAGCCGCGCAGCCGCCGCTGACGCGCAGTTCGAAGCGCGCATCGGCGGGCAGCGGCGGGGCAGGTGCAGGTTCAGGTTCGCGGCGCATAGCACTTATTATCCCATAAGGCGCGGAAAATAAACATATTTATTTATTATACCTTAATGGATAGGCAGAAAGCGGCCGGGCCGCCCCCGCGCGCAGCGCCCCCAAAACCTGTTTTACTCTGGGCCGTTCGCGGGCGAAAACACGCCCGGCCCCACCGCGTGAGGCCGGGCGCGAGCGTTATTTCAGCGCTGCTGCGATGCGCTTGCCCCAGGCGCGGATGGCGACCCAGTCGCGGTAGTCGCCGGTGGAGCCGTTCATCGCCTTGACGAGCAGACGCTCGCCAAAGTTCAGCCGCGCCAGGTCGATGCAGCCGTGAAACAGGATGATCTCGCGCGGGGCGAGCCGGTCAGCGATTGGCTGAATTGATTCGGGGAAGAGCCAGCCGTTGACGATCTCGCGGGCTTCGCCGCTGCCGGTCGGCCCGCTGGAAAACAGCCACAGCGGGCGCTCTTTCAGCTCGGACTCGTATTTTTCCAGGAAAGCGACGGCTTCGGCAATCCAGTTGCCCACGTAGACGGCGCTGCCCAGAACAACGGCGTCGTAGGGCCGGACGTCGTTCACCGTGCCCGCCTGCGCCACCGTCACCGACAGCCCGCTTTCCTCCAGCACACCGCCCACCGCCGCAGCGATTTCGGCGGTAGCGCCGTATTTGCTGGCATAAGCGATCAGCACCTTGGTCATATGACTTTTCCTTTGACACGCTTGCCGAAATCTTACGCCACGAGTTTACCACCAGTTTACGAATCTGTCGCTCAAATTGGACAGCGCGCGTAAAAAAACGGCGGACCTCATTCGCTGAGGTCCGCCGCTGCGCCGGGGCCGCGCGGGCGTGGTTACTTGTTGCCCTCGTGGCCGTTGCCCACGCGCACCGGAATCTGCCGGGGCTGGGCGGCTTCGGTCTTGGGCAGCGTCAGTTTGAGGACGCCGTTGTCGTAGGTGGCGTTGACTTTATCGCTGTTCACCGGCTGCGGCAGGCGCAGGCGGCGGCTGAAGTGGCCGTAGCGCCGTTCTTTGATGAGCGAACGCTGGCCCTCGTGTTCGGTGACGTGCTCCGGGATCTCGCCCTCAATCACCAGGTAGTCGCCGTCAAGTTTGATGTGGATGTCCTCCGCTTTCACGCCGGGCAGCTCGGTCGTCACCACGTACTGCCCGTCGTCCTCATGCACGTCCAGCGCCAGCGTGTTCACTGCTGCGCTGCCCTCTTCAAAGAACGGCCGCCAGGTTTCCTCAAAGACGCGGTCCATTACGTTCTGCATTGCGGCCATTTCCCGCAGCGGATTCCAACGAACGATGCCTGCCATGATTAACCTCCCTGCACTTACTCTGCTGCCTGTTCTCGCTTACTTTAGCCGGCGGGCCGCGCTTTGCAGCGCAGCCAGCCTGTTTTTATGGTAGCCCCAGTGAATAAGAAACATGTCAGAGCGCCGTAAAAAAGGCGCATAGATGGCGGCGCGATTTTACGGAAAATTCACAGCGCCTGAACGGACGGCGGCGCGGCTTACTGTACAATCGAAGTTAAGAGCAAACGCAAGAGGGCAAGCTATGGTGCAGCAGCAGACACGCCTGGAACCGTACTTTCGCAACGGCCTGCTGTGTTTTCCAGAGTGGACGGTCAGCGCACTGGTGAGGGCCGGGTTAGACCCGCGCACCGGCCAGGCCGCGATCACCGGGCTGCGCCTGGACGACGGCCACGCGCTGAGCCAGGTGCGGGCGGCGGTGGCGGCGCTGTTGGGCTGCTGCGGGCCAGATCACGCGGCGGCGGCGGCGCTGGCTTCCGCTGACGCGCAGTTTATGCTGACGGGCCTGCCCGCGCCACCGGGCTGACTACTTCAGCGACCGGCGCGCGCGTCGGTCATAAAATGCCGGGCCAGGCTGCCACGATTCAGCGTCCGGGTGGTCAGCGGGGGCCAGGCTGAGCAGCACGGCGCGCGTTTTCTCGCGCAGATAGTAAACCCGGTAGGCGCTGTTGGGCCGCAGCGGCAGGCGCGGGGCCAGCCAGCGCCGGAAGCAGATGGCCTCGCCGCTGTCGGTGTAGAGCGCATCGGCCCGCCACAGCGCCCAGCGCGGGCGCGTGGCCGCGCCTGTGTGCAGCACCGCGCTGTCAAGCGGCAGGCGCGCATAGCGCCGCGCGCGCAGGCCCAGCATAACCGCCAGCGCCGCCAGCACGCCCAACCCCACCCACAACCCCACCCCGGCAAATGCCAGCAGGCGCGGCCCCAGCACCATCAGCGCCGGCAGCGTCAGCAGCAGCAGCCCGGTCAGCGGCTCCAGCACCAGCTCTTTCCATTGGGCCGCCGTCAGTTTGCCGTGTCGGTTCGTCAGCAGCCGGGACCGCATCTCGGCGGGCAGAACGTCGCGCGGGGCGGCCTGGGGGGTGGGCATCGGGTGTGCGTCCTTGTTACGGGCCGGCTCAGCCGCCAGCCGGCGGGGTTTCAGCGGCGGTGACAGCCTCTGGGCGGCGCGCGGGGCGCTGCAGCAGGATAATGCTCGCCAGGATGAACGCGCCGCCTACCAACTGCCCCGGCTGCACGCTTTCGCCCAGAATCAGCGCCGCCAGGACAATCGTCAGCACCGGCTCGAACGTGCCGGCGATCGCGGCCTTCGCCGCGCCCAGCTTCTGAATGCCGGCGGTGAGTGTGAACACCGGCAGCACCGTGCACAGCAGCGCCAGCGCCAGCAGATAGAGCCAGCTGGTCGCGTTCGGCGCGGCGCTGACCGGGCGCGCCAGCGCCAGCGCCAGCACCGCCGCCAGCGCGCCGCTGATGACCCAGGCGGACGCATACGCCAGGCCGGTGTGGCCGCGCAGCAGGCGGCTGTTGAGAACAAAGTAGACGGCCACTGCCAGCGCGTTGACCAGCGCCAGCAGCACGCCGGCCCCGGCGTCGCCGCCCAGGCCCGCGCCGAGGTCCGGGATCGTCAGGATCACGCCCACCAGCGCCAGCCCCAGCGCCGCCCAGGCGCGGCGGCTGAGGCGCTCGCCCAGCAGCGCCGCGAGCACGGCGACCATCGCCGGGTACGAGTAGAACAGCAGCACGTAGACGCCGGCGGGCAGGCGCTCCAGGCCGAAAAACGCGCTGAGGGCGGCCAGCGCCAGCAGCGCCCCCAGCAGCAGCAGGCGCAGGCGCGGCAGCCGGTAAGCGGGGGCCGGGCGGCGCAGCGCCGCCAGCAGCAGCCACAGCGCCGGCGCGGCGAAAGCGAAACGCCAGGTGGCGATGTCCAGCGGGTGCATACCGGCCTGCTGGAGCAGGCGCACGAAGATCGGCAGGAAAGCGTAGCCGACGATGGACAGGCCGATATAGATGAACCCTTCACGCTCGATATGGCGTCCCATGCCTGCCTCACAGCGTCCGCGCGCGTCGCAGCGCCATTATAGCAGCGAACCGGCAGACCGGGCGCGGCGCGCGCGCTTTGGGGGGATAAAAACAGCGCGGGGGCGGCCAGGCCACCTCCGCGCCGTTTGCACAGCGCAGGGAGAACGGCGCTAAGTCAATCAGGGCAGCGCCAGCGCGGTCGTGATGGGCGCGGCGAGGTTCGTCAGCAGCAGCGGCAGCACGCCCAGCAGCACCGTGCCGGCGGTCGCCACGTACAGCCCCCAGGTGGCGTATCTGGTCGCGCCTTCCGCCGGGTCGCCAGCGCCGTCGCGCAGATACATGTTGACGATCACGCTCACATAGTAGTACGCGCTCACAACGCTGGTCAGCACGCCGATGACGGCCAGCCACACCAGCCCGCCTTCGACCGCCACCTGGAACACCAGCCATTTGCCGATGAACCCGCCGGTCAGCGGGATGCCGATGAGGCTGAGCATAAAGACGGCCATCATCAGCGCCAGGCCGGGGCGGCTGCGCGCCAGCCCGTTGAAGTCGCTGAGCAGCAGGCCGGAGCCGTCTGGCTTTTCCAGCGCCATCGCGATCCCGAACGCGCCCAGGTTGGTGAACATGTACGCCAGCAGGTAGGCCAGCGCCGCCTGCGCCGCCGCGTCGGCCATGCCAGCGGTAGCGGCGGCGGCGACCGCGATCAGGATGTAGCCGGCGTGCGCGATGGACGAATAGGCCAGCAGGCGCTTGATATTGGTCTGCGTGACTGCCACGACGTTGCCCAGGATCATCGTCGCGGCGGCGATGAGGGCGATGGTAAGCTGCCATGAGGCTGTGTCGGCGCTGTTGAGCGCCAGCCCCGGCAGGGCGACCAGCAGGATGCGCAGCAGCGCCGCGAACCCGCCGACCTTCGCGCCCACGCTCATAAAGGCCGTGACCGGTGTCGGCGCGCCTTCGTACACGTCGGGCGTCCACATGTGGAAGGGGACCGCGGCCACTTTGAAGCCCAGCCCGACCACCATCAGCCCCACGCCCGCCAGCAGCAGGCCCGCCGAGCCGAACGTCACCGGCTGCGCCAGCAGCGCGCTGACGGCCTCCACGATGGCAGGCAGGCTGGTCGTGCCGGTCGCGCCGTAGACCAGCGCCGCGCCGTAGACGAAGAAGGCGCTGGCAAACGCGCCCAGGATGAAGTACTTCATGCCGCTTTCTTCAGATTTCCCGTCGCCGTAGCGGAAGGCCGCCAGGATGTACAGCGGGATGCTCAGCAGCTCCAGCGCGATGAACACGACCACCAGGTTGTTGGCGTGGCCCATCAGCATGATGCCGCTGGTCGTGAGCAGCAGCAGCACGTAGAACTCGCCGCGCTCGATGCCCAGCCGCTGGAGATATTCCACGCTCAGCAGGATGCTGATAGCCGCCGTCGCCAGCGCCGTCATGTTGACGAAGGCGCTGAAGGCGTCGGCGCGGAACATGCCGAAGAAGGCTGTATCGCTGGTGTTGAACAGCGCCAGGTTGAAGGCGAACGACACCGCCAGCCCCACCAGCGCCAGCCAGGCGGTCAGCGCCTTGCGCTCTTTAGGGATGAACAGATCAACCACCAGCAGGATAGCCGCGCCCAGCGCCAGGCTGATGACCGGCAGCGCGACCCCTGCGTTCAGGTCTGCGAGAGCAGGGACTTCGAACATAGCGCCCCCTTACTGGCCGTCGCTGGTGGTCGCGACAGCCAGCGCGCCCAACTGCAGGCCGCCGCTGGCGAGCACTTCGTCGGCGGGCGGCAGGTAGACGGATACGTCCTCTACGACCTTGTCAACGGTGGCGGTCATGGTGTCGAAGAACGGGGCCGGCTGCAGGCCGATCCAGATCGCCATAATCACGATCGGGACCAGCACGGCGATCTCGCGCCAGTTCAGCGACGGCAGGTGGCGGTTTTCTTCTTTATCCACCTCGCCCATATACACCTTCTGGAACAGGTACAGCAGGTAGATGGCCGCCAGGATCACGCCCAGCGTGGCGAACATCGTGAAGAAGAAGCCCAGCACGCTGCTGCCCATCGAACCGAGCAGGATGGTGAACTCGCCCACGAAGCCGTTGAGGCCCGGCAGGCCCATGCTGCTGAGCACGATGATCAGGCTGATGCCGCCGAACAGCGGCATCGCTTTCCAGATGCCGCCGAAGGCGTCCAGCGCTTTGGTGTGGCGGCGTTCGTAGAGCATCCCGACGACCAGGAACAGGCCGCCGGTGCTGACACCGTGATTGACCATTTGCAGCACGCCGCCCTGGATGCCCTGCGCGTTGAGGGCGAAGATGCCCAGCACCACGAAGCCCAGGTGGCTGACGGATGAGTATGCGACCAGCTTCTTCATGTCCTTCTGGGCATACGACACCCAGGCCCCGTAGATGATGCCGATGACGGCCAGCACGGCGATCACCGGCGCCCAGGCCACGCTGGCCTCTGGGAACAGCGGCAGGTTGAAGCGCACGAAGCCGTAAGTGCCCATCTTCAGCAGCACGCTCGCCAGGATGACCGAGCCGGCGGTGGGGGCCTGTACGTGCGCGTCGGGCAGCCAGCTGTGCAGCGGCCACAGCGGCACTTTGATGGCGAAGGCGATGAAGAAGCCCAGGAACAGCAGCGACTGCACGCTGCCCGCGCCCAGCAGGCCGTCGAAGGGGAACACCAGCGCGCCGCTCTGGATGGCGGCGACGATCTCCGGCAGGGCGAACGTGCCGGCCTGCGTGCCCACGTACAGGATCGCCAGCAGCATGAGGATCGAGCCGGCCATCGTGTAGAGGAAGAACTTAACGGCGGCGTAAACGCGCTGTTCAGCGCCCCAGATGCCGATGAGGAAGTACATCGGCACGAGCGTCACTTCCCAGAACACGTAGAACAGGAACAGGTCCTGCACGACGAACACGCCGATCATAGACCATTCGAGCAGCAGCATGAAAGCGTAGTACAGCTTTTCGCGCCCGCGTTCGGCGAACACGCTGCTGCCGAACGAGCTGAGGATGGCCAGCGGCGTGATGAACGTCGTCAAAAGCACCAGCAGCAGGCTGAGGCCGTCAATGCCGACGTAGTAGCTGATGCCGAACTGCGGCACCCAATCCCAGCGCTGCACCATTTGCAGGTTGGGGTTGGTTGTGTCAAAGCCGGCCCACAGCACCAGCGACACCAGGAAGGTGGCGATGCTGACGCCGAAGGCCGTCCACCGGATGTTGGCGGGTTTGCTTTCCGGCAGGAACAGCAGCACAGCAAGGCCGACCAGCGGCAGAAACAGCACCACTGTAATCAGCGACAAAGCACTGGATTCCATGAGTTCGTTCTCCCTAATTCACGGCAGGCTTCACGAGCCGGCCTGCAGCAGCGGCAGCAGCAGCAGCACGATTACGAATACAACGCCGATCAGCAGCGTGACGGCGTACATGCGGACATAGCCGGTCTGCACGCCGCGCAGGCGGCTGCTGAGCCAGCGCGTCAGGCGCCCGACGCCGTTCACCACGCCGTCAATCACGCCCAGGTCAACAGGCTGGCTGAGGATGCCGGCAACGGCGTCGAAGCCGCGCTTAAGCACAGTGTCGTGGACGTAATCGTGCAGGAAGCGCATGTCAATCACATCCGCCAGGAACGCGCCCAGGCGGTTGAACGGGCCGATAAACAGCCGTATGTAGATTTCGTCCCAGTAGAGGCGCGCGTGCGCCAGCGCCCAGATCGAGCCGGTGTCCGGCCTGACGGCCAGCGGGTCTTTGCCGCCGCGCGTCAGGGCGTGGTTGTGGCCGTAGATCGCGCGCGCCAGCAAAATCGCGCCGATGCCCAGCGCCAGCGCCGTCAGCGCGACCAGTGGGTTAAACGTGCCGCCCTGCGCCGGGTACGGGTGAACGTTCACCAGTGAGTACTCCAGGAAGTGGACCAGCTCGCTTTTGCCCAGCAGCGACGACAGCCCCAGGAATTCCGCCGGCATGTTGACAAAGCCGATCAGGACGCTGAAGACGCCCAGGATAATCAGCGGGATAGTCATCGCCGGGCCGCTCTCGCTGGCGTGGGCGGCGGCTTCGGTGCGCGGCTGGCCGTGAAACACCATCTCGATCTGCCGCCACATGTAGAAAGCCGTGAACCCCGCCGCCAGCAGCAGCACCGCCAGCGCCACGTAGCCGCCGATCTGCGTCAGGCCGCTGCTGCCCCACAGGCCCGCCAGCCAGGAATCGGCCAGAATCTCGTCTTTCGACCAGAAGCCGGCGAAGGGGATAATGCCCGCCAGCGCCAGCGTGCCGATGATGTACGTCCAGTAGGTGATGGGCATTTTGTCGCGCAGGCCGCCCATATTGCGCATGTCCTGCGGGTCAAATTCGTCGTCGTGGTGCGCGCCGCCGTGCGCCTGGCTGGCGTGGTGGTGGCCGTGTTCGACGCCGTGAATCACCGAGCCGCTGCCCAGGAACAACAGCGCCTTGAAGAAGGCGTGCGTCACCATGTGGAAGATGGCCGCGCCGAACGCGCCCACGCCCACCGCCGCCACCATAAAGCCGAGCTGGCTGATAGTGCTGTAGGCCAGCACGCGCTTGATGTCCCACTGGCCGATAGCGATAAACCCGGCGACGATCGCCGTGCTCACGCCGACCGCCGTCACAATGAACGAGGTCACTTCAGCGTTGGCGAACAGCACGTTGGAGCGCACCATCATGTAAACGCCCGCTGTGACCATCGTGGCGGCGTGGATGAGCGCGCTGACGGGCGTCGGGCCGGCCATCGCGTCGGGCAGCCACACAAACAGCGGAATCTGCGCGCTTTTGCCGGTCGCGCCCAGCAGCAGGAACAGCGTGATAATCACGATAACGGTTTTGATGTCGAGCGTGAAATTGCCGAAGCTGACGGTGTGATTTTCCGCCAGCAGTCGTTCCGCCTGGCCGAAAATGCCAAGCTGCTCGGTGGCGATGTGGTCGTTGTTGGTGAACGCGGGCTGGTCCGCGCCGTGTTCGTCCGCGGCGGCCTCTTCAGCCGCGCCGTGCTCGTCCACGGCGGCGTGTTCGTCCGCGGCGGCGTGCGCCTGCTCTTCGGCCAGCGCGACGTTGGCGATCTCGCCGGGGCGGTAGTAATCGAGCGTGCCGAACGTCCAGAACATGAGGAAGATGGCCATCAGCATGCCGAAATCGCCAATGCGGTTGGCGATCATGGCCTTGCGCGCGGCGGTGCTGTTGCGCCAGCCGACGCCCTTCGCTTTGTCGAACCAGAAGCCGATGAGCAGGAACGAGCTGAGGCCCACGCCCTCCCAGCCGACGAACATCATCAGGAAGTTGTTGCCGGTCACCAGGATAAACATGAACGCCAGGAACACGTTCAAATAGGCGAAGAAGCGGGCGAAGCGCTCGTCGCCGTGCATATAGCCGGCGGCGTAAACGTGGATGAGCGTGCCGACGAACGACACGAACAGCATCATCGTGACGCTGAGCGTGTCTACGCGCATCTGCCAGGGGATGTTAACCGCCGTGTCCCCCAGGCGGATCCAGCCGTCGAGCAGCGGCGGGTTAACCACGACGGCCGCGTAATGGCTGCCGCGCAAGTACACCAGCAGCAGCAGCGCCACGACAAACGTCAGCGACGACGCCACAATGCCGATGCGGCTTGACCATTTCTCGCCCAGGCGGCCACCCCAGAAGAAGTTAATGAACGCCCCCACCGCAGGGATGAGGATCATTAACGGCACAAGCTGTGGGTAGTGTTCCATAATTCCTCTCGGTGTGAGTCCGGCGTGCGACAGGCGCGGGCCGGCGCTTAGCCCTTCATCTGGCTGAGTTCGTCAATATTGATGCTTTTCTTGGTGCGGAAAATGGCGACGATCAGCGCCAGGCCGACGGCGACCTCCGCCGCCGCCACTGTAATCACGAAAAAGACAAACAAGTGGCCGTCCAGGCCGCCCCAGCGGCGGGCGAAGGCCACCAGCGCCAGGTTGGCGGCGTTCAGCATCAGCTCCACCGACATGAACACCAGGATAGCGTTGCGGCGCAGCAGCACGCCCATCACCCCCAGGGTGAACAGCGCTATACTCAGCATGACATACGCTTCAACTGGAACCATTCAGGCTGTCCCCCCCTCAGCTCCGCGCCGGTTCTTCGACCGTGTCCGGTAATTCGGCGGCGCTGCCGCCGTTGGTGTCGGGCGTCAGGACGTCGTGGCCCGTCTGCGCCGCGATCGCGCTGGTGAGCGGGCGGCTCACCCGGCGGCGGCGGTCCTGGCGCGTGAGGCGGCGTTCGCCGGGCCGGTGCGTCAGCACGATCGCGCCGACCATCGCCACCAGCAGCAGCAGGCCGACCATCTGCATCGGCAGCGCGTAATCAGTGAACAGAAGCTGCCCCACCGCTGCCGGGCTGCCGAAGGCCGGCAGCGCGGCGCTCACCAGCGGCAGCGCGAACGCCTGCGGCTGGTCGGCGCTGCGGCGCGCCAGCACGACCAGCTTGGTCGTGTCGCGCTCCACGTCGAACACCGGCGTGTTCAGCCGGAACAGCGCCACACTGGGCTGGTCGGCGTTGACAAAGGCCCAGTCGCTGATGCGCGTATTTTCGGGCAGGATGCGGGCGGGGGCCAGGCCGCCCAGCGGGATGCCGGCCTCCAGCGTGCGCGCGGCGCTGTCTGCCGGCTGGCTGAGGTCCACCAGGTCAACCACTGGCGCGTCTGGGTAGGCGTTGAAGATGAGCATGCGTGCGCTGCGCGGCGGCACGGTGCTGAGGTCATCAGGGATGATGGTCAGCGCGGTCCCGGCCGAGCCAGGGTAGGCGATCACGGTGCTGGTTTCGCCCGCCGCCAGCGTCATCGCGCCCGCCAGCAGCGCGTCCTGCGTGCCGGCAGCGTAGAGCGCCACGTTGTATTCGCCGGCGGGCAGGGCCGTGAACCGGGTGGCCGTGCCGTAGGTCACGCCGGCGGCCAGCAGCTCGCCGTTGGCGTAAATATCCACCGGGCCGGTGTCCGGCGCGAAGTGCGCGGCGCGCAGCAGCGGCTGCCCGGCGGGGGCGGGCTGCCGGTCAATCTGCCCCTGGGCCAGCGTCAGGCTGATGATGCCCAGAAAGGCGAGCGACAGGACCATCGCGACCGGCGTCATCCAGCGGAAGCGGGTTCGCGGCGTGGCGCTTACCTTTTCCGCCCCCAGCAGCATGATCACGAATAAGAACAGCACGATGATGGCCCCGGCGTAGACCGCGATCTGTACCAGGAACAGGAAGGCCGCGTCCAGCAGCAGGAACATGAACGCGATGCAGCCCATCGTCAGAATCAGAAAGAGCGCGCTGTGGACAGCGTTTTCGCTCAGTAACATCATGGCTGCCGCAGCGATAGAAATCGCGCCGACAAGAATAAATAAGCTCACTTCGGTCATCGGCTATAATCCTGTGTGGGCGCTCGCGCTGTTCGCCTTGCTCACAATGACAGCGCGGATTTTAGCGCAATAAGCGCCAGAGTCAAAGCTCTGGCGCTGCAACGCGCAAGCGCGTAAGTCTGTTGCGTCCGTGAACGCCGTTCCCCCCTCATGGCTGCCGCGCGATCCCGGCGTTTACGCCGGGTCCTGCATATCAGGAATAGCTCGGTCGAAGGTCCCTGGCTCAACCTGCTGCGGCGTGTCCTGGCCATTTTCAGGGACCGGGACCAGCAGCATATCCTTGGTGTAGACTGCGTCGCGGCGGTCAGTAAAGCTCAGGCGGTGCTCGTGGCCCAGCACGATGGCCTCGGTCGGGCAGGCGTCCTCGCAGTAGCCGCAGAAGATACAGCGCAGCATGTTGATCTCGTAGGTCTTGGCGTAGCGCTCGCCGGGGCTGTAGCGCTCGTCGTCGGTGTTTTCCGCCGCCTCAACCCAGATCGCGTCCGCCGGGCAGGCCGCCGCGCACAGCGCGCAGCCGATGCACTTCTCCAGGCCATTGTCATAGCGCTTGAGTTCGTGCCGGCCTTTAAAGCGTTCGGCAAATTCGGGCTGTTCTTCGGGGTACATGACTGTCACCGGCTCTTCGAGCACATGCTTGAAGGTGGTGCGTAAACCGCGAATGATCTCCATAGTGTCTACCGTTACTCCCTCATCATCGGCCAGCGGGCGGCTGCGGGCGCTGCGCGCCCGGCAGGTCAGCTCTCCGGCGTTTTCTCGACAGCGGTCGTTGTTTCGGGCTGCTCGCCCATAGTGCCCAGCTTATCCAGCGCGCCCAGCAGCCAGTTATACAGGCCGAACGGCACGGCCAGCAGGCCGCCAACCACGTTAAGCGCCGCGTAGCCAGCCCCGCCGCGCTGGCCGGTGATCAGCGGGTCAAGCGCGTCGTCGTCGTCGCTGGCGGCGTCGCGCCGGTTTGTCAGGAAGAACACGGCGGCCAGCAGCACGACGAACATAACGCCGGCGGCGACGCCGTAAGCGACGGGGCTGCCGAAGACGTCCGCCACGACAACCGTAACCGCCGTCCAGACGATCGCGACCAGCGCCAGCGGCAGCATGATTTTCCACCCCAGCGCCATCAGCCGGTCATAGCGGATGCGCGGCAGCGTGGCCCGCACCCAGATCATGCCTGCCAGCAGCAGCACCACCTTGCCGAACAGCACCAGCGGCCCCAGGATGGGCGCGGACTCGACCAGGCCGAAACCGTCGCTGTAGCCGCCCAGGAACGTCGTAGCCACGATCATGCTTACGGCGATCATGCCCAGGTACTCGGCCATCATGAACAGCGCGAACTTCATGCCGCTGTACTCGGTCTGGTAGCCCTGCGTGAGTTCCTGCTCGGCCTCTGGCAGGTCAAAGGGCGCGCGGTTGACCTCAGCCAGCAGCGCGATCATAAGGATGGCGGCGGCCAGCGGGTTCTGGAACACGTACCATTCCCAGATGAACGTCTGGCCGCGAATCATATCGCCCAGGCTCATGCTGCCCGCCAGCAGAATGGGCACGACCAGCGCCAGGCCGACGCTCAGCTCATAGCTGATCATCTGCGCTGACGAGCGCAGCCCGCCCAGCATGGCGTACTTGCTGGCGCTGGACCAGCCGGCCAGGATCACGCCGTAAGTGCCCAGGCTGGTGATCGCCAGCAGCCACAGCGCGCCTACGTTGGGGTCCGCCAGGCCCAGCGGCACTTCAAACCACACGTCGCCCAATGACGGCGCAAACCAGGGCACGATGATGTTCGGCCCCCAGGGGATGACGGCGAACAGGATCAGCACCGGGACGGCTTTGATAACCGGCGCGATCGTCCAGATCGCGCGGTCAGCCTGGGCCGGTATGATGTCCTCTTTGAAGATCAGCTTGATGCCGTCGGCCACCGGCTGGAAGAAGCCGCTTGGCCCAATACGGTTCGGCCCGATGCGCGATTGCAGCCAGCCCAGCAGCTTGCGCTCCAGCAGCGTGGTGTAGGCGAAGCCCGTCAGCACCACCAGGAACAGCACCAGCGAGAAGATGATCGGGTAGAGGCCAGCGCAGCCGGCGTCGTCGTAGCAGTAGATCACGCTCTCCGCCGGGATACGCGCCTGCGTGTTGAACACGAAGTCCAGCGCGCCCGTGCCCCAGTCGTAAAGCGCCTGCGCGTTGACCGCCACGATCAGCAGCAGCGCCACGCCCACCAGCAGCAGCAGGCCGACGATCGGCGGCGCGCGGAGGAAGATCACGGCGGCCGGGACGGCCAGCGCGCCCGCCAGCAGCAGGATGTAGATCAGGCGCGTCAGCAGGGGGTTGTCATAGGTGAAGATACTCACCAGCCCCAGGATGAACACGACGGCCAGCAGCCCCAGCGCCAGCGCGCGCTGCTCGCGGTTGACCACCAGCGCCGCCGTCGCCGCCAGCGCGGCCAGCAGGATCAGTTTGGTCAGCGCGTCGGCAGGGGCCAGCAGCACCGTCAGCGCGGCCAGGACGCCCAGCACAACAGCGGTAACGCCAACCAGCGTGCGAAAGACTCGGTAGAGGGTCATAAGCTCAGCCTTCGACTACAAGCGCGCCCGCCAGGCTCACCTCGGCGGCTGCCGGGGCCAGCGCGACAGGCACAGTGGTCAGGTGCCGGGGAATGATAAGCGTGTGTTCCGGCGCGTCAACGCTGACGACGGCGCGCACATGCACCACTGGCAGGCCAGCGGCGGCGACGGCGAGCATGTCGCCCGCGCTGATCTTCAGGCGTTTGGCGTCCGCCGGGCTGATCTCGGCATACGGCTCCGGGGTGCGCGCGTGCATCAGCGCGCTGGCGGCGAAGGCGCGCTCGCGGTTGTAGAGGCGCGTCACCGGCAGCAGCAGCAGTTGGCCGCGCCCGGCCTGCGCCACCGCGGGCAGCGTCAGCGCGCCGGGCGCGGGCGCCGCGCCCTGGTCGGCGCTGGTGGCGATCTGCACGCCCAGGCCGCCGTTGTTCAGGTGGGCGGTCCCGCCGTAATACATGTTGTCGCCAACGGCGGGAAGCTGCGGCTCAGTGTGGGCCAGCGCCCCGAAGGTGATGCCCGCAAAGGCCGGCACGTGCTGGCTGAGGTCCTGCAGCACAGCGGCGGCGCTGAGTTTTGCGCGGCCCTGGCCCAGCGTCTCGCCCAGCCGTTCCAGCGCCTGCCACGCGGGCAGCGCGGTCCCGATCGGCCCCTGCGCCGTGTAGAAGCGCTGCACGCGGCGCTCGCCGTTGGTGAACGAGCCGTCGCGCTCGGCGAAGCTCTGGATCGGCAGCGTGACGGCGGCCTGGGCGCTCAGGTCATCCTCGAACAGCGTCAGGTTGATAACCGTCTGGACGCCGCGCAGCCAGTCAGCGGCGGCGGGGTCGTCGGCCAGCAGGTCAGCCTGGGCCACGATCAGCACGGCGGGCGGGTTCTGGATGATGTCCTGGGTGGCCTCTGGCGTGAAGCCCAGATAGTGCAGGCCCATGCCGTTGGGGCCGGGGAAGGGCGCGAGCAGGCCGCTGTCTGGCTGGCCCGCGTGCCCGCTTTCGATCAGGAAATTGGCGGCGGCCTGCATGAGGGCGCGGCTGCCGTCCAGCGCCAGGCCCTCGGCCCCGGCCACGATCACCAGGTGGGCGGCCCCGGCCAGCTTTTCGGCAGCGGCGGCGTTGTCCTGCCGCAGCGCGCTCATGAAGTGGGCGGCGCGGCCCGGCGCATAGCGCAGCGTTTCGCTGGCGAAGTCGTCCATGCGCGTGTGGCGCGCGTTCGCCACGACGACATAAGCGCCCCGGTCGTGCGCCTGCTTGAGCCGCAGCCGCCAGAGCGGGACTTCTTCCTCAAGGTCGGTGGCGATAATCAGCACCGCGTCGCCTTTGCCCAGGTGGCCCAGGTTAGTTCCCTGGCCCACCCCGACCTGCGCCACCAGGTCAGCCCCGGCGTGCGTGGGCGGCCACGCGCCCAGGCGCTCGCCGCCCAGCCCGGTCACGAGCTGGCGCAGCGCCCACAGGTCCTCGTTGCTCATACCGCTGCCGGCGATGGCGGCCACGCGGCCCTCAGCCGCGCGCAGCAGGTCGGCGGCGGCGGCCAGCGCGTCGGCCCAGGGGGTGTGCGCGCCGTCGCACAGCGGCGCCGCCAGGCGGTCAGCGCTGCGCGTGAAGTGGTGGCCGAAGCGCGTCTTGTCCGAAATCCAGATTTCGTTGACGTATTCGTTCTGGCGCGGCATAACGCGCTTGATAACCGCCTGCCCGCCGAAGCTGCGGTCCAGGCGCGTGTCAAGCGTGATGTTAGCGCCGGCGGCGTCGTAAGGGCAGATGCTGGGCACGCTGGTCAGCTCCCAGGGGCGCGCGCCGAAGCGGAAATCAACGGTCGTCAGCGCGCCCACCGGGCAGACATCGGTGGTGTTGCCGCTGAAGTAGGTGTCGAACGGCGGGTCGCTGTGGGTGATGATCTGAAGGGTGCGCCCGCGCTCGTGGAACGCCAGCACGTCGTCGCCGACGATCTCGGCCTGGAAGCGGATGCAGCGCGCGCACTGAATACAGCGTTCCTCGTCCAGGACGATCAGGTCGCCCAGCGGCAGGTTTTTGTCGAGCCGCATCTTGTCGCTGAAGTTCATGCGCGACACGCCCGGCCCGTGCAGCATCGTCAGGTCCTGCAGCGCGCACTCGCCGCCTTTATCGCAGACAGGGCAGTCCAGCGGGTGGCTGGTGAGCAGAAATTCAAGCACGTCCTTGCGCGCTTCGGTCACGCGCGGCACGTTGGTACGCACCACCAGGCCCGCCGTGATGGGGGTGGTGCAGGCGGTTTGCAGCCGGGGCATCCAGCGGACTTTCGGCTTGCCCTGCTCGTCGCGCAGCACCTCGCCGGTCGCGCGGTCCTTCTCGACTGTGCCCATCTCCACCAGGCACATACGGCACATCCCCACCGGCTCCAGCTTTGGGTGGTAGCAGAACACGGGAATCTCGTTGCCAATGGCTTTGGCAGCGTCCACCAGATTAGCCCCGGCGGGCAGGGAGTATTCCTGATCGTCAATGATAACCGTTACGGCGTCGGCC
Organism: Anaerolineae bacterium; assembly: GCA_048499435.1. Lineage (GTDB taxonomy): Bacteria > Chloroflexota > Anaerolineae > Aggregatilineales > Phototrophicaceae > DAOTWC01. The sequence goes on from JASNZW010000002.1 coordinate 566,566, forward strand.
ATAGTGCCTCCAGTAAGCATCGTGCAACTGCGAACCGCCAGGCCGGTCGGCGCGGCCCTGGCGCGGGTTTAATCTTCAGCCTGCGGTTGAAACGGGCGGCCCGGCGCCCGCCGCGCCAGCCGCTGCTGCGCGCTGGCGGCCCCCGCGGCGGCCCGGTCGCGCAGCGCCTGGTTGACCAGGCCCCAATTATGGCGCTCAAAAGCGCTGGCCGCCAGCGTTTGCGCCCGGTTGAAATCGGCCAGCGCCAGCGCGTCCTCGCCCAGCCGGGCGTACAGTTCGGCGCGCAGCAGATAGTTAGCTGGCGCGTCCGGGCTGGCGGCGGCGGCGTCCGTCAGCGCCGCCAGGCGGTCGGCGGGGTCAGCGCCGCCGCGAACGGCGCGCAGCCGCGCCCACAGCCCGCGCGGCGGGGCCGCTGCCGCCGTTGTTAGCGGCTCAGCCGCCGGTTCAGCCGCTGGTGGCGCTGGCTGAACCGGCGTGAAGTCGCTGTCCATCCGCTAATCTCCAGCGGGTTCAGCCGCCGCCTCTTTACGGCGCGGCGGCGCTTTGCGCGCTGGCTTTTCCTCGACATCCTTCGGCTGCACGTGGGTGGCGAAGTCCTCCGGGAAATTCTGAATGGTGTAGATAATCGGGTTCGCGGCGAAATCGCCCAGGGCGCACAGCACGTTGCCGGCCATGTTCTTGGCGATGTTGTCGATCAGCGTGACGTCGCTCGGCCGCGCCTGCCCCGCCATGATGCGGTCCAGCACCTTGTCCAGCCAATACGTCCCTTCGCGGCAGGGCGTGCATTTGCCGCAGCTCTCGTGCCGGAAGAACTTCGTGACTTTGGCGGCCATCCACGCCATATCGACCGTGTGGTCCATGACGATGACCGAGGCCGAGCCGAGGATCGTGCCGATCTGGACCATATCCTCATAGCTGAGTTTGGTGTCCAGCACTTTGTCGGTGCCGCGCACCACCGGCCCCGAACCGCCAGAGGGCAGAATGCCCTTGATGTTGGCCGGGTCGCAGCCAGCGTGTTCGACCAGCAGCTCGCGGAAGGTCACGCCCAGCGGCAGCTCGTAGTTGCCCGGCTTGGGCACGTGGCCGCTGACGCAGAAAATCTTAGTGCCGGCGCTCTGCTCTGTGCCGATCTTCCTGTACTCCGCCGCGCCGTTGACGATGATCCAGGGGACGTTGGTGAGCGTCTCGACGTTGTTGACAACGGTCGGCTCTTTGTAGAGGCCGCCGCCCTTCTGCGCCGGGAACGGCGGGCGCACGCGCGGCTGGCCCAGCAGCCCTTCCAGGCTGTTGAGCAGCGCGCTTTCCTCGCCGCAGATATAAGCCCCGGCCCCCAGATGCGTGTAAACGCCGCACGACCAGCCGGTTCCCAGGATGTTCTCGCCGGCGAACCCGGCGTCATACGCTTCCTGGATGCGCTTGTCGAGTTCGTGGGCGACATCCCAGAACTCGCCGCGCAGGTAGATGTAGACCGCCGTCGCCTGGATCGCCCAGGCGCAGATCAGCGCGCCTTCGATCAACTGGTGCGGGTTGGTCTCCATGATCTCGCGGTCTTTGAACGTGCCGGTCTCGCTCTCGTCGGCGTTGACGACGACATATTTCACCGGCTCGCTCTGCGGGATAAAGCTCCATTTGACGCCGGTGGGGAAACCCGCGCCGCCGCGCCCGCGCAGCCCCGACGCCTTGACCTCCTCGATCACCGCGGCGGGCGTCATCGCCAGGGCCTTTTTCAGCCCCGCATAGCCGCCGTTCTTCAGGTAGACGGCGTACTGATGAATGTCGGGGATGTCTCTTGCGCGCAGCAGAATGTGCATTTTAACTACACTCCATCTCGTCCGTGTGGATCCCCTAAGGCTTGCTCTTTTTCGCCTCGGCGCGCTTTTCCTCGATAAACGCTTTCATCTTCTCCATGTCCAGGTTTTCCATGTAGTGGAAATTGCACTGGAGCAGGGGCGCTTTATCGCACGCGGCCAGGCACATCACATGCTCGACCGTGAACAGCCCGTCCTCGGTCGTGCCGCCTTCCTCCACGCCCAGGTGTTCCTTGAGTTCCTTGTGGAACTCATCGGCCCCGCGCAGGGCGCAGGCCAGGTCGGTGCACACCTGGAGCCAGTACCTGCCTTTGGGCCGTTCGGAATACATGGTGTAGAAGCCGGCGATGGAGTGCACGTGCGTGGGGTCCAGCTCGCACAACTGCGCCACCTCAGCAACGCCCTCCGGGCTGACGTAGCCGTATTCTTCCTGGGCGATAAACAGCAGGGGCATCACCGCCGAGCGCTTGTCCGGGTACTTGGCGAAAGCAGCTTCGATGCGTTGGGCGTATTTCTGGTCGAGGATAGACATGGATTTCCGTTCCTTAGCGGTCACAGTCGCCCAGCACGACATCAATGCTGCCCGCGATGCCCACCAGGTCCGCGATCATGTGGCCCTTGGTCATCACCGGCAGCGCCGAAATGTGCATGAACGACGGGGTCTTAAAGTGAACCCGGCGCGGTTTGTTGCCGCCGGTGCCGTGCAGGTAGCAGCCGAACTCGCCGCGCGGGCTTTCAATGGAGATATACACTTCCTCGTCGGGCGCGCTGAAGCCCTCAGTCCACAGCTTGAAGTGGTGGATCACCGCCTCCATGCTCTGGCCCAGCTCGCTGCGCGGCGGCGGCGCGAACTTGCGGTTCTGCGTGCGGAAGGGGCCGCCCGGCAGGTTCGCCGCCGCCTGCCGCACGATCTTCAGGCTCTCGCGCATCTCGTGGATGCGGACGAAATAGCGGTCGTACACGTCGCCGTGTTCGCCCAGCGGGATGTTAAAGTCGTACTGTTCGTAGCCGCTGTAAGGCAGGGCCTTACGAACGTCCCAGTTGACGCCGCTGCCGCGCAGCGTGGGGCCGGTCATGCCCCAGGCCAGCGCCACCTCCGGCTCGACCACGCCGATGCCCTGCGTGCGGTCGATCCACAGCGGGTTCTTGGTGAGCAGCGCCTCGTAGTCGTCCACTTTGGGCGGGAAATAGGCCAGGAATTTCTCCAGCGCCGGCAGAAAGTCGGGCGTGAGGTCGCGCCAGAGGCCGCCGGGGCGGAAGTAGCTGCCCATCAGCCGCTGGCCAGAGACCATCTCCAGCAGGTCGAGGATGTGCTCGCGCTCGCGGAAGCAGTAGAGAAAGACGCTCATCGCGCCGAGGTCCATCGCGTGCGTGCCCAGCCACACCAGGTGGCTGGCGATGCGCTGGAGTTCGAGCAGCAGCACGCGCACGGCCTGCGCGCGCGGCGGCACGTCCAGGTCCACCAGCTTCTCGACCGCCAGGCAGAAGGCCATGTTGTTCGACAGCGGCGAGAGATAATCAATGCGGTCGGTGAGCGTGAGGCCCTTTTCGTAGGTCTTGCTCTCGATATTCTTCTCGATGCCGGTGTGCAGGAAGCCGATATCGGGCAGGCAGGTGATGATTTCCTCGCCGTCCAGCTCCAGCAGCAGGCGCAGGACGCCGTGCGTGCTGGGGTGGTGCGGCCCCATGTTCAGCAGCATGGTTTCGCCGGTGATGGCGCGCTCGCTGACCAGGCCGCGCAGTTCGTCAACGCTGCCTTCCCATTTGCCTTCCTGGATATGCTGCTGCTGGATGGTCTGAAGTGCCATCACGGGTCCTTTACGCTAGTCTTCGGCAAACGGCTTGTGCTTCATGATTTCTTCGGCGTTAAACGAAAACAGCACCCGTTCATAGCCCAGCGGGTAGTCGCGGCGGTGCGGGTGGCCGTTCCAGTCAGCGGGCATCAGCAGCCGCCGTGGGTCCGGGTGGCCGTTGAAGGCGATGCCCATCATGTCGAAAATCTCGCGCTCCAGCCAGTTCGCGCCCGGCCAGATGCCGGTCACGGTGTCCACCGCCGGCGCAGCCTCGGGCACAAACACCTTCAGGCGCAGACGGCGGTTATAGAGCATCGAATACAGGTGATACGACACGCCGAAGCGCTCCGGGCGGCTGCTGTCCGGGTAGTAATCAACCGCGCTGATGTCCGACAGGAAGTTATAGACCAGGCCGGGGGTGTTGCGCAGGTAGCGCGCGGCGGCCGTCAGGTGTTCACGGGCGAGCACCAGCGTAGTTTCGCCGCGAAAGCTGCGCGTTTCCAGCAGGGCGGCGGGCAGCGCCGTTTTCAGCGCGTCTGCCGGGTCAAGCGGTGGAGGGATCTGCATACGGGTTATCCTTCGTCTTGTCTGCGGCCATCAGGCCCAGTCAGCCACGCGCTCGCCGCGCACTTTTTCGTGCAGCGTGAGAATGCCGTGCAGCAGTTGTTCGGGGCGCGGCGGGCAGCCGGCCACGTACACGTCAACCGGGATGATCTCATCCACCCCCTGCACGACGGCGTAGTTGTTGTAGACGCCGCCGCACGAGGCGCAGTCGCCCATCGCGATGACCCATTTCGGCTCGGCCATCTGGTCGTAAAGCTGGCGCACCACCGGGGCCATCTTGCGGGTGACGCGCCCGGAGATAATCAGCAGGTCGGCCTGGCGCGGGGTGGCGCGGTTCAGCTCCATGCCGAAGCGCGCCAGGTCATAGTTGGAGGCCTGCGTCGCCATATATTCGATCGCGCAGCACGCCAGCCCGAACAGCAGCGGCCACATCGCGCCGGTGCGCGCCCAGTTGACAGCGGTGTCGAGCGTTGTGGTGACAACGCCCAGGTTGCCCAGCTTCGACGTTACTCCCATTCCAGCGCTCCTGACTTCCACTCGTAGAATAAGCCCACAGTCAGCACCAGGGCAAAGACGCCCATCATAACGAGGCCGTAGACGCCCAATTCGCGCAGCAGCACGGCCCAGGGCAGGAAGAAGATAACTTCAATATCGAACAGGATGAACAGCACCGCCACCAGGTAGAATTTGACCGGCAGCCGGCGCATGGCCGGGCCAATCGGTTTCATGCCGCTTTCGTAGGGGGCGGTCTTGCGGAAGGTGGGGTTAAACGGCCCCAGCAGGCGCGAGAGGAAGATAATCAGCAGCGAGACACCAGTGGCAATAATCAGCAGCGCCCCCACCGGCGCGAAGGTTTCAAATGCCATGAGTCATCCTCGGTGATTTGTTACGATTCACACAAATAAGCAAACCAAGATTAGCATAACTGTGCAACAGCGTCAAATATACCGCGTTTGCGCGCTTTTGCCAGCAACAAAAGGCACTTAGGGGGAGAACCGCAGCGCGCTTTCGCCATTGGCTGGCGGCCCCGCGCTTCAGGTGTCGGCGGCCAGCGTGAACACGCTGCTGGCGAGCGCCGGGTTGCTGGCGACGCGCACCGGCTGCGCTTCGTAGTACGGCTCGTCATCCCAGAAAGCGCTGATTTTACAGGGGAGCATCACGCCGTCAACTGGCTGCTGGCCGGTGGACAGGCGCAGGCTGAAACGCTGTGTCAGGCTGGTGTCCGGGTTAAAACAGGTCACAGCCACCTGTTCCAGGCTGTGGTTGGGCCGCAGGCGCAGGCTGACAGCGTCGTTGATGAGCGTGTTGGTCGCCGTGAAGCAGTGGTCATCGGCGTGCGCGAGGCGGACGAAATGCTCGCCCAGCGGGGTGAGGAACAGGGCCGCCAGCGCCCACAGCCGGCTCTGGGCGGACAGGACCAGGTTCTGGTCGCTGATGATGGCTGGCGCTTCGCTGCCGCGCAGCCGGCGGTAGGTGGTGCCGTCGAACGCTTCGACGCCGCGCTGGACGGCCACGCCTACTGGCCGCACGATAAAATCCCAGCGCATGGCGGACGGGAACTGAAAGCGCGCCTGGATCTCCAGCGGAATCCAGACCTTGACCGGGCCGAGCTGCGCGCGAACGCGCCCCTGCAGGTCGATTTCCAGGCTTTCGATGACCGGCGGGGACGCGCCGTAGCGCGCTTCAATGGCGCGGCGCAGCAGGTCTTTAGCATGGGGATCGCCCTGGGCGAGCAGCAGGACGGGCAACACAGGCCTCCGGTTAAAAATTAATCCATTACTGAACACTTAAATTGTACTACAAAGCGCCGGTCTGCTGCAACTATCGGTGACAAGGGTGTGTTACGACAGCGTTTTCAGGCCGCTGCCGGTCAGCGGCACGACGATCTCAGCGTCCGCGCCCGCCAGCCGGCGCGCGTCCGCCAGCGCCGCCGCGCCCACCGCCCCGGTCGGCTCGACCAGCAGGCCGCGCCGCGCCAGCGCCGCCTGGGCCGCCAGCACCGCCTCATCGCTGACGCGCAGCGCCGCCCCGCCGCTGGCGCGCAGCGCGCGCAGCAGCTCGTCCGCGCGCAGGGGCAGCGCGACTGTGATGCCGTCGGCCACGGTTGTTCCCTGCGCCGCCGCCGTGACCGGGCCGCCGCGCTCCCAGGCGCGCACCAGCGGGTCGCAGGCGGCGGCCTGCGCCGCGTACAGGCGCGGCAGCCGTTCGATCAGCCCGGCGGCCAGCAGCGCGCCGAAGCCGCGCGCCAGCCCCAGCAGCAGGCCGCCGTAGCCCACCGGCACAACCAGCGCGTCGGGCGCGCGCCGGCCCATCTGCTCCCAGATTTCCCAGGCGCACGTCATCTGCCCGGCGATGAACAGCGGACTCCAGGCGTGGCTGGCGTAGGGCACGGCGCGCGCGGCCTGGCGCGCCGCGTCGGTGGCGGCGGCGCGCGGGCCGGGGACTTCCACCAGCGCCGCGCCAAAGCGCTCGATCAGGCGTTTCTTGCCCGCAGGCGCTGCCGCCGGCACGTAGATGCGCGCGCGCACCCCGGCGGCGGCGCAGTACGCCGCCAGCGACGCGCCCGCGTTGCCCGACGAATCCTCAATGACGGTCTCCACACCGCCGGCCAGCAGGTGGCTGAGCAGCGCCGCCGTCCCGCGATCCTTGTACGAGCCGGTGGGATTGAGATATTCCAGCTTGGCGTGGAAGCGCATGCCCGCCGTTTCGACCGGGACCAGCGGCGTCAGCCCTTCGCCCAGCGAGACGCGCCGCGCCACCGGCAGCGCGGCGGCGTAGCGCCACATGCTCCACACGCCGGTGTCAATGGCAGCGGCGGCGAACGGCGGCGGGCTGGCGATCTCCAGCGGGTGGCCGTCACAGTGCCAGTCCAGCGGCGCGGCGGCGCGCCCGCAGTGTGGGCAGATAAGCTGGAAGGTGGGCGCAGGCGTGTTGTTCATGCGCTGGATTGTACCGCGCCAGTTCAATAGCGCTTTGTGGCCAGTTTGGCGTATAATATGTCAGATGATTGTTAGCAAAACCAACAGGCATCTGCCATGCTTACTGACCAGCTCGACCGCCCGCTGCGCGACCTGCGCATTTCCGTGACTGACCGCTGCAATTTTCGCTGCACTTACTGTATGCCGGCAGAGGTGTTCGGCGCGGGCTTCAGGTTCCTGCCGCACGCGGACCTGCTGACGTTTGAAGAAATCGCGCGCGTGGCGCGCGTGATCACACGCCTGGGCGCGGTCAAGCTGCGGCTGACCGGCGGCGAGCCGCTGGTGCGCCGCGCGGTCGAAAAGCTGGTGGCGCTGCTGGCGCAGCTTGACGGCGTGGACGATCTGGCGATGACGACCAACGGCTATTACCTGCCGCAGAAGGCGCAGGCGCTGAAGGACGCCGGTTTGCAGCGCGTGACCGTCAGCCTGGACACGCTGGACGACGCCATTTTCCGGCGCATGAACGGCGCGCGCAGCGGCGTGCAGGCTGTGCTGGACGGCATCGCCGCCGCCGAGCGCGCCGGCCTGACGCCGATCAAGGTCAACGCGGTGGTGCAGCGCGGCGTCAATGAACACACGATCGTTGACCTGGCGCGCTACGCCCGCGACCGGGGCTGGATCGTCCGGTTCATCGAGTATATGGACGTGGGCACGATGAACGGCTGGCGCATGGACGATGTCGTCCCCGCCGCCGAGATTGTCAGCCGCATTGACGCCGTGCTGCCGCTGGAGCCAGCGGCGGCCCGCTACCGGGGCGAAGTCGCCCGGCGCTACCGCTATCGCGACGGCGGCGGTGAAATCGGGCTGATCACGTCGGTCACGCAGCCCTTCTGCGGCGGCTGCTCGCGCCTGCGCCTGTCGCCAGCGGGCAGCCTGTTCACCTGCCTGTTCGCCGCCGCCGGGATCGACCTGCGCGGCCCGCTGCGCGCCGGGGCCAGCGACGATGACCTGGCGGCGATTGTGCGCGGGACGTGGAGTCAGCGCGCTGACCGCTACTCTGAGCTGCGCGCCGAAGCCACGCCCGGCAAAAAACGCAAGGTGGAGATGTACCAGATCGGCGGCTGACCGCAGCCGGCGCGCGCAGCCGCACGCCCCGGCGCGCGCACCTCACCCCCCGGCCTACACAAACCTCACCCCCCGGCCCACACAAACCTCACCCCCCGGCCCACAGCAACCTCACCCCCCGGCCCACAGCAACCTCACCCCCCGGCTCACACAAACCTCACCCCCCGGCCCCCTCTCCATGGGGAGAGGGGGAGAAGGCGCGCGGTCGCTTGTCCCCTCTCTTGTGGAGAGGGGATTTAGGGGTGAGGTCACCCCCCGGCGCACAGCAACCTCACCCCCCGGCCCCCTCTCTATGGGGAGAGGGGGAGACAAGCGAGCGCGGGCTGCAAGTCCCCTCTCTTATGGAGAGGGGATTTAGGGGTGAGGTCACCCCCGGCCCGCCAACCTCACCCCCCGCCCCCCTCTCTTATGGAGAGGGGGAGACAAGCGAGCGCGGGCTGCAAGTCCCCTCTCTTATGGAGAGGGGATTTAGGGGTGAGGTTTCTGAGGTAATTCAGCGGCACGGCGACAACGTCAGCGGGAGTCAGGCGCTTCGTCCTCAGGCGTCACCCAGTAGTCGCCGCCGCCGCGCGCGCGCCGCATGAAGCCGTACTCGATCAGGTCGCGCCGCATCAGGGCGTAGTCTTCGTGGACGCGCGTCAGGATAGCGTTCACTTCCTTCTCGCTGTAGCGCACACCCGGCTCGAACAGCGTCACCAGCCAGCGCAGAATCACCAGCCAGCGCTTCTCGCGGTTGGGGAACTGTGTCAGCCGTGTGCCCGCCATGTAGGTGCGCAGCACTTTTTTGTCGGCTTCAGGCACGTCCAGCGCTTCGATCCAGGTGTTATCAACGGCCGCCGGCTGCGAGTCGGTGGGCAGGCTGCCGATCTCGGCGGCGTAACGCCGAAACTCATCCAGCCGCGCCGGGTTGGTGCGATAAAAACGCTGGCTGCCGGCCATGCGCAGCAGCAGCAGCCCCGCGCCGCGCAGCTTGCTGACGTGGTGCGACACCGTCGGCTCGGCCAGCGCCAGCAGCCCGGCCATCTCGCCGACGGTGCGCTCGCGCTCGTTCATCAGCCCGACCATCGTCAGGCGGTTGTCGTCCGCCACTGCTTTAAGCAGATGCAGCCAGTCGGCTTGCTGTGCCGTGTTCATCGCCACACTCCTTTATTCGATAAACATCGAATTAGAAGTATATCGAATTATCGCGCGGCGTCAAGGGGGGATTGTTCGTCGCCCGGTTCGGGGGCGTCGTCGAGGAAGACGCGCAGGTCCACGCTGTACTGCGCCGTCGGGCTGGCGATGGGAAACGGGTTGAGCGGGCCGCCGTCAGCCCCCATCATCTGCTGGATGGCGCGCATCTCGCGCGTGGTGATCTTCGCCATCACGTCGTTTTCCTTGTCGGCGTCGCCGCGCCCGAACGCGCGGTGGAAGGCGATGAACTGGAACTGCTGCGCCGAGATGTTCTGCACTAGCAGCGCGCCGGGGTTAAAGTGCGCCGCTGTGAGGTCGCGCGCACGCACCAGCAGCAGGCTGGCGGCCAGCAGGCCGACGCCCACCACCTGCGCGCTGGTCAGGCGCTCGCCCAGCACCAGGAACGCCAGCACCAGCGACACGCCGATTTCGGCGATCGCCAGGATGGCGGTCTGCATGCTGCCCAGCACCTTGATGCCGCTGTACATCGCCAGCCGCGCCAGCGCCGTCGTTATCCCCAGCAGCAGGATCGGCGTCAGCGCCGGGCCAACCGCCGCCGCCAGCCCTGGCGCGCCAACCGCCAGCCACACCATCAGCACCAGCACCGCCGTCGTGCTGAGCGAATAGAGCGTCATGGTGGGCGCGGGCATCTCGTGCAGCACGTACTGGCTGAGGATCACCGTCCCGGCGAACATAATGGCGCTGCCCAGCATCAGGCCGACGCCCAGCCAGTCTACCGCCTCGCTGCCGAAGCCGGTGAGCAGCGTCAGCGCCGCCAGCGCCAGCCCGATGCGCGCCAGCGTCCGCCGGTCCAGGCGCTGGCCGCCGATGTGCGCCAGCAGCACGGCGAACACCAGGTACATGCCGTTGAGAAGCTGGGCCAGCGAGGCGGCCAGCAGCTCCAGCCCGCCGTAATAAAACAGCGAGCCGATGCCGTTGACCGCGCCGACGACGACGCAGCCCAGCAGGCCCGCCGGGTAAATGTAGATGAACCGCCGGAACAGCACCAGATAGACGGCCCACAGCAGCAGCACCGCCGCCACCGTGCGCACCGCCGCCACACCGAACGGGTCCGCCCCGGCGGTGATCGCCAGCTTGCCGAAGATCGGCGACAGCCCTAAGAGCAGCGGCGTAAGAAAGGCCGCCAGCACACCGCGCATCTGCGCCTGGTCATGGGCGCGCACAGTTCACCTCGCAGCGGTAGCGCACACGCGCGCTGGCCACAGAAATACCTCGCTCAGCTCAGGTCGTTGACGAGGCTGGCGACAAAGTCCTCGTCAATGAACGAGCCTTTTTGCAGCAGCAGATTGATCTGCCCGCCCAGGCGCGCGCGCTCTTTGGCCGTCAGCTCTTTGGCCGTCACCACGATGATCGGGATGCGGCTCATGTCCGGGTCGGCCTTCATGGCGTCAATGAGCGTGAAGCCGTCCACGCCGGGCATCATCAGGTCGGTAATCACCAGGTCCGGGCGCGCCTGGCGGATGAGCGCGAAGCCTTCCTCGCCGTCGGCGGCCACCCGCACATCGTAGCTGCCGCGCGCCCGCAGGATGCGGCTGATGAGGCGCGCGGCGTCGGCGTTGTCCTCCACCAGCACGATGCGCCGCACCAGCGCGTCCATCTGCTCCAGCGCCGAGAGCAGCCCTTCCTCCGGCAGCACCGGCGCGGGCGAGCGCACCGACAGGTCAATCGAACGCTGCCACTGTTCATCGAGAATCTGCGTCTCGACCGGCATCGTGTGGCCAGAGCCGTTGATCACCACCACGTCGTCGGGCTTGACGATGCCTTTCTGCACCATCTTGAACAGCCCGGCGAACGTCACGCCCACCGCCGGCTCGACCGACATACCGTCGTTGCGCGCCAGGATGCGAATGGCGCTGAAGGCTTCCTGATCGTTGGCGCTGACGAAATGCCCGCCGTAGTCGCGCACGTAATCGTACAGCAGCTCATAGGCGCGGCCCGGATTGCCAGTCGCCAGCGTAGCGATGATTGTCTCCGGGTGTTCGATAGGCGTGGCGATGCGCTGGCCGCGCGCCCACGCCTCGACCATCGGCGCGCAGCCGGTGGACTGCACCAGGCCGAGCTTCGGCATCGCGTCAACGATGCCGAAGTCCAGCATCTCGCGGAAGCCCTTGCCCACGCCGATCGGCCCCATGCCGCCGCTGACGCCCTGGAAGAACCAGTCCGGGGCGCGCCAGCGCCGGCCGCCCTCCAGCTCATGGCCGAGCTGCTCAGCGATCTCATAGGCCATCGTTTTCATGGCTTCGATGGCCGCCACGCTCTTGATGCCCCGGTCCAGAAAGACGCCTTTGGTGCGGGCGAAGCGCGCTGCCAGCTCTTTCGTCTGGTCATACGTGCCGGTGATCTTCATCACCTCAGCGCCGTACAGCGCCGCCTCGCGCATCTTGTCAGCCGGGGCCAGGCTGGGGAAGAAGGCCCACAGCTTGATGCCGGCGCGGGCGCAGTAGGCCGCGTAGGCGATGGCGACGTTGCCGGTGCTGGCGACGACCAGCTCGTCCACGCCCATCTCGCGCAGGGCGGAGATGGCGACGGTGGCCTGCCGGTCCTTAAAGCTGCCGGTCGGCATCTGCCGTTCGTCTTTGATGTACAGGTTTTTCAGGCCCAGGCTGGCCGCCAGCGCTTTTGACTTCACCAACGGCGTGCCGCCCTCGCCGAGCGTGACGATGTTGTTTGTGTCGTAGATCGGCAGCACCTCGTGGTAGCGCCACAGGCGCGCGGGCCGCGCGCTGAGCGCCTGCATCCAGGCGGCGGGGTCAAGGCCGCTGAGGTCGTAGCGCGCTTCCAGGATGTTCTCGCCGCAGCGCGGGCAGCCAGACACGTTTTTGTTCAGCGGCACGCGCGTGTGGCAGTTGATGCATTCCAGTTCGATGTGTTTGGCCGTGCTGGTCAAAGCGCCCTCACGATTGTCGAATTGCGATTCACTTTGAGTATATACACCTTACCCGAAAACTCTCTCCACAGGAAAGGGGGCTTGCGCCCCCGGTTCAGATGGAGAGAGGATCAGTAAGGGTGAAGTTTAAAGCTAGCTCTCGCTGCGCGCCAGGTACGCCTCGATATCGCGGATAAACTGCTGCTGGCTGCCGCCGCTGAGGTCCGTTTTCTGAAACACGTGCACGTGCGCCAGCCGTTCGCGGTCTGCCGGGTCCAGCGCGCGATTGGTGACCACCAGCACCGGGATGCTGCTGGTTTCCGGGTTGGTGCGCAGCTCGTCCAGCACCTCGAAACCGTCCTTGCCCGGCATGTTCAGGTCGAGAATCACCAGATCCGGGCGGCGGCGCGCCACCAGCGACACGCCCGCCGCGCCGTCGGGGGCGGCGAACACGCGGTAGCTGCCGCTTTCGTCCAGCAGCTCGGTGAGCAGGCGGGCGCTTTCTGGCTGGTCGTCAATGATGAGGATGCGGCTGACGCTGGCGGCCTGCTCCGCTGCCAGCACCGCCTGCGAAAGCTGCTCCGGCACGATCGGATACTGAAGGAAGATGTGAGCGCCCTCGGCCAGCGCGCGCTCGCCCTCGGCGCTCAGCGTCGCCACCACCACCGGGATATCGCTGGTGTCCTCGCGCTGTTTGAGCTTGTTCAGGATATTCCAGCCCTGGCCGCCGGCGAAGTTCACGTCCATGACGATCACTGATGGGTGCAGGCCGCTGGCCATCGCCTCGGCCTCCAGCACGCTGGAGGCGGTGAACACGTCGAAGCCGTCGCGCTGGATCACCCGGCGGAACTGGTCCACGCGGTCGGCGATGTCCTCGATGAGCAGCACCTGCCGCTTGACCAGCACCGAAGGCATGGTGGCTGTGTCGCGGCTGCCGCCCTGGCCGCCCCCGTTGTCCAGGCGCAGCGTGTCGTCGTCGCCGTTATAGCCGCTGGTGGTGACCAGCAGCGGCTCCGCCGTGATGTCCGGTTCAGTGAGTTCCCCTGTGTCGGGCCTGGCCGGTTCGGTGGGGATCGTGACGCTGAAGGTGGACCCCTGGCCGACCTGCGACGACACCAGCAGCTCGCCGCCCTGCATTTCTACCAGCGACTTGGAGATCGGCAGGCCCATGCCCGTGCCGCCCGCCGTCCGTGTGAGCGACGAGTCCACCTGGCGGAAGGCCTCAAACAGCAGCGGCATGTCCTTGAGGGCGATGCCGATGCCGGTGTCGGTCACGTCCACGCGCACGAAGCGCCGCCCGTTTTCGTCCGTCACCGCGTACACCGTCAGCGTGACCGTGCCCTGCTGCGTAAACTTGGCCGCGTTGGCGACCAGGTTCAGCAGCACCTGGCGCGTGCGGAACTCGTCGCCGTACACCTGCGGCAGCCCGGACTGGATATCCAGCAGCATGTTGATCGGCTTGTCCTTCACCAGGCCAATGCCGATTGAGCGCACGCCCTCCACCACTGGCCGGAGGTCGAAATACGCCAGCTTGAGGTCCATCTTGCCGGAGGCGATCTTGGCCTGGTCCAGGATGTCGTTGATCAGGCCCAGCAGGTGCTGGCCGCTGTTGTAGATGGTGGTCAGGTCCTGTTCCTGCATCTCGGTCAGCGGGCCGTCAATCCCCTTGAGGATCACGCGGCTGAAGCCGATGATCGAGTTCAGCGGCGTGCGCAGCTCGTGGCTCATGTTGGCCAGAAACTCGCTCTTAACGCGGTCCAGCTCGCGGAGCTGCTCGTTGGTGAGCTGGAGCTGCTCAAGAAGCTGGGCGTTCTGAATGATCGCGGAGAGCGTGCGGCCCATTGTTTGCAGCAGCGCCCGCGTTTCCGGCGTGTAGGCGAACGGCGTGGCGCTTTCCAGCGTGATGAGACCGACGAGCTTCGCGGCGCTGGCCAGCGGCATGATCGCCGCCGACTGCGCCGCCGCCGCCAGCGGCGTGTAGTGGCTGTCGGCATCAATTCTGCCGATGATGTGCGGGCGGAAAGCGGCGGCGGCGACGGCGATCGCGTTGGTGTCATCGCCCACCGGAATGGTTGGCAGGGCCGCCAGCGGCACGTCGCCGCCAGCGACGGCTGCCGGCTCAAGCTGGATGTGCAGCGTGTCGTTCAGCTCGTCTATATAGGTGCGCGGCAGGTAGATGCCCACCGTCAGCGCCTCCAGTGACTTGTGCAGGTCCGCGGCCACGCTGGCCAGCGCGTCCGCCAGCGTGTCGGCGGCGGCGGCGCCGGTCGCCACGGCGAACAGCAGGCCCATATCGTTGGCGCGGCGCTCCGACTGGCGGAACAGGCGCGCGTTGTCGATGGCGACGGCGATCTGCGCCGCCAGCGTCGTCAGCACGGTGACGTCCGCCTGGTCGAAAGCGTTGGGCCGGTTCGACTGCACATCGAGCGCGCCCACCACCTGGTCCTGCACCAGCAGCGGCAGCGCCAGCTCAGAGCGCGTGGCGGGCAGGTACGGGTTCGGGCGGTGGATAATGTCCGAGCGGCCCGTGTCGAGCGCGATCACCGGCTGGCCGCTGGCGACTGTCTGGCCGATGACGCTGTTTGAGCCTTTCGCCAGGCTGTGGTGGACGTTCAGCAGCGCGCGTCCGGCGTCGCCGGTGCTGGCGCGCAGCACCGCGTTCTGCCCTTCGCGGTCCATCAGGAACACCTGCACATGGTCATAGCCGAAGGCGTCGCGGATCAGGTCCACCAGGCGCGGCAGCAGCACGTCCAGGTCAAGCACGGAGGTCGCGAACTGGCTGACCTCGGCGGATGTGGCGAGCTGGCGGGCGCGGGTTTCGGTCTGCGCTGACAGGCGCGCCGTCTCCAGCGTGAGCGATGCCTGCTCCATAAACGACTGGAACACGCGGCGGCTGCGCTCGTCGGGTTCGCCCGGTTCGGGCGCGGCGATCCAGATCGCGCCCAGCGGGCGGTTGGCGGCGCGCAGCGGCAGCACGATCAGCGCGCGCGCCCCCAGCGCGGCCAGCGCGGCGCGCTCCGCCGCGCTCAGGTCAGCGTCGGCGGCGCTGTCGCCAATGACCAGCAGCCGCGGCGCGGCCAGCAGCCGCCAGGCCGCGAACGCCGCCGGCGTGAGTTCAGCGTCCGGCAGGGCGGGCGCGCTGTCGCCGCTGGTCCAGCCCGCCGCGATCTCGGCGCGGGCGTCCGGGCTGTCCCAGGCCGGCGCGTCGAGCAGCGCCAGGAAAACCTGGCTGGCGGACGGCGCGGCCAGATGCTCGACCACCGCCTGAAGCACGTCCGCCGGGCCGGTGGCGTCGGCCAGGGCGCGGCTGGCGCGGTAGAGCGCGCTGGCCTCGTGCAGGGCGTCCTGCGTGCTGGCGAACAGGTAGCGGTTGTCCAGCGCGACGGCGCCGCTGTCGGCCAGCGACGTCAGGAAGCGGCTTTCTTCTATCGTAAATTCGTGCGGCGCGTTGAACAGCAGCACCAGCCAGCCCAGCGGCTGCTCGCGCTGTGGGGCGCGCAGCGGGAAAGTGGCGAGGGCTTTTGTGCCCAGCTTCGCCAGCCGCTTGCGGTCCGCCGCGCTGAGCGCGCCGTCGCGCGCGCTGTCGGCGATCGTGACCGGGTCGGTTGCGCTCAGCACGGCGGCGGGCAGGTGCATGTTCGCCGGGTCAGCGGACAGCGTGCGCAGCACGACGGCCTGGCCGTCGCGCTCGTCAACCAGGGCGACGGCGGCGTCATCCGGCTCAACGGTGATAAGCTGGCCCAGCAGCGTGTTGAGCACGTCGTCGATGCTGTCGGCCTCGGCCAGCGCGCGGGCGGCCTCGAACAGGGCGATCGTCCCGCGCAGGTTGTCCTGCAGCGCGTTTTCCAGCCCGCGCAGGTTGCTGATGTCCTCCACCGCGGCCACGATGGCGCTGATCTCGCCCGCGCTGCCGCGGATCGGCGCGGCGTTGATCAGCAGGTCCACCTGGCTGCCGTCATCGCGGACAACTACGATGTCGTCAGCGACGGCCAGCGCGCCGGTCTCAGCGGCGACGAAAATCGGCAGGTCGCTGTCGCTGTAGCGCAGGTTGGTCCCGGTGCGGTACATGGCGAAGTCGCTGGCGCTGAACGGGCGGTCCAGCGGCAGCGGCCGGCCCAGCAGCTTTTCGATCTGCGCGTTGGTCTGG
Source organism: Anaerolineae bacterium (assembly GCA_048499435.1). Lineage (GTDB taxonomy): Bacteria > Chloroflexota > Anaerolineae > Aggregatilineales > Phototrophicaceae > DAOTWC01. The sequence goes on from JASNZW010000002.1 coordinate 582,981, forward strand.
ATGGGGTGGAAGGTGGCCGCGTCCAGCACCAGCACGCCGGACGGCATCGTGCTGAGGATCGAGTGCAGCGTCTGCCGTTCGGACTCGACGGCGCGGAACAGGCGGCGGTTTTGCAGCACGGTGCTCATCTGCCCGGCCAGCGCGCTGTAGACTTCATAATCCTCGGCGGGCATGGTGTAGGCGCCGCCGGCCAGCGCGTAGAAGATGGCGACCGGGCGATTGGCGCTGAACAGCGGGAAGGCGGCGCGGTAGCGCGCGCCTTCCGCCCACAGGTGCTGCGCCAGCGGCCAGGCGGGCGCGTCGGCGTCCAGCACCAGCGGCTCGCGGCGCAGCGGCGAGTCAGCGGGCAGGCGCAGGCCAAAGACAAGGTCCTGCTCGTAGACTTCGCCCGCGTGCGTGACAACTGCCAGCCGTTCGCTGGTCGGCCAGCCGTCGGCGTCGGGGTCGCCTTCCAGTAGGCTGAGGGCGTAATCAAGGCGCTCGTCGTCGAACGTGGTGACGACGGCGCGCACCAGGTCCGGGATAGACTGAGCTGTGTTGATGATGCGGCTGGCCTCATACAGCCGCTCGATCTGCGTCAGGGTCATTTCAGTCTGGTGCAGCAGCAGGCGGTTGTCCACCGCGACGCCGGCCTGGTCAATCAGGGCGGTGTAGATGCGGCCTTCCTGCTCGGTGAAGGCGCGCGGGGTGGGGAACTCCAGCAGGATGAGGCCGCGCTGCTGCCCGCGCACGTTCAGCGGCACGACGACCAGCGCCGCCGCGCCCAGCGCCTGAAGCGCGGCCCGCAGCACGCTGTCCAGGCGCATGTCGTGGACGACATCGGTCACCACCGCCACGCGGTCCGACGGGAGCGCGGCCAGGAAGCTGGATTCGGCGGCGGGCAGGCGCAGCGCCGTTTCGCCGATCGCACCGGCGTCGGGCCAGGCGGCGATCGGGCGCAGCAGCCCGCTGCTGTCCTCGGCCAGGTCAAAGCCCAGGATATGGCCCCGGTTGGCGTCGGGCATCACCGATGTGATAATCGCGGCGACGATGTCGTTCAGCGTGTTGGCCTCGTTGAGGCGGCGGTTCAGCTCGTACAGGATGGAGGTCTCGCGCAGGCTGATCTGCGTTTCCTGGAACAGGCGCGCGTTCTCCAGCGCCAGCGCCAGGCGGTCAGCCACCGCCTGCATCACCGCCTGCTCGTCCTCGCTGAACGGCTGGCCGGGGGCGGGGGCCGCGTCGAGCGTGCCCACCACCTGCGCGCCGACGCGGATCGGCACGCTGACGGCCAGCGGCTGCGGCGCGGCCTCGGCGCTCACCGCGCGCAGATCATAGCTGTAGGCGCGCTCCAGGCCGAAACGCGCCTCAGCGCCTTCCCAGGCGTCGTGGGTGCGCTGGCGGTTGAGCGCGGCGACTTCGCGCCCGCGCTGTTCGGCCTGCATCATCAGGCGGGCGCTTTCCAGCGCCAGCGTAAGCTGCCCGGCCAGCAGCGTGAAGGTCTGCACCTCAAACTCGCCGAACGGCTGCGGCGCGGCGCTCTGAATGTCGAGCGCGCCGGTGATCTCAGCCCCGGCGTACAGCGGCGTGATCAGGCGGGCGCGCATACCAGGCAGCAGGCCGTCGGCGCTGCCGCCGCCGTCCAGGCCCTCCAGCGTCGCCGTCCGGCCGTTCACCAGCACCCGGCCCAGCGCCGTCGCGCTGCTGGCCTCCACTTTCAGGCCGGCGTCCAGCAGCGCGGCCCCCGCGCGGCCCTGGCTGTAGACCAGGATGGCGTTCAGCGCGGCGTCGTCCAGCAGGAAAACCTGGGCGTGGTCGAAGCCGTACTCGCTGCACACCAGCGCCAGCACGTGGTTGACCAGCGCGTCGAGGTCGCGCAGCATGGCCGTCTCGCGGGCGACGCGCGCGGTCAGCTCGATGTTGTGGGCCAGCCGCCCGCGCTGGCGCTCCATGTCGGCGCTGAGCTTGCTGAGGCGCTCCGAAACGTTGGCCAGCGCGCCGGTCAGGGCGCTGGCGTCCTCAACGTGGGCGCTGTAGGCGGGCGGCGCGCCGGCGTCAGCGGCCAGCGTCTGCGCCAGCCGCCCGGCCTGGGTGTACGGCGTCAGCGACCGGCTCACCAGCCAGCCGACCGCCGCCGCGATGCCCACCCCGGCCAGCAGGCTGAGCGCAAAGACGCCCAACGCCGACTGGTAAGTGCCGCCCAGGGCGGAGCCAGCGTCCTCCAGGATGACCAGGCGCAGCGGCGCGTCGGGCGAGGCGATATTGCTCAGGCTGCGCGCTGACAGGACATAGCCGTCGGTTTCCTGCGCCAGGGTGTCGGCGGCCAGCGGCCCGACTATGCGCTCGATGCGCGCGCTGTCGCCGCTGGCGGCGGCTGGCGTGAAGTCGGCGCTGGTGTCAGGCGGGACCTGGCTCAGGTAGCTGCGGCTGAGGTCGGCGCTGTCGGCGATAATGCGCGTGGGGCTGTCCAGCAGCAGCACGCGCTGCCCGGCGGCGTGGGCGTTGCTGACGACGTCTGTAAGCGCGCTGGCGTTCACGTCCACCATCACCACGCCCAGCGCGTTCTGGGCGGTGTCGAAGAAGCGCACCGGTGTCGCCAGGCGCAGCAGGCCGCGCGGCGGGTCCAGCGGCTGGCCGTTTTCGTCAACCTGGCGCAGCAGCGTGCTGATGTAAACCTCGCCGGGGCGCGCCTGCAGCGCGCGCTCCAGCAGCGGGTCGCCGGCGAAGCTGCGGCCCGCGTCCAGGTCCGTTACGACGCTGCCTTCCAGCACGTTGAGCGTCTCCAGCAGCGAGCTGCCGTCGGGCGTCACATAGCGCGCCGCCAGGTACAGGTCAGGGCTGCGGTCCAGCAGGCGCAGGAACTCGCGGGTGACGTCGGCGCGCCCGGCCGCGCTGCGCATGGCGCTCTGGCTGGCCATGCTGGCGTACTGGCGGGTGAGGTTCAGCTCGCTCAGCGCGCGCGCGTCCAGCGCGAGGCGCTCAACGCGCCCGTTGATCTGCGTCTGGAGGCTTTCGAGCGCGAAATAGTGGCCGTCGCCCAGGCGGAAGCGCGCTGTTTCGCGCACGCTGAGCGCGGCCAGCAGGCCGATGACCGCGAAGGCGACCACGATCAGGGGGACCAGCCGGCGGTTTACACGCCCGGCGGTGGTGCGGGCGGGGGCGAACGGTAAGCGGGACCGCAGCCTCTTAATCATGCTCAACTGGCCTCCGAATGTCCATTGGTGCTGCCATTGGCGCTGCCGTTAGCGCCGCCGCCGCTGTCGGCGCTGCCGGCGGGCAGGGCGTCGGCGGGGGCGTGCAGGCGAACGCTCACCTGCGGTACGCGCAGCGCCTGGCCGACCTCGCGCACGGCGGTGCGCAGGATGCGGTCAAGATCGGTCTGGCCGGTGAGGCGCGTGCCGATCTCATTCACCAGGCGCTCGCGCTCAGCGGCGCGCTGGCTCTGTGTGAACAGGCGGGCGTTCTCAAGGCTGATGGCGAGGCGGTCGGTCAGCTCCTGCGCCAGCAGCACCTTGTTGTGGTCGAAACCGGCTTCGGCCACCTCCCAGGCGACCGCGCCCAGCGTTTCGCCGCGCAGACGGATGGGCACGGCGAAGCCGATGGTGTGGTGCGCGGTCGGCGCGCCGACTACCGCCGCGCCGCGCGCGGCGGCGGCCTGGCGCAGGTTCTCCAGGTCCGCCGGGCTGGACGCCTGGCCGGCGGCGCTCTCCAGGCTGGCCTGGCGCTGGTCATAGAGATACTGGCGCCAGGTGTGCTGAGTGAGCGCGCGCTGGCGGCGTTCGTCGTCGCTGGCCTGGCGCTGCGTCTGCTGGAACAGGCGCGCGTTTTCAATGGCGATGGCGATCTGGTCGGCCATGATCTCCAGCACGCGAATCTGGTCAGCGGTGAACGTGTCGCGCTGGTAGCTTTGCACGTCCAGCGCGCCGATAACGCGGTCGCCCACGCGCAGCGGGACGGCCAGCTCAGCGCGCGTGTCGGGCAGGAACTCGTTGCGGCGGTGGATGTCGCTGGCGCTGCTGTCGCGGGCGACCACCACCTGCCCCAGGCTCGTCACCTGGCCGATCACGCTGCGGCTGCCCACCTCCAGGCGGTGGCCGCGCGCCAGCAGCGCTGCGCCCGCTGCGCCGGTGCTGGCGCGCAGCACGGCGAACCGCTGTTCGTCGTCCAGCAGGAAAATCTGGGCGTGATAGATGTTGGTGAAGCGGTCCGTCAGCAGGCTGACCACGCGGTCAATCAGGTGCTGTAAGTCGCGCTGGGTGGCGGCGAAGTGGCTGATGTCCTGCGTGGCGCTGATGTCGCGCTCGCGCTCAGAGACGCTGAGCGTCAGCCCCTGCACCAGCTCCGCGATTTCCTGGCGCATATCAGCGAAGGCACGCGCCAGGTCGCCGATTTCGTCGGCGCGGTTGGTCGCGGGGATTTCGCCGCTGAAGCTGCCGCGCCCGGTGGCCTGGATGGCCTGCGTCAGGCGCTGCAGCGGCGGCGTCAGGGCCTGGTTAAACAACAGCACCAGCGCGGCCGCCAGCAGCGTCAGGCCCAGCAGCAGCGGAAAGCCGCGCGTCAGCAGGTAGTCGAGCATCTGGTTGGCGACGGTGTTAACGGCGCGCTCGCTGATAATAATCAGCGGCGTGTTTTCGATCAGCGCCGCGAAGCGCACCATTTCGTCCGGCAGGTTCGGGTTGAGGCGGTCAATCTGCGGCGTGCCGCCGAGCGCCGCCCGCACCAGATCAGAGCCGACCACGTCGCCGGCGGTGCCGGCGCTGGCCGCGCCGTCTTTGATCAGCACGCCGCTGCGCGAAACCAGGTAGCTGCTGGGCTGTTCGGGCGAGGTGGCCGCTGGCAGCTTGTCGTACACGGTAAACACCGGGTTTAACTGCGCGACCAGGTAAGCGACCGGAAGCTGCTGGCGGGGCATGCTCTGAAAGCGGTACAGCACCGTGACGATCTCGATCACCGGCTGGCCGTTGACGGCGGTTACGGCGGTGGCCTGCGTCTGGCCGCGCGTGTAGGCCAGCGCGCCCGCGCGGTAGGCGGCGCTCTGGGTCAGGTTCTCGCCCAGCGTCACCTCGATGGCGCGCCCAGGCACCGCCCGCACCAGAAGCTGTCCGCTGGCGTCAAGCAGGTCGAGCTGGGTGAACATATTGGTTGTGCGGTTAAGCAGATTGTCCTGCATGCTGCCGACCATGCGCGCCTGGTCCAGCGGGTCGGCGGCGTCGTCGCCGTCAATGGAAACAGCCGTCAGCTCCTGCAACAGCGTGCGAAAGCCGGTGGTCTGGGTGAAGTCAGCCAGATTGTTGCTGGCCAGCGCGAAGGCCCCGGCCAGCGCCTGGGCCTGCTGCGTGCCGACCTGGCTGACGGCGGACTCAGCGTTGGCCTGGTCAATTTCCCGGACGCCGCGCACCACCAGCGTGAGCACCAGCACCGCCGGCAGCAGCACCGCGACGATAAAGCCGGCCAGCAGTTTGGCCCAGATGGGCCAGGATAGAATACCCCAACGGCGTTTCACCGGGCCGCCTCCTTGTCCTGAGCCGCGACGGCCGCCGGCTCCAGGTAAATATGCGTGTAGACCGCGCCCAGGGCTTCGTTAAAGCGCTCGGCGGCCAACTGCAAAACGGCGCTCACATCCTGCTGGCTGATCAGCAGGCTGCTGATGTCGCCGGCGCGGCGCTCGCGCGTGGCCTGCGCTTGGCTTTGTTCGATCAGCCGGGCGTTTTCCAGCGCCAGGGCGAGGCGTTCAGCGACCGCGCGCACCGTGTCCATCTGGCGGTCAGACGCCTGGCGGCCCGGCGGCAGCGTGAAGGACATCGCGCCCAGCACCTCGTCGCGCAGGCGGATCGGCACGTTGACCACCTGGATATTGCCCTGCGTGAGCACCACCGGCTCGCCGCGCGCCAGGGCCGGGCGCAGCGTGTCGGGCAGGTCAGCGGCGGGGGTAATTGCCATGTTCTCGCGCCGCAGGTCGAAGCCGAACGCGCCCTGGCCGCGCCCCTGAACGTAGGCGCTCCAGTCACCGCCGAGCTGCTGAGCGCGCAGGCTCTCCACCTGGGCGCGCAGGCCGCTGGCGACGCTCTCCTGTTCGGCCATCGAGCGCTGCAGCAGCTCGATCTCGCGCACGCGGTCCAGCGCCGCCGCCGTCATCCGCGCCGCGACTTCCAGCAGCTTCAGGTCCAGGCCCTCGAACAGCGGCACGTCGGCTTCGCTGCTCTGGATGTCCAGCGCGCCCAGCGCGCGCTCCCCCAGCAGCAGCGGCACAGCCGCGCCAAAGCGGGCTGAAGGCAGCAGATGGCTGCGCCGCGCCAGCGGCTCGCTGAGGGTGACAATGACCGACGCGCGCGCGGCCAGCGCCTGGCCGATGGCGTTTTCCTGGTCGCCCTCGAAGCGCGCCGGCGTGACAGTGTGGCGCGTGCCCATGCCGGTGCGGGCGTGGCGCTGAAGCTGCCCCTGGCGGTCGAACAGGTAGGTGTGGCAGGTGGTGTAGAGCAGCTTGTCGGTGATCATATCGGCGGTGGCCACCAGCACCGCGTTCTCGTCGTCGGCGGCGCTGAGGCGGTCGCTCAATTCGTTCAGCAGTTCGGCGCGCGCGCTGGCCCGCAGCGCGCTGCTGATTACGGCGCGCTCGCTGCCTTTGAACACGCCGATCAGCGCGCTGACCAGCCACACGCTGCCCAGCACGGCTGCCAGGGCGTTCAGCGCCGCCGGGTCAGGCGTCAGCTCGCGCGGCAGGTAGAAACCCACCGCGCCGATCACGATGCCGAGCGACACCAGCGTCGCAACCAGCGCCAGCTCGCGCCGGGAACGCAGAACGCCGGCGGCCACCACCGGCAGCAGCGCCAGCGTGTACGGCGCGGCCTGGCCCGGCTGAGCGGCCGCGACCGGGCCGATCGTGGCCAGCAGCAGCCCCAGCACAGCCAGCCGCTGCCCCCAAACCAGCGAGTGGCTGAGGATCAGCCGGTGCACGGTGTACACCAGCGCTGGCACCAGCACCGTTACGAGCAGCAGCGTGAGCCGGGTGTCAGGCTCAACGGCGAAGCGCGGCCACACGAAGAACACCATCAGCAGCAGCCAGCCGCTGCCGACCAGCAGGTTGATCCGCAGCAGCGTCAGCGCGTTAATCTGGTCGAGCGGGCTGGGGTAAATGCTTTGAATGCGGGCGGACCAGCGCCGGATCATGTTCATTGGGCAGGGCCTCCGTCAGCAGAACTGGCGCCGCCCAGGCGGATCGCGCCGCGCCGCGCCCCCAGCGTTTCGGTCAGTTCGGTCAGCGTGATGCGCAGCAGGTCGTCCACGCTGCTGACCGACTGGTACTGCGTAGCGATGGTATTGATGCGCTGTTCCTGGACAGCCGCCAGGTTGGCTTCCTCGAACAGGCGGGCGCTGTCAAGGCTGAAGGCCAGCCGCAGCGCGACCGCCTCCACCACCTCCACCACGTCCGCCGCCGGCAGCGTCGCGTCCGGCTCGACTTCGATCGCGCCGATGACCTCGCCGCGCAGCAGCACCGGCACAGCGATCACGCCGGGTTTGCCGTTGGCCGGGGCGAGCACTGGGTGGGCGGCGCGGGCGGCCTGCGCCAGCGGTTGGCTCCACTCGGTTTCGGCGTGCAGCACGCCGTCGCGCAGCGTGACGCCGCCGGTTTCCGGCTGCTGCTCCAGAAACTGCGACCAGCCGGTGCGGGTAAGCTGCTGGTTGAGGCGCTGGATTTCGCGCATATTGGTGTCGGCCATTTGAATCAGGCGTTCCTGTTCGGCGTTGGCGCGCGTTTTGTCCTCAAACAGGCGCGCGTTGCGGATCGCCACCGCCAGCAGGTCGGCCAGGGTTTGCAGCGCCTGCACATCCTGCGGGGCGAAGGCGCGCGGCTGCGTGCTCTGCACATCGAGCGCGCCGATAATGCGCGCGCCGTCGAAGATCGGCACCGCCATCTCGCTGCGGGTGTTGGGCAGCAGGTCGTTGGGGCGGTGCAGCGTGTCCAGGTCGGTGTCGGCGGCGATAACCGGCTGGCCGAAATAGGACACGCGCCCGATCACGCTGGTGGACCCCACCGCCAGCCGGTGCTGGCGCGCCAAAAGCTGCTGGCCGACCGCGCCCGTGCTGGCGACCAGCGCGGCGTGTTCGCCGCGTTCGTCGAGCATGAACACCTGCACGTGGTAGAAGCCGAAGTAGTCGCGGATCAGATCAACAGACTGGCTGAACAGCGCGCTGAGGTCCAGCGTGCCCGCTGTGATCTGCGCGATCTGCGCGGTGGCGGCGGCGCGCTGGGTGTCGCGGCGTGTCTCAGAGACAGTTCGCGACAACTGCTCGATGAAGTAGCGCGATGTAAAGCTCACCACCAGCAGCAGCAGCAGGCCGGCGAACGCCAGGCCAATATCCCAGGTGTCAGCGTTCAGCCCGGCCAGCGCCAGCACGATCAGGCCGCCGCGCGCGAAGATGATGGCGTTGACGAGGAAGTACAGCGGCCGGTTGGCCAGCGCGGCCGCCGCCGACAGTGTCAGCGTCGCCAGCAGCAGGTAAATTATAAACTGGTTGGCGACCGCGACGAGGGTCACCACCAGCAGCAGCGTCACCAGCAGCGTGCCCGCCAGGCGCAGCCGTTCGGTGTGGACGACGTACAGCAGCCCGACGGCGGCGACAAAAGAGAACAGCGTGGTGACAGCCCCGATTGGCGGGCCGCCAAGCAGGGTGTTCACCAGCAGGCCGGTTACAGACAGCGCCGCGGTAACAACGCCCAGCGTGTTAATGAAGCGCAGCCGCAGCCGCGTGAGCGCGTTGGTTTCAATATCTGCGGCCCGTGCGGTGAATGTTTGCAGCCAGGCGTTCATGCGCTACCGTCCTTTTTGCTGTCAGCGGCCGGGGGCTGCCCCAGGCGGATGGCGACGCGGCCCGCGCCCAGCGTGGTTTGCAGGCTGTGGGCCGCCGCGTGGAGCGTCGTTTCAACGCTGGCGCTGGCCTGAAGCTGCCCGCTGATCTGGTTGATGAGCGCCTGCCGCCGGGCGGCGCGCTGGCTTTCATCAACCAGGCGCGCGTTTTCCAGCGCGATGCCCAGGCGGTCGCCAACGGCCTGCGCCAGCGCGATATCCTCCGCGCGCAGCGCATCCAGCCCTGGAACCTGAAAGGCCATCGCGCCCAATGTCATGCCGCGCACGCGCAGCGGCACCGCGACGTGCAGGTGGCCGTTCGCGCGCTGCTGCACCAGCGTCCCGGCGGCGGCGGCCTCATCCAGCGCCGGCAGCCAGTCAGCCTGCGCCTCCGTCTCCGCTGTGCCCTGTTCCAGGTTCAGGCTGAGGCCAGCGCTGGCCGGCTGGGCTGCGAGGAACTGAGTCCAGACCTGGCCGGTGAGGCGGGCGGCGTAGCGCTCAACCTCGCGCAGGGCGTGTTCGTTCTGTTCCAGCAGGCTGCGATTTTCAGCCAGCCGGCGCTGCGTTTCCTCGAACAGGCGGGCGTTGTCAATGGCGATGGCGAGCTGATCGGCCAGCGTCTGGAATACGGGCAGGTCGCGCTCTGGAAAGGCGGCGGGCCGCTTGCTTTGCAGGTCCAGCGCCCCGATCACGTGGTCGCCGCTGCGCAGCGGGAAGGCGGCCTCAACGCGCGTTTCCGGCAGATACTCGTTGCGGCGGTGCACCGTCGCGCTGTCTGCGCCGGCGGCGCGGGCCACGACGACGCGGCCTTCGCCAGTCACCGCGCCGATCACGCTGCGGCTGCCGACCTCCAGGCTGTGGCCGCGCGCCAGCAGCAGGCGGCCCGCGTCGCCGGTGCTGGCGGCCAGCCGCGCCCGCAGGCCGGCGCTTTCGACAAGGAAAATCTGCGCGTGGTAGATATCGGGATAGCTGGCGATGATGCCCTCGACGGCCTCGGCAAGCACCTCGTCCAGGGCGCTGCGGCCTGAGATGCGCTGCGTGATTTCAGCGGTGAGTTCGGCCAGCTGGAGGCGTTCCGCCAGCGCCTGGTTGAGGCCTTCCTCGCGCCCCAGGAAGGTCGCGCGCAGCAGCCCGTAAGCGACGCTGCTGGCGATGAACAACCCGGACAGTATGCTGAGCAGCGAAGTAAGCGGCGGCGAGGGCGGCGGCGCGGGGATCGCAGCGCGCGCGACAATGCCCAGGACGATGAGCAGGACAGCCTGCGCGACGCCCAGCAGCAGCCCGGCGCGCCCCAGCAGCAGCGCCGCCAGCATAACCGTAATAATGATAATCTGCCCGCCGAGGGGGTTGTACAGGCCGTTAAGCGCGCTGGTGAGGCCCACAGAGGACGTCCACAGCAGCATGACCAGCGCGCCACTTATGAAAAGGCGGCCCCGGCGGGTGAAGAAATAAGCGGCGGCCAGCATGCCGCCAAACATCACCAGGCCCGGCAGCAGCACCTGGGGCGTGCCCACGACGCCCAGCAGTTGGCCGCTGTTGGGGGAGGACAGCGTAATGACCAGCAGCACCCCCACGCCTGCTGACATGAGCGCGCCAATGCCGTAGATTGTCCGCGCCCGGTCGCGGTCCAGCAGGCTGGTGTAGCTCTCAACGTTGAAAATAATTTGAAACAGGTGTCGCAGGCGGTTCATAGGGCGGGCCTCACTGCTTGTCGTCCGGCGGCACGGGCGGGCGCAGACGGACCTGCGCGCGCTGCGCGCCGATGGCCTGGCCCAGTTCGGTCAGGGCGACATCGAACAGGGACTGCATATCCAACTGCTGCTGCAAGCGCTCGGAGATCACGTTGATCAGCGCTTCGCTGCGGGCGAACTCCTGGCTGCGGTCGTAAACGATGGCGTTCTCCAGCGCGTTCGCCAGCAGGCCGGCGATCTGCTGCAGCAGGCTGATGTCCGCGTCGTCGTAGGCGTCCGGCTCCGCGCTGCCCAGCGTGATAACGGCCAGCACCCCCACGCGCGAAAAGACTGGGACCGCCAGCAGCGCGCGCATGCCCTGCAAACCGCCGGCGGTCAGCGTGGGCTGCGCCTGCGTGTCGGGCAGATAGCGCTCCTGGCGCGCGCTCCACACGCTGCCGGCCAGCGTGCCCTCCAGCGGGACAACGCTGCCGCCGCTGGGCGTAATGAACTGTTCGCCGCCGGCATACAGGGCGGCGGTGCGCAGCAGGCCCTCACCGGCGTCAAACAGCGCGATTTCGATGCGGTCGGCGGTGATGACCTCGCGCGCCGTTTCCAGCGTGGCGGCCAGCACTGCGGCGGTGTCCAGCGAAGCCTGAACGCGCTGGCTGTAAGCGGTGATGCGCTCGAGCTGGGCGGCGTGCTGGTTAAAGGCCTCGGCCAGGCGCACGTTAATGGCGGCCAGCGCCACCTGGCGCACAGCGCCCGCCAGATGCAGCGCCACCAGCGCCACCAGCTCAGCGCTGGCCGGGGCAGCGGCGGGGTCCACCGGAATTTCGAGCAGGCCGTAAAGGTCGCCGCTGGCCAGCAGCGGCGCCGCCCAGGCGGCGGCCCCGGCGTCGTACAGCGGGGCGCCGGCTGCCAGCGCCTCGCTGAAGGCGGTGTCGGCCAGCGGGATGCGCGCGCTGTCGGGCCAGTCGGTGGCGGCTTCCAGCACCGCCATGTCGTCGCGCACGCGGTAAGCGCGCGCCTCGCGCGCGCCGGGCACACAGCCGGCGGCGGCGGGCAGCGCCTGGCGCAGCAGTGTTTCGCGCGGGAGGCGGTCAAGCAGCCCCTGGTCCAGCGTGCGCGCCAGGTCTAACAGGCGTTCCAGGTCAGGAACAGGGTTCATGCCGGGGTCCTTCTGCGCGGTGGACAGGCGCGGGCTATTTCCACTCCCACACTTCTTCGCCCGCCAGCAGGCGGCGAATCTGCGTCGGGAAGCGGTCAGGGTCAAGCGGTTTGCCCAGGAAACCGTTAAAGCCGGCTTTTTTGGCGCGGCGCATCTGGTCTTCGCTGGCTTCGGCGGTAACGGCGCAGACAACGGTGTCTTTCAGGCGCGGGTTGGCGCGCACCTTTTGCAGCGCCTGATAGCCATCCTCGTAAGGCAGGCGAATATCCATCAGAATCAGGTCAATGCGCGGCAGCGTGTCGGCGAACTGGACGACCTGCCAGCCGGAAGTTTTCCATTCGCAGCGCTGCACGCCCATGAACGCCAGCATGCGGGCGATAAGGACGAAATTAGGGACGTTATCCTCCACCACCAGGACGTGCGCTTCGCCTGGTTCGATCTGAGTTGGCATTTCGCTCATCAACGGTGACTCCTCAAGTAAGCGTGAATTTCATCAGGAAAGCGGTCCACGTCGATTGGCTTACGGATATAACCGTCACAGCCGGCGTCCAGCGTGCGCTCGCGGTCGCCCTGCATGGCGTTGGCGGTGAGGGCGACAATCGGCACGTGCTGAAGCTGAGGGATGTCGCGGATAAAGGCGGTCGCCGTCAGGCCATCCATATCGGGCATGCTGATGTCCATCAGAATGAGGTCAGGCGGGCTGCGCCGCGCCAGCTCAATGCCGGTGTGGGCGGTGCCGGCTTCCTCGAACTGGAACTCATAATCAGAGGCCAGCAGCACGCGCCGTACCAGCATGCGGTTGTCAGCGTTGTCGTCAATGTACAGTATCTTCGCCATTTTTGGCTTCTCCTCATGCGGCTGGCGCCGCTGGCGGTGCGCGCCGGCGGGGGTGGGAAGGTTGAGCGCAGCCGCATGTCTCAATTATAGCGCAACACATTAGCCGCTGTTCAACCTTTATTATGTGGCATGCCCGGCGTTTGTTGCGTAAAGAGTGGCGGAATCCCGGCTCTGCGTTTGACAAAATTCACAAATTGTTCCGTTTCGGGGTCAGCGATGGATTAAGCTGCCCGTCAGCCGGGCCTGCGCGCCGCTTACACCACAGCATACAACCGGCGGTTAGCCCGCCGGGGGCGCCCCTGGCGGGTGGTTCCAGTGTTCTAAGGCCCAGCGCAGCTCGGCGGGCGCGGGCGCGTAGTTGCCCACGCGCCGCACCACCAGCCCGCTGGCGTAGTTGGCGAGCAGGGCGGCGTCGGCCAGCGGCGCGCCCGCGCTGACGGCCAGCGTGAGCACGGCCACGAACGTGTCGCCCGCGCCGACCACATCGTAGACATCGCTCACGGCCGGGGCTGGACAGTGGGTGACCGGGCCGTCAGCTTCGGCGACGGTGGCCCCTTCCGGCCCGCGCGTGATGATCATCGCCTGGCTGAGGCGCAGCCGCTGGCACAGGTCGCGGGCGGCGGCGGCGAAGGCCGCGTCGCCGCGCAGGTCGCGCCCCAGTGTGCGGCGGGCGTCGTCGGCGTTGCACTTGACCAGCCCAAAGCGCGCGTATTTGTCGAGGTGGCCCTGCGCGTCGGCGCTGAGCAGCGCGCTGCCCGCCAGCCGGCGCAGCGTCTCGACCAGCGACGCCGTGAGCAGGCCGCCGTCGTAGTCCGACACCAGCACCGCGCTGGCGCTGGCCACCTGTTCGGCGATGGCGGCGCGCACCTGGCGTTCGATGGACGCGCTGATCGGCTCGCGCGAGAGCGTGTCGAGGCGGGCGACCTGCTGCGGAAAGCGCAGGCCCATCTGCGCCATGATGCGCATTTTGACGCTGGTGGGCCTGCCGGGGTCGGTGATCAGCGTGTCGATTTCGATGCCCTGCGCCTGCAGCACCTGGCGCAGCGTCGTGCCGGCGGTGTCGGAGCCGATCACGCCGACCTGGACCGCCGTGCTGCCCAGCGCGGCGATGTTGGCGGCGGGGTTAGCCGCGCCGCCAGGGATCAGCCGGCGCTGCTCAAACTCCAGCACCGGGATTGGGGCCTCGCGGCTGAGGCGCGCCGCCCGGCCCAGCAGGTATTCGTCCAGCAGCACGTCGCCGATCACTAGCGCGCGCTGCCCGGCCAGCTTCGGAATCCAATCGTTGAGGTGGTGCATACGGCGGCCCCTGACCTGTGCGGCGGCAGCAGCTTACAGTCTAACTGGCGCGGGCGTATTTCGTCCACTTGCAGCTTGCGGCGCGCGAACGATGCGGTAAAGTCAGCGGGGACTTTAAATGAACGAAGGCAGGTGCTGTGAACAACTCTGACCCGCTGCTGACCGTCGGCGCGATTGCGCTGGTCTGTGTTATCCCGCTGGCGCTGCTGGGCTTTACGGCGCTGATGCTGCTGCGCATGGCGCGCGGCGCGCTCGACACCAACGTTGAGGGGCTGCACCGCCGCTATCAACGGCTGCAGGCCAGCCACCCGCAGACCAGCCGCGCGGTGCTGCTGCGCCAGATCGTGATGGAGCAGGCGCTGCGGGCCGGGCTGATCGGCGCGGTGACGGGCGTCGGCGGCGTGCTTACGCTGCCGCTGGGCATCGCCATTGACCTGGCGCTGACGCTGCGGATGCAGATCAACCTGGTGACGTTTATCGAGCAGGTGTACACCGGCAGCACGAAAACGGGCGCGGCGCAGGTGCGCAGCGTGGTGATTATGACCGGCAGCGGGCGCGCCAGCCGCTGGACGACCGCCGCCGCTATGAACGCGGCGTCGCGGCTGCTGGGCAAGTCGTTCGCGAAGGTGCTGCCGATCGCGGGCGCGGTGATCAGCTTTGTGGTGAATTACGCCATTCTGCGCGCCGTCGGCCTGGCGGCGGTGCGCTGGTACGCGGCGCACGCCAGCCCTGACCCAGCGCCTGGCGCGCCCGACGCGGCGTAAGGCGGCTGCCAGCGCCGTTCGCCGGGAAAGACGAATGTGCCGGAAGAATTAAGCCGCGCAAGCGCGTGTGCGGCGGCAGATGATGTTACACTCAATAATACCGGCACATTCAGAGGCAGCCCGACCATGAACGACGACCATCAACTGGCGCACCGGCTGGCGGTCCTGGAACAGATCGCGGACATCAGCCTGGTGCTCAACTCAACGCTGGAGCTGGGGCCGCTGCTGGCGCACCTGATGGACGCCGCCGCCCTGATCGCGGGCGCGGAGGCGGCGTCGGTGCTGCTCTGGGACGCCCGCGCCCACGCGCTCGTGTTTACCGCCACCACCACCAGCACAGCGGCGCTGAACCTGGTGGGCCAGCCGGTCCCGCTGGATGGCAGCATCGCCGGGACGGTAATGCGCGAACAGCGCGCCGTGCAGGTGGACGACGTTGAGCGCGACGCCCGCCACTACCGCGATGTAGACCGCGCCACCGACTTCCGCACGCGCTCGATTCTGGCCGTCCCGCTGACGTCCAGGGACCGCCTGATCGGCGTGCTGGAGATTCTCAACAAGCACGCCCTGCCCTGGACCGATGCCGACCAGCAGTACGTGTCCACGCTGGCGGCGCAGGCGGCGGTCGCCATCTACTCGGCGCAGCTTGTGGCGGACCTTCAGCGCGTGAACGCCGAGCTGAGCGTGCTGGATAAGCTGAAGAACGACTTCATCGCCATCGCCTCACACGAGCTGCGCACGCCGCTGGGTGTGATTCTGGGCTACGCCAGCTTCCTGCAGGAAACGTCGTCGGGCGAGGTCAACGAGCACGCCACCAAAGTCGTCAACAGCGCGCTGCAGCTGCGCGGCATCATCGAGGAAATGACTAACCTGCGCTACCTCAAACAGCGCACGCCGGACCTGGAGCGCCAGCCGGCCAGCCTGGCGGCGTTGCTGCGTGAGGTGGGAGATGATATGCTAGATTTGTGCAGCGCCGATGGGCATCGCCTGGAGGTTGTCCTGCCGCCGGCGGACGTGCTGGTTGACATCGACCGCAGTTGGATCAGCATGGCGCTGACGAACGTGCTCAACAATGCGGTGCGGTTCACGCCGCCCGGCGGGCAGATCACGCTGGCGGCTGCTGTCCCCAACACGGCGGAAGTGTGGGTCACAGTGACTGATACCGGTGTGGGCCTGCCGCCGGAGACGCTGGAACGGGTCTTTGAGGAATTCTTTCAGGTTGAGCACCACATGACGCGGCGGCATGGCGGCCTGGGCATCGGCCTGAGCATCGCGCGCGGGCTGGTCGAAGCGCACGGCGGGCGCATATGGGCGTCCAGCCCCGGCCCTGACCAGGGCACGACCTTCACGCTGGCGCTGCCACAGCCCGGCACACACTCTGCACCGGTGGCTTGAAGCAAGGAGACAGCAGACCATGAGCGTAACGTTTACCTGGCTGGGGCATTCAGCGTTTCTGTTCGAGGTTGACGGCCACAGGATGCTGCTTGACCCCTTTCTGACAGGCAACCCGCTGGCCGCCCGCACGCCGAGCGAGATCGCGTGCGAGATCATTTTCCTGACGCACGCGCACGGTGACCACATCGGCGACGCCGTGCCGATCGCCATCCGCAATGACGCCAAAGTCGTGTCGAACGTCGAGATCGCCCAGTGGGCCGCCGGGCAGGGCGTGAACAGGACGCACGGGCAGAACACCGGCGGCGGCTTCGATCACGGCTTTGTCCACGCCAAGCAGACAATCGCCTTTCACAGCTCGTCGTTCCCTGACGGCAGCTACGGCGGCAGCCCGAACGGCTTCATCTTCACCACCAAAAGCGGCCAGCGCATCTACTTTGCCGGCGACACAGCCCTGTTTTCCGATATGCAGCTAATTGGCGACGCCAACATTGACATCGCCTTCCTGCCGATCGGCGACAACTACACGATGGGGCCGGACGACGCCATCCAGGCCACCAAGTACATTCACCCCAAGCTGGTCGTGCCCATGCACTACAACACCTTCCCGCTGATCGCGGTGGATGTGGCTGGCTGGGCGCAGCGCGTCAATAATGAGACTGGCGCGCAGCCCGTCGTGCTGGACCCCGGCGGTTCGTTTACCTTTTAGGTGTCGGCCAGCCAGCAGCAGCCGGCTGCTGGCCGGCGGTTTCGTTACTGAAACGCCGTTTTGGTCCAGTTCATCGGCGTGATGGCGGGGCGGTCGTGGCCGCCGGTCGTGTCCCAGGGCATCTGGTTCGGGGTGCGCCAGTCAATAGCGCGGGCGTAGGCGCGCCCCAGCGCCGCCATTACCGTCAGCGCGTCCGGGTCGTTCGAGTCCAGGCTAAGCTCGGCGGGGTCTACCGTCGGCGGGACCGCCACGCCCAGCACGTCAGCGACGTTGTGGCGCGACAGCAGCGGGTTGTAGCGGCGGAAGTCCACCCGGCCGCGGTAGATGGCGCGGGCGCTGAACGCCTGCTGAAGCGAAGCCTCGCCCATGCCCGCGCCGATCACATACGGCAGCCATTTGAAAATGGTGTACCGGCCGGCCTCGCCCTCGGCGGTGACCTGGGGCGCGTAGCCGGTCCCCAGTGAAATGCAGATTACCTCGTTGTCTACAAAGCCGCGCGCCGCGCCGATATACTCCATCGCCTCGGTGAGCGTCGCCAGGCACGGGTTGCCGTACACGCCGACGCCGCCGTCCACCAGGTTGCCGCCCACCGGCGGGAAATAGACCGGGGCCGCGCCGCTGGCCGCGACCGCGCCCGACACCGGCCAGCCGCCGAACATGTCTGCGCCCGGCCCGGCGTTGACGATGTAATAGGTGTTGCCGGTGCGCATGTCCTTGGTGGTCAGCAGCACGATCGCGCGGTCGAGGTCGCGCACTTTCTTGTCCTTCGCCAGCGGCCCCAGGCCTGCCAGGAACGGCTCAAGCGGGTACAGATAGCGCAGGCCGGTGGCCAGGTAGCGCAGCCAGAAGCCGATGCCGCGCGGCCCGCCGAAGGCTTTCGGCAGTTGATCCAGGTAGATGGTTTTCAGCATCTCGGTGGCGGTCAGGCCCAGGCCGATGCCGGCGGCGATCACCGCGCCGGTGCTGGTCCCGCCCACCATGTCGAACAGGTCCTGCACTGGCCTGCCGGTCTGGTCCTCCAGTTCGGCCAGCATGGCGATGCTGATCGCGCCGCGCATGCCGCCGCCGTCCACGGTCAGAATCGCCTTCTTGCGCCGCCCAGGGTTGAAATCGTACTGTGAAACCGGCTGGAGCGTTTCTTCAGCCATCAACATCCCTCCCCTCTGTCCGTTATATTCACATTAACGCAAAATGGGCGCGTCTGTCACGCGCGCCGGCGCATTGACGCTGTGAACGCGCCTCGTTACACTGGGGGCGCGTTCACAGCGGTTTCGCGCTGCTTCTGAAAGGGAAGGGACATGAAGAAATCCTGGTGGTTGTTTGTGATGGCCCTGCTGGCCGTCGGCATGCTGGTGGGCGGCGCGGCGTTCGCCCAGGACCTCGCGGGCTATGAGGAAATGACAGTGACGCTCGACAACGAGATCGCCGCGATTGTCGGGCGGCCGCAGGCCGACGGCCCGGTGCCGGCGGTGGTGCTGCTGCACGGTTTCGCCAGCGTCAAGGACGAGGTCGGCGGCATGTATCAGCGGCTGGCGGCAGAGCTGGGCGCGCGCGGGATCGCCTCGATCCGCATTGATTTTCGCGGCTGGGGCGAGAGCGGCGGCGGCATGGAAAACAGCACCGTGACCGGCATGGTTGAGGACGCGGCTGTCGCGTATGCGTACCTGGCCGGCCAGGATTTCGTTGACCCGGCGCAGATGGGCGTGCTGGGTTTCAGCCTGGGCGGGCGCATCGCGGTTGTGACCGCCGCGCAGAACCCGGATTGGTACAAGTCAATGGCGCTGTGGTCAACGGGCGGCAACATTGACCCTATCGAGTTCCAGGGACAGGAAGCCTACGACACGGCGCAGGCTGACGGGCAGGTCGTCCTGGACCTCGGCTGGCGTGAGGTGACGCTCGGCAGCGGTTTCTTCGACAGCCTGACCGCCTACGATGTTGAGGTTGAGTTCCCGAAATTCGGCGGCTCGTTCTTTGTCGTGGCCGGGATGGACGACCCCTCGCCCGCTGAATATCTCACCTGGTATCTGGAGCACGCCCAGGGGGAACTGCGCGCCGCGTATGCGGTTGAGGGCGGGGACCACATCTACCAGGTGCTGACTGAGGACCAGACGATGTCGGACAAGGTGATCCGTGTCACCGCCGACTGGTTCGCGATGACGCTCGGCGAGTAGCCGTCCGCCGGGCGGCGGCTGGGGGGCGCGGCGGCTGGCCGCGTTCCCTGGCTGCCGCCCGCGCTGGCCCGCCTTTGCCGCGCGCGAACGGGCGGGTCCACCTCACGCTGCGGGCGGCGCTCCGGTACAATATGCGCCTTGCCAACAAGGAGCAGACCCGCGCCATGACCGCTGTTACACCGCTTGACCAGCACGAAACGCCATACCTCGATGAGCTGCTGGCGGAGAAGAACGCCCGCCACGTCTCGTTTCACATGCCCGGCCACAAGGGCGCGATGCCGCCGAACACCAAGCTGCTTGACTACTGGGGCGGCAACCTGCACCCGGCGGATGTGGTCGAAACCAACGGCATCATTGACTATCTGCACAGCCCCAGGGGCGCGCTGCTGCGCGCGCAGCAGTTGGCGGCGGCGGCCTACGGCGCTGACGAAACCTTCTTCCTGATTAACGGCTCGACAGTCGGCAACGTGGCCGAGATCATGACGGCGGCGCGCGACGGCCAGAAGGTGATCGTGCCGCGCGCCTCGCACCGTTCGGTCTATGGCGGGCTGGTGCTGTCGGGCGCGGTCCCTGTGTATGTCGCGCCGGACTATCACCCGCTGGTGGGGTCGGTGCTGGGCGTGGACGCCGACCAGGTGCGGGCGCTGCTGGCGGCCCACCCCGACGCGGTGGGCGTGCACAACACGTCGCCCAACTACTACGGCTACCTGTCTGACGTCGGCGCGCTGGCGCGGGCGGCCCACGACGCCGGGGCGCTGCTGCTGGTGGATGAGGCGCACGGCTCGCACCTGCGCTTCCACCCTGATCTGCCGCCGGCGGCGGTTGAGCGCGGCGCGGACCTGATCGTGCAGAGCACGCACAAGACGCAGGGCGCGCTGACGCAGACCTCCATGCTGCACCTGTGCGGCGCGCGCGCCGACCGGTCGCGCCTGGCGCAAAGCCTGGCCGTCCTTCAGTCGTCGTCGCCCAATTCGATTCTGCTGGCCTCGCTGGACGCGGCGCGGATGCAGATGGCGACTGAGGGCGAACGCCTGCTGGCGGGCGTTGTGCAGCTCGCGGGCCACGCCCGCGCGGCGGTGCGCGCCATACCCGGCCTGTGGTGCTACGGCGACGACCTGGTGGGCGCGCACGGCGTTTACGCCTGCGACCCAACCAAGCTGGTGATTCGCGTCAGCGACCTGGGCCTGACGGGGCTGGCGGTGTCGTTCCGGCTGCGGCGTGAGTTCGGCCAGGATGTCGAATTCGCTGACCTTCAGCACATCATCTGCTCGCTCACCATCGGCGACGACGAAGCCAGCGTCGGGGCGCTGCTGCGCGCGCTGCGGGCGATCAGCGCCAGCGCGCCGCCCGCCCCTGCGCCGCTGAACATCATGCCGCCGCCCGCCGGCCTGCCGGAAATGGCGCTGACGCCGCGCGCGGCCACGTTCGCGCCGTCGCGCCGCGTGCCTATCGAACAGTCGGTGGGCGAGGTGTGCGCCGAGAGCATCATCCCGTACCCGCCGGGCATCCCGATGCTGGTCCCTGGCGAGCGCATCGCCCGCGAGCATCTTGACTATCTGGCGTATATCGTCGGCCAGCAGATGGCCGTCGTTGGCCCGGAGGACAGGACGCTGCGCAGCGTGCGCGTCGTCCAGGCGTGAGCGGGCGGCCCGCCCGCCGCTATCTGATCCGGCTCCACGTGCCGGTGTCGCCGCCAGAGAAGCGGTAAACGCCGGCGGGCGTGTCAATGTAGAAGGGGCCGCCTTCCTCAAACTGGATGGTGCGCTGGCTTTCGTCGATGTTGGCCGTGCCCCAGCCGATCTGGCTCTGCCAGGTCCCTACCGGGGCCAGGGTGTTGAGGAAGGCCCAGCGGAACACGCGCTGCGGCTGGAACAGGCCGGCTGGCGAGGCGTCGAACGGCAGGTCAGCGCCGTTCCAGCCGTTCAGCGCCGACGTGTAGCGGCTGCCGTCGTTCTGCAGGCCGTAGATGCGGTTGAGGCCGTTGGCGTTGACGAAGATCATCAGCCCGCGCTCGAACGACTGGAACGCGCCCGGCCCGATCGCGCCGACGGCGGTCGGGCAGCCGCTGCCGGGCGGCGCGAACTCGTTGCCGAAGAACCAGGCGACGGCGCAGGTCAGCGTGATGGGCAGCGAGCGCGAGGTTTCCTGCCCGCCGCGGATCGCCACCAGCCGGTAGATCACGACGCGCCCCTGGTCGCCGGGCACGGTCACGGCGAGCTGGCCACTGGGGACCACCGGGAAGGTTTGCGTGACCGCGCCCTGCTGGTTAAGCTGGTCTATGCGGGCGCTGTCAGCGGCGGCTGTCCACGACAGCGTGATGCTGGTGTTGGCGGCTACGGTGGTGGCGGTGGCGGTGAAGCTGAGAATCTCCGGCGCGGTCGGCGTCGCCGTCGCGACCGGCGTGTCGGTGGCGGTGGGCGTGCTGGTGGCCGTCGGCGGCGGGGTGAGCGTAAAGGTAGGTGTGACGGAGGACGTGACCGTCACGGACGGCGTGGGCGTGAGCGTGGTTGTCGGCGTGTCGGTCGCCGTTGGCGAGGGCGTGTCGGTCGGCGTCGGCGTGGACGTGGGGCGGTCGGTCGGCGGCGGCGTGTCGCTGGGGGTGAGCGTGGGCAGGTTGGCGAGGGTTGGCAGCGCGCCCAGCGCCTCCGGCTCCTGCGGCTGGCAGGCTACCAGCAGCGCAGCGGCCATAAACACGAACAGCAGCCAGAGCTTCGAACGGTATGCCACAGCCCACCTCCGCCAATCAGGGAGTTCAGTGTATGCGCGCGCGACAGCGTTTGTTGTTTATTAGCATCTTAATGATACTCGCAAGTGCGGCGGCGTGCCAGCAGACTTTCAGCCCACAGCCCACGCCGACCGCCGCCCACGCCACGCCGCGCGCGCTGCTGCTGAGCGCCACCCAGGCGCCGCGCGCGATCGGCGGGCAGCCGCCGCCCGCCAGCGCCGCGCCGCTGCCGGACACGGCGGCCAGGGCGTCGGCCACGCCGCTGATTGACCCGCGCCCGCTGACGCTCACCGCGCCGGCGGCGCTGCCGCCCGGCTGGTTCGAGGTGGGGCGCTCGGCTGAGGGGCGGGCGATCATGGCGCGGCGCTTTGGCGATGGCCCGCGCGCGCTGCTGCTGGTGGGCGGCCTGCACGGCGGCTGGGAGGCCAACACCGTCGCGCTGGTCGAGGAACTGATCGCCCATTTCGAGGCCAACCCCGCCGACGTGCTGCCAGGGCTGGCGCTGGTGCTGGTCCCGGCGGCCAACCCGGACGGCCTGGCGCGCGGCCATGAGGCCGACAGCCGCTTCAACGCGCGCGGCGTGGACCTCAACCGCAACTGGGGCTGCGAGTGGTCAGCCGAGGCCGTGTGGCGCGACCAGCCGGTAGACCCCGGCCCGCGCCCGTTCTCCGAGCCGGAGACGCAGGCGCTGGCGGCGCTGGTGCGGGCGCTTCAGCCGGGGGCGGCGCTGTTCTACCACAGCGCGGCGGGCGGCGTGTTCGCAGGAAGCTGTCAGGAAGATCACGGCTCAGCGCGGCTGGCGCAGCTCGTGGGCGAGGCCGCCGGCTACAGCTACGGCCAGCCGTTCAGCGCCTACCCGGTCACCGGGACCGCCGCCTCATGGGTGGATGGGCAGGGCATCCCGGCGGCGGATGTTGAGCTGCAAAGCAGCCGCAACAGCGAGTTCGCGCGCAACCTGGCGGGCGTGCTGGCGCTGCAGCGCTGGCTGGCGGACGGCGGCGGCTGAGCGGCTCAGCCCGCCCCGCTGATCTCCCACAGCACGATTTCCGGCGGGCACAGGAAGCGGGCGCGCGGCGCGCCCAGCCCCTCCAGGCCGACGCCGCGCGCGGTGTAGAGCGTCGTCGCGCCCAGCTCGTAGCGGCCCATAATAAAGCGCTGGCCCAGGTGGCTGCTGGAGAAGAACGCCCCCAGCAGCGGCAGGCGGATCTGCCCGCCGTGTGTGTGGCCGCACAGGTAGAGGTCAATGCCGGCGTCGTTGGCCTCCGGCGCGATGTCTGGCGGGTGCATCAGCAGCAGGTTAAGGCCGTCCGGCAGCGGCGGCGGCGCCATGTGCGCCAGCCGCGCCCGGTCGCGCGTCATGTCGTGCGTCACCACCAGCCCCAGGATGTTCAGCGGGCCGCCGGGCGTGGGCACGGCGGCCCACTCGTTCGGCAGCAGCGTGAGGTTGTCCAGCCCGCGCACGAACGCGCGCACCCGGTCCAGCGGCTCCACCAGCGGCGTGCCGGAAACGCAGTACACGCCCAGCGGCGCGGCCCACGCGCCGATCACCTCACGGATGGCGCGCTCGGCTTCCGGGTCGTGCGTGTTGGACAGGTTGACGAAGTCGCCGGTGAACACGATGATGTCCGGCTTCAGGTCACGGATAAGCTGGTTGAGGTGGCGCTCGCGCGGGGTAACGCGCTCGATGTGCAGGTCGCCCACCTGGAGCAGGCGCAGCGGCGGCGCGGCGGCGTCCCATTTCGGCGTGATGTAGGTTTGATGTGTCACGCCCAGGCGGAACGGCTCAACCCAGGTGGCGTAGACGGCCAGCGCGGTGACGGCGGCCAGCAGCAGCAGCGCCAGCGGCCAGGGCGCGCCCGCCAGCCCCAGCGCGCTCAGCAGCGCGGCCAGCAGCAGCGCCAGCGCCAGCGCCGTCGGGCGGTCAGGGCCGAAGCTGCGCCCGGTGCGCGGCAGCGCCCACAGCGCGCCCCAGTTGAACAGGCTGACGGCCAGGTAAGCGGCGGCCAGCAGCGGCGCGTCAGCGGCGGCCGCGCCCGCGCCCCAGGCCAGCGCGACCAGCGCCGCGCACCCGCCGATCAGCAGCGCCAGCAGCGCCGGGGGGATGCCTTGCAGCCGGTTGGTCTGCACCAGCAGCGTGTGCAGGGCGGTGTGCTCCAGCGGGTCAACGGTGGTTTCAGTCATGCGGGGCGCCTTTCTGCGCGGCCAGGCTAACCACACACTATCTTACTGCCCGCCGCGCCGCCTGTTAAGCGCGCGAATCATAACGGCGGGGGTCAGCCCGCCGTCCTGGGGATACGAACCTGCTGTTACAGCCAGCGCGCTACGGCTGCTGGTCGTCCTCGTGTTCAATCGCCAGCGCGTCAGCCAGATACTCGTCCGACACGGCGTTGACCGGCGGCAGCGTGCCCGCGCCGGTGGTCGGCGGGCGGCGGGCGGGCATGGCGGGCATGGCGGCCCGCGCGGCCGGACGGGGCCGCAGCGCCAGCAGGTAGACGAGCACGCCCAGCGCGGCCAGCAGCGCCATCACCAGCAGCGCGCCCAGCAGCGCCAGGCCGATGCGCAGCGGGCCGCTGGCGGGCAGGGTGAAGGCCGCGTCGGCGGCCGCGGTTGGGGCGGCAGCGGCGGCCAGCGTGTCAGCGCGGCGCGCGCCGTACTCGACGACTGTCGGCAGCGTGCCCTCGCCGATCGCCGCTGTCACGGTGTCGGGCGTGGTGGGCACATAGACCGCGCTGGTGATCTGCATCGAGTACTGGCCCGCTGGCAGGAACTGAAAGCAGATCACGCCCTGCGCGGCGGTGGGCGAATCGTCCATCAGGGCGCTGGCGATCACGATGCCGCCCGCGTCAATCAGCGCGGCGGCGATATCGCGCGTGATGAACGGCTCGCCGGGGTCAAGCTGTTGGTTAGCGTTGCGGTCCTCATAGGCGCGCACGCAGAACTGTCCGCCGGTCTGCGCGGCGACCGGCCCGGCCAGCGCCAGCAGCGCCAGCGCCGCAATTGTCAGGTTTTGCCGCATCGCGTTCGCCTTTCCGCCTGTCAGCGCCCGCGCAGCGCCAGGCTCAGCCCCAGGCCGGCCACCAGCACCACCGCTGCCAGGCCGAAGATAATCAGGCCGCTGTTCTCCATAAGCTGGTCCAGCGGCGCGTCCGGGGGCGTTTCAGCCTCCGCTGGCGCTTCAGCCGGCGCGCCGATGTCCGCCGGGGGCGGGGCTGCCGGGGCCAGCCCTTCCGCCGCGCCGAAGGCCACGTCCAGCGGGATGCCGGGCAGCAGCCGCAGCCGCAGTTGGTCGGGCGAGGTCAGGCCGAAGCCACCCGGCGCGCTGGCGGCCAGCACATACTCACCGGCGGGCAGCGCATCGAAACACTGCGGGTCAGCCACGCCGTCGGTCTGGGCGGTCCCCAGCGTCTCGGCGCCGCTGGTCAGCGCCAGCGACGCGCCCGGCAGCAGGGCTTCGTCCGGTTCCTGAATGCGGTTGCGGTTGGCGTCGTTGAACACCAGCGCGCAGACGCGCGCCAGCGCCGCAGCCGGGTCAGCCGCCGGCAGCGCGCCGTTGGCCGCCGACACGACCGGCGCGGGCGGCGGCGGCGTGGTTGGCTCAGCGGGCGCTTCCGCCTGGGCGACAGCCGGCGCTTCGGTGCTGGCGGCCGCCGCCTCAGCGGCAGCCGGCGGCTGCTCAGCGGCAGTTTCGGGCGCGGTGGACGGCTCGTTGCCCGCCGGGGCCGGCAGGGCGTCGCCGGCGGCTTCAGCGGTGGCCTCAGCCTCTTCAACCGGCTCTGACAGCGTTGTGCCGGCGGTTGGCAGCGGGTCGCGGATCAGGATTTCCTGGCCGATGCGGATAATGCGCGGGTCGGTGATGTTGTTGCGCTCCAGGATGTCCGCGCGCGTCATGCGGTAGGCGACGGCGATGCTGTCAATGGTGTCGCCGGGGCGCACCACATGCACGATCGAGCCGTCGGGGCGCTCGCCCTGCGGCACGACAAACGGCACTTCGGGCGGCGCGGTGGGGATCGGCGTGGCGGCGGGCTGGCCAGGAACGCTGCCGCCCGCGCCCCCGCCCGTGAGCGAGGTCTTGTCCCAGTAGACCTTGTTCAGGTCGGCCGTGTTGGCCTGGGTGTTGTAGAGGAACAGCGTGGCTGTCGCGCCGGTAGTTGTGGCGCTGACGCGCATTTCAAGCCACTGGTCGTGCGGCTGCACCCAGTTCGACCACACGACGTCGCTGTCGTTCGGGTCAGTGCCGCCGTTGGGGTCAATGCCGATGCGCGTCTGCGCGCCGGATTCAATCGCCGAGCCGCAGCTTGAGTTGCCGTTCAGGTTGCACGCTTTCACCTGCGCCCAGGCGCTGGCCTGGACGTTGGTGTTTGGCTGCACCGGGACCTGCTGGTAGATGGCGGTGGTGCAGGTGACAAACCCGCAGTCAATGTTGAGCGCGCGCTGGCCTTCGAGCGGGTCTGGGCCGGGGCCGGGGTGCGGCCAGATCGAAACGCGGTCAGACCGGTTGTAATAATCGCCGGTGGGCGCAGCCAGCCAGACGTTCCACGACGGCGGCAGGTAAATCGGTTTCTCGCCGCCCCGGCGCGTTGTGTACGGCCCGAACACACCTTCTTCCAGGCCAGGGTTCTGGAGCAGCTCGCTCTGTGCCTGTGCCAGCCCCGCGGCGAGCGCCGCCAGGACCACTACGATCATCCACCGGCTTGCCCGCCGCATCAGCCGCATAGTCTGTTTATCTCCGCTAGTATAGGCCGCGAAACGGCGCTCGCGGCGTGCCTGCCGGGCGCATTTCGCGGCGCGATTATAGCATGGCGGGGGGCAGAGTCAACCGCAGCGGCGGGCAGCCGCCGGCCAGCCGTCAGCCGCGCAGCGCGTCGAACACCTTCGGGGCGATCAGCCACACCAGCCGACCGCGCAGCGGCGAAGCAATCGTCACCACGTCAATGCGGGCCAGGCTGCCCTTTTTCATGACGACATTTGCGCCTGTGAGGTCGCTCACCACCTTGCTCATGCTGGGGTCGTGACCGACAAACATCAGTTCGGCGCTGTCGTCCAGGCCGCTGCCGAGGGTTTCGACCGCCTGGATATCGAAGGTGAAATCAACCGCTTCGTGAATCTTCACCGGGACCTTCAGGGCTTTGCCGATGATCTCTGCTGTTTGCGCGGCGCGGGCGCGCGGGCTGCTGTAGATGTGCTGCGGCTTGAGGCCCAGGCGCTGCATCACGTGGGCAGCGGTCTGCGTCCGGCTGATGCCGGCGGCTGTAAGCTGGCGGTTCTCATCACTGACGCTGTCACTGGCATCTTCGGCTTCGGCATGGCGGACAAGGTAGAGTTTCATGAGCGCGTCCTCGCTGGCCGGGTCAGAGCGCCCATTGTATCACTGGCCGGCGACAATAACGACCGTGTAAAAAAAGCCCCGGTCAGCGCTGACCGGGGCTTGCGAGAGCGGGCGATGAGATTCGAACTCACGACATCTTCCTTGGCAAGGAAGCATTCTACCGCTGAATTACGCCCGCATCTATTTGACAGTATAGCGTTTGGGGCAGGGTTTGACAAGGGGGTTTTTAAGGCCGCCGCGCCTTTACGAAAAATTGCGGAAAAATTAACGCAGCGCCGCTTCGTAAACCATAAACTAACTATATACTGAGAACAATGCCCTTAGCCCGTCATAAAGGACTGCCCGGATATGTCACTGCTTTCGCGTCAGGCCAGCGGCGCGGGTAAACGCCGCGTCACAGACTTAGAGCAGCTTCCCACCGCCGACACTGAGGAAGAAACGCGCCCGCAGCCCAGGGTTGGCCTGCCGCCGGCCCCCGCCGCCAACCCCAGCAAGCTCAGCGACGCTGTGACGCTGGGCACAGGCTATGTCATACCGCCCAAGCGCCGCACCACGCCGCGCGTCGCCCAACTGCGCAAACAGCTTCGCGGCAAGCTGCTGGCTTTCCCGGAGGAAGCTGATCTGTGGCAGCGCCACGACGCCGAAAAGCAGAAACTGCTGGCCGGGCGGCTGTACACCATCCTCAATAAGATGGGGGTGCAGCTTTCGCCGCACGAGGCGCAGGAGCTGACCGCCGGCCTGTTCGATGACCTGCTGGGCTTCGGGCCGATTCAGCCGCTGGTGGACGACGCCAATATTTCCGAGATCATGGTCAACGGCCCGGAGATCATCTTTGCTGAGGCCAAAGGCAAGCTGTTGGAAACCGAGTACGTCTTTGACGACAACGAACACGCCCTGTTCACGGCGCAGCGCATCGTGCGCCCGCTGCAGCGCCAGCTTAACCGTTCCTTCCCGATGGTGGACGCCCGCCTGCCGGACGGCTCGCGCGTGCACATCGTGACCGACCCGTCGGCGCTGCAGGGCACGACCATCACCATCCGTAAGTTCCCGGCCAAACGCCACACCGTTGACGACCTCGTTGGGTGGGGGTCGTTCACGCCGGACGTGGCGCTGTTCTTTGAGGCGTGCGTTGTGTCGCGCCTGAACATCGTCGTCTCTGGCGGCACGGGGTCAGGCAAGACGACGCTGCTGAACGTGCTCAGCGCGTATATCCCGGAGGACGAGCGCATCGTCACGGTTGAGGACTCGGCGGAGTTACAGCTTGCCCAGCGCCATGTCGTGCGCCTGGAAACCGCCCCGGCCATCCCCGGCACGGAAAGAGAGGGCCGCCTGGAGATTCGCGACCTGGTGAAAGGGTCGCTGCGGATGCGCCCGGACCGCCTGGTGATCGGCGAGTGCCGCTCTGGTGAGGCGCTGGACATGCTCCAGGCGATGAACACCGGCCACGACGGCTCGCTGACGACTGTCCACAGCAACAGCCCGCGCGACTGTCTGGCGCGCCTGGAGACGTTGTGCCTGATGGCGGGCATGGACCTGCCGCTGCTGACCATCCGCCAGCAGATCGCCGCCGCCGTTGACTTGATCGTGCAGCAGGCGCGCCTCAAGGACGGCAGCCGCAAGGTGGTGCAGATCACTGAGATTCAGGGCATGGAGGGCGATAACGTCACGCTGCAGGACCTGTTCGTCTACCGGCTGCCCGGCCACGCTGGCATGGAATACGCGCACGAAAGCGGCGGCACGCTGGAGTCGACGGGTTTCCGCCCCAACTTCGTTGACGTGTTCAAGCAGTACGGTTTTACCCTGCCGGCGCGAATCTTCCAGCGCAGCGGCGGGGGCCGGTAAGCGGCGCGGCTTAAGCGGCTGGCGCGCCGCCGCCGTTGGCGAACTTGTCCAGGATGCGCCGGGCCTCCAACTGCACGCCCGGCTCGCTGTCGCCGGCGCTGATTTCCTGCAGGCGGCGCACGATCGCCGCCACCGGCAGCGGGAAGGCGGCGCTGGCGTCGGGCACGCGCGTGAAGGCGCGCACCGCCTCGCGCCGGACGACGAAGCTGGGGTCGCGCGTGTATTCCAGCAGGCTGAGCACCGCGCTGCGCGCTTTGAAGGAGTCGCTGCTGAACATGAGCACGCTCTTGGACTGAATTTCCGACAGCGTGGTGAACTGCACCAGCTCCGGCTGCATCCGCTGCAGCTCTTTGAGCGCCTGCCGGAGCTGCTCTACTTCCTGCTGGTACTGTTCGGCCTGTGTGACCGCTTCTTTGACGCGCCGGTCCAGCTCGCTGACGTGCGCCTTCGCCTCTGTCATCTGTGTCTGCAGGCGGCTCCGCAGCGTTTCGATGGTGACCAGCGCGTCGCTCACCTGCCGGTCCATCTTCTCGTCGCGCTCTAGCGCCTCACCCAGCTTGAGCTTCATCTCCAGCAGCGTCTGTTCCTCTTTTTCGATTGAGGCCAGCGCCTGCTGCACGCGAATGTCAAGCCTGGAGATCTGCTGGCCGCTGGCGGCGATCTTGTCTTTGCTGTCAGCGATCTGGTTGCGGCTGTCCCTGGCGAGCGCCTCTGACTGCATGGCAGCGTTCATGGCGTCGGTGGCGCGCTGCGCCAGCGCGCGCTGCGTCCGGCTGTTCTGCTGGTAGATGTAGATCATCACGCCCAGCGCCAGCGGCAGCAGCAGCGCGATCACGCCCAGCGTCACCTCCAGCAGGCTGAGGATGCGGTCAGTGGACGCCAGCGTGACGGCGGCGGCGGCGTCTGGCGACAGCCCGCTGATATTGCGCGCGGCGAACGCCTGCTGCGCCTGCCCGGCCAGGAACGCGAACCAGATAGCCGCGTAGGGCACGCCGACGACAAACAGCAGCGCCCGAAAGGCCCAGCGCCGCGCGGCGCTGGCGCGCGCTGGCGGGGACGCAGGCGGCGCGCCGCCGCCCGCCCCGGATTCCAGCAGGCCCAGCTCGTCCGCAGCGCTCATCGCAGCACCCTTTCAACCTCGTTAATCAGGTCCGACGGCAAAATCGGTTTGGTGCGGTAATAGACGCGGTTGCCGTAATTGCGCTCGACATCGTTGATTTTGTCGCGGATCTCTTTGTCGCGCACCACCGACATGATGATGATCGGCACGTTCTGGATGCCCAGGTGTTCGCGGATTTCACGGTGCACCCACACGCCGGTTTCGCGCAGGTCCACGTCAATATCGAAGTCAAAGTTCTTGCCCATCACCGCCGGCGGCGGCATGAGCAGGTCAAGCACGATCAGATCAAAGGATTCTTTCTCCAGCAGGCGGATGGCGTCGTCCACGTCCATCATGCGCCTGACATCGTACCCTTCTTCTTCCAGCGCTTCGGCGTGCGGGCGAATCCATTCGGGTTCGTCGTCAATCATCAGGATTTTGCGCGGTTCGCTCATGAACTGTGGTCCTTGTTCAGCGGAAGCTGCACGACAAAAAAGGTTTCCCAGTACTGCCGCCCGTCCACGATGCGCGTCGGGCGCGAGGGGCGCGCCGTCAGCGTCCCGCCGTGCAGCTCAATGATCTCGCGCGCCACCGGCAGGCCGATGCCGGTCCCCGGCGCGTAAGTGTCGCGGGCTTCGTGCGTGCGATAGTGATACTCAAAAACCTCTTCGACTTCTTCGGCGCGCAGCTCAATGCCTTCGTTGGCGATCTCGATCAGGCCCCAGTCGCCATCTACCGCGCAGCGCACCAGTATCTCTGCCCCGGCGTAGGAATACTTAACGGCGTTGTCCACCAGGTTGCCCAGCGCCTGGCGGAACAGGCGCTCGGTTGTGATGATCGACAGCCGACCGTCAAGCGCGCGCGCGCTGGCGGTGTCCACCTCCAGCTTGCCCAGGTGGCGGTCGCTGGCGCTGCCCTGGAAGTCGCGCACGATGTGGATGAGCAGGCCGCCAACGTCTTTCACCGGCTCAAAGTTGATCTCATCGCGCGAGTAGCTGCCGAACACCTGCCGCTGCAGATTGCGCGCCAGCCGCGCGGCGTAGAACGACGTTTGCAGGATCGAATCGAGCGAGTTGTTGAGCTGGTCAATCTGCCGCTGCTCCCAGCCCAGGAACAACTGCGGGGAAGCGACTTTCCACTTCTCCAGGCGGTTGCTGGTGTTCTCGGCGTGGCCCACCAGCGCGTTGATCGGGGCCAGCAGTTGATGCACGACGGTTTCCTGCCAATTGCTGCGCTGCTGGTCGCTGCGCTTGCGCTGCGAATAGAGGCGGCGGTTGTTGAAGGCGGCGCCGATGCTGCCGGCGAGCTGCTCCAGGATGTGGATTTCCTCGTGGATGGGCAGGCTGTCGTTGGCGATGTCCTGGCGGCTGTTGAGGTAGAAGGCCAGCACGCCGTCGCGCTGGCTGTTGAGGTGCACCGGCAGCATCACCAGTTTGTCCAGCGCGGCGGCCAGCGTCGGGTCGTGCGCGATGATGCTCTGCCGCACCGGGCCGGGCGCGTCGGTGGGCGCGATGTCGTCAATAAAATACACGCTGTCCGGCTGGCTCAGGCGGGCCAGCGTGTCGTCGTCCAGGCGGTAGTGCCGGGACTTAAACACGTCCTCCGGCAGGCCGGTCACGGCGGTGATGATGTGGAAGGCCGCCAGCCGCCCCCGCCCCGGCACCAGCATCATGCCGCAGGCCGCGCCGATAAGCTGCGCCATCTCGCCCAGCGCGCCCGCGATGCGCTCCCAGAACTCGTCCCAGGTGGTGGTCAGGTCGTTCATTTCGCGGTTGGCGCGCTGGAGGATTTTCCCGGCCTTCAGCCGCTGCTGGTCCTTGCGGGTGGCCTTCTCCAGGTCCACTTTCTGCGACCCCAGCTCGGTGATGTAATCCACGAAGCTCTGCACGCGCGCGATGGTCGCGCGCAGCCGTTCCTCATCCACCTGCGGGACCTGCCGCGCCCGCTCCAGCAGCTCGCCGTTGGTGAAGCCCAGGTCGGCCTCAAGCTGGCGCACACGGTTGAGAAAGTGGTCATTGTGCGCGGGGTCAGCAGAGCGCACCTGGCCGCAGAAGATGGTGGCGATGGGCCGCTCGCCGATCACGATGGGGATGGCGATGTCAATCAGCCCGGCGTGGCAGAGGTAGGCATTTTCGCGCAGCGTGCCGTCCTGAAGGCTCTCGGCGATGCGGATGTCGTTGTTTTTGCAGTAATGCTCGCCGCGCGGGTGGCTGCGCAGCAGGCGGCAGAATTCCTGGAAGCGCGGCTTGTTCTTGGACTCGAACAGGTACTTGTTGGTGTCATTGAGCAGCACGTCATACGTGCCGTCCCAATCCTTAAACGCGCCGTCCAGCAGGATGGCGAAGCGCTCAGCGTCGCCCAGAATCTGTTCGAAGGCCGATAGTTCTTCAGCCATAGTGCCGCCTTTTCGTTAGTTGCCCGCCGCGCAGCGCCGGAAACGGCGTTCGATTGCGCCATTGTACTACAAAGGCGCGCCGCCTGTGGAAGCGGGGCCAGGGGCGGCGCTGGCCTGCTGGATGTGCCGTCGCTCATAACGATTTTGCAGCGGGCTTAGAACGTTGTTAACTGGTTGACAACCGCGATAGATAGGTATATGGTGAAAGCAAGAGGCAAGCTAGGGAAAGGGGACTGGATGCAGGAACCTATTGACAACCCTATAGCGCCTCAAACACAGGCCTGCGCTTAGCAGGACGAGATCCCTGGAGCAGGGGTTTAGGCTAATGCCTGAAGAACCAAAGCGCAAACGCGCCGGGTGAAACACATACCGGCGCGTTTGCATTTACGCGCCCGCCGCGCGGTGCGCCAGCGCCAGCAGCTCATACTCGTCCATGTCCGCCGGGCCGATGCGCCAGCGGCCCGCCGTGCCGCCGCCGATGTGCTCGACAACGAACCCCACCTGCTGGAGCATCAGGCGCAGCTCAGGGGGCACGTAGCCGCGTTCGCGCGTGGGGATGCTGCGCGGGCCAGCGGGCGTGTCAACCGGCATCGCGCCGTGCTGGGTCATGGTCTGCGGGTCGAAGCGCCCGGCCTGCACGTCCTCAGGGCCGTACATCCGCAGGTAGCGCATCCCGTTGAGCACCGTCACCAGCGCTCGCCCGCCCGGCTTGAGGGCGGCAAACAGGACAGCCAGCACCTGTATGTCGCGGTCGAACGGGTCGGCCTTGGCCAGCAGCGACAGCGCGCCCTCGCACACCGAGTAAACCGCGTCGAACGGCTGCGCCGCGCGGTATTCCTGGGCCGGGCTGTGCACCCAGGTCACGCTGACGCCGGCCCTGTCAGCGGCGGCCTGCGCCTGCGCCAGCATCCCGCTGCTGATGTCCACGCCCGTTACCTGGCAGCCGCGGCGGGCCAGCTCAACGGCGTGCCGCCCGGTGCCGCAGCCCATGTCCAGCACGCGCGCGCCCGGCGTCAGGCGCAGGTGTTCAACCAGAAAATCCACCTCGGCCAGCGTCGCTCTGACGAACGGCTCATCCATATAGCGCGGCGCGTGGTGGTCGAAGAACGTCTGCCAGTCGTGTGTGTCGGCCATATACGGTTGCGTATCCTTTCAGCGGCGGGCCTCAGTCGTCCTCGCCGCGCTGCGCGGCGCGCTGCCGCCCCAGTGTGCTGGCCCCGATGCCGGTGTACCACTCGTCGCGCAGCGCGCCCATCGCGCGCGTGACCACCAGCCCGCCCAGGTCGCGCGCGATGATCTCCAGCAGGCGCGGCTGCACCCACGTCACCGAGTCCACCTGGACGGCGCGCGCGCCGGCGTCGAGATAGTCGCGCGCGTCCTGCGCCGAGTGGATGCCGCCCGCCGCGACGATCGGCACGTCCACGCGCGCGGCAAGCTGACCGACCACGCGCAGCACCATCGGCTTGACGATTGGCCCGTAGATGCGCCCCGGCACCAGCCGCCCGCTGTGCGGGTCGCGGGCGGTCCCGCGCGGCGGCGCGGCGATCACCAGCGCGCCCGCGCCGGCGTCGGCCAGCGGGTCGGCCAGCTCATAGGCCTGCTGCAGCGGCAGCCGCACCAGCAGCGGCTTCTCGGTCAGGCGCAGCGCCGCGCGCACGAAGTCCTCAGCCAGGTCGGGCGGCGTGTCGTCGTTGAGGCCCAGCTCGATAGCGTCCACCGCGTCCTCGGCGTCGATGCGGCTGGCGCAGCGGGCGACGTGTTCCGGCGTGGTGGCGACGACGTGCATAATCACCGGGACGGGCAGCTTGTCCCAGGTGGCGCGGAAGCGCGCCAGCGTCCGGCTGATGCCGGGGTTGGGCAGGCCGGTGTGCACCAGCACGCCGCCGTCCAGCGGGATCACGCGCGTGCCGCTGGCCGGGTGCCAGGGCTGGTACGTCACCGGGTGGGTGACGACCGCGCCCAGCTTGCTCACGTCAATCAGGCCGCGATAGGCGTCGCCAAAGCCGAAGATGCCCGCCGCCGGCATGACCGGTGTGTCCAGCAGCAGGCTGTTTTTGCCCGCCCGCGTGATTTCGATGCTCATAAACGTGTTCCCTGTGCGCCGGGTTATAACACCTTCGTCACCTTAAGGAAGCCGGCGCGCTGGGCGTTAGCGTCCTCAACCGCGTCCTTCGACCCCATGACCACCACGTGCCCGGCCTGGTTGACCGCCGCCAGCACGTCGCCGAACTGGCGGAAATGGTCCGCCGTTGTCGCCAGCACCTCGTCGCGCAGCCGCTGCCGGTCGGCGTCGGTCACGCCGGTGAGGTGGCGCGCCATGCTGGTGTAGCCTTTGGCGTCGGGAAGCTGGTAGGCGTCCATGCTGCCGATTGTGCCGATGATGCCCTTCGTCACCTCGTCGCGGCTCACGTCCAGCTCGCGCAGGAAGCGCGCCGCGCCGTCGTAGCTGTCGAGCGTGGCCAGCAGGTTCGGGTCGCGGTAGGACAGGAAATCGAACACGCCGGAGTGCCGGTCAAAGACGGCGAAGCCGCCGTAAGCGCCGCCCTGCACGCGGATTTTCTCCCACAGGTACGACATGCCCAGGTAGCTGGTGATGACCAGCGCGCTGCCGTGCAGCGTGTAGCCCAGGTCGTAGAGGTTAGCGCCCTTCGCCACGTAGTTCACCTGCGCCGGGATCGTGAGGCCCTCGTTGGCCGCGCCCGCTGTCCGCTGCCAGATGGCGAGATCGCCGGAGCCAGTGGGCAGCGACGCCATAAAGCCCGCGAGCTGCGGCTGGAAGCGCGCCCAGTTGTCGGCGTCGAGCGTGACGTTGCACACCATCGTCGTGCGGTTGAGCAGGTGGCGGCGTATATCGTCCAGCGCGGCGACCACCGCCGGCCAGTCGGTCTCGACTTTCTCCGCCAGCGCGCGCAGGAACAGCAGGTAGCTGATGCCGCCCATCTGCTCTGCCGCCCAGTCGGCCTCGGTGAACTGCGCCCGCAGGCGCGCGTGGACGACGCGGTGGCCGGCGGGGACCAGGCCGGCTTCCTCGCCCGCCTTTTCCTCTAAGAGCATCTGGCGGAAGCGCTCGCGGTTGTCGAAATTGGCGGTCAGCAGCACGTCACGCAGAATGTCGAGCAGGTCAGCCGTCTGCGCCATCGTGCCCTTGCCGCGCAGGAACAGCCAGGCGGCGGTTTCGGGCCGGCCAACCACCGTTGAGGTCAGCGACGCGGGCCGGATGCCGCCGGTCTTGCGCCCGATGCGCTTGGCGAGCGTGACGTAGTCCTCGGTCTCCGTACCTATCTCCAGCAGCGCCCGGCTGAACAGGCTGACATACGGCAGGTATTCCTGCGGCAGCGCGCGCAGGTTCAGGCCCACATCCACATAGGCGATGCCGTTGGTGAACAGGTCGTGGTACAGCACGGGCACGCCGCCGGCGGTCATTTCGGCCAGCGGAATCAGCTTGTTGGTCTTGTCCAGGTCCGCCAGCTTCAGCGTGGGAATAGTGGCGAGCGCTTCGGGCGTGTCCGGCGTTTCCTGCAGCAGCTTCAGGCGCTGCGTGTTCGCGATGACCGCGCGCAGCAGCTCGTCCGACATGGCGGCGCGGGCCGCCGCCAGCCGCGCCTGTTCCTCAGCGTCCAGCTTGTCGCCCAGGCCGGGTTCCGGCTCCAGCAGCACGGTGGTGCGGTGCGGGTTGTTGAGCAGGAAATCGGTGATCAGCCCCTCGAAATAGCGCTCGCCGGCCGCCAGGCGCGCCTTGATAGCCGCCAGCGGCGCCTCGAACGCCAGCGGCGCCAGCGGGTCGGCGTCGTAGAGCCAGGTGCTGAGGGCTGAGAGCATCATCGCCAGCCCGCGCGGGAAGCCGCCGGTGTTGAACTCGCGCAGGCGGAACTCGACCGTGTTCAGCGCCGCCGCCACCATGTCGGCCTCGATGCCGTCGCGGGCCAGCGCGGCCAGCGTGTCCATGATGAGCGCGGCCACTGTGTCGGCGCTGTCCGGGTCAATGCCCTTCAGGCCGGTGGAGAAGTACATCTCGCGGACCTGGTCGTCCAGGCCGCCGCCGGTGAGGTCCTCGCCCAGGCCAGAGTCGATCAGGGCCTTGCGCAGCGGCGAGGCTGGCGTGCCGACCAGGATGTAGCCCAGGATGCTGAGCGCCAGCGTGGTCTCCGAACTGCTGTTCTCGGCCAGCAGCCAGTTGACCGTGACCATGCCCTTGTGTTCCTCGCCGGGGTCATAGGGCACGCGCAGGCTGCGCGGCGCGGTGAAGCGCGGCTGCAGCGGCATCTCCGCCCGAACTGGCGCGGCGGCAAAGCCGGTGATAAAAGCGTCAACCAGGCGCAGGCGCTCGTCCGGGTCGTCGTCGCCATAGAACCAGATGCGCGCGTTGGACGGGTGGTAGTAGGTTTCGTGGAAGCGCTTGAACGCTTCGTAGGTCAGGTCGGGGATAACGCGCGGGTCGCCGCCGGCGTCGTTGCCGTAGATGGTGTCGGGGAACAGCGAGCGCTCGCTGTGGCGGCCCAGCAGGTTGTCGGGCGACGAGTAAGCGCCTTTCATCTCGTTGAACACCACGCCCTTGTAAATCAGCGGCGCGGCGAGGTCTTCCAGCTCGTAATGCCAGCCTTCCTGTTCGAGGACGTCCGGCGTGATGCGCGGGTAGAACACGGCGTCCAGGTAGACGTCAATCAGGTTGTAGAAATCCTGCAGGTTCTGGCTGGCGACTGGGTAGCAGGTTTTGTCCGGGTAGGTGAAGGCGTTCAGAAAGGTGTTGAGCGACCCTTTTGCCAGCTGCACGAACGGGTCCTTCACCGGGTACTTGCGCGAGCCGCACAGCACCGCGTGTTCGAGGATGTGCGGCAGCCCGGTTGAGTCGCTGGTGGGGGTGGCAAAGACGATGCCGAACACTTTGTTCTCGTCGTCGTTCTCCATCGAGATCAACTGCGCGCCGGTGCGGTCGTGGCGCCAGATGCGGGCGCGCGTGTTGATTTCGGGGATGCTCTGGTCGCGCAGCAGCGTAAAACCGTGTTTTTGCATGGGGGTTTGGGTCCTGTTTTCCCGCGAAGCCGTATCCAGCCTATTGTAACCGGGGAACAGCGCGCGTGAAAGTCTGGGCGCGCCTGGCGGCTGCTGGCAATTCTTTTCGTTTGCGACTATTATTACCAGCAGCACACTTCCTGGCGCGCCGACGGAGGTTTCATGGCGACGATCTGGCCCCTGCCAACTATTGAGTTGAAAGACCTGTCGCAGGTAGATGAGAAACGCCCAACGGCGCTGCTCACCAGCGAGCCGGCCTGGAGCATCGCCGGGCAGTTTCTTAATCTGCCGCTGGTGGTACAGGCTGAGCCGCTGAACGCCGATTTCACGTACCTGAAATCGCTGGCCGACAACCTGCCGCCGCAGGTTGAAGTCGTGTACGGCGTGGGCGGCGGCCTGGCCTCCGACACGGCCAAGTACATCGGCAAGACGCGCGGCCTGCCGGTCGTGACGATCCCGACCGCGCTGAGCGTGGACGGCTTTTTCACCGCGATCGTCGCTGTGCGCAACCAGGGGGTCGTCAGCTATGTGGAAACCGGCCCGGCTGACCGGCTGATTATTGACTGGGAAATCGTCCGCAACGCGCCCGCCAGCCTGCGCGGGACCGGCATCGTGGAGCTGCTGAGCATTGTCACCGGGTTGAAGGACTGGCAGTACGCCGCCGCCCACAACCAGAACACGCAGGAAACGCGCTTTCTGCCCTGGGCCGCCGGCCTGGCGGCGGGCATCGCCCAGCAGGCGTTTAAGATCGCGCGCGGGGTGGGCCAGGGCAACGTGGAGTCGCTGCGCAGCCTGCTGGACCTGATCTGCATGGAGGTGCGCCTGACCAACCAACTGGGGCACAACCGCCCGCAGGAAGGCAGCGAGCAGTACTTCGCCTACGCGGTTGAAGCGCGCACGGCCGTTGAGCGCGGCGTCCCCTTCGCCGATCTCGTCGGGCCGGGGCTGCTGATCGCCGCCGCGCTGCACGAGCAGGACATCAACCCGATCCGCGAGACGATGCTGTCAGCGGGCGTGCGCCTGAACCAGATCAGGCCGGCGGATATTGTCGAAACGCTCAGGATCATGCCGCAGTACGTGGTTGACCACAACCTGCCCTACAGCATCCTGAACGATTTCGACCCGTCGCCAGAGCGCATCAGCGAGCTGCTGCGCGTCACCCGGCTGGACGGCAGCGGCAGCTAGGCGCGGCAGCTGCACCACAACAGAGGACCTAATAACAACCATGATCGGATTTGGCACGGACGGTTGGCGCGCGGTTATCGCCGACACGTTCACGTTCTCTAACCTGCGCCTCATCGCCCAGGCGGTGGCCGACGCCGTCAACAAGCAGCACGGCAGCGGCCAGCCGGCGGTCGTCGTCGGCTACGACACGCGCTTCCTGTCTGACCGCTTCGCGGTGGAGACGGCGCGCGTGCTGGCGGCTAACAACATCATCACCTGGCTCACGCGCTCCGACGCGCCCACGCCCGCCATCTCGTTTAACGTCAAGCATCGCGGCGCGGACGCCGGCATCGTCATCACCGCCAGCCACAACCCGCCGCGCTACAACGGCTTCAAGCTCAAGGCGGCCTACGGCGGCAGCGCCACCGCCGAACAGTGCGCGCTGGTGGAGGAGGAGCTGCGCCTGATGGGGCGCGATGGGCGCGGCCCGAACCTGATGGATTACCAGCACGCGCTGGATGCCGGGCTGATTCGCCGCTTTGACCCCGGCTGGGACTATTACAGCCACCTGGGCGAGCTGGTCAACCTGGACGAGATTTCCGAGCGCGAGCTGACTGTCGTCGCCGACGCCATGTGGGGCGCGGGGCGCGGCGCGCTGAGCGCGATCCTCTCGCGCACGCGCAGCCACGTCAGCGAGGTGCGCGCCGTCCTCAACCCCGGCTTCGGCGGCATCCACCCGGAGCCGATCGCGCGCTATCTCAACGAGCTGGTGGCCGCCGTCCAGCGCGTGCAGGCGGATGTCGGCCTGGCGACCGACGGCGACGCCGACCGCATCGGCGCGATTGACGCGCAGGGCAATTTCGTTGACCCGCACACTATTTTCGCGCTGACGCTGCGCCATCTGGTCGAAAAGCGCGGCCAGCGCGGCGCGGTCGTCAAAACCGTTTCGACCACGTTCATGGTTAACAAGCTGGCGGAGAAGTACAGCCTGCCGCTGTACGAAACGCCGGTGGGTTTCAACCACATCGCCGACCTGATGATGAACAACGACGTGCTGATCGGCGGCGAGGAAAGCGGTGGCATCAGCATTCGCGGGCACATCCCCGAAGGCGACGGCATCCTCATGGGGCTGCTGCTGCTGGAGATCATGGCGCAGACGCGCGCGCCGCTGCACGAGATCATCGCTGACCTGCAGGCCAGCTTCGGCCCGGCGCACTACGCCCGCGTTGACGCCAGCCTGGCGCGCCAGCTCCCCAAAAAGCAGATCGTGCAGATGCTGGCCGACACCGCCCCGGCGCAGCTCAACGGCGAGGCCCTGACGCGCGTTGACACGCTGGACGGCATCAAGTTCTACCTGGCCGACGACAGTTGGCTGCTTATCCGCCCCAGCGGAACCGAGCCGGTGCTGCGCATCTACGCCGAGGCGCGCTCAGCGGCGGACGTCAGCGCGCTGCTGGACGCGGGCGTGGCGATGGGCGAGCGCGTCACCGGCTAGGCGCGCGGCTCACCCGCTGCCGCCGCGGTTGGTGATGCGGCGCAGGAAGTCGAACCAGAAGGGCGCGCCCTGGGCGACGGCGATCGTCGTCACGATCAGGCCGACCGCCTTCCTCAGCCACAGGCCGAGCCAGTCGGGGTTGTTCGCCGGGCTGTACAGCCACAGGTTGCGCCCGTCGTCGCGGCTGGCCTCGGCCATGCCGGTTTCCAGCGGGGTGAACCCCCAGCCCAGCGGCAGGCGCAGGTTCAGCAGCGTGTTGAAGATGCTGCGCGCCGCCAGGGTCGCTTCGTCCAGGCTCTGCGCGGGCGGCTGAGTGGGGTCAGGCTGGCCCTGGCTGATCTGCTCTTCGAGCGTGGGCACGCTGGCCTCGGCGGCGGTGGCGACGGCGGCGCGCAGCGCCGGGTCCTCCCACAGCACGCGCCCGATGAAAAGCGTGTCAACGTTCAGGATAACAGCCAGCAGCAGGCCGATGACGATCGAAATGCGCTGCATCTGGCGCGTGTAGACCTCGCGCGCGCGGTTAATGCCGCTGTCGAACCACTGGCCCAGCTTTTCCTGGGCATCCTGCAGCGAGTGGGCGGTGGTGAGCACAGCCTCCAGCGCCGTTTGCAGATACTGGTCGCGAATCTGGCGCACGCCCAGGTGCAGCGGGATGAGGTCGCTGCTCTCCACCTGGAGCTTGTCCAGCGCGGTGTCCACCAGGTTGAGCGCCACCAGCATCTGCCGCTTGTCATCGGCGTTGGCCATCGTGGCGATCAGCCCGCGCAGCTCGGCTATGCCGGTCCCCTTAAGCTGTATCTGGCGGATCAGGTCGCGAAAGACGGATTTCTCAACGCTGGGGTCCATGCGGTCAACGACGCGGTTCAGCTCCTCGTACAGCTTCTGGCCGGTGTTGGCGGTCAGCACGTCCACCAGCACATCCACGAACGTCGCCGTTTCGATGTACGACACGCGCGCTCGCTTGCCCTCGGTCAGCTCCTGGGCGGCCTGCGCGGTGATGCGCTCGGTCGGGCTGGTCAGGACGATCTCGCTGCCGGGCGTCTCCACCATGCCGATGAGGGGGTGCGTCAGGATTTTAGTGCGGATCACCGGGTCGGTCAGCATGATGTCGAGCTGCTCTTTCAGGCGCTTGGCCTTGAGGTTGAGCAGGTTGATGATGATGGTGTTGATCTGCGTGACGAGGATGCTCATCAGGATGAAGATAAACACCAGCCCGATGACGACCTCGATGATGGCGGCCCCGATCATAATGCGCTCTCCGCTTCGCTGATAACAGGCTGCACAGGGTAGATTATAGACCGAAACCGCCGGGCACGCCCGCGCCGCGCGTTTTCATAACTTTTTTTGTTAGTCTGTACGCTGCGCCGCCGTTTATATCGCTATAATGATTGCATGTAAAATTAAGCACTGAAGCCGAAGGAAACGCCGCCGCTATGTCTGAGATCAACGCCCCGTCGGCAGCCACCCCCATAAGCGCCGTGTGCGCGGCCCTTAAAGCGCTCGTCGTGGACGATGAGAGCTTGACGCGCACGCTGCTGTGCCAGGTCCTCCAGCGCGCCGGCGTTGACCAGGCGCAGATGTTCAGCGCGGAGGACGGTGAAGAGGCGCTGCGCATCGCTGAAGCTGAGCGCCCCGGCCTGATTCTGCTCGACCTGCTGCTGCCCAAGATGGACGGCAGCGAGGTTTGCCGCCGCCTGCGCCACATAACCGACTACCAACCTTACATCGTCATGCTGACGGCGCGCGGCCAGCTTGAGGACCGCGCGCTGGCCAACGCGCTCGGCGTGGACCTGTTCATAGTCAAACCGTTCAGCCCGGCGCGGCTGATCGCTGAGCTGAACGCGCTGTGCGCCGGCTTGCGCTGAGCGCGCCGGCCTTACGGGCTGCTTTTGGGGGTCTGCGCCAGCCGCGCCGGGCGCGGCTGCGGCGCGCTGCGGCGCGTGAACAGGCGCGGCGCGGCCAGCGCGATCAGCGCCACCGCCGCCAGCAGCGGCAGCAGCCCCGCCAGCCCGCCTAACCCCAGCAGGACGCCGCCGTAATTGCGCGCGACATCGCCCGCCGCCAGCAGCGGCAGCGCGTGGTCTGCCAGCGGGAAGCTGGCGTTCATCTGCGCGACCGTCAGCGGGAACTCATCCACCGGCGGCCAGCCCTGCCCGGCGATCGTTAACGCGCCAACGTGGAACACGGACAGGCCGACCAGCGCGGCGGCCAGCAGCACGCCCCAGGCGCGTTCGAACAGCCAGTTGAAGGCGAAGATCACCGGCAGCGCCAGGAACGGCAGCATCGGCACGAGGTAGCGCGGCCCGACGGTGAAGCCGCCCCACCACATGACGCTGGCGGCGTTGTAGATGAAGAAGCCCAGCGTCACCAGCGCCAGCGTGAGCGCCGTGCCGCGCTGGTCGCGCCGCTGGCGCCACATGGCCACGAAGCCGGGGAAGGCCAGCAGCAGAAACGGCGACAGCAGAAAGATGCCGCGCACCGGGCTGAACGTCAGGCCGTAGAAGCGCGCCAGCGTGGGCAGCGTCAGGCTGAGGAAGCCGGTCTGGTGCTCAGCCTGCCACAGCGTGGAGTAATTGTAGCCGACCGGCAGCGGCGTGCCGAACGCGGCGTAGTTGTAGCCGGCGAAGGCCAGCCCCAGCGGCAGCGCGCCCACGATCACGCGGTAGAGCGCGGCGCGGTCCGGCATCTGCCACAGCGCCCACACGAAGATCACACCCAGGATAACGACCGCCGGGTACTCGGTGATAGCCGTCAGGCTGAACAGCGCGCCCACCAGCCACAGCCAGCGGCGGCTGGCGCCCTCGAAGATCACGCGCCACAGCAGGTAAAA
This sequence comes from Anaerolineae bacterium, assembly GCA_048499435.1. Taxonomy (GTDB): domain Bacteria; phylum Chloroflexota; class Anaerolineae; order Aggregatilineales; family Phototrophicaceae; genus DAOTWC01. Next base: position 625,696 of record JASNZW010000002.1, read on the forward strand.
GCCGACGAACGCGCCGAAGGCCGCCATCTGGTGCTGGTAGAGGGCGGCGCTGTAGGGGAAGGCGATTGTCCCCAGGCCGTAGGCCAGCGCCAGCGCGAAGGCGTACAGGTCACGGCGGGCGAAGCGGGCCGCGAACAGGAACACAACCGCGCCCAGCAGCGCCGACGGAACTGACATCGCGAAAAAGGTGATGAACGTGAGCGCCATGCCCTGGTAAACAGCCGCTGGCCGGATGCCCGCGCCGTCAGGGTTGAGCGTGTCGCCGAAGTTGCCCAGGCCCTGGCCGCTTTCAATGAAGCGCGCCACCGGCGGCAGCGCCGCCGCGCCCTTGAACACCAGGTAGAACGGCAGCGCCACCAGCGACGGCCCCAGCGATTTATCGCTGTAATAGTGGCCGGCGCAGGTGTCGGCGGCGGCGTCGTAGGGGCCGGGGAAGCAGGCTTTGTCGCCGGTGTTTTCGTGGTAGTCGTCAATATACAGCACGCCCTGGTCGCCGAAGGCGTACACCAGGTCCGCGCGCGAGTTCGCGCCCCAGTCCGCCCAGCGCGGCATGAAATAGCCGTAGCACACCAGCAGGATGAGGAACACAGTCACCGCGTAGGCGCGGCGTGAGGGCTGGAAGCGCGTCATAGGGCAGTCTCGTCAGCGGCCGTTAGTGCAACACGCTCCAGCCTAGCGCGCCCGCCTTGCAGCGGCATAACGGCCTGGGCCTAAAGCTGCGCCGTTTCCGTGGCCAGGAAATTCTGCAACCAGCCGGATACCGCGTCGGCGTCCTCCGCGCGCTGAGCAGGCGTCAGCGGGGCCAGCACGTGCCGCCACGTCAGGGCGCGGTTGACGCGGGCCAGCCGCTGCGCCACAGCGAAAGCCGCCCACAGGTCCGCGCGCGGCGCGAACGCCTCCCACGCTTCCAGGTAGGCGGCGCGCAGGCGCAGCATCTCCGGCCCATCCTCAGCCAGCCCCAGCCGATAGGCCGTGCTGCGGGCCGCGATCAACAGCGAGAAGAACGGGTGCGCCGCGCAGCTTTCACCCCAGTCCGCGATGGCGTACCCGCCGCTGTTGTAAAAGATGTTGGCATCGTGAAAATCGTCATGCTGCACCGCTGCGGGCAGGCCATAGGCCGCCAGCTCAGCGCACAGCGCCGCAACCCGCCCCGCCAGCCCGCGCAGGTCGTTGTGCGCGGCCGGCGTCAGGCCGCCTGCCTGTCCCAGCAGCAGCGCCGCGTGATCGTCCAGCAGCCCGGCGTACAGCGCCGGCAGTTGTTCCAGCCGCCGGTCCAGAATGCCCGTCGCCAGCAGGTCAGGCAGGCGCAGCGCGGCGGCCTGCTGCAGCTCGGCGTAACGCGGCAGCAGCCGCTCCCAGTGTGCCAGGTCCGCCGGGGAGCGCACCAGCGCGCGCAGCGTCGTCCCGGCGTCGCCCAGCAGCAGCCAGCCTTCCCCGGTTTCAACCGCCAGGACGGGCGGCAGCAGGTCCGGCTGGAGGCCCGCCAGAAACGCGGTTACGGCTGGCTCGTGCCGCAGCGCCGCGTTCACGGCCTTGAAATACACCATGCCCTGGGCGGTGGGCACTTGCAGCACCGTTGACCAGGGCCGCACATGGCGCTGCTCGATCGCGCCGGCCAGGCGCAGCCCAAGCGCGTCTGCCTGCGCGGCGATCCAGCGGCGCGCCGCTGGCAGCCAGTCAGGGTGTTCCCAGGGCAGGGGGGCGGTCATTCGGGCCGGTCTTCGCCGCTGGCGAGCCACTGCGACAGCAGCAGCGCCACCAGCGCCACGCCCAGCAGCAGCACGCCGGTCCAGACGGCGGCGTCCACGCTGCGCTCGAACACGCTGTACACCAGCAGCGGCATCGTCTGCGTGCGCCCGGAGAGGCTGCCAGCGAACATGATCGTCGCGCCGAACTCGCCCAGCGCGCGCGCCCAGGCCAGGACCAGCCCGGCGGCCAGGGCGCGCCCCGCCAGCGGCAGCGTCACCAGCCGGAACAGCGCCCAGCCCGCCGCGCCGTCTACGCGGGCCGCGTCCTCGATCTCGCGCGGGACGCCGCGAAAGCCGACAGTGGCCGAACGGATGAAGAACGGCGCGGCGACGAAAGTCTGCGCCATGACAACCGCCGCCGGCGTAAAGGCGGCGCTGAGGCCCAGCAGCGCCAGCGGCGGCCCCAGCAGGCCGCGCCGCCCAAATGTGAGCAGCAGCGCCAGCCCGGCGACGGCGGGCGGCAGCACGATCGGCAGCGTAACCAGCGTGTTCAGCAGGCGGCGGCCAGGAAAATGCCGGCGCGCCAGCACGTAGGCCAGCGGTATGCCCAGCAGCAGCGTAACGCTTGCGCTCAGCGTAGTCGTCACTAGGCTGAGGCCCACCGCTTCGGCGACGCCGGTCTGCGGCAGCCCTTCCCAGCCGCGCGTGGCCGCGCCGCGCGCCACCAGCACCCCCAGCGGCACAATCAGAAAGAGCGCGCCCACGCCGGCGGCAGCGATCAGCGCCAACTGCCCAACACGCTGACGCGCCGCTGTGGTTCGCGGCTGGCGCGCGGTTTGCAGCGCCGTCATGGGTGCGCCTTCGATCCTCATGCCGGGATAAACCCCCACTTTGCTAGAATCGCCTGGCCCGCTGTTGACCGCACAAAGCGGATAAACTGCCAGCCCAACCGGGGATCAGCCGACCCGGTCACGCGGGCGATTGGGTATTCGGCCAGCGTGTTATATTCGTCTGGCACAGCGATGCGCACGACCTTATCAGCGATGTCCGGCGTCACGTCAGAGCTGTAAACGATGCCGGCGTCGGCCTCGCCCAGCGCCACTTTTGCCGCCACCTGGCGCACATTGTCCTCTTCAGAGGCCAGATTCGCCAGCACCGCGTCGCGGTAGGCGGGGCCGTAATCCGGGTTAGCGGCCAGCAGTTCGAGCATGGCGTCGGTGTAATCGCGCACCGGGACAGCGGGCGCGGCCAGCACCAGCAGCACGCCGGGCTGCGCCAGGTCCGCCAGCGTTTCGATCCCGGCGGGGTTGTCGGCGGGCGCGATCACCACCAGCCGATTGCGGGCGAACGTGCGCGGCAGATTGGCGATAAACCCGCCGTCGCGCAGGCGCTGCATCTGCGCGAGATTGGCGCTGGCGAACACATCCACCGCCGCGCCTTCTTCGATCTGCGTCGCCAGCGACGACGACCCGCCGAAACTGAACAGCACCTCTACGCCCGGATGCGCTGCTTCAAACGCGGCGGCGATTTCGGTGAAGGCGTCAGTGAGCGAGGCGGCGGCAAACACGGTGAGCGTCTGCGGTTCCTGCGCCGCCGCTGGCATGACGGTTAGCAGCAGCGCCAGCAGCGCCAACAGCGCGACAGTTATTTTCTTCATGGGTGGTTTCCATCCTGTTTGGGTGGCCAATGCACTGTAACGCACAGCTTCCGACGCGAGTATCTCACAACGGCTGCGCCGATGCAAAATGGTAGCTGGCCACGCGCTGTACAGCCCGCGCTAGAGCAGCACATCCACCGTCAGCTCGAAGGGGCCGCCGCTGAGGTAGCCGCTGACGCGCACCGTGTACGTGCCGTCCGCCGGGATGGTGAAGATGATCTCGGCGTCCAGGCTGCCGGGGATGTCGTCCCCTTCAGCGACCACCATGCCATCTGGCCCCAGCAGCGCGGCCACCGGGTCCAGGCGGCTGCCGGTCGGCGCCGCCGCGCGCAGGCGCACTGTCTGCCCGGCGCGCCCCTGGAACGGGTAAAAGCGGTAAGCGTTTTGCGGCACGCTGTCGGCAGCCGCCAGCAGCAGATAGCGCGGCGGGTCAGGGGTGGGGGTGGCGGCGGCTTCGATATAGCGCCAGATAAGGCGGTACGGCCCGACGCTGGCGGCGTTGGCCGCCGTCACGCGCAGTTGATAGACGCCGGCGGCGGGGGCCTGCGCCCGCTGGATGAGCGCGCTGGGCGCGCCGCCGCCGTTGTCGTCGCTGGCGATCACGCTGCCGTCCGGCGCGACCAGCTCCAGCAGCGGGTCAAGCGCGGCGGCGCTGGTGGGGCTGGCGGCGGCGGTGATGACATCGCCCTGGTTGAGCGCCAGCGTCCACACGTCGCGCAGGCCCCGCCGGGCGAGCTGCCCTTCGTATGGGGTGTCGGCGGCGGCGCTGCCGCGCGCCATTTCCTCGCGCGCTGGCCCGCGCCCATAGGACAGCGTGAACACGCCGGTGGTGTTGTCCAGGCCGGTGACCAGCGCCGTGTACAGGCCGTCCGCCGCCGCCGGCCACATGGCGAGCAGCGCCTCGTCCCCGGCGCGCGGCGCGCTGACCTGCGCCAGCCGCTCGCCGTCCGGCCCGAACAGCTCCAGCGCCGGGCGCAGGCCGGACCCATCCGCCGGGCTGACGCCCACCGTCAGGAAATCGCCGGCGGCGGCGGCGATGCTGTAGCGGCCAAAGCCGCCCGGCTGGTCAATGGCGGCGCTGACAGGCGCGCGGTCCTGGAGGCGGCTGTCCGGCGCGGCGGGGGCGGCGGTGGGTGCGATCACCAGCGCCGCCGGCGTGACGCTGGGCCGGGGGATGATGGTTGGCGTGACCGGCTGCGGGCGGTCCCCGGCGGTCAGCGTCAGGTGATAGCTGCCGGACTGCGCTTTGCCGGTCGCCACCACGCTGTACTGGCCGTCAGCGCGCAGCGGGACGCTGCGCAGCAGGGCGTCTGCGCCGCCGCCGCCGTTGTCGTCCATCGCCAGCGGCGCGCCCGCCGGGTCATAGAGCAGCAGCACCGGGTCCACCAGGCCGGACGCGCGCGCCATCTGCACGCTGATAAACTGCCCGGCGCGCCCGGCGAAGGTGTAGACGTGCGGCTCGCCGGCGCGCCCGCCGAACTGCCCAACCACCGTTTCGCCAGCCGCCAGCGGGCCGATCACCGTCCCCAGCTCGACAAAGAACGGCGTCGGGGTGGGCACGCCGACGACCAGCAGCGGCGGCGTGGCGGTGTAGCTGGCCGGGTCGGGCCGGTCAGTGTAGGCCAGGCCCAGTTGGTAGCGGCCTGTGTCCGCGCCCGCCAGCCGCACGGTGACGGTATACTCGCCGTCGGCGGGCAGGCGCAGCTCGAACGCCGTGCCCGCGCCCAGCGCCGCGCCGTCCGGGGCGCGCAGCGCCAGGTTGACCGGCCCCTGCGCCTGCAGGCGCACCATGTCACCGGCGCGCGCGCTGAACGTCCACGCGGCGGCGGATGCGTCCGCCAGCGCGCCCTCAACCGGTGTCCAGAAGGGCAGCGGGCGCGGCGCGGTGTCTGGCGTGGGCGCGCTGGCAGGAAGCTGGACGCGGGTCGGCAGCGGCGGGGCCGCCGCCGGGGCGCAGGCGGCCAGGGCGCAGGCCAGCAGCAGGGTGCAGGTAAGGCGGCGCGCGGGCATCAGGCGCTAATCGGGCGCGTCCGCGCCAAAGAAATAGTATTCGAGGATGTCGCGCGCCAGCGGCGCGGCGATGGCCGAGCCTTCGCCGGCGTTCTCCACCATCACGGCGATGGCGACTTCCGGGCGCTCGCGCGGGGCATAAGCGGCGAACCAGGCGTGCGGCGCGCTGCCCGCGCCGGGCGTCTGCGCGGTGCCGGTCTTGCCGCAGACGCCGATGTCCTGCAGCGGCGAGCGCCGGAACTGGTATTCGGCGGTGCCGCTGCTCGCCGTTGTGACGCTGCACAGCCCGCTGCGCACGCCGGCCAGCGCCGCCGGGTCAATCTCGATGGTGGCCAGCACGTCCGGCTGCATGGTGTAGCTGGGCGCTTCGCCCAGGATGCCGGTCTGCTGCACCAGTTGGGGCCGGTAGCGCGTGCCGCCGTTGCCCACGATCGCCAGCACCTGCGCGATCTGCAGCGGCGTCACGTCCACATAACCCTGCCCGACCGCCATATTGACCGCGTCTGAGAACGTCCAGGTGAAACCGCGCTGGCGCAGCCAGTCCGGATCAGGGATGTTGCCGGGCACTTCGGGCAGGTCGCGCAGGCCGGTGGGCACGCCCAGGCCCAGCCGGCGCGCGTAAGTGGGCAGCAGCCAGGGGTCGGCCTGGTCGAGCTGGTAGCCCACTTCGTAGAAGAACGGATTGCACGAGTTCATCAGCCCCTGCGGGACGGTCTGCGTGCCGTGGCCGCCGGCCAGCCAGTCCACGCGCGGGATATCGCGGTTCCAGCCGCCGACGCAGGTGTAGCGCGTGTCGAGCGTGTAGACGCCGCTGTCGAGCACGGCCACCGCGTCCACAACCTTGAACACCGACCCCGCCGGGTACGCGCCCAGTGTGGGGCGGTTGAGCTGCGGGCGGCGCGGGTCAGCCTCAACTTCGCGCACGATGGCGTCCGCCGCCGCCCGCCCGATCACCGGGAACGAGTTGAAGGCGTTGTTGTCGAACGCCGGGTAGCTCACCATCGCCAGGACAGCGCCAGTGTTGAGGTCCAGCACCACCGCCGCCGCCCCGCGCGACGCCGGGCCGAGCAGCTCTTCGTAGGCGCGGGCGAAGCGCTCGGCGATGAACGTTTGCAGGTCGCTGTCGAGCGTGAGCCACACGCTCTGCGACGGCTCAGAGGCGCTTTCGGCCAGCGCCGTCTGCTCGCCGCCGGGGCTGACGACCAGCAGCCGCCCGCCCGGTTTGCCGCGCAGCGTCGCGTCCCAGCTTTGCTCGATGCCGCTGCGGCCTAAAATCGAGTCGCGCGGGAAGCCGGCGGCCACCACCGCCGCGACCTCTTCTTCGCTGGGGAAGCCGACCGTGCCCAGGATGTGCGGGGCCAGCGTGCCGTTGGGGTAGCGGCGGACGGCGCGGTCGCGGTACTGGGCGGCGCAGGCGCTTTCAAGCTGGTTTTGCAGGCGCAGGAAAACGGCCGGTTCGATCAGGCCCATCTCGGCAAGCTGGTCCTGGCCGCGCTGGTTGAGGACTTCGCGCACGTCGGCTTCAGGCTTGCCGAGCGCCTCGGCCAGCGCCGCCGCGCACGCATCGTACTGCGGGATGCTGCGCTTGACGACGCTCACCGCCACCATGCGCCCGTTCTGGTCGGCCAGCGTCAGGCCGTCGCGGTCGTAGATGTTGGCGCGGCTGGGGATGCGCGGCTCCAGCCGCAGGCGGCCGCCGCCGCCCATCGCCGCGAAGATGTCGCCCGGCGACCACGCGACGCGCCAGTCCTGGCTGCGCGGGTCGAACACCAGGCGCAGCGTGCGGTTGGCGTCGGTGAAGCTGCCGAGCAGGTTGGTCGTGAAGGTGACGCTGTAGCTGAAAATCTCCATGTTGTTGGCGTCGCGCAGTTGGCTGGCGATGTCGTAGTCCAGGCTGAGCAGCGACATGACGCTGTGCGCGTCGGTGTACAGGCTGGTGAACGCCTCCAGCGGGGTGGCTTCCTGGCTGGCGAACGTGGTCAGCGCGTGCATGGTGGCGAAGTCGTTCGCCTTCCACGCCTCCAGAAACATGCGCGCGGCGCGCTCGGCGGCGTCCTGGCTGAAGGTGGGCGGCGTGGGCGACGGCAGCACGGCGACGGTGGGCAGAATCTGCGCCACCTCCGGCGCGGCGGTCTGGCAGGCGGCAAGGGCCAGCAGCAGCAGCGCAGGCAGCAGCCGTCGAAGCGCGTGGGTGAGTGTCTGGGCAGCGTTCACACGGGCCATTATACCCGCGTTTGTCCGGATTGCATGAGGGCCGCCCCGCGCTCACACGCTGAGCGCGGGGCGGCGCATGGCGCATGGCGCGTCAGGGCAGGCCGTAGACGCGCACGGTGTGATCTTTGCCCGCCACAGCGATAAGCGTCTGGTCCAGGCTGAAGGCGACGGTGTTGAGCCAGTCGTTGGCGACGAACGAGGCCGCCAGCATCCCCGCTGCGATATCGTAAAGGCACAGGCCGTCGCTGGCTGCCACCGCCAGCAGGGCGCTGTCCGGGCTGAAGGCGAAGCTCATGACCATCCCCTTGCAGCCTGTCAGGCGCTTCACCTCCGCGCCGGTGGCCGGCTCCGAAAGGGTGATGTTGAAGCCGTCGGTCGAGGCCAGCAGGCTGCCGTCCGGCGAGTAGGCGAGCATCGTGTCGTTGCGCAGGCTGCTGCTGACCAGCCCCGCCAGCGGGGTGGTGAAGTTCAGCTCCTGCTGGCTGGCGGTGTCCCATTGCCAGACCTGCTTGTCCCAGTCAGCAATTGCCAGCAGGGCGCTGTCCGGGCTGAACACGGCGGCGGCCATGTAGTTAGTGTGGCCTACAGTGGCCATCAACTGCGTGCCGTCGGCTGTATTCCACAACTGCACGACATTGGTTGAACTGGCAACGGCAAGCTGCGCGCTGTCGGGGCTGAAGGCCAGATCAACCAGGTTGCCAGCGCCCGTTTCGATCACGGCGGCCAGCACCTGATTCGGCGCGTCCCACACGGCGTACCTGCCTTTAGCGTGCCCGCTGACCAGCACCGTGTTGTCCATGAACGCCAGCGAATAGGCTTCGTCCAGCGGCTGTTCCTCTGTGCCGGCCAGCACACCGGCTTCGCCCCCGCTGGCGACATCCCACAGGCGCACTGTCTTGTCATAGCTGGCGCTGGCAAGCGTGGCGCCGTCCGGGCTGAAGGCGACATCGTAGACGTAGCGCGTGTGGCCTGCGAGCGCCGCTTTCTCGCTGGCGTCGGCGACCTGCCACAAATACACTTTGTAGTCGGTTGTGCTGCCGGCCAGCAGCGCGCCGTCCGGGCTGAAGGCCAGCGCCGCGTCGGCCTGCATGTTGGCGGCGATCACGGCTTTTTCCGTGTTCGTCGCTACATCCCACAGGATGATGCCGCCGCTGCCGACGTTAATGGCCAGCAGCGCGCCGTCCGGGCTGAAAGCGATGGACTGGCTGCCGCGCTGGAACGTTACCGACCCGGCGACGCGCCCGGCGGCGGTGTCGTAGAAGTGAATGGCGTAGTCGCTGGCGATGGCCAGCAGCGCGCCGTCCGGGCTGTAGGCGATGGCGTCAGCGACTTTGGGCGTGGGTATGAGCGGCGGTTCGCTGGACGTGTCCAGCGCGGCGGGGCTGTACAGCCACACGCCTACCTTGCTGGCAACGGCGAGAGTCTGACCGTCAGGGCTGAAGGCGACGTGCTCGGTGGTGCTGCGTCCCAACCGGATCAGTTCAGCAATCTGCGCGGCGTTAGCGGGTGTGATAGGTTGGCGGCTGTCCTGTGCCAGCGTGGGCGTCAGTGTAACGACGAGAAGCGCAGCGAACAAGAAAACTACAGTGCGTTTCACTGTGACACGCTCCTTAAAACACGAGTCGGGTCACTATCGGCAGGGCATTATCCCCGGCGTTACACATAACGCGAGCGACCCTTACTTATGATTGTAATAAAATTCACAAGCGGCACAATTCATGTTACGGCGGCGCGATTGCCGCTATACTGGTGCGGGGGAACAGAGCGCGCCATGATCTACGAGATTCACCTCTACGTGCCCAAGACCGGCCAGCTCACGCCGCCGATGATCGAGTGGCTGTTTGAATATGGCCAAAGCCTGAGCCAGCCGGAGCGCTTCTGGCCGGTGCGGCGCATCAAGCCGCGCGCGCTGGCGCGCCGCCTGCTGCTGCTGGACCCGACGCTGCTCGCGGAGCCGGGGCCGGGCGAGGATGTCGAGCTGCGCTTCCCCAACGCGCAGCTTGGCGTCACGCTGTACCTGCACGACCGGGGCGTGATTCTGTTCTTTCCCTACATGGCCTACAGCGTCTACTCGCGCGCCGTGATCGGCATCTGCTACACGTACATTCGCTATCTGTACGACATCGCCGGTTTCTGGAGCTTCGACCCGCAGCTTAATGTGCTGTCATTTGCCGACGATTTCCAGTCCATCGAGGACACGGCGCTGCTGATGGATCACATCATGCCGCGCCTGCTGCCGTTTGGTTAGCCGCGTCCACAGCGCCGGGAGCCGCGCACACGGTAGACATTGACCCCCGCAGTTACCCGGTCACCCGTTCAGCAGCACCTCGCCGCCGGCCAGCACCACCTCGCCGCGCGCTGGCACGCTGGCGCGGAACACGATCCGCGCATCGTCCTCGCGCCACATCTCGGTCAGCAGCGTGTCGCCGGGGAACACCGGTTTGCTGAAGCGCACACTGATGCTCCTGAAGCGCGCCGGGTCGTTGCCGCAGAAGTGCCGCAGGGCCGCCCGCCCGGCGAAACCCAGCGAACACAGGCCGTGCAGGATGGGCCGGTCGAAGCCGCCCAGGGCCGCCATCGCCGGGTCGGCGTGGAGCGGGTTGGGGTCGCCAGAGAGACGGTAGAGCAGCGCCTGGTCGGGCCGGGTAGCCTGCTGCTGGACGGCGTCCGGCGGGCGCGCGGGCGGGTCTGCCGGCTTCTGCGACGGGCCGCGCTCCCCGCCGAAACCGCCCAAACCCCGGATAAAGGCGCTCAGGCGGCTGAAAGCCAGCTCGCGCCCGTGTTCGTCCACGCTCGACGTTTCGAGCACCAGCAGCGCGCCGCTGCCCTTATCGTACACCTGGGTGATCACGCCGCTGGTGGTAACGGTGGCGTGTTCCGGCAGCGGGGCGCGCAGCTCGGTGAACTGCTCGCCGTGCACCAGCATCATGGGGTTGAAGTCCATGCCGGGCGCGCCGCTGACCTGATACAGCACCGCCAACGGGAACGTCGCCGGGTAGGTGGGCAGCACGCGGAAGCCGTCCGGGTGCAGCTCGTAGACGAAGCGCAGGTCGTCGCGGTCGAGCGGGTCGGCCCCCGCGCCCACGCCCAGCGCGTAGATGATGGCGTCGCGGCTGGTGTAGGTCTGCGTCTGCGGCGCGAACTGATAGCCGACCGCCTGGCTGACAGCCGCCGCGCCCGGCCCGCCCCCGTTCTGAAACAGATCGCTCATCGCTTAAGCCTCCAGTCGTTAGCTGTCCGTGTGTTTGCAGCCGCGTGAACAAGGGACGCGGTTCGCAGCGCCCTCAGCGGATCTCGAAACGGTCGAACTGGCCGCCCGCCGCCCGCCACTGCACCTCGACCTGGCTCACGCTGGCGCTGGGCGGGCCGCTGTGCAGAAACGCCAGCAGGCGCTCCAGCGCGGCGGGCGGCCCCTCCGCCACGACCTCGACGGTGCGGTCGGGCCGGTTGCGCACCCAGCCGGTCAGCGCGAGCTGGTTGGCGGTTTGCAGTGTGTAATAGCGGAAGCTGACGCCCTGCACCCGGCCGCGCACGACGGCGTGCAGTTGGCGCTTGTCCTCAGCCACGGGCGCATCCTCTCAGCGTGCAGGCGGCGATCACGCTAATTGTAACACCAGGCGCGCATACCGGTATTCACGCGGACGGGATATACTTAATCGTGATATTCCGCACAGACTGATGGAGGCGAAATGGCCGACAGGAAAAGGACCGGCTCACCGCTGGGCAAGCTGCTGGGGACGATCGTGCTGGCCAAAGCGGGTTGGATCGCCTACAGCGCGCTGGCTATCAACCACCGCCTGCCGATTGACGCGGCAATTGACGCGCCGCGCGAGATTTTCAACGGGCGCAGCGCCGCCTTTCTGACGTATTACGTGGACCGGGCGGCGGCGGGGCGTCCGCTGGTGCTGCTGCACGCCGCTGACATCGCCAGCAGCTCGTATGAGATGCGCCCGATCTTCGCGTATTACCGCACGCTGCGCCCGGTGTACGCCCTCGACCTGCCCGGCTTCGGCTTCTCTGAGCGCGCCGACAAAGCCTACACGCGCGACACCTACAAGGACGCCATCCTCGACCTGCTGGCGGGGCGGGTGGGCCAGCCGGCGGACGTGATCGCGCTGGCGCTCAGCGGCGAGTTCGCGGCGCGGGCGGCGCTGGAACGGCCTGACCTGTTCCACTCGCTGACGCTGATCGCGCCCAGCGGCTTCACAGCCCAGGATAAGCGGCCGGCGCAGGCCGCCAGCGATTACGGCCTGAGCGGCCTGGTGCACAGCTATCTGGCGTTCCCGCTGTGGGCGCAGGCCGTCTATGACCTGCTGGCGACGCGCGCCGGCGTCCGCTGGTCCCTCAGCAGGCGCTTTAACGGGCCGGTTGACGAGGGCCTGGCGGCCTACGGCTACCTCACCGCCCACCAGCCGGGCGCGCGCCACGCGCCGCTGCGCGCCATCAGCGGCGGGCTGTTCACGCCCAATATCCGCGAGGCGGCTTACGAACGGCTGACGATCCCGACGCTGGCGCTGTATGACGACGGCTGCGGCGCGCCCTGCGAGCTGCTGGACGCCACGCTGCGGCGCTGCCCCAACTGGCAGGCGCAGCGCATCACACCGACCTGCGGCCTGCCGCACTTCGAGCAGATGCCGCAGGTGGCGCGCGCGCTGGATGCGTTCTGGGGCCGCCTGCAGGCTTAGCCGGCGCGCAGCGCCTGGCCAGGCGCGCCCGACGCGGCTACAATGCGCGCTGCTGCGATAGTTCTCAGGCTTGCCCGATGCGCGCTATGCTGACAACCACGCTGCGCGTTCACCTGCCGGTGTTCGCGCTCTATCTGCTGGCCGCGCTGCTCATCACCTGGCCGCTGCTGCCCAATATCAGCACGCACCTGGTCGGCTTCCCTTACGGCGACGCCGGCGAGATGGCGCGCCATATCTGGTGGTTCAACCACGCGCTGCGCACCGGCCAGGACCCGTTCTTCCAGCAGCTGCTGGCCTACCCCGGCGGGATGCCGGGCGGCGTGCTGCTGTGGTCGCACCCGCAGCAGTTCTTCCCGGCGTGGCTGCTGGCGTTTGTCCTGCCGCTGCCCGCCGCCGCCAACATCCCGCTGCTGCTGTACATGGCGCTCAACGGCTGGGCGCTGTGGCTGCTGGCGCGCCGTCTGCTGGCGGGCGCGCGCGGCCCGGCGCTGCTGGCCGGGCTGGTGTTTATGGCCGCGCCGACCTTTCAGGCGCACCTGGCGGGCGGCCACGCCGGGCTGCTGGTTGGCTGGCCGCTGCCGCTGTACGCGCTGGCGCTGCTGCGCCTGCGCGAACGGCCGACGCCGCGGCGGGCGCTGCTGGCGGCGCTGTTCTTCTTCCTCAGCACCAACGGCCACATTTTGCAGGCCATCTACGCCGTGCTGCCGGTGACGGCCGCCGCCGCGCTGCTGCTGCTGTGGCGGCGCGAGTGGCGCGCGCTGGCCTGGACCGCCGCCGCCGCCGCGACCGGCGCGGCGGCGCTGGGCCTGTTTCTGCTGCCGGTCATCGGCGAGACGTTCGGCACGGCGGCCTACACCGGTGAGGGCGGCTTCGTCCGCTACAGCGCTGACCTGCTGGCGATCGTCACGCCGTCGTTTTTCCACCCGCTGTACGGCGCGCTCGATTTCCCGCGGCGCGTGCTGGGCGTCAACCTGGAGGAAGGCACGCTTTACGCGGGCGTGATCGCCGGGGCGCTGGCGCTGGCGGGCCTCTGGGCGCACAGGCGCGCCCGGCCCTGGCTGCTGCTGGCGCTGATCGCCTGGGTGGGGGCGCTGGGGCCGCTGCTCAAAATCTTCGACGCGCCGCTGCGCCTGACCGTCAGCGGCTATGAGACGTTTATCGCGCTGCCCTGGGCGCTGGCGCCGGGCCTGCCCGGTTTCAGCCTGGCGCGCACGCCCGGCCGGTTCAGCTTCGCGCTGGCGCTGGCGGTCGCGGCGCTGGCCGGGCACGGCGCGCTGGCGCTGGACGCCCGCCTCCGCCGTGCGCGCTGGCAGCCGGGCGTGCGCCGCGCCCTGTTTATCGCGCTGGCGGCGCTGATCGTGTTCGACTACCAGATGTACTGGCCGCTGCCGCTGCTGCCGGCGGATATTCCGCCAGCGGTGGCGGACATCGCCGGGCGCGCCGATGTGCGCGCCGTGCTGAACGTCCCCTGGGACAGCACGGTCGCCGCCAAGGACGCGCTCTACCTGCAAACGGCGCACCACAGGCCGCTGATCGCCGGGCACGTCACGCGCAGCACGCCGGTCAGCCCGGCGAAGCTGACGCTGCTGGAGCAGACGCTCGACGCGGCGCTGCTGGACGCGACGGGCGCGGACGTGGTGATCGTCCACCGCGAACAGGCGGCGCCGGGCTATGAGGCGTTCGCGCGCGCGCAGTTGGGCCAGCCGCTGTATGCCGACGCGCGTCTGCTGATCTTCGCCGCGCCCGCGCCCGCCGCGCCGCCCGCGCTGCACACCTGGTCCGCGCCGCAGGCCGCGCTCACTGACCGCGCTGAGTTCTACGTCTACGCGCCGGAAGCCGGCGTGATGGACTTCGCCGGGACGCTGGCCGCCGACGGGCGCGCGGTGGCGCTGCTGCTGGATGGCGAGCGGGTGCATCGCTGGGACGTGGACGGCGCGGCGGCCTTCAGTGTGCCGCTGCCGCTGCGCGCCGAGACGTATCACACGGTGGCGCTGGCGGTGGAGCCGGCCTGTCCCCAGGGCTACGGCCCGGCGCTGCGCTGCCGCGCGGTGGCGCTCAGTGATGCGCGCTTCGAGCGCTACCGCCCCGGCGCGGGCGCGGCCTTCGCGCCGGCGGCCTTCGGGCGCGGCGTGACGCTGGCCTTCGCTGCTGTCGAGGCGTCCGGCGGGACGGTGACGGCGCGGCTGCTGTGGCGCTTCGCCGAGCCGCTGACCGACGCTGACGTGCGCTTTGTGCATCTGCTGGGCGCGGACGGCCCGCCGCTGGCGCAGGCCGACGGCCCACTGGGCAGCGTGCCGGCGGGCAGCGCCTGGGCGGAGACGGTCACGCTGGCGCTGCCGGACGGCCTGCCGCCGGGCGAGTACAGCGTTTACGCCGGCTGGTATACCTACCCGGCGCTTCACCGCTTCCCGCTGCTGGCGGCGGCGGACGACCGCGCCCGCGATGGGCTGGCGCTGCTGGGAACCGTGCGCATAGAGTAAGGGCGGGGCATGGCGCGGTAAAACAACACAGCCCCGGCCAGTAACAGCGGCCGGGGCTGCGCTTATGCGGGCGGTTGAAGCTAAATGCTCAGTGCCGGTTGTGCGCGGCGGGCTGAACCGTGTCGGACGCGCGCGCCGCGCCGAAGCGGCGGCGGTACACAAAGATCGCCAGCGCCAGCACGAACGCCACCACTGACACCACCTGTGACCAGTTGACGCCGCCCACCAGCGTAACCTCCACGCGCAGGAACTCCAGCAGGAAGCGGATAAAGGCGTACTGCATCACGTACAGCAGGAAGATGTCGCCGTTCAGCAGGCGGTGGCGGTGGCGGCTGAACACCTGGAGCAGCACGATAAACGCCAGCAGGCTCCACAGCGACTCGTAGAGGAACAGCGGGTGAAACAGCGTGGACGCCGGGAAATCCACCAGGCTTTCGTAGGGCGCGACGCGGTTGGCGGCGTCAATCGTGATGCCCCAGGGCAGCGTCGTGGCCGCGCCGTACAGCTCCTGGTTGACGAAATTGGCCCAGCGGCCAACGGCCTGCGCCAGCGGCAGCGCCACGCCGGCGATATCCAGCCAGGGCAGGATGTCCATGCCGCTGTCGGGAAAATCGGTCCTGAAGGTGGTGTCGGGCTGGAAGGCCGGGCGCGGCCGGCGCCGGATCACGCTCCACAGCGCGCGGAACACCCAGCCGACAGCGCTGAACAGGTAGATGAAGGGGATGGCGAAGAAGAAGAAAAAGCGGGCGATGCGGTTGTGCCAGCGGCCAAAATAAAGCCACACGCCCAGCAGGCCGCCCAGCACCGCGCCGAACACGCTCAGGCCGCCGCTCCAGATGGCGATCGCGCCGTTTTCCAGGTTGAAGAAGTTTTCGAAGTAGAACTGGGGCGTCAGGCCCATTTCCATCTGCGCCGCCGACGGGAACAGGACATGCCACAGGCGCGCGCCGATGATCGCCGGGATGATGGCCCAGGTGAGCGCCCCCCAGACGTGGTCAGGGTCGCGCCCGTCGCGCCGTGCCAGCCGCGCCGCCACGATCGCGCCCGCCAGCATAGCGGCCACGATAATGATGCCGTAGTAGCGCACCTGAAGTGTGTTGAATAAGACCACGTATTCCTGCTGAAAATTCATCTTGCCAACCCCTCACCTTCTGGTTGTGTGTGTAGTGTGTTTGTAAACGAACCACAGGCGCTGAAGTGCCGTGATATTGGTGCCAACCGCCAGGATAACCAGCGCCGGGACCAGCAGCGCGCCGGGCAGCAGCAGACCGGGCAGCAGCACGACGCTGCGCTCCAGCCGTGAGAAGGCCCCTACTTTGACCGACAGGCCGGCTTCGCCCGCGCGCGCGCGGATGTAGCTCACGCTGAAGCTGCCCACCAGCGCGGCCAGCGCCAGCAGCAGCAGGTCCGGGCGGTGCTGCTGGCTGGCGAAATAATACCCCACTGCCGCAAAAATAAAACCGTCGGCATAGCGGTCCAGCGTGGAGTCGAGCAGGCCGCCGAACACGTCGGTGCGCTGCATGGCGCGCGCCACCGCGCCGTCGAGCGCGTCCAGCGGCAGCGCCAGCAGCAGCACGAGGCCGCCCGCCTGCACCTGCCCCAGGCCGATGAGGGCGGCGCTGGCCAGCACCAGCGCGAACCCCAGCAGCGAGATCGTGTCTGGGTGGACGCCCGCGCAGTGCAGCGCGCCGCCCGCGCGCGCCAGCGTGCCGCCGGCCAGGGCGCGCGCGCGATCGGTGAGGGTGGTCGGTGAATCAGTCATAGTGAGCCTTGACCCGCTGCCGGGTTCGCTGTAAACTGGGCCTCAGTTCGGGGCGTGGCGCAGCCCGGTAGCGCGCACCGTTCGGGTCGGTGAGGTCATGGGTTCGAATCCCGTCGCCCCGACACAACAATCCCGCTGTCACAGCGGGATTTTTTGTTGTCGCGCATGGATGATACTACCCGCCGCTGCGCCAATCAAGTGGCGGAATCGGCGGGTGAATGGCGGCCCACTCGCGGCGCAGCAGGCCGTAGAGCAGCATGTCATAGCGCTGGCCGGCGCGGTGCAGGTGCTCGCGATAGATTCCTTCGCGCACAAAGCCGAGCTTTTCGTACAGGCCGATGGCGGCGTGGTTGTAGGCGAACACCGTCAGCGTGACGCGGTGCAGGTTGAGTTCGTAGAAAGCGAAGTCCAGCGCCAGCGTCAGCGCCTCAGTGCCGTAGCCCTGTCCCCGGTGCGTCCAACTGCCGATGCCGACGCCCAGGCTGCACGTCTGGTGTGTCCACTGGATGCCGTCCAGCTCCAGCCAGCCGATCAGGTCGTCGCTGCCCGCCAGGCGGATGCCGAAAGCGTGGCAGTCGGGCGCCCGGTGCGCGCTTTCCAGCCAGCGCAGGACTTCGTCCTCGCTGCGCGGGGCCGCTGGCGCCGCATCGAGCAGGCGCAGGAAGGTGCTGTCGGTGTCCCAACCGGCGATAACGGCGGCGTCCGCGCGCCCTAAGGCCGACAGCCACACCCGCTGGCCGCGCAGCAGTTGGCCCATGTTCAACCCGCGGCCGGGCGCACGGTGGCGTGCAGAAACTCGAAATCCTCGCGCGGGGGCAGCATCCGCTTGACTTCCACAATCTCGAAGCGCACGCCGCCAATCTCCACCTGGGCGCCGACGACCGGGCGTTCATGCTGGCTCATGACAGCCCCGGGGTGGTTGTTCCCGATCACTACATAGCTGACGGTGTAGATCATGCCTGCCTCTCCGCGCTGCGTCTAGAGACTGAAGTTCTGGTGGCGTATCTTGAAGCTCAGGTCCAGCGCCAGGTTGCGCATCAGGACGTAGCCCAGGCCGGTGTCGGCTTCAAACAGCGCCGTCAGATCGGTTTGGGCCAGCGCGCAGACTTCGGTGTCGGGCTGCGCCGCCAGCACAGTAGCTGAGCGCGGCCCCTGGTCCAGCAGCGCCATCTCGCCAAAGACCTGCCCGGCCCCCAGGAACACCGCCGCGTGCGGCGCGCCGTCATCGCCTCTCACCTGCACCTGCACCTGGCCCCGGGTGATGATGTACAGGTGCTCGCCGGGGTCGTTCTGCTGGAAGATCACCGCGCCGCTCGCATAGTGCGCCACCTGCGCGATGCTGCCCAGGCGCTCGAACTGGGCGGGGGACAGGCCCCGGAACAGGTGAACAGTTTTCAGCCGCTGGGTAATGGAGTCCATAAACTGCGCCTCACGCCTGCAAACACGCCTGCTGTTATTATATGCCAATTGTAGCGTGGGCGCGGCGCGCGGCGCAGCCTGGCCGGCAAACTGCGCTTGCGCTGCCGGCCCGTAGTGTTATAAACTAGTTTAGAAATTGTTATGCGGAAACGCCGTTTCCAGGCAGGAGTCGCCCCCATGGCGGAGAAAATACTGGTCATTGACGACGAGGAAACCACCGTTCAACTTATTGGCATCCTGCTGGAACGCCGGGGATACGAGGTGATCAAGGCGCTGCGCGCTGAGGAAGGGCTGCGCAAAGCCTACCGCACCCAGCCTGATCTGGTGCTGCTGGACATCATGATGCCCGATATGGACGGCTGGGAAGTGTGCAAGCGGCTGCGCGACATGTCCGACGTGCCCATCGTTTTCCTGACGGCGCGCGGCGAAGTGCGCGACGTTGTTCGCGGCCTGGAGATGGGCGCGGACGATTACATCATCAAGCCGTATGACAACGAGGAACTGGTGGCCCGCGTGCGCGCCCACCTGCGTCGGTCGCCGCGCCCCAGCATGAGCGAGGAACTGGTGTTCAACGGCGGCGACTTCCGCATCAACTTCATGAATCGGGAAGTGCGCGTGCGCAGCGAGATCAAACACCTGACGCCCAAGGAATTTAACCTGCTGGGCGTGCTGGTGCGCAACGCGGGGCGCGTGGTGACGCGCGTCGAGCTGGTGACGGAAGCCTGGGGCGACGAATACGCCGACGCGATTGACAGCCTCAAGCTCTACATTCACTACCTGCGGCAGAAGCTGGAAACCAACCCTGACCGCCCGGAATACATCATGACGCTGCGCGGCGTCGGCTACCGCTTTATCGACCGCTAACCGCCGGTGTCGGGGGCCAGCGCGCCCCCCGGCACAACCTGAACCGCTGCGCCGGGGCGCGGCGGCGCGCCGCCCGCGTCGGTTTCCGAAAGCGGGACCGGCACGAAGATCAGCAGCAGGATCAGCAGCGAGGCCACGCCCACCAGCCGGCGCGGGCGGTCCAGCGGCGTAATCATGTCCAGCGGCGTGGCGTACATGCGCCCGAAGAACAGCAGCAGCAGCACCCACAGCAGCCACACATTCGTCACCAGCACCAGCGCGACCATCGCCGCGACCAGCGGATAGTAGAGCCAGCGCGCGCGCTCGCCCAGCAGCGCGTAAGCGATGTGTCCGCCGTCGAGCTGCCCGACCGGGATCAGGTTGAGCGCGCTCACCAGCAGGCCGGTCCAGCCTGCCCACGCGAGCTGGCTGCTGGTGATGTACACATCCAGCCCGCCAGCCGGCAGATACTGCCCAAAGACGATCGTTTTCGCCAGCGCGTACAGCAGCGAATCGCCCTCGAACACGCCGCCCGGCAGCACCGGCCCGACGCGCGCGGCGCCCAGCCCCAGGAACAGAATCGGCACGGCGAACACCAGCCCGGCCAGCGGCCCCGCCGCGCCGACATCCAGCAGCACCTTGCGGCTGCGCATCGGCTGGCGCAGTTGGATAAACGCGCCCAGCGTGCCAAACGGGCTGAAGAACGGCAGCGGGATAAAGTAGGGCAGCGTCACGGCCAGCCTGTGATGGCGGGCGGCGAAATAGTGGCCCAGCTCGTGCGCGCCCAGGATGAGCAGGATGCTGAGCGCGTAAGGCAGCCCGCGCCAGAGCTGCGCCGGGAGCTGCTGCGCCAGCGCGGCGGCGCGCGCCGGCTCCGCCAGGCCGATCTCGCTCAGCGCCAGGCTGGTGCCAACCAGCAGCACGCTGACGGCGGTGGCCAGGAACAGCAGCAGATTCGGCCACCAGGCGCGCGGGCGCGGCGTCACGCGGCCCGCCAGGACGATCACGACGTGCCGGTTGTTCTCCACGCGGAACAGCGCCAGCAGGTCCAGGGGGGCTAGCTGGCCGTCAAGCTGCTCGTAAGCCGCCTCTGAATCGAGCAGCAGCCGCCCGGCGAACCGCCCCAGCGGGCGCGGGCCGCCCGGCTGAAACGCCGGCAGCGCGTCGCCGGGCGTCTCGTCCTCGACCGCCAGCACGCTGGCGACCAGCGCGCGCACGGTCTGGGCCAGCGCCTCGTCTGCGCTGTGGGGCGGCGGGCGCAGGGCGGGCCGGTCGTCGCGGGCGGATGCGGTTTCGTTAAGCATGGCGCGGTCTCATCAGGCGGGGCATACGCAGCATTATACGCCAGTCTGATTAAGGCGGCGTGATAATCTGCCACGAATCGCCGCCGGGCAGCAGCTGCAGCACGGCGCCGTCGGCGCTGCTGACGTACAGCGTTTCGCCGTCAGCGCCCGCCGGGGCGGCCTGGATGCTGCCTGTGTAGCGCGTCTCCGGCTGGAGGGCCAGCCCCAGCCGGTTGCGGATGGTGTCGCTGCCGCGCCAGGCAAACCCCAGCGCCGCGATCGGCTGGTAGAGGCCGGGCGGCGGCACGAAACTTTCCTCCAATTCCGGGTGCAGCGCCGGGTTATAGCGGTTTTGCACCGACAGCCACGCGGGCCGGCTGCCGTCGTTGAACAGCGCGTACACCCGGTCGCGCGCTTCAATATACAGCATCCGCCCGCGCTCGAACGGCGCTTCCACCAACTGCGTCTCGGCGGCGGGCGCAGACGGACAGGCGTCCGGCGCCGGGCTGAAAAACCAGGGGTCCGGGCAGGCCAGCGCGATCGTCAGCGTCTGCTCGGCGGCCAGCGGGCCGTCGCCCACCCGCAGGATGAACCCTAGCTGGCCCCGGTCGCTGCGGCGCGTGGGGATGGACAGGCTGCCGTCGGGCGGGACGTTCCAGAGCTGGCTGCGCGCGCCGCTGGCGTCCAGCCGGTAGATGGTGGCCCCGGCGGCCCCGCGCGTGGACCAGAACAGGTTCACGCTGCCGCCGGGCGCGGCGGCGGCAGCGTCGGACGTGAAGTATTCGATGCGCGGCGCGTTGGGGTTAACGACACGGGTCGCCGTCGCCTCGTCGGCGGCGGGCGTGCTGGTCGCCCCAAAGAGCGACGTGGGCGACGGCCCGCCCGTCACCGTGACGGGCGGCGGCGGCGTGGTGGCGGTTGGCGTCGCGCCGACGCCCGGCGTGCGCGAAGGCGACGGCGTGAAGGTCGGCGTGATCGTCGGCGGGTCCGTCGGAATCACCGGGACCGCCGCCGCGCCGCACCCTGCCAGCAGCGCCAGCAGCAGCGCCGCCGCGCCTCTTACCAGTGCCATACCTGATTCCAGGCGGTCATCCAGTCAGGGGCGCGGCTGACCACGCGCAGCGCGCCGACGGACTCGACGCCGTAGCGCCCGGTGAAGTAGCTCATCTGGTCAACCGTGTCCACGTCAATCGTGATGGTGGTCGGGCCAGCCGGCACATAGGGTTTGACTTTCGACAGGTTTTGCAGCGCCTGCTTTGCCCCTTCCTCGATCATCTGGCGGGCGCGCACCGGCGGAATCTGGCGGGCGCTGAAGCGTGTCAGGCCGCGCTTGACGGCCACCCCGGTGAAGCCCTGGCCCAGATATTCGCGGCACTCGCGCACGACGGCCTCGTCGCCTGTCACCAGCGCGATCGGCACGCCGTAGTGCCCGCACAGGGCCGCGTTGATGCCGCACTCGCCCACTAAATCCTCGTTGAACCACAGGTTATGCCACAGGATAGTCGAGATCGTGTGGCACAGCACGCCGTCGGCGGTGTTGTTGCGCGCGTGCATCCCTACCAGCAGGCAGGCGTCGCAGCCCTGCTCCAGCATCTCGGTGTAGCGCGACCAGGGCTGCCCGGCCACCCACTCGCAGTCAGGGTCAAGCAGCTCTGGCAGAAACGAGTTATATGTCCAGTCGCCGCCCGCGCCGTGACAGTCCACCGCCACGATCTCGGTCGCGCCGGCGGCCTTGGCGCCGCGCACCGCCGCGTTAATTTCCTCGGTGTACAGCCGCCGCCCGTGTTCGTACTGCGGCGCGCCGCCGTTCACCTGGTCCCATTTGATGATGCCGCTGACGCCTTCCATGTCGGCCATGATTAAGACGCGCATTGCCTGTCTCCCCTTGCGTATCCCCGGTAAAGGCAGCCAGCCGGCCCCCACAGCCGCTGCGCGCGCGGGCCGGCTGGGCGTGGTTCTGGCTACAGCAGGCTTCTGGCCGCCTGGACGACCGCCTGCGGCGTGAGGCCCAACTGCTCGTAGATGATTTCGTAGGGGGCGCTGGCCCCGAAGCGGTTGACGCCGATTGTTATGCCGCGCGACCCGGCGTACTTCTCCCAGCCCTGTGTGACGCCGGCCTCGATCGTTACCCGCGCCGTGACGGCGGGCGGCAGCACACTGTCCTTATAGGCTTTGTCCTGCGCTTCGTACAGCTCCCATGACGGCAGCGACACGACGCGCGCCCGGATGCCTTCGCCACGCAGCGTTTCGTAGGCCGCCCGCGCGATGTGCACCTCGCTGCCGCTGGCGATCAGAATCACCTGCGGCGCGCCCACACAGTCGTCCAGCACATAGCCGCCGCGCGCCGCGCCGCTGCGCACGCGCTCGGTGTCCGCCAGCACCGGCAGGTCCTGGCGCGTAAACAGCAGCGTCACCGGGCCGGGCAGCGTCATGGCGCTGTGCCAGGCCGCCGCCGTCTCCACCGCGTCCGCCGGGCGGATCACCGTCAGGCCGGGGATGGCGCGCAGCGCGGCGGCCTGTTCCACCGGCTGATGCGTGGGGCCGTCCTCGCCCAGGCCGATGCTGTCGTGCGTAAAGACGTAAACGACGGGCAGGCGCATCAGCGCGCCCAGGCGCACCGCCGGGCGCATGTAGTCGCTGAACGTGAGGAAGGTGGCCGAGTAGGGCTTGATGATGCCGCCGTGCAGCGCCAGCCCGTTGACGATCGCGCCCATCGCGTGTTCGCGCACGCCGAAGCGCACGTTGCGCGCGGCGGGCTGGCCCGGCCCGGTGTTGGCCGCCCCTTTGATGAGCGTCTTGGTGCTGCTCGCCAGGTCAGCGTCGCCGCCGATCATCGTCGGGATGTGCCGGGCGATAGCGTTCAGCACCTCGCCGGAGGCGCTGCGCGTGGCGATTTCCTTGCCGGGCACGTAAACCGGGAAGTCCGCGTCCCAGCCGGCGGGCAGCTCGCCCGCCCAGGCGCGATCCCACTCAGCCGCCAGGTCCGGGTAGGCGGCGCGCCAGGCGTCAAAGGCGGCCTGCCAGTCAGCCTGCTGCTGCGCGCCGCGCTGAACGGCGGCGCGGAAATGTTCCAGTGCTGCGTCCGGCACGTAGAACGCCTCGTCTGGCCAGCCGTAAGCGGCCTTCGTCAGCGCCACCTCGTCCTTGCCCAGCGGCGACCCGTGCGCGGCGCTGGTGCCGGCTTTGTTGGGGCTGCCGTAGCCGATCACCGTGTGGATGGTGATAAGCGTGGGCTTGTCCGCGACTGTTTTCGCCTCGGCGATCGCCGCGCTGATGGCGGCCACGTCGTTGCCGTCGGCCACTGTCAGCGTGTGCCAGCCGTAAGCGCGGAAGCGCATCTGCACGTCCTCGGTGTAGGTCATGCGCGCTTTGCCGTCCAGCGTGATGTCATTGCTGTCGTACAGGTAAATGAGCTTGCCCAGCCCCCAGTGCCCGGCCAGCGACGCCGCCTCAGCGCTCACGCCCTCCATCAGGTCGCCGTCGCCGACCAGCGCGAACGTGTAATGGTCCACTACTGAGTGGCCGGGGCGGTTGAAATAGCTGGCGAGGAAAGCCTCTGCCAGCGCCAGCCCGACCGCGTTGCTGGCCCCCTGGCCCAGCGGGCCGGTCGTGGTTTCGACGCCCGGCGTTTCGCCGTGTTCCGGGTGGCCGGGGGTGTTGCTGCCCCACTGGCGGAAGTGCTTCAGGTCGTCCAGCGAGACATCGTAGCCGGTGAGGTACAGCAGGCTGTAGAGCAGCATGGAGCCGTGCCCGGCGCTGAGGATAAAGCGGTCGCGGTTGGCCCAGTGGGGGTCGCGCGGGTTGAAGCGCAGGTGCTGCATCCACAGCGCGTAGGCCATCGGCGCGGCCCCCATCGGCAGGCCGGGGTGGCCGCTGTTGGCCTTCTGGATCGCGTCGATCGAAAGCGTGCGAATTGTGTTGATCGCCAGGGTTTGCAGATCGGTGGTCACCGTATCCTCCTCAGTGCTTGCATCAGCAAACGGAACTGCCCCAAATACTACCGCAGAACCGGCGAACTGGCAGGTAGGTGCAGCGGGCCTGGCGGGCGCCGTTTTTTCAACGCTGTGCCAGCAGCGCGGCGGCGCGCGCCACCACGATTTCAGCCACGCGCGCCTTGCTCAGCAGCTCCAGCGGCTGCTGGCCGCCGGCGGCGTCAAGGATGGTGACACGGTTGGTTTCGACGGCGAAACCGGCGTCTGGCGCGGTGATGTCGTTGGCGACCAGCAGGTCAAGCCCTTTGCGTTCGAGCTTGGCGCGGGCGTTCTCCAGCAGGTTCTCGCTCTCAGCGGCAAAACCCACCACCACGTGCGGAAAGCCGCTGGCCTGCCGCGCCTGTTTCACCGCCACCAGGATGTCGGCGGTGGGGGCGAGCGCCAGCGTCAGGCCGTCCGCGCCCGCTTTCTTGATTTTCTGCGCGGCCACGTCCGCCGGGGTGAAGTCGGCCACCGCCGCCGCCATCAGCAGCGCGTCCGCGCCGGGCAGGTGCGCCAGCACCGCGTCGAGCATCGCGCGCGCCGTCGCCGCTGTCACCAGCGCCGCGCCCGGCGGGGTGGGCAGGCCGTGCGCCGCGCTGATGAGCGTCACGTCCGCGCCGGCGTCGAGCGCCGCCTGGGCCAGCGCGTAGCCCTGCCTGCCGCTGGACCGGTTGGTGATATAGCGCACTGGGTCAATTGGCTCGCTGGTCCCGCCGGCGGTGACGAGCACGCGCCGCCCGGCCAGCGCGCCCGCCCGGCCCAGCGCCCGCCGGATGTGCCCGATGAGCGCGGGCGTCTCTGGCAGGCGGCCGCGCCCGGCCAGCCCAGAGGCGAAGCGCCCTTCATCTGGCTCGATAACCAGCGCGCCGCGCGCGCGCAGCGTCGCGAGATTGGCCTGCACCGCCGGGTGGGCGTACATGCCGCCGTCCATCGCCGGGGCCAGCAGCAGCGGGCAGCGCGCCGCCAGCGCTGTTACCGCCAGCAGGTCGTCGGCCAGGCCGTGCGCCAGCCGCGCCAGCGTCTGCGCGGTGCAGGGCGCGATCACCAGCAGGTCAGCGCCCTCGCCCAGGCCGATATGGGCGATGTGCGTCGGCAGGCCGCCGCTGTCTGCCGCCCACATTGAGGTGTAGACGGGGCGGCCGGTCACCGCCTGGAACGCCAGCGGCGCGATGAACTGACGCGCCGCCTCGGTCATGACCACGTCCACCAGCGCGCCGGCCTGCGTCAGCTTGCTGGCGAGATCAGCGGCTTTGTAGGCGGCGATGCTGCCGGTCACGCCCAGGATCAGGCGCTTGCCTGCAAGAACAGTGACAGTCTCCATACTGGCTGGCCCTTCATGGCGCTGTGTCGGTCACATGCGCGCCAGTTTACCGCAGCGGGCGCGAACGCGCATGCGGGCGGTTGACGTATCAGAACGCCCGTGCTACACTGAGCGCGGACAGCATCGACGGCCAGGAGGGTGCGCGTGGCGCTGGAATTTAACAAGGTGGTCGAGCAGGTGCAGAAGATGAGCCACATGCTCGACGAACTCGATTTTGACCTGGGCGCGCGCCTGGCTGTCGCCCGCGAGCGCTTCGCCAGCCCGCCGCCGCTGAGCGCTATCCGCGCGCGCGTGGCGCTGGTGCAAGGCCCGGAGGTCAGCGGCTACCGCGGCGCGATCCCGCTGGACGGCGACGCTTACGAGCCGGTCAACGCTGTGTACCCGCCGCCGGCGCTGCCGCCTTCGGCCACTATTATCGCCGCTGACGGCTCGCAGATTTACCCGAACGAGCAGATGCCGTTTCACTATTACCTGATCAACGTCGGCCTGTTCGTCTACCATCACGGGGCCAGCCGCGTGCCAGAGCAGTTCACCATCCCCCGGCTGGCGTTCCACAAAGACCACGTGCACGACGTGCGCGGGCGTGTTATCAGCGCGCGCACAGTGGACGCGCGCCGCACAGTGCGCGAAATGCAGGAGCTGGGCAAGCTGGCGTGGGAGAAGCGCGGCGAGGCGCGCCCGCTGGTGACGCTGTACGACAACCACCTGCTGTTCGGCGTTAACGCCGATGTGGTTGGCCACAAGGCGATCATGCGCGCCTACCGAGGCGCGCTGGTGCATCTGCACGACTCCGGCGCGCTGCTGGCCGGCTACGTGGACAACCCGGTGCGCAGCCGCGTCGTGATCCGCCTGCTGTACCTGCTCAGCCTGAGCGACGAGGACGTGCTGCACGCCGACCTTTCCAGCGGCGGCGACCTGGAGGGCCTCAAGGATATCCACCTGTTCAACAGCGTGCTGCGCCCCGGCGAGCGCTCCGCGATCATGGTGCAGAACAGCCCGCGCAACCTGGAGTACAAGGCCGGCGACGGCGGCGGCCCCAGCTATGAGGTCGCCTTTTTCTACCTGAAAACGTCGAGCGGCTACCAGTCGGCGCTGGCGCGCGTGGACATCCCGATGTGGGTCGCGCGCGATAAGCAGGCGGTCGGCGAGCTGCACGCGCTGCTGGTGGCCCAGTGCGCCATGCAGGGGCGCAACCCTTACCCCTACGCGCTCACGCGCGCCGACGAGCTGGCGGTCGTCACTGGGCGCGACAAACAGAAGCTGGACGAGATGATCACCATCGAACTGCGCAAGCGCGGCGTCGAACCGGCGCGCTTCACGGCGAAAGCGTGGGGCAAAACGCTGGCGCGCAGCCCGAAACGGCGGCACGATATGGGGAAGGTGGGCAATCCGTAGGCGCGGCCCGCCCGGCAAAGGAGGCAGCGATGCAGAACACAGAGCAGATGGTTGTCGGGCGGGTGCTGCGCGCTACCACGCGCGGGTTCGCCTGCGGCACGCACAGCCGGCATGTGGGTGCGCTGCACGATTTCGGCGCGTTCGTGCGCGTGCCGGTCGCCAATGACGGAGCCTGCTGCGTCATCGGCCTGATCTACGCGGTCGAGATCAAGGACGACCAGCTTGTGAACGAGCTGGTGATGGCCGATGGCATTGACCCGAACGTGCTGCAGGACCAGCGCGAAAACCGCATGGTCCCGGTTGAGATTGACGTGCTGAACGTCGGCTACGGCTATCGCGATGGGCGCGGGCTGGTGGTGGACGCCGTCCACAGCCTGCCGCCGCGTCCGCCGATGAGCCTGACGGATGTCGAGCTGTGCGCGGCGGAGGAGGTGTATGACTTCACGCGCGCGTGCGACTTCTTCCGGCTGGTGATTAACGCGCCGGACGTGCCCTCTGACGACCTGCTGGCGGCGGCGCTGCGCTATGCGGCGTTCGCCTACCCGGAGAACGAGCGCTACGCTTTCATGGTGCGCAGCGGGCGGCACATCGCGCGGCTGCTGGGCAGCGACCTCAAGCGCCTGGCGAACGTCCTGGCGCTGATCCGGCCGTAGCGGGTGGGGCTGCCGAACCCCTTGCACCGCCGCGCGCATGCGCGCTATGCTCTTGATGAAGAAAGCTGGAAAGCCGCCCATGACTACCCTTCCCCCCAACCCCAACACGCTTGACGAGTGGTTCCCGCGCGACGCGGCGCTCTACCTGCCGCCAGAGCAGCGTCTCGGTGTGGTGGTGGGCGGCTCGCTCAGCAAAGGGCTGGTCGTCAAGCTCGACCGGGGCCAGCAGATCGAGGACCTGGCCGTCGGGCGCTACCTGGTCGTGCGCGGCGTCAACAAGCGCTTCTTCTGCATGATCAACGACATCTCGCTGGCCAACACCAACCCCGGCATCGAGGGCGACCCGCCCGACACGTCCGACCCGTTCCTGAGCGAGGTTTACCAGGGAACGGCGGTCTACGGCGTGATTCACGTCGCGCCGATGCTGGCGATTGGCAGCGACGGCAAGCCGCGCCCGGTCAAGACGATCCCGGCGCACTTCATGCCGGTGGTCAGCGCCAGCGCCGACGACGTGAACGACGTGTTCGGGCGCGAGGACGCCACCCATTTCAACGTGGGCGTGCCGCTGGAGCTGGAAGAAACGCAGATCAACCTGGACCTGAAGCGGCTGGTGGAGCGCTCGGTTGGCGTGTTCGGCAAAAGCGGGACCGGCAAGAGCTTCCTCACGCGCGTGCTGCTGGCCGGCATCATCGCGCGCGGGCAGGCCGTCAACCTGATCTTCGACATGCACAACGACTACGGCTGGGAGATCACCGACGAGCGCGGGCCGAAGGTCAAGGGCCTCAAGCAGTTGTTCCCCGACAAGGTGACGATTCTCACACTCGACCCGGACTCGTCCAACCGGCGCAGCGCCCGCTACGATTTCGTGGTGCGCCTGGGCTATGACGAGATCGAGCCGGAGGATATCGCCCAACTGCGCGTGACGATGAACCTGTCCGACACGATGATTGACGCCGCCTTCATGCTGCGCAAGCGCTGGGGCAAAAGCTGGGTTGGCCGCCTGCTCCAGGGCGACGCCGACGACGTGGACGACATCGTGACCAACACCACCATCCTGGGCGGCACGCTCACCGCGCTCCAGCGCCGCCTGGAGCGTTTCGAGCGCTGGGATTTCCTCGTGCCAGAGACGCCCACCGACAGCGTGGAGCAGATCATCAGGCTGCTGGTGGAGGAGCAGAAAAGCGTCGTGCTGGAGTTCGGGCGCTACGGCAACTCGCTGGAAGCCTACATCCTGGTGGCCAACTACCTCACGCGCCGCATCCACGAGCGCTATGTGGACCGCGTCGAGCAGGCGCTGGGCGACACCGCGATGGAGCCGCCGCAGCTTCTCATCACTATCGAGGAAGCGCATAAGTTCCTTGACCCGCAGATCGCGCGCGCGACCATCTTCGGCATCATCGCGCGCGAGCTGCGCAAGTACAACGTCACGCTGCTGGTGGTGGACCAGCGCCCCAGCGGCATTGACGAGGAAGTGATGAGCCAGATTGGCACGCGCGTCACGGCGCTGCTGGACAACGAGCGCGACATCGCCGCCGTGCTCACCGGCATCAGCGGGGCGGGCGGCCTGCGCGAGGTGCTGGCGCGGCTGGACACGCGGCAGCAGGCGATCATCGTGGGCCACGCCGTGCCGATGCCGGTCGTGATCCGTTCGCGCGTGTACGATGAGGATTTCTACGCCGCCGTGACCAACCTGGCCCCGGTCAGCAGCGAGCGCGCGCGCCGGCTGCTGGGCGGCAGCGACCGCGACCGGCGCATCCGTTAGCGGGCGGCGATGGACACATCTGAGCTTCCCGCCCTGCTTGAGACAATCGCCGCCGCCAGCGCCGCGCTGACGGCGCAGACGCTGGCCGACGCGGACCAGGCCGAGCTGGCCGCGATCATCGGCGCGGCGGTCGTCAACCTGCGCGCCGCCGACCACCTGGCGCGCCCGCCAGCGGGCGGCGGCAGCGCGGCGCTGCACGCCTGGCAGCACACGGTTATGGGCCAGATCGCGCTGTTTATCACCGCCGCTGACCTGCTGGCCGGCGACGCCAATTACCCGCTGCCCGCCGCCGCGCGCGCCTGCGCCCTTGAGATTTACGACGCGGCCGCGCGCATGCGCGCAGTTGTGGACAGCTATATCGCCGCGCACGACAGCGCGTAACGCGCGGCTGTCACCGGCTCACGGACCGACAAATACAGGCTGGAGAAAAACGGCGTGACCGCCGCCGCGCGGTTAACGCTGACCTGATCGCTGCGGCGCGGGCGTGGAAAGGAACGAACCCCGGTGGGCGGCACTATCCTCAATGTGATCACCGTGCTGATTGGCGGGCTGGCTGGGCTGGCGCTGGGCAGCCGCCTGCCGCAGCGCATGCAGGAGTCGGTCATCACCGGCCTGGGGCTGGTGACGCTGTACGTCGGCATCAGCAACGCCGGGCAAACGGGAAACGTGATTATCCCGCTGCTGAGCATCGTCACCGGCGCGGTTATCGGCGAGCTGCTGGACATCGACCGCCGCCTGGAGGCGTTCGGCGGCTGGCTGCAAACGCGCTTCGCCGCCCGCAGCGCCGGCGGCGCGGCCCAGCACGACAGCCGCGCCCGCTTTACCAACGGCTTCATCACCGCCAGCCTGGTGTTCTGTGTGGGGCCGCTGACGTTTGTGGGCGCGATGCAGGACGGCATGGGGCTGCCGCTGGGCTTTCAGCAGCTCGCCATCAAGAGCGTGCTGGATATGTTCGCTGGGATGGCCTTCGCCGCCACGCTGGGCGTGGGCGTGCTGTTCAGCGTCATCACGATCGTCGTGCTGCAGGGCGGGCTGGCGCTGCTGGGCAGCGTCGTGGGAACGGTCATGTCCACCTCGATGATCAACGAGATGACCGCCGCCGGCGGGCTGCTGCTGGTCGGCCTGGCGCTGATCCAACTGGATGTGAAGCGCCCGCGCGTGGCGAATTTCCTGCCGGCGCTGGTGATCGCGCCGCTGCTGGTGGCGCTGGCCGCCGCCCTGGGCATCAACATCTATCCGCTGTAAGGGGCCGGCGCGCGCTGGCCGCTGGCTGGCCGGTAAGGACTAAAGTCAGTATTACCGCGCGCACATTTTTGCTTACACTATTGAAACAGAACACAAGGCCGAAACTTTTTGGCCGCTGCTGCGCTATACGTTGTCAGGCGGCTGATTTTTGCGGCGGGGGGGGGAGAGATGCAGGTCGTGATAATCATTGCCCTCATTCTGTTCATCGGGCTGTTCGTGGTGATGTCGGTTCCGCTGGAGCCGGACAGCGGCGTGCCTGAGGACCGGCCCGACGCCGAATAGACAAGCGGTGGCTACTTCTTGTCGTCGCTGTAATACGCCGCGCGCACGCGGCTGTCTGCCGGGTTCGGGTAGCTGAACTCAGCGATAAGCTGCCGCAGTGAAATATCCTTCGCGGGCTGTATCCCCAGCAGCAGGTCGGCCAGGACGATATCCACCAGCAGCAGCAGGCGGCCAAAGCTGCCGAACTGGTCCTCCAGCGCCGTGAACAGCACCGTAAACACCCGATCGTGCAGTTCAGTGTCAATGATGCCGCTGCCCGGCCAGCTCACCGGCCAGTTATCCTGATACGTGCCGATCTTCAGCACGTCGGCGCGCAGCTCCACCAACTGCGCGATAGCGGCTTTGCGGTCGTGCGCGTCGATCAGGCGCGCCGTGCTGCGATAGGGGGTGTTGGCGAGCTGCTGGCACACGCTGCCCGGCGGCGCATCCACCAACTGCAGCAGGCTGTGGCCGTCCAGGTTCAACCCCAGGCCCAGCGCCCGCGCGCACTGGCGGTAATAGCGCGCGCGGCTCGGCAGGCTGGCGCTGCCGTCGAGCCGCCACAGCAGCGACAGGAAATCGCCAAACTCCAGCGGCAGACGCGGGGGCGCGTCTGGTCCGTAGGTCGAAGTAAGCTGGTTAACGCGCGTCTGTTTCAACTGGCTGTGCATGGCTGTTATCGCGTTATGTGAGCGGGCTGCCTGACCTGGCCATCACTATAACATAAATCGCGCGGGCTGCCCGGCGCGTGTAAAAAATGGCTGATATACGTTATAGTGTGTGTATATCTTGAAACAGGCGGGCAAAGCATGGCAGACGGTTATTTCATCACCCCTGCTGACGCGCCACAGGTCGAAATGGTGGCGGGCATCCACCGGCGCACGATGGCGATTACCGACGAGGCGATGCTGTGCGAGTTTTTTCTGGAGAAGGACGCGGTTGTGCCGCCGCACAGCCACATGAACGACCAGGTAGGCTACATCGCTTACGGCGCGCTGGAGCTGACGATCGGCGGCCAGAAGCGCGTGCTGCAGCGCGGTGACAGCTACGCCATCCCCGGCGGCGTTGTACACAGCGCGCTGGCGCTGGTGGACACGCTGGCGCTGGACGTGTTCTCGCCCCCGCGCAACGATTACCGCACAGAAGCGCGCTGAGCCGTGCTACAATAGCAGACAGTCGTAATGTCAGGTAAGCAGCGAGCTTGGGAACGATGGATGAGTCAATCGTAAATGCCCCCCGCAAACGGCACAGCCGGGCGCGCGAGCGCTACAGCCTGCGGCAGCGCCGCCGTGAAACGCTGACCACCCTGCGCTCGCCGATCAGCGCGCGCATGAACCAGACTTATCACAGCACCGCCCCCTGGCGCGACCGCGCCGCGCTCTATCTGCGCGACGCCGGCTGGTACGTGCGCAGCACGCCGCTGATCCCGCTGGGCGCGGCGCTGGTGCTGGCGGTGCTGTTCCTGGCGTTCGCCGTGTCGCACGTGGTCAACGGGCGCATCTTCCCGAACGTGTGGGCGCTGGGCATCAACCTGGGCGACCTCACCGCCGCTGAGGCTGAAACCGCGCTGCGCGCGGCCTGGGACAACCAGGTGCGCATCCGGCTGGCCGACGAGGACCGCGCCTGGACCGCCGCCCCGGCGGACCTGGGCATGGCCTTTGACCCGCGCCCGGTCGTGGAGGCCGCCTTTGGGGTGGGCATGGCCGGTATCCCGCTGGGCTGGACGCTTGAGCCGCAGATCACGCTGGACTACATCACCGCGCAGAACTACCTGCTTGATCTGGCGCAGCAGGTGCAGATCGAGCCGTTCAACGCCGGTTACGCCATGCGCGAGGGCCAGGTTGTGAGCGTCGAGGGCCGCCCTGGCCGCATGATGGATGTGGGCCTGACGATGGAAACGCTGACACAGGACCCGCTCGCCGTTGTGCGCCGCCGCCTGCTGCCGCTGCACATGATCCCGCTGCCGCCGGCGGTGGCCGACGCCTCCGCTTACCTGGAGGAAGCGCGCGCCTTTGCCGCGCAGCCGTTCCAACTGCGCGGATATGACCCGTATCTCGATCAGACAATCGCCTGGGGCACGACGCCAGAGGTCGTGGTTTCGTGGCTGGAGGCCGGCCCGGACAGCCTGACGCTGCGCGAACAGGCGTTTCTGCCCTTCCTGGAGGCGCAGAACAACTCGCTGGCGGCCAGCGGCACGGCGGTGCGCTACCTTGACGCGACCGAGACGTCCGAAAAGCTGCGCACGGCCATCAGCCTCAAGAGCAGCGGGGTGGATCTGCGCATCCGCTACCGGCCCACCCAGTACACCGTTGTGCGCGGCGACACCGCGACGGCTATCGCCCGCAAGACCGGCATCCCCTTTTACATGATCGAGCAGTCCAACCCTGGCCGCGACCTCAACGTGCTCGCAATTGGCGACCAGCTCAACCTGCCGTCGCGCGACGTGGCGCTGCCGCTGTCACCGGTCCCCAACAAGCGCATCGTCGTGGACCTGCGCTCGCAGTCGCTGGTCGCCTACGAGAACGGGCAGCAGGTCTTTAGCTGGCTGATCTCCAGCGGCATGGCCGAAGCGCCGACATCGCCGGGCATCTACCAGATACTCACGCACGACGAAGTCGCCGCCGGCAGCAGCTACACGCTGTGCAACACGCAGGGCTGCGGCCAGTGGCAGATGAACTGGTTCATGGGGATTTACGAGGTCGTGCCGGGGCTGATGAACGGCTTTCACGGGGCGGTCCTGCTGCCCAACGGCAACTACCTGGGCGGCGGCAACGTCGGCTCGCCTTTCACGTTTGGCTGCGTGATGTCGCAGGACGACAACGCCCGCCTGCTTTACGAGTGGGCCGACGCCGGCACGATCGTTGAGATTGTCTCCAACGACTACCCGCCGCAGAGCGACCTGGCGCGCCAGAGCTTCAGTTGAGCTGTGCACGTTTGTGCAGCTTGCATGAATTTAGCGGCGGCGCAGCGGGCGCGCGCCGCTTGGCGGGCAGCCGCGGCAGGCTCAATTATCAATGGTTCGCCAATGTTATGTTCGGAACGGCCGCTGAAAAGCGGCTGTAAACGGGCGCGCTGTCGAACAAAGACTGGTTTGCGGCTTGCGCGATCATCGAAAATCGCTGCCCCGACGCGGACAGACGCGCTGGGGGCAATATTTGACTTCACGCCGGAATCTTATATACTGTTAAGCAGATAGTTATATGTGAGGCCGGCTAAAAAAACCTTATTAAAGAGACCCTTCTTTAATTTGGCCTCACATCGAACCCACCAGACGCCCTGCCCCCCAGGGCGTCTGTTGTTTTATGTTTTAGCTGCCCAGCTCAGCGGAAGCGGGCGTGGGGGCTGCGTCCGCCGCGGGGGTGGCGGTGCGGCCCAGGCGCAGCGCGGGAAGCAGCGCCAGCGCGCAGGCCGCCGCGCCGATCAGCCCCAGCTCCGCCAGCACGCGCACCGTGATCGCGGCGTAGGCGTCAGCCGCCTGCAGCGGGTCTGCCAGCCCGCCGAACTGCGCGGTGGCCAGCGCGTTGACGCGCTGGAGCGCGATCGTCGTCAGCGCCGACACGCCCACCGTCATGCCGATCAGCCGCAGGATGATCACCAGCGCCGACGCGACGCCGCGCTCGCGGTCCGGCGCGGCGTTGATCACCGAGGCGCTGAGGGGCGAGAACGTCAGCCCCAGCCCGACGCCGATCAGCGCCATCTGCGCCGCGATCAGCGCGTCAGGCGTCGTCAGCGTCCACGTCTGCCACAGCAGCAGATAGCCAGCGATCGCCAGCCCCAGGCCGAGCAGCGTAGTGGCGCGAAAGCCGATGCGGTCGCCCAGCCAGCCGCCAGGGACCGCCGCCAGCGCCATCGGCACTGTCAGCGCCGACAGCAGCAGCCCCACCTGGAGCGCCGCCTGCGTCAGGGTGGAGGCGTCTTCCTGGCGCACGTTGACCAGGATCGGCACGCTCACCAGGCCGATCACCAGCGAGAAGCCGACGAACAGGTTCACCAGCAGCCCGGCGGACAGGCTGCGCTGGCGGAACAGCTTCAGGTTGAGCAGCGGGTCGCGCACCCGCCGCTCAACCGCGATAAACGCGGCGAAAAACAGCGCCGCCAGCAGCATCAGCGGACCGAAATAGGCGGGCAGCGCGGCCAGCTCGTTGAAGCCGCCGGCGCTGGCGGAGATGTCTGCGCTGGCCCCCAGGCCGACGTTGAGGCTGATCAGCGCGGCGATAATCAGCGCCGTCCCGGCGAAGTCGAAGCGGCCGGGCGCGCGCTGCTGCGGCACGTGGCGCAGCGCCCACAGCACCAGCCCGATCGTGAGCAGCGTCAGCGGCACGTTGATCCAGAACAGCCAGTGCCAGTGGACAAACTGCACCAGGATGCCGCCGTAGAGGTGGCCCAGCACCCAGCCCAGCGTGTCCACCGCGCCGACCAGCCCCAGCGGGCGGGCGCGCCGCGCCGGCGGGAACAGGTCGCCCACCAGCGCCAGGCTCACCGGGACCAGCGCGCCGGCCCCCAGCGCCTGCACCACGCGCCCGATGATGAGCGCCTGCAGGTGCACGTAGGCGATGTCGGGCCGCTGGCCCAGGCGGCGGTAGACGCTGTAGAGAAACTGTGTGGGCCAACCGCCGGCGGTCGCCACCAGGATGGAGCCGATGATAAACACCAGCAGGCAGGCGACATACACGATGCGCCGCCCCAGCAGGTCGCTGACGCGGCCCATAAACGTCAGGCTGACGGTGTAGGCCAGCAGATAGCCGCTGAGAATCCAGGCGGCGTCGTCCAGCGCCGTTTGCAGCGGCAGCTCCAGCTCGATAATCAGCTCTGGCAGAAACGCCGACACCACCGTCAGGTCAAGCGAGCCAATGAACACCGGGATGCAGATAACCGCCAGCACCAGCCAGGGGTTGATTTTGTGCGGCGCGCGCGCGGCGGGGCTGCTCATGATACCGGGGCGTCCAGGTGGACGGGCGCGTCGTAGTCGTAGATGTCCACCGTCCAGGTGGTCGGCGTCGGGGATTGTTCGGTGGCGGTGTCGGACTGGACGATCACGAAGCGCGCCGGCAGGCCGGTGTCGCGGTGGATGAAAACGTCCACCAGCGTCGGGCCTGATGCTTCGATCAGCCCGGCCAGCAGCGCGCTGATGTCGCGTCCGTCGGCCACGCCGCTGATCCGGTACACGGGCGTGCCGTCCTCCAGCGTTTCAGCGCCCATGTAGGCCAGCTCGTGCACGGAGTCCAGCGCGGCCTGGAAGCCGGCCTGCTCAGCGATGAGGACCTGCGGGTTAAACCCGACGGCGAACGGCGTGTTGAGCCAGGCCCCGCCGGTGAGGATCGTGTTGCGGAACCACTGGTCCTCGCCGCGCGCGAAGATGTCCACGTCAGCGGTGAGGCCGGCGGCGATCAGGCTGACGGTGGCCTGCAGCGTGTCGGGCGCGGCGTACTGGGCGGTGGCGCGGCGAAAGGTCACGCGCCCCAGGCCAGTGTCAACATCATAGGGCGCGCCGGTGCGCTCGACAGCCATGCGGAACGACTGGCTGGCGCGGATACCGGCGGCGGCCTGGGCGACCAGCGCGGCGGGGTCCGGCGGGGTTTCGGTGGCGGGCGCGCCGCCGCAGGCAGCGGTGGTCAGGGCGGCCAGCAGCACACACACAAGAGGCAGATAACGCACGCGGTCATATCCTTCCACGACAGCAGGACGCGGTTTAACAGCTCGATATACCTGTACGAAGGTGGTCCATCAGGGTTGCTGCGGCGGGCTGGCGCTGTGGCGGTCTTTCGGCTGATATGGGACGTAGCGATAGGGGACCGCGCGAGCGACCTGCGCCATGACCGCGCGAAAATTTTCCTCCGGCGGCAGCAGCGAATCGACCGGCAGGGCGTTCGCGCCCCAGGGTTGATAGTAGGCGCGCATCCGCAGCACGGCGTCCCAGCCCACCGGCCGCCAGCCCGGCACATACTGCACGCGCTGTTCCATGCGTTCCTGCCAGATGGCGTCGTCGGAGCAGTAGCAGTAGACAGCGCAGAAGCGGGCGCTGTGGCGGGCCGCGATCTCGCTGGCGACGGTGCGGAAATGGTCCAGCGGGAAGGTGGCGTCCAGGATAACGCTCACGCCCAGGTCAAGCTGTTCGTCGGCCATGTCGAGGATGATGTAGTAGCCATCGCCGGTGTTCTCATCCACCAGGTGATGGTCGCGCAGCACACGCTGCACCCGGTCCTTAGAGAACACGGGCAGGCGCAGCGCGCGCGCCACCATGCGCGCCAGCGTTGTCTTGCCGCTGCCCGGCATTCCCGTGAACAGAATCAGCGTTGGGTCCACAGCGCCATCCCCGGCCAGTTCTAAGCACGCCTATTATACCGCGCCGGCGCCAATTAAACCGGGGTGAGAATGGCCGCCGCTGGCGGCTCAACCGCCGCCGCTGGCCTGTTCGACCGCCGCAGGCTGGCGCAGGCGGGGCAGCCGCCTGATGTTGGCGATGCCAATGCCGACCATGATCAGGGCCGCGCCCAGCAGCAGCGCCAGCCCGACTGTTTCCTGTAAAAAGAGCACGCCCAGCACCACTCCCACCAGCGGCACGATATACGTCACCATGGCGGCGCGCGCCGCGCCCAGTTCGCGCACAATGTAGTAGAAGAACAAGTAGGCGACAAATGTGTTAAGCAGGCCCAGCGCCACTGTCGCGCCGATAGTCAGCGGCGCGAGCGTGTTCAGCGGCGTAAAGCCCGGCGCGGTCAGCAGCGCGAAGGGCGCGGTGACGACCGCCGCCGTCAGCAGCGTGCTGCCGGCGACCACAATCGGCCACACGTCGTTCTGGATCAGGCGGCGGCTGTAGGACGTGAAGAAACCGTAAAACAGCGACGCCACCACAATCGCAAGCTGGCCCGTCAGGTGGCCGGCGAATATATCGCCGCCCTCGCTGAACAGCACCATCACGCCGACGAAGCCGGTCAGCAGGCCGATCACCCGGCGCCGCGTGATGCGCTCGTCGGCGAAGGTGAAGTGCGCCACGACCAGCGCGAACAGCGCCGCGGTGGACTGCAGCACCGCCGCCGTTCCGCTCTCCACGGTCTGTTCGCCCCAGGTGATCAGTGTGAAGGGGATGACCACGTTGCCGATGCCCAGGATGATCAGGCCGCGCAGGGTGGGCCAGTCGCGCGGGATAGGCACGCGGCGCGCCGCGATCACCAGCGCCATGCCCGCCGCGCCGATGGCGGTGCGGATGAACACCACTTCGACCGGGCGCAGTTCCTGCACGCTCAGCCGGATGAACATGAACGACGACCCCCAGATCAGCCCCAGCGCCCAGAACGCAATCCACGCCTGCCGTTTTTTCACAGCGCCCCCTTCAGCCCCCCGAAACATACGTTCGCAAGGATAGGGTATCTGCCCGGCGCTGTCAACGAGTCCGTAGGGCCAATCGGCGGCGCGGGCCGCTTCCCGCGCTGCGGCGATTTCTGATGGTTGCGTATTTGCGTTGTGTGTTATGATTTCGCGTCAAATCAGCGCTATCGCGAGATCAGGTTACATGTCAAAGCATATCCTGAGACGGCTGCTGCAGGGGATTCCGACGTTCTTCGGGGTGACGGCGGCAGCGGGAAAGGGAAACTAACGTGTACGGAACGATCGCCTTGCTGCGGGTCCTGCCGGGCCAGGAAGTGGCGCTGCTGGCTGAGGTGCGCGCTGAGGATCTGGAAGCGCACATGCCGGGGCACGTCGCGCAGTACGTCTACCGGGCGGACGCCGACCCGCATTGTTACTGGCTGGTGGTCCTGTTCGAGAGCCGCGAAGCCTATCACGCCAACGCCGCCAGCCCGGAACAGCACGCGCGCTATCTGCGGCTGCGCGCGCTGCTGACGGCGGAGCCGGAGTGGCACGACGGCGAAATTGTCTACGCGCGGTGAGCGCGGCGCGTCAGATCAGCCCCACTGGCGCTCGTCAACCACCGCGCGCCCGCTGATGTCGCCGGGCGCGACGAACACCACCTCGTCCACGCGCAGCCGGATGGCGGCCTGCGCCAGCGCCTTGAGCTGGTCGGCCAGCGCGTGGTCCGCGCCGTCGCCCTCCAGCGCGACCCGCAGCGCCACGTGGTCGGCGTTGGCCGGGCGCGTGATAACGGCCTGCAGCGCCTTGATCTGCGGGAACTGCGCCCTCGCCGCCATAAGCTGGTTGGGGTGCAGGAACATGCCGCGCACCTTCACCGCCTCGCCGCTGCGCCCATACAGCCCCAGCAGGTGCTGACCGCCGCCAGGGTGCGGCTGCGCCGCGAGCGCGCCCAGGTCGCCCGTGCCGAAGCGCACCAGCGGATAGCCCCGGTTGAACGTCGTCGCCACGATCTCGCCGCTTTCGCCCGGCGCGACTGGCTGGCCAGTCTGCGGGTCAACCGCTTCCAGGTACACCGAGCTGAGGACGGCGAAGCCGGGCGCGCCGGCGCGCGTGTAGCCGACGATCCCCAGGTCAGCCGTGCCGTAGGCCGACGTAACGGTCATGCCGTATTCGCCCTCGAAGCGGTCGCGCTGCGCCGGCAGGTACGGCTCAGCGGAGAACAGCGCCTTCTTCAGCGGCACGTCCGCGCGCGGGATGCCCATTTCGGCCATCTTGTCGAGCACCGTCATCAGGTAGCTGGGCTGGCCGACGAAACCGTTAGCGTTGAGCGCCAGCGCCATCATGATCTGCAGCTCGGTGTTGCCGGGGCCGGTGGGCAGCACAGTCGCGCCGCAGGCCCGCAGCGCCTCGTCGAGCAGCAGGCCCGCCGGCGTCAGGTGATACATGAAGGTGTTCAGCACGCGGTCGCCGTGGCCGAAGCCCACATAACGGAACGGGGCCAGCGTGGCCTCCGCCGTCGCCGGGTCAAACGGCTGTGGGTCGTAGATCGGGCCGGGCGAGATGTAGATGCGCGGCAGCGCCGCCGGGTCTACCGCCAGGAAGCCGCCAAACGGCGGGTTGGCGGCGTGCATTTCCACCAGCCGGTCCTTGCTGGTGACCGGGATTTTCGCCAGGTCGGCGGCGGTCTGGATGTCGGCAGGCGTCACGCCGGCCCCGTCCATGATCTGACGGACGGCCGGGGCGTTGGCGTAAGCGTGGGCGATCTGTTCGCGGATGCGTTCGTCAAATGTGGTCATGTGAAGTTTGTCAAACTCCGAATTCGCTTTGTACGAGGTGCAGCTTACCAAACAATAACAGCTGAAAGCTCGCCGTTCGGCTTAGAGGCCCAAAGAACTGACAGTTGATCAAAAGTCATTAAGTCAGCTACCAGCAGGGGATTCAGCCGCGCTCTAAATGCCGGGACAAACCCCGCGCTGCGCTACCCCAGCCAGCGTTTGCGGCGTTTGTAGTGTTTCACCTCGCGGTAGCTCTTGCGCTCGCCGGACGAGTTCAGCCCCAGGTAGAACTCTTTGATGTCCTCGTTCTGACGGAGCTGCTCGGCGGGGCCGTCGAGCACGATGCGGCCCTGCTCCATCACGTAGCCGTGATGCGCCAGCCCCAGCGCGGCGTGCGCGTTCTGCTCCACCAGCAGCACCGACATGTGTTCCTGGGCGTTGATCTCGCGCACGATCGCGAAGATTTCCTGCACCAGCATCGGGGCCAGCCCCAGCGACGGCTCATCGAGCATCATCAGGCGCGGGTGCGCCATCAGCGCCCGCCCGATCACCAGCATCTGCCCTTCGCCGCCCGACAGATAGCCGCTGGTGCGGCGGTGCAGCGCTTTCAGGCGCGGGAAGTATTCGTAGACGCGCGCCAGGTCGTCGCGGAAGCGCCGCCCGCCCTCGTAGACCATCGCGCCCAGGTGCAGGTTTTCCTCCACCGTCAGGTGACGGAACAGCGGGCGGCCCTCGATCACCTGCACAACGCCGCGCCGCACGATGTCCTCGGCGCTGGCGCGGTCAATGCGCGCCCCGTTCCAGGTGACGCTGCCACGCGTGATCTCGCCGTTTTCGGCCAGCAGCAGCCCGCTGATCGCCTTGAGCGTGGTGGACTTGCCCGCCCCGTTCGGCCCCAGCAGCGCCACGATCTGCCCCGGCTTGACCTCGAACGAGATGCCGCGCAGCACCAGAATCACGCTGCTGTAGATCACCTCGATGTTGTTGACAGCTAACATGATTCAGCCTCCAGTTGCGGGCCGCAGCCCCTGTCCCCCTCTCCAGGCGGAGAGGGGGCAGGGGTGAAGCGCGGTTTCTATTCCGCCGGCACGTCTGCGCCGCCGGGGCGCAGGTCCGGCGCCGGGGCGAAGTCCGTCAGCGGGATGAGAATCGGGACCAGAAGCTGGCGGTCGCCGGCGGTGACGACCATCGGCGGGTTGTCGGCGCTGGCCGGCGTCTGGCCGTCCTGGCCCAGGTACGCCATCTGCGCGATACGGTTCGCGGACAGCGCGCGGCGGTCGCCGGTGTAATCAATCGTCTGGACGCCGCCGAGCGTGTCGTAGACCATTGTCTCCAGCGTCTCTTTCATGGCCGCGCCGTCCACGTTGTCGAAGCCGACACGGTTGCCCGTCAGGATGTAGGCTTCGATGAAGGTGTCCATGTTGGCCCACGCCAGAATGTAGGCGATGTTGCGCACCGTCGGCGCGCGCTGGGCGGCGTCGGCGGCGGCGTTGATCACCTGGATGCCGGGGTGCGCGCGCTCAGACCACCAGCGGAACGGCAGCGAGCCGATGAGGCCGTTGGTCGAGGGCAGGCTGTCGCTGCCGAACGTCGCCTGGCCCAGCAGGCCCACCGACGTGTCGAGCGCCCAGTTGACGCCGGCGAACGTGACCTGGTCCTCAATGCCCATGTCAACGATCGTCTTGGCGACGAGCGCCGGGCCGCTGGCGAGCGAGTTGGTGTAGAGCACGTTCGCGCCCGCGTCCAGCAGGTTCTGCACCTGCCCGCTGATGTCGGTGGCGGTGGGCAGGAAGTATTCCGCGCCCGCGTAGCCAACGCCGACCGATTCGCAGTAGGCGCGCGACTCTTCTGTGTCTGCCGAGCGGCCAAACGCGCCTTCCCAACTGATGTGGCCGATCACCGGGGCCGGGTACATATCAGCGTGGGCGGCCAGGTAGTCGCACATCGCGCCGAGCTGGTCAGCATACAGCGGGTTGGTGGCGAAAACCCAACCGGGTGTCTGGCCGTCTTCACCGTACAGGCCGGCCACCGAGCCAGCCGAGATGAGCACGGCGATCTCGTCTTCGGCCACCTGCTCGCGCAGCAGCTCAGCGTCCGCCGAGGCGTACAGCATGATGAGGGGCGGCTTGGGGTCCAGGCTGGAGAAGCGGTCGTAGATGGCCTGGGTGGCGTCCTGCACGCCGGCGG
This sequence comes from Anaerolineae bacterium, assembly GCA_048499435.1. Taxonomy (GTDB): domain Bacteria; phylum Chloroflexota; class Anaerolineae; order Aggregatilineales; family Phototrophicaceae; genus DAOTWC01. Next base: position 667,618 of record JASNZW010000002.1, read on the forward strand.
TGTCGTCAAATTCCTGGCCGATCGTCGCGCCGCAGATGCCGCCGTGCTCGTTGAAGTAGCTGACGGCGTCCTCAAAACCGGCCAGCAGCGGCTGCGTGATGAAGCTGTACGCGCCGCTGAGGTCGCCAAAGTGGAACAGCTTGATCGTCTGCCCGGTCAGGTCCACGCCGTCGGCGCAGGCGCTGTGGTTGGCTGCGAGGTCCGGCAGATCGTCCTGGGCCAGCGCGGGAACAGCCGCCAGCAGCAGCGCTATCACGATGATAAACGTAACTTTTTTCATGTTGCTCGCTCTCCTCCAGTAGTCTGACAACATTGTTAGGTTTTGCCCTGCATTTCAGTAAGTGCGTGCGCATCCCTCCTCTTTGCACACGGCTGCGCTAATGCGAAAACGGGCGCAGCTTCCACGAGATTTTCAGGATTTCCCAGCGGTAGGCCAGGCCGCGCGGCTCGAACACCAGAAAGACGATCAGCACCGCGCCGAACAGCAGCGGGTTGATGGCGGCGTTGATGCTTACCACATCAATGAACGGCAGCACCTGCGGCAGGAAACCGCGCAGAGTGGGCGTAACCGTGGGAATGAGGAATTCCTTGAGCAGGTTGATGAACGCCACGCCGAACAGCGCCCCCAGCGGGAAGCCGGCCCCGCCGATCACCAGCATCGCCAGGTACTCGATGGACTTGTTCAGCTCAAAGGCGGTCAGCGTCAGGCTGTTGGTGTCGTAGGCCATCAGCGCCCCGGCCACCCCGGCGTACAGCGCGCTGATGAAAAACGCCTGGAGCTTGTAGACGAACACGTTGATGCCCATCAGCTCCGCCGCCAGGTCGTTGTCGCGCACCGCCACGAAGGCGCGCCCGGTGCGCGTGCGCGTGATGTTGCGCGCCGCCAGCGCCAGCAGGATCGAAAGCGGCACGATGATGTAGAACATCGCGCCGTCGCTGGCGAACGAGATTGGCCCCAGCGTCGGGATCGGCACTTCCAGCGGGCGCGCGCCGTTGGTCAGCGGCTCTAACGGGTGGTGCAGAATCCAGGGGATGATGAACTGCGCCGCCAGCGTCGCCATCGCCAGGTAGAAACCCTTGACGCGCAGCGACGGCAGCCCGAACAGCAGCCCGACCAGCCCGGTGAACAGCGCCGCCAGCGGCAGCGCCAGCCAGAACGTCAGGCCCAGCTCGCGACCCAGGATAGCGGCGGTGTACGCGCCGACCGCCATGAACGCCGCGTGCCCCAGGCTGATCTGCCCGGTGTAACCCATGAGGATGTTCAGGCCCTGCACCGCGATCGTCAGCGTGGCGATGCGGTTGATGATTCCGATCCAGAACACCGGCAGCACGCTCAACCCCAGCGGGCCGTCGCTGGTGAGCAGCGGGACCAGCAGCACCAGCGCGATCAGCCCGTAGACCAGCAGTTTGTCGGCGCGGGTACGGTTGAGCGCGATGTCCTGCGCGTAGTTGGTATCGAAAACGCCTGATGGCCGAATATTGGCGGACATAACGCCCCTTGCCCCCGCTGTTTAAATACGCTCGATGCGCTTCTGGCCGAACAGACCTTCGGGCCGCAAAACCAGCACGGCCATCAGCACCACATAGGGCGCGAGCTGCTCGCCCGCCTGCGCGCCGGGAAACAGCAGCGTGGCGTACTGCTCCGTCAGACCGATCACCAGCCCGCCCACCAGCGCCCCGGCAATCGACTCCAGGCCGCCCAACAGCACCGCCGGGAAGGCGCGCAGCGCCACATACGGCAGCGTGACCGACAGGCTGGTCGCGCCGCCCAGCAGCACGCCGCCGACTGTCGCCAGCAGCGCCGCGATCGCCCAGGCGGCCGCCAGAATTGAGCGCACGCGCAGCCCAACGGACTGGGCAAGCTGCTGGTTTTCGGCGGTGCCGCGCATCGCCAGCCCGACATTAGTAAAGCGGAAAAACAGCACGAACGCCAGAAACGCCAGCAGCGCCAGCACAAACGCGATCAGAAAGGCGCGGTCAACGATGATCATGCCGCCCAGCGCGGCGGTGGCGTCGATGCGGATCGGCGCCAGGCGCTGCGGGACGCCGATCGGGTTGAGTTCGGCGAACACCGGCAGGTTGATCTGGACGCTGCCCCAGGTGAGCTGGGTGATGCCGCGCAGCACCTCGGACACGGCCAGCGTCATCAGGATGGCGGTGATCAGCGGTTGGCCGATCAGCGGGCGGATCGTCAGCCGCTCGATGAGCAGGCCCAGCAGTACCGAGACGGTCGCCGCGCCGGTGACGGCGTGCAGCCACGCCAGGTTGTTGTCGGGCAGCGTGACGGTCATCATCAGCGTCAGCGCGGCGGCGGCCAGCGCGCCGCCCGCCAGATAGCGCGGCGTGCGCAGCGCGCGGTCGCTGAGCGTTGTCAGCACCAGCAGGACGGTGAGCGCCGCCAGCGCCAGCGCCGCCAGCGGCGCGATCTGCGTGGAGGTGAAGAAGGTGTAGAACACCAGCCCGCCGATGAGCATCATCCAGCCGTGCGCGAAGTTGAACACGCCCGACGACTTGTTGATTACGACGATGCCCAGCGCGATAAGCGCGTACAGCCCGCCCACCAGCACGCCGGTGAGCGTGCTCTGCACCAGCCGGAACGGCTGCTGCGCCGCCGCCAGCGGCCCCAGCCACGCCAGCAGCAGCAGCACAGCCACCAGATAGGCGGCGACGATCAGATAGCGGCGGTAGCCGGACAAAGCCTGCGTCATAGCGTACACACCTTTACAGCCGTCTGCACAGTCCCCGTGCGCCCGTCGCGGTATTTGACCTCAGCGCTCACCGTTACCGCCTCCAGGTTGTTGTACATGGCGTCGAGCATCGCGCCGTACTTCTGCTCCAGCACGTGCCGTTTGAGCTTGCGCGTGCGCGTCAGCTCGGCTTCGTCGGCGTCGAACGACTTGTGCAGGATCACGAACTTTTTCACCCGCGCCGCCGGCGGCAGCGTCTCGTTAACGCGCTCCACATCCTGCCGGATGAGGCTGTAGACCTCATCCTTTTGCGACAGGTCCACCAGCGTCGTGAAGCTGATGCGGTTTTTCTCCGCCCAGCGGGCGACGTTGTCGAAGTCAATTGTGACAATCACGCTCACAAAATCCGCGTCAGCGCCGCCGACGGCCATCGCGTCCTGGATGAAACGGCTGAACTTGAGGCGAATCTCGATGAACTGCGGGCTGAAGCGCTCGCCGTTGGCCAGCTCAACCATGTCGCTCAGGCGCTCCAGGTAATACAGGTGGCCGTCGCTGTCCGCATAGCCGGCGTCGCCGGTGTGGAACCAGCCGTCGGCGTCTACTGCCTGGGCGTATTTCTCAGGGTCTTTGTAGTAGCCGCGAAAGACCGAACGGCTGCGCACCCAAATCTCGCCCTCCGGCGACAGTTTGATCTCGACGCCGGGCGGCGGCGCGCCCACGCTGGCCAGCTTGATGTTGCCCGTGTAGTGCAGCGTGTGCGCCTGCCCTTCGGTGCTGCCGTAGAGGTTTTTCAGCTCCACGCCGATAGCGCGGAAGAAGCGCAGGAAGTCAGGGCTGAGGGCCGCGCCGGATGTGAGGGCCGTCCGCATCTTCGCCATGCCGATCTTGTCGCGCAGCGGCCTGAACACGGCGTACTCGCCCAGCCAGCGCAGGAAGCGCCAGTGTGGGCCGACCGGCTGGCCGGCGTCCTCCAGGTCAATGACCTTGTTCGCGACCGGCATAAACGCGCCGAACAGCAGCCGGTTGATGCGGGTGCTGTCGTTGAGGCGCACGAACGTCAGCCCGGCGATGCCCTCCCAGATGCGGCTGGGGAACAGCAGGTGGCTGGGCGCGATCTCGCGGATGTCGTTCTGCACCGTGTCCGGCCCTTCGGGGAAGTTGACGACGAAGCCGGTCGTCAGGTGGCCGGCCAGCCCCAGGCTCTGCTCGGTGATCCAGGCCAGCGGGCTGAACGACACGTAGTTGTCGGTAGTGTAGGACGGCTCAAGCTGGCGCACGTGGCGGTTGCCGTAGATCAGGTTGGCGTGGCTGATCATCGCGCCTTTAGGCAGGCTGGTCGTGCCAGAGGTGTAGCTGAAGATGGCGATGTCGTCGCCGCTGCCTGCGCTGACTATCTGCTCCAGCAGGCCGGGGCTGCGCGCGCCGAGCGCCTGCCCCAGCGCCTCCACGCCGTCAAACGACAGCAGCCAGGGGTCGTCATAGCTCCACAGGCCCTGGTCGTCCCAGTAGATCACGCGGCGCACATGCGGCAGCTTGTCGCGCAGGGCCAGCGCTTTGTCACACTGTTCCTGGTCGTGCGCCAGCAGAAACACAGAGTCGGAATTGTTGACGACGTATTCCATCTCCTGCAGGTTAGCGTCGGTAAACAGGGCGGTCGTGACGCCGCCGGCGCACCACACGCCCACCTGCGCCCAGTAAAATTCGGGGTCGTTCTCGCCGATGATGCACACTTTGTCGCCGCGCAGCAGGCCCAGGCTCACCAGCCCCAGGCAGAAGTCGCGCACGTGGGCCGCGCACGCATCCCAGGTGTATTCCTGCCAGATGCCATAGCGTTTCTTGCGCATGGCAACGTGCGGGCCGTACTCGCGCACGCGCTGCCAGAACTGCTTGGCCAGCGTGTCTTCATCGGGCCGCAGCGCGCTGACGCTGATCTTTTCCCTGGACTGAATAATCTGTTCCGCCGCTGCCATGCTTACGCTTCCTGGCCCAGATAGGCTTTGATCACCCGTTCGTCCTGTTTGATTTCGTCCGGTGTGCCTTCGGCGATCTTCTGGCCAAAATCCAGCGCCACCACCCGGTCGGAGATGTCCATTACCAGGCCCATATCGTGTTCGATCAGCAGAATCGTGAGGCCCTGGCGCTCGTGGATGTCGAGGATGAAGCGGGCCATATCCTCTTTTTCCTCAACATTCATGCCGGCCATCGGCTCGTCCAGCAGCAGCAGCGTCGGCTCCAGCGCCAGCGCGCGCCCCAGCTCAACACGCTTGCGCAGGCCGTAGCTCAGGCTGCCCACCGTCGTCTTGCGGATGCCCTCCATCTCCAGAAATTCGATGATTTCCTCAACCACGCGGCGGTGGGCGATTTCCTCGCGCTGCGCCGGCCCGACGAACAGCGCCCCGGTAAGCAGGTTGGAGCGCATGTGGATGTGGCGCGCGGCCATCAGGTTGTCCAGCGTGGTCATGTTGGTGTAAAGGGCGATGTTCTGAAAGGTGCGCGAGATGCCGATCTGGGCGCGCCGATAGGGGGGAAGGCGGGTGATGTCGCGGCCTTCAAAGACGATGCGGCCCTGCTGCGGGCTGTAAAAACCGTTCACGCTGTTGATGAGGCTGGTTTTGCCTGCGCCGTTAGGGCCGATCACGGTGGTGATTTTCCCGGTCTCCGCCGTGAAATCAACGCCGTGCAGCGCCCGAATTCCGCCGAAACTGAGGGAAATAGTATCAACATGCAGCTTGGGCGGCGCATGTTCGTGCATGTGCGGTTTACCTTGCGGGCTAAAAAGAAACAAAAGGTGGCAATGTTAACGGCATCGTTTCACATTCTAACCAACAACGCGCGCCGATTGCAAACAGAAAATAATAATTTGATGAGTAATCGTCCGGCGCGTGCGGCCCCTAAGCGCCCGCCGCCGGCCCGCTTAAACGCGCGGCCAGCCACGCGGCGATGTCGTCCAGCACCTGCGCCTGCTCCGGCTCGTTGTGGATTTCGTGATACAGCCCAGGGTAAAGCTTCAGCGTCTTGTCGGCGCTGGCCGCCGCGCTGTACAGCAGCTCGCTGCCGGAAGCCGGCGCGATTTTATCCGCCGCGCCGTGCAGAGCCAGCAGCGGCAGGCGCAGCTCGGCCAGCCGGCTGCGCGCCGGGCGCAGCGCTTGCAGGTAGGCGTAGCCCATCCCCGCTTTGATTTTTTCGGGGACGCAGTACGGGTCAGCCTGATAAGCGGCCACAACCGCCGGATCGCGCGAGATGGCCGACAGGTGCAGGTCAACGACTGGCAGGTGCGGCGTCAGCGCGGCCAGCAGGCCCGCCGCCGTCACAAGCAGCGGCGGCACGATGGTGTCAATGAGCAGCGGCGCGCCCGACGACACAAAGCCGCTGAGCGCATCCTGGTGTTCCAGCGCGAACAGCGTGGACAGGAACGACCCCATGCTGTGCCCGTAGATAAACGCGGGCAGGCCGGGGTGTTCGCGCTGCGCCAGCGCCAGGACCGGCAGCAGGTCGGCGGCGGCCTGGTGAAAGTCGGTGATGTAAACGCGCGGCTGGCCGGCGCTGCGCCCGTGCGTGCGGTGGTCGGGCGCGTAGACCGCGCAGCCGGCCTGTGTCAGGCGCCGGGCCACGTGCGGGTAGCGCCCGGCGTGTTCGGCGACGCCGTGCACCAGCAGCACGATGCCCTGCGGCGTGTCATCCGGCAGCCAGACGGCGACGTGCAGCCGGAGGCCGTCGGCGGTGGTTACAGCGGCAGTTTGTTCGCGCATCGTTAGAGGCCCTCGCTGGCTGCAATAAGCGAAAAAGCGCAGCGAACTGCGCTTAATCCTGTTTCTGTCTGGCGGCTAAAAACGGCTGGCCGCTTTAACCCCAGTCCATATCGAGATATTCCGCCGAGTTGACGCGCTTCAGGCTGAGGCCCAGGCGGCGGTTTTCGATGTCAATCTTGACCACGCGCAGCGTGAGCGTGTCGCCCTCGTTGACCACCTCTTTCGGGTGGTTCACGCGCTGGTCCGCCAGCTCAGAGATGTGCACCAGGCCCTCGATCTCCGGCGTGTCAACCAGTTGGGCGAACGCGCCGAACTTGGTCAGCTTGGTGATGCGGCCCTGCACCAACTGGCCGATGGTGTACTGGCTGGCGACGGCGTCCCAGGGGTCCGCCTCGTGCTTTTTCATGCTCAGGCCGATGCGCTTGCGCACCGGGTCCACGCTGATTACCTCGACCTTCACCAACTGGCCCACCTTGACCACCTCGCGCGGGTGGGTGATGTGCTGCCAGGTGAGTTCGGTGAGGTGCACCAGCCCCTCGGCCCCGCCGATGTCCACGAACGCGCCGAAATCCACCAGGCTCACCACGCGCCCCTCGCGGGTCTGGCCGACCGCCAGGTCGCTGATGAGGCGCTCTTTGCGCGTCTCGCGCGATTCGCGGTCGGCGGCGCGCTCGGACAGGATCAGCCGGTTGCGGCTGCGGTCCACTTCCATCACCTTGATGGCGATCGGCTCTTTGACCATCCCGCTCCAGCGTTCCTCAGGCGTGCCGGCGTCCGCGCTCTGCCGGCGGTCAGGGCTGATCTGGCTTTGGGGGACAAAGCCGCGCAGCCGGCCAAACCGCACGATCAGGCCGCCTTTGTTGTAACCGGCAACGATGCTGTTATAAACCTGCTGCGACTGGCGGTATTCCTCCGCCTTCTCCCAGTCAAGCTCTTCCTCAGCCCGGTTGACTGACAGCAGCACGTTGCCGTTATGGTCATTGGGGTTAACCACATACACTTTGATCTGCGCGCCCACCGTCAGCGTTTCGGTGGTTTCACGGCTCATGCGTTCCAGCTCGCGGCTGGGGATGATCCCCTCCGCTTTGCCGCCAATATCCACTGTGACCGCTGTCGGCGACGTGGCGACAACCGTGCCGTCCACGACATCGCCGCGCTTCAGGCCCGATTGGCTGACCTGCGCGGCTGCCTGTTCCATAATCTGGGCCGGCGCTTCGTCCGTTCCAGCGGGGGGTGCGGGTTCGCTTTCAGCGTCGGCTTCGCCTGTGTCGGCGGCTTCCGGGGCGGCGGCCTCAGCTTCGACGACGACGGCTTCGACGGCCTCTGGCGCGGCGTCAGCGTCAATGTCCTCGCCAAAGCGCACTTCCACGTCGTCGCTCATGCCTTCAGGCTCCGCAGGCGCTGCGTCAGCAGCCAGCGCGGCCTCAACCGCAGGCGCTTCGGCATCCGGGACAACGGGCTGGTCCATAGCGATGTTATCATCCTTTATTACTGCCGCGCCGTCTGCGTCTTCATCCGCTGGCAAAGGCGACGGTGCGGCGTCCGGCGAGACCAGTTCCAGGTCTTCGGGACGGTCCGACCCTGTCATATTGGCATTCATGCGAATCACTCCCCGAACACGGTGGGTACGCCAGCCGATTATACCGACAGCGTAAGGAAAATCAAATTGCAAATCCAAGCTGGCGCGGCGCCGCCTTATTCCAGCCGCAGCGGCAGCAGACACAGCGCCGCGCCGCTGGCCAGCGTCCGAAACGCGCCGGCGGCATGGCGCAGCCCGGCGGCGGGGTCAGCGGCCTGCCGCGCCTGCGGGCCAAGCGGCTGGTCCGGTTTATCGTCCAGCAGGTAGACCGGGGCGGTCTCTGGCAGGCCGGCCAGCGCGCGCGCCCGCGCCACCGCCGCTTTGAGGTCGCCCAGCTCATCCACCAGGCCATGCGCGAGCGCCTGCTGCCCGGTCCACACGCGCCCGCCGCCGACCGCGTCCACCGCCGCGATCGTCAGGCGGCGGCTGGCGGCCACGCGCTCGACGAACAGGCGGTAGGTGTCCTCAACGCTCTGGCGCATGACGGCGCGCTGCGCGTCGGTGAAGGGCGCGCCGTCGCTCATCAGCGCCGCGTTGGCCCCGCGCGTAAACTCCAGCCGGTTAACGCCGAAGCGCTCGAAAGCGCCGCGCGTGACCGCTTTGGCCAGCACCACGCCGATTGAGCCGGTGATCGTGCCCGGCTGGGCCACGATCCACTGCGCTGGCGTGGCGATGTAATAGCCGCCAGAGGCCGCCAGCGCGTTGCAGTACGCCACCAGCGGGCGGTCGCGCGCCAGCTCGTCCAGCGCCGCCGCCATCGCCTCAGACGCCGCCGCCGACCCGCCGCCGCTGTCGATCCACAGCACCACCGCTTTCGCCTGTTCGTCCGCCAGCAGCGCGCGCGCCTGCTGCACCACCGTCAGGTCGCCCAGGCGGCCTTCGTCGAGCAGGGGCAGGGGCAGCGGCAGGCCGTCGGGCGCGCCGGCGCTTTCGCCCGGCACGATCATGCCGGTCAGCGGCAGCACCGCCACGTACCCGCTGCCGGCCTGGGCGCGCCAGCGCCGGAACAGGCACGGCCCCGCCTGTTCCCACGACAGCAGCGCGTCCAGGCCCAGATGCGCCGGCAGCGCTTCCTCATTCAGCACCGCGTCCACATAACCGGCGGCCAGCGCCGCCGCCGCCGTGTAGGGCGCGCCGTCAATCAGGGCGCTGGCGGCGTCACGGGCGATGCCGCGCCCGCTGGCGATACCCTCCAGCAGCATGTCGTAGCGTGCGTCCAGCAGCCACTCAAGCTGCTGCTGCCCTTCGGGCGAGATCGTCCCGCGCGAGAACGAATCGAGCGCGCCTTTAAACGGCGTGATGGCGACTACATCGAGCCGAACGCCGAGCCTGTCGAGCGTGTGTTTGAGAAAGACCGGGTTCGCCACCAGCCCCAGCGCCATCAGCGCGCCGCCCGGCTGCAAAATGATCTCGTCGCAGGCCGCGGCCAGGTAGTAGGTCGCGTTGTCGTAGTCCTGCGCGTAGCACACGACGCGCTTGCCGCGCTGGCGCAGGCGCTGCACGCTGGCGCGCAGCGTTTGCAGGTCCGCCAGCGCCAGGTTCAGGCCGCGCAGGTGCAGCACCACGAGGCGCGCGCGCGGGTCAGCGCCGAGCTGTTCAAAACGCTCGTCAAGCTCGGCCAGGCTGAGGGGCGGCGCGCCCAGCAGCCGCCGCAGCAGCCAGCTTCTGCTTTCCGGCAGGGCGGGCAGGTCCGGGGGCAGCGTCAGCACGATGCCGTCCAGATCGTGATGCCGCCGCCGCCAGCCGTTGCGCAGGTTGTGCCAGACGTAGCGCAGCCCGCGAACGGGGTTCAGCGCGCGCAGGATACGGTTGATTCGCTTACGCATTAAGGCCTCTGCAATTCGATTTATGCTATTGTAAGTGTAGCGGCGGCCGCTGGAACGCCGCCGCTGTGTATTCTACCGTGTTCCCGCTGTGCAGGAGAGCCGGGTGAGCGCAGAGACGAAGGCGGGCACGCATCGCCTGGTGGCCTTGTGGCACACGCTGACAGAGCCGTCAGCCGCTATCAGCGGCTCAGAGCCGCGCCGGCAGGCGCGCCTGCTGAGCAAGCTGGCGCTGAGCCTGGGCATATTAGCGACCGCGATCAACCTTGTCAACGCCGCCATCAACCCGGCCCCTAACCACACGGTTACGCTGGTCTTTGCGGCTGGTATCCTTGTTGTGGGCGCGCTCGTTTACGCGCTGGCGCACACCCGCCTGTACCTGCACGGCGTGACGCTGGCGCTGATCGTCTTTACAGCCGGCCTGCTGCTCCAGTTCGCCCTCATCGGGCCTGCCGTGATCAACCTGCTCTATTACCTGCTCATCCCGCTGGCGCTGTCCCTGCTGGTGTTCTCGCGGCGGCTGGCGCTGGCGCTGCTTGTCGCGCTGAGCGCCGCCGCCGTGCTGATCGCCAGCCTGCGCGGCATCCCGCTTTTTGCGCTTTCGGCGAACCCGCTTGGCTTCCTGCTCATCATGATGGCGCTGCTGTATACCGTGCGGCGCTACCTGGACGAGCGCGAAGGCGAGCGCCGCGCTCAACTGGCGGAGCGCGAGCAGAATTACCGGCTGCTGACCCAATTGATCACTGACTACGCCTACGGCTTCAAATATGAGGATGGCCGCTGGCTGCTGGACTGGGGTTCGGTTGATTTCGCGGCGATGGCCGGTTACAGCAGTGACGAGCTGGCGGCGGGCGGCTGGCGGATCGTCGTCCACCCGGACGACCGGCCGATAGCGGCCGCGCGGATAGCCCAATTAGAGGCGGGCGAGCCGGTTGTCAGCGAATTTCGCGTCCAGAACCAGCAGGGCGAGATCGTTTGGATTCACGACCACGCGCACCCGGTGCGCGACAGCCAGGGCCAGATCACGCGGGTGGTGGGCGCGGCCACCGATATCACCGCGCGCAAAAACGCCGAACAGGCCGAGCGCGAACAGCGGCTGCTGGCCGAGGCGCTCAGCGCCGCCGCCGCCAGCATCGCCCAGTCGCTTGATCTTGACGACGTGCTGGACAGCATTCTCACCGCGCTGGGGCGCGTTGTGCCTTACGACGCGGCTTCGATCATGCTGATCGAGGACGAAACAGCCGTTGTCGCCCGCCACCAGGGTTTCACCTTTTCCGACCAGGAAAGTTTCCTGCAGTCGCACCGCTTTCCGCTGCAGGCCACCGCGTCGCTGCGCGATGTCTATGAGCGCGGGCAGGCCGTGCTTGTCGCAGAGACCGCCGCTTACCCCGGCTGGGTGCGCCAGCCGATAACCAGCTGGATCGCATCGTGGATCGGCGCGCCTATTCGCTCAGGCGACGCCGTTATCGGTTTCCTCAATGTGGACAGCCGCGAGCCGGGGCACTTCACCGGCCAGCACGCCAACCGCCTGCAAATGTTCGCCGACCAGTGCAGCGCGGCTGTGCGCAACGCGCAGTTGTACCAGACTGTGCGCCAGCAGGCGGCTGATCTGGAGCGCCGGGTGGCGGCCCGCACCGCCGAGCTGGAACAGGAACGGCGGGAACTGGTCGCCATTCTCGATTCGATGGGCGAAGGCATGTGCTACATCGAAAACGGCTGCATCCGCTACGCCAACCGCGCCCTGCTTGAGATGACCGGCTTTGCGCTGGCTGAGCTGATTAACCTGCCGTTGAGCGCGCTGGTCGCCGACTCCGACCGGATCGATGTCGCCGACGTAGACGCTGCGCTGCACGAAAACCGCGTCTGGCGCGCTGAGCTGCTGCTGCGCACCAGCGGCGCCGCGCTGCTGGAAACCGGCATCACGGTGGCCCCGTTGAGCGCGGACGGCGCGGCCGTGCCGGGCGCGGTGGCCATTATGCGCGACATCAGCCTGGAGAAAAACCTTCAGCGCCAGAAAAGCCGCTTTATCTCGACGGCCTCGCACGAGCTGCGCACGCCGATCACCAACCTCAACACGCGCATGTACCTGATCCAGCGCGACCCCTCGCGCATGACCGAACACCTGATGGTTATCGCCGACGTGGTGGAGCGCATGCGCGGCCTCAGCGAGAACCTGCTGAACCTGGCGCAGCTAGAGCATGGGACGATCGCGCTCGACCGGCAGCCAGCGTCCCTGCAGGGCCTGGCGGCCGCCGTCGCGCGGGTGCAGCAGGCGGAGGCTGAGCTGAAAGGCGTGACGCTGACGCTGCGCCTGACGCCTGATGCCCCGCTGCTGGTCAGCGTGGACATTGGCCGCATCACGCAGGTGCTGACCAATCTGGTCATTAACGCCATCAATTACACGCCGCCCAACGGGCAGGTCGTTATCGAAACCGCGCGGCTGGATGGCCAGAGCGCGGGCGTCCGCGTGATAGATACCGGCGTGGGCATCGCGCCGGAATACCTGACGCAGGTGTTCGAGCCGTTTTTCCGCATTCAGGGCGGGACAGTGCGGGGAACCGGGCTGGGGCTGAGCATCGCCTATGAGGTGGTGCTGCTGCACGGCGGCGAGATCACCGTGACCAGCGAGCCAGGGCGTGGAAGCTGCTTTACGGTGCGGCTTCCGCTGGCAGACGCGGGTTGAGCCAGCGGTCCGATTCAGCTATACTTTTAACAGCGCGCCGGCCTGGGCAGGTGGGCATACCGTTCTGGCGCTTCAGATCGCATAGAAAAGGCTTTTCTATGGCTCAGCAGTTTCGCGATGAAAAGCTGGAGAGCGCACTCAAACAGCTTCACGTCGCCGTTAACGGCGTTAAGGCGTCAGTGATTGTAAACGTTGACGGCCTGCTGGTGGCGGCTTTTCCGCCCGGCGACGAGGACAACCCCCACGAGAACCCCACCAGCAGCCCGCAGGTCGCGGCGATGTCGGCTACCCTGATTGGCCTGGCGGAGCGCACGCTGGGGCGGCTGGCGCAGGGTGACCTGGAACGCCTGCTGATGGAAGCTGAAGATGGCGTGATGGTGGTGTACCCGGCGGGGCGCGCGTCGCTGGCGGTGCTGGTGGAGAAGGACGCGCGCATCGCGCACGTGCTGTTCGCCGCTAAAAAGGCCGCCGCTGAAGTGGCCGAAATCCTCAGCAGCTAGGCCGCGCCGCCGGCTGGCAGCCCCTCAGGCGCGCGGTTTGCTGGGGCCAGCCTGGAAGAACAGCCGCAGAATCATTTGCCCCAGGCGGATCTCGTCGCCGTCGCGCACCGGGTAGGGCCGGTGCGGGCTGAGGCGCGAGCCGTTCAGGAACGTGCCGTTGCTGCTGCCCATATCCCACAGGTTGATCTGGTTGTCGGCCAGCTTGAGCGAGGCGTGTTTGCGGCTGACGCCCATGCGATAGCCGGCATACGGCGTGAGGTCCACCTCTGGCGTAACCCCAGTGGTCGGGTCGCGGCGGCCCAGAATCATATCCTGCGACTGCGGCTTGAGCAGGATGGGCGTTGCGCCGCCTTCGATCTCGATCCGCAGTGTCATGGCGGCGTCAAAGACGCCGCTGCCGGCGGTGCGGATTGCGCGCACTTCGGCGCTGTCCAGCAGCGCCGCCGGGCTGGCCGCCGCGCCCGCGCTCTGCTTATCAGTGGACAGTTTGTCGGTGGACGGTTTGCCGGTGGGCGGCTGGCTGGCGGGCGGCCCGTCAGCGGGTAGTTTGCCGGTGGACGGTTTCCCGGCAGCCGCCCTTTCCGCTTCAGCTTCGCGCAGGTCGCGCGTGCCCAGGGCGGCCTGCTGGCCGGTGGCCAGGTTCGTGCCGCAGTTATCGCACAGCAGCGTGCCGGGGCGGTTGCGGTGGGCGCAGGTCGGGCAGACGCGCAGCGCGGCCGGGTCGGTGGTGGCGCTGACCCGCCCGCGCGCCAGCGAGCCGGTGTCGGGCAGCGCGTGGTTGAGCGCTTCGTCCAGGTGCGCCGCTGACACGGCGGTCAGCCCGGCCGCTTTTTCGGAATTGCGCCTGAGCCGATCAATGATAAAGTCAGCATACCAGGCCGGCCAGTTGCTGTCGGGCGCGCCGAGCGTTTTCTCGTAAGCGTTGTGCGCCTGCTCCGCTTCTTTAAGCAGCGCGGCCAATTCCTGTGATGTGAGGGTCTTTGCGTCCATGCTCTCTCAGATCGTATGGCGAGCAAGCGGTCCGACTGGCGGGCGGAATCTCGCCGCACAGCGATCATTCAATGTCATAATACACTATATGTCCATTGTACAGCGGTGTAAACTGGCGGCGCAAGTTACAAGAAGTTTCGGGCGCGCCCGGCTTAGCGGCGGCGCGGCTGGCTGATGCGCGCCCGCCCGCTTTGCCTGTGGCTGCTGATCGTCCTCATTCTGCTGGCGACGGCGGCGCGCCTGTATCAGATTCAGGCGCAGAGCGTGTGGTTCGACGAAGGCTGGTCAGCCTACGCCGCCGCCCAGCCGACGCTGGCGGGCGCTGTCGCCGCCGACGCCACTAACCCGCCGCTGTATTACCTGGCGCTCAACCTGTTCGCGCGCGGCCTGGGCACGAGCGAGTTCAGCCTGCGGCTGTTCTCGCTGCTGGCCGGCCTGCTGACGATTCCGCTGGCCTATCAACTGGGGCGGCGGCTGTTCGGCGCGCGCGCCGGGCTGTATGGCGCGCTGCTGGTGGCGCTGTCGCCGCCGCTGTGGTGGGCGTCGCAGGAAGCGCGCATGTACACGCTGCTGGCGGCGCTGGTGCTGGTGTGCGCGCTGGCGTTCCACACCCTGCTGGCGCGCCCCACGCGCCGGGCGTGGCTGGCGCTGCTGGCGGCGGAGCTGGCGCTGCTGTACGCCCACAACACCGGTCCGGTGGTCGCCTTGTGGCTGAACAGCGCCGCGCTGCTGGCGTGGGCCGCCCGCCGCCGCGCTGACCGCCCGCCCTGGCGCGCCTGGCTCGCCGGGCAGGTGGCTGTCGGGCTACTGTGGCTGCCCTGGTTCGCGCTGCGTTTTGTCGAGCTTCAGGACGCCAACAGCGCCGTTCTCAGCGGGCCGCAGCCCGGCCTGGCGCTGCTGTGGCAGGTGTGGCAGGCGTTCTGGGTCAGCCCCTGGAGCATGGTGGGCCGCGAGCCGGCGCTGGCCGCGTTTTCGCTGGCCGCCCTCATCCTGTGGCTGGCGCTGACGCCCTGGCGGCGGCGCAGCGCGCGCTGGCTGGCGGCGCACGTCCTGCTGCTGACCGGCTTTCTGCTGCTGGGGTTAGGGCTGCTGGGCAACGAGCTGCACGGGCGCTATCTGGTGATGGTCGCGCCGCTGCTGCTGACGCTGATGGGCGCGGGGCTGGCGCGCCTGCCGCTGGCCGGGCTGCGCGCGCTGCTGGCGGGCGCGTTCGCCGCGCTGCTGGCGGCCAATCTCGCGCTGGCGCAGAACCCGGCCTACCAGCACGACGACGCGCGCGCGCTGGTTCAGCATTACGCCGCCACGCTCAGCGCCGCCGACAGCGCCCTGGCGTGGTCCTACGCCGACCGCTACGACCTGTGGTACTACTGGGAACGGCTGGGCGTGACGGCGCGCCGCGTCACGCTGCCGGAAGGCGCGGACCTGGCCGCTGTCGCGCCGCTGCTGCCCACCACCGGCAGCGCCGAACTCAACGTGTGGTACACCCAGCGCGCCGACTACCGGGGGATGCTGGGCTGCGTGCTGGGCGCGTCTGCCGCCGCCGCGCCCGTTGAGCAGTCATTCTACGGTCTGGCCAGCCTGCGCTACGACGCGCTGGCGCTGGCGCTGCCGGCAACACGCCCGTTCGACGCGCTGGCGCTGGCCGCTGGCGCCCCGGTCGCGCGCGTGGTGGCGGCCGGCGCGCTGCCCGCCGCCGCCGCTGACCGCGCGGCCTGCCTGCCGGTCACGCTCGAACTGCTGACGCCGGTGGGCGCCGACCTCAAGGCGGCGGTGACGGTCTACAACGCGCTGGGCTGGCCGGTGGCGCGGGCTGACGCCGTGTTTGCCACCGCCAACCAGCGCACTACCCGGCAGCTCGCGCCCGGCGAACAGGCGGCGGCCTACGCGCTGCTGCGCCTGCCTTACGGCGCGCCGCCCGGCAGCTATGAGGTGCGGCTGGAGCTGTACGACGAAGCAAATATCGCCGCCGGTTACGACCTGCAAACGCCGGGCGAACCCGCCCGCCGCAGCCTGTCTCTCGGCGCGTGGACGGCGCTGCCCGGCGCGGACTGGGCGCGGTCCCGGCGCGCGACGGACCTGCCTTACACAGCCGATACAGCGTGGCGCGCTGATCTGCGGCTGCTGGCGCACGATATTGCGCCGCAGCCGGCGGCGCTGGCCAACGGCGACGCGCTGCGGCTGACGCTGCTGTGGCAGGGCAGCGCGCCGCTTCCTGACCTGACGCTGGCGGGCG
This sequence comes from Anaerolineae bacterium, assembly GCA_048499435.1. GTDB lineage: Bacteria > Chloroflexota > Anaerolineae > Aggregatilineales > Phototrophicaceae > DAOTWC01. The sequence continues at coordinate 683,862 of JASNZW010000002.1, forward strand.
CGGGCTGGCAGGTGACGATTCCGCCGCTGCCCGGCCCACGCGACGCGATCACGCTCGACTGGCGCGAAGCGCGCGTCCCAGCGGACGCTGAGTCCGGCCCGGCGGCGCTGCGCCTGCCGGACGGCGCTGTCATCGGGCGCTATACGGTTGCGGCGCTGCCGGGTTTGTTCACCGCGCCGCCGTTCGCGGCGGCGGCGGATGGCGCGCTGCCGGGCGTGGGCGCGCTGGTTGGCTTCACGCTGGCGGCGGACAGCTTCGACCGCGGCGCGCCGCTGCCGGTGACGCTGGTGTGGCGCGCCGCCGGGCCGACCGACGCGCCCTACACCGTGTTCGTCCAGCTTATTGACGCGGCGGGCACGCTGGTCGCGCAGAGCGACGCCCAACCGGCGGCGGGCAGCCGCCCGACGACCGGCTGGCGCGCCGGGGAATACATTGTGGACGCGCACGCGCTGCGGTTCAACACGCAGGCCGCGCCCGGCCCGGCGGCGCTCATCGTCGGGATGTACGACGCGCGCAGCGGCCAGCGCGTGCCCGCCGCTGACGGCGGCGACACGATCGCCCTGCCGGGCACAGTCACGGTGCGCTGACAGCGCCGACGGACGTCAGGCCGCCTTTTGGGCCATCTGCCCGCCACCGGGACGCGCCAGCGCGCGCAGCGCCGGCCAGCCCGCCGGGGCCGTCAGCCACAGCAGCGCCAGCATGGCCAGCGCGGACACCAGACACCAGGCGCAGGTCGCGCCGATGACGAACGGCTCCAGGAAGGTCAGATAGATCGAGAACAGCGTGCCCGCCAGCGCGATCAGCAGCAGCAGCGCCTCAGCGCTGCGTTTGCCGTGCGCGTTCGCGGTGCGCGACAGCCCCCAGATCAGCAGCGCTGCCGCGTAGCCGACCACGCCGATCACGCCAACCGGGATGCCGAACACCTGCGCGTAAGCGCTCTGCTGGACAGCGTTGCAGTTGCCCAGCGCGCCGCAGGCGGCTTCGGTCTGCGTCAGCTCGACGTAGGCCAGGTAGATGGCGTCCAGCAGGCCCACCAGCGCCACCAGCGGGATCAGCCAGCCCTGCGCCCGGTTGGTCAGCGCCGCCAGCAGCCCGATCACCAGCCCGGCCAGCACCAGCCACACCAGCGCCGCCGCCAGCGCGTCGCCGGCGCTTTGCGCCACCAGCGTGATGCCCACCACCACGCCGACGGCCAGCGTCAGCGTGACCGCCAGCCGCGCCGGTAGCCCGGCCACGCTCCCGCCCGTCAGGCCGGTTACGACGACGGCCAGCAGGCTGATCACCAGCCCGGCCAGGACGATGAGCGCCAATGCGTTAGCCACCGGGTCAGCGGCCAGCCGCTCGCCCAGCGTGCGGTCGGCGACAGCGGTTTCCTCGGTGGCGATCGCCGCGCCCTCAGTGTCAGCGTCGCCCGCTGGCGCGGCGGTCTCGCGCTGGAGCGCCGCCTCGAAGGCCTCGCGCATGCCGGGGAAACCGGGCACGGCGATGCCGCCCGCCGCCAGCCCGGCGCGCGCGATCTCTGGCAGCCGCTGCGGGATCTCAACGCTGCCGATCAGCACCTCGTCGCTGACGATCATCATCGGCACAACCCAGTTGGACTGCGGGATGCTGTAATGATCGTAAGCTGAGCGCGCCAGCAGGTTGCCGCCCTGCGTGGTGATGTCCACCAGCAGCACCTGGAGCTGGTCGCCAAATTCGGCCATGATCCCCGGCATGTCGTTGTTAATCACGTCGTGACAGTGTGGGCAGGATGGCGAGTAGAACAGCACAGCGTACACGACCGGCTGTTCCTGCGCCGCCAGCGGCAGCGCGCCGGCCAGCAGCGCCGCCATCACGGTAAGCGCCAGCAGTTTCTTAAGCATGAGCACAGTTCCTCAGAGAATCGCTTTCATGCCCCCATTGTCAAAGCTGGCGCTGGTTCTTGGGAAGTGTAATGTGTCACCTTTAGCGCAACGGGTTGTTACCTGCTGCCGCGGGGTTCGCGGCGGGCCGGGGCGGGTTGGTTGGCGGGTGAAGCTGTGGCATACTCTGCCGTTGTAAGCTGAGGCTTAGCTGAAAGGGGATGTCATGCATTACCGTGAACTGGGCCGCACCGGCTGGCAGGTGTCGGAGGTCAGCTTCGGCGCGTGGGCTATCGGCAGCGCGTGGGGCCAGGTGGACGACCGCGACTCTATGAAGGCGCTGCACAGCGCGGTTGACCTGGGCGTGAATTTCATTGACACCGCCGACGTTTACGGCGACGGCCGCAGCGAGCGCCTGATCGCCCGTCTGCGCAAAGAGCGCAGCGAGACGGTCTACGTGGCGACCAAAATGGGCGGCCGCCTGGACCCGCACACAGCGGACGGCTACAACGCGCGGAACTTCAACGCCTTTGTCGAGCGCAGCCTGAAAAATCTGGAGACCGACGCGCTCGACCTGGTGCAGCTTCACTGCCCGCCGACCGAAGTCTACTACCGCCCGGAGGTGTTCGGCGCGCTGGACGACCTGGTGGCGGTAGGCAAGATCCGCTATTACGGCGTGAGCGTGGAAAAGGTCGAGGAAGCGCTGAAAGCCATTGAGTACCCCAACGTGCAGTCGGTGCAGATCATCTTCAACATGTTTCGCCACCGCCCGGCAGAGCTGTTCTTCGGCGAGGCGCAGCGGCGCAAGGTCGGTGTTCTGGCGCGCGTGCCGCTGGCCAGCGGCCTGCTCACCGGCAAGATGACGCCGCAGACGACGTTCGAGGCCGACGACCACCGCAGTTTTAACCGGCACGGCGAGGCGTTCGACGTGGGCGAGACGTTCTCCGGCGTGCCTTACGAGGCCGGCCTGAGCGCCGTGAACGAACTCCGGGCGCTGGTTCCGCCGGGCGCAACGATGGCCCAGCTCGCGCTGCGCTGGATTCTGATGTTCGAGGCCGTCACCTGCGTTATTCCAGGCGGCAAGCGCCCGGACCAGGTGGCCGACAACGTGGGCGCCGCCGCGCTGCCGCCGCTGACCGCTGAGCAGATGGTTAAGGTGCGCGACGTTTACGACAGCTTTATCCGCGCGGCGGTGCATCACCGCTGGTAGGCGCACACGCGCCCGGCGCTGATGCCAATTTAACACAGACCGGCGTACACTGGCGGCAGCGGCGGCTGTGTGAGGCGGCGGATATGCGCGATTTACGGGTGCTGGTGGTGGCGGACAACCTGCTGGCGCGCGCCGGGCTGGCGGCGCTGCTGACGGCGCAGCCCGGCCTGGCCGTGGCCGGCCAGACCGCCGGCGGCGACGCGCTGGCCGATGACCTGGACGTATACCGGCCCGACGCGGTGGTGTGGGACCTGGGCTGGGAGACGCGGGCGGCGGTCGCGCGGCTGGGCGCGCTGGTCAGCGGCGCGCCGCCGATTGTGGCGCTGCTGCCCGACGACGCTTACGCCGCCGCCGCCGCCGCGCTGCTGGGGGCTGCCGGGGCGGGCGGCCTGCTCCACCGCGACTGCGCCGCTGACCTGCTCGCCGCGGCGCTGACGGCGGCGGCGGGCGGCCTGCTGACGCTTGACCCCGCGCTGGCGGCGGCGGCGCTGGCGGGCGGCGCGCCGCCCGCGGACCTGGCTGAGCCGCTCACGCCGCGCGAGCGCGAGGTGCTGCAACTGCTGGCTGAAGGGCTGCCCAACAAGGCGATCGCGCTGCGGCTGGCCATCAGCGACCACACCGTTAAATTCCACGTGAACGCCATTATGGCCAAGCTCGGCGCGCAGAGCCGCACCGACGCCGTTGTGCGCGCCATGCGCCAGGGGCTGGTGCTGCTGTAACGCCCGCCGCCGTCACCTGCCCATTTTTCCAGGCTGCCCCCGGCTTAACGGTGGATGCGCCGCCCTGGGCTGGTGTGCGATAACGGGGGCAGCGCGAGATTAGCGCAGCCTGAGGAGGCAGTGATATGGCTGATGTATTGCAGAATCTGTCGGACGCGCTGGCCGCTGTGGTGGCGAAGGCCGCGCCGGGCGTTGTGCGCGTCGAAGGCCGCCGCCGGCTGCCGGCGACGGGCATCGTGTGGTCATCGGACGGCGTGATTGTCACGGCGCACCACGCCGTCGAGCGCGGCGAGGAAATCGGCATCGGGCTGGACGGCGACGTTGTTGTGTCTGCGGCGCTGGTCGGGCGCGACCCCGGCACAGACCTGGCCGTGCTGCGCGCGGCCAGCGGCCTCACCCCGCCCGCCTGGGCCGACGCCGATGACCTGAAGGTAGGGCAGTTGGCGCTGGCGCTGGGGCGTCCTGGCGCCAGCGTGCAGGCGGCGCTGGGCGTCGTCAGCGCGCTGGGTGAGGCGCCGCCGCCCCGCCCGGCGCCGCCGATGATGCGGCGCGGCGGCAGACACGGCGGCGGGCGGCACGAGGGCGTCAGCCTGCGCAGCAGCGCGGGTTATTTCGTGCAGACCGATGTCGTCATGTACCCCGGCTTTTCCGGCGGCCCGCTGGTGGACGCCAGCGGGTATGTGCGCGGCCTCAACACCTCGGCGCTGCTGCGCGGCGCCAGCCTGACCGTGCCGGCATCGGTGGTGCGGCGCGTGGTCGAAGCGCTGCTGACGCACGGCAAGGTCAAGCGCAGCTACCTGGGCGTGGGCGCGCAGCCGGTGCGGCTGCCGTCGGCCATCGCCGCGCAGCTTGAGCAGGAAATCGGGCTGATGCTGCTGTCTATCGAGAGCGACAGCCCGGCGGAGCGCGGCGGCCTGCTGCAGGGCGACATCCTGGTGACGCTGGACGACTACCCGCTCCAGTCGGTGGACGACCTGCTGCTGCTGCTGGGCAGCGACCGTGTGGGCGCGCAGGCGGCGCTGGGCGTCGTGCGCGGCGGCCAACTGACCGCCGTGACGGTGCAGTTGGGCGAGCGCGAATAAAGCAGCGCTGGCGCTGCACCTGGGTACTGTAGCCCCCGGCGGCGGCGTTCGCTATAATGATGGGCAGTGAGCGTGCCTAGCAGAATGGAGCGATGCCCGTGAAACGCACAGCGATGTTCGCCGCCGGAGGCCTGCTGCTGGCCCTGCTGAGCCTCGCGCTGACAACGCAGGTGCAGGCTCAGGCCCAGTTTGGGACCAACTGGAACGGGTCTTTCTACAACAACACCAGCTTTCAGGACCCGGCTGCCGCCGTGATGACCGGCATCAACGGCCTGAACTTCAACTGGCCAGACCGGCCGGTGGTTAACGGGCAGACGCTGACCGCGGTCAACGCCGACAACTTCTCGGCGCGCTTTACATCGGCGCAGACGTTCGTGCCGGGGCGCTACCGCTTTACGGTGACGTATGACGACGCCGCGCGCGTGGTGATTGACGGCCAGGAAATGCTCAACGAGCCGGCTGCCGGTCTGCGCACGTCCACGTTTGAGCGCGACATGACGGGCACGCACAATTTCCAGGTGGACTTCATCGAGCTGACCGCCGCCGCGATCCTCCAGCTTCAGTGGGAGCCGGCGGGCGCGCCGCTGACAGCCATCCCGCCGCTGACGGCCATCCCGCCGCTGACGGCCAGCGTGTCCGGCGTCAGAGGGCTGGCCGTGCGCACCGGCCCGTACCTGGGGGCCAGCATGGTGACGGTGGCCGTGCCGGGCGTGGAATACCCGGTGTTGGCGCAGAACCCCAGCGAGCCGGGCGTCACGTGGTATAAAGTGACGGTGAACGGGAAAACCGGCTGGTCGTCAGGGCGTTTCCTGACCTTCACCACCGACCCCGGCGGCCTGCCCTTTGAGGGCAGCGTGTTCGACACGCTTGACAGCGCGCCGGACACGGGCGTGATCGCCGTGCCGCGCGCCTTCATGAACCTGCGGCCCCGGCCGACGACGCGCGCCGCCATTCTGGCGGACATCCCCTGGGGCGCTGAAGTGCCGCTGCTGGGGCGTACGGTCCAGGCGGGCTACAACCGCTGGTTCCAGGTGCGCTATGACGGCCAGGTGGGGTGGATTTTCGCGCCGTATGTGACGGTGCGCGGCAGCATCAACGCTGTGCCGATCCATTAAAAGCCGGGCTGGTCACGCCGACCGCCCGCGCAGCGACCACAGCCAGCCCCGGCGCGGGGCAAACACGAAAGACAGCGCGAACAGCGCGGTCATCGTCAGCACGATGGCCGCGCTGGGCGCGATCGCCAGATGCCACGCCAGATACATACCGACCACGCCGCTGAAGGCCGCCAGCGCCGCCGCCGCGAGCATCATGTGGTGCAGGCGCGCCACGAAGAAGCGCGCGGTGGCCGCCGGCGTCACCAGGACAGCCGCCACCAGCACCACGCCCACCGCGCGCACGCCGATCACGATCGTCACCGCCAGCAGCACCAGCAGCAGCAGGCGCAGCGCCTCAACCGGCAGCCGCAGCGTCTGCGCCAGTGTGGGGTCAAACGAGACGATCAGCAGCTCTTTGTACAGCAGCGCGATCACCGCGACCACGACCAGCCCCAGAACGGCGATGAGCGCCAGGTCGTCGGGCGTCACCGCCAGCACGCTGCCGATGAGCACGTGCGTCAGATCGGCGGCGTAGCTGCCGGCGGCGGAGATGATGGCGATGCCCAGCGCCAGCATGCCGGCGAAGATCACGCCGATGGCCGTGTCCTCTGCCAGGCGGCCGCCGCGCGTCAGCAGGCCGATCGCCAGCGCCGCCAGCACGCCCGCCGCCAGCCCGCCCGCCAGCACGGCTGTGCCCACGCTGCCGGTCCACAGGAAGGCGACCGCCACGCCGGGCAGGACGCTGTGCGCCAGCGCGTCGCCCAGGAAGGCCATCCCGCGCGTGACCACATACGCGCCCATCGCGCCGCCGACCACGCCGACGATGATCACCGCCAGCAGCGCGCGCTGCATGAACGCGAAGCTCAGCGGGTCGAGCAGAAGCTGCTGAATAATGTCCACCGCGTGTTAGCCCCCCGGCTGCGCGCCGCGCTGAAACCGCGCGCCAATCATACGCCGGCGGCGGGCCGGCCACAAGGGGCCAGCGGCGCAGCCGCTGCGGTATAATCACCGGGCGAGGACAGCCCACCACACGGAAGCGCGCATGGAACTCTATCTCATCCGACACGGACAATCTACCAACAACGCCCAGGGGAACAGCCAGCCCAACCGCGTCCGCGACGCCGCCCTGACGGAAACCGGCCAGCGGCAGGCCGCCGCGCTGGCGGCGCGCCTGGCGGACGCCAGCCGCCGCGAGATCGCGGTGCATTACTACCCGGACACGTACCGCCAGGAAGGTCGCCTGGATGGGCGCATCAGCCGCCTCTACTGCTCGGCCATGCTGCGGGCGCTGCAAACGGCGCAGCCGGTGGGCGCGGCGTTGGGCGTCGCGCCGGAGGTGTGGCTGGATATTCACGAACACGGCGGCGTTTACGAGGACGACGGCGGCGGCGGGCGGCGGGGCGCGCCGGGCCTGACGCGGCGCGAGATCGCGGCGCAGTTCGCCACTTACACGCTGCCCGCCGCGCTGACCGACGCCGGCTGGTACAACCGCGATTACGAGACGTACCCCGTCTGCCAGGGGCGGGCGATCAGCGTGGCCGCGCGGCTGCGCGAGTGGGCCGCCGCCGGCGCGCCGCCCACCGCGCTCATCTCGCACGGCACGTTTCTCGACGCGCTGCTCAAAGCCCTGCTGGGCAGGCTGCCCGGCAGCGGCCACTTCTACTATCACTACAACACGGGCATCACGCGGCTGGACCTGTTCCCGGATGGCAGGCTGGCGCTGCACTACCTCAACCGCACCGCGCACCTGCCCGACGACCTGCTCACCGCCTGAACGCCGGTCTGTGCTGCAATGTAATATTTCTCTTACGGGATGTTTCCGCCCCGGCCGCATTTATAGTTATAGGCCGGGGCGCGCGGCCGCTGGAAGCCGCCGCCCGCCGCTGTCCCGTGAGCTGCAAAGGGCCGCCGATGGCACAGACCCCCCGGCATTTCCGCATCTTTATCTCGTCGCCCGGCGATGTGGTCCAGGAACGCCATATCGCCTGGGAGGTGATTGACGCGCTGCCCGACCGCCCGGCCTTCCGCGACCGCGTGAGCTTCCGCATCATCGCCTGGGACCGGCCGGGCAGCGACACGCCGCTGCTGGCGAAACTGGCGCCGCAGGAAGCGATCAATATGATGCTGCCCATGCCGTCAGAGTGCGACATCGTGATCGTGATCCTCTGGTCGCGCATGGGCACGCCCTTCACGCTTGACGGGCGCGAGTATCTGTCGGGCACGCAGTACGAGTACCTGGACGCCGTGCAGGCCGAGGGCACGGAGGTCGTCGTCTACCGCCGCACCGAAACGGTGGAGATCGCGCTGGACGACCCGGAGCTGGCCGAAAAACGCGCGCAGTACGAACGCGTCAACGCCTTCTTCGCCACCTTTTCCGACCCCCAGACCGGGCAGGCGCGGCGCGGCGTCAACTACTACCAGACGCCGGACGAGTTCCGCCAGAAGTTTGAAACGCATCTGGAAACGATCGTTCAGCACCTGCTGACCGCCGACGCGCGGCCTGGCCGCGCCGCGCGCGACACTGAAGCGGGCATCACCGCCGCCAGCAAGGTGTGGGCTGGCTCGCCATTTCCCGGCCTGCGCGCCTTCACCGACGCCGACGCGCCCATCTTCTTTGGGCGCGGCGCGGAAACGGACGCGCTGGTTAAACGGCTGGAGGCGGCCTGCTTCGTGGGCGTGGCGGGCGTCAGCGGCAGCGGCAAGTCGTCGCTGGTGGGCGCGGGCCTGCTGCCCCGGCTGAAGGCCAACGCCGTCGCCGGCAGCAAGGACTGGCTGCTGCCAGCCTGGAGCGCCGAGGCTAAACAGTGGACCGGGCTGCGCTTCACGCCCGGCGAAACCGGCGACAACCCTTTTACGGCGCTGGCGCTCAGGCTGATCCCCTGTCTGGAGCCGCCCGCCGCGAGCGCGCCGGCGCTGGCGCAGCGCCTGGCGGACGAGCCGGGGCGCATCAGCGAGTATGTGGGCGCGGCGCTGGCGGGCCGGCCCGCCTGGGCTGAGGCCCTGTTTTTCATTGACCAGTTCGAGGAACTGTTCACCGCCGCCCGGCCTGACCTGCGCGGCCCGTTCATCCAGATGTTAAGCCACCTGGCGCAGCCCGGCCAGCGCGCGCGCGTTGTGATCACGCTGCGCGCCGATTTTTACAGCGCGGCGGTCGAAAACCCGGCGCTGGCGGCGCTGCTGGCCGGCCAGCAGGCGCTGCCGGCCCCGCCGCTGGGCGCGCTGTACGAGATGATCGTGCGCCCGGCGGAGCGGGCGGCGCTGGCGTTTGAGGACGGCCTGCCCGGCCAGATTTTGGCCGACACCGGCGGCGAGCCGGGCGCGCTGGCGCTGATGGCGTATCTGCTGGACGAGCTGTACCGCGCGCGCGGCGCCGATGGCGCGCTGACGTTCGCGAAATACCGGGCGCTGGGCGGCGTGCAGGGCGCGATCGCCCGGCGCGCCGAAGACACCCTGCTCGCGCTGCCGCCAGCGGCGCAGGCGGCCCTGCCGGCGGTGTTTCACAACCTGGCGCAGATTGACGATCGCGGCGCGATCACGCGGCGGCGCGCGGCGCTCGGCGCGGCGGCCGCCACGCCGAGCGCCGAAAAGCTGGTCGCCGCCTTCACCGCCGCGCGCCTGCTGGTGGTGGGCAGTGAGCCGGGTGGGCCGCCGCTGATCGAGGTGGCGCACGAGGCGCTGCTGACCAACTGGCCGCGCCTGTACCAGGAACTGGACGCTGACCGCGCCTTTCTGCTGTGGCGGCAGCAGCTTCAGCGCGACGCGCAGGCGTGGCTGCGCGACGGGCGCAGCCCCAGCTATCTCTACACTGGGGCGCGGCTGGTCGTCGCGGAGCGCTGGCACAAAGAGCGCGCTGACCGCCTCGCGCCGGACGAGCTGGCCTTCCTCAGCGCCAGTCAGCGCCGCCGCCGCCGCCGCCGGACGGTGTTCGGGGCGGCGCTGGGGGTGTTCGCGCTGCTGTTCGCGCTGGCCGCGCCGTTCGTGACGATCAGCGCGTACAGCGAAATGCTGCGGCAGCAGGCTCTCGCCGCCGCGCCGGCCGTCCCGTTCGCCGCCGCTGAGGCGCTGCTCGGCCCTGATAACCAGCCGGCGCTGGTGCCGGCCTTCGCGCTGGACCGTTACGAGGTGAGCCGCCAGCAGTACGAACGCTGCGTGCTGGCGCGGGCCTGTTCGCCGGCCTTTGTGCCGACATTCGATGAAGGCGGCGGGCCAGACACGACGCAGCAGCCGGTCACTTCGGTTAACGCTTACCAGGCGCACACATTTTGCCGCTGGCTGGGCCGGCGGCTGCCCACCGCCGCTGAATTTGAACGCGCCGCGCGCGGCACAGAAGGCCGCCTGTTCCCCTGGCCCGGTGACGCCAAACCGGACCCCACGCGCGTAAACGCCCTGATTGACGGCTATACAGACCGCGCCCCCACCGGCGCGGCGGCCGTCAGCGACGCCGCCTACCAGGCTGGCGCGACACCAGAAGGCATTATGCATTTATTAGGTAACGCAGCGGAATGGACGGCAACACCTGCCGGCTGCGGCGTAACCTGCGCGCGGCGCTGGGATGGCATTCTGCCGGAGGCGCTCGAACGGCGCGGTTGGGGCTGGGCCAACGCATTCATCAGGCCGGGGGCGGCGACGTCGCCGCTGGCCGAGGCGCTGGATACCGACGCAAGTTACGCTGACATTGATATCGGGTTCCGCTGCGCGCACGACATCGAAGGAGAGGCAGCAAACCGAAGCGAGTCCTAGAAAGGCTGACCATGTTCACCAGAAAAGCAGTCGCGCTCACGCTCACACTCACACTGGCGCTGCTGTGTCTGCTGCCCGCGGCGGCGGCGGCGCAGGATAACACATCGCCTGTTCCCTTTGTCCAAACCGGGATCATCCCGCCGGAGCTGTACTTCACCAGCCGCCTGGCCGGCAGCATCGCCTTCACGCCGGTGGCGCAGGGCGGGCGCTACACAACAGGCGACCTGCAGCAGGCGGTGGACGGGCGCTATTTCGTTCTCGTCGCTTTCTCGCCCACTGGCGTGCAGACGCTGGGCCTGCTGGTGAGCAGCTTTGACTCGGCGCTGCTGCTGGACTATCTCAACGCGCTGCAAATTCACTTCCAGGCGGTCGCCGTTCCGCCAGGGGTGACGCCGGGCCTCGGCACAGAGGAGAGCTTCGGCGACGACGTTTACCAGCTTGGCCGCACTACTGGCGACATTGAAGTCGAAATGGCGCTGCTGCCGCGCGGGGATATCAGCCCCCGCCAGAACTACGTGGTCTATTTCGCGATTGACCCGACGCTCAGCCAGCCCGGCGAAGCGCACCTGTACCAGTCGCCGCGCAGCCCGGCGGCTGCCCGCTGGACGTCCGTTCACGCCTGGGTGACGGCTGTCAGCGGCAGCGTCGCGCTGGAGATGTGGCGCAACGCCCCCGGCGCGTACATTGGCGCGCAGCAGGACGCCGCCGGCGGCGGCTTTCCCGCCCCGCTGACCGACGATGTCGCCCCCGGTACGGCGGATTACAACGCGCTCGTCAGCGGCCGGCAGTTCAGCGCCTACCGGCTGTACGGCGCGTTTGTGGACACCAACATTCAGGAGATCACGCCGCCGCCCAGCGTCAGCCCCAACCCGGCGTGCCCGCTGCCGCCGCGCATGGTGGTGGGGCAGCCCGGCATCGTGGACGCCAGCGTGCCGCTGCCTAACCGGCTGCGCAGCGCCCCGTCGCTGTACAGCGCGCAGATCGGCCTGCTGCAGACCAACGAAATCTTTACGGTGATCGGCGGCCCGGAGTGCGCCAACGGGATTCTGTGGTGGCAGGTGAATTACAACGGGCGCATTGGCTGGACGGCTGAAGGCCAGGGGGGGCAGTACTACATCCGGCCATACTGACATCCCGTGACAGACGCCTGCATCCCCGCTGCACGGCAGAGGGTGCAGGCGCGCTCTGCCGCCTATACCATATTGGTATTATATGGTACACTTGACGGCAGAGACAGCGCGCAGCACGGGACAGGACCGCAGCCATGATGCTCAACCAGGTGAACCTGAACGTCCCGCTGGACCGGGACGGCGAAGAACCCATCTACCGCCAGCTTATCCGCCACATCCGCCTGCAGATCGAAAGCGGCGCGCTGACCGCCGGCGCGCGCCTGCCCGCCAGCCGCGACCTGGCGCGCCAGCTCAACATCAGCCGTATCAGCGTGGTCAACGCCTACGCGGAGCTGCGCGCGCAGGGGTATTTAAGCGCGCACGCCGGGCGCGGCACGTTCGTCGCCGGCGACAGCAACGGCAGCCACAGCAACGGCGACAACGGGCGGGTCAGCCACAGCGCGCAGACCTCCGAGCTGCCGTCCGCGCCGGACCGTTCGGTCCGTGAGATGATGCGGCTGGGGCGCAAGCCGGGCGTTATCAGCTTCAGCAAAGGCTCGCTGCCCACTGAGTTTTTCCCGGTGCAGCACCTGCGCGACGCCATCACCACCGTGCTGGACCGCGACGGCTCAACGGCGCTGGGCTACGAGCCAGCGGAAGGGTATGGCCCGCTGCGCGTGGCCGTGCGCGACTATGTCAGCGCGCAGGGCATCCGGTGCGGCGCCAACCAGGTGCTGATCACCGGCGGCGCGCAGCAGGCGCTTGACCTGGTGATTCAGGCGCTGTGCGCTGAGGGCGAGACCGTCGTCACCGAAAACCCGACTTACCTGGGCATGATTGACATCGCGCGCGCGCGCCGCGTGCAGCTGCACGGCATCAGCATGGACGAGGACGGCATGCGGCTGGACGAGCTTGAGAACTACATTATTGACAACAAGCCGCGCCTGATCTACGTCATGCCCAGCTTCCACAACCCCACCGGCAACGTGATGCCGCTGCACCGCCGCCGCCAGCTTCTCAACCTGGCGAACCGGTATCAGATTCCGGTGCTGGAAGACAGCGTGTATCACGAGTTCCGCTTTGAGGGCGAGGCGATCCCGCCGCTGAAGGCGCTGGACGACACCGGCATCGTGATTCACGTTGGCGCGTTCACCAAGATGATGCTGCCCGGCATGCGCATTGGCTATCTGATCAGCGACAGCGGCCACTATGAGCGCCTGGTGCGCGTCAAGGCCGCCGCCGATATCGCCACGCCGGGCCTGAACCAGCGCGCCATCCACCTGATGCTGGAACGCGGTGTGCTGCTGCAGCAGTTGGAGCGCAACAACCGCGAGCTGCACCGCCGCCGCGATATCGCCCTGGCGGCGGCGCGCCGTCACCTGCCGCCCGGCAGCGCCTGGCGCGTGCCGGAAGGCGGCATCTATCTGTGGGTGCAGCTTCCTCAGCGCGGGCCGAACGCGGCTGAGCTGTTCGTGACGGCGGTACAGATGGGCGTGGCCTACGCCATCGGCAGCGTGTTTTACACCAACGGCTGTGGCAGCTTCCGCCTGCGCCTGAACTACGGCACCAACCGCCCCGCCGACATCGAGGAGGGGCTGCGCCGTCTGGGCCGCGCCTGGCGCGAGCTGACCTGTGACTATGACGACATTGACAAGTCGCCGCTGATGTAAGCTGTCGGCGGCCAGCGCGGGCACGGACCGCGCTGTTTTTCGGTTTTGTGGGCGGTGAAAGCGTCGTGCTGCTGCGCGGCGCTTTCACCGTTTTCAGTTTGAACGCGCCCTGGCCAGCGGTTATAGCCGCTGGTGGAGGGCCGCCTGGAAGTTGGTTACAATAGCCGGTGTTCTGTGTTTCTGGCCGCGAGAGAAAGGAGGCTGCGCAGCGTTAACAGCACAGGGGGGTGCTGAGACCCCGCGCGATCAGCAAACCATCGGCTGCAGTCGGCATACATCGCACTTTATAAAGGGGGGCATAATGCTTAGCAAAAAGCGGCTTTTGGTTCTTGGCCTGGCGTTAGTGTTAATCGGCGGGCTGGTCGCCTGGAACGTTCATTCCAACGGCGGCACAATTGACATCAAAGACGTGCGTTTCGTGGGCACGAACGGCACCGTTATGAGCGGGCTGCTCTATATCCCGCCGGGCGTGACCGCTGAGAACCCCGCGCCGGGCGTTCTCGCCACTCACGGCTACATCAACTCGCGCGAGACGCAGGCCGGCTACGCCATCGAGCTGGCGCGGCGCGGCTACGTGGTGCTGGCGCTCGACCAGACCGGCCACGGCTACTCTGACCCACCGGCGCTCGCCAACGGCTTCGGCGGGCCGGACGGTCTGCGCTACCTCAGCTCGCTTGACATCGTTGACCCGGACAACATCGGCATGGAAGGCCACTCAATGGGCGGGTGGGCGTCGCTGATCGCCGCTGATACCTTCCCCGATCTGTATAAATCGGTCATGGTGCAGGGGTCGGCGACGGGCGTGCGCGGCGCGCCTGACGGGACCGTGGAGTTCCCGCGCAACTTCGGCCTGGTGTTTGCCACCTGGGACGAGTTTTCGATGCTGATGTGGGGTTCGGAGACCGGAAGAGGCATCGTAGACACCGAGAAGCTGCAAACGGCCTTCGGGACCGACACGACGGTGCAGGTCGGCCAGCTCTACGGCTCGATTGAGGACGGCACGGCGCGCTTCCTGTACCAGCCGGTGACGACGCACCCCGGCAACCACCTGAACGCGGCGTCTATCGGCGCGGTGGCGGACTGGATGGGCAAGACGCTGCAAGGCGGCAGCGGCCTCGACCCAAGCGATCAGGTTTGGCAGTGGAACGAAATTGGCCGGCTGGTCGCGCTGGTGGGCATGGTGCTGGCGATGCTGGCCTTTGGCGGCTTCCTGCTCCAGATGCCCTACTTCAGCGCGGTCAGCGCTGGCACGGCCAGCAGCCCAACGCCAGAGGCCAAGCCGGTGCGCGGCACGATGCGCTACGTCTCGTATGCGCTGACGATCTTCATCCCGATCCTGACATACTTCTGGGCGCAGAACGCGCTCCGGGCGCAGCTTGTGCCGGCGGCGACGCCGCTGTTCCCGCAGAACATCACAACCGGGATCATGGTGTGGGCGGTGCTCAACGGCCTGATCACGCTGGCGCTGTTCCTGGTGTGGCACTACACCAGCAACGCGAAGCACGGCCCGACGCTGGCGACTTACGGTCTGAGCCGCAACCTGACGGTTATCCTCAAGTCGGCGCTGCTGGCGGCGCTGGTGGCGATCTTCGGCTATCTGCTGCTGGCGGCCTCTGATCTGCTGTTCAAGACCGACTTCCGCTTCTGGGTGGTGGCGGTCAAGCTGATGAGTTCGCTGCACTTCCGCATGTTCCTGGGCTACCTGCCGTTCTTTATCTTCTTCTTTGTCGTGCTGGGCGTGGCGCTGCACGGGCAGCTTCGCCAGGGGTCTGCTGTCCCGGCGTGGCGCGAGATGCTGGTCAACGTCGGCCTGCTGGTGCTGGGCTTCATCGTGCTGCTGCTGATCCAGTACATACCGCTGATAGCGGGCGGGCCGCTGCCGCTGGGCGAGCCGCTGCTGACGGTGGTGGCGTTCCAGTTCGTCGGCCTGCTGGCGATCGTCGGCGTGGTCATGACCTACTTCTTCCGCCTGACAGGGCGCGTCTACGTGGGCGCGCTCGTCAGCGCCATCTTCATCACCTGGGTGATCGTCGCCGGGCAGGCGACGCACTTCGCCTTCTGACGCGCGCGGCGCGGCGGGCGGGGGGCTGCCCCCGCCCGCCGGCGTTTTATTGGCTGGAAGCGCGCCTTTGCGCCGCCAGCAGCTTAGAAAACCCCCACAAACTTGACGTTGCGCTGTTTTTATGAGTATGATATATTCACGAAAGCAGACAGCAGCAAATCAGCCACTCCTTCCATTACACAGACACCACGCGCATACGCCAGCTCGCCCTGCGCGGGCCTGCCGCATGCAGATCGGTTCATTTGGGCCTTACACAGGACACCCAACCTAACCATCGCACAACCAGGCAAGCCGGCCACTTGACCGGCAACATTCCCCCTTTGGAGTCACCTCAATGGATATTACACAACTCGAACACAAGAACCTGGAAGAGCTGCGTCAGTTAGCCCGCGACGCCAGCGTCCCGCGCTTTACGCGCCTCAAGAAGCCGGACCTGATCCTGGCGCTGCTGCGCGATGACGCCGAACGGCGCGGCCACAAGCTGCGCGGCGGCGTGCTGGAGATCGTGGACGACGGCATCGGCTTTCTGCGCGCCGAACACTATCTTCCCGGCCCCAACGACATTTACGTCAGCCAGACGCAGATCAAGCGCTTCAACCTGCGCACCGGCGACATGGTGATCGGCCAGGTGCGCGCGCCGAAGGACTCAGAGAAATACTACGGCCTGCTGCGCGTGGACGCCGTCAACGGCCTCAACCCCGAAGAGGCCAAATACCGGCCCAACTTCGAGGACCTGACGCCGATCTTCCCTGAAGAACGCTTCAACCTGGAGACCAACCCGCGCATCCTCTCCACCCGGCTGATCAACCTGATCGCGCCGATCGGCAAGGGGCAGCGCGGGCTGATCGTGTCGCCGCCGAAAGCCGGCAAGACCACCGTGCTGAAAGAGATCGCCAACGCTATCAGCCGCAATTACCCGGATGTGCACCTGATGATCGCGCTGATCGGCGAGCGCCCGGAAGAAGTCACCGACATGGACCGTTCGGTGGACGCGGAGGTGATCGCCTCAACGTTTGACGACCCGGTGCAGCACCATGTGCGCGTGGCCGAGATGGCGCTCAACCGCGCCAAGCGGCTGGTCGAAACCAAACGCCACGTCGTCATCCTGCTGGACAGCATCACGCGGCTGGCGCGCGCTTACAACCTGGTCGTGCCCACCAGCGGGCGCACGCTCTCCGGCGGCCTTGACCCGTCGGCCATTCACCCGCCCAAGCGCATCTTCGGCGCGGCGCGCAACGTTGAGGAAGGCGGCAGCCTGACGATCGTCGCCACCTGCCTGGTCAACACCGGCAGCAAGATGGACGACGTGATCTACGAGGAATTCAAAGGCACGGGCAACATGGAGCTGCACCTGAGCCGCAAGCTCCAGGAACGCCGCGTTTTCCCGGCCTTCGACATCGAGCAGTCGTCCACCCGGCGCGAGGAACTGCTGCTGGGGCCAGACATCATCCAGCGCGTCTACCTGCTGCGGCGCATGGTGTCGCACCTGGCCGAGGACCCGGATGTCGGGCCGGGCGGCGCTTACGAGCAGCTTCTCAACAACTTCCGCCAGACCGAGAGCAACGAGGAATTTCTCGACTCGCTCACTGGCTCAGGCGTCAACAGCTTCAACCGCTACGGCTGACACTGGCTCAGCGCGGCAGCGCCACCAGCGCGTCCACCACCTCGGCGGCCAGGTCATAGCGCCCGTAAGCCGGGATGAGGTACGTGCCCTGGACCAGCCCGCGCACCTGCGCCAGCACTTCCTGCGCGATCTTCACGCCTTCCTGGGGCGCGCCCTCGCCCGCGTCCTCGATGCGCTTCATGATGTGGTCGGGGATAAGCACGCCGGGGACCTCGTTGTGCAGGAAGGCGGCGTGCTTCAGGCTGAACAGCGGCATCACGCCCAGCAGCACCGGCAGCGTGAACGGCAGCCCGGTGAGCTGTTCGTAGCGCTGGTGGAACTGCTCGATATGCCGGGGGTCGAACACCGCCTGCCCTAACGCGAAATCGGCCCCGGCTTCAATCTTCCTGCGCAGCACCTTAATCTCATGGTCGAGATCGTTGGCGCACATGTTGAGCGCGCAGCCGACGGTGAAGGCGGTCGGCTGGCCGATACTGCTGCCGGCCTGGTCCACGCCGGCGTTCATCCGCTGCTTGACGATGCCGATCAGCGCCGACGGCGCGACGTCGTAATTGTCCATCGCCTGCGGGTAGTCGCCGATGTGCGTTGGGTCGCCCATGACGACGAACAGGTTGCGCAGGCCCAGCGCGTGCGCGGCCAGCAGGTCGCCCTGGACGCGCAGCAGGTTGCGCCCGCGCGTGGGAAAGTGGAGGATCGTCTCCATCCCCAGGCGCGTTTGCAGCAGGTGACAGATCGCCCAGGGACTCATGCGCATGCGGGCGGTGGGGCTGTCGGCCACGTTGATCACGTTAGCCCCGGCGTCCTGCAGCAGTTGGGCGGCGGTGAGCAGCGCCTGCGGCGTGTAGCTGCGCGGCGGGGCCATCTCCACGCCGATGACGAACTGGCCGCGCGCCAGCCGGTCGCTCAGCTCGGTGGGGCGCTCTGGCACGGCCTCGGTTTCCTCGCCGCTGATTTCAAGCAGCGGGATAGAGGGCAGCGCGCGGCCGGGGTCGTCAAGCGCGCGGCGCATAGCGGCGATGTGCTCCGGCGTCGTGCCGCAGCAGCCGCCGATAACGTGTGCGCCGGCCGCCTTGAGCGTGAGGGCGGCGTCGGCAAAGTAATCAACGGTGGCCGGGTACATCACGCGCCCGCCCACGCTTTCCGGGAAGCCCGCGTTGGGCTGGGCGGAACAGAGCGCGTCGGGCGCGGCGGCGCGCATGGCCTGCAGCACGCGCGTGATCTGCGCCGGCCCGCCAGAGCAGTTGACGCCGATCACCGCCGCGCCGGCGTCGCGCAGGTCGCGGGCCACGCGCCCCGGCAGATGCCCCAGCAGCGTGCGGTCGTCCTGGGCGAAGGTCATCTGGGCGACGACAGGCATGCCCGGCGCGGCGTCCTGCGCGGCCCGCAGCGCCTCTAAAATCTCGGCCAGGTCGGTAAACGTCTCCAGCAGGATCAGGTCCACGCCGGCGGCGGCCAGCGCGCTGATCTGTTCCGCGAAGGCGGCGCGGGCTTCTTCAGACTGCACGCGCCCGTAGGGCTTGAGGCGCACGCCCAGCGGCCCCACCGCGCCCGCCAGGTAGATGTCGTCGCGGAAGCTGGCCGCGATCACGCGGCGCGCCAGGCGCACGGCGGCGGCGTTGACTTCAGCTACGCGCCCCTGCAGGCCGTGTTCGGCCAGCTTGTAGCGGTTGGCGCTGAACGTGTTGGTTTCGATCAGCTCTGACCCGGCCTCGATAAAGCCGCGGTGAATGCGCGCGACCACCTCCGGGTGGTCGAGGTTGAGCGCGTCGAAACAGGTGTTGATCGGCAGGCCGCTGGCGTGGAGCATCGTGCCCATCGCGCCGTCGGCCAGCAGCGGCCCCTGCCGCAGCCGTTCGATAAAAGGTGTTGTCGCCACTGTCGCACTCTCCCGTGCTGCTGACTGCATTAATGCCACGCACACTCGCTGTTCAGGTGGATCAGCGTGCCGCCGGCGGGCGCGTCCTCCAGGCGCAGGCGGTTGGTGGCCGCGCCCCGGTTGGGGTCAATATCGGCCTGGCGCTGGGTGCGCTCCAAATACCAGGTGCTTACCGCCTGCCGGTCGTCGGGCGTGTGCAGCGTCAGCGCCGTTTCGCCCATGCCGCGAGACCGCAGAAACGTGTGCTGCTCGCTGACGACCGCCGCGCCGGGGTACAGCGGCAGCCAGCGGTCAATGTCGGCGGCGCACTGGCGGTCAATCACGCCTACGGCCAGCGCCGCCAGCAGCGCCACCCCGACCATGATCAGCCCGACGCCGATCAGCGTCCCGCGCATGGTGGTGCGCCCCCCGTCACGGTCATACATCGGCGCCGTCCGCGTTCATGTGCCGCACACCCCGCTTAACACGATCTGGCTGCCGCCGCTTTCGGCGGCGGTGATCGAGAAGGCCGACGTGGCCAGGTTGAAAAGCGGGTCGTGATTGTCTTGGGCGGCGCGCGCCGCCGCGCCGAAAGCCTGCCCGTACCACTGGCGCACCACGTCGGGCGGGTCGGCGGTTTCCAGCACCAGCACCGTCTCGCCCATGCCAAAGGCGCGCGCGAAGTTATAGCGCAGCAGCGTCACGTCGGCGTCCGGGTAGACCGGCAGCCGCCGCGTGAGCACGCTGTAGCACATGCTGTCAAGGGCGACCACCGTCCCGCCAACGCACAGCAGCATGGCCGCCGTGATCGCTAACGAATACACAAGCGCCTGTCTGCCGCAGCCGTAGCCGCGCTCGTCATCCACCGCTGCCCTGCTCCGTTCGTGTCAAACTGCCGCCAGCGCCCGCCCGCCGGAAAGCGGGCCAGCAAACCAACCCTCCACACATGGCCGCCGCCTCACCCCAGAATCTGCTCGGTGCGGTCCAGGTTGCCCACGCTGTAGTACTTCGCGTCCGGGTGGTGGGTGAAGATGGCCGCTGTGCTTTCTTCCGGCACGAACTGGTAGCTGGCGGTCAGCACCAGGCCCAGCTCGTCGGCGGCCTGCGGCAGCAGCCGGAACACGGTTTGATGGTCGGCCAGCTCCGGGCAGGCGGGATAGCCCCAGCTATAGCGCTTGCCCCGCTCAGCCGCGATGCCCAGCTCCCGGCACACGTGATGCGTCATGTAGTTGGCGGTGGCTTCGGCAGCCTGCACCGCCAGCCCGTGAAAGAAGTAGGCTTCGCTGTAGTTGTCGGCGTTCTGAAGTTTCTCGAACGTCTCGGTCGCCCGCGCGCCCACTGTCACCACTTGCAGCACACAGGTATCCACCTGCGCGCTGTCGGCGGGCGCGAAGTAATCGCTGATGCACAGGCGCTCGCCGTCGGGCTGGCGCGGGAAGGCAAAGCGCGCGATCTCGGCGCGCTGCGCCGCGCCGTCCGCCGCCGCGAACGGGCGCGGGTCCCAGATGATAAGGTCGTCACCGTCGCTGTTGGCCGGGAAATAGCCGTAGACGGCCTGCGGGCGCAGCGTGCCGTCGCGCTGCGCCTGCTTTGTCATGCGCGCCAGCCGCGCCTCGAAATCCGCCTCCAGCTTCGTCCACTCGTCGCCGTGCGCGTTCTTCGCCCCCCACGACAGCCGGTACAGCTCTGGCTTGTGCAGGTACTGAAGCACGATCTCCAGCGGCATCTCGCGCACGACGCGCGGCCCCCAGAAGGGCGGCGTGGGCAGGTCAGGCGCGGGCGCGACTGTTTTCACCGCCGGGCCGTGCGCCACGCGCGCGCGGCGGGCGGGGCGCCCCATTTCCTCGTGCGCTTCGGCGATGATCTGCTCGACAAACGGCGAACGGGCGCCGGTGTCGGTCAGCTTGTCCATCACAAACAGCCCCTCGAAGGCGTCCTTGCAGTAGAACACGCCCGGCCAGTACGGCTCGCTGCTGCTGTCGGTGAACAGGATGCGCCGCCCGAAGCGCCGGTTGATGGCCGCGCCGCCCACCAGCACCGGGTATTTCAGGCCGCGCCGCGCCAGCTCGTTGACGATCAGCGGCATCTGCCGCGAGGTGCTCACCAGCAGCGCCGACAGGCCGATGGCGTCGGCGTTGTATTCCTGCGCCTTTTCGATAATCGTGTTAGCCGGGACCTGCTTGCCCAGGTCGTGCACCGTGTAGCCGTTGTTGCTCAGGATGGTCTTGACCAGGTTTTTGCCGATGTCGTGCACGTCGCCGTAGACTGTCGCCAGCACGACCACGCCCTTGCTCGCCCCTTCGACGCGCTCCATGAACTGTTCCAGCCAGGCGACCGACTTTTTCATCACCTCGGCGCTTTGCAGCACGAACGGCAGAATCAGCTCGCCCGCGCCGAACTTGTCGCCCACCTCTTTCATGGCAGGCAGCAGCACGTTGTTGAGCACGCCAACGGCGTCCTGGCGCGTCAGGCAGTCGTCAATCAGCGCCTCGACGCCCTCTTTCTTGCGGTGGACGATCTGCCAGTGGAGCGCCTGCTCAGCGCTCATGTCCCTGGTCGGCTCCTCGACTTCCTTCCCGCCCACCGCCACCTGGTTCTGCTCGAAATACTGAATAAAGCGCGGCAGCGCGTCGGCGTCGCTGTTGAAGATCAGGTCCTCGGCCAGCTTGCGCTGGTCTTCGGGAATCTCGGCGTAGGGCGTGATGTGCGCCGGGTTGACGATGGCCATGTCCAGCCCGGCGCGGACGGCGTGATACAGGAACACGCTGTTGAGCACGCCGCGCGCCGCCGGCGTCACGCCGAAGCTGACGTTGCTCACGCCCAGGCAGGTCAGCACGCCGGGGATGCGCTCCTTAATCATGCGAATCCCCTCGATGGTTTCAACGGCGTCTTCGCGCAGCTCCTCCTGCCCGGTGGTCAGCGGGAAGGTGAGCGTGTCGAAGATCAGGTCCTGGGGCGCCAGGCCGTAGTCGTTCACGGCGATGTCGGTGATGCGGCGCGCGATGTCGTGCTTGCGGTCGCGCGTGTGCGCCATGCCTTCCTCGTCAATCGTCATCGAGAGGACCGCCGCGCCGTGCTTTTTGACGATCGGCAGCACGCGGTCAATGCGCTCGCGCCCGTTTTCCAGGTTGTTGCCGTTGACGATGGCGCGCCCTGGATACACCGCCAGCGCCGCCTCGGCCACGTCGGCCTCGGTTGTGTCGAAGATTAGCGGCGCGTCCACCGCCTGCGCCAGCTTCTTCACCAGCGCCGTCATCTGCGCCTGTTCGTCGTCGCGCTCGGTGAGCGCCACGCACACGTCGAGCATGTGCGCGCCGGCCTGCACCTGCTCGACGGCGATCTGCACGATGCTGTCGTAATCGTCGGCCAGCAAAAGCTGCTTGACGCGGCGGCTGCCCTGGCTGTTGACGCGCTCGCCGACCATCGTCGGGCCGGGGGTTTGCGCCATCAGCGTGGCCGACATGCCGCTGGAGGCGTAGGCGTCGCGCTGCGGCTGGCGCGGGCGCGGGCGGCGGCGCACGAAATAAGTGCTCTGCTCGTCGTCCTGGCTGCTGCTCAGCAGGGCGTCGAAGGGGTGGCCGTGCACCTTGCGGTAAAGCTGCGCCAGGTGCTCCGGCGTCGTGCCACAGCAGCCGCCAACGACGCTCACGCCCCAGCGCGCGAACTCCGCCACCATCTCGCTGAAGGGCGCGGGTTCCATCGGGTAGACGGCTTCGCCGTCCACGTTGATCGGCAGCCCGGCGTTGGGCAGCACGCTGATGGGCAGGGCGCTGTTCTCGATAAGATACTGCACCGGCGCGCGCATGTACTCCGGCCCGGTGGAGCAGTTCAGGCCGATCACGTCAATGGGCAGCGCCTCCAGCGTGACCAGCGCGCTGGCGATATCGGTGCCGAACAGCATGCGCCCGCTGGTGTCCAGCGTCACCTGGGCCTGCACGGGCACGCGCACGCCGGCGGCGGCGAAATAACGGTTGATGCCCGTCACAGCCGCCTTGACTTCGAGAATGTCCTGGCTGGTTTCGATCAGCAGCAGGTCGGCCCCGCCTTCGACCAGCCCCTGCGCCTGCTCGTAGAAGATGGCGGCCAGCTCGTCAAAGGTGATGTTGCTCAGGTCCGGGTCGCTGCCGCTGGGCAGCTTGCCGCTTGGCCCGATGCTGCCGGCGACAAAGCGCGGGATGCCGGTGCGCGCTTCGGCCTGGGCGCAGGCGCGGCGGGCGATCTGCGCCGCCGCCCGGTTGATCTCCAGCACGCGGTCGCCCAGGCCGTACTCAGCGAGCGTGAGGCGGCTGCTGCGAAACGTGTTGGTCTCCACCACTTCGCTGCCCACGTCCAGAAAGGACGTGTGGATGGCCTCAATCACGTCGGGCCGGGTGATGCACAGGAAATCGTTGCAGCCGTTGTACTGCTCGCCGCCGAAGTCAGCCGCGGTCAGGTGGCGGCTCTGGATGCTGGTTCCCATCGCGCCGTCGAACAGCACGACGTGGTCCGCAACCGCGTCGAGGTAGCGGCGGTTGGTGTAGGTGCGGGTGTGGTTTCTGTTCATGACGTGCCTTTCTGTCTGTTACAGCCTGCTACCGATAAACCGTGAACAACGTTAAGGGGCAATGCAAACTCACCCGTCCCTCTCTAACTGCGCCGCGAGGCGGTCTGCCAGCGCCAGCCAGGCGGCGGTGTCGGCGGCGGCCACGTCGGCATCCAGCCAGAAGCGGCCATACACCGCCTGCCGCGCCGTCTCGTCGGCCAGCAGCGCCCACTCGTCCGGGCGCGGGCCGAAATAGCGGTCCATCAGCGCCGCCAGCAGCGCGTTGGCGGCGGCGTTGGTGGCGAAGCTGTAGCGCTCGTACAGCGGCGTCTGCGGCTGGACGGCGCGCGCCAGGTCGAAAACCGCGCTGACGAAATTGCCGCAGCCGGGGCTGGGGAACTGCGACAGCGCGTGCAGCGGCAGGTCGCGCGGGGCGCTGGCGTAGCTGATAACGGTCAGCAGCAGCTCGCGCACCCAACCCGCTTCGGGGTAGTAGGCCGTGAAGCGCGGCAGGTGCGCCGCCGCTGGCTCCGCCGCCGTCGCCAGCGCCACCAGCGGCTCCAGGCGCGCCAGCAGCCGCTTGAGCGTGTCCTGGAGCGCCGTCCACTCGCGCAGGTGGGCAGCGGCGCGCAGGGCGGCCAGGTCGTCCGCGTAATCGTTCACGGGCCTACAGCCGCAGCGCGGCCTCAGCGGCCAGCCAGAACAGCTTCTCGCGCGTGCTGGCGCGCCCGTGAATCCAGTCGCGGTGGTCCCACACCGCGCCGCTGACGTCGTCGCCGCCGTAGAGCAGCTGGCCCAGCGTCACGCCGCGAAACTGCGCCACCGCGAACAGCGCCGCTGCTTCCATCTCCACCACGATACAGCCTTCCGCCTTGCGCTGAGCGATCTTCGCCGGCGTTTCGCGGTAGAGGGCGTCCGTCGTCCAGGTTTTGCCCGGCGTATAGGGGATCTCGTGCGCGGCCAGCGCCGCCTCAACCGCCGCCAGCCCGGCGGGGTCGGCGCTGATTTCGCGGGCGGGCGGCAGGTAATGGTACGACGTGCCTTCGTCGCGGACGGCGCTGGTGGGCACAATCACCGCGCCGACCGCCAGCCCGCCATCAAGCACGCCGCAGCCGCCGCAGACAACGAATTTGCGGCAGCCCAGCGCGATCACTTCTTCAAGGAAGGCCGCCGCCAGCGGCGCGCCCACGCCAGGGTGCAGCACCGCCAGCCGCCGCCCGTCAACCGCGATCTCGTAAACCGGGTTGCGGCCCATTTCGCTGCTGAGGTGTTTCACCACGCGCGCGCCGGCGCACACCCGCGCGATCACTTCCTGGAAGAAGCACAGCACGCACCCTTCGGCGATCTCAGCCGGCTTTACCAGGATAGACGGCTCCAGCAGCGCGGCGCGCGCCGGGTCAAATTCCAGAATGGGGTACTGTGCTGGTGCAGTCATGGTCTGACATCCTGCGGGCGGCGGCTTAAAACGCGAAACGCCCCTGTGCATACGCGGTAGAAGGGGCGCGGTGGGCGGCGTGAACATCCTCATCTACCAGGGCTGGGCCTGACGGAGTTAGCACCTTCCCGACGCTTCGGGGGCTGCCGCGAGATCAACGGGCCGGTTCCCTCCCTCGCTCTTGATGAGTGGCTGAATTACGGGCGATGGTATCACGATCGGCGGGGGCAGTCAAGACGCCCCCCCCGGCGCGCGTTTGGCCTGGGCCGGGCGCGGTGGTACACTACGGCCAAACAGATGAGTGTATGATGAGCGCGCGGTAGAAAAGAGGGCTTTTTATGCTGTCACCCGTTGAGCAAATGATTTTCATTCTGCTGACGCTGTTCTCGCTGGGGGCGGCGTTCGTCGGCTTTCGTGAGATGTTTCTGATTATCAACCGGGGCGAAGGGCGGCTGCACTTCGACCAACTGCCGGCGCGGTTGTGGCGCGCGCTGGTCGTTTACATCGGCCAGCCGACGACGATGCGCGCCCGGCGCGCGACCAGCCTGCTGCACCTGGGCGTTGTGTGGGGCTTCACCTTCTATTTCCTGGTCAACTTCGGCGACGTGCTGCAGGGCTTCATCCCCGGCTACACGTTCCTGGGCGAGACCGGCGCGCTTTATGACCTGTACCGCCTGCTGGCTGACCTGCTGAGCGTGGCGGTGCTGGTGGGCGTGGCCTATTTCATCGTGCGGCGGCTGGCGCTGCCTAACCGCAGCGAGCTTCAGTATCACGACAACGTGCTGCTGCACCCGAAAGTGCGCGAGCGCGCTGTCCTCACCGACTCGATGATCGTGGCGGTGTTCATTCTGCTGCACGTGGGCGCGCGCTTCCTGGGCGAGGCGGCGCTGGTGGCGCAGCACGGCGGCGACCTGTTCATGCCGTTCGCGTCGCTGGCGTCGGCGCTGTTCGCCGGGGCCAGCCCGGACGCGCTCGACCTGCTGCGGCATCTGTTCTGGTGGGTGGCGCTGGGCGGCATTCTGCTGTTCATGCCCTATTTCCCCTACACCAAACACGCGCACCTGTTTATGGCCCCGCTCAACTTTCTCACGCGGCCAGAGCGCACCTCGCTCGGCGAGATGGCGCCGCTGGACCTGGAGGACAGCGAGCGCGAGCAGTTCGGCGTCACGCGCCTGGAGGACCTGAGCAAGACGCAGATTTTCGACGCTTTCGCCTGCATCATGTGCAACCGCTGCCAGGATGTGTGCCCGGCCTACACGACCGGCAAGGAACTGTCGCCGGCGGCGCTGGAGGTCAACAAGCGCTATCTCATCCGCGATCAGATGGCCGGCCTGGCGGCGGGCGAGGAATCGCGCAGCCCGCTGCTGGGCTTCGCCATCAGCGAATCGGCGCTGTGGGCCTGCACCGCCTGCGGCGCGTGCATTGACATCTGCCCGGTGGGCAACGAGCCGATGCTGGACATTCTCGACATCCGGCGGGCGCAGGTGCTGATGGAGGGCGAATTCCCGGCGGAGCTGCAGGGCGCGTTCAACGGCATGGAGCGCCAGGGCAACCCCTGGCAGATCGCCGAGAGCCGCGTTAAATGGGCTGAGGGGCTGAACGTGCCCACGGTTGACGACAACCCCGATTTCGACGTCCTCTACTGGACCGGCTGCGCCGTTAGCTACGACGACCGCGCCGCGCAGACGGCGCGCGCCTTCGTCAAGGTCATGCAGGCCGCGGGCGTCAATTTCGCCATCCTGGGCGACAGCGAAACCTGCACCGGCGACGTGGCCCGCCGCGCCGGCAACGAAGCGCTGTACGCTGAGATGGCGACGGCCAATGTTGAGACGCTCAACGCGCTTAACCCGAAGCGCATCGTCGCCACCTGCCCGCACTGTCTGCACAACCTGGGCAAGGAATATCACCAGTTTGGCGGCCGCTACGAGGTTATCCACCACAGCGAGCTGATCGAGGAGCTTAGCGCTGCCGGGCGGCTGCCGGCGCTGGCGAACCCGTCGTCCTGGAGCGGCGTCACCTTCCACGACCCGTGCTACCTGGGCCGCCACAACGGCATCATCGAGGAGCCGCGCGCCGTCCTCAGCCGGCTGGAAATCCCTGTGACTGAGATGCCGCGCAGCGGGCGCAAGTCGTTCTGCTGTGGGGCGGGCGGCGCGCAGTTCTGGAAAGAGGAAGAACACGGCGCGCGGGCGGTTAACGTGGAGCGCTACGAGGAAGCGAAGGCCACCGGCGCGGACGTGCTGGCGGTGGGCTGCCCGTTCTGCATGCAGATGTTCGAATCGGCCAAAACCGGCGTCGAGGGCGGGCCGGAGATCAAGGACGTGGTCGAACTGATCGCCGATCGCATCGCTGACTAGCCGCCAGAATTGTCACATAGCAAAAAACGAACCTGCCGGAATCCCGTGATCCCGGCAGGTTTGCTTTTCAGGCAGAGTATCGAGGCGGGGGCTAAACGCGCAGCCGGCCGCGAAACCCGCGGGCCGCATAGTACGAGTCGGCGCCGTTGTGGTAGACGAAGACGGTCTCGTAACGGCGATCACAGAACAGTGCGCCGCCGAGCTTGCGGATCTCCTCCGGCGTCTGCACCCAGCTTGACGTCGTCGTGTCGAACTTGCCCAGCTTCTGCAGCTCGCGGTACTGCTGCTCGGTGAGCAGTTCGATTCCCATCGCTTCAGCCAGCGCTACCGCGCTGTTGGCCGGCTTGTTGGCTTTTCGAGCATGGAGCGCAGCCTGATCGTAGCAGATGCTTCGGCGGCCGGCCGGGCTTTGGGCAGAGCAGTCGGCGAAGATGTACTCGCCGGTCCTGGGATCGTAACCGATCACGTCCGGCTCACCGCCGGTCTGTTCCATCTCGTTGAGCGACCACAGCTTGCCGCCCTCGGCTTCGAGCCTGGCCTGCACGTCGGCCCATTCCAAGCCATAATGGCGGCTCATGTGCTTTTCGAAGCGGATCTTCAGGATTTCAAGCAGCTCCCGGCGTTGGTCTGCCGCCAGTTCCATGTCACGTTCCTCTCTCGTTATTCAGATGGTGATGATACATATGTTCTAGGGCAGCATACAACATATGCCGCGCCTTCGTCAAGAAATTATACTGTCCTAATATATGCAGCGCAGCACGCCCCGCAAACGCCGATGTGGCGCGCAATGCTATAATCGAAGCAGCGATGATGAACAGCAGGTGCGGCGAGTTGGTTTCGGAGTTGGCGCGCAGGTGACTGCGG